>NZ_JACFSB010000001.1:596903-1337163 GCF_016100645.1 Bifidobacterium sp. M0353 | reverse complement strand
TCCTTATTGTCATGCGGGTCTACTTCGAGAAGCCCCGGACCACGGTCGGCTGGAAGGGCCTGATCAACGACCCCGACCTGGACGGCAGCCACAACATCCAGAAGGGTCTGGTTCTGGCACGGCGCATCCTGCTGGGTGTGCTGGAGACCGGGCTTCCGGCGGCCACGGAATTCCTTGAGCCTACATCGCCACAGTACATTTCTGATGCGGTCAGCTGGGGGGCCATTGGCGCTCGGAACACGGAGAGCCAGGTCCATCGGCAGCTGGCCAGCGGCATGTCCATGCCCATTGGCTTCAAGAACGCCACGGACGGCAGCGTGGATGTGGCCATTGACTCCTGCTATGCGGCCTCTCAGCGCCACACCTTCTTTGGAATAGACCACGAGGGTCAGGCCGCAGCCGTAGCGACCATGGGCAACCCCGACTGCCATCTGGTCCTTCGCGGCTCCAAGTCCGGCCCCAACTACGATCAGGATTCGGTGCGCGCGGCTCTCGTCGTACTTCGCCAGCGCATGCCCAAGGACAGCGCGGCTGCCCACGGACTGCTCATCGATGCCTCGCACGGCAATTCCGGCAAGGACGAGCGGCGCCAGATCCAGGTAGTCCATGAGTTGGCCCAGCGGATAGGCGACGGCGAGGAGGGCTTTACCGGGCTGATGATGGAGAGTTTCATACGTGGCGGCAATCAGAAGCCGGCCCCGCTGGACCAGCTGGTCTACGGGTGTTCGATCACCGACCGCTGCATCTCCTGGCCCGATACCCAGGATCTGCTGGAGGAGCTGGCACAGGCAGTGGACCGTCGTCGCAGCACGGCTCGTTGACTTACGGCCTGCAGTAGGCTGGTCGGGCCGCATTCGCGGGTGAAATCATGGATAAGGAGTCAGGCATGAGTGAAACAGACGGTTCCCTGGAGGGTGAAGATCGACGGCCGGTTGCCGTCATAGGAGCCATGGACGAGGAAGTGGCCCTGATTGGCCAAGGCCTGAAGCAGGCGGATCAGGATCCGCACGCCAGTGATGCTGGACTGAAAGTCATATGTGGCACCCTTGATGGGTCGCAGGGCCCGGTTCGACTGGCTGCCACAGTGGGCGGCATGGGTACTGTCAACATCGCCGCCACCACGCAGTATCTGATTGATGCCTTCCATCCCAGGGCCGTCATCTTCTCCGGCATTGCCGGCAACCTGAACAAGGACCTGCACATCAACGACGTGGTTCTTGGAGGCACCCTGCGTTATTTGGACACGGACATGCGGTTGGTGGCCCAGTCGGCACCCGGCACCGAGGAGTTTCACTCGGACCCCCACCTGCTGGATCTGGCAAGCCGGACTCTGGATGCCATGGGGATCAAGCACATCGTCGGCACCATTGCCACAGGCAACTACTTTGTGGATAGCCCGGAGAAGATAGCCCAGGTCAAGGAGCAGACCGGGGCTGATGCGGTCGAGATGGAGGGGGCTGCCGTCTGCCACGTGGCGGCCCGCAACAAGGTCCCGGCCCTGGTCATCCGCGCTCTGAGCGACAACGCCGACACCGACTACGAGGTCTTCCGGGAGTTTGACATCTCCGAATATGCCGACACGGCCGCCAGGCTGGTGCTGGGCATCGTGCGTGAGCTTTGAGCCTAGATCGATAAGAAGCCCATGGGCGTGTGGCTCGGCGCCCGTGGGCCTGCGAGCTGATTGGTCGCGCCCGCTGAGGTTTGTGTACCATGAATCCGCCGCAGTCCTGCAGCCTTCGGATCTGACTGATGCCGAGCTTGGGGCGTCTGCGGATTTGACGGCCGCAGCCGAACTGTGTATTATTACCCTTTGCATACCAAAGACCGTTGGTCGGGACCCTTGGGTCTCCTAAGTTCGGTTGATCGAGCCAGCACAGGTTGAGTTTCAGATCGGTCCTTACGACCTGTTTTCCGCTCTGCCTGTCGGCAGGGCTTTCTTTTTGCCTGTCATGCTCGGTCGTCCGGCTCCCTCCAGAGGTCTGTCTAGGAAGGAACGCCATGAAAAGGCCCGAAAAGGAAGAGGCTGTCGCCAGGCTGACGGACAAGTTCCGTAATGCCGATGCCATCATCCTCACCGAGTACCGCGGGCTCAGTGTTCCGCAGGTCGCCGATCTGCGAAACAAGCTAGGCCGCGATACTTCCTACAACGTGGCGAAGAACACGCTAGCCCGGATTGCGGCCAAAGAGGCTGGAATCGAGGGTCTCGATGAGATGCTTGCCGGCCCCTGCGCCATCACCTTCGTCAAGGGTGATTACGTCAATGCCGCCAAGACACTGCGTGATTTCGCCAAGGACAACCCGGCACTGATCGTCAAGGGCGGCTTCATCGATGGAGCTGTTGCTGACGCGGATGCCATGGAGAAGATCGCGGATCTGGAATCCCGCGATGTTCTGCTCTCCCGGATGGCCGGCGCGCTCAAGGGCACCATGTCCAAGGCCGCCAACCTGTTCGTCGCTGTGCCTACCAAGGCAGTGCGCACGTTCGACGCCCTGCGCGAGAAGCAGGAAAAGGCCGCCTGAGTCCACGGCCATCGGCCCGGATTCATACGGCAAATACAAGAAAAGATGTTCGGTGATCGGCCTACCAGTCAATGCCGGTCGCCACAAATGAAAGGAAGCCATTATGGCCAAGCTCTCCGCTGACGAGCTCATCGACGCGTTCAAGGAAATGACCCTGGTCGAGCTGTCCGACTTCGTCAAGAAGTTCGAGGACGAGTTCGATGTTGAGGCCTCCGCCCCTGTGGCCGTGGCCGCTGCTGCCCCCGGTGCTGCTGCTCCGGCTGAGGAGGAGAAGACCGAGTTCGATGTCGTCCTCTCCGCCATCGGCGACAAGAAGATCCAGGTCATCAAGGCCGTCAAGGCCATCACCAACCTGGGCCTGGCCGACGCCAAGGCTCTGGTTGACGGTGCCCCCAAGGCCGTCCTGGAAGGCGCCAAGAAGGAAGACGCCGACAAGGCCAAGGCCCAGCTGGAAGAGGCCGGCGCCACCGTCGAGCTCAAGTAGTCATCGGCTCTTTCTGAGCCCTTGCATGCTGGAAAGCCCTGTGCTGTCATCGACAGCGCGGGGCTTTTCCTATATCTTGTCAGACCTGCGCGCAAGGGTGGTTGCGCTGCCCCGTGCAGAGCCGATTTTCACCGGAGTATATGTGTTTGTTCCCCTCTGCCCCTGTGGACGCAGTTTCGGCCACTCAGAGGCATGGGGATGGCCATATAGTTGGAACGATTGCAATAGATTGCAACATTTTTTTCATGATTGAAACCGCAGCTAAGCTAAGGCTCTGTCCTATCGACCGTGACGCCGATGCCCAGATATGACAACGAGAGAGCAATCATGACCATCACCTTCACCAACCAGTTCTGGACCGTGACCTCCGGAGATCTGACCGATCGACGCAGGCCCCTGCAGGCCCCTCCAATGGGGGAGAAGCCCAGGGGCGCCATGCCCATCGTCATCGATCCCTGCCAGCGCCATCAGCCCTGGATCGGTGCCGGAGCCGCAATCACCGATGCCGCGGCCTCGTTGATCTGGGGCAGCCAATCCGCGCAGCAAAGGCATGCTCTTCTAGACGACATGTTCAACCCGGACAAGGGCGGCTTTTCAGTCATCCGCATACCGCTGGGCTCCTGCGAGCCGTCCTCCCAGCCCTACTACACCTACGATGACATCCCCTACGGGGAGCATGACAAGGATCTGACCAGGTTCTCCCTGGGCGAGGGCGAGCCGGGTGCTCCGGACGCCACCAAGGACTACAAGTACATCATTCCTGTAGTCCAAGAGATTCTGTCCATCAATCCTGCCGTGAAAATCATCGCCTCGCCCTGGAGCGCCCCGGCCTGGATGAAGAACACCGGTCACCTGTGCATGGGCGGTCACCTGCGTTTCGGCGAGTGGACCGGCAACGGCTATGATCCGCTCGAGGATTCCATAGAGGGGGTCTATGCCCGTTACTTCGCCCGCTACATCGACGAGATGGAAGCCATAGGCATCCCCATATGGGCGGTCACTGTGCAAAACGAACCCTCAAACGCCGCCCCATGGCCAGCCATGACCTGGACTCTGGCCCAGCAGGCCGACTTCGCCCACCGCTTCCTACGGCCTGTGCTGGACCGTCGGCACCCTCAGGTGCGCATCTTCATCAACGATGACTCGGCGCACTGCCTGACCGGACCGGTCGACAAGGATGTCACCGCCGAGCAGGCCCGTTCCATCGACGGTCTGACCTTGCACACCTATGACAACGACTATCCGCAACTGGACTATGCCAACCGGGTCTATCCGCAGTGGATCTACGGCATGACCGAACGTCGCTGCATGCTGAACCAGACCCCCGAGGATGCTGCTCACATCATGTCCGGTGTCATTGGCAACTGGCTGGTCCGCCATGGCTCTTCCTTTATCACCCTGTGGAACATGGCCCTGGACGAGCGGGGGCTGCCCAACCAGATCGGTGCCGACGGCAGACGCGGGGTGGTCACCATCGATCATGGCAGCGGCAAAGTCCGCAGGAACCTGGAGTATTTCATGCTCCGCAGCTTCGGACAGGACGTGGAGCCCGGTTCGGTAGTGATCGACTCCAGCAACTACACCCCGGACGGCTGGAGCGGCTCGCTGGGCTCCGTGGCCTTCCTGGCGCCGGACGGATCCATCGCCGCCCATATCTACAACCCCACGGGCCAGCCTGTCAGGGCGGCTGTCACAGTCAACGGCTGGGGGGACCGTTGGCAGAGCGTGACCGTACCCGCCTGGGGGACCGTGACCATGCACGCGACGACGAGCGAGCGAATCAACGATTCGGCAGTGCCCGAAGATGAGGATTTCGCTCTGCAATTGCCTGAGTACACCGTGGATGACAAGGCTCCCGGACAGGGCTGAGGCTTGAATTCTGCAAACCGGGAAAGAGCCCGGCGGAAGGAGAAATACGATTATGGAGGAGATCTGGACCGCGACGGCAGGGGATCTGTCCCAGCGGCGAGAACCGATAACGATCCCGGAGACGACGACTGGACCCGGCACAGCCGTCCCCATCGTCATCGATCCAACCAGACGCTACCAGTACTGGGAGGGGGCCGGCGCTGCTCTGACGGACTCCAGCGCCTACCTGTTCATGACGGCCATGGATGCCGACCAACGCCATCGGATTCTGACCGAGCTCTTCGACCCGGCTCAGGCGGGCCTGTCCACCTTGAGGATCTCCATGGGGTCCTGCGACTTCTCCAGCCAGCGCTACTACTCCTATGATGATCTGCCCGATGGGGTGATGTCGGATTCGGGCATGACCTACTTCTCCATTGGGCAGGGGAAGCCGGGCACGCCCGAGGCCACCAAAGACATGAAGTATGTGGTCCCCGTCCTTCAGGAGATCATGGCCATCAACCCGGGCGTGCGGATTCTGGCTTCGCCCTGGAGCGCACCCGCTTGGATGAAGGACAGTGGTCGGCTGGACGGGGCTGGACGTCTGAGGCTGGGGCAATACTGCGGCAATGGCTACCGTCCACGTGACACGGTCGATGCCGCCTATGCCCGCTATTTCGTGCGGTTCATCGAGGCCTACCAGAAGCTGGGGATTCCCATCTCGGCAGTGACCATGCAGAACGAGCCTTCCAACAATCCGCCCTGGCCCATGACGATTTGGACCCCTGAACAGCTGGTGCGTTGGGGCGTGGACTATCTGCGTCCGGCGCTGGACCGTAGCTTCCCCGAGGTGGAGATCTTCTTCGGGGATGATGGATTGAGGTTCTTCAGCCGCCCGGTCAGCGACTATATGACCCCTGTGGAGGCCCTGAGCTTCGCCGGGACTGCCATGCACACATACTCCGGCCTGCCCAAGTGGGTCGTGAACGCCACCAGGCAGTTCCCCGGATGGCGCTCGGTCATGAGTGAGCGGCGCTGCATGCTGGACGAACGGGTGGACGAGGCCAGCCATGTCATGTTCGGGGAGATCGGCATCGGACTGGTCCGCCAGGGCGTGGGCATGATCGACCTGTGGAATCTGGCCCTGGATGAGCAGGGTCTGCCCAGTTGGGCGCGAACCTTGGGTCGGCGCGGGGTCATCACCGTCGATTCCCGAACCGGCGGTGTCAAGCGCAACCTGGAATATTTCATGCTCCGTAATTTCGGACAGGATGTGCCGGTCGGCGCTCGCAGGGTGGCCTCCACCAGCCATACCCGTGACGGCAGGACCGGCGGGCTGGGATCGGTCGCCTTCGTTCGCGACGATGGTGAGCTCAGCGTCATCCTCTACAATCCGACCGGAGAGCCTATCCAGGCGGCCCTGACCGTCAATGGCTGGGGCGCTAACTGGCGACCGGTAAGCGTGCCGGCTTTCGGGACGGTCTCCTGCCACATGTCAGACTCCGATCGTCTCAACCGCAGCACGGTGCCCGAGGATGACCAATTCGTCGTCCATATGACTCCGCACCCAGACGACGACCACGACGAGGGAGAGGACGGCCAGGACTGATTCGATGACGGCGGCCGTTGCTTGACTCTGATGGTTGTATCCAGGCCAAGGGCGGCCGCCGTTTCTTGTTGATCCAGTCAATCGCTTCGTTGCCAAAGCCTTGCCTGAGGGAAGGGTTCGCTGCACCGGCATGCCTCCCGTCTTTCATGTGTCCTTTATCGGTTAATTCGGCACGCAATCAATCCTATCTCTGGGTTTCATGACAGAATAGGCGATAGTACCGAGTGAAGGCGGCTGCAGATTTGGGAGGTCGAAAACGTGAGTGACGATCGGCGACCGGGGCAGGTGTGGATAATCAAGTTCAATGGGGCGGAAGAGACCCGGCTCAAGCCTGGCGAGACCGTCGAGATCGGCCGCAAGCCCCTGCGTCCGCTGGCCGATGACGGTCGGCGTCGTCTGGAGGTGCCCGATCAGACTAAATCCATGTCCAAGCGACATGCCATTTTCGCCGTCGACCAGGACGGTCTGGCCACCCTGCGCGACATGGGTTCCACCAACGGGTCCTATCTGATCCAGTCCGACGGATCCCTGGTCAGGTTGCCTGTGGATGCCGACTTCCCCCTGTCCAGCAGTTCGGCTCGTTTCCAATTCGGTGATGTCCCTGTCGACTTCGTGCGCATCAGCAATCCTGAAGAAGATAAGACCGATCCTTCGACCCGGGTGCCCGACCTCTTCTCATACTCCACGCAGCCCCGGGGCATGGTGGAGCCTGATGCAGCTGAGATGTCCGTCGACGACATTCTGGACATGCGCGCCGGCGAGCCCACTGGCATCTTCAAGGCCGACGGGGTCCGCAACAGGGTCACTGCCCTTCACGATATGGCCCTGGGTGCCGCCAAGACAGCCGATTCTTCCCAAGAGGTCAACGGCGCTTCTCAGGATCGTCCCGGGTCTGTCTCAGTCGCTCGCGACTCGCGGGACAATCCGTCGCAGCCCGCGGATTCGCGGGGCTCGCAAGCGCGGCATTCTGACGATTCTGATCCAATCGAGCATAGCCAGGCTGACAGGGGGCCGGTCGATGCAGGCTCAGCGGATGGTCAGGGATCGGACCGTCGCAGGGTCTATGCCGACCAGCCGGATGACAGGGCATTCGAAGACCGCCAGGGTGACCGGCGTGCAGGTGACTTCCAGGCCCAGGGCGCTCGTGGCGAAGCTCGTCGGCCTCTGCCATGGCAGGAGCATGAATCCGAGCAGGGCCTGCCTCTGGTCGGCACCCAGGAGGAGGACAGCCGGCCTGTCGACCGTGACCTTTTCGCGGATGCTCGCCGATCACGTTCCCCCGAATCCGCTTCTGATCAGAACCACTACAACCAGGATGCCGGCGATGCCCATGACGTCCGTGACAATCGTGGTCATCATGACGATCGTGCGGCTTCCGGCCGCAGCGGCTATGCAGACGGCCAGTCACGGCAAGGCCGGAGGGGCGAACCGGGCTCGGCCCAGGGGTTCACCCCGCTGGGAGCCGTGGAGCTGGCCCGCCTGTCCAAGAAGGAATCAGATCAGGCCCGGCGTCCCCAGCCAGCGGATAAGCAGGGTGATGACCAGCGTTATCAGCCGGCCTTCGAGCCCGGATCCGTCTTCGAGCGGGTCTCCAAGGGGGACTATGACCGTGGCCAGGAGGCCATCGTGGTGGACGGGATGAGCTCCGATGATGCCAAGCGTACCGGGGACTTCGCCCTGCAGTTCGCCATGGCCAAGCATCGGCAGCTGCTGCCTTTCCTGGCGATGAACCCGGCCCTCTATGATGATCTGTACGCCTGGTTGGAGGCTCAGGGCGACCAGGACATCGACGCGGCCCTGCGCAACAATGACGGGTATCACGAATATCTGAACGCCGTGCGGAAGTGAGTGGACGGATGAGCGAGACGGTAATGAGCACCGGGGGATCGGAAGAGGAGAAACGGGCTGAAGATGCACAGGCATCAACGGCCGGCTCCTCCTCCGACCGCGCCGCAGAAGAGGTCAAGGCCCCGTTGACTCCACTGGAGCGAATCCGGGGATGGCGCCAGGATTACCAGAACCAGGTGGGCCTGACCCCCTTGGAGAATGTGTCGCAGCTGGCGGCGCAGATGGACCTGACCCATGCGCATCCTTCAGGCATCGCCCAGCTCTTCGCCAGTGGCCAGGTTCATCTGGATGCGCTCTTCCGAGACCGGGGTATGCTACGCGCGGCTCACCGGCGCATGGAGCGGGTTCTGGACGATCAGGCCGCCAAGGAGCGTGCCAGTGGTTTCGCCCAGCTTTCCATGGTGGTGGGAGTGGCTGCCTGGCAGGGGCGCGATATGCCTGTACTGCTCTATCCCGTGCGTATCGACGAGAGCACACAGGGGGCCTCCAGATCCTCCATCAGGTTCACAGGCAAGGTGGACCTTAATCCTGCCCTGATTTCGGCCATGCGTGAGCGGGGCATCACCCTGGACCCGGACCGCCTGTTTTCCGCCTCCCACTATCAGGGCGGCACCCCCGAAACTTCTTCACTGTTCAAGGACATGACGGCCCTGATTACGCCGCATATCAGCGACTTCACCATTGAACGGAAAATCGTTCTTGGGTGCTTTATCGAGCCATCCGCCCAGTTGCTGGGCGAGAGCCTTCGGATTCTGGACCGGATGACCGCCGGGTCCACCGGCAACGATCTGCTGGATGCCTTGGCTGGCGACCAGGCTGCCTCGGAGCGGCTCAAGGGCGGACCAGTGCCCGACTACAGCCCCTTTGATGCTGACCCCCACAGCGAGTTCGAGGCCGGAGACGTCGACAACCAGGTCCGTTATGCCGCCCAGCTGGTGGCGACCGGACACAGTGTGCTTGTCGATGAACAGACCGGCCGCCACAGCGCTGACGATGCTCTGGCCATCGCCTCGCGCTGCGTCACTGCCGGCAGGACCGTGCTCTACGTGCCCTGCGTGGTGGAGGAGAAGCGACGCTTCCAGCATCGTCTGGATGCCGCCGGGATGGCGGACATGGCTCTTGACCTGACAGACGATCAGCTTGGCCGGGTCCTGGACCAGCGGCTGATTGATGCAGTGGGGTTCAAACCCGGCAAGGCCAGCGAACACTTCGATCAGGTGGCTGACGAGCTTGTGGGTGTCCGCTCCCGGCTGACCCGCTACCTGGGTGATCTGCATGGGGTGGATTCCAGCTGGGGGGTTTCGGCCTACCAGACCATTCAGAATCTGGCCAATATCGCCAATATGCCTACGCACCCTGCCACCCGTGTCCGTCTGGGCGCGGCGACGGCCCACAACCTGCAGCCCGAGCTGGATGCATGGGCAGACAAGCTGGAGAGGGCTGCCGAGCTGGGCGAGTTCGTCATCGGTCCCCAGGACACGCCTTGGTTCGGCGCCACTCTGGTCAACGAGAACGAGGCTGTGGACGCATACTCCCGTGTGGTTCGCCTCCTGCAGCGGCTTCTGCCGGACACCCGTGAACAGGTCAAATCCACTGTGGAGACCTGCGGATTCCCCGTGCCGGCCACCGTCAAGGATTGGGGGCGGCAGGTGGTGGTCCTCAAGAATCTGCGCCGGGTCCTGGATGTCTTCCAGCCTTCCATCTTCGAGCGTGATATTCCCTCCATGATCGAGGCCACCAAGTCCAAGGCCGATCGCAAGGCCAATGGCACCAATCTGGGATTCTGGGAACGCCGACGTCTGGTCAAGGAGGCCAAGAGCCTGCTCAGGCCTGGCGCGCAGGTCGAGGATCTGCATGAGTCGCTGGTGGTGGTCTCCAAGCAGGCCGAGCAATGGCGGACCTTCGTCCCTCACGGCGGCTGGCCGGTCCTGCCGCCGAAGCTGGACGTCATCATCGACACCCAGGAATCCCTGATTCGCGACATGACGGCTCTGGACACCGTTCTGGCCTCGACTCCAGCCGGCGGCGATCTCGAGACCATGGATTTGAACAAGGTGGAGGAGCGGCTCAAGGCGCTCTTTGACGACCATACAGCCCTGGATACCTTGCCTGAGCGCTGCGCCCTGGAGGACGAATTCAGCAAGGCGGGGCTGCAGGACCTTGTCCAGGACCTGCGCAACCGTCAGGTTGAGGGCAAGGCGGTACGGGCCGAGCTGCAGCTGGCCTGGTGGACCACGGTCTTCGACGACATCATGCGCTCCTCGCAGATCATCTCCAACCAGGACGGTTCCGCCCTGTCCAACGCAGCCGACCGCTTCAGCCAGGTGGATGCTCAGCACGTGGCCAGCGTAGGGCCCATGGTCGCCCAGGAGAGCGAAAAGCGTCTGTCCGAGCTGCTCTTCTCCCGCACCCAGGAGGCCAATCAGCTGCACACCATGCTGGCCGGCAACCCCGGCGCCTCCCTTGCGGTCTTCCGGCAGGCCCACCCCGGCATCCTGTCGGCGGCCAAACCCATCATCATCGCGACTCCGGCCACGCTGGCGACCAGGACCAATCCGACACAGCTGGCCGACACGGTCATCATCGATGCGGGAGCCCATATGCCTTCCATCCAGGTGCTGACAGTGCTGGCTCGTGCCCGGCAGGTGGCGGTCATCGCGCACCGTCCTACCATCACCTCGGATGGTCTCTTGCAGCTGGTCGACCATCTGGTTCCGGTCACCGTCAAAGCCCGGCCCTCGCGCCGCTCGATTCGGCTGGACACCTTCCTGAAGGATCATGGTTATGGGGATCTGTCGGCACCTGTCCCCGATTGCCGGGAGCCTGGCAGGGTAACCCTGACCAGGGTGGAGGGAGCCGGCGTCCCTGTCATGGCCACTGGGCTGGTAGAGTCCAGCCAACAGGAGGTGGCCGCAGTTGTCGAGATGCTCAAACGCAAGGCCGGATCCTTCTCCCTGGTGCCGAACAGTTATCTGCTGACTGTGGTCACCCTGTCGGCCACCCACCGCTCCAGGCTGGGGGCCGAACTCAAGTCGGCTGCGGCCAAGGACAGGGTCTTCGCCAAGTTCCTGCGGCATGTACGCATCGTCGGCATTGACGAGGTCTGTGGCGCCCGGGCCACGGACGTAATCCTTACTCTGGGCTTTGCCAAGACCACCCACGGCCGTCTTCTCCAGCAGTTCGGCGATCTGGAAGGCGAAGGGGGCAAGGGTATGTTGCTGGATGCTCTGGTCCTGCCGGATCGGAATCTGGACATCGTCGCTGCATTCTCGGCCGACGATCTTGAGGCTGACCGCATCCACCAGCCTGGGCCGCGTCTGCTCAAGGAGCTGTTGACTTGGGTTGAGCATCCCGACGCCGAACCTGCCCGGCCCGAGCAAGCCGAGCAGTCCACCAATGTGCTCTTCAGGGATCTGGCCCACAGACTGCGGACCCGGGGGCTGGATGTAGCCCTGGATTACGGGTACGACCAGGCGCCCAGAATTCCGCTGGTGGTGGGGCTCAAGAACAAGCCCTATGCTTTGGCTGTGCTGACCGACGATGCCGAGTTCATGCACACCCAGTCCACCCGGGAGCGTCACCGGTTCACCACCGAGGATTTGCAGTATCTTGGCTGGTCGGTCATGACCGTCTGGAGCGTTTCGGCCTTTGTCAACCCCGACAAGGAAGCCGACAGGATCGTTGCCCGCCTTGCCGACATCTACCAGCAGGCGCGTTGATGGCGGATAATCAGCCGGACCGGGGGAACCAGACCGGTGAGTCTGCGGCTCCGCGTCGGCGTCGGCATCGGCGGGTGGTTCGTCCAGGCAGGGAACGGTTCGATGTTGATGGCACCGAGGATGATCCCCAGGATCGGGTCTGTGAGCAGGATCGTCTTGCCGGGGATGACCGGCGGATCCTGGGCGAGCTGCCGCCCCATTGGGGGCTCTTCCCCAATGAGCGCGGCGACTGACTATCGGTCCTAGTCCTGGCCCTTGGGCAGTCCGGTCCCAGCCTGTTGGCTGTCTGCGCTCGTTGACTGATGGATGTCGTCGGCGATCTGCCGTAGCAGCTGCAGGCTCTGGTCCTGGGGGCTGGGAGCGTTGGGCTGGTCCTTGATGCCCGAGGCCGCCCGGCTCAGCTGCCGCAACTTGTTGATGGGCATGATGATGCAGAAGTAGACGGCGATGGCGATCAAGAGGAAGTTGAGCAGAGCCGTCAGAATGGCACCGAAGGAGATGGTGGCGTTCCGGTAGCTGATGGTCAGGAGTCCCGACAGGTCCGGTTTGCCGAAGATCATGGCGATCAGTGGGCTGATCAGATTGTTGACGATGGCGTTGACCACGCTGGTCACCGCCGAACCCATGACCACGCCCACGGCCATGTCCACCATGGATCCACGCGAGATGAACTGCTTGAATTCGCCCAGCACACCCTTGTTGCTGATTTGTGAGATTTTGTGGACTGCTTCGGCGGTATCCTTGGCCGCCACCTGGTTGATCGAGGCCATTCTGCATCCTTCCGTAGCTGATATGAGGCGTGGAAAGCCCATGCCTGCTTCTTCCTCCATTATCGCGGGCCCAGGATTGTTTCGGTTTTCCGACATGATTGGAGGGTGTCGATGCAGACGTTCTGTCAGGTCGGATGGCAATGACCGGGGTGGATGGATCCAGCGATAACAGGAGCAGAGCCTGACTGGCATCCAGGGCGAAGACCGCCTGGGATGTTTGCCGGACCCGGTTGCCCTCCCGGCCTTCCAGATCGGATCGATCTTTGGCGATGGTCTGTGCCGGTTGTAGAGCCAGTGCCTGCTCGGCTAACGTGCAGCGTCCAACGCCTTGGGTCTGTCCGGGCGTCGGTGTCTGCAGGCCGTTGACTTGCTGGACATGGGAAAACCCTGGTTTGCTGTCAGAACCTGGCTGGTCTCTCGCGGAGGGTGGTAGGGAACTCGGCTGGGCGGAATGCGTGTCGGCACCGGCTGGGCAGTCTCCCGAGGCCAGCAAATTCACCTTGTCACCAGCCTGCAGGTCTCCTGGATCGTCGGCCAGGCGGACGGTCACCGGGGTGGTCCCGGGTGGCTGTGCCGGTCTGCTGCTGATCATGGCTGTGGTCAGCGGTTGCCCTGTGTGCAGGCTGATCATCAGCCGCCGCCCACGTACTTGTCCAAATGAGGAGATCAGGCCAGGCAGCCGTTCCCTGCCGTGCAGGATTCGCGTTTCGACCATGCCAGGTTCGATGGCTGATCCGCGTGCAATAGGTCGCGCGGCGACCAGTATGGACAGGCGGCCCTGGGCCTGGACCAGGATCTGCAGGGCGCAGAAAACCGCCAGCCCCAATGCCAGGGCGGCTCCCGCACGGCGCAGCTTAAAAAGCCGCCGTCGGCGGATTAGGGATCCGGCTGCTGAAGGCTTGCCCTTGTTGCTGAAGATGGAAAAATCGACCATGCCCCCAGCCTGTCAGGAATTTGGCAGGCATATGGGTCTGCATGGTCGATGTGGTCGAATGTGCCTCTCGGTCTACTTACTTGCTGCTTGTGGAGCTTGAAGAGGAGGATGAGGCTCCATCGGTCCGGTAGAAACCATGGCCCTTGAACTCGATGGGCACTGCGGAAAAGACCTTGCGGACCTGCTGCTGCCCGCACTTGGGGCAGATGGTGATGGGCTCGTCGTTGAAAGACTGCTCCTTGGTAAAGTCGTATCCGCAGTTCTTGCAACGATAATGATAGGTGGGCACCGTTCTTTCCCTCCGCTGATGGTCGGTTCGCGCGACGATTGGTTCAACACCCAATATCCTAGTGGTGGCTTCGACCAGAAGAATCGGCACCGGGCCTCTCGTCAGTCTTGTTCATCACCATTATGGTCCGCTCCGGGCCCTCGTGACAGACCTGCGGCTGTGGGCGTGAAACCTTCGGGCGTCAGGACGGCATCCACAGGAAGGTCATGGTCCAGATGGGGCAGAGGGGCTTCCACGAATTCGCCAGGCCAGCAGATGCCCACCACTGAAGTCTGTTCTGCCCGCAGGGCCAAAGCCCGGTCATACCAGCCGCCGCCTCGACCCAGACGAATGCCGGCATGGTCGATGGCCAGTGCGGGCACCAGAATCAGATCGGCCTGATCCAAGGCCTGCGCTGGCAGGGCCGACATATCGGGTTCGTCCGGCCGCCAGCCGGGAATCCGCTTCATGTCGTCCAGATCCTGCTCTGATTGCAAGCATCCCCAACCTACTTGGGTGCCCGTGCCCAGCATGGGGATGAGCACCCGGTGGCCCCGGCCCAGCAGGAGGTCCAGGCTGGGGTCCATGGCTATCTCTCCCCGAATGGAGGCAAAGGCAGCCACGGTCAGGCTCTGATCGCCTCGGGAGCGTTCGACCTTGGCAAGCACCTGGACGGCCAGCAGATCGGCCAGCTTGCGGCCTGCGTCCAGACATTGGGCCGGGTCGATACGCCGCCTGGCTTCAAGCAGCCTGCCGCGCCGATCCTGCTTTTCCATATCGATGCGTTCCTGCTCGTTCATGTCCTCAGGTCTACCAGCAGGGGCTCTCCCTGGTGGACGCTTGCCTGCCTCCATGGCCGTTCGGTGAGAACATGGAGTCATGTCGGTTCTGCATACCTTCCGCCAGGTCTGGCAGGGTTCCCGAGCCAGGTCGTACCATGTCTTGAATCTGCCTGATCGTCTGACTGCGCCCCCAGGCCATGGGGACTTCCTGCTGAGACCCATCCGCGATGGTGACCAGGCAGCCTGGAATGCGGTCCGATGGAGGAATCGTGAGTGGCTGGCTCCATGGGAATCAGGGGATCCCCGCCACGGACCCGGCATGACCTATGCCCAATGGATGCAGGAGTTGGAGCGTTCCCGGCAGGAGGGGACTTCAGCGGTCTTTCTAATGGAGTTTCATCAGAGCATTGTCGGGCAGATTTCCCTGGGTGCCATCCGATACGGGTCCATGTGCACGGCGGTAGCGGGCTACTGGGTGGATCAGGATTGGATTGGTCACGGATTCGCGCCACTGGCCTTGGCCATGTTGGCGAATTGGGCCTTCAGGGACAGGAAGGGGCCTCATCTACACCGTCTGGAGGTGGCGATTCTGCCTGAAAACCAGCGCTCCTTGCGTGTAGTCCAAAAGCTGGGCATGGAGCCGGAGGGGCTGCGCCGTAGCTACATGTATGTAAACGGACAGTGGCGGGACCACCTGACCTTTGCCTGGATCAGCGACCAATTCGATCCGGATTTGCTGGCTCGTCTGTGAGCTCCTGGGACGGACATGGTCGACACGCTGGGTTTGACTTGCCGCTTGGGGCATACCGTCAACTAACGTAGTACCTATGGTTTATGAATCACTCAGCAGCATCGTGGTTTTGGTGATTGCGGTGATTCTGGTGCTGGGTTGGCTGCCGTTTCGCACCGTCAAGGGCATGAAGCGGGCCTCGGAGCATCGCCAGGACAGGCTTTCCACCTCCCTGCACATGGTGGGGCGGGAAGACGGCATGAGGTTCTGCGACAGGCAGTCGAGGACGGTGAAAGGGTTGGTCATGCAGCAAGGGCAGCAGGATGGCAACCGGCGCAGTCAGGCCCAGCGCATCAAGCAGATCAGACAGTTGCGCCGCGCGGCCATACGTCGTCGTCGCATCCTGGTCCTTGCCCTCTTGGTCGTCACCCTGCTGGTGGCCGGACTTTCTTTCCCCTTGGGCTACAGCCCATGGTTCACTTTGATTCCTCTGGCCTTGGTGATAGTGGTATTGGCCGCAGGCGCGCATGCTTCAGCCCAGGCTCGGGCCTGGGAGCGAAATTTGGCCCAGCGGCGTGCCCGGCAGCGTCGTCAGCAGGCGGCCGGTCTGACTAAGGACAAGACCTCCGGCAGGCCAGGGCAGACCAAGAATGAGGGCCGCACGGAAACTGCCACGGATGTGCTTGACCAGGGTGAGATCCGTCGAACGCTTGCCCAGGCCAAGGCTGATCAGCAGGCGGCCCTCAAGGCCCGACGGCACGATTCTGCAAAGCCTGTCAAGTCGACAGTCGACGGCAGCAAGGCCAAGGGTTCGGCCGGGTCCGTCAAGTCGCCCGAGAAGACCGCTGAACGGCACCCAGCCAAACAAGCAGCTTCTGGGCCGACGGCTTCCAAACCGGCAACTACCAAATCTTCAAAGGCCCAAAAGACCGCCTCCAAGCCCACAGTGTCCAAATCGTCAGTGGACAAGTCCTCAGCTTCCCCGCGGTCGAAGTCTGCTCAATCCGCCAGTACCCATACAGACAGGTCCGGATCGGTCTCTGAATCTGCTGGCAAAGAGCACCCGTCTCCATCGTCCACGGCAAAGGCCCAGGACGATGCCACCAATGAGCTTGAGCGCATCAGTCCTTCTCCGGCCTTGGATGCCTTCGGCATGGCGGCGGGCCAGGATCTGATTTCCTTTTCCTTGGGATCGGCCCGTGGCGAGGGGTCAGGCAAGGACGGCAGGAACAGCGAAGACGAGGGTCCCCACAGCCTGGAGATCAAGTCCACCCGTCAGGTCTCCGTGGCCCGTCCCCCCGAAAAGAAGAAGACCGATGGCCGGCCCGACGACTTTCACAAGCGGGAGTTGCAGGCCCAGGTCGAGGCGCCCGATCGCAGCGAGGACTCCCTGTCCATCGGCGTGGAGGCTATATTGGCCCGGCGTCGTCCGGCAGCCAAGTCCTGAGCGACCAATCGGCGACCTTTCTTTCACCACCAGCGTTAGCACTCAAGTTGGCAGAGTGCTAATTTCGCGCTACTATGACTTGTAGCGCAAAGGAATGCGTGGTGAGTGTTCGTCAGCCTCTCATCGACGTTCCGGCGTGGGTTCATTGGCTGTTCTCACAAGATGTAGGAGGTCCACAGTGTCGATTTCACTCACACCGTTGGAAGACAAGATCGTCATCAAGCAGGCTGAGGCGGAGACCAAGACCGCTTCCGGGCTGGTCATCCCCGATACCGCCAAGGAGAAGCCCCAGCAGGGCGAGGTGCTGGCGGCAGGCCCCGGCCGTCGTGACGACAAGGGCGAGCGCATCCCCATGGATGTCAAGGTTGGCGACAAGGTTCTGTACTCCAAGTATGGCGGCACCGAGGTCAACTACGGCGGCGAGGACTACCTGATCGTGTCCGCGCGCGACGTTCTGGCCATCCTCAAGTAAAGAGGCGGTGATAGTGGCCCCTGGTCCTGCGGAAGGACCGGGGGCCACTCGCGTTTCGGGAGGGCCGTGCAGCGGAACAGACACCGCGGAGACATACGGCGGCCGCTAGCATGGTGCCCATGTACTATCGTCATCGTCCCAGCATTGATGCCCTGCCCGGTTACCGGCAGGGCAGCCCGGCACCATCTGTTCCCGGGTTGACCAGCTACAAGATCTCCAGCAACGAGAACCCATACCCGCCCCTGCCCGGCGTGATCCAGACCGTCTCCGAACAGGCCCTGGGCCATCTGAACCGCTATCCGGACATGCGTGGCACCCATCTGGTGGAGCGGCTGGCCCAGCTGCATGGGGTGGATCCTGGATGTATTCAGCTGGGATGCGGGTCCACCGAGGTCATCACCCAGCTGGTTGATCTGGTGGCCGGTCATGGAGATCAGGTGGTCTATCCCTGGCGCAGTTTCGAGGCCTATCCCATCATCGTCACCTCGGCTGGCGCCACCGGGGTGCCCGTGCCCCTGGATGACCAGGGGTGCCATGACATCGAAGCAATGATTGCGGCGGTCAACGAGCATACCAGATTGGTCATTGTCAATAACCCCAACAATCCGACTGCGACCAATGTCGATCGCAGCCAGGCCGAACGGCTGCTGCAAGCCCTGCCTGCAGACCTGCCGGTGCTCTTCGACGAGGCTTACATACAGTTCAACGACGACCCTGATCGGGCCGACGGGCTGTCGCTCATGCGTGAGCATCCCAATGTGATAGTGGCCCGGACCTTTTCCAAGGCCTACGGGCTGGCCGGTCTGCGGATCGGATACGCCGTGGCCGCCGAGCCGATCATTGCCGGCATGAACAAGGTTGCCCTGCCCTTCGGTGTCACCGATGTGGCCCAAACGGCGGCGATGGCCAGCCTGGACGCACAGGATCGCCTGGCCGAACGGGTCCGGGCTCTCAAGCAGGAACGGGCCAGAATCCTGGCTGGTTTGAAGGAGCAGGGGTGGAAGATTCCTGAACCTCGGGCCAACTACTACTGGCTGCCACTGGGTCATGCGGCTGCGCAGGCTGATCAGCGGTTCCGCGACGCGGGTCTGTCGGTCAGAACCTTCCCTGGCGAGGGCATCCGCATCACTGTGGGGGAGCGGGAGGCCAACGATCGCGTCCTGGAGGTTTGCGCAGACCTGCGTCGACGGGGTTTGCCGCAGGACCCGATATCTGACTAAGGCCGCAATAGCGCGAGTGTAAATGTAAATGCTTGCCGCCTCCGTTCTTGTATGGAATGTCACAGCGGGGGCGGTTTTGTTCCTGTGAACTTGTGTCGTCCTGGATAAACCTATATATTGTGGTTGGCTGGCCAAGCCAATCCAATATATAGTGTTTACCAAGGAGCAGCAGTCACTATGTCCTCAGCAGATGTGGATCGGCGCGATCCTCCCGATGGCGCCTCCAGGCTGGTGTATTTCTCCAGCGTCTCCAACAACACCCACCGCTTTGTACAGCGGCTGGGCGTGGAGGGGCCCATCCGTATCCCCCTGTATGAGCGGCGCCAGCCCATGCCCGTTATGGATACGCCCTACCTTCTGCTGGTGCCCACCTATGGCGGCGGGTCAGCCAAGGGAGCCGTGCCCAAGCAGGTCATCCACTTCCTGAACAATCCGGTCAACCGCGGGCTGATTCGCGGGGTCATCACCTCGGGCAACCGAAACTTCGGCAGCGCCTATTGCGCAGCAGGCCCGTTGATAGCCCGCCGGTGCGGGGTTCCTGAGCTCTATCGCTTCGAGCTGCTGGGCACCTCGGAGGATGTTCAAGCGGTCAGGGCCATCCTGGCCGGAATGGGAGTGCAGCTCCAGCAGCAGTCGACTGATTCACGAAAGGCGGTTTTGTCATGAGCCAGCAGGAAAGCACCAAAGAGAGCGCCAAGTCAGAGGCCGGCGTCTATGCCGACGACGAGATGATGCGCCAATCCATCACCCCGCCCCAGTACCGAGTCACCCCTGATGCCAGGATCCGCCCGGTCAACTGGAACAAGATCACCGACGAGAAGGATCTGGAGGTCTGGAACCGTCTGGTCTCCAACTTCTGGTTGCCCGAGAAGGTGCCCCTGTCCAACGACATACCCTCCTGGAACACCCTGACCGATCATGAGCGCCAGACCACGGTCCGCGTCTTCACCGGACTGACCATGCTGGACACCACCCAGGCCACCATCGGCGAGCTGGTGCAGATCGATCACGCCCGTACCGAGCAGGAGCAGGCCATCTATACCAATATCGCCTTCATGCAGTCGGTCCACGCCCGCTCCTACTCCTCGGTCTTCTCCACCCTCTGCTCCAGCGAGGAGATCGACAAGGCCTACCGCTGGGCTGTGGCCAACGATGTCCTCCAGGAGCGCGTCCACACGGTCCTGCACGAGTATGTCAGCGAGGATCCCCTGAAGCGCAAGGTGGCCTCCACCATGCTCTCCTCCCTCATGCTCTATGCCGGCTTCTACCTGCCCCTCTACTTCTCCAGCCATGCCAAGCTGATGAACACGGCTGACATGATCCGGCTGATCCTGCGCGACAAGGCCATCCACGGCTATTACTCGGGCTACAAGTATCAGCGGGGTCTGGAAGAGAGGACCCAGGCCGACCAGGCCATGCTGGAGAAGTTCACCAATGATTTGCTGGACAAGCTCTACGATCTGGAGATGGTCTACTCCGGGCAGATCTATGAGGGCTTCCCCTTCGTCGAGGACGTCTTCGCCTTCGTTCGCTACAATGCCAACAAGGCGCTGATGAACCTGGGCTACCCGGCCCGGTTCGCAGCCGACCAGACCGATGTCAGCTCGGAGATCCTGGCGGCCCTGTCGCCATCGGCCAACGAGAACCATGATTTCTTCTCGGGTTCGGGCTCCTCCTACGTCATGGGGCACTCCGAGTCCACGGACGACGACGACTGGGACTTCTAGGCCAGTTGGAGCCGGTGTGATATTGGGCACAGAAAACCCTATATATGCTCACCGTTTTTGATATCGACAGCACATATAGTAGTTCAGGCTCGCGCTGGGCGGGTTCTGATCGGTCCGTCCTCAGGGCGGGCATCACCGTCAAGACAGGCTCTGGATGGCCTGATCAGGAGGAAGCATGGAGCAACAGCAGACCGCCGGGACTGATTCGGAGCTCAGCGCTCCCGAGTTCGCCGCCCAGGGCCAGCGCCTGGGGGCCGTGGTCTACTTCTCGTCGGCCTCGCGCAACACCGCCCGGTTCATCGCCAACTGCCATTTGGACGACGAGGGGATTGACGTCTTCCGCATCCCTCTGAGGCCCAAGGATCCGCCGCTCAACATTCGGCAGCCCTACATCCTGATCGTCCCCACCTATGGGGGAGGATCGGCCAAGAAGGCGGTCATGCCGCAGATCAAGCGCTTTCTGAACGACCCGGCCAACCGGGCCGGCATCCGCGGGGTCATCGCCTCGGGCAACACCAACTTCGGGGAGGCCTTCTGCATGGCGGGGGACATCATCTCCCGCAAGTGCAATGTGCCCTTCCTCTACTATTTCGAGCTCATGGGCACCAAGGAGGACCAGGAGAAGGTCCGCCGCGGGGTGGTGGATTTCTTCCGCAACCACCCCGAGTCCTGAGCCGATTTCATTACACGTATCATCACTGCCATATTCATGAAAGGACACCCGATGGGAGCAAACGAGGACACGTCCCTGGCCCTGGACAGGACCGCATCCGAGGATGAGGAGACCTTCGACCCGGCTCACGACTACCATGCCCTGAACGCCATGCTGAACCTGTACGACAAGGACGGCAGGATCCAGTTCGACAAGGACCACGAGGCCGAGCGCCAGTACATGGACCGGCACGTGGGGCCCAACACCATGACCTTCCCCTCCACGGCCGAGCGGATCGCCTACCTGGTGGACCACGAGTACTACGACCGGAAGGTCTTCGAGCGCTATACCCCTGAGTTCCTGGACAGGATCTACAGGCATGCAGCCGAGAGCGGCTTCGAATTCGAGACCTTCCTGGGCGCCTTCAAGTTCTACACCTCCTACGCGCTGAAGACCTTCGACGGCAAGCGCTACCTGGAGGACTTCCCCCAGCGCTGCGTGGCCGTGGCCCTGGAGCTGGCCGACGGGGATGAGCAGGCAGCTATGAAGTACACGGATGAGATCATCTCCGGCCGCTTCCAGCCCGCCACCCCGACCTTCCTGAACCTGGGCAAGGCCCAGCGCGGCGAGCCGGTCTCCTGCTTCCTGGTGCGCATCGAGGACAACATGGAGTCCATCTCCCGCGGCGTCAACGCCGCCCTGCAGCTGTCTAAGAGGGGCGGCGGCGTGGCCCTGCTGCTCAGCAACCTGCGCGAGATGGGTGCACCCATCAAACACATCGAGAACCAGTCCAGCGGCGTGGTCCCGGTCATGAAGCTCCTGGAGGATTCCTTCTCCTACGCCAACCAGTTGGGTGCCCGCCAGGGTGCCGGCGCCGTCTACCTGTCGGCCCACCACCCCGATATCATGCGCTTCCTGGACACCAAGCGGGAGAATGCGGACGAGAAGATCCGCATCAAGTCCCTGGCCCTGGGCGTGGTCATCCCCGACATCACCTTCGAGCTGGCCAAGCGCAAGGAGCCCATGGCCCTCTTCTCGCCCTACGACGTGGAGCGGGTCTATGGCAAGCCCTTCGCCGACATCTCCATCACCGAGCACTATGAGGAGATGGTCAAGGACAAGCGAATCCACAAGAAGTACATCGATGCCCGTGACTTCTTCATGACCCTGGCCGAGATCCAGTTCGAGTCCGGCTACCCCTACATCCTCTTCGAGGACACGGTCAACAAGGCCAACCCCATCGACGGCCGGATCACCATGTCCAACCTCTGCTCGGAAATCCTGCAGGTCCAGGAGCCCAGTACCTACTCCGAGAACCTGAACTACGAGCATATCGGCCGTGACATCTCATGCAACCTGGGATCCCTCAACATCGCCAAGGCCATGGACGGCGGCCTGGCCGACACGGTCGAAACCTCGGTGCGGGCCCTGACCTCCGTCTCCGACCACACCAACATCGAGGCCGTCCCCTCAATCAAGCGGGGCAACGACGAGGGCCAT
The DNA here is from genome assembly GCF_016100645.1 of Bifidobacterium sp. M0353. Lineage (NCBI taxonomy): Bacteria > Bacillati > Actinomycetota > Actinomycetes > Bifidobacteriales > Bifidobacteriaceae > Bifidobacterium > Bifidobacterium sp. M0353. The sequence goes on along the minus strand of NZ_JACFSB010000001.1, from coordinate 1,314,633 downwards.
GCCATCGGGCTGGGTCAGATGAATCTCCACGGCTTCCTGGCCCGCGAGGGCATCCACTATGGGTCCGAGGAGGGGCTGGACTTCACGGACATGTACTTCATGACCGTGGCCTACCACGCCTACAGGGCCTCCCATGCCCTGGCCGTGGAGCGGGGGAAGGCCTTCGCCTCCTTCGCCAAGTCCGACTATGCCAAGCCGGCAGGGCAGGGGAACTACTTCGACAAGTACACCGAGGGCAGCCGTTCCCTGGAGCCCAGGACCCAGCGGATCAAGGACCTCTTCGACCAGTACCAGGTCCACATCCCCACGGTGGATGACTGGAAGGAACTCCAGGCGGCCATCCTCAAGGACGGCATCTACAACCAGAACCTCCAGGCCGTCCCGCCGACCGGGTCCATCTCCTACATCAACCACTCCACCAGCTCCATCCACCCGATCGCCTCCAAGATCGAGATCCGCAAGGAGGGCAAGATCGGGCGCGTCTACTACCCGGCCCCCTACATGACCAACGAGAATCTGGACTACTTCGAGGACGCCTACGAGATCGGCTGGAAGAAGATCGTGGATACCTACGCCGAGGCCACCCAGCATGTGGACCAGGGGCTCTCCCTGACCCTCTTCTTCCCCGACACGGCCACCACCCGCGACCTGAACAAGGCTCAGATCTACGCCTGGCGCAAGGGGATCAAGACCCTCTACTACATCAGGATCCGCCAGCAGGCCCTGGAGGGCACCGAGGTCGAAGGCTGCGTCAGCTGCATGCTCTAAGGCAACTGTCCCAAGGCATATGCAATCACTGGTCGGTGCCGTCTTTGAGGGCGGCACCGACCCTTTGGTATCCACATCCACAGGTCGGGTCCGTCCATGCGGTAGACTGACGGTCCTGTCAGGATCCGCATCGTACTGTCGAACACCCATCCAACAAGGAGCAATCAACCATGGTCCCACCCATTTCCATTCCCCGGCAGCCGCTGAAGCTGATCGACCGGGTCTCCGCCATCAACTGGAACCGTCTGGAGGACGAGAAGGACCTGGAGGTCTGGGACCGTCTGACCGGCAACTTCTGGCTGCCCGAGAAGGTTCCCGTCAGCAATGATCTGCCCTCCTGGCAGGCCATGAGCGAGGAGGAGCACACCCTGACCATGCGGGTCTTCACCGGGCTGACCCTTTTGGACACCATCCAGGGGACCGTGGGCGCCGTCAGCCTGATCCCGGATGCGCTGACCCCCCATGAGGAGGCGGTCTACACCAACATCGCCTTCATGGAGTCGGTCCATGCCAAGTCCTACTCCTCCATCTTCTCCACCCTGGCCTCCACACCTCAGATCGACGCCGCCTTTGAGTGGAGCGAACACAACGAGTTCCTCCAGCGCAAGGCACAGATCGTCCTGGACTACTACGAGGGTGACAACCCCTTGAAGCGTAAGGTGGCCTCCACCCTGCTGGAGTCCTTCCTCTTCTACTCGGGCTTCTACCTGCCCATGTACTTCTCCAGCCATGCCAAGCTGACCAACACGGCCGACCTGATCCGTCTGATCATCCGGGACGAGGCCGTGCACGGCTACTACATCGGCTACAAGTACCAGAAGGGGCTGGCCAAGGTTTCCGACTCCGAGCGTCAGGCCATGAGCGACTACACCTATGAGCTCCTGGGAGACCTGTATGACAACGAGGTGGAATACACCGAGAGCCTGTACTCCGGGGTGGGCCTGGTGGAGGACGTCACCAAGTTCCTGCGCTACAACGGCAACAAGGCCCTGATGAACCTGGGCTATCCCGCCCTCTTCCCATCGGACACCACCGATGTGAATCCTGCCATCATCGCCTCGCTGAGCCCCAATGCCGACGAAAATCACGACTTCTTCTCCGGCTCGGGCTCCTCCTATGTCATGGGCAAGGCTGTGGAGACGGACGACGACGACTGGGATTTCTGACCTGTCTGTCCCGCTCTGACACGGAAGACACGACGTTGGAGCGGGACTTGCGGAAAACGGAAAAACATGTCATTATAGGCAAGTTGCCGTACGGAGCTCCGGTTCTAGTGCGGCATGGCGGATTTCCCAAGCGGTCAAAGGGAGCTGACTGTAAATCAGCCGCGTAATGCTTCAGAGGTTCGAATCCTCTATCCGCCACGCCTCGGTAGCTCAGTGGCAGAGCACTTCCTTGGTAAGGAAGAGGTCGTGAGTCCGATTCTCACCCGAGGCTCTCTGGCGGGGTAGCTCAGCTGGCTAGAGCGTACGACTCATAATCGTAAGGTCAAGAGTTCGAGTCTCTTCCTCGCTACTGTGGCCGACATACGTCGGTCGTGCAACGACTATAGAGGTGAACCATGGCAAAAGCCGCAGATATCCGTCCTGGCATTACGCTGGCGTGCACCGTGTGCAAGGAGCGTAATTACATTACGACCAAGAACCGTCGTAACACTCCTGACCGTCTGGAGCTCAAGAAGTTCTGCCCCCGTTGCGGCAAGCATACCCTGCACCGGGAGACCCGCTGAGTTCTTCCCGTCTTTTGGCTTCATCGGAACCCGACCATCTGGCCGGGTTCTTTTTTATACAAAGGTCCTTCCGTGTGCGAATCCGCCTACATGCCCGCCCTGCGTTACGGGTTTTGCGACATAGGGGGGCTCAGCCTTCAGAGAGTGTCCTGGAAGGCGGCTGCAAAGGCCTGATCCAGGTCGGCGATCAGGTCGCCCGGGTTCTCCAGGCCCACGGAGATTCGTATCAGATCGTCGCCCACACCGGCGCTGAGGCGGTAGGGGCCTGGAACCTCCCTGTGGGTGATCCTGGCCGGGTCCACAATCAGGGTGCGGCAGTCGCCGATGTTGGGCATGTAGCTCATGAGACGTACCGAGTCCACGATGCGCTTGACCTGCTCATAGCCTCCCTGGACCTTGAAGGAGAGGATCGTGCCGACGCCCTTGGGCAGCAGGGTCGAGGCCAGGCGGTCCTGCTGGCCTGTATCGCCCTGGTGTCGGCCCTCGGGGATGCCCGAATAGTTGACCTGCTCCACCTGGGGAATGGTCAGCAGGTGGCGGGCCAGGATTGTTGCGGTCTTTACCTCGGTGTCGACCCGCTGTGCCAGGGTCTCAAGGCCGGTCAGCTGCAGGTAGGCGGTGAAGGGGCTCATGACCGCCCCGAAGGTGTGCAGGTACTTGGTATGGACCCTGTGCAGGAAGGCCATCCTGCCGAAGGCATCCAGAAAGCTGACCATGGACCCATGCCGCTCGTCGCTGATGATCAGTTCGGGCTGGCTCATCTGCGGGAAGCGGCCGTTGCCCCAGTCGAACCGTCCTGCATCCACGATGACCCCGCCCAGGGCGTTGCCGTGGCCGCTGATCCCCTTGGTGGTCGAGTGGACGACGATGTCGGCACCGAAGTCGATTGGGTTAAGCAGGTATGGCGTGGGCACCGTATTGTCGATGATCAGGGCCAGCCCATGCCGGTGGGCCAGTTCGGCCAGGCCGGGAATGTCGGCGATGGCTGTGGACGGATTGGCCACGGATTCGGCGAAGATGGCCCTGGTGTTGTCCTGGATCAGGGATTCCACGGCGTCAAGGTCGTTGATGTCGTCCACGAAATCCGTCTCAATGCCGAAGTTGGGGAAGAAGGTCTTCATGGCATCCACGGAGGTCCCATAGAGATCGACCGGGGAGATCAGCCTCCCGCCGCCCTCGGCTGCACACATGAGGGCTGACGAGACGGCGGCCATCCCCGAGGCCATGGCTACAGCCCCCTTGCCCCCCTCCAGACTGGCCAGGCGGTCCTCCAGGACCTTGACCGTGGGGTTGGCCAGGCGGGAGTATGAGAATCCTTGAATTTCGCCGGCGGCCAGGGCATCTCCCCGGTCGGCGGTGACCATGTCAAAGGCAGCCGACTGGTAGATGGGCACGCTGGCTGCCCCTCCGCCCTGGCTTTGACAGTCATAGCCGTCATGGACGGCTTTTGTCGCAAATCCTTTGCTCATGACGGTCCACTCCTCTGAATGTGGCCTGGATGCCCGCGTGCTTCACGAATCATCAAACCCGTTTTCGGATGCCGAGACAACGGTGCCTCTATAGGCGTTCCTTATAAGAGGTTATTCATCCTCCGCCGTCCTTGTCGGTATGCATCGGCTGACTGGAGTCAAATCAAGAGAACCTACCTGCGTGTGGTTGTGTTTTGCTTTTGTCTGCTGTAATTCACCGAATCGAGCCATCAGATCAGAGGGCCGCTAGGCAAGAAGGGCCCCAGATCAGACCTGTCACCTGCGATGATACAGTGAAAGACATGCCAGAAGCAGTCACGGTCAACATCTCAACTCCGACATTTGCTGATATCACCACCATGGGTGTGGGAGGACGTATTGCAACCTTTGCTCAGCCGCATGACAGGGTCGGGCTGATCGAGGCTGTGGAGGGGGCTGATTCCAAGGGACTGCCCCTCTGCCTGATCGGCGGGGGATCCAACCTGCTTGCCTCTGACCAGGACTTTCCCGGCGTGGTTGTGCGTGATACCCGTCAGGACATCAGCGTGCCTGACGAGGTGGCCCCGCCTGAGGGTGGAGTTCCCGTCGTCCATATCAACGCCACGGCTGGGACCAACTGGGATGACCTGGTCTCCTACTGCGTGCGCATGCATCTAATCGGGCTGGAGGGCCTATCCGGCATCCCAGGGACTGTCGGGGCCTCGGTGGTCCAGAACATCGGCGCCTATGGCCAGGAGGTCGGGCGTCTTGTCGACTCGGTCGAGGTATGGGATCGCCAGGACAAGGTCACCGCCTATCTGCAGGCATCGGATCTGGATTTCGGATACAGGACCTCCCTGCTCAAGCAGACCATGTACCAGGCGCCGGCTGTGCCCGATGCACGGTTCTTCCCCACGCCCCGCTACGTGGTACTTTCTGTCACCCTGGTTCTGCGACACGGGTCCGCCGCTCAGGTGGGTTCGGCCCAGCTTGCCAAGGTCCTGGGCGTGGAGCCAGGAGCAACACTTCCCCTGGAGCGGATTCGACAGGCGGTTCTGACCGTCAGAGCAGGCAAGGGTATGCTGGAGGATCCATACCGATACCTGACCGACTGGATGGGATCATGCCGTCGAACCTCCGACCTGGAAGAGGCTCTGGAGGCGCTCCAGGGTGACCTTCATGGCCCCAGGGGCGAAAGGGTGCTGCTTGACCGTCACAGCTGCGGGAGTTTCTTCACCAATCCGATCATCAGTCGTGAGGCCGCGGATGCCCTGCCGGCTGAAGCCCCGCGCTATCCTGTCGAGGGTTCGGCAATGGTCAAGACCTCAGCGGCTTGGTTGATTGATCATTCAGGCTTCCACAAGGGCTTCGCCTTGGAAGAGGGGGCGGCTGCCGCTCTGTCCGACGTGCACACGCTGGCCTTGACCAACCGGGGAGGTGCCGGCTCAGACGATATGGTGGCCTTGGCCCGTGCCATACAGAAAGGCGTGAATTCCACCTTCGGCATCCACCTGATTCCCGAGCCCGTCACCCCAGGCATCGACTTGGCCTGGTAGCCCCTGCTCCAAGCTCCTTTCTTCCGACCCTCAGATCGATTCGAAGATCTGAGGGTCTGTTTTTGAAAAGTGCCCATCAACAATGCCGAGACAAGCAACGGCTGGCAACATATTCCTCCGCCATCCTTCTATTGCATAGCTTGGAAACATCAATGGGCGAATCGGACCGTCATCCGCCTTGTCGCTGGTTGAAACAGACCTGTCGGATCCATCGGTCCTGGTCATGGAAGGAATAGTATGGCGGTTCCCATGACATAGCGGTCGGCGGGCGCGAGGCAAAAGGACGGAAAGGGAGCAATGTGGAAAGACTGCAGGAAGCAGTGGCCATACATCTGGGATTGACCAGTCCAGAGGCAGCTCGACGACCCATCAGGATCATCCAGTTCGGTGAGGGCAATTTCCTCAGAGGATTTGTTGAGTGGATAGTGCAGCAGCTCAACAACAAGGGCGTGTTTGGGGGAAACGTAGCAGTGGTCCAGCCCCGTGAAAACGGCAGAGTCCAAGCCTTGGAGGACCAGGAAGGGCTCTATACAGTCATTCTGGAAGGTCTCAAGGATGGACAGCCGGTCCGCAGTCATGAGCTGATCGACTCCATCGGCAAGACAGTCAACCCTTACCAGGACTGGGATGGGTTTCTGGCTCTGGCCGATGATCCTGATACGCAGATCATCGTCTCCAACACGACCGAGGCAGGCATTGCCGTCAACGATGGGGATAAGGTCACGGACCAGCCGCCAGCCGGGTATCCGGCGAAGTTGGCCCATCTGCTCAAGCGTAGGTTCGACAGGTCCATGCCAGGCTTCCTGATTATGCCCTGCGAGCTTATCGCCGACAACGGTCCGGCCCTGCATCGGGCTCTGATAAATGTCGCCGAACGGTTCGGATGGGGCAGGGACTTCATTGACTGGCTCGATCGGGAGAACACTTTCGTATCAACACTTGTGGATCGGATAGTCCCCGGCTATCCGCGCGAAGATGCCCAGGAGCTTTGGGAGATGCTGGGCTACGAGGACCAGAACATGGTCGAGGCCGAGCCCTTCCTGCTCTGGGTCGTGGCCGGCGACCAGACCGCCCAGTGCAAGGTCGATGAACTGCTTCCCGCGCGGAAGGTCGGAATCGACCTGGTGACCTGTGATGCCGTCCAGCCCTACCGTGAGCGCAAGGTTTATCTGCTCAACGGCCCTCATACCACCATGGCCCAGGTGGCCCGTCTGGCCGGATTCAAGACCGTAGGACAGGTCATGGGCGATAAGACCATGCGTTCCTTCATCACCCGCGAGATGGAGGAGGAGATCATCCCCGTTCAGACCCTGCCCAGGGAAGGGCTGGAGAGCTTCGCTGCTGCGGTTCGTGAGAGGTTCGACAACCCCTTTGTCCAGCATTCTCTGGATTCCATAGGGTTGAACTCGGTCTCCAAATTCGTCTCCCGTCTTCTCCCGCTGGTTACGGCCAACGTAAATCGGGGGAGTGGGCTTCCGGAACGGATCGTCCTGGCGCTGTCCTGCCTGTTGTGGACCTATGGCGGCAAGGCCGGTGATGCTGTGAATATCCAGGATGATCAAAAAGTCATTGATGCCTTCCGCGAGGCTGCTGGTCAGGCTGACTTTGTCAACCGGATTCTTGCTGATTCCTCCATTTGGGGCCATGACCTGACCAGGATCGCAGGGCTGGGGGAGGCCGTCCGGCAGAACCTGGACGATTTGGCCGACCGGGGCGTCCAGCCCTTGATTGACCGATTGGCATGAGCCTTCAAGGCAATTTGATTCTCGCATTGCAGGTATGTCGGCTTTCCAAGGTTGGGAGAAGCTTCCCTCAAGGCATAGCCCTGACGGGAATATCGAAAAAGTGTCTGATGCCAGGTTGGGTTTGCGATTGACCCAGACTGGCTCAGACACCTTCTTATTGTTCAGGATTTCTTCTGCTTCACCTTCGGGCCAGCTTCGCTTTCAGGTCTGGTTGGTCGCCGGAAGAGGCTTGTCTTGACGAATGAGACCAGGCAATAAGCTGCTAAAGCGGCCGCAAAATGAGAAATATAAAGGCCCCCTTGCCGAACAGCATGGCAAGGGGGCCTTGCTTGATTGCGTTTCATCAACGGTTGTATCGGAAAGCGTCCCAGACTCCAAGCAGATACTGGATGCCCATGGCGCGGTCGTAAAGGCCGTAGCCTGGCCGCGGTCTGCCGGCTTCCGTGTTCTCATTCCATAGATGCCGTCCGTGGTCGGGGCGGATGTAACCTTGGTAATCAGCCTCGGCGTAAGCGTTCATGATGCCGACGGTGTCCACGTTCCCCTCGCAGGCGCGGTGGCCCACCTCGTAGAATGAGCCCTGCTCGTCGGTGAACCGGATATTGCGCACATGGCTGAAGTAGATCCTGTCCATGAAGGTCTTGACTGCATCCACGGCGTCGTTGCCTCTTCTGGATGAGAAGGATCCCAGGCACAGGCACAGTCCGTTGCAGGGGCTGGGGTTCAGGTCGAGCACTCGTTGGATTCCCTTCTTGCTGGAGACCACGCGTGGCCAGCCGAACAGGTCGAAGGCAGGGTCGTCGGGGTGGACGGCCAGCTTGACCCCGTAGCGCTCGCAGGTGGGGATCACGGCATCCAGGAAGTACTTGTAGTTGGCGTACATCTGTTCGTGGCCCATTCCCTGATAGGCCTCCATCAGTTCAGGCAGATGGGCAAGCCGCTCAGGTTCCCAGCCAGGCACAGTCAGGGATCCGGCCCCCTTCAGGGTTTCGTCGATGATGCCCTGCGGGCTGAGCTTGTCCACCTGGTGTTGGTTGTAGTAGAGGGCTGTGGACCCGTCTGGACAGGGGTGGAACATCTCCGTGCGCAGCCAGTCGAAAACCGGCATGAAGTTGTATGTGACGACTTTGACCCCGGCCTTGCCCAGGTTGGCCACGGTCTCGATATAGGCGTCAATGGCCTGGTCACGGCTCATCCCGAGGACCGTCGAACCGGTCTTGATGGATTCGTGAACGTTGACCGACTCAACCACGTCGGCGTTGAAGGTCTTGGTTATGCCTGCCGCTTGATCCCTGGCAGACAACCCGGTGATTGTCGCCATGGCCTCTTCGATTTCGTCGGGCTGCCAAACCTCGCCGGCCTGTTTATGGTGGAGGGACCAGACAATGGTCTCCACCCCCGGAATCTGACGAATATCATCGAGGCTGATGGTGTCGTTGCCCTCTCCATACCAGCGGAATCCCATGTGCATGATGTTCTCTCCTTACATTCGAATCGGGGGAACCCCGTCATTGCCTGCCTTGACCAGTCAGTAGATACCGAGGTCACCAGGCGCTTGCAGCTTTGTGGAGTGTGTTGGCGACGGCGCCGGTGCCCTGGCACATGGCGGCCAGGAGGGTCTCGATTTTGTCGGCCAGCGGGGTGGCGTTCAGATCGGTTCCGAAGATGGAGGTATCGGCCAGGATGGACTTGATGGTCGCCGCCAGGGTCTCCTTCCTGGCTGATCCATCGAGTGGGATGTCGACCATAATCCTTTGAAGCTCTTCCAGACGTGGGTCTGGGCTCAGCTTGACCAGCTGCCCGGCATCGTCGGTTCCATGGCCATCCGAGCCGATCAGCAGCCGCAGCCAGGCTGCGATGATCAGCGGGATGGCTTCCAGATCGGCCGTGTCAAGATCCCGGGATCGGATGTACTTGCTGATGGTGATTCCGTACCTGACCGGAATCTTCTGCGAGGTGTCGGCGCAGATGCGTGCCGGTGTATCGGGCAGGCCAGGATTGGGAACCCTGATTTCGATGACTTGGCGAAGGAATTCCCTGGGGGAGAAGATGCCCGGATCCTCGACCACAGGCAACCCTTCCACATAGCCCAGCCGGGTGGCCAAGGCTTTGAGGTCCGGGTCGGCGACGGTCTTCGACATGGTCGGATACCCCAGGAGCATACCGAAGACGGCCAAGGCTGTATGCAGGGGATTCAGGCAGGTGGTGACCTTCATCTGGTCGGCGGCGTTGACCGTATCCTTGTCGGCCATGTAGACCCCTGCTTTCTCCAGAGGCGGGCGGCCTGCAGGGAAGTCGTCCTCAACCACCCAATACCAGGTCTCCTCGGTGTTGGCATAGGGGGCCATAGCGGTTCCGCCCCTGGTCCGGAAGGGTTCCGCATCGGCGATGCCCAGAGCCTTGAGTCGGCGACCCACTTCCGCGTCTGGGTTGGGAGTGATTCTGTCGATCATGGTCAGCGGGAAGGTGATCTTGCCCTCGTCCCTGAGGTAGTCTCCGAAACCTTTTTCGGCAAGGTCCCTCTCTATCCACTCGTCGGCCATCTGCCTGACGGCTTGGCCGAACCGCTCTCCGTTTTGTGAGAAGTTGTCGGTGCTGACCAAGGCCAGGGGGAGGGCGCCTGCCCGGTAACGTTCCAGCAGGAGTGTTGTGATGACTGCTATGGCGCTTTTGGCCTTTGCGGGCCCTCTTTCGAACTCCGGAGCGATCCACGGCAGCGGCTGGCCCAGGGAGTCGGCCAAGGCATAGCCCTTCTCGGTGATGGTCGCGGTGACCATCTGAAGACTGGGATTGCGGAAGACCTGCTTCAGATCATGCATCGGCTCCGGATCCTCGCCCAGCGGGTAGGCGCCAGCAACAGATGCGACCAACGAGGTTTTCATGGACCCATCCGCTTTCAGGATAACCTGAAGATAGCGGTCGTCAAAGGGGGTGTAGGCCTGGTCGATGATGGCAGGGTCGAAGGATTCGGCCGCCAATATGCCCCGGTTGGTGGCGCCTGAATCCAGAAGTTGTTGGGCAATAGGGGCGTGAACCGCCCTGAAGAGGTTCCCTGCTCCGAAGTGGACCCAGGTAGGCGAGCGCCTGGTTGCCTGGCGCATGGCCTCGATGTCGTAGGTCGGCAGGGTCACGCCCGCCTTCTGCCAGGCTGCGGTCTGATTATGCATATCGTCGTTCAGGTGAAGCATCGGTGTCTTCCTTTATGAAAAGAACCATTCCGCGGAGACCAGGCGCACCCGCTTGACCCCCTGCTTGCGAACCTACCCAAGTCAGAGCTTGTGCGACTTCGGAGTTGCCGTTTGTTTCCCACCAGACTGTTGTCCGCTGTAATGGGCAGTGGGGAATTTCTTATACTTGGAAGCTAAGAAGTACTCGGCCTCGTTGGCCTGCATTTCATGCGCCACGGGGCTCAGAAGGGAAGGCTGATACGGATAGATGAAGACCGAGGCAGATTCGGATGACGACTCCTCCAAGGGCAGCCGCCGCATCACCATATATGATGTGGCCCGCCAGGCCGGTGTGTCTCCTTCAACGGTCTCGCGCACCTTTTCGCGTCCGGATCGGGTCAGCATTTCGACCGCTCGGATGGTTCAGCGGGTCGCTGATTCGCTGGGTTATCACAGCGACATGGTCGACAGCAGGTCAGACTCCCAGGGCAGGGGGCTGGTGGCGGTCATTGTGCCCGACCTGGGCAATCAGTTTTTCACAGGCGTCATCCGCAATATCCAGGACGAGTGCGAGCGTTTCCACTTCGAAACCCTGATTCTTGATACGCGGGAGTCCATCACCAGGGAGCGCAGGATCATCGATGCGGTCGCCCCCGTGGTCTCGGGAATCATCCTGGTCTCCCCTAGGATGCCCGATGCCATGATCCGCAAGTGCGCCCAGCTGCGTCCTCTGGTCAGCGTCAACCGTAATGTTCGGGGCGTCTCCAGCATCAGCATCGACTCGTCCAAGGGGGCATGCCAGGCGGTCGATTACCTGCACTCATTGGGGTTCCGGAGTCTTACGTATTTGGACGGGCCGGCTGCCTCCTGGTCAGGTGGCATACGGTGGCGGCACATCTTCAATGAGGGTGAGGCCAAGGGGATGAACGTCAAGCGCTCGCTGCCTTGCGCCCCCACCTTTTACGGAGGCTATTCCTTTGCCGAGAAGTATCTGGCGAATCCTACGGGAGCGGTCATTGCCCACAACGACTTGATGGCGATAGGCCTGATCGTGGCCTTAAGAAGGCTTGGTTGCAAGTGCCCTCGCGATGTCTCGGTCATCGGGTTCGACAACGACATCATGTCCATGGTGAGCAGTCCGCCTCTGACCACCATTCATATGTCCCTTTCGGTCCTTGGGCGGGGGGCCGCCGATCTCCTTATACAGCGCCTTTCCGGAGCCGTCCTGTCTGCAGCTCCGACGGTTCCGGCCCGTCTGATTATCAGACAGAGCACGGGCAAGGCTGCGTCAGCTTCCTGATCGGGGTAGTTCCCGACAAGTCATGGCAACATCATGCTGAGCCTTTTCGGGCGCGCATAGGCTGAACAAGAGCATATGCGAGTTCCGATTGTGTGAATGCCTCGCCGGTCTCCTGGTCTGCACAGGAGGATTTTGGGCATCGTGGAAATTCGGATGCCGGACTTGCTGTTTTCGACTAAGGAGTTTCTAAGGAGTTTGTAGTGGCTTTCCTGGATGACGATTTTCTTCTCGGGACGCAACTGTCTCGGGAGTTGTTTCATGACGTAGCTGAGAAACTTCCCCTGGTGGATTATCACTGCCATCTGCACGCCAGGGAGATCTATGAGGACCTCAATTTCGATAATATCGTCGATGCCTGGCTGACCGATGGCCACAATTATGGAGACCACTATAAGTGGCGGCTGGAGAGGGCCAATGGCGTTCCGGAACGGCTGATCACCGGTGACGGCGACCCTTGGGACAAATTCATGGCTTATGCCCGGACCATGGAACAGGCTGTGGGCAGTCCGGTCTATCTGTGGACGCACATGGAGCTGCGGAGGTACTTCGGTATCTGCGAACCCCTGACCACCAAGACCGCCAAGTCCATCTTTGACCAGACCAACGAGCAGCTGGCCACTCCGGACTTCTCAAGAAGAGCGCTTCTGCGTCGCATGAACGTCAAGGTGGTCTGCACCACGGATTCCCCTGAGGACAGTCTGGAGTACCACGATCGATTCGCCAAGGAGGGGGAGCCCTTCAGGATGGTTCCCGCCTTCCGCCCGGATGCGGCCCTCAAACCGACGGCCAAGGGGTATGGCGAGTGGATCGGCACAATGGAGTCAGTCTGCGGCAAGCCAATCAATGACTTCAGCGATCTGATCGACGCTCTGCGTGATCGGGTGGACTACTTCCATCAGCATGGTTCCAGACTCTCCGACCATGCGGTCGATGCGGTGGAGTTCGCTCCGGCGACTGCCGAGCAGTTGGATGCCATCTTCACCAAGGCCAGGGCCGGGTCAGCGCTGGACAGGCTGGAACAGGCCCAATACCGTGCAGCCCTCCTCCTTGAGCTCATGCGGATCTACAAGGATAAGGGCTGGACCATGCAGCTCCATCTTCATGCCAGCCGCAACAAGAATTCGACAGCCTTCCAGCGGCTGGGAGCCGACACGGGCTACGATGCCATGGCGGACGGTTCGGTGGCCGCCCCCCTCGCGGCCCTTCTTGACCAGGCGCAGAGCTCGAACACCCTGCCTCGGACTATCGTCTATTCCCTCAATCCCAACGATTACATGGCCATAGCCACTGACCTGGGCTGCTTCGGCGGCGATGATCGGGGCCAGCTTCAGTTGGGCAACGCCTGGTGGTTCAACGACACCGTCACCGGGATGCGCCGCCAGCTTGAGGTTCTGGCGGAAACCTCGCTCCTGGGCAATGCGGTAGGAATGACTACGGACTCCCGCAGCTTCCTGTCCTTCCCCAGGCACGAGCTCTTCCGCAGGGTGCTCTGCGGGATTCTGGGCGACTGGGCAGCCCAAGGCGTCATTCCTGATGACGAGGAGTATCTTGCCCCTCTGGTCCGCGCGGTCTCCTATGAGAACGCCCTGGCCCTTTTTGAGAGCTGACGCGCAGGTCAGCGGAAGCCTACGGCTTGCCCCAGGTGGTTCCGGTCGTGCTCCCCAACGGGTAGTATCCCGAAATGGGCAAAGTCCGGACTTGTGTATTCCCATCTCCTATAGTGATGGGCCGGAGGAGCTTACGGCACAATAAGTCACGATTGGGAGCAGAATGGAATTATTCAGGAAGAAATCGGTTGAACAGACCCTGGCAGAGACCGGGGAGGAAGGCAGGTCGCTCAAGCGGACGCTGACCACCTGGGACCTGGCCATCATGGCCGTCGCAGTGGCCGTGGGCGCCGGTATTTTCTCGGTGGGTGCCCAGGCGGCGGCCTTCCATGCGGGCCCGGCCGTCATCATCTCCTTCGTCATTGCAGGCATCGTCTGCGCGGCAGCCGTCATGTGCTACGCGGAGTTTGCCTCCATGATCCCTGTTTCAGGCTCGGCCTACACCTTCACCTACAACACCATGGGCGAACTGGTGGCCTGGATCATCGGCTGGGACCTGATTCTGGAGATGCTCATGGCAGCCTCGGTCATCTCCAAGTACTGGGGCGTCTACCTGAATGACTTCATCCATCTGATGGGCGGCACCTCGTTCAGCTCCAGCTTCCATCTGGGCGGCGTGGACGTGGATCTGGCCCCGCTGGCGGTCGTCACGCTCTTCACCGTCCTGCTGGTCCTGGGCACCAAGCTTTCCGCCCGGTTCGACGGCGCCTTGACCGTCCTCAAGATCGGCATCGTGGTCTTCGTCATCGTGGTGGGCTTCTTCTACGTCAAGTTGGACAACTACCGGCCCTTCATCCCGCCTTCCGAGCCGGCCTCGGCTGTTCCGGGTGCCAGCGTGCCGGGAATCATGGGCCAGCCGCTCTGGCAGTGGGTTTCGGGCATGCAGCCCACCATCTACGGTGTCCCTGGCATCCTCTCAGGTGCTGCTCTGGTCTTCTTCGCCTTCGTGGGTTTCGATATCGTCGCCACCACCTCCGAGGAGGCCAAGGAGCCCCATAAGACCATCCCCCGTGGAATCGGCCTGGGCATGCTGATCGTCATCACCCTGTACATCCTGGTCGCCATCGTCACCACCGGCATGGTCTCCTACAAGGACCTGGCCAAGGCCAAGAGCCCCTCCCTGGCCACTGGATTCGAGATGGTCGGCGCTCCCTGGGCTGCCAAGATCATCTCCTTCGGCATCGTGGTGGGGCTGACCACCGTGGTCATGGTCCTCCTGCTGGGGCTGACCCGCATAGTCTTCGCCATGAGCCGCGACGGGCTCCTTCCACGTGCCCTGTCCCGCACCGGCCGTCATGGCACGCCGGCCCGCATTCAGATCCTGGGCGGCATCGTGGTAGCCGTGGTGGCCTCCTGCTTCCCCATAGACGTCCTGTCCGACATGGTCAACATCGGCACGCTCTCGGCCTTCCTGCTGGTGGCCATCTCCCTGCCCATCATGCGCAAGCGCCGGCCTGACCTGCCTCGGTCCTTCAAGATGCCCGGCAACCCCTGGGTGCCCATTCTGATCGCCCTGGCCTGCCTCTGGCTGATGCTCAACCTGACCGTGCTGACCTGGATTCGATTCGTGGTCTGGCTGGCTGCAGGCCTGGCCATCTACTTCGGCTATTCCTACCGGCACTCCCTGCTCGGCCGTCATCAGCTCAGCGGGAAGATATCCCAGGCCACCCAGGCCGGTCTGGACTGACCTGGGGCGTCTGCGCTGCAGTGTAGAGTGAATACTCGCATACTCAGGAGGTAACCCATGACCTACGTCATCGCTCAGCCCTGCGTGGACGTCAAGGACAAGGCCTGCGTGGACGAATGCCCGGTGGACTGCATCTACGAGGGCGTCCGTTCGCTCTACATCAACCCCAACGAGTGCGTGGACTGCGGAGCCTGCGAGCCGGTCTGCCCGGTGGAGGCCATCTTCTACGAGGACGACCTGCCCGAGGAGTGGACCTGGTACAAGGACGCGGCGACTGATTTCTTCGCCCAGGTGGGGGATGCCGGCGGCGCTGCTGCGGTCGGGCCCTACGATCACGATCCGGAGGGTGTGGCAGCCCTGCCACCCAACAAGTAGTCGATAAAGGCTGACGAGCCGCGGATGGGAGCCATCCCTCCGCGGCTTATTCATAGGAGAAAGGCGGGCCATGGGTTTCCACTCTTTCGAATCCCCCTACGACTGGTCAAGGATTGACTCTTTCCGGCGGCGTGCTGAGCAGTGCCCCGGCGGTATGGTCGACCTGTCGGTGGGTTCGCCGGTGGATCCTGTACCCAGGTCCGTCAGGGATGCCTTGACTGCGGCTTCGGATGATGGCCAGGCACGGGGTTATCCGAAAACCGCCGGTGATGGTCCCCTGAGGCAGGCCGCGTCCGACTGGTTCCGTCGTCGCCGGGGGGTCGATCTGGATGCCATTGGCGCGGATCTGGTGCCCACGGTCGGATCCAAGGAGGCGGTGGCGCTCATGGCCTCCCTTCTGCACCTGGGACCGGGGGACCGAGTGGTGCAGCCGAAGGTATCCTATCCCACCTATGCCATCGGAACCCAGCTGGCCGGGGCCCAGGTGACGACCGTGGATGATCCGGCTGATACGGATTCATGGGTGGATCTGCCCGGCGTGCGAGCAATATGGGTCAGTTCGCCAGGCAACCCCAGTGGGCGGATCATCGACCGAGCTGGGTTGGCTAAGATCGTGCGGGCGGCCCGTTCGATAGGGGCTATGGTCCTGAGTGACGAGTGCTATGCCATGTTGGATTGGTCAAGACCCGCCCAAGCCGGGCAGAATGCGCCGATTCCGGCCTCGCCCTGCATCCTGGAGCCACAAGTCTGTGGCGGCGATGCCAGCGGGATACTTTGCCTGTACTCGCTGAGCAAGCAGTCCAACATGGCCGGCTATAGGGCAGCCCTCGTGGCCGGAGACGCTCATCTGGTGGAGGCCATGACCGCCTACCGCAAACAGGTGGGACTGATTGTGCCAGGTCCGGTACAGCGGGCCATGCAGGCCGCTCTGGAGGATGTCGAGGCTGTGACGGCCCAGCGGGAGGTCTACGCCCGTCGCCTGCGAGCCTTGGCTCAAGCTCTGAGGGCTTACGGGTATGAGGCCGTCATGCCCCAAGGCGGCCTTTATATCTGGACGCAAGCCCGTTCGGGTGATTGCTGGGCGGATATGGCTGACCTGTCCCGTATGGGGATCCTGGCCAGTCCTGGGGAGTTCTACGGGGATGGTCGCCGTTTGCGATTCTCGTCCACCATATCTGACGAGCAGCTGGAGCTGGCCCTGGAGCGTTTGCGTACCGGCCCTAAAGACCCATGCTGACTGAACCCTTGCCGTAGCGGCTCCTGATGGAGTCCATAGTGGCCTCTGCCTGATCCAGGCGCTGGGCCTCGCTGCCGGTGTGACGTTTGCTCTCGCGCATGATGTCATCCAAGGATGGCTGGATTGGGGTATCCTCCACCCGGCTCAGACCGGATGCGCTGACACCGGCTAAGCGAATCAGCCGGGGCAGGGGGGTGTCCATGGGCGCGCCCTCGGGCAGCCCCAACATGGCCTTGAGCAGTCCGACCGCCTGCGGATAGATTCGATTGGCTGAGTTGACCGGTGTTTCCAAGGTATGGGCCTTGGTCATATAGCGCAGATCATCAAAGCGCAGTTTGACGGTGATGGTCCGGGCGACCAGGTCATGCGCTCGCAGTCCGGTGGCCACCTCGTTGCTGCAGACGCGCAGGAGGTCGCAGACCTGCTTCATGCTGGTGGTGTCGTGTAGAAAGGTACGTTCTGCGCCCAGGGATTTCTCAGGTGCTCGTGGCTGGACCGGATCGTCGTCCAGCCCGTGGGAGGCCTGTGCCAGCTTCCTGGCTGTAAGGCTCGAGCCTGTGGCCCGAGTCAGGTCGCGCTCGCTCATGCTAGCCAGATCAGCCACATCCTTGACGGCCCAGTCGTTGAGCCGCTTCTCCAGGGCGGGGCCGATGCCGGGAATGCCGCGCAGGGGCATCAGCTGGACGAACTCGGCCTGCCTGGCCTTGGGAATCAACAGCATTCCGTCGGGCTTGGCGTTGGTCGAGGCCATTTTGGCCACCAACTTGTTGGTAGCGATGCCTACTGAGCAGGTGACGTGGAACTGACGGGCCACGCTGGCTCGGATCCACCGGGCTATGGCTGTGGGCTTGCCCCAGCGTATGAGCGCTCCTGACACATCCATGTAGCATTCATCCACCGAGACTTGCTCGATCTGATCGGTGATCTGTGAGAAAACCGTATCAAATATCCGTCGTGAGATGTTCCGGTAATAGGTCATGTCAACCGGGAGGAAGATCCCTTGAGGGCACAGTCGCCTGGCGCGTGCCAAGGGCATGGCCGAATTGATGCCGAAAGCCCTGGCCTCATAGCTGGCCGCGGAGACCACTGCACGACGTCCAGTGCCGATGATGACCGGTCGGCCCTGCAGTTGCGGGTGCCGGGCTACTTCGCAGGAGGCGTAGAAGGCGTCCATGTCAATGTGCAGCACTGTGCAGCCGCTCTCGTCATGCCCCCAGTCCTTCTTGGCGGCTGCAAGCCTTGGCGCTGTACTCATAGCTCTATGATATAAGGCGACACCGGAGGAATGTGTAATACATTATTCTCAGAATTCAATTCTGAGGAAAGAATCATTTTTCTGATTTTTATCCAAGAAAATGAAACAGGTCTGTTCTCCGATTCATTGGGTCCGCCTGCTCCGGCGAGTCAGATCAGTCAATCATGGTATTCTATTGTTTTGTTCTCGAAACTTTGGGATCAAGTCTCCGGTTCGGGAGCCAGCATGGAGACGTGCCTGAGTGGCCGAAAGGGGCACCCTGCTAAGGTGTTGACTGCGCAAGCGGTCCAGGAGTTCGAATCTCCTCGTCTCCGCCAGATGGCCGGTGATCGCTGATTCTGGACGATCATCGGCCTTATCCATTGTTAAGGGATTCATCACTAGCAGAGTCGTTGCCAAGGGCGTTTATTTCCATATTCTTTCTTTGCGAAGCTCAGGTCTGGAAAAATGCCAGTCCGCGTGGCGGTAGACCGACGGTGTCTGGCAGGCATCTGTATGACAGGGAAAGCCGCAGCCGAGTAAGGTTGCACGGACCGTCCGGGCGATCATGAGGCAGACGAAGCCTGGTCTTTCGACAGGGGAATCAGCCTGCGGCCTTCGCCCAGTGCACTGGGCTGGGCCCGGCCCTGCAGAAGGTCATCCAGTCGGCCATGAAAGGCCGGTGCCTCTGCAGGCTCCAGATCGTAGGTCAATCGGACCCTATCGGTGAAGTCTTCAGTCTCCACGTGCCCACCAGAGGCGCGGATCAGACGGCGCAGGGGATCGTACTCCGGGTAGTCCACAGTGATTGTGAAGCGCTGCGTCGGGAGCACGCGTGCCGATCTCGCCGCCTTGAGCGCAAGGGAGGCTGCCGAGGAATAGGCCCGGATCAACCCCCCTGACCCGAGAAGGATTCCCCCGAAGTATCGGGTCACAGTCAGGACGCAGTCGGTCAGTCCCTGCCGACGCATGACCTCAAGTATGGGCTTGCCGGCCGTTCCGGAGGGCTCCCCGTCATCGCTCATGCGCTCGCTGGTGCGGCCCTCGGGTCCCCATATCGCGCAGTGGCAGACGTGCCGGGCCTTGGGGTGCTGCAAGCGGACCTCCTGGACGAAGGCCATGGCCGTCTCCTGATCCTCCACATGGCAGGCCTGGCCGATGAATTCGGACTTGCGCTCGATCAGAGAGCCTGTGGCCGGTTTCTGCGGCGTATCCAGTATGGTGAGCAAATCGGCTTGCCTCCTATGCCTCTTGTCTCCTCGGTTCCCTCGTCATCTCCATGCTAGAGGGGATCGGATCCCTGGCCGAGTCCGTTATCACGGAGACGACCTAAGCTGGCTGCATGACCAATCCCCAGGACCCACCGGAAACCGAATCACCGTCAACCGGCAAGCCCCACGAGGCCCTGACCGTTTTCTACGAAAGGCTCAGGCACTCCACGGATACGGCCGAGCTGCACGAATTCGCCCGCAGTCCCCTGCCCGACAAGTCCGATCAGGCCGCCTTCTCCCGCTTTACGGCACTGCTGGAAGCCGTGGCCGGCAACGAGCACACGCCGGTGGAGGACAGGATCTACCTGGCGAAGACCATGCCCTTCCCCAATATCCTGGTCAGGCTCTCCCAGGATTCCAGCACGGAGGTCCGTCGGGCGGTGGCCGCCAACAAGGACGACAAAAACTGGCTGGCCGGTCTGCTCACCAAGGACGAGGATGCCGGAGTCAGGGCTGCTGCGCTGACCAACCCCATGACATCCTGGAAGATGCGCCTGGAGGGCGCCCAGGACGAGCGCACCGACGCTGACACCCTGGACTTCCTGGGGGCGCTGGGCACTCGCGATGAGCGGGATGCCCCCCATGTGCTGGCTGCCATGGTGCGCCGGGCCGTGGCCCTGAATCCCAACACCGGGCAGGCCACCCTTGATGCCCTGCGCAAGGACCCGGACGGGCAGGTGGCACGGGCAGCAGCCTCCCGCTGAGACCGGGGCCGACGCGAATTTTGACGAACGGCACTCAGGCGTTACAATAATGGATTGTTGTGTTTCCCTAAGGGGTCCTCAAAGCGCTTTTCCCACTCGCCGTCTAGGACTTTAAGGGAGCCCACGGAATACACGGCTTTCGGCCGGCATGGCAGCATGCGGCGCGGAGAGCCCGAAACACAATGCAAGGAAAAGGTTGAATCGTGAAGACTTTCACCCCGAAACCAGCCGATCTGACACATGACTGGTATATCGTCGACGCCTCCGGTGTGGTGCTGGGACGTCTGGCATCCCAGGTGGCCGATCTGCTGCGCGGCAAGAACAAGCCCACCTATGCGCCCTATGCCGACTCCGGCAACAACGTCATCGTCATCAACGCGTCCAAGATGGTGCTGACGGGCAACAAGAGCGACAAGGTGCTCTACACCCACTCCGGCCGTCCCGGCGGTCTGCGCCGCGACTCCTACGGGCAGTTGATGGAGCACAACCCCGAGCGCATCATCATGACGGCGGTCAAGGGCATGCTGCCCAAGAACAAGCTGGCCAAGGTCCAGCTGACCAGGCTGCGCGTCTTCGCAGGCGAGGAGCATCCTCACACCTCGCAGCAGCCCATTGAGTACAAGATCCATCAGGTCGCCCAGCAGGCCAAGTAGGACCAGAGGAGATAATCACCATGGCTGACAACAACAACAGCTCCGCGGTTCTTGAGGCCGAGGAGACCAGCGCTTCCTACACTTCCGAGACCAACGCCGGTGCAGGCACCGGCACCTCCGCAATCGAGCCGGGCTATGGCACCGGCCGCCGCAAGGAGGCAGTCGCTCGTGTCCGTCTGATCCCGGGCTCCGGCAAGTGGAGCATCAACGGGCACACCCTGGAGGAGTACTTCCCCAGCAAGCTGCACCAGCGCGAGGTCAACTCGCCCATCGTGCTGCTGAAGCTCGAGAACAAGTTCGACGTGGTTGTGCGCGTCGAGGGCGGCGGCGTGACCGGCCAGGCCGGCGCAGTCCGTCTGGGCGTTGCACGCGCCCTGAACGCCATCGATCGGGACGCCAACCGTCCTGCCCTGAAGAAGGCCGGGTTCCTGACCCGTGACGCCCGCGTGGTGGAGCGCAAGAAGGCCGGTCTGCACAAGGCCCGCCGCGCTCCTCAGTTCTCCAAGCGCTGACGTTCGCAGCTTCTTCCATCCCCAAGGTCCTCACGGACCTCGGGGATTTTTTCATGCCCGGATTCATGACTGGACGGCCCAGTCTGAAGCGAACGCCAAAACGCACGTTGCGGTGCGGAAAATGACCAGGAAAGCCACGAATTCCCACACGACACGCGTCAAGCGAACGTTCGCTCATCCTGGGGCTCAATGGTGCCCCCTCTGGTCTATATTGTGATTTTCGTCACGTTATGACGGATGTCTTTCGTGGACCGGTACGGTCTGGGACCGTCTGAGACTTTCTGCCGGCCCTCATCGGCATCCGCGGAACATGAGGAGGGCCAATATCTTGGCTGGAACGCAGAAGCAGAAGCATGAGCATCAAGTGAAGGAGCCGGCAGCTGGCAGGGAAGGCGCTCGGGCCGACAGCAGTGAGCAGGCACGCAGGGAGGTGGATGACCTGGTCGTCCGTGCGCAGTCGGCTTTACGTGCCTTTGAGGAGCTCGACCAGGAACAGGTGGATCGGATCGTGGCCAAGGCCTCGATCGCGGCCCTGAACAAGCACTTGCCCCTGGCGCAGATGGCCGTGGAGGAGACCGGGCGCGGCCTGGTGGAGGACAAGGCCACCAAGAACATCTTTGCCTGCGAGCATGTGACCAATTACCTGGCCAGGCAGCGCACCGTGGGCATCATCAGCGAGAACGACGTGGACGGCATCATCGAGGTGGCCGAGCCGGTGGGAGTTGTAGCCGGCGTGACCCCGGTGACCAACCCCACCTCGACAGCCATCTTCAAATCGCTGCTGGCCCTGAAGACCCGTTGTCCCATCGTCTTCGGATTCCACCCCTACGCACAGCGCTGCTCGGTGGAGGCGGCCCGGATCGTCCGCGACGCAGCCGTCGAGGCGGGCGCTCCGCGCGATTGCATCCAGTGGATCGAGCACCCCTCGGTCGAAGCCACCGGGGCCCTCATGCAGCACCCCGGGGTAGCCACCATTCTGGCCACCGGGGGCACCGGCATGGTCAAGGCCGCCTATTCCTCGGGCAAGCCGGCATTGGGCGTAGGTGCCGGCAATGCCCCGGCATATGTGGACCGCAGGGTCAACGTGCCCCGGGCCGTCAACGACCTGATCCTGTCCAAGCATTTTGACTACGGCATGATCTGCGCTACAGAGCAGGCCATCATCGCCCATCAGGATGTGTATGGCCGGGTGATCGAGGAGATGAAGAGGCGCAAGGCTTACTTCGTCAACCCCGGGGAGAAGGTCAAGCTGGAGGAGTACATGTTCGGCGTGCGGGCCCATGCCGGTGCCGATGCGCCCGCTCCCAGGCTCAACTCCGAGGTTCCGGGCAAGTCCCCCCAGTTCATCGCCCGCCGGGCCGGCTTCAAGATACCCGAGGATGTGACCATTCTGGCCGCCCAATGCGACCAGGTCGGCCCCATGGAACCCCTGACCCTGGAGAAACTGGCACCGGTTCAGGCCGTGCTCAAGGCCAGCAACAAGGAGGAGGGCTTCACCCTCTGCCAGCAGATGCTGCGTTATGGTGCCGGACATACGGCGGCCATCCACACCGACGATGAGAGGCTGGTGCGTGAGTATGGACAGCGCATGCATGCCTGCCGGATCGTCTGGAACCAGCCCAGCTCCCTGGGCGGCATCGGCGACATCTACAATGCCATCGCCCCCTCCCTGACCCTGGGTTGCGGCTCCTACGGCGGCAACTCGGTCTCTGGCAACGTCCAGGCGGTCAATCTGATCAATATCAAGCGGATCGCGCGGAGGAACAACAACATGCAGTGGTTCAAGGTGCCCCCCAAGACCTACTTCGAGCCCAACTCCGTCCGCTACCTGCGCGACATGTTCGGCATCCGCCGGGCCGTCATCGTCTGCGACAAGGTCATGGAGCAGCTGGGGATCGTCGACAAGATCATCGATCAGCTGCGGGCCAGGTCCCAGCCCGTCACCTTCCGCATCATCGACTACGTAGAGCCGGAGCCCAGCGTCGAGACGGTGGAGCGTGGCGCGGCCATGATGCGCGATGAGTTCGGTCCCGACACCATCATCGCCGTGGGAGGCGGCAGCCCCATGGATGCGGCCAAGATCATGTGGCTGCTCTATGAGCATCCGGAGATCTCCTTCGCCGATGTTCGGGAGAAGTTCTTCGACATCCGCAAGCGGGCCTTCAAGATTCCGCCCCTGGGCACCAAGGCCAGGCTAGTCTGCATTCCCACCTCTTCGGGCACGGGTTCGGAGGTCACCCCATTCGCGGTCATCACCGACCATAAGACCGGATACAAGTACCCCATCACCGACTACGCCCTGACCCCCAGCGTGGCCATCGTGGATCCGGTACTGGCCCGCACCCAGCCCAAGAGGCTGGCCTGTGACTCGGGCTTCGATGCCCTGACCCACTGCATGGAGGCCTTCGTTTCGGTCTATGCCAATGACTACACGGACGCCATGGCCCTGCACGCCGCCAAGCTGATCTGGGACAACCTGGAGTCTGCCGTGGGCACCGCCGGCGGCGAGGCCAAGGTGCGGGCCCAGGAGAAGATGCACAATGCGGCGACCATGGCTGGCATGGCCTTCGGCTCGGCCTTCCTGGGCATGTGCCACGGCATGGCGCATACCATCGGAGCCCTCTGCCATGTGGCCCATGGGCGGGCCAACTCCATCCTCCTGCCCTATGTGATCCGCTACAACGGGCGGATCCCGGACGAGCCGACCAGCTGGCCCAAGTACAGCGAGTATGTGGCCCCGGAGCGCTACAGACAGATGGCCCACGTGCTGGGCATCGAATCCGCTACTCCCGAGGAGGGTGTGGAGCTCTTGGCACGTGCCGTGGAATCCTACAGGGACGAGCGCCTGGGCATGGATGCCTCCTTCCAGGCAGCCGGAGTGGACGAGGACCTCTACTGGCAGTCCTTGGATCAAATCGGCATGCGGGCCTATGAGGACCAGTGTACGCCGGCAAACCCCCGCATTCCGCTGATTGAGGACATGAAGGACATAGCTGTGGCCGCCTACTATGGGGTCAGCCAGGAGGAGGGCCACCGGATGAGGGTTGCCCGCCAGGGCGAGGATGTGGTCCAGGAGGCCTCCCAGCGGGCCTGACAGGACCGGAATTGAGCCGAGGGTTCCCCTGGGAGCGGCGCGACACGCCCGGATTCTTCTAGGGGAACCCTCGTGCTTTAATAAGAAAGTTGCCTGTTTTGGGCTCGCATTTTGTCAATCACAATAGCGGGTGCAGCGAGGAGTCCCATCCCCACGGGATTTTCCACGGCTGCGCATGGATCCGGCTGAGGCCTGTCGGGAGGAATGTCTCCTGTGGCCGTCGTTCCGTGCCCTCGAAACAGACTGGGTAATCAGTTCATAGATCGCTAGAAAGGGCGGACGGCAATGGCGGGACAGAAAATCCGCATCAGGCTAAAGTCCTATGACCATGAGGTCATCGACCAATCGGCGAAGAAGATCGTCGAGACGGTGACGAACGCGGGCGCAACTGTGGTTGGCCCCGTTCCGCTGCCGACTGAGAAGAACGTGTATGTCGTCATCCGTTCTCCTCATAAGTACAAGGACTCCCGCGAGCACTTCGAGATGCGCACCCACAAGCGCCTGATCGACATCGTGGATCCCACGCCCAAGGCCGTGGATTCGCTGATGCACATCGATCTGCCGGCGGACGTCAACATTGAGATCAAGCTGTAGGGGAGGAGGAAACCGCATGGCTGAAGAGCAGAGGAACCGCAAGGCTCTCCTGGGCCGCAAGCTGGGCATGTCCCAGGTCTGGGACGAGAACGGCTTCTTCGTCCCGGTGACCCTGGTGGACGTGTCCACCAACGTGGTGACCGCGGTCAAGAACCAGGAGAAGGACGGCTACCAGGCCATCCAGATCGGCTACGGGCAGATCGACCCCACCAAGGTGACCAAGCCGCTGGCTGGCCACTTCGCCAAGGCCGGAGTGACCCCGCGTCGTCACCTGGTCGAGGTCCGCACCGCCGATGCTGACAGCTATCAGCCCGGCCAGGAGCTGGGCCTGGACCTGCTGCCCGAGGGCAGCGAGGTCGACGTGACCGGCACCACCAAGGGCAAGGGCTTTGCCGGCACCATCAAGCGTTGGGGCTTCAAGTCCTACCGCCGCACCCACGGCTCGCACAAGAACGAGCGCCGTCCCGGTTCAGTGGGCGCATGCGCAACGCCCAGCCGCATCCTCAAGGGCAAGCGGATGGCCGGCCGCATGGGTCACGACACCTCGACCGTCCAGAATCTGACCATCGTCTCCGCAGATGCCGAGAAGGGCGTCATCGCCATCAAGGGTGCCCTGCCCGGGCCCCGCGGCGCCATCGTCCTGGTTCGTTCGGCAGTGAAGGGAGCCTGAAACCATGGCTAAGTTGACTCTGAACATCACCGACGCCCAGGGCAAGAACACCGGGACCGTGGACGCACCCGAGCAGATCTTCGGCATTGCCGAGGAGGATGTCCGCTCGCACGTGCCGCTGATCCACCAGGTGGTCGTCGCCCAGCTGGCTGCAGCCCGCCAGGGCACGCACTCGGTCAAGACCCGGTCCACCGTCTCCGGCGGCGGCCGCAAGCCTTGGAAGCAGAAGGGCACCGGACGCGCTCGTCAGGGCTCCATCCGTGCTCCCCAGTGGACTGGTGGCGCTATTGTCCACGGCCCGCAGCCGCGTGACTACTCCCAGCGCACCCCCAAGAAGATGAAGGCCGCAGCCCTGCGCTACGTTCTGTCCGACCGGGTCAACGCTGGACGCGTGCACGTGGTCGACTTCGGCATTGGCGAGACCCCGTCCACCAAGGCCGCCAAGGCAGCCCTGCTGCCCCTGGTCGACAACAGATTCACCACTGTCGTGCTGTCCCGTGAGAACATCAACGAGTGGCTCTCCGTGAGGAACCTGCCCACCGTTCATGTCCTCTTCGCCGATCAGCTCAACACCTACGATGTGGTCACGGCCGAGGATGTCGTCTTCAGCAAGGATGGCTTCGATGCCTTCCTGGCTGTCAAGGGCGGCGCCAAGTCCGAGACCGTCAAGGAGGCCTGATTTTCATGGCAGCTATTCACAAGCCAGCACACGACATCATTCTGCGTCCGGTCGTCTCCGAGAAGAGCTATGCCAACTCGGACCGCGGCCAGTACACATTCGTGGTGGACCCTGATGCCAACAAGGTCGCCATCAAGCAGGCCATCGAGCAGATCTTCAACGTGAAGGTCACATCGGTCAACACCCTGAATCGGCAGGGCAAGCGGACCCGGACCCGTACGGGCTGGGGTCGTCGCGCCGCCGAGAAGCGCGCCATCGTCAAGGTGGCCGAGGGCCAGTCGATCGATGTCTTCGGTACCAACAACTGAAGGCTAGCCGAGAAAAGTTAAGGAAGAACTAGATTATGGCTATCCGTACATACAAGCCGACGACCGCGGGCCGTCGCAACGCCTCGGTTTCGGACTTCGCCGAAATCACGCGCTCCAAGCCCGAGAAGTCGCTGGTTCGCAAGCTGAGCAAGACCGGCGGACGCAACTCCTATGGCCGCGTCACCAGCCGCCACCGCGGCGGCGGACACAAGCGCCAGTACCGCCTCATCGACTTCCGTCGCTGGGATAAGGATGGCGTGCCCGCCAAGGTGGCTGAGATCGAATACGATCCCAACCGCTCGGCCCGCATCGCCCTTCTGCACTTTGCAGACGGCGAGAAGCGCTACATCATCGCCCCGCAGGGCATCAAGCAGGGTGACGTCATCGAGACCGGTCCCCAGGCCGACATCAAGCCCGGCAACAACCTGCCTCTGCGCAACATCCCCACCGGCACCATCGTCCACGCCATTGAGCTGCGGCCCCTGGGCGGCGCCAAGATCGCCCGCTCGGCCGGTGCTGCCGTCCAGTTGGTGGCCAAGGACGGGGCCTACGCCCAGCTGCGTATGCCCTCCGGTGAAATCCGCAATGTCGATTCCCGTTGCCGCGCAACGGTGGGCGAGGTCGGCAACAATGACCACGCCAACGTCCAGCTCGGCAAGGCGGGACGTGCACGCTGGATGGGACGCAGGCCCATCACCCGTGGTGAATCCATGAACCCGGTCGACCACCCGCATGGCGGACGCACCCGTGGCGGCAAGCCGCCAGTGTCTCCCTGGGGCAAGGGCGAGGTCCGCACCCGCAGGCCCAAGAAGGCCTCCAACAAGATGATCGTGCGTCGTCGTCCAAATGGTAAGAACCGCAAGTAAGGGAGTGTCGGAAAGATGACTCGTAGCATCAAGAAGGGCCCATTCGTCGACGCCCACTTGCAGAAGAAAGTCGACGAGCAGAACGAGAAGGGCACCAAGAACGTCATCAAGACCTGGTCCCGTCGTTCCATGATCACCCCGGACTTCATCGGGCACACTTTCGCTGTGCACGATGGCCGCAAGCATGTCCCGGTCTTCGTCACCGAGGCCATGGTCGGCCACAAGCTCGGCGAATTCGCCCCCACACGGACCTTCAGGGGTCACGTGAAGGACGACAAGAAAGCACGCCGCTGAGGCGAGGGAGAGTAGAGACACATGGAAGCTAAGGCAATTGCACGTCACGTTCGCGTGACGCCTCGCAAGGCTCGCCGCGTCGTCGACCTCATCCGAGGCAAGCAGGCGACCGAGGCCGTGACCATTCTGAAGTTCGCCCCCCAGGACGCGGCCGTTCCGGTCCGCAAGTGCCTGGAGAGCGCCATCGCCAACGCTCGTGTCAAGGCGGACAAGGCCAACCAGCCCTTCCGCGAGAACGAGCTGATGGTCCGGGAGACCTACGTGGACGAGGGAACCACCCTGAAGCGGTTCCGTGCCCGCGCCCAGGGTCGTGCGGCCCGCATCAACAAGCGGACCAGCCACATCACCGTCGTGGTGGCCGACAAGGAAGGAGCCCGATAATGGGGCAGAAGATCAACCCGTTTGGGTACCGACTCGGCATCACCGAGGAGCACCGCAGCAAGTGGTACTCCGACTCCAACAAGGCGGGGGAGCGTTACAGTGACTTCGTCCTTGAGGACGACAAGATCCGCAAGGAGATGAACAAGGATCTGGAGCGCGCAGGCGTCTCCAAGATCGTCATCGAGCGGACCCGTGACCGTGTGCGCGTCGACATCCACACCGCCCGGCCGGGCATCGTCATCGGCCGTCGCGGAGCCGAGGCCGAGCGTGTGCGCGCCAAGCTGGAGAAGATTACCGGCAAGCAGGTCCAGCTGAACATCTTCGAGGTCAAGAACGCCTCCATCGATGCCCAGCTGGTCGCTCAGGGCATCGCCGAGCAGCTGACCAACCGCGTCACCTTCCGCCGAGCCATGCGCAAGGCTCAGCAGGATGCCATGCGGGCCGGTGCCAAGGGCATCAGGATCAAGCTGTCCGGTCGTCTGGGTGGAGCCGAGATGAGCCGCTCGGAGTTCTACCGTGAGGGCCGTGTGCCCCTGCAGACTCTGCGCGCCCTGATCGACTACGGCTTCTTCGAGGCCAGGACCACCTACGGCCGCATTGGCGTCAAGGTCTGGATCTACAAGGGCGACATGACCGAGCGTCAGTTCGAGGAGCAGCAGGCTCAGCAGAACAACCGGCCCGGTCGGCGCGGCGATCGTCGTCCCCGTCGTGGCGTCCGTCCCTCCGAGGGACGCACCCGCCGCGAGCAGGATGCAGCCAAGCAGAACAGCGGTGTGGCCGCGCCGCCGGCGGCGGCTCAGGAGCAGACCGCTTCGGCCCCCGTCGCAACCGAAGCAAAGGAGTGAGCCGTGCTTATCCCAAAGAGGACTAAATACCGCAAGCAGCATCGTCCGGGTCGTTCGGGCATGTCCAAGGGCGGCAACGAGATCGCTTTCGGCGATTACGGCATCCAGGCCCTGGCTCCGGCCTACCTGACCAACCGGCAGATCGAGGCGGCCCGTATCGCCATGACCCGGTACATCAAGCGTGGCGGCCGCGTCTGGATCACGGTCTTCCCGGATCGCCCCCTGACCAAGCATGCCCTGGGATCCCGAATGGGTTCCGGCAAGGGTGCACCCGAGTTTTGGGTGGCCAACGTCCGTCCCGGCCGGGTGCTCTTCGAGATCGGCGGCGTGAGCGAGGATGTGGCCCGCGAGGCCCTTCGTCGCGCTACTGACAAGCTTCCCATGAAGTGCCGGATTATTGCACGTGAAGGCGGTGACATCTGATGTCAGTCGGAACAGCCGAGTATTCCATCAAGAATCTGAATGAAAAGACCAATGCAGAGATCGAGGATTTCCTGAAGAAGTCCAAGGAAGAGCTGTTCAACCTGCGCTTCCAGTCGGCCACCGGTCAGCTGGAGAACACCTCCCGCCTCAAGGCCGTCAAGCACGACATCGCCAGGATGTACACCGTCCTGCGTGAGCGCGAGCTGGGCATCAGCCAGGAGCCCGCCGAAGCAAAGGCCGAGAGCAAAGCTGAGGAGAAGTAAGCATGGCTGACAAGCAGGAGCGCAACTTCCGCAAGGTTCGCAGCGGCTACGTCGTGTCCGACAAGATGGACAAGACCATCACCGTTGAGCTGGAGCAGCGTTCGACCCACCCCCTGTACGGCAAGGTCGTCCGCAGCAACCGCAAGGTCAAGGCCCATGATGAGAAGAACGAGGCCCATGTGGGCGACTTCGTGAGTATCATGGAGACCCGTCCTCTGAGCAAGACCAAGCGCTGGCGTCTCGACTCCATCGTCGAGCGCGCCAAGTAACAAGTTCGGCCAGGCTCCGCATTTCATCCCGCCTGGTGCGGGGTGTCTGCGGAGAACCAGCGCGGCTAAGGAGAATCAATGATTCAGCAGGAATCGCGGCTTCAGGTCGCCGACAACACGGGTGCCAAGGAGATCCTGGCCATCCGCGTGCTCGGCGGGTCGAAGCGACGCTATGCCGGCATTGGCGACGTGATCGTCGCCACCGTCAAGGATGCCATTCCCGGCGGGTCGGTCAAGAAGGGCGAGGTCGTCAAGGCGGTCGTCGTCCGTACGGTCAAGGAGCATCGTCGTCACGACGGCTCCTACATCAAGTTCGACGAGAACGCGGCGGTCATCCTCGGCACCGGTCGTGAGCCCCGCGGCACTCGTATCTTCGGACCGGTCGGTCGTGAGCTGCGCGACAAGCGCTTCATGAAGATCGTGTCCCTGGCACCGGAGGTGATCTGAAGTGGTAGCCAAGATCAAGACAGGCGACCAGGTCAAGGTCATCCGCGGCAAGGATCGCGGCAAGGAGGGCAAGGTTCTGCGGATTCTGCCCAATGACCGCCTGATCGTCGAGGGTATCCAGATTGTCAAGAAGCATGTGCGGGCCACCCAGCAGGGTCAGGAGTCGGGCATCGTCCCGACCGAGGCGCCCATCCATCGCTCCAACGTGATGGTCATCGACCCGGAGACCAAGAAGCCGACCCGCATCGGCGTGAACATCAAGGAGGAGGCGCGTGACGGCAAGGTCAAGGTCGTGCGCACCCGCTTCGCCAAGAAGTCAGGCAAGGAGCTGTCATGAGCGATACCACCGTTGAAGCACCGGCAGTCCCTCGTTTGCTGCAGCAGTACCGTGAGAGCATCGTGCCCGAGCTGGAGAAGGAGTTCAAGTTCTCCAACCCCATGCAGGTGCCCAGGATCGAGAAGGTCGTGGTCTCCATGGGCGTGGGGGCCGCGGCACGTGACTCCAAGCTGATCGAGGGCGCGGTCAAGGACCTGACGGCCATCACCGGCCAGAAGCCCAAGATCACCAAGGCCAAGAAGTCCGTGGCGCAGTTCCACCTGCGTGAGGGACAGGCCATCGGAGCTTTCGCCACCCTGCGCGGCGTGCGTATGTGGGAGTTCCTGGATCGACTGCTCACCCTGGCTCTGCCCCGTATCCGCGACTTCCGCGGAATCAGCGACCGTCAGTTCGACGGCCAGGGCAACTACAACTTCGGTCTCACGGAGCAGTCCATGTTCCACGAGATCGATCCCGATCAGATCGATCACCAGCGTGGTATGGATATCACCGTGGTGACCTCCACCAAGAACGATCAGGAGGCCCGGGCGCTGCTCAAGCAGCTGGGCTTCCCCTTCAAGGAGAACTGATATGGCAAAAACCGCTCTGAGAAACAAGGCGGCACGCAAGCCGAAGTTCAAGGTGCGTGGATACACGCGCTGCCAGGTCTGCGGTCGTCCCCATTCCGTCTATCGCAAGTTCGGCCTGTGCCGCATCTGCCTTCGCGAGAAGGCCCATCGCGGCGAGCTGCCGGGTGTGACGAAGTCCAGTTGGTAAAGATCGACGCTGAAGGTCCGCGGTCGCGGCAGTTTGCTGCCCGGCGGCGGAAACCACGGCGAGGAAGGGCATAAGCCCACATGACAATGACAGATCCCATCGCAGACATGCTGACACGTCTGCGTAATGCGAGTGCGGCCAAGCATGAAACAGTCGATATGCCGTACTCCAAGTTCAAGGCGAACATCGCGCAGATCCTCAAGCGCGAAGGTTTCATCGCCGATTACCGCGCCAAGGAAGCGCGCGTCGGGCAGGATCTGGAGATCACGCTCAAGTACGGTCCCGATGGACGCCAGTCCATCCAGGGAATCAAGCGCGTCTCCAAGCCCGGTCTGCGCCGGTACGCCAAGTCGGATTCCCTGCCCATGCCCCTGGGCGGGCTGGGAATCGCCATCATCTCGACCAGCTCGGGACTGATGACCCAGAAGGAATGCCTCGACAGGGGCATCGGCGGCGAAATCGTCGCCTACGTATGGTGAGAAAGGAGAGCTGAACATGGCATCGCATATTGGTAAGCTCCCCATCGCCGTTCCGGCAGGTGTGGAGGTGGCCTTCAAGGGCCAGGAATTCACCGCCAAGGGCCCCAAGGGCTCGGACGGATACACGCTGCCTGAGGGCATCACCGGCAAGGTCGAGGGCAATGAGATCATCATGACCCCCGCCGACGAGGACCGCACCACCAAGGCCAAGCATGGACTGAGCCGCTCAATCGTGGCTTCCATGGTCGAAGGCGTCTCCAAGGGCTACAGCAAGCACCTGCAGATCGTCGGCACCGGCTACCGCGTGGTCGCCAAGGGCAAGTCCCTGGAGTTCTCGCTGGGCTACTCGCACACCATCACTGTCGACCCCCCGGAGGGCATCACCTTCGAGACGCCGAACGCCAACGAAGTGGTCGTCTCCGGCATCGACAAGCAGGCTGTCGGCCAGGCCGCGGCCAACATCCGCGCCCTGCGTGCGCCCGAACCCTACAAGGGCAAGGGCATCAAGTACGCCGACGAGCACATCCTGCGCAAGGCTGGAAAGGCTGGTAAGTGATATGACGGTCTCGATACTAGGCAAAGGCAAGAAGATCGCCCGTCTGCGCCGCCATGCCCGTCTGCGCAAGCGCGTCTCCGGCACGGCAGAGCGTCCCCGTCTGGTGGTCACACGGACCAACCGCAACATGATCGCCCAGATTGTCGACGACACCAGGGGCGTCACCCTGGTCAGCGAGTCGACCATGGCTTCGGACTACGGCTCCTTCAAGGGCACCAAGACCGAGGCTGCCCGCAAGGTGGGCGAGCAGATTGCGGCCAAGGCCAAGAAGGCCGGCATCACCACCGTGGTCTTCGACCGTGGTGGCAACAAGTACCACGGAAGGGTCGCAGCGGTTGCGGAAGGCGCCCGTGAGGGAGGTTTGGCACTGTGAGCGACAACGAAACGACAAAGGAAACAACCCAGGTGACTGAAGATTCCACAAACGCTCAGTCCAGCCAGGGTGGCAGAAGGGACCGGAACGACCGGAACGATGATCGCCGCGGCGGTCGTCGGGGCGGTTCCCGTGACGGCCGCAGGGATGGCCGTCGTGGTCGTCGTGACCGCGACGAGCGTGACGACATGCTCGACAGGGTCGTGACCATCAACCGAGTCTCCAAGGTCCACAAGGGAGGCCGTACCTTCAGCTTCGCGGCTCTGGTGGTCGTGGGCGATGGCAAGGGCACCGTGGGCGTCGGCTACGGCAAGTCCCGTGAGGTCCCCGCAGCCATCTCCAAGGGCCAGCTGGATGCCAAGAAGCATATGTTCACCGTCCCCCGCATCCGCGGCACCGTCACCCACCCGGTGATCGGCCACGACGCGGCCGGCACGGTTCTCCTGAGGCCTGCAGCCCCCGGCACCGGCGTTATCGCCGGTGGTCCGGTCCGCGCCGTCCTGGAGTGCGCCGGCATCACCGACATCCTGAGCAAGTCCATGGGATCGGCCACCGCCGTCAACATGGTACGGGCCACTGTAGCTGCCCTGAAGCAGCTGGAGGAGCCCGAGGAGATCGCGGCACGCCGTGGTCTGCCTCTGGAGGAGGTCGCCCCCGACTCCCTCCTGCGCGCACGTGCCGCCGGAATCGCCGACGAGCGCAAGGAGCGCGAAGAGGCCAAGGCCAAGGCTGACGAGCAGTCGAAGGCAGGTGAGTGATGACCAAGCAGATCAAGATCACCCTGGTCAAGGGCGTGGCTCATGCCACCGACCGCCAGAAGGAGAACGTCAGGTCTCTGGGCCTTCACAAGATCGGCCAGTCAGTCCTGCGTGAGGACACCCCCGTCTACCGGGGGATGGCCGACAAGGTCCGCCACCTGGTGAACGTAGAGGAGGCAGACTGATTATGGCCAGCGACAAGCAAGAGCCCACCATCCTGCAGATGCATGACCTGCGTCCGGCTCCGGGCGCCAAGCGCGACCGCATCCGTGTGGGTCGTGGCGAGGGGTCCAAGGGCAAGACCTCCGGTCGTGGCACCAAGGGCACCAAGGCCCGCTACCAGGTCCGTCCGGGCTTTGAAGGCGGCCAGCTGCCCCTGTACATGCGGCTGCCCAAGCTGCGCGGATTCAGGAGCCCCTTCAAGAAGGAGTACCAGGTGGTCAACCTGGGTGCTCTGGAAGGGCTCTTCCCCAAGGGTGGCGAGGTCACCGTCGAGGATCTGGTCAACAAGGGAGCGGTCCGCAAGGGCCACCCCGTCAAGGTCCTGGGTGATGGTGACGTCAAGGCTGCTTTCACCCTCAAAGGCGTCAAGGCCTCGGCCTCGGCCAGGAGCAAGATAGAAGCCGCAGGCGGGTCCGTCTCCGAGGACTGATACTCACAGGGGACAGACCGCAAGGCAGATGATTCCGGCCCTCCCCGCTCCAAGCGGGCGGGGGCCGGAACTCGTTTCCGGCCTGGTTGCCGTCGGGTTTGACGGAGCCATCGGCTAAGCTGGTCGGAGCAAGAAGGTGCGATGCACCGGGACCAACGCGCGGGCGCGTAGGGAGGGAACTTAGGTGAGGACGTTAATCCAGGCCTTCAAGACCAAGGAGTTGAGGAAGAAAATCTTCTTCGTCCTTGGCATCATCATCATCTATCGCATCGGGTCGTTCATACCTACCCCAGGCGTGGATTATCCCGCCGTGCAGAAGTGCATCACCACGGCTGGCAATGAGGACTTCATCGGCCTGGTGAACCTGTTCTCCGGCGGAGCTCTGCTGCAGCTGTCCATCTTCGCACTGGGCATCATGCCCTACATCACTGCATCCATCGTGGTACAGCTGCTGCGCGTGGTCATTCCTCGCTTCGAGGCTCTGCACAAGGAGGGTCAGTCAGGCGAGGCCAAGTTGACCGAGTACACCAGGTATCTGACCATTGGTTTGGCGGTGCTGCAGTCCACGACCATTCTGGTTACGGCCAACCAGGGTGCGCTCTTCGGTGGTGCCTGCCAACAGCATGTCATCCCTGACAGCTCCTGGTGGAATATGGGGGTCATGGTTCTGATCATGACCGGCGGCACCGGTCTGATTATGTGGATGGCCGAACTGATCACCGACAAGGGCATCGGTAACGGCATGTCCGTCCTGATCTTCATCTCCATCTGCTCCGGCTTCCTGCCCCAGCTCTGGAACATCGGTTGGGGGACCAACGGCAAGGACGGCGACTGGGTCAAGTTCGGCATTGTCGTGACCGTCCTCCTGGTCATTCTGATTCTGGTCGACTACGTGGAACTGGCTCAGCGCCGTATTCCCGTCCAGTACACCCGTAGGATGATTGGCCGCAAGATGTACGGCGGATCCTCCACCTATCTGCCGCTCAAGATCAACATGTCAGGCGTGATTCCCCCGATCTTCGCTTCCTCGATTTTGGCTATACCCACCCTAATTGCCCAGTTCGGCAATTCCGATCAGAGCTGGGTCAAGTGGATCGATGCCAACATGGCCAACACGACCTCGGTCTGGTACATCGTGCTCTACTCGGTCATGATTGTCTTCTTCTGCTTCTTCTACACGTCCATCACCTTCAACCCTGATGAGACGGCCGACAACATGAAAGAGTATGGCGGCTTTATTCCGGGCATCAGGGCCGGACGGGCCACCAGCCGGTACCTGTCATACGTGATGAATCGGCTGAACACGGTTGGCGCCATCTATCTGCTCTTCGTCGCTCTGATTCCCACGGTGCTGATCATGCTGCTGAAGATCAACTCCAAGCTGCCCTTCGGCGGCACCACCATCCTGATCATCGCCGGTGTGGGCCTGGATACCCTGCGACAGGCCAGGGCCCAGACCGAGCAGTTCCAGTACACCGGTTTCCTGCTGGAGGGTGAGCACAAGGAAGGCTGACCCTTCTGCCGAACACCCGTGAGTGATTTCAGGCTAAACAGTTTGAAGGTCCGGCCCCGGCCCTTGGTGGCAGGGGTCGGCCTTTATGTGTCAGGAAAACTGTTTGCATGGGTTTAGTGGGTGCTGCCTGTATTGGGCCAGGTAGCCGCTAGCATACGTAAATGAGGGTTCTGCGCGGTTAAGACGGCCAAGGCCGTCTGGGGCCGGAGAGCTGAGAGCAAAAGAATATCGAGCAAAGGATAGGGAATGGCACAGAGACTGTTGATCATGGGACCTCAAGGTGTTGGCAAGGGCACGCAGGCGGCCTTGCTCAGCAAGCATTACGGGATTCCGGCCATTTCCACCGGCGATATCTTCCGCTATAACCTCAAGAATGGAACCGAACTGGGCAAGCAGGCCAAGGCCTACACCGACAAGGGTGAGCTGGTTCCAGACGAGCTGACCAACAAGATCGTCAAGGACCGCCTGGGCATGGACGACGCAGCCCAGGGCTGGATTCTGGACGGCTACCCCCGTTCGGCCTCCCAGGTCGAGGCGCTGGACAAGATGCTCCAGGAGCTTGGCACTCCGCTGACGGCTGTGGTGGCCCTGGATGCCGACCATGACGTGCTCATGCAGCGCATCGCCAAGCGGGCAAGGGAAGAGGGGCGGGCGGACGATACCCCCGAGGCCATCGCCAAGCGTCTGGATATCTATGCCAAGGAGACTGCCCCCCTGCTGAACACCTATAAGTCCCGTGGCCTTCTGGTCGCAGTGGATGGCCAGGGTGAGGTCGACCAGATCTCCAAGGAGATTATCGCCCGGTTGGACAAGCGCTGATTCATAGCCTGTCAGGCGAGGGGTCTGTCACTGGCTCAATCAACGATCCCGGTCAATGAGCAGGGCCACGCATGCCTGTTCGGAGCACACAGGCAGGACCCGCTGGCAAGACCAACTGGAGCAAAGAAGCTGCATGACCCCAAGGGGCGTGACAGCTTCTTTTTGTGAAGGGCGGAAATCCGCACCCGTCCGCCCAACCCTGGCGGACAGGATGATAGCCTAGGTGCATTCAGACCCTCTTTCGAGGGTATTGCATGTCGGTGATTGGCCGTAAAAGATAGAGAAATCAGTACAGAAACAGAAGAGGTCCACTTGAAGGGGTCTACTGCATCCGTGGTCAGATCGGAAAAACAGGAACCAGCGCGTCCGAAGCATACCATCCGAACCATCCTGCGCTCCCTGCGCGAATACCGGAAGGCGAGCTTTCTGGCTCCGGCCTTCGTTTTTCTTGAAAGCGTTCTAGAGATTGTGATTCCGACCATCATGGCCTCCCTGATCGACCAAGGGGTCTCGGGAAGGTCCATGCCGGCCATCTTCAAGTTCGGGCTGATATTGTTGGCCTGTTCCGCCGTCTCGCTTTTCTCCGGGTTCATGTCCGGACGGTATGCGGCCATCGCCTCTTCCGGCCTGGCCAAGAATGTCCGCAGCGATCTGTTCGACAAGGTGCAGTCCTTCAGCTTCACCAACATCGACCGCTTCTCCACCGGATCCATCATCACCAGGCTGACCACTGATGTGACCAACCTGCAGAATGCCTATCAGATGGTCATCAGGGTCGGGGTCAGGGCGCCGATCATGGTCATCGTGGCCTGGCTCTTTTCTTATAGGATCTCCAGGCCCATATCACTGGTCTTCCTGATTGCCATCCCCATCCTGGGCTTCGGGCTGATAGGCCTGTCCCTGCTGGTTCACCCCATCTTCGAGCGCGTCTTCCACACCTACGACCACCTCAACAATGTGGTGGACGAGAACCTCCAGGGCATCAGGGTGGTCAAGTCCTACAACCGGGAGGACTACGAAGAGCGCAAATTCAACGGGATTTCTTTGGCCATCTACCGGGCTTTCTGCAAGGCCGAGCGGATCATGAGCCTGAACCCGGCGCTGTTGAACTTCTGCATCTACGCCTCTCTGCTGGTCATATCCTGGATGGGCGCCTCCCAGATTGTGGTCTCCGGGAACAACGCCGCCCTGGGGCTGACCACGGGCGATCTGACCGCCCTGGTCACCTATGCCATCCAGATCATGATGGCCATGAACATGGTCTCCATGATCGTGGTCATGGTGGTCATCTCCCAGGCTTCCGCCGAGCGTATCTGCCAGGTGCTGAACGAGGTCAGCACCGTGCATGATCCCGCCAATCCGATCATGAAGGTGGCCGATGGATCCATCAGCTTCCAGGATGTGACCTTCCGCTACTCGGACCGGTCCGAACGCCCCGTTCTGAGCCATGTCAATCTGGACGTTCCCTCGGGCTCCACCCTGGGCATCGTGGGCGGGACCGGCTCCTCCAAGTCCAGTCTGGTTCAGCTCATTCCTCGTCTCTATGACGTGACAGAGGGGTCCCTCCAGGTGGGCGGGGTGGATGTGCGTCAGTACGACCTGACCGTCCTGCGCGATCAGGTGGCCATGGTGCTCCAGAAGAATGTCCTCTTCACCGGGACCATCGCCGAGAATCTGCGCTGGGGCAACCCTGAGGCCACGGACGACGAGCTGGTGCGAGCCTGTACCCTGGCCCAGGCCGACGATTTCGTGCGGGAGTTTCCTGACGGGTATCAGACCTACCTGGACGAGGGCGGCACCAACCTCTCCGGCGGCCAGCGACAGCGTCTGTGCATAGCACGGGCCCTTCTGAAGAAGCCTGACATCCTGATTCTGGATGACTCGACCAGCGCCGTGGACACCAAGACCGACCAGCTGATCCGCCGGGCCTTCAGTCAGGAGATTCCCGACACCACCAAGATCATCATCTCCCAGCGTCTAGCCTCTGTAGAGGATGCCGACATGATCGTGGTCCTGGAAGAGGGCAGGATTCTCGACAAGGGCACCCACCAGGAGCTTCTGCGAACATGTCAGGAGTACCGATCCATCTACGAGTCACAGACCAGGAACCAGAGCGAGGAGGACAAGGACCATGAGTGACGGATCATTCAAGGACCGCAAGCCCCGCCTGGACAAGGCCGCGCCGGGAACGACCCGTCGCATCCTGAGCTACTTGCTGGCCTACCGCTGGCAGCTGGCGGTAATAGTTGTCTGCATCATCATCAGCGCCGGGGCCCAGGCGGCATCGGCCTTCTTCCTCCAGCCGCTTATCGACAACTACATCCTGCCGCTGGTCGGGGCAGCCGACCCTGACTGGGGACCGCTGATGAGAACCCTGATTCTGATGGGTTGCCTTTATGCGGTGGGGACCTTCTGCTCCTGGTTCTGGAACTGGCTGATCGTCAAGGTCGAGCAGGGCACCCTGAAGACGATCCGCGACCAGATGTTCGCCCACCAGCAGGAACTGCCCATCGGCTTCTTCGACACCCATGAGCACGGCGACACCATGAGCCGCTACACCAACGACACAGATACCCTCCGGCAGGCCATCTCCCAGTCCTTCCCGCAGATGGTCTCCTCGGTCCTGTCCGCTCTGGCGGCCCTGATCTCCATGCTCTGGCTCTCCATTCCCTTCACCGTCCTGACCCTGGTCTTCGCGGCGGTCCTGATTGTGGTGGTCCGGGTTCTGGTCACCCGAAGCGGCCGGTACTTTGTTCACCAGCAGCGCTATCTGGGCCAGGTGAACGCCTTCGTCGAAGAGGCCGTCAACGGGCAGAAGGTCGTCAAGGTCTTCAACCATGAGGATGCCACCGCCAAGGTCTTCGCGGAGAGGAACGAGGAGCTCTTCCAGGCCTCGGCCCAGGCCAACACCTACGGCAACGTCACCATGCCGGTCGTGGGCAACATGGGCTACCTGCTCTATGTCATCCTGGCCATCGTCGGTGGGCTGGCCGGCATTGCGGGCATGGGCAATGTAGGACTGACCGGGGCGGGGCCGCTGACCCTGGGAACCATCGTCTCCCTCCTTACCCTTTCCCGCTCCTTCATCAACCCCATCGGCCAGGTCTCCATGCAATTCAACATGGTCATGATGGCCCTGGCCGGCGCCTCCCGGATCTTCGACCTGATGGACCAGCCTGCCGAGTCCGACCAGGGTACGGTCAGATTGGTCAGTGTCGAACTGGCCTCGGACGGACGGACCATGACCCCCGTCGATCACGAAACAGGGCACTGGGCCTGGAAGCGCGAGGCGGATGACGACGGCAGGCGCTCGTTGGAGGCCGCCATGAAGCTTCCCGGCGATGCCCGTGATGTGGCCCTGAAGGCCAAGGATCAGGCCATCACCTCCCCTGACGGGAGATACACCCTCCTCCAGGGGGATGTGCGATTCACCGACGTCAGCTTCGGATACGACCCGAGCAAGCCTGTCCTGCACGATATCACCTGGTTCGCCAAGCCCGGGCAGAAGGTGGCGCTGGTCGGTGCCACAGGTGCCGGCAAGACCACGATCACCAACCTGATCAACCGTTTCTACGACATCCAGCAGGGGCAGATCCTCTATGACGGGATCGATGTGAGGAATATCCGCAAGCCTGACCTCCGCCGCTCCCTGGGCATCGTCCTTCAGGATGTCAACCTCTTCACGGGCACCGTCCTGGACAACATCCGCTATGGGCGACTGGACGCCACGGACGAGGAGTGCATCGAAGCTGCCAGGATGACCAACGCCGACAGCTTCATCCGCATGCTTCCCCAGGGTTA
This sequence comes from Bifidobacterium sp. M0353, assembly GCF_016100645.1. Taxonomy (NCBI): domain Bacteria; kingdom Bacillati; phylum Actinomycetota; class Actinomycetes; order Bifidobacteriales; family Bifidobacteriaceae; genus Bifidobacterium; species Bifidobacterium sp. M0353. The sequence goes on along the minus strand of NZ_JACFSB010000001.1, from coordinate 1,274,463 downwards.
CCAGACCGTTCTTGAAGGTGATGGAAGCGGATTGTCCCAGGGTCAGCGCCAACTGATTTCCATCGCCAGGGCGGCTGTGGCGGATCCTCCGGCCATGATTTTGGACGAAGCCACTTCCTCAATCGACACCCGAACCGAGGAGGTGGTCCAGCAGGGCATGGACGCACTGATGCGCGGCAGGACGGTCTTCGTCATCGCCCATAGGCTCTCCACGGTTCGCAACTCCGATGTGATCATGGTCCTGGACCATGGGCGAATCATCGAGCGCGGCAATCACGATGAGCTGATAGCCAAACATGGCGAGTACTACCAGCTCTACACCGGAGCTCTGGAACTGGAGTAGGGTTCTCCGGGATTGCCGAAGGTCAAAGGAAGGCGCCGAAAGGTATGACCCGGCGCAAGTTGAATGCCAGCCTAGGGGGTCGGTCCTTGATGGGCCGACCCCTTTCATGTGTATGCCTCCGTCCATTCTCAGCTGTCGCCCCGAGCTGAACAAGTGCCGATCAGCCATAGGACTCAGTAGCAATTTTTTAATATTTTCAAACAATTTATGCAGTTCTGAGGGCCGATTCCGACTATAGACTGAGAGCAAATATATACAGTTTTGCTGAGCAGACAAGGGGCTGATGACCATGGGCGTCACAGTGAAAGTCACAGAGCTGACGATTCCAACCTACGGAATCGGAAAACCGGACAAGAATCCGCAATTTATTGAAAATCGAGTCTACCAGGGTTCTTCGGGTCGGGTCTATCCCTACCCGGTCATCGAGACCATCTCGGATGAATGCAAGGATCAGGACTACAAGGCGGTCATTCTGGAGAACGAATACCTGGAGGTGACCGTCCTGCCTGAGCTGGGCGGACGCATCCAGTATGCCCGGGACAAGACCAACGACTATGACTTCGTCTACCGCAACCGGGTCATCAAACCTGCCCTGGTGGGCCTGACCGGCCCTTGGATTTCCGGCGGCATCGAGTTCAACTGGCCGCAGCACCACCGGCCCAGCACCTTCCTCCCGGTGGACTGCACGCTCAAGGACCTACCGGACGGTGGCAAGGCGGTGGTCTGCCATGATACCGACCGCATATACGGCACCCAGGTCACCACGACCATCGCCCTGCATCCCGGGCTCAGCGTCATCGAAATCTCGGCCCGGCTCTACAACGGCACGCCTTTGCCGCAGTCCTTCCTCTGGTGGGCCAACCCGGCCGTGGCGGTCAACGAGCACACCAGGACCGTCATGCCGCCAGATGTCACTGCGGTCATGGACCATGGCAAGCGCGACGTCTCCCGCTATCCCATCGCCACGGGGACCTACTACAAGCACGACTATTCCCAGGGAGTGGATATCAGCCGCTACAAGAACGTGCCGGTGCCCACCTCCTATATGGCTGCCCATTCGGACTATGACTTCGTCGGCGGCTACGATTTCTCCCGGCAGGCGGGCATTCTGCATGTGGCTGACCATCACATCTCCCCGGGCAAGAAGCAGTGGACCTGGGGCTGCGGGGACTTCGGCCACGCCTGGGATCGCAATCTGACCGATGCCGACGGCCCCTACGTGGAGCTGATGACCGGGGTCTTCACCGACAACCAGCCGGACTTCACCTGGCTCAAGCCCTACGAGGGCAAGACCTTCACCCAGTACTTCATGCCCTACAAGCAGGTGGGGCTGGTCAAGAACGCCAGCGTGGATGCGGCCCTGAACCTGGAGGTCGGCCCCGAGCAGACCTTCGGAGCTGCCGGAGAGCATGAGGGGATCGAGGCCCAGGGGCTGAAGGCCGGGCAGGGGCGAGTCACCGTCTACGCCACACGGGTTCAAAAGGATGCGCGCGTCCAGGTCGCTGCAGATGACGGATCCATCCTCTACCAGTGGCAGGGCACTCTCGGCCCCGACAATCAGGTCAGGGCCGAATTCGAGACAGGTGATCGTCCGGCCACTGCGCTGACAGCCCGGGTGGAGGACGCTCAAGGACGGCTCCTGGTCAGCTATCGTCCACAGCCGCCCGCCGGCGGAAGGATTCCCGAGCCGGCACAGGCCGCCGATCGGCCGGAACGTATCGCCACCAACGAGGAACTGCTGCTGACCGGTCTGCACCTGGAACAGTACCGCCACGCCACCTACCGGCCTGATCCCTACTACCTGGAGGGGCTCAAGCGTGACCCGGGCGATGCCCGCATCAACAACGCCTACGGCCGACTCCTGCTTCGACGCGGCGACTTCGCCGGAGCCGAGCAGCACTTCCGCACGGCCATCAGGCGGTTGACCTGGCGTAACAGCCAACCCTATGATTCCGAGGCCCATTACAATCTGGGCCTCGCCTTGAGCTATCAGGGACGAATGGACCAGGCCTACGACGCCTTCTACAAGGCCACCTGGGATGATGCGCAAAAGGAACGGGCCTTCTTCTGCCTGGCCTGCATCACGGCATGTCGCGGCCAGCTGGAGCAGGCTCTGGACTTCGTCCAGCGTGCCCTGACCCGCAACACCGACAACATCAGGGCTCGTGGGCTCAAGGCCTATCTGCTGCGTCGGCTGGGCAGGCAGGATCAGGCGGACCAAGTGGTCCGCGAGAATCTTGCCCTGGATCGGTTCGACTTCGTATCCGGCTACGAGCGGGTCTTGGCAGGCGGTGATCCGGATGAGCTGTCCAGCCTGATGCGCGGGGATTACCTCAACCTGCTGCGGACGGCACGAGACTATGCGGCATTCGGCGCCTATGAGGAGGCGCTGCAGCTGCTGGGCCAGGCCGATCAGCAGCAGCCCATGGTCCGGTATTATCAAGGCTGGTATCTGCACCTGCTGGGTCGGAAGGATCAGGCCCTTCAGGCCTTCCAAGCCGCTGAGGCCGCGCCTTCGGACTACTGCTTCCCCAATTCCCTGGATGATATCGCCCCCCTGCGCACGGCCATGACCCTGGTCGACGGTCCCAAGGCAGCCTATTATCTGGGCTGCCTCTACTACGACAAGTCTCTGACGGACCGGGCCATCAAGCTCTGGGAGCACTCCCGGCAACTGGACCCCGACTTCGCCACCGTCCACCGCAACCTGGCCATCGCCTATGGCAACAAGAGACACGATTGGCAGGCCGCCGATCAGGAAATCGAGACCGCCTGCCGGTTGGATCCCGAAGATGCCCGGGTCTTTCTGGAGCGGGATCAGCTCCACAGGCTGATGGGCTGGAGCTTTGCCCGGCGACTGAAAGAATTCGAGCAGCATCCGGAGGTTGTGGCCCGCAGGGACGATCTATACATCGAATACCTGAGTCTGCTCAATCAGACTGGCGGCTACGAACGGGCCTATCGGCTGATGAGCGGCCGGCACTTCCATCCCTGGGAGGGCGGCGAGGGCAAGATCACCGCCCAATACAGAATCTCCCTGAAACTGATGGCCAAGGACGCCATGGCGGCCAAGGACTGGGACCGCGCTGCTGATCTGCTGGAGCGAGCCATGACGTATCCGGAGAACTTGGGCGAAGGCAAACTGGAAGGCCAGAAGGACAACGATCTTCACTACTACCTGGGGCTGGTCAGACGAGCCGCAGGTGACGAGGAAGCTGCGGATCAGGAGTTTCGTCTGGCCTGCCTGGGTTCCGGGCAGGTGGGGGAGTCGCTCTACTACAACGACCAACCCGCTGAGATGGTCCTCTTCCAGGGGCTGGCCCATCAGGCCCTGGGCGAGCAGGGTCCGGCCAACGCCTGCTACTACCGGCTGCTGGACTTCGGCGAGCAGCACTTGGACGACCATGTGAAAAAGGACTACTTCGCGGTCTCCCTGCCCGACTTCCTGACCTTCGATGCGGACTATACCCGTATGAACCGGGTCCACTGCCTCTACCTGATGGCCCTGGCGCGCATTGGCATAGGGCAGATCGATCAGGCTAGGGAGTGCCTGAAGCAGGTGCTGGAACTGGATGCCGGCCATATTCAGGCCGGGCTGTTCACTGATGAATTGGACCACAGGGCAATTCTTACCGGGGGGAAAGCATGACCAAGGTGGCATTGACCGGAGCCTGGCGGGTTGAGTCCCCGTCTGAGCTGCAGGGGACCGTCCTGCTGCCAGGCACGTTGGACACCAACGGACTCGGACATGATGATCAGGAGCTGTCCGCCAACTATGGCAGTGACAAGCCCGGCCTCATCGGTTCTCGGCTGACCAGGCGGCATACCTTTGAAGGGACGGTCAGGCTGTCCCGGCAGATCCGATGGACCCCACAGCCGGGGCGGAGGGTCTTCTTCGAGGTTGAGCGCGCTCGCCGCCTGGAGGTCAGGGTCGGCGAACATCTGGCTGAGCCCTATCGCCCCCAGACCCTGAACACGCCCCATGTTTTCGAGCTGACTGGACTACTGACGGGCGATGACCTGCTGCAGGTGGATTCCGACAATGCCTACCAGGGTATGCCCCACGATGCCATCCTGGATTCCTCGACCGCCACTGACCACACCCAGACCAACTGGAACGGGCTTCTGGGGAACATCGACCTGCGTGTGGAGGAGGATACCTTCCTGGACAGGGTTCGTGCCTACCCCCATGGTGATGCGCTGACCGTAGAGGCCGATGTGGATTCGGGACAAGGATTCCAGGGTCGCCTGAGGCTCTCTTCCGATGCGCTGGCCCAGCCTCTGGAGGTCGCTGCGGACCTGGAACCCGGGCGGCGAACACTGACCTGGTCCGATCTGCAGCTTGATGCCCGGGCGAATCGCTGGGACGAATACCAGGGCTGTCTGCACTGCATAACAGTTGAACTTTTGACGCCGGACGGAGCCAGGGTGCTCTCGCGGGTCAGCACGGACTTCGGCATCCGTGACTTCGCTGCCGATGAGCAGGGGAGACTGGCGCTGAACGGGAGGGCTTTCTTCCTGCGTGGCGAGGCCAATTGCGCTGAGTTCCCGCAGACCGGCTTCCCGCCCATGGACGTGGGCTCCTGGATTCGTATTCTGGAGGCCTACCGGTCATACGGAGTGAATGTGGTCCGCTTCCATTCACACTGCCCGCCCGAAGCGGCCTTTATCGCGGCGGACCGGATGGGGATGATGATGCAGCCCGAGCTCTCGCACTGGGACTGCCATCATGCCTTCCAGGAGGATGTCAGTTATCGCTACTATCGCACCGAACTGGAGCAGACACTGCTCTTCCTGGCCAACCATCCCTCCTTCGTCATGCTCACCCTGGGCAACGAGCTGTGGGCGGATGCGGCCGGTCACCAGCGCATGGCTCAGCTGGTGCAGGATGCCCGAAGCATTGACGATACCCGGCTCTATGCCAATTCCTCCAACCCGCACTATGGCCAGCTTGGCAGCGACGACTGCAACGAGGTCTACACTTCTGAGTCTTATAAGGGCCACGACCTGCGCTGCTGCTTTGCCAACATGCGTGGGTCCACCAACGCGGTTCATCCGGGCACTGCCCACAATTTCGAGGATTCCATGCAGGCAGTACGCAAAGAGTGCAAGGTGCCGGTCTACGGCTTCGAGGTCGGCCAGTATGAGGTGCTGCCGGACTTCCGGGAGATCGAGGAGTTCACCGGGGTCACCCGTCCCGACAATTACACAATGATTCGTGACAGGGTCCGTGGGTCTGGCCTGGACCAGCGCACCTGGCAGGACTGGGTGGCCGCTACAGGCGAACTGTCGCGGATCTGCTACCGGGAGGAGGTGGAGTCCGTCCTGCGAACCCCCTCCATGTCCGGGCTATCGCTGCTGGGTCTTCAGGACTTCCCCGGACAAGGCACGGCTTTGGTGGGCATGATGGATGCCCATCTACACCCCAAGCGCTTTCCCTTCGCCCGCCCTGAACGCTTCCGGTCCTTCTTCACCGACCAGTTGCCGCTGGCAGTCATGGATCGCTATGCCTATACCAGCCGGGAGAAGCTCTCAGGGGCGGTCAAGGTGGCCAACTACGGTCGACGTACACTGCAGGGTGATCTGCGGCTGCGGTTGCAGGGCCGGGGGGTTGATCAGGAGCGTGTCTTCCGTCAGGTCACATGTCCGGTGGGCAAGCTGACCGAACTGGGGGCCTTCGAACTGCCTCTGGACGGAGTTGGAGGCAACCAACGCTGCCGTCTGAGTCTGGAGCTCGACGGCGTGGCCAACGTCTATCCGGTCTGGGTCTACCAGGACAGCCAGCCTGACCGGCCGGACGGTCTGTACGAGGCCAGGAGGTTCGACCGGCAGGCGCGTCGGATTCTGGATCAGGGGGGCACGGTCTATCTGAGTCCCGACTCCACGGCCCAATCCCTGCCCAGATCCGTTCAGGCTCACTTCTCCACGGACTTCTGGTCGGTGGGAACGTTCAAGGAACAGAGCGGCACCATGGGGCAGTTCATTCAGTCCGACCACCCTGTTTTCGCAGATTTTCCGACCGACTCGCACACTGACTGGCAGTGGTGGCCCATGGCCACCCAGCGGGCCATCATCCTGCCCGAGCGCTACCAGTCCATCATCACCGAGATGGACAGCTACGCCTACCTGCGACCCATGACGCAGCTGCTGGAATGCCGTTGCGGCAGGGGTCGGCTTCTGCTCTCCTCCATGGGCCTGCAGAATCTGACCGAATATCCGGAGGCTCGGGCCCTTCAGTCCAGCATCTATCGGTATCTGGGCTCCGAGGACTTCAACCCGCGCCAACGGATCGATCCCGAGGTCATCGACCAGCTGGTCGCCTGAGTCCCGCTGTCCGCCAAAGTGCAATAAGGGGTCCGACCCGCAATTTCTGCAGGTCGGGCCCCTTCTGTCCGGATGGGCTGAGTCCTATCTCAGAGGATGCCTTGGGCCACCATGGCATCGGCCACCTTGGTGAAGCCGGCCACATTGGCGCCCAGCATCAGGTCGCCCTCATGCCCGTATTCCTTGGAGGCCTGGTAGGACTTCTGGAAGATCCCGGTCATAATGTCCTTGAGTCGCTGGTCCACCTCATCGAAGGTCCACTGCAGTCGCAGCGAGTTCTGGCTCATCTCCAGACCGGAGACTGCCACGCCACCGGCATTGGCGGCCTTGGCGGGCCCATAGAGCACCTTGTTATCCTGGTAGACCTCGATGGCCTCGGGGGTGGAGGGCATGTTGGCGCCCTCGCAGACCACGGTGCATCCGTTGGCCATCAGGGCCTTTGCGGATTCCCCGTCGATTTCGTTCTGCGTGGCGCAGGGCAGGGCGATGTCGCAGGGCACGGTCCAAACGCCCTTGCAGCCCTCGTGGTACTCAGCGGAGTCCACGCGGTCCGCATACTCGCGAATTCGGCCGCGGTGACCCAGCTTGATGTCCTTGACGACGTCGAGGTCAATCCCCTTGGGATCGTAGACGTATCCGTTGGAGTCGGATGCCGTCACCACCTTGGCGCCCAACTGCTGGGCCTTTTCGGTGGCGAAGATGGCCACGTTGCCCGAACCGGAGATGACGACGGTCTTGCCCTGGAAGGAATCCTTGCGCAGCGTCTGCAGGGCTTCCTGGGTGTAGTAGCACAGACCGTATCCTGTGGCCTCGGTCCTGGCCAGGGAACCGCCGAAGGTCAGGTCCTTGCCGGTCAGCACGCCCGAGTACTCGTCGCGCATTCTCTTGTACTGGCCGAACAGGTAGCCGATCTCGCGCGATCCAACGTTGATGTCGCCGGCGGGCACGTCGGTGAACTGTCCGATGTGGCGCTGCAGCTCAGTCATGAAGGCCTGGCAGAAGCGCATGACCTCGGCATCCGAGCGGCCCTTGGGGTCGAAGTCGGATCCTCCCTTGGCGCCGCCCATGGGCAGCCCCGTCAGCGAATTCTTCAGAATCTGCTCGAAGCCCAGGAACTTGATGACCGACTCGGTCACGGTCGGGTGGAAGCGCAGGCCGCCCTTGTAAGGGCCGATGGCCGAATTGAATTGAATCCGGTAGCCGCGGTTGACCTGGACATGGCCTTGGTCATCGGTCCAGGCCACACGGAACTTGACTGCACGCTCGGGCTCGACCAGGCGCTCCAGCACGCCGTTGGCCTCATACTCGGGATGCCGCTCCACCACGGGCTCCAGGCTGGAGAAAACTTCACGCACAGCCTGCAGGAATTCCGGCTGGTCGCCGTCGCGCTTCTCAACCTGCTGGTATACGCGCTTGATGTATTCGTTGGTGAGCATCTGAGCTCCTTTGATTAGGAATGGCCGGTCCGTCCGGTCCACAAACGATTGGGTCCGCCCTCAAGAGCCTACGGGGGCTGGCGGAATCTTATCCTATGGTAAATGCCTCAAAGTTACGTCACAAGAATTTTGGCCCGTAATGTCTGACATGTGGTCGTTCAAAGGCCCGAACAATGAGAGAACAAGGAAGCGCAATCAAGGCCGCTAGCGAAAGTTGAGTCTCTATGACTCAACTTTTATTCCTTGGGTGAACATCGGGCATGGAACCCGGGGCCTGTGGTTTGGACAAAGTGAAGGGCAGGGAGCCCGGGTGGACAGGTCAGGATGTCCACCTGAGGTACCGGTCCGCAGCAACCATGACTTAAAGAATCAGGAGATGTGATTATGGCTATGTTTCCCGCATTGATGAACAATTCGATCTTCGGCGACTTCTTCGACGATCCCTTCTTCAACAACTGGCGTGACGGGCGCCGGCAGGGTCAGAGCGCCAAGAACGCGCTGAACAGCCCCTTGATGAACACGGATGTACGTGAGAAGGATGGACAGTACCAGCTAGCCATCGACATGCCCGGCTTCGACAAGAAAGACATCGGTCTGCGTCTGGAGGATGGCTACCTGATTGTCTCCGCCCAGAAGAACAGTGACCAGGGCGACAAGGACGACCAGGGACGGTGGATTCGGCGTGAGCGCTACACCGGGTCCTGCTCCCGCAGCTTCTATGTGGGCGACAAGGTCCGCCAGGAGGACATTCATGCCCACTATGCCAACGGCACCCTTGAGGTGACCCTGCCCAAGACCAGCATCGAGCCGGCTGACAACACGCAGAACATCGCCATCGAGGACTGAGGAATTCGGGACCTTATCGGACCGCCTGAACGACTGCTATACTGATTGAGCGACAGCCGTTCGGACGGCCCTTTTGTCGTGTCAACACGCTATTGCCCAATTTTGGGTCTATCAATGCTATACTTGCCATTTGGCGTGTCTTTCGGCGCGCTGTGTAACCGGCCGAGGATCGGATAGAAGGCTTATGGCAAAAGATGGTGTGATCGAGATGGAAGGGCGTGTGGTCGAGGCCCTCCCGAATGCGATGTTCCGCGTCGAGCTCGAGAACAAGCACCTGGTGCTGGCCACCATTTCCGGCAAGATGCGTAAGAATTACATCCGCATTCTGCCCCAGGATCGGGTGGTGCTCGAAATGAGTCCCTACGATCTGAACCGCGGACGGATTACGTACCGGTACAAGTAACAAGGTACACAAGCAAAGGAAAACCATGAAGGTCAGCCCTAGTGTGAAGAGAATCTGCGAGAACTGCCGCGTGATTCGTCGTCACGGCCGCGTCATGGTGATCTGCAAAAACCCACGCCACAAGCAGCGCCAGGGCTGAGCGGATTCCCAGCGGCAACGAACACCAAAGGCGCTGAGTCACAGCCGACAGGCTGAACCCCGGGTGCGCAGGCCCGGGCCGGGAGACCGGAAGACTCGGTGCACGACCTGCGTAGAACAAAAAGGAATCGCAATGGCACGTCTTGCCGGAGTCGACATCCCCAACGAGAAGCGCATAGAGATAGCTCTCACCTACATCTTCGGTGTGGGCCGTACTCGCGCCAAGGAAACACTTGCCGCGACCGGAGTGAATCCGGACACCCGCGTCAAGGATCTCACGGACGAGCAGCTCATTACGCTGCGTGATTACCTCGAGGGAAACTACAAGATCGAGGGTGATCTGCGTCGTGAGATCGACGCTGATATTCGCCGTAAGATCCAGATCAATTGCTACCAGGGCCAGCGCCACCGCCGGGGCCTGCCTGTGCGCGGTCAGCGGACCAAGACCAACGCCCGCACCCGCAAGGGACCCAAGCGCACCGTCGCCGGAAAGAAGAAGGCGACCAAGTAAGGCCGTATGCGAAGCGGGGATGAGGGTCCCTGATGGTTCGCACTAGCAATCAGTTATTCGTGACAAGGAAACGAGGATCAATGGCAGCAGCAAAGCAGGCCGCGCGCAAGCCTCGTCGTCGGGATCGCAAGTCGGTTCCGGTCGGGCAGGCGCATATCAAGTCAACATTCAACAACACCATCATCTCCATCACCGATCCTTCCGGTGCTGTAGTGGCCTGGGCTTCGGGCGGCGACGTGGGCTTCAAGGGCTCCCGCAAGTCCACTCCTTACGCAGCGGGCATGGCCGCCGAATCCGCAGCCCGCAAGGCCATGGAGCATGGGGTCAAGAAGGTGGATGTCTTCGTCAAGGGCCCGGGTTCGGGCCGTGAGACCGCCATCCGCTCCCTGCAGTCCGCAGGCCTGGAGGTCGGTTCCATCTCCGATGTGACCCCACAGGCACACAATGGCGTTCGTCCTCCCAAGCGCCGTCGCGTCTGAGCACTAGAAAACCCATGAATCCACCCGCGAAGACCGGTGAGTGCACCACCGGTCGGAGCTGAAAGGATAGCAACAGTGCTTATTGCACAGCGTCCGACTCTTACTGAAGAAGTCGTCAATGCCCAGCGCTCCCGTTTCACAATCGAGCCCCTGGAGCCGGGATTCGGGTACACCCTGGGCAACTCCCTGCGTCGTACCCTGCTGAGCTCCATACCCGGTGCGGCTGTGACCTCGGTCCGCATCTCGGGTGCCCTGCACGAGTTCACCACGCTGCCAGGTGTGGAGGAGGACGTCACTGAGATCCTGCTCAACATCAAAGGCATCGTGCTGACCAGCGAGTACGACGAGCCCGTGGTCATGTATTTGCGCAAGAGCGGCAAGGGCGAGGCCACCGCCGGGGACATCACCCCGCCGGCCGGCGTCACCGTGGCCAATCGTGATCTGCATATCGCGACCCTGGCCGAGGATGGCGAGCTGGAGATCGAGTTTACGGTGGAGCGTGGGCGTGGATACGTCCAGGCCCAGCTCAACAAGCAGGACAATGATGAGATTGGCCGCATCCCGGTCGATTCCATCTACTCTCCCGTGCTCAAGGTCAGCTACAAGGTCGAGGCCACTCGTGTCGAGCAGCGCACGGATTTCGACAAGCTGATCCTGGATGTGGAGACCAAGCCCGCCATCTCGCCGCGTGACGCGGTGGCATCCGCCGGGTCGACCCTGGTTGAGCTCTTCGGCCTCTGCCGCGAACTCAACACCCAGGCTGAGGGCGTGGAGGTCGGACCCGAGCCTGTGGTGGAAGAGGCCGATCCGCAGATGTCCGTGCCGATTGAGGACCTGAACCTGACGCAGCGTTCCTACAACTGCCTCAAGCGCGAAGGAATCCATACCATCGGCGAGCTGGTCTCGCATACCGAGCAGGATCTGCTGGACATCCGCAACTTCGGCATGAAGTCGATCGACGAGGTCAAGGAGAAGCTTGAGGGCATGGGGCTGTCGCTGAAGGCCTCCCCGCTGGGCTTCGACACCAATAATCTCGAGGGAGGCACCTTCTTCTCGCCTGATGACGAGTGAAGGATAGCAGCCTTCGTATGAGCGGGCGAGGGGGAAGGGTTCCGTCGCCTGCTGACAGAAATGCCGGGAAGTCGGATGTTCGGGCGTATGCCCACCTGTCCTCCCGGACCGTAAGGAGATAATCCAATGCCAAAACCTAGCAAGGGCCCACGTCTGGCCTCCAGCCCGGCGCACGAGCGGCTGATGCTGGCCAACATGGCCACAAGCCTCTTCGCCAACGGCCGTATCACGACCACCCTGCCCAAGGCCAAGCGCCTGCGTCCGCTGGCCGAGCGGCTGATCACCTTCGCCAAGCGCGGGGATCTGTCCGCCCGTCGCCGCGTCATGCGTGTCATCCGTGACAAGTCTGTGGTCCACATCCTGTTCACCCAGATCGCCGAACAGATGCAGCAGCGTGAGGGTGGCTACACCCGCATCACCAAGATCGCGCCCCGCCGCGGAGACAACTCCCCCCAGGCTGTGATCGAGCTGGTAACCGAGCCCCTGTCGGCCAAGAAGGCCGTCGTCAAGGAGGCTGAGTCCGCTGCCAAGGTGGCCGCCAAGGATGACAACGCCGAGGTGGCCGCAGCCACCGATGCCGCCGTCGCCGAAGGCGCTGCCAAGGACGCTGTCGACCAGGCCGTCGAGGCCAATGAATCCGATCAGGATGTGGCCCAGGCCGACAAGGCCGCCGAGGATCTGGAGCAGACCGCTGACAAGGCGGATCAGACCGAGGCCCAGGCCGAGGAAGATGCCGACGTGGCCGAGGATGCCGAGAAGGCCGCTGAGTAATCGGTCATTGCATTCGATGACGGGGTCGGGGAGCATGGCTCTCCGGCCCCGTTTGTCATTGGCGCCAGGGAGGTCTTGATGGAGGATCAGGAAGGGAAGATGTCCCTTGTCAGGCTGCGCTTGGATCTGGCCTACGACGGCGGTGGCTTCCATGGCTGGGCCCGGCAGCCGGGACTCCGCACGGTCCAGGGCTGCATCGAACATGCCCTGTCCTTGATCACTGGGGTGCGCAGATCACAAGGCGGGATTGTCCACAGACAAGTCGTCTGGGAGCCAAGACTGGTCGTGGCGGGAAGGACCGATACCGGGGTCCACGCATCTCATCAGGTGGCGCACCTGGACATTCCTGAAGCTGTGCTGGAGGCCTGCAGGGGACATATGGGGGTCGATTGTGCTTCGGCCCTGGAGCGCCGTCTCCGGCACCTGTTGCCTGCTGACATCGTTCTACTCGGTCTTAGATTGGCCCCTACCGGCTTCGATGCCCGCTTCTCTGCCTTGGAGCGCACCTACCTGTACCGTGTCAGCCAGGGGGGTCAGCCGGGGGATCCACGCATGCGGGGCTATGTGCTGGACCTGGAGGGGAGCCTGGATCTGCAAGCCATGAACGAGGCTGCAGCGGAGTGCATCGGCTTGCATGACTTCGGGTCCTTCGCCAGACCAAACCCCGGGGGCACGACCATCCGCAAGGTCCTGGCAGCACACTGGGACCAGGTTCCCACCGTGAATCTGTTCGGGGCTGATCCAGGGCGGAGTGCGGTTGGATACCTTCCGTCCTTCATGGAGTCCGGGCTTACCGTCTTTCGGATTGTAGCCGATGCATTTGCCCATAACATGGTCCGCTCGTTGGTCGCGGCCTGCATTCAGGTGGGCCAGGGACGCCGGTCCGTGCAATGGTTCGCCGACAAGGTGGCCCACCCCCTGCGTGAAGGCTCCACCGGTCCCATAGATGCTCGGGGACTGACCCTGGAACATGTGGCCTACCCGCCTGATGACCAGCTTGCTGAACGGGCGCAGGCCATCCGAGCCCGCCGTACGCTTTGACATCAGGGTTGTTCATGCTGACGGTTGACTGCGCCACGCCGCTTGCCAGGTAGGGACTCTGTGGCATAATAGAAAAGTTGTTGTTCGGCAGTGTCGGGCAACGACCATGGTTGAGTGTCCGAGCGGTCTAAGGAGCACGCCTCGAAAGCGTGTGAGGGCAACTCCCTCCGCGAGTTCGAATCTCGCCTCAACCGCCCTCATTGGCCCCGGCCCGACGGTCGGGGTCTTTTATGTTTAATCCTGTTGCCGCCTTGCTCAGTTGCAGTGGCTCACTTGGAGCATCAAGTTTCGTAATCGCTGCCGGTATGCAGTCCATGTAAGACCGGCTTTTTGCGGGGAACTGAGAAAATGACACCCGTCGTTTGATTTATGGACTGTCAGACGGGATTGGTCCTCCGTATGCCCTCTTTGGCTACTTGGTCCGGCTTGGCCATGAGCCGCGATACCGAGCAGATGAAAAGACCGTCCAATGCAGAAGGCGATGTGGTGGCCAGCACCAGGTCGCCTCCTGCATTGCACGGGTTCATACCCCCCTGCGTTCCTAGGGAATGTTCCTGTGGAACACGTTCTATAATATCACCACCTGAGCCTTTGACGCCACCCGCAATGTTCTGTGAAATTTGCAGTATGCAATAGTGAATCTGTTTTGTGTGATGGTTGATCTTCATGATTGGTCAGGTTTTGGGCATGAGTTGCCAGGGTTGCTCGTATATGCATATGAGAAAACTTGCGAGTGCAATCAGTGCAACCTACGGATGGGCTGGCCCGGCGTCATTGCTTTGGTGTCTGCAGCAGGGCTGACGATGTGGCCGGGTAGCCGAGGATCATGGCCATGGACATGTGGGCTACGATCATGTCGACCAGGGCCGATGTGGCCTGCTGGTGGCTTTTCGCGTTCTGGCTGGCATCAGTTCGTATGGTGCCTGAGGAGCCGTTCAGTTTCTTCCCCACGGCCAGGAGGGTCCGGGCCGTATCCATCTCGATCAGGGCAGGGGTAGGGGTCTGTATTCCGTTGGCGGGATCGGTGCACTCATCCGGGTGCGCCAGCAGATCAGTGGTGGGATAGACCCCCTGCCGGGGATCGTGCTTGGCGTGACCAACCAGAATCTGCGCGGCCGCAGTGTGTGCATCGGCTAGGGTGAGCATCCATGCGGCATCCGTCTTACGCGCTGCGAGCACTGAAAGTTCGAACCCGGAACGATCTTCGCCTGTAATGGCCTGATCGGCCAATTCGACTGGCAGTGCCTTGGCCAGTGGATCCAGCTGCTGTGCAGCCTGGACCAGCCTCAACGTGGCTGTTTGACGATTGGCCTGTCCGCCCTGGGAGGCTGCCAAAGCCTGGGCTGCGTGTACCGTGGCTTCGTCCAGGCGAGCAGGGCATTCACGGGCCGCTTGGATCCAGACCTGGGTCCGGCTGTTTGCCTGATCTTCTTGAAGTCGTTCCGACTGCCGGGCTCGCGTCCATGCCTGCTCACAGGCTGTGGGACGAAGATTGTCAGGGTCGTGCTGGCTGACATGCACCGCCGAGGGTGCGCATCCTGAGATGGTGACAGCCAGCAGAAGAACTGCGATACCGGCCCTCATTCGTCGTGCCGGGATCACTGGCCGACGACTCGCCCACCCTTGGTGTCCAGGAACCGGCAGTGTCTGCATGAAAGGCTAGAATAGTAGGCATTGCAGACTAAAAGAAGCACGGTCTGAATAACTTCATAGGAGGTCTTGACATGGAACTGGACCTGGCTGAAATTCATCAGCTGGCACACGAACAAGGGATTGATGCCGAGACCTTGGATCAAGCACTGGGCGAGGCTCTTCTTCTGGCCTACCAAAAGTCGCCTCATGCAGCCAAACACGCACGTGTGGAGCTGGACGAACGTGCGGGGACTTTTACCATCTGGGCGCAGGACGAGATTGCTCGCGAGCCCACGCCGGAAGAACCCGAACCGGGATATGATCTGGGCGAGGAATACGACGACACACCGAAGGACTTCGATCGGCTGGCAGCCTCCACGGCCCGCCAGGTCATCCGTCAGCTTTTCCGACAGGCCGATGATGAGCGGGTCTTCGGAGCTTTCTCGGGCCAGAAGGGCCATCTGATCACCGGAATCGTGCAGCAGGATGCCAGCGATCCCGGCAATGTGCATGTGGCCGTGGACAATGTCGAGGCCATTCTGCCCCGCCGCGAGCAGGTGCCTGGAGAGCATTACCGGCACGGCCAGCGGATTCGCGTCTACGTGGTCAATGTCTCCCGTGGGCTCAAGGGGCCGGAAATCATCGTGTCACGTTCCCACCCGGAGCTGGTTCGCCGCCTCTTTGAGCGGGAGGTGCCCGAGCTGGTCTCCGGTGCGGTCTCCATCATGGCCATTGCCCGTGAGGCCGGTGCCAGAACCAAGATCGCGGTCCGTGCCAACGCCAAGGGGGTCAATCCCAAGGGCGCGCTGATCGGTCCTGCCGGCGCTCGCGTCCGTGCCGTCATGGAGAACCTGGGACCTGAGAAGATCGACATTGTGGACTGGTCCAAGGATCCCGCCGAATTTGTGGCTGCGGCCCTGTCTCCGGCCGTGGTCCGCCAGGTGCAGATCGTCAGCGAGTCCAACCGCACGGCCATCGCCTTCATCAAGGACGCCCAGCTCTCCCTGGCCATCGGCAAAGAGGGACAGAATGCCCGTCTGGCCGCCAAGCTGACCGGCTGGAAGATTGGCATCGAGTCCGAGGAGGCTCACCAGCAAAAACTACGTGAACTGCAGGCGCAATCGGCTTCGGCTGCTGGTGAAGACGCCTGAGAGCAAACATCCGACGACGCGAGTATGCTGGACCCGGTATCCCGAGTCCGGTGGTTCATGCCGTCGGCCCCGGCACAGAGACGAGGTAACACGATCATGGTCGCACGATGAGACAGGATATGTTCGCCGTCATGAAAGAGTGATCGCGCCGGTCATATGCGCGGTCCGGTAAGGAGAAAGTAAGTGCCCAAAGCACGCGTGTATGAGCTGGCCAAGGAATTTGGCGTAGACAGCAAGACTGTTCTGGCGAAATTGAAGGACATGGGCGAATTCGTCAAGTCCGCATCCTCCACTGTCGAGGCCCCCGTGGTTCGTCGACTCAAGAACGCTTTCCCTCAGAAGGGACAGGGCGACGCCGGTCAGGCCGCTGCACGAAATGCCCGCCCCGGCAGCCCTAATCATGGAAGCGGCCAGGGTCAGCATGGCCGCCCGCAGTCCGGCGGCACCCAGCAATCCACACCTGGGCCCAAGCCCGGACAGAACCGTCGGCCCTCGGCCGGTGGCGAGGCGTCACGGGGTCAGCAGCGTCCCGGTGGCCACTTCCCCAAGCCTGGTGCCCCTCAGGGCAACCGCAACGAGCATGAGCCGCGCAACCAGTCCCGTGGGCCCAAACCTTCAGCCATGGGCAGGCCCGGCCCCCAGGGCTCACGCAACAACGGTCGTCCCGGCGGTTCCAATGCTGCGGCGACGCGTCATGGTGCACGGCCGGGAGCATCCACGCCTCGTCCAGGCAACAATCCTTTCAGCCGCAAGCAGGGGATGAAGGCCCCCATGCCTTCGGATATCCCCAGGCCGCATCCTATGGCCCGGCCCACCGTCAACGACTCCCGCAGGGGCCGGGGCGGATTCCGTAACGGTCGTGGCGGCCGTTCCGGGCAGGGCGCCCGTCCAGGGCAGTG
Organism: Bifidobacterium sp. M0353; assembly: GCF_016100645.1. Taxonomy (NCBI): domain Bacteria; kingdom Bacillati; phylum Actinomycetota; class Actinomycetes; order Bifidobacteriales; family Bifidobacteriaceae; genus Bifidobacterium; species Bifidobacterium sp. M0353. Next base: position 1,257,418 of record NZ_JACFSB010000001.1, on the reverse strand, counting down.
GGGCCATAACCGTCCAGGCCAGCAGACGCATCAGGGCGGCGGCAGTCGTTTCGGCGGCGCTTCGTCGGCACCATCAGGTGGCTTCCGCGGCGGTTCAGGCCGTGGTGGTCGCGGTCGCGGCGGCGCTGCTGGAGCATTCGGTCGCCAGGGAGGCAAGTCCTCCAAGGCCCGCAAGAACCGGATGGCCAAGAGGCACGAATTCCAGGAGATGAAGGCACCCGTCATCGGCGGCGTGCGCATCCCAGCAGGCAATGGGCGTACCGTCAAGCTGCGCCAGGGCGCCACCCTGGCCGACCTGGCTGACAAGATCAACGTCAACCCCGCTGCCTTGGTCACGGTGCTCTTCCACCTGGGCGAGATGGCTACGGCCACCCAGTCCCTGGATGAGGCCACCTTCCAGATTCTGGGCGACGAGATCGGGTGGAAGATCCGCATCGTCTCCGCCGAGGAGGAGGACAAGGAGCTTCTTCAGCAGTTCGACATCAACCTGGACGAAGAACGCGAGGACCAGGACGACAAGAACCTGCAGCCCAGGCCTCCGGTGGTCACGGTCATGGGCCACGTCGACCACGGCAAGACCCGGCTGCTGGACACCATCCGCAAGACCAACACGACCACCCAGGAGGCTGGCGGCATCACCCAGCGCATCGGGGCCTACCAGGCCACGGTCACCCTGGACGGGGAGGATCGCAAGATCACCTTCCTGGACACCCCTGGCCACGAGGCCTTTACGGCCATGCGTGCCCGTGGTGCCGAGCTGACCGATGTGGCTGTCCTGGTGGTGGCCGCGGACGACGGCGTCATGCCGCAGACCGTGGAGGCCATCAACCATGCCCAGGCCGCCCATGTACCCATCGTGGTTGCTGTCAACAAGATCGATGTCGAGGGAGCCAATCCCCAGAAGGTGCGTGGCCAGCTGACCGAATTCGGTCTGGTATCCGAAGAGTATGGCGGCGACACCATGTTCGTCGACATCTCCGCCAAGCTGGGCACCAACGTGGACAAGCTCCTGGAGGCCGTACTGCTGACCGCCGACGCCGATCTTGACCTTCGGGCCAACCCCGACATGGACGCTCGCGGCGCCACGGTCGAGGCCCGTCTGGACAAGGGACGCGGAGCTGTGGCCACTGTGCTGGTCCAGCAGGGTACCCTGCATGTGGGCGATGCCATTGTGGCTGGATCGGCCTATGGCCGTGTGCGAGCCATGCTGGACGAGAACGGTCGGCAGATGGATGCGGCCGGTCCTTCCACGCCCGTCCAGGTGCTCGGTCTTACCTCGGTGCCCACGGCCGGCGACCTCTTCCTGGTCGCGCCCGACGATCGCACCGCTCGTCAGATCGCCGAGAAGCGCGAGGCTTCGGCCCGCGCCGCTCAGCTGGCCAAGCGCCGCAAGGTGGTCTCCCTGGAGAGCCTGAAGGAGCAGTTCGCCAAGTCCGAGGTGGACATGCTCAACATCGTCATCAAGGGCGACTCCTCCGGCTCGGTCGAGGCCCTGGAAGACTCCCTGATGAAGATCGAGGTCTCCGACGAGGTCGGGATCCAGGTCATCCACCGGGGCGTGGGCGCCATCACCCAGAACGACGTCAACCTGGCCACGGTCGACAAGGCCGTCATCATCGGCTTCAATGTCCGTCCCAACAGGCAGGTTCAGGATCTGGCCGACCGCGAGGGCGTGGAGATCAAGTACTACTCGGTCATCTACAACGCCATCGAGGACATCGAGGCTGCACTCAAGGGTATGCTCAAGCCGGAGTACGAGGAGGTCACCACCTCCCACTCTGAGATTCGTGAGGTCTTCCGCTCCTCCAAGTTCGGCAACATCGCTGGCGTCATGGTCCAGGACGGCACCGTCAAGCGGGGCACCAAGGCTCGCATCGCCCGCAACGGGGTGGTCACCATCAACGACCTGGAGATCTCCTCCCTGCGCCGGTTCAAGGACGACGTCAACGAGGTGTCCGAAGGATACGAGGCTGGCATCAACCTGGGCTCCTTCAACGACATCGAGGTGGGCGACATCATCGAGACCTACGAGATGCAGGAAGTGGAACGCAAGTAGAGCCTGTCGACCATCCGACCGCGCGTGGGATGGTCCGTGGCGATCCGCCCCGGTCCGGGTACTCCCTGGCCGGGGCGGATGTCCATGAATGCGAAGATTGGTCATGGACGGTTCGAGAAAGGAATCATGATGGCTGGAAATCCCCGCGCTGTACGCATAGCGGCCCTGATACAACGGGTCGTGGCCTCTGCGCTGGAGTCCCAGATGCACGACAAGCGCCTGGCAGGGGTCACCGTCACTGAGGTTCGGGTCACCAACGATCTACAGATAGCCAAGATCTACTGGACCCAGCTGGGCCGATCCGGACACGAGGCCGGGGAACGCAAGCGAGCCCAGCAAGCCCTGCGGCAGGCCTCCGGCAGGCTGCGCACCCTGGTCGGTGCCCGGGCCGGTCTGCGGCTGACGCCTACGCTGCGCTTCATCTACGATGAGGTGCCTGCCGAGGCTACCGAGATTGAGGATGTGCTGACTGCAGCCCGTCACCGGGACGAGGCCATGGCCAAGGCACGGGTCAATGCCAGCTATGCCGGCGACCCCGATCCATATCGGCATGACGACGAAGAAGAGACCGATGAGTCCGGCCCCGTCCCTGATGAACCTGCGGGGGAGGATGTGGATGAAGCCGACCGCTGAGCTATCGGACCTGGCGGATTCTGGCCATGATGAGCCAACCTCGGGCATTATCCTTGTTGACAAGCCGAGCGGTGTGACCAGCCACGACGTGGTGGCCGCCGTCCGCTCTGGCCTCGGCATGCGTCGCGTGGGCCATGCCGGGACCCTTGATCCCATGGCCACCGGCCTGCTGGTCCTTGGATTCGGCCAGGCCACGCGGTTGTTGACGGTCATCGTGGGCCATGACAAAACCTACCGGGCCACCATGCGCCTGGGACTGGGCACGACCACGGACGATGCGGACGGGGATTTGCTCCCGGTGCGTCCAGGAGCTGCGCAGGGGGTGGACGAGCTGACAGCCCAGGGTCTGCAGGATCTGATTGATCGCTGCTTCACCGGCTGGATCGACCAGGTGCCCGATGCCTTCTCCGCCATCAAGGTCAAGGGCAGGCGGGCCTATGACCTGGCTCGTGCGGGCCAGGAGGTCAGGCTGGAACCTCGCCGCATTCGGATTGCATCCTTCTGTCTGCTCGACTTTCGCCGTGTGGATCTGCCCGACCAGGGCGCCAGGGTGGTCGATGCGGATGTGGAGGTGACCTGCTCCAGTGGCACCTACATCAGGGCCCTGGCTCGCGACCTGGGCGAGCGGCTGGATTTGGGTGGCCACCTGACCGCCTTAAGACGGATACGTGTAGGTCCGTTCGACCTGGAGGATTCCGACCTCAAATCTAAGGTTGTGGGCGGTCATGTGGTCCCCCATACATACCGAAACCGACAGGGTCAGACGATTGTCCTCAGTCGTATGGTCCCTGACCGCGACAGGGAGGGGATGTTGGATGGCTCCCTGAGTCTGGCGCAGGCGGCACGTATGAGCATGCCTATCCTGAACCTGGATGCCGACCAGGCCGCCAGAGTGGCTAACGGAGGATTCTTGGATCTGCCTGTCGCCGGGCCCACGGCCGCCCTGGCCGGGCCAGAGGACAGGCAGCGGCTGGCGGCTATCCTGGTGCCCGGTTCACGAGGCGGGGCCAAGCCGGATGTGGTCTTTCACCCCGGGGCCTGAGTGTGCCGGTTCGAGTTTGGTCTCAGGGTCTTGCCAGGGCGCGACTGTGGGAATACAGTGCTTAAGGAATTTTCGGCGCCCGGGTACGGGGGCCGTCATGGCTAAGTGATGGGAAGCGGATGAAGGTCAGCCAGGTCAGCCCGGATGAGTCGGGCATTGTCAGGTGGCCGGGAACCTTGGGAGCCCGGTCCAGCGTGATTACCATCGGTGTCTTCGATGGTATGCATCGGGGGCATCAGGCCCTTCTGCGTCGGGTGGTGGAGCTGGCTGCCAAGGGCCAGGACCGGCCTATGGCTCTGGTATTCGACCCCAGTCCCAAACTGATTCATAGCTACGCCGACAGCCATGACATGACTGAGCCGTCCCTGGACCTGATTCGCCATGACCCTGATCAGATCATGCCTCTGGAGGAGCGTCTGCGACTCATGGCCCAGCTGGGGCTGGATCAGGTTGTGGTAGTGCGATACACGCTGGCCTTTGCAGCCAAGTCCTATAGGTTCTTCCTCAAGCAGGTTACCGAGCAACTGGCCATGCGGACGCTGGTCCTGGGCCGCGATGCGCAGATGGGCGCAGGGCGGGTCGGTGACATCAAGGCCATTGGTGATCTGGCGGTCACTGGACTGTTCAACCTGGAAGTTGTGGACGACCAGGGCCCAGGCGACTGCACCCTGCCTGACGCTGACGGTCTGGAGCGACGTCGGGTACGAGTCTGGAGCAGTTCCCACCTTCGGCGGTTGATTCTGGACGGCGATGTGGATGCGGCCATGGAAATTCTGGGTCGGCCGCACATGGTTCAAGGCAAGGTGGTCCACGGGGAGCAGCGGGGCCGCCGCTTGGGATTTCCGACTGCCAATCTCGCTCCCGACAGCCAGGGGATGATGCCCGCGGATGGAGTCTATGCAGGCTGGCTGGTCGACCTGGGACTGCCTACGGATCCGATGGCGACGTCGGAGGGCCGGGAGGGTCGGCTGGCTCAGGGCTCGCCCTGGCGGATGCCTGCCGCCATCTCCATCGGCACCAAGGAGACCTTCCTGGCCCCGGGGAAGCGGATGCCGAGAATCCTGGAGGCCAATGCCGTCCGGCCGGATTGGGTGGACCTCTACGGCCACCGGGTCCGGGTGGAGTTCCTCAGCCGTCTGCGCGGTCAGAAGCGGTATGCGGGCGAGGAGCCCCTCAAACGACAGCTGGCCTTGGACGCCGATCACACCCTGGAGCTGACCAAGGCCACAGGAAGAGTGTTCTCCGCCAACTGAAGGCTGTAAGGCCGTGGGTACCCTGGAACTCACAGCCCTCGGAAGTGGCTGAAGAACTCCCTGGTGCGCGGATTCTCCGACTCGTCCATGACCTCTTCCGGAGTTCCGTTCTCGGCGATGACACCGTCCAGCAGAAGAACCACCCGGTTGGCTGCGTGATGGGCGAAACTCATCTCGTGGGTGGCCATGAGGATGGTTGTGCCGCCGGCGGTCAGCTCCGAGACCATGGCCAGTACCTCACCCACCAGCATGGGGTCCAGGGCTGAGGTGATCTCATCCAGCAGGAGCAGTTCCGGATCGGTCATCAGGGCTCGGACGATGGCCACCCGCTGCTGCTGGCCGCCGGAGAGCTGGTCGGGGTATGCTCCGGCCTTCTTCCTCATACCGATCCGGTCCAGCAGTTCCAGGGCCCGCTCCCTGGCCTGGTCCTTGGGCATGCCGTGGACTTTGATGGCCCCCAGGGTCACGTTTTTCAGGACGTTCATGTGGGGGAAGAGGTTGAATTGCTGGAAGACCACGCCGATTCTGGCCCGGCAGGCATCCTGGTTGATCCTGGGGTCGGTGATGTCGGTGCCGCCCAGCCAGATTCTGCCGTCGTTGACGGTCTCCAGCAGATTGATGCACTTCATCAGGGTGGACTTGCCCGACCCGGATGGGCCCAGCAGTGCCACGGTCTCATGAGGCATGATGGTCATGGAGATGCCGCGCAGGACCTTGTTGCCGCCAGGATAGGTCTTTCGCACATCCTCCAGACGGAGCACCGGCTGGTCCTGATCGGCGCCTGCCTGTTCGCTCATACCATGCCTCCGCTCTGTTCGCGCTTGCGCAGCCGGTTGGAATACCAGTCATTGAGAAGAATGAAGGGGACCGAGGTGGCGATGAAGAGCACCGAGGCCACCACGTAGGGGGTGAAGTTGTAGGAGGTGGCCACGATGATCTGGGCCGCCCTTACCGCGTCGACGGCTCCGAGAACCGAGATCAGCCCCACGTCCTTCTGCATGGAGATGAAGTCGTTCATTAGTGCCGGAGCCACCTTGCGCAGGGCCTGGGGGATGACTACCAGACGCATGGTCTGCCCCGAGGTCAGGCCCAGTGAGCGTGCAGACGCCCTCTGGGAGGGGCCGACGTCCTGGAAGCCGGCCCGCAGCACCTCGGCGATGTAGGCCGAATAGGAGAGGATGACCGCCACGGTTCCCAGCAGGGCTGCCGGAATCCGATTGAAGATGGCCAGTCCGGGGATGCCGAAACCAATCAGGTAGAGGACCACAATCATGGGGATGCCCCTCATGATCGTGGTGTAGACCTGGGCCAGCACCCGCAGGGGAAAGAGCAGCGGGTTCCGGCTGGTGCGGATCATGGCCAGCAGGGTGCCGAGCAGGGCCACACCGATGACCGCGAAGAAGAGGACCTCCAGATTGAGCCAGAGCCCCTGGAGGACCTTGGGAAAGGCTTGGGCGAAGTAGGCGCCGGAGAAAAACGACTGCTTGACTCGCGGCCAGCCGGGTGAGGCGTGCAGCCCCAGAGCGATCAGCAGGGCCAACACCAGGGTGCTGGCGATGCTGATCCCCACTGAGCGCAGATTCTGTCGACGGCCGTAGCGTTCCCGCTCCCGTTGGATATCGCTGACCGCGTCCTGTGCCGAGGTGGCCATGAACGACAAGGTTTCCTTTCTTCTCTCAGCCCAGGATAGGCAGGGAGGTGTAGACGTGCAGCCACTGCTTCTGCAGCTTGTCCAAGGTCCCGTCCTTCTTCAGGGCGGTGACGGCCTTGGAGGCGGCCGGGGTCAGCTTGGAACCCTTGGGCAGGACTATGCCCATGCCCTCCGGGTCCTGCGAGCCCTTGATCTGCCCGAGGATCTTGGCGTTCTTGACCTGCTTGGAGTCGACCATGGTCACGGCCGAGGGGGTGTCCACGACAAGCGCGTCGATCTGATTGGCGTCCAAGGCCTGGGATGAGGCCACGTCGTCGTTGAAGGTGTCGATGTCGGGCTTGACCAGCTTGTGGGCCATCTCGTAGGAGGTGGAGCCGACCATGGCTCCTATCTTGGCGTCCTTGATCTGGGCAAGGGAGGTGGCGGAGGCGTATGGGGAGTCGTTTCTGACCACCAGAGACTGGGTGGAGTTGTAGTAGCTGGGAGTGAAGTCCACAGCCTGCCGACGTTCCGGGGTGATGGAGAACTGCTGGATGTTCAGGTCGTAGTCCTTGCTTCCCGGGGCGATGGCGGCGTCGAAGGTGGTCCTGGTCCAGGTGACGTGCGCCTTGTCGAAGCCCATTTTCTCTGCCACTGCATAGGCCACGGCCGCCTCGTAGCCCTTGCCGGATTCGGGCTTGTTGTCCTGCACGTAGGGGGCGTAGGCCGGGTCCCCGGTGGCAATGGTCAGGGTGCCGGGGTTGATGGTCTGCTGGGTGATGTCCTGCTTGTCTGCTGACTGCCCGCTGCTGCTCGATGAGGAGCCACAGGCCGCGCCGGCCATGAGCGTGACTGTCGTGAGTGCGGCCGCCGTCAGCCTGCGTATGGTTTTCCTGGTGAAGATGGTCATGCTGATCTGCTCCTCGCGATGGTGATGGGTGTCGGTCTTCCAGCGACTCCATCCTAGTCCGGCAGGTTAACGAGTCGGCAGGTGAGCGCCATAGGGTGCGATCGGGGGACCAGCGGCCACCGGGTTCAGACCAGTTCCAGAGCCTCCAGGGCCTCGGCCAGATAGGTGACTTCGACGACCTCCAGTCCCTGAATGGGTTTTCGGCCTCCTGAATGCCGGTCGGGTGGGACCAGCGCCCGGGTGAATCCCAGACGGGCGGCCTCCTGCAGACGGTGGTTGAGCTGAGGCACAGGCCTGACCTGCCCGGTCAGCGAAATCTCGCCCATGGCACAGGTCGTGCGCAGGATGGGCCGGGACTTGGCTGCACTGGCCAGCGCGGCCACGATGGCCAGGTCACATCCGGGTTCCTTGGCCAGCCCGCCGGCGATGGTGGACACATACAGGTCTCGTGTCAGCAGGTTGACGCGGCCGTGACGGTAGAGCACCGCAGCCAGCATGGCCAGGCGGTTGGCGTCGATTCCGTTGGTGTTGCGTCTGGGCGTGGGCAGAACAGATGAAGTGACCAGGGCCTGGATCTCGATGGGCAGGCTGCGGTGGCCGTCCAAGGTGAAGGTCACGCAGGTACCCTCCACCCCCTGTCCGGTTGTGGACAGGAAGAGCCCTGTGGGGTCACTGACCTCCTCGATGCCCTGCTCGCCCATGTCGAAGCATCCCACCTCGTCGGTGGGGCCGAAACGGTTTTTGACGGCTCTCAGCAGGCGCAGTGCGGTCTGAGAGTCGCCCTCGAACTGGCAGACCACATCGACCAGATGCTCCAGGGTCCGGGGCCCGGCGATGGAGCCGTCCTTGGTCACGTGGCCGACCAGGAGGATGGGGATGTCGTGTGATTTGGCCATGTCTATCAGGCTGATGGCCACCTCGCGTACCTGGGTGGAACCCCCGGAGATGCCGTCGACCTGGCTGGAGACGATGGTCTGGGCGGAGTCCACAATGGCCAGTGCCGGCTTTTCGCGCTCAATCAACCCGAGCACCGTGGCCAGGTCGGTCGTCGAAGCCAGCAACAGCGAATCCTTGAGCGCTCCCACCCGACTGGCCCGCATCCGCACCTGGGCCTGGGACTCCTCGCCCGATATGTAGAGCACTTTGCCTCCCTGGCCGCCCCGGTCGGCCACGCGGCCGGCGGTCTCCAGCAGGAGGGTGGACTTGCCTATGCCTGGCTCGCCGGCCAAGAGGATGACCGACCCGGGTACGATGCCCCCGCCCAGGACCCGGTCGAACTCCTCGAATCCTGTGGGAATGCGCTTCACCTGGTCCGTGCCTACCCGGGTGATGGGCCGGGCCAGGCCGTTCTTCGGGGGAGCAGGTGCCGTATGGCTGCCGCCGGATGCGGACAGCCCCCCGCCTGCACCTACGACACGGGCTTCATGGAATTCCTCGATGGTTCCCCACTGGCCGCATTCCGGGCAGCGTCCGAACCACTTGCCGCCGGTCCACCCGCACTCCGTGCACACGTATTGCGTCGTCGTCTTGGCCATACCTGCACGCTATCGGGATTCAGGGACGAGGAACTGGGCTTTTACGGCATCTTCGCAGTGCCGACACCCTGCCCATGAGAGAATGGAGGCATGGCTGACAATCCTTCTGTACCCGTGTCCTCCTCCGACTCCTCCGCGCACGCCAGGCAACGCCGTCGACGGATCGGTCTGGTCATCGCCCTGGCGGCGGTGGTGGTCCTGGTGCTCCTATCGGCCTTTGTCTGGCCTCATTGGGCAGTGCGCAGCCAAGAGCCCACTGCCCAGGTCCCGGCCTCCGCATCCTCACAACCCTCGCAGGCCAGCAGCCCCAAGGCCACGGCGGTGCCCCTGCCTGATTCGGCTTCCGAGCTGCTCAAGGCCATGCCCGATACGGTGGGAGAGTTCGCCCGTGTCAAAGCGGATTCTGACAGCGAGTGGAGCACCCGTACGCCTATCGAGGAGTACAACCTGGTCTATTCCACCGGCAGGTCGGGCGGGGATGTGACCCTTCACCTGGCTCAGTGGTCCAGGAGCGAGGATGCCAAGGCGCTCTATGACAGCCAGTCCACGGGCATGTCCGGCAAGGAGCTGGCCGCGGGCAATGTTCGCAGCGGCGGCACGGTCACCGGATCCTACCTGGAGAAGGCGGATGGCGACGACGAGCACAAGGCGCTGGTCATTTGGCAGAATGATACCGTGGTCTTCCGTGCCCAGGGCCAGCGGACTGCGCTGGAGGCCTTCTACAAGGCCTTCCCGCTCTAGTCGTCCCGTAAGCGGTGTACGATAAGCAAGTTGGACACTTCCAGGTAACTAAGGATCGGAGGCTCGGATGGGTTCTGTCATCAAGAAGCGCCGCAAGCGGATGAGCAAGAAGAAGCACCGCAAACTGCTGCGCAAGACTCGTCACCAGCGCAAGTAGCTTTATGACTTATGGCCCATCAGGGCCGATGAAGCCCCCCGCATCGAATGGACGCGGGGGGCTTCATGTATACCATCGCCGGTCATCGTGGCCAGTCGGATGCCTCCGGCCAGGAGGCGGGATGATTGCTGACGCTCACTTGTTGGCGTTGGTCATGACCCGGGGTCCGTTGGGATCGCCCACGATGACCGTGTCGACCATGTTGAGGAAGAGGCCATGTTCCACGACGCCCACGGTGGTGATCAGGTCCTGGGCCAGATCCTGCGGGTGCTCGATCCGTTCCAGGTGCAGATCGATGATGTGGTTGTGCTCGTCGGTCAGAACCGGTTGCCCCTGGCCGTCCAGACGCAGGACCGGGTTATAGCCGCGCTCCTTGAAATGATCCAGGACGTGGCGCTCGCCGAAGGGGATGACCTCCACTGGCAGGGGGAAGCGGCCAATGGTGTCGACCACCTTGGACTCATCCACAATCCAGACGATCCTTCGGGAGTTGACGGCCACGATCTTCTCCCAGAGCAGGGCTGCGCCGCCGCCCTTGATGCCGTTGAAATCCTTGTCGACCTCGTCGGCCCCGTCAATGGTGACATCGATGTGATCCACCTGGTCGATGTCGACGATACGGATTCCGTAGCCTTCAGCCTGCTCCTTGGTCCGCCGGGAGGTGGTCACGCCGGTGAACTCCAATCCCTCTTCCTTGACGCGCCGTCCCAGTTCATCCACGAAGAACCGGACCGTGGACCCGGTGCCCAGCCCGGCGGTCATGCCGTTCTCGACCAGCTTGGCTGCCTCGATGCCGGCGGCCTTTTTCAGTCTGTCCTGCTCGGTCTTGTCCATACACGCTCCTTCATGCCCGCATGCGCTCAACGGCTGGTGTCTGCGGGTCTTGTTGGTTCAGGTTCACTCCAGTGTAGACGATGGCCCCTGACGGTCCAGGAGCCGCTCAATCCTCCACTTCGATGGCATGCAGGCGGAAAGGCGCCTCCTGGATGGTCACGTAGCCGTCAGGGTCGATGTCCGCATCTATATCGATGCTGCCGACGATATGCAGATCGTGCCCGGTGAACATGCTGCTGCCGGATGGGGGCGGCGTGATGCGGATGCGGCCGCTGGCTCTCAACCCCCGAGCGCCGGAATTCTTGGTCTCTTGGTCAACCGTGTCGGTGTCCGAGGTGTCCTTGAGGTCCCGTGAGGGTTCATCTTCCTGACCGTCGGCCATGCCAGGGTCAGGTGTGCCATTGTCTGCGTCAGCTGTTGTCTCCACTGATTCGGCCTGCTCGGCATCCACAGCTTCGGACTCGACGGCGGTTTCGGCCAGATCTTTCTGCTCCTCCTGGTCCAGGCGATCCTTCTTGCGGCCCAGCTCGTCCAGGACTTGGGGTCCTCCGTCCAGTTCGGCCTTGACTGCGGGCGGCACCTGCGTGCCCTGGGCATAGGGGGAGGCCAGCAGCGAACGCCAGCCCTCGATGGGTAGACAGCCTTCCCGGTCGCCCTTGCCTGCAGCTGTGGCGTAGCCTCGGGCCAGAGTATCCACTTTTTCGTTGAAGGTGTTGCCGGCGTGGCCCTTGACCCAGACAAACCTGACCGATCCCGTCCGTGCCTGGATCTCCCGGTCGATGGCTTCAATGAGCGGGCGGTTCTTGACGGGCTTGCCCTGGGAGTTCTTCCAGCCCTTCTTCTTCCACCCGGGCACCCAGGTGGTGGAGCAGTTGATGGCGTATTGGGAGTCGGTTTCGATGACCAGCGGACGTTCGCCTGGGTGGGCGCGCAGGGCCTGCAGCACGGCGCACAGTTCGCCGATCTGATTGGTGCCGTTGCTGGCGCCGCCCGCATCCGCGTCGCCGCCCTCGTGATCGGCCCAGGCCCAGCCCATGGGGCCATTGGGATTGCTCAGTGCGCTGCCGTCGGTGGAGACGACCAGATTCTTGTCATTGGTCATGGTTCCAGTCTAAGCAGGAAAATGAAGAACCCCCGCGTCAGGGATGGTTCTGTCTGCAGCTCAGCCCAGGGCCTTGGCGACCACCTGATCGGCGTCGTCCAGTACCTGGTCCAGGGCCTCGGGGGAAACGAAGGATTCGGCGTAGACCTTGTAGATGTTCTCGGTGCCGGAGGGGCGGGCGGCGAACCAGTTGTTCCGGGTGGTCACCTTGATGCCTCCGATTTTGGCCCCATTGCCCGGGGCCTCGGTCAGCCTGGCAGTGATGGGCTCGCCGGCCAGGGTGGAGGCCGTCACGTCGTCGCCGTTCAGCCGGGCGAACTTCTGCTTCTGTTCCAAGGTTGTCGGGGTGTCCACCCGCTTGTACCAGCTTTGGCCGAAGCGCTCCACCTGCTCCTGGTGGAGCTGGGCCGGGTTCTTTCCGGTCTTGGCTGTTATTTCGGCAGCCAGGAGGTCGGGGATCAGCCCGTCCTTGTCGGTCGTCCAGACGCGGCCGTCCCGGCGCAGGAAGCTCATCCCGGAGCTCTCCTCGCCACCGAAGGCCACCTCGCCCTTGAAGAGGGGGTCGACGAACCACTTGAAGCCCACAGGCACCTCGATCAGCCTGGCGCCGATGGAGGCGGCCACGCGGTCGATCAGGGAGGAGGAGACGAGGGTCTTGCCGATGCCGGCACCCCGGGGCCATCCGGGTCTGTTGCCCGAGAAGAGGTATTCCACGCAGACGGCGATGTAATGATTGGGGTTCATGACGCCGGTACCCGGACAGACGATGCCGTGCCGGTCGGCATCCGGATCGGTGCCGCCCACCAGGTCGTAGGAGCCCCAGGCTCCGGCGTTGAGGCGATCCACCAGCCCCTTCATGGCATAGGGGGAGCTGGGATCCATGCGGATCTTCCCATCGTGGTCGATGGTCATGAATCGCCAGGTCGGATCCACCTCCGGGTTGACGACGCCGATGTTCAGGCCGTACTTTTCATTGATCAGCGGCCAGTAGTTGACCGAGGCGCCGCCCAGCGGATCGATGCCCAGACGGACCCCGGAGGATCTGATCAGATCAAAGTCGATGACATTGCCCAGGTCGGCCACATAGTGCTCCCGGTAGTCGAAGCGCTCCACCAGGTCTGATTTGATGGCATCCTCGAAGGGAATCCGCTTGACCTGCCTGTAGTCGCCCAGGAGTTCGTTTGCCCGTTGTGCGATGGCATTGGTGGTTTCGGCCGGAGCCGGACCGCCTGTGGGCGGGTCATACTTGAATCCGCCGTCAGTGGGTGGGTTGTGGGAGGGGGTGACCACAATGCCGTCGGCCAGGTCCTTGCCGGAGAAGCGCTGGGTGCCGTCGGCCGCCCGGTTGTGTGTGAGGATGGCCTGAGAGACGGTGGGGGTTGGAGTGTAGTCATCATTGGCATCGATGCGCACCCGGACCCCGTTTGCGGTCAGGACCTCGATGGCCGTCTTCCAGGCGGGCAGGGAGAGGGCGTGGGTGTCGCGGCCCAGGTAGAGCGGTCCGGTGACCCCGTCTTTGGCCCGCTGTTCGGCTATGGCCTGGCTGATGGCCACGATGTGGGCCTCGTTGAAGGATGTGGTCAGGGCGGAGCCGCGATGCCCGGAGGTACCGAAGGACACCCGCTGGGAGGGAATGGAAGGGTCGGGGACGAGATCGTAGTACCTGCCGATCAGATCGTCGACGTTGATCAGATCTTCTGGGCTGGCAGGCTTGCCCGCATTCTGTGCTGTCATGGCTTCCATCATGCCACCCCGGCCTGAGAAAGCGGACAGAGGAGCAACAGGCTCTTTCAGTCTCAGTCGGACTGGGGCACCCGCACGTCCAGGGCCCGGCGCTCCACGCTGAGTGCGATGTGGCGGGTCTCGCCCAGAATGTCGCCGTCCACCTGGGCCAGGGCGGGCTTCTCCAGGCGGATCTCCGCCTTTGTCCCCTGCAGCTGGACGATGGTGGAGTTGGTCGACAGGGGGCTCTGGCTGGACTTGCGGGTGATGGTCTGGTGCATGACATCCCCGAAGAGGTTGGCCCAGCCGATCAGGCCGGCGGTGGTGTCGATGATCTCGAAGTCCAGGATGCCGTCATCATAGGAGGCGTCGGGCATCAGGGAGAACCCCGGAATCTCCCCGCAGTTGCCGGCCATGAAAGTACGGAAGGTCACTGAGGTGTTGGTCTGCGCGACCTGGTCGGGCCGGGTGATGGCGATGTCGGCGGTGTACTTGGGTGCGAACAGATGCTTGGCGCCGCTGATGAAATAAGCCAGCCAGCTGACGGTCTTCTTCAGGTTGGGGTCGGTGTCGTCAATCATCAGGGCGTCGAAGCCAATGCCGGCGATGATCAGGAAGGCGTGACCATGGCCTTGGTCCTGATCGTCTGCGTCAAGCAGGGCCATGCGGCCCACATCCACCTGGGTGGATCCGTGCGAGGTGGCCACGGCCAGGGCAGCGTCCAGATCGCCTACGGGAATGCCCATGTTCCGCGCGAAGAGGTTTCCGGTCCCGATGGGGATGATGCCCATGACATGGTCGCTGGAAGCCATGGCGCTGGCTACGGTGCGCACTGTCCCATCCCCGCCCACGGCAACGACTACGTTGGCTCCACGCTCCAGTGCCATGCGGGCACAGGCCCTCCCGTCCCGATCCAGCTGGGTTTCGATGAAGCTGAACTCGCGAATGCCCTTGTCCCGGCAGTATTGCTGGATGCGCTCGCGGGCGGCGGCTGCCTGGGGCTTGGAGGGGTTGATGACGAAAGCGTAGCTGAGCTGGTCGTCGTCCCGGGCCAGGATCTGCATGGCGAACCTATGCCGTCTTTGGGCTCGGACGATCAGCACCACCGCAGTGACGACAATGGCCGCCGCTGCCAGGATGGTGAGGATGACGACCGCTGGAATTGGCATGACTCTATTTTGCGCGCCGTGCCGACCCGCAGCCCTTGGGCGTGTCCGACGTGAACGAACCCTCTACAGCAATCACGCTGACAGTATGAGCTGATTGAGTAGTGAAAACCGTGAAGTTAAGATGGCACTCGGTCCATGTGGTCCCCTCGGTCTGGAGTTGCAACGGCTTCGTGCGCTGGAAGTCCGGGAAAGCCAGGGGGTATGGGGAGAGGAGGCAGGCATGGATAAGTACAAGAGCGTGTTCGACATCATAGGTCCCATCATGATTGGCCCCTCCAGCTCGCATACGGCTGGGGCAGTAGCCATTGGACGAGTTGGCCATACTCTTGTGGAGGGCGTTCCCAGCCGTGCTGATATTCATTACTATGATTCTTTCGCCCGCACGCACAGCGGCCACGGTACCGACTATGCCATTATCAGTGGCCTGCTGGGTTTTGCCCCGGATGACCCCCGGGTGCCTGATGCCATCGGCATCGCCCGCAGGCAGGGTATGGATCTGACCTTCCACGAGGAGGATGAGCCCAGTCCCATCGACCATCCGAATACCGCTGTCCTGGATTTGCAGGGCCCAGCCGGGCGGGTGATTTACGCGGCTTGCTCCATCGGGGGCGGGACCATTGAAGTACGGCGCATCAACTTGGACGGCTGCCTGATCACTCCTCCCGGGCTTCTGCCCATCCTGCTGGTGGAACTGGATGAATCCGAAAAGAGCGCCGGTCGGCGATTGGAGCGCATACGCGATCTGCTTCGGGAAGAGGGAGTGACCAAGCAGACCAGGTATGAGCCCGAAGGTCCGGCAGGCATGGCGGTGTACGAGTTCGACCTGGACAATCCGCTGTCCGCACAACAGCAGAAGCAGATCGCGGGTCACTCGTCCAGGATGATTTATATCGACTAGGAGGCATGGCGCATGTTCACTTCGATCGCTGAACTCGTGAGTATGGCCGAAGGGCGCGGCTCGTCGATATCCGAAGTGGCCATTGACGAGGAGGTGCGACGTTCGCACCAGACCCGCGAACAGATCTGGGAGAGAATGGCCAGGAACCTGCAGGTCATGCAGGCTGCCGTGGCCAGGGGGTCCCAGGGCGATGGCGTATTTTCCAAGACTGGGCTGAGCGGTGGTCAGGCGGCTCTGCTGGAGCATTACCGGAAGACACGAACCAGCCTGAGCGGCGATGCCATCCTGCAGGCCGTGGAGGCCGCCATGGCTACCAATGAGGTCAACGCGGCCATGGGTATCATCTGTGCTACCCCAACGGCCGGCTCCTCCGGGACCCTGCCCGGAGTGCTCACCGTGCTCAGGAACCGACTGGGGCTGGATGACGATGGGCTGATCCGTTGCCTGTTCACGGCAGGGGCTTTCGGACTGGTTACGGCCAATAAGGCGATGATCTCCGGAGCCACAGGTGGCTGTCAGGCCGAGGTTGGCAGCGCATCCGGCATGGCCGCTGCTGCAGCGGTTGAGGGTGCAGGGGGCGATCCCAATGCCAGTGCCCAGGCCTTCGCCATAGCCATGAGCAACCTGCTGGGCCTCGTCTGCGATCCTGTGGCTGGGCTGGTGGAGGTGCCTTGCGTCAACCGCAACGCCATCGGCACTGCCAACGCTTTGATCGCTGCTGATATCGCCTTGTCGGGTGGCGTCAGCAGGATCCCGCCCGATGAGGTCATTGCAGCCATGAAGTCCATCGGCGAGAGCATGCCCTCATCGCTGAGGGAGACCGGCATCGGCGGGCTCGCGGGCACCCCCACCGGCAAACGGTTCCGTAAGACTGTATTCGGCAAGTGATGCGGGGCAGGCGCATATACATATCAGGGACGATCGGTTCCCGTCCGTCTTCCCGTCCTTCTTGCTCTTTTCGACTGGGTCGGCGGCCGGACCGGTTGCAGCAGAGGTCATAAGGCCCGGAAAGAGGTGTGCGGGGCCGGTTTTCGTGTCCCCTGAAAGTCATAGAATTCAGATATGTTAGATATCAGGTTCATTCAGGAACATCCGGATGTTGTCCGTGAATCACAGCGCAAACGCGGCGAATCGGTCGAACTCGTCGACGAAGTGCTGAAGGCGGACAGCGAGCGCAGGGCCGCACTCCAGGATTACGAGAGCTACAGGGCCGAGCAGAAGTCGCTCGGTAAGCGCATGGGCTCGGCGTCTCCTGATGAGAAAGCCGACCTTCTGGCCCGGACCAAGAGCCTGTCGGACAAGGTGAACGCCTGCAAGGCAGCCTCCGACGAGGCCAACGCCAGGTACACCGATTTGATGTGGAAGTTCAGCAACGTAGTGGAGCCCGAGGCACCCGAGGGCGGCGAGGACGACTACGTGGTGGTCAAGAAGATCGGCACTCCGCGCGACTTCGCCAAGGAGGGCTTCGAACCCAAGAACCACCTGGACCTGGGCGTGGGCGTGGCCGGCATCGATATGCGCAGGGGCGTCAAGGTCTCCGGATCCCGCTTCTACTTCCTGCGCGGGGATGTGGCCCGGCTGGAGATCGCCATGCTGACCATGGCCGTGGACCAGGCCATGGAGCATGGATTCATTCCTACGATCACCCCCACCTTGGTCCGGCCTGAGGTCATGGCCGGCACCGGCTTCCTCAATGCCCATGCCGACGAGATCTATCGCCTGCGTGAGCCCGACGACCAGTATCTGGTGGGCACCTCCGAGGTCTCCCTGGCCGGCATGCACGAGGACGAGATTCTGGACCTGAGCAAGGGCCCGCTGCGCTACTGCGGCTGGTCCAGCTGCTACCGGCGCGAGGCTGGCTCCGCCGGCAAGGACACCATGGGCATCATCCGCGTCCACCAGTTCGACAAGGTGGAGATGTTCGTCTACTGCAAGCAGGAGGACTCCCGCGACCAACACCAGCAGCTGCTGGCCATGGAACAGGAGATGCTGGCCAAGGTGGACGTGCCCTACCGGATCATCGACACTGCCGCAGGAGACCTGGGATCCTCGGCTGCGCGCAAGTTCGACTGCGAGGCCTGGGTGCCCACCCAGGGTCGCTACCGCGAGCTGACGTCAACCTCCAATTGCACCGAGTACCAGGCCCGCCGCCTCAACGAGCGCGAGCGGCTGGAGGACGGCTCCACCCGTCCTGTCAGCACCCTGAACGGGACCCTGGCCACCACCCGTTGGCTGGTCGCCATCCTGGAGAACCACCAGAATGCCGATGGCTCCATCGTCATCCCTGAGGCCATGCGCTCCTATGTGGGCGGCAAGGAGGTCATCGAGCCCAAGACTTGGGAGGCCTGAGCCGCCTCTGCCGAGATTGGTCGACATTCCGCTGGTGGTTGGACCAACCTTGATGTCGTATGATGAGTGACGTGCCTGATCGGCACGTCTTATGGACAGGTGTCTGAGCGGCCGAAAGAGACGGTCTTGAAAACCGTTGTGGCGCAAGCCACCGCGGGTTCGAATCCCGCCCTGTCCGCCAGGTGGATGCCCCGAAGCCATATCCGGGGCATTCTTGTATTCGCTGAAATCCCCTGTTTGCAGAGCGGTTTGGGCTGGAACCTGGTGGCTACCTGGTGCCTACAATGATGGATGGTAGCCATGAGTAATCACGCGAGCCGACCCTTGGGCGCCGACTCTGCAAGGGAAAGGTCGGGTCGTGGATCAATTCATCGCCATTGTCTCTCTGATCGGGGATTGGTTGCTTTTCACATTCCCTCTCTTCCAGGGGCTGATGGAGCTGCAGGAATATCAGGAGCTCCTGGACGACTTTGATCAGCTCAGCAAGAATTGGGATGAGGTCTCGCCCTGGTGGTGGCTGGTGCCCATCGTCAAGATCCAGCTGGAACGTAAACGCGGGCACGAAATTCTCCGTCAGGCTACCAGGACCAGATCAGAACGTCGACGGGCGCTAAGCTTCCTCGACCAGGCGACCGCCTGGTACTTCGTGTCGGTCGCAGGCTGGCTGAAGATGATCTCCTCCTCTTATGAATTGCTTGAGAAATACGATGCCGAAGAGAACATATGGCTGCTGGTCCTTCTGATCGTTCTGCTGACCTCCGGCGGTCTCTTCAACGCCTACTATCGCATAGACAGGAAGCGGATAGGCCAGAAGGAGAAGGAGCTGAAGCCCGACTCAGAGGTGGCCAACGACTGACGAGGCGTCCATGAGACCAGGCAATGGCAGCACCGATCCTGCAGCCAGAGCAGAGCTTGACGCCTCAGCCGGTATGGATAAGGGGTCATTAGGCTCGGGGGACAGGATGGTTCCCCAGCCGGTGCGAGCGCTTCTGGATGGTTTGAGAACAAATTGGCGAGTCGCTCAACACCCGCCCTTGGACACCATTGACCAGGGCATGGAGCTGGGCATTGCTGACCTGCTGGGGCTTTCTATAGAAAACCTCTCCAAGTTCCTGCTGCTGGAGGATGCTGGAGGTCTGCTGATACTCCTGGTGGCCAAGGGCATAGAGCGGCCTGATCTGCGCCAGGTGCGGGCAGTGGTCGGATGCCGAAGGCTGCACATGGCCTCGGCCGCCACCCTGCGCCAGTGTCTGGATACGGTGCCGGGTCGGGTCTCGCTGCTGGATCTTGTGGGCCATCGCGGCCAGGTGGACACCGTCGTCCTGGACGGTAATCTGACGGCAACAGACGAACAGACAGCACTGCCTTTGGGCTCTGACTATGTGTCCGTCTGCTTGCCCGGCTCCTGCCTGGCGGATCTTGCTCGGAAGCTGGTATCCCGGGTGTTCATAATGTCTGAGAGTTGAAGCCGTCGACTCAGCCATTGCTCCTGGTCTCTGCCCTGAGAGAAGCTGGAAACCGTTGTGCGCAAAGGAGGGAAGGAGCAGGCCTGTGAGGCTGAACCTGTCTTGGAGAAAGCCGTCGGCAGATGAGATGGATCAGACCCATCGTTCCGACCCTGTGCAGGCGACCAGGCCGGGTCGAGCCAGCCGGTGGCTGGTGGCTCTCAGAGCTGCCTGTTGCGGGTTGCTGGTGGGATTGCTGGTGGTGCTCTACCGGCAGGGCATCGGTTATGGCACAAGGTTCGCTCGATGGGCCTACGCGCAGATGCGTGACCAGCCCCTGATGATTCTTCCTTGGCTGCTGGCCGCCCTGCTGGTAGGACTGGCCCTGGCCTGGATGGTCCACCGGGTTCCTATGGCCTCGGGCTCCGGCATTCCACAGGTGGAGGGCGTGGTCATCCACGGCATGCGCATGTCTGCCCTGCCTGTGCTGGGTGTACGGTTCCTGGGTGGTCTGGCCTGCGGCATGTTCGGCCTGTCTTTGGGGCGCGAAGGGCCCTCGGTGCAGATCGGCGCGGCCGGTTCCCAGCTCGTTTCCCGAGGATTGCGCCGAGACCGTGTGGAGGAGACCTGCCTGGTTACCTCCGGCGCGGCTGCCGGTCTGTCTGCGGCATTCAACGCGCCCTTGTCGGGGATGGTCTTCGCCCTGGAGGAGATCCACAGGTCTTTTTCTCCCATGATTCTTCTTTCGGCGGCCATGGCCTGCCTGAGTGCTGATTTCATCGCCAAGAACCGCTTCGGCCTGCGTCCGGTCCTGGACTTCACCGCTATGCCCCAGCTGACCATCGCCCAGTATCTGCTGATGATCCCCCTTGGGCTGGTGGCCGGCCTGGTGGGAGCTGCCATGAACCGTCTGCTGCTGGGCGCGCAGAGCCTTTACAGCCACCTGCCCTCGAAGCTGGGACCGGTGATCTCCCTATTCCTGGCCCTGCCGGTAGGATTGCTGCTGCCTGCCGTCCTGGGTGGCGGCGAGGACCTGATTGGCAAGGCGGAAGGCGTTCGCGAGGTGGCCTGGTCGGTGGCCGTCAACCTGCTGGTTCTGCTCCTGGTCAAGATGCTCTTTACGGCCAGTTCCTTCGGCAGTGGCGCCCCCGGTGGCATCTTCATGCCCATTCTGGCTGTCGGTACGCTGACCGGGTCCCTGTGCGGGATGGGTGCGGCCGCCCTGGGAATGCCCGCTCGAATCATTCCGGTCTGCGCGGTCTGTGCCATGGCAGGCACCCTGACGGCCTCGGTCAAGGCTCCTATAACGTCCATTCTGTTGACGGTGGAGATGTCTGGCTCTCTGGTTCATATGCTGCCCGTGGCCCTATGTGCTTTCACGGCCCTGATGGTGTCCGATTTGCTGCGTGTCGAGCCCATATACGAGGCTCTGCTGGAGCGTTACCGCCGGGGGCATGCTCCAGATGCCCAGGTTCCCGACAGGGTTACTGTGGAGTTCCCCATAGAGCATGGCAGCCCAGCGGCTGGTCGTCTGCTGGGGCAGGTCCCATGGCCGCACGGATGTGCTGTGGTCGGTCTGCGCAGGGGCGAGCATCGGCTGATTCCCGCAGGCGACCTGCGGCTGCTCGCGGGAGACGGTGTCATCCTGCTCTGTCCGGGCGATAGCTTGGATCAGGCCCGCCGGGTCATGGAAGGCCTCTGTCGCTGACGGGTGCTTTTCCAACTGGAGTTTTCTCTAAAGAATGGTCAGGCACTGCCCGTGGACAGCCACGGCCTGGCTGTTGCTGATGGCCACCATGGGACCATCATCGCCGTAGTGGTCCAGAATTTTCCTGGTCACCTCGGCGAAGGGCTCGGAATCAAGGTGGGGGAGGAGGCGGAAGTCCACTAGACCCAGCCCAGTAGTGGAGTCCAGATCCGGGGCGGCCGAGCGAGGATCCATGGCATCCAGGAAGCCGATATCGGGACCGGTCACCACAGCGCCAGCCGATTCGCCGATATAGGGTTTGCCCTGGTTCACCTGCTGTCTGATCAGATCCGCAGCGCCTGAGCGACGCAGCTCCTGCAACAGGAAGAAGGTGTTGCCGCCGGATAAGTAGATCATGTCGTCCTCCTCCAGGCTCCGGCGTATGGTCTCCGGATCGGCGGTCGAGACTTCCAGGTCGTCGATCCTGCAGCCCATGTCAGTGAATGCCCTGCGAGCTTCCTGGACATAACCATCCGAACGCTGTGGGAGGTTGGCCGTGGGAATGAAGGCCACCGTATGATTCTTGGGCGAGTCCTCGAGGAAGGTGGGCAGCCTGTTAGCGGTAGCGGAGAATGAGGATGTGAGCAGCAGCTGACGCATGACGGCTCCTTTCGTACCGGGCGGGACTTCCGCCCTGGGCAGGTCGGAAGTGTGGGATCCGGCCTTTGCTGGCTTCAATATATCCATGCACTGGTCTCCGCATAGTGATTGACCGCGTGCCGATTGGAATCTGACGTAGGCCCTGTAGGTCCAGATGTTTATTCTGGGGGCATGGCAAGGCAGCATCGGGAGCTACAGCAGGGATCCGGTCAAGGCGTATCGGACGACCTGTCAGGCGAAGATATATTCAGCGACGACCGTCCCGATCCCGCAGCCCCCGGCGGAAGTATCCTCCTCGCTCTGCCTGGGACCTTGGTGGATTGGGACCCGCGCCGAGCTCTGGTTGGACAGTACCCTGACGGGGTGGTCGATATGGTGCTGGACCCGGAAGACCCCTGGGGTTTCGCCTGCGTCAGAAGACAGATCAATCTGGGTGTGGACCCGCAGCAGGCACTGGCCGACTATGAAACCACCCACGGGCCTGCGGTCGCCTGGGTGGTTCGCGTCTGTCTGGAAAACTACACCCTGGCAGTGAACGGTCTGCTTCCCGGAGCATCGGATCTGCTGGGGGATCTGGAGCGGGCTGGCCTGACCCTTTGGGGTCTGGCGGCAGCGACCGGTCAGCTGATTGAGTCGGTATCCGAGGTACTTTCGCCGCTCTCTGCCCTGAAGGCCGTCCTGATTTCGTCAGAGGAGCATCTGGACCTTTCCGATCCGCTCTTCTATCGTCTGGCCCTGCGCCGCTTCGCCATCAGCCCCGGGCATACGATTTTCGTTGATGCGGACCCTGAACATGTGGCTATAGCTGACAGGCTAGGCATGGATGGAATTCTTGCCCAGGACATCAGCAGCCTGCGTCAGCTCCTTCGTCAGCGGGGCATCGCCTGCTGAGCGGACGTTCAGACGATGCGGCGGTCTGCAGCCCAGCGGGTCAGTTCGGTTCGGTTGGATAGCTGGAGTTTGCGCAGGACGTTGGAGACGTGGGTCTCAACCGTCTTGATGGAGATGAAAAGCTCGGAGGCCACCTCGCGGTATGTGTAGCCCCGGGCGATCAGGCGCATGACCTCCTGCTCGCGCGCGGAGAGCCGGTCCAGTTCGTCGTCTTCTGCCAGGCCGGCATCTGCGACCTCGTCCTCCTGGAAGGCGGAGAGCACGAATCCGGCCAGCTTGGGTGAGAAGACGGCGTATCCTTCGTGCACCTGGCGGATTGAAGAGACCAGATCCTTGGCGGAGATGGTCTTGGTCACGTAACCACGGGCTCCGGCACGGATGACCGAACCCACGTCCCTGGGTGAGTCGGATACGGAAAGGGCCAGAAAGACCGACCGGGGGGAGAGGGGATGGGAACGGCTCAGAATTTCGGCACCTCCACCGCCCTGGCCACCCGGCACGTGCACATCCAGCAGAACCACGTCGGGACGGGTCTGCCCGACCATGAGGATGGAGGATTCCACGTCCGCCGCCTGACCCACGATGTGAAAATGCGGCTGTAGGGTGGTGATGACGCCGGTGCGGAACATCTCATGGTCGTCGACGACGGCTACGCGGATGTTTGCGGACCCATCCTTGGCTTGATGGAGCTCTGCTGCAGTCGTGGTCATGGGCGTGGTTCAGCCCGCCTTTCCCGACGCGGGGTCCTCAAGTGTGGGTGGGATCGGACCGGCATGCGTCTGTGAATGAATGGTTCACCATGCATCCTATCATTGCTGGGCATCGGTCCCTTTTTCACGCTGACCAACCTTGCCCTCCTGATGCTGGCTGGCCTCGGACAGCGGCATGTGCATTCTGACCTCGGTGCCCCAACCAGGACGGGAGACGATCTCGACCCTGCCACCACGTCGCCGAATCCGGCCGATGATGGACTCGCGGATTCCCAGACGGTCAGCCGGAATCGCATCCACATCGAAACCCGAACCGTGGTCGCGCACGTAGACCTCAACCTGATTCCTGCGGGCCTCGCAATATAGGGAGATGGGTTCACCGCCGTGGGTGACGGCATTGACCAGGGCCTGTCGGGCCGCGTTGAGCAGGGCATCGGTCTGGGCGCAGGGCATGGCGTCCCCCACGGTGACCACCTCGATTGGCTTGCCTGAATCGTCCTCCACCTGTGCGGCTATCTGGCTCAGCCCGGTGCTGACGGACCGGTCTGAGGGGGTGCGTTCCTGGTAGAGCCAGTTACGCAGATCTCGCTCCTGGGATCGGGCCAGGGTGAAGACGGTATGCGGGTCGTCGGCATGCAGCTGAATCAGGGCCAGGGTCTGCAGAACGCCATCGTGCAGATGGGCTGCCATATCGGCCCGCTCCTCCTCGCGTTCCTTCATGGCGCGTTCATCCCCCAGCTGGCTAATGATTGAGCCGACCCAGGGCACGACCACCGCGGTTACGCCTACAAGAAGCAGGCCGGCCAGGACTATCAGGGTCATGGCCCAATGCAATTCCTGGGTGGACAGCAGGAAGATTACCGCAGCCGACAGGATCAGGGCCAGGCTTCCGATCAGGGCCGGCAGGTGGTAGCCGGTTCCTTGGTTCTCCGGCCTCACCCAGGCCAGGACAAGTCCGGCGCAGAAAAGCAGGCAGGGGACGACAAAGGCGGGGCGCATACCGCTGCTGAGCAGAATGACCGCGGTCAGCAGAAGGATGATGCCCAGGCCTGCCAGCAGTCTGGTTACCCGCCCGGGAGTGATGCTGTGATCCTCCTTCTGACCTGGTTGCCCAGTAAGGATGCTGGGCGCCAGCGGGGCTGACCGCGGATCATGCGGTTGGACTCCCTGGGTGGGATCGCCCTGGGGAAGTGTCAACCAAAGAAAGCAGTAGACCACGCAGGTGATCATTTTGGGAGCCAGGAGAACCATGACCAGGCGTATCCAGAAGACGGGGATACCCAGGTGCAAACTGACGCCCTTGCAGACTCCGCACAGGATCCTGCCCTTGTGCGGCCTCATCAGGGGCATGCGCGCAGGGTGCAGAGGAGGCGGTTCCTTCAGCGTTTGTTCTTCCTGCATGGTTGCGTTCATGCTTCCATTATCGTTTTCGGACGGTGCCGATAAGGCAGTAAGGGGAAGAAATCAGGGTTGAATCAGGGTGTTCCCCCATAAGATTTGCGCTCGCTGGGTGTTGTAATGAAGACATGAGTAGCGACATGAACGGCAATGGCCCTGATAACGGCTGGCGGTGGAAGTCCGACAAGTTCTTCCGCGCCTGCAGGGAGTCCTATCTGATCCGCGACCAGGGATGGATCGGCGGCGTCTGCGTAGCCTTGGCCCGTCGGCTGGGCTGGAGCGTGACCCTGGTCAGAGCGCTGATGATTTTGGCGGTCTTTCTCTTCGGCACCGGTGCTGCCTTCTACGGTTTTGCCTGGTTCGTCTTGCCGGACCGGCGTGGGGTCATTATCGCCCAGGAGCTGATTCACGGGATTTGGCACGCTTCCATGGTGGGCATCATCATTTACTGGCTGCTGGCAATCCTGATTCCTGGAGTCGGAATCTTTTCCCTGGGAGTCGGAATCTTTTCCCTGGCTTTGGGTGCGTTGATCCTGTATCTGCTCATCCGGTGGAGCCGCAACAAGGCCCTGGAGTATCAAAGAGGGTACTGGGCTGGGCCGGATGCCGGCAGGCCGGTTTCGGGCGATCCGTGGGTGATGGGATCGCAGTATTCGGAACGGCCGAATGGCACAGGTTCGCAGCGGTATTCGAATCAGCCTGAGTACCCTAGCTTTTCGGGGTATGAGGGATACCAGGATTACACAGGGACGCGAAACAATGCACAGACAGCAAGTAATGCGAGCTCAGAAGGACTCGAGGACCAGCTGGAGCATTCCGATTCGTATGGAACTTTGGGGCAACAAGGGGAGGTAACCTCTCTTGGACCCATCTCTGAGCCAGAAGATTCGGCAAACGCTGGCAGCGATTCGAATAATACTCAAGATGGGGGCAATCCCATCGCTGGTGCAGCTCCCAGAGGTTGGACGGGGGCAGAAGGCCCTGCAGAACCTGCTGGGAACATGAATCAGTCGTATGGATTCAGCGCCTGGCCGGGCTATGGCACAGGGGGGTCATTCTCGACAGGGCCGGGAATAGCCCCTAAGGTTCCGTCGGTTCCGCCCCGGCTACGACGTCGCCCCGCCGGACCTGTGCTGGTCAGTCTTCTGTCAGGACTGATTCTGGTCTCCGGAGCAGGGGTCTGGTGGATGGCCACGAACCCCTATCGCGGATTGAATGCGGCCTTGGCCTATGCTCTGATCTGGGCTGGATGCGTCACGCTGGCACTTGGCGTGGTCATACTGATCCTGGGCTTGATGGGCCGCAGGTCTGGAGGGTTGACCCCCATTGCCTTGATGGCCTGCTTGGTTGTCCTGATTCTGGCTACCGGTTCGGCCATACCAGGCATTGAGCAAACCCAGAACCGCAGGGT
This sequence comes from Bifidobacterium sp. M0353, assembly GCF_016100645.1. NCBI lineage: Bacteria > Bacillati > Actinomycetota > Actinomycetes > Bifidobacteriales > Bifidobacteriaceae > Bifidobacterium > Bifidobacterium sp. M0353. Next base: position 1,231,185 of record NZ_JACFSB010000001.1, on the reverse strand, counting down.
CTTGGCCGACTACGCCACAGTTCAGGTTAACGGCAATAACCACGGGCGCTTGTTGGGGGCGGACAGTGCAGACATGAGGCGTTATCGCCGCGGTATCAAGCTTGTCGGAGACCAGCATGATCAGGGAAGTGCCGTCATTGACCTGACTGGTTATGAGCAGAAACACGGCACCCATCGTGTTCAGATTATGGATGATGCGGTGAGTACGGTCTCAGGCTGCCCGACGGGCACCGTCCGCCTGGCTGTGGCCTATGCTGACGTTCGCCTGCTCATACCTAAGGGATGCAGTTTGTCCTATAGGGAACACGCCGACCTCTACAGGGTCTTGGGATCAGGGGCGGCTGACTGGATAACCGAGACGGAACAAGGAAACTGGATGTGGTGGGGCAATACGTCGTCATCAGCTGAACGACGCGATTGGGAGGAAGCCCTGCGAGCGTCCAAGGAGGATCAGTGGCATATGCCCGACGAACCCGAATTGATCGTCGAAGCCAATCTCATGGCCGGTGCACGGGTCACCGTGCAAGCCCAGGGGAGTGCTACCCAGCCGAAGCGGGCGCAGATCTACAGCGGCTTGGTCAATGATTATTGGGATTACAGCTACAATCCATGGCAGTTTGGGGAGGATCAGGAAGATGACTGATACGCAGCAACCAGAAGGAGACCAGCCGATGGATGGTCAGGAACGCATCACCAAGGCCATGCCGGTTGAATCCCCACCCCCGATATACCAGGTTCGGATGCAGCCGCCGGAGCCGGTCCGTCCTAGCGGACCCAGCCTGCCTACCATCATTTTTGGCGCCCTGGTTGGACTTTTAGCTCTGACCATGTTGGCTCTAGGATTGGTCTTTCTGCGTTACGGTACGGATCTGACCATAGTCGTACCCTGGCAGCGGGTCCTTCCCCTGGTTTTTGCTGCCCTGGGCGTGGTGTTGATTGGTGTGGCTATATTAACTTGGCTGACATCAGCAAGGCGTGCCCGCCAGGACTCAAAAGGCCAAGATGTTCCAGAAGATCAAGCTGCCCAGGATGGCCAGTGAGCCCAGCAGAGTCAAAGCCAGCGTCAGCCAGTGGCCAGCCCCGGCCACGGCTGGCTCGCCGTCAGGCCGGCTGAAGATGGAGGTCAGAGTGCTCGCCAAGAGCAGGATGAGTGCCAGACACAGGACGGACAACAGGGGCCAACATGATGTCATCATCGAGGACAGATGCGTCAGGCCGAGCGCCTTGCGGACCACAGTGAAGGCATAGGCCAGCAGGGCAGCCATAAGTCCTGCGGCCAGCAGACCTAGGGACCAGAGACGTCCGGCCAGACCTTTGCTGAAACCTGACTGTCGGCCGTGATTACCTCGAGCCCGCAGATGTGAGTTCATGGCTCCAATCAGGGCAGATACCAGGGCGGCAGCCAGCAGAATGGGGCCAGAGGCCATCAGCGTCACCAGGGCGGTCAGCGAAGATATCAACCCTGTATTCGTGTGATCGGGCACTTGATTGAGCTGGCGGGGCTGGCTGCCGGCAATCATGGGAGTGGACCACTGGTTGGCCTGGGTGCCCAGTGCCACGGCGTTGATCCAGTCTTCCAGATTATGGGTGTATCTGGGTTCCAGGGGCAACCCGGCTTTGGCCAGCCTGCTGCCGGTGCGGATCTGATGGTTGGTGGGATAGTAGCGCAGGGTCACGTTGTCGTTGCCGCTTGCATGGGTTCTGCTGATGATCTCGCGCGCACCCTGCTCGACCGGCATGGAGACGTCCATGGTCCCGAAGTTGATCATGACCGGCATCCGCAGCTGGTCCAGATAGGGCAGGGAGGGGAAGTCGGCGTACTCCAGGCCCAGCAGGGACAGATCCATGCCCATGAGGCGGGGTATCACGTTACGGATCCCCTTGGGTGCGCCGATCAGGTCCAGGTAGCTGGTGGCCGCCATGGCCATCTGCCGCCGTCCCGGGTAGACGGGCGGCGAGGTCAGGATGGAGAAGGCGATGCCGGGATCCTTGGCGGTCATGATGGTCGATATCCAGGTGCCCTCGGACTCGGCGTACAGGCCCACCTTGGTCGGATCCACGCCCGGCCAGGAGCGCAGACGTTCAAGGGAGTGCCCGTAGTCGGCGGCCATGGCCTGATAGTCACGGTGGAAGGTGGTATAGGTGTCCATACGTTTGTCGGGCACCAGGGTGGTGATGCCGGCCGAGGCCATGGCAGAAGCCAGGTCGCCGTATACTTCGGAGGATTTGCCGGTTCCGGCACCATGAATGAACAGGCAGGCTGGTCCAGTGCCCTTTCGGTCGCTTGGCTCCCTGACGATGGCCTGAATATGGACTCCGCCATCCAGAGTGATGCTGATCTTCCGTTCCCTGACTGGGTGGGTGCCCTCAGGAGTGGTGGTTCCCAGCCTCGAAGCGATGGCAGTGGACCGGGTCGAGACCTGCAGATGGTCGCGGTAGGGTTCCACCTGCCAGTCCGGCGTCATGGCTTGACCCAAAAGGAGCATGACCAGCAGGATGACCACAAAGGAGGCGGCGGTGAATCCCGCCCGTTTCAGCTTTTGCACCCGTCAACTCTACCCGACCGCCCGACTGGTTGGTCAGATGGACCTCATGATTGTGGTTCAGGGTGTCAGTCCTGGGCCTGTTGGGCCTCGTCCAGGGTCTCAAAGCCGTTCATCTGCACCGTGGCCAGGATGGTTTCCTCGGTCAGGTTGCCGCCTCGTGCCTCGATCCGGTCCACCATGGACTGGTAAAGATCCAGCGTCTTGGCTGAGTAGGTGCCCAGTTCGCCACGCAGATAGGTCTCAAAGGAGGTGGCCTCCGGCGTGTCCTCGCTGGTGCGCAGGACCCGCATCTCCTGACCCAGGCGGGGGTAGCGCTCGCGGAAGTCCTTGGCCCAGGCCACCTGCCGGTCGATGATGCGCTCCTGCTGCTCCTGGCGATCCAGGCCCAGCCTGGGCAGGTAGGGGGCGATGTTGCTGTGATACAGGTCCGGGGCCGTGGACTCCATCATCCGCCCGTACTTCTCGGTCAACAGGTTGCGCCCCGTTTTGTCGGCCTGGTCCAGGTCGTCCGCATAGCTGGTCAGCAGGGGATGCGGCCAGGTCAGGAACTGGCTCAGGCGCATCTGGTGGAACATGGGCCAATTGCCCTGACAGTTGGCCGGACCACCCTCGTTGTTGACCTGCTGGAACTGCTCCCATTCGTGGCGGACGATCCGCTCGCGCAGGGATTCCTCATCCTGACATTGCTCGTCGTTTGCCATCCTTGGCTCCTTTCAGATGCTGTGCAGAACCGGATTGTCGCTGGAGATGTGGGCCTCGACATAGGGGCGCTGCCATTCCAGGAAGGTTTCCGGGCTGTTGGTCAAGCCCTCCGCCTGAAGCTCTTCTACGATTCTTGCGCAGATGGACTCCACAAGCTCGGTGACGCGTTCGGCGGCCGGCCGGGCTCCCTTTCCGCCCTCGCCGAAGCTTTGTCCCCCATAGCAGGCAGTCGATGCCAGGCGCAGGATGTCCTCCAGTTGCTCGGTCAGGTCGGCCAGCCTGGTGGCCATTCGTCCGCTCAGCCGCCGCAGGGCCGCGAAGGTCCACTTGTAATAGGGAAGATAACCGACGGTCAACGGATTGTTGATCAGGAAGATCAGGGAGGCGCAGGCCTGCACGAATTCGTTGATCGACAGCATGGCTGCAGCCCCGTCGCCCCGCTGCAGGCTCCGAGGCAGGTTGTACTGGCCAGCCTGGGCGATCATGCCCAGCCGGCGGGAGATCAGGCAGAAGCGCACATCGTCGGGCATGGCCTTGAACCCCTGCCGGGTGGCCAGCATTTGTCCCAAAGGATCGGCGAAAACCCTGCCGTTGGTGGCCGCCGCCAGCGTGGCCTCGTCCAGGAGCAGCCACTCGTGTGGGTGATCTTCCGGGGGCGCCTGACGGTAGCCGGTCAGGGATTCGAAGAAGGCGCCGATCTCGAAGACGCCCACGCGGCGGTTGGCTCCCTTGGCTCTGACGCTGTCGGTTCTCGAACCGAACCCCATGAATTCGGTGGGCAGGGCCTCGTAGTCCTTCTGCATCTGGTCCCCGATGGCCTGATAATCCTCGCTGGTCAGCCACAGGCAGAAGCCGGGGCCGAAATCATGATCCCGGGAGATGGCATCGTCAAAGCCGTAGCAGTCCGATCCATGGCCCATCAGGCCTGCGGCGATCCGGCCGCGATATTGGGGGTAGCGTTCCTCCAGCATGGGACGGCCCACTTGCTCCCAGTAAGCCTTGGCCAGGTCCAGTCCTTGAATATCCGGGCGGGAATCACGCTGATTGTTGTCATCGTTCTGGTTCCTGGTCTTCGGCTGGCTGGATGCTGCTTCGTCGGCCTGCTTGGATTGGTCCTTGTCCCCGGCTTCTTGGGCGGCGGCCTGGGCCTGGTCCAGATTGGCCTTGGTGATCTGGTAGTAGTCACTGCCCTGGCCGTACCGATCCTCGATGATGGCCAGGGCCTTGCGGTAGGTGTCTGCCGACTGGCTGAAGCGCCCGGTCATGTAGCAGACCTGGGCGAAGCCAGCCAGGGCCGAGGCATAGTGTGCGCTGTTTTCCAGGTGGCCGGTTCGATAGATGTCCAGGGCTGTGCGGGCCTGGTCCCAGGCCTCCTGCAGGGCCTGCGGATTGTCCTTGCGCTGCATGAGCAGGAGGGCAAGATTGGTGTGGGTGGAGGCCAGATCCAGATCACGGGAAGGATCAGTACTGGAATTCTCCAGGATGTCCATGGCCTGGCGCAGCTCCTGCTCGGCCTGGTCGGGTCGGTCGGTTTCGCTGTAGAGCATGGACAGGTTGTTGTGCAGGGCGGCCAGCCGCCGGTCCTTGGGCCCAAGGGTTTTGGCTGCGGAGGCAAGCGCCTGCCGGTAGAGGTCTTCAGCCTGGTCGTACTTCTTGGCTGCCCGCAGACCTGTGGCTGCATTGATCAGGGTGGTCGTCCAGGCCTCGGACCCTTCGATGCGCATACGCGTGGCCAGTTCGATGGCGCGCTGGATCATCCACATATTCTCCTGGTGGCGACCCTGTGACCGGTAGAAGCCCATGATTTCGTTGAGCACGGTCAGTAGTCCGGCGTCATCGCCCGCATTCTCCGCATCCACCAGCGCCTCCTGCAGGTATGGTTCGGCCTGATCGCGGGCCTTGCCGGCGTTGAAGATGGCATCCAGCCCGTCCAGGAAGGCTTGGGTGTCGAAGCTGCCATCCGGTTGCATGTAGGACTGTTGGGATTCTTTCTGCTTGCCGTCCTGCCAACCGACCTCGTCCATGTGGCCTCCGCTCGTCATCAATGATGGAATCGTGATGCACGTGATCATACGATGCGTCAATTATTCATATACATTCTACGGCTTGAACTTCTGCTGGGGTCTGCGGATCCGGGTCGGTTTGCTCACAGTCAGCGACATCCGTTATCTACGGACAAAGAGTAATCGGTTTCGTCGCCTAGTGGCATATGTAAGGATATGAAAGGCGGAGTCGACTGTTTGTCCAAATGCGGTCGTGATTTTCTTGATATCCAAAAACGCTGGAATAACAACAAAAAACCAAGTTCTGAGTCAGTTGTGATTGACGTTTTTGTCTTGCAGCTGCTTGCGCGATTGCGGTAAATGGTATAAGACTTTGAGTAACCGGTTACGCAATCGTTGTCGTACAAGGAGGTATTGCAGCACCATGAATCTCGATTCAGTTGTGCAGGCCCTGGACCACGGTTTCAATTGGTTCATAGGTCTGGGCGGCGCGGCCATGATGTTCTTCATCATCACCCTGTTGTCGCTGGCCTTCGGCGTCAAACTGTCCAAGGCGTTTGAAGGCGGTTTGAGAATGGCCATGGCCCTTACCGGCATGAGTGCGGTCATTGGGCTGTTGACCAACACCTTCAGCCCGGCTCTCAAGGCTTTCGTGCGTTATACCGGCCTTCAGCTGTCGGTCACGGATCTGGGCTGGGCACCCATCGCCGTCATCACCTGGAGCTCGTTGTACACGCTCTATTTCGCTCTTATCTGCATCGTGACCAACCTGGTCATGCTGGCTTTGAAACTCACCAACACCCTGAATGTCGATCTGTTCAACATTTGGAATGTATCCATACTCGGCCTTCTCATCAACTGGAGCGCCGGCGGGAACTTCTTCCTCATGTCAGTTTTCGTGGTCTTCATCTACGCCTTGATGCTCTTCAACGCTGATGCCATGAAGCCCACCATTGATGATCTGCTTGGCTATGATCAGGACAACATCACCACCACGGCACACCCTGCCCTGCTGGTCACTCCAGTGGTTGTCCTCCTCGACCGTCTGATCAGCAAGGTCCTGCCTTTCATCGATCGATTCGACTTCGACGCCGAGACTCTGAACAAGAAGATCGGATTCCTGGGAAGCAAGGGGGCCATAGGCGCATATTTGGGCGTATTCGTGGGTCTTCTGGGTCGCCAAGATGCCGCCCATATCTGCGCACTGGCATTCTCTTCCGGTGTCTGCCTGGAGCTATTCGGAGTCGTAGGGGACTGGTTCGCTCCCGCTATCGGTCCTCTATCCCAGGGGGTCACCTCTTTCATGGAGCGTCGCATGAAGGGGCGCAAGCTGTATATCGCCATTGATTGGCCCATCCTGGCCTCCCGGGCCGAACTCTGGGCTGTGGCCAACATCCTGGCGCCCATTCTGCTCTTGATCGCCATGATCCTTCCAGGCAATTCGGTATTGCCTCTCGGAGGGATCATCCTCACCGTACTGGCGCCCTCGCTCCTCATAGGAGCCAGGGGCAAGGTGGTGAGGATGACCCTGATAGGGACCATCATGATTCCCCTCTTCCTTTGGGCCGCAAGCCTGATCTCGCCCTTCCTGACCCAGACTTCGAAGGCCATGGGAGTCTTCCCCGCCGGGCTGGGCAAGAACGAGATGTTCTCGGCCGTGGATTCAGATCCGCTGGAGAAGATGCTGGCCATGCTGATCGGCAATGCGGTTCGTACACTCGATCTGAAAACCATCGGCCTGGCTCTGCTGGCTCTGCTGGCTTACATCGCACTTTTTGCCTGGTATATCAGGAGGCTTCGCAGGGAGGCGGCGACAGGAATCAGTGTCGGTTCGGCTGCTGTTGACCAGCTCGATGCCGACCCAAGGGCTGGTTCGGTAGCCACACAGAGTGGAGTCGCCGCAGCCGAGGAAACTTCATCACCTTCTTTGCCTCCTACCGGCAGGCGCTCGGGCGAGCCGGAAGGAGCTGGAGTCGGGGGTGATGCCTCCGGTCTATAGAAGTCCTGGAAACATCGCTGAAATCACGTCTCCGGTTTAACCTGAAGTAACCGGTTAGGCCCGGGGAATCCATCCCATGCAGGGCCCTCCATCGCAAAAGATATAAGGATCGACTGATGGTGACGATTAGGGATATTGCGGAGCTGAGCGGTGTTTCCACAGCAACCGTGTCGCGCATTCTCAACAAGAAAGGAGGGGCCAGCGATGCGACGGTAAGCAAGGTCAACGCCATAGTCAAAAAGCTTGGATATCAGCCGAACTTCGTGGCAAGGACCCTGTCCGAGCAGTCATCGGATTTGGTCGCTCTCTTGGTTCCCGACCTGGGCAATCCCTACTTTGCTGATTTGTCAGGGAGGATAGAACAGGCCGCAGACCGGCGAGGACTCCATATATATCTATGCAACAGCAGGGATGAACGCGATAAGGTCAATTATTATCTGCGGTTTATGGAGGGCATCCGAGTCCGCGGGGCCATCATCAGCTCCTTGTTTGTTGATGAAGAAGATCTGACCAAGCTCAACAACCTGGGAATCTTCACGCTCACGATGGACCGGGCATGTTTCTCGCATCCGTATTCGGCCTTATATGTGGACCACCGAGCGGGAGGGTACAAGGCCACCAGGTATCTGATCCAACAGGGTTCCTGCAGTCATCTCATGTTCATATCGGGACCTGAGCAGGAAAAAAGCTCTGAGGATCGGTATGCCGGGTACCTGAAGGCGATCACCGAGGCAGGGGTGAAGCCGGTCGCCAAACTGACGGCTTCCTTCTCCCTGGCCGGAGGATACCAGGCAGCAAAGGGCTTCCTTGAGGATCACCCAGGGTCCGTGGATGGCATCTTCTGTTCTGATGACATTCTGGCCATCGGAGCCATGAGGGCCTGTGCCGACCTGGGAATCCGGATACCCCAGGATATGCGGGTCTTTGGCTATGACGACATTGAACTGGCTGAATATTCCGTGCCGCGTCTGAGCACGGTCAATCAGCTTCCCGGGGACATAGGCGAGCAGATCATGGATCTGTTCGAAAGCACCGTGTCCACCAAGGGGAAGCCACAGAAACGTTCAATCGAACCGCACCTTGTCATTCGTGACAGCTCACAGACAAGGGGCGCGTAAATAGGAGATGTAATGCTGGAAATAGGGCCATCGCTCATGTGCGCCGATCTGGGCAATCTGGAACGTGATGTCAGGGAGCTCGATGCGGCGGGTGTTGATTTCTACCATATCGATGTGATGGACGGATCGTTCGTTCCGAACTTCACCCTTGGTCCCGACTTCGTACACAAGGTGCGGGCCATTACCGACAAGCCGCTGGATCTGCACATGATGGTGGAGCGGCCGGAACGCTATATTGACATGTTCGCTCTGGCCGGGGCTTCCGGAATCGCCATTCATGCAGAGTCCACCAGAAACCTGCAGGGGACTCTGACGGCAATCCATACGGCAGGTCTCAAGGCCGGTGTGGCCATCAGCCCGGCTACGCCGCTGGACGTGTTGGACTACGTATACGACGTCACGGATTATGTGATTCTGATGACGGTCAATCCCGGCTTCGCAGGGCAGCGATTCATTGAACCCATGTACGGCAAAATCAGTGATTTGGCCGATCGAATCCGCAACAGAGGCATGAATATCCCCATTGAGGTGGATGGGAACATCGGCCGGCAGACCATTCCTGAATGCGTGCGCAGAGGAGCCACCAGATTCATCGGAGGCACCAGCGCCATATTCCGCAAAGGCCGCAGCCTGGGTGAGAATGTCCGTGCCACGCGCGAACTCTTCAAGGAGGCGGTGGGCCCGCAAGAGGTCTGACATCCGTTTCTTGTTCTCAATCGGTTACTGATGAGCCGATTATTGCGCATCAGCATGCTTGCCGACTGAGTCCAAACCAGTTGTAAAACACATCACACGCTAAGGCCGAGAGCCGCTGCGTGAGGCGAAGCCTTGCCTGATAGCGGCAAATTCATACCAATTTTGAGGAGATTATCATGCATTATGACGTCATAGTACTGGGCAGCATCAATCTGGATGTCAAGGCCCTGGTGACCAGCTATCCCAGACGCGGGGATACGGCTACAGCAAGGAGCATCACCATGCTGCCGGGCGGGAAGGGTTCGAATCAGGCCGTGGCTGCAGCCAAGTTGGGCGGCAAGGTGGCCATGCTGGGCGCGGTCGGTGAGGACGGCGCAGGCAAGCAGATGCTTGACAATTTAAGCGATTGGGGAGTCGATACCCAGTTTGTCATGCGCAATGGCAATGAGGGGACCGGAACATTCATCGTCCAGGTGGATCAGACTTCCGAGAACACCATGGTGGGGACGCTTGGCGCCAATGACACCATCACGGCCGCAGAAGTGGATACAGCATTGGATCAGATGGAGGCTCCGGTTCTGCTCATGCAGCTGGAGACCAGTCGCGAGTCCGTTGTGGCTGCTTTGAAGGCCGGCAGACGCAAGGGCATGTACATCATCCTTGATCCCGCTCCGGCTGACGGCTTCTTCCCCGAGGCGCTCGCCTATGCTGATTGTGTCACGCCCAACCAGCAGGAGACCGAGCGGATCACCGGTATTCATGTGACCGACAAGGTGGAGGCGGTCAAGGCTGCCAAAGCCATAGCCGGCATGGGGCCGAAGACCGTCATCGTCAAGTTGGGTGCCGATGGGAGCGTGGTTTTGCACGAGGGGGAGATCTACGAAATCGACTCAGTCAAGGTCCACGCACTGGACTCCGTCTGTGCCGGTGATGTATTTGCCGGCGCCCTTGCCGTCAATTATGCCCAGCACGGTGATTTCCTGAAGGCGGTGAACTTTGCCAACAAGGCGGCTGCCATCAAGGTCAGTCGTGTAGGCAATCATCAGGTCTTCCCCACCCTGGCCGATATGAGCTGACATGGGTCAGGCACTGCATCGTGCAGCCTGGTGATTACACGAAGCAAAGGAATAAAGAAGAGGCCGACGGAAATTGCCGGCCTCTTCTTGCATCTGTCGGGGTAGGGGGATTTGAACCCCCGGCCTCTTCGTCCCGAACGAAGCGCGCTACCAAGCTGCGCTATACCCCGTGACAACGTTCTATATAGTACACGTACCGTCGGCCAAACGCCATCGTCTGCGCGGCGCGACCGTTCAACCGCTTGCCCCTCGGCGGTACCCCAGGCCAAGTACTGGCTCATGCGTAAAATAGCGATTTATGAATGACTCATCGGAAGAAACCCCTCGCCTGACGACGGTCGAACGCGCTCAGGCACTGCTTGACCAGGATATGGCCATCACGGAGAAGATCGATCAGGGCGCCCAGTTGGATGACGCCATTGATCCCGGCAACCTAGCGGAGAGCGCTGAAGGCCATCCCGAACAGGTGCGCATGCGCGTGGCCAAGAGGGCGCTCATGCTCAAGGAGTGCATTGAGCCCTACCCGGTCCATTTGGATGTGACCGACCGCATCGAGGATGTGCGTCGCAAGTATCAGGACCGCCTTGAGCCAGGCCAGGAGACCGAGGACGTGGTTGGCATCGCCGGCAGGGTCCTCTTCCTGCGCAATGGCGGCGGCCTCTGCTTCGTCCAGCTGGCGGCGGGTGACGGCACCCGCATCCAGGGCATGATCTCCAAGCGTGAGATTGGCGCTGATTCCCTGAAGCGGTTCAAGCAGCTGGTCGACTTGGGCGACCACCTCTATCTGCGCGGCCGCGTGGTTGCCTCCAAGACCGGCGAGCTCTCCGTCTTCGCCACCGAGTGGAACATCGCGGCCAAGGCCCTGCAGCCCCTGCCCGCCCTTCACAAGGAACTGACCGAGGAACAGCGCACCCGCAAGCCCTACCTGGCCATGATCGCCGATGAGGATGTGCGGGCCATGGTCCGCCGCCGTTCCAAGGCCGTCTCCTCCCTGAGGCGTACCTTCGAGGACCACGACTTCATGGAGGTCGAGACCCCCATGCTCCAGACCGTGCATGGCGGCGCCGCGGCCCGGCCATTCACCACGCATATGAACGCCTTCGACATCGACCTCTACCTGCGCATCGCCCCTGAGCTCTTTCTCAAGCGCTGCCTGGTCGGCGGCATTGAGCGGGTCTTCGAGATCAACCGCGACTTCCGCAATGAGGGCGTGGATGCCACCCATGCTCCGGAGTTCACCATGCTGGAGGCCTATCAGGCCTACGGCACCTATGACACCATCGGGCAGCTGACCAAGGAGCTGATCCAGAAGGCTGCACTGGCCACGTCGGGATCGCTGAAGGTGACCCTGCAGGATGGCAGCCAGTACGACTTCGGCGGGGACTGGCGCCAGATCAGCATGTATGAGTCACTTTCCGAGTCCCTGGGCGAGGAGATAACCCCGCAGACCGGCGTGGACCATCTGCGGACCATCGCTGACAAACTGGGCCTGGAGGAGGAGCCTGCCGAAAACCATGGCAAGCTGGTCGAGCACCTCTGGGAGCACTTCTGGCAGGACAAGCTGTATGAGCCGACCTTCGTGCGTGATTTCCCGGTCGAGACCTCGCCCCTGGTCAAGGCCCACCGCACCAAGCCGGGTGTGGTCGAGAAATGGGACCTTTACGTTCGCGGGTTTGAGTTGGCGACGGGCTACTCCGAACTCAATGATCCGGTGGTCCAGCGGCAGCGGTTCGTCGAGCAGGCCAAGATGGCCAGCCGCGGCGATGCCGAAGCCATGGACATTGACGAGGACTTCCTGGAGGCCCTGGGCGTAGGCATGCCTCCGGCTGGGGGCATGGGTATGGGTATCGATCGTCTGCTGATTGCCCTTACCGGTGCATCCATCCGCGAGACCATCACCTTCCCCCTGGTCAAGCCGTTAGCCTGAGATAACAGGGGAGGGACGGTCATGAATATCAGGCTGTGGATGGATGGTATGCGTCCCCGGACGCTGCCCGCCTCGGTGGCACCTGTCTGCGTAGGCGCTTCGGCTGCACTCTTGGAGCGGTCACGGCTTCTGGAACAGTGCACCAGCTCGTGCTCGCCCACGACTGTCGATCCCGCCCTGAAGGCTGCCACGCCTGGACGGCTGGCCCTGATCGTGGTCTTGCTTGTCCTGCTCGCCCTATCCATGCAGATCGCAGCCAACTTCGCCAACGACTATGCCGATGGTGTTCGCGGCACCGACTCCGGCCGTGGAGGCGATGAGGCCGCCTCCGGCAGACCGAGGCGTTTGGTGGCCGCCGGTGTGTCGCCCAGGAAGGTGCTCTACGCCACCATGATCTCGGCGGGCTTCACCTGTCTGATGGGTCTGGCAGTCATGGCACTGACCGGTCACTGGTGGATGATCCTGGTCGGGGTCTGCTGCCTGGTTGCCGGCTGGTGTTACGTGGGCGGCACGCATCCATACGGTTACCACGGGCTGGGTGAGGTCAGCGTCTTCATCTTCTTCGGTCTGGTGGCCACCCTGGGCACCGAGTACTTCCTCATCAACAGGGTAGACGTTGCCGGTATCCTGGGTGCCTGCGTCTGTGGGCTCAATGCCGTGGGCCTGCTCATGCTCAACAATTACCGGGATCTGGAGGACGACCGCCGTGCCGGCAAGCACACATACGCGGTTCTGGTGGGAGCGCGCGCAGCGGCTATTTCCATTTACTCGGTCTACATCCTGAGCCTGGTTCTGGGCCTGATCCAGTTCGTTCCGGCTGTCATGCGACGTGGCCTGCCTGGCTTCCCGCTTGTGCTGGTCCTCCTGCCTGTGGCCGCTGTCTTTCTGCTGATCTGTCGAGCCTTTGCCCGTGGCCAGGTGCCCAAGGCTTTCGGTATGGCAGGCAAGGGCACCCTGGTCTCCGCCCTATGCTGGTCGGCGGGCCTGCTCCTGCAGCTGTGAAAATCCTGATACTCTCCTAAGAGAGCAGTCCGACTTTCGAGCGATTTGGTGGATAATCAGGCAATCATGTTCATCACACTTCAGGAATACAAGGACGCACTGCGACCCTCGGCCTTGCTTTGCTCGCCCACGCCGGTTCTGATCGGTACGGCGGTGGCCCTGCGGCAGCTGTTCAGCCAAGGACTTGGGCCGGATGCGCGCTTCTGGCTCATAGCCCTCTTATGCTGTCTGACGGCTGTGTTCATCCACAGCACCTGCAATCTGGCCAATGACTACTTCGACGGCATCAGGGGTACCGATGAGGGCCGGAGCAGCCTTTCGGGCGCCGGCGCTGACGGCTCGGTGCCTGATCTGCCCAGAAGAGGGGTGGCCGGCGGCGTGGAGCCTCGCAAGGTCCTGCTGTCTGCCTATCTCAACATCCTTATGGCCTGCATATCCGGTCTGATCCTCTGTTGGGTGACTGGCCACTGGTGGATGATCCTGGTCGGCATCTTCTGTCTGCTGGGAGCCTGGTTCTACACGGGAGGCAGGCATCCTTACGGCTATAGGGCCATGGGCGAGCTGAGCATCATGATCTTCTTCGGGCTGGTGGGCGTGCTGGCCACCCAGTACTTGGAGACCGGTGGCATCGACCGTCACGGGTTCATCGGCGCCCTGGTCGGCGGTCTTGTCTGCATTCCCGTCCTGGAGATCAACAACTACCGGGACATCGATGCGGATCCTCTGGCCGGCAAGTACACGCTGTCTTCGTTCATCGGAGCCAAAGGCACGCTGATTCTGATGGGGTCCTGCTATGCCCTGGCTGTGATTCTGGGCGTGTTCGAGTCGTGGTCCCTGTCTGACGGATCCCTTGCGGACGCCTGGCCCCGCCTGCTCTGCCTGCTGCCCGTCCTGGCCCTGGCTATCGCCACCACAGTAGCCAGCTGTCGGAACCGGTTCAGCAGGGCGTTCGCGCTATCGGGCTATACGGATCTGCTGACAGGGTTCTGCTGGCTGGGTGTCTGTCTGCTTTGAGTGGCCGCTCTACAGGGGGAGCCGTAGGTCCGCCAAACAGTCCCTCTTAGGTCTTAGAATTTTCACTATGACCTACAAACTAGTATTGCTCAGGCACGGCCAGAGCGCATGGAACAACACCAATCAGTTCACCGGCTGGGTGGACGTCCCGCTGACCGAGCAGGGCGAGCAGGAGGCCCGTAAGGGCGGCAAGCTGCTCAAGGATAAGGGTGTTCTGCCGGACATCGTCTTCACCTCGCTGCTGCGCCGCGCCATCAACACCGCCAACATCGCCCTGGACGAGGCTGACCGCCTTTGGATCCCCGTCAAGCGCGACTGGAGGCTGAACGAGCGTCACTACGGGGCTCTGCAGGGCAAGAACAAGACCGAGATCCGCGAGAAGTACGGCGACGAGAAGTTCATGCTCTGGCGTCGTTCCTATGCCACCCCGCCGCCCGAGATCGATCCTGACGACGAATACTCGCAGTCCCATGACCCTCGGTATGCCGGAGCCCCTGTGCCCCGCGCCGAAGCGCTGGCCAACGTGGTCAAGCGCGTCACCCCCTACTGGGAGAGCGATATTGTTCCTGAGCTCAAGACCGGCAAGACCGTCCTGATTGCCGCCCACGGCAACTCCCTGAGGGCCATCGTCAAGATGCTCGACAACCTGACTGAGGACGAGATCGCCAAGGTCAACATCCCCACGGCCATCCCACTGGTCTACGAGCTGGACGAGAACTTCAAGCCCATCAAGCCTCGCGGCGAGTACCTGGATCCGGAGGCAGCCGCAGCCGGTGCTGCTGCTGTGGCGGCCCAGGGCCAGAAGTGAGATTCCTTGGATAGATCTATCCGATGATGTGAATCGGGTTTTGGATGCAGAGTATCCCAAGCTGATTGGGCGGTGTCTTCCCCCTTTGTGGAAGGCACCGCCTTTTGTATTTATTCCTGGCCGTTGGAGAAGTAAAAAACGGCCTGTCACCTGACTGACGGTCAGGTCACGGGCCGCACGGTTGCCGTCCGTTCAGTCCAGATCGAGGTCGAGATCCTTGGGATCCTTGGAGGGGTCGAAGCCCGAGACGATGTAGACCACGCGCCGGGCCGCCGAAACGCCATGGTCTCCCAGACGCTCCATGAACCGTGCCACCAGGACCAGGTCGATCAGCTGCTGCCTGGTTCCCTTCCAGTCGTCTGAGAGGGCATAGCCGAATGTCTGCTGATGGAGCTTGTCCATCTGGTCATCGCTGACGATGATCTGTTCGGCTATGGTCGTGTCCCTGTCGGAGAGCATCTCGACCAGACGATCGGCCATGACATCCAGAAAGTCCTGCATCTGTTTGAACAGGGGGATGACCTCGTCGGGCAGGGTCGGTTCGGGATAGGAGCGCCTTGCGGTCTCGGCGATGTGCCTGGCCAGGTCCCCCATGCGTTCAAAGGTCGCCGACAGGCTCAACGTGGAGACTACGACTCGCAGATCAGTGGCCACGGGGCTCTGCTTGGCCAGGAGCCTGATGCATTGATCGATGATGCTGGCCTGGAGGTTGTCTATCTCAGCATCCCCATCGATGACCTCCTGGGCCGTCTCCACGTCGCAGTCCATCAGGGATCGCCCGGCTTTTTTGATGGCATCGCGAACCTTGGCGGCCATCCGATCCAGATCGTCGGCCACCAGCCCCAGCTCCTCGTTGAAAATCACACGCATTGTTCTTCCCTTTCGGCCTCGGTCAACGATATGACTCCAGTCTATGTGACCAGGATGGCAAGAAAAAGTCAGACCCGAAGAATGTCGGGCCTTTGGAGCGCCAATCACTGTCGGATATGCGAGAATAAAGCCGGAACGGCCGATGAGACTTGGTTGATGTAGCAGTGTCCGGGGTCGGCGCCGGACTGGAGGGAAGTCCTTATGAGACGGTTCATGGACCGCCTACGCAGCCTTGTGGGCAACCGAAGCAGGGATGGCGAACAGGCTGATGGCGAGGCTTTGGAGAGCTCGACCCAGGCCTTGTTGGCGCTGATACCCGCCGCTACGGTTGTGGTCGATGGCGATGACGAGGTTGTCCGCTCCAGCCCGGATGCCTACAGGCTGGGAATCGTCAGCAACGACGAGATCTCCAATCCGAGGATCATCGAAGCCATCGCGCAGGTGCGCCGCTCGGGCGGTCGACGCAGCTTTAACCTGGTCACTAGAACGCCCACCGAATTCGCTCTGGATGCCGCAGCTGAGAGCAGGGAATCCGATGATTGGGAGATTAGCCAGGCCCAGGCGGTGTCCAGGAGGAACTGGCTCAAGGTCACCCTGGGTCGCATCGACCAGTCCCTGGTGGTGGTGCTTATCGATGATGTGAGCGATTCGGTCAGGTTTGTTCGGACCAGGGACGCCTTCATGACCAATGTATCCGAGCAGATGCTCAAGCCGGTCCAGGCACTGGAGGAGCTGGCGGCGCAGCTGAAAACCACCTCCCACCTGGAGGGGGATGATCCGGAACTGCTTCGCAGCCACCTGCGCAGCGTCTCCAGGGATGCCTCCTCGGTCCAGCGTTACAGCGCATATCTGGGGCATGTGCTCAAGGATCTTCTTCTGCTGATCCGGGCTCAGGAGCGGATCAAACCCAGCAGGGAGAACGTGCTTGATGTGGCTGAGCAGATACGTGCAGTGGTGCAGGGGGAGCAGGATAGAGCCGACCAGGCTCATGTGACCCTGCGGTGGCGATGCGACCAGCCGCTGACGATTCATGGCGACGGGCAGCAGATCAGAGTGGCCCTGGCCAAGTTGGTGGAGAACGCCATCGCCTATTCGTCTTCAGGCTCTACAGTCTCCCTGGTGGCACAGGCCTCCAAGGATGGGCACTACGGAATCATCAGGGTGGTCGATCACGGCCGAGGCATATCCAAGGCCGACCAGGGCAGGATCTTCGAGCGTTTCTACCGCGCCGACAACCAGAGCGAGGAGACTGCCGTGGGCATTGGCCTGGGACTGGCCATCGTCAAGCATGTGGCCCTGACCCACCATGGCTCGGTCACGGTCTGGAGTGCGCCGGGAGAGGGGAGCACATTTACGCTGATGCTTCCTCTGGCTCAGGGTCCGGTTGCTGGGCAAGGCGGCGATAATCCCAGCGATTGAAATGCTCCCAGATCATCAGCAGGATGCCCACGCCTATCCCGGACAGGCAGACAATCAGAGGCTTGGTGACCGTCATTCCGGTCAGGGCCAGAATGCCCACCACGGCCAGGGCCAGAATCCAGGCGCCAGTGCCGAGCAGGAAGATGCGTCGCAGGTCCACCTGCACGGGCCGAGGCGATGGCCTGCGGGCATCCGGGTCGAAAATGGGAGCCAGCTTCATACCCCCACTGTACCGTTCTCAATGACATGCGGCGACCCCCTCGCCTTGCCTGGGCCTCGGCCCTTGTCTTATCATGACGGGGATTGGTGGGTTCGTATGCACCGGCCCATGGAGGGATTTCCCGTGGAAAGGGGAGTGCGTGTATCCGATCCAAGCTGTGGAGAAGCACTACGCCTGGGGTTCACATGGCCGACTGCAGCGCATGTTCCATCTGCATGAGTCAGACGAAGGCCAGGCGGATACCCTGGCGGAAATGTGGTTCAGCGGGCACACCGAATCACCCTCACCCCTGACCCTGCCCGACGGCTCGCTCATGCCGCTGACCGAGGCCATACGCCGCAATCCCATGGCCATGCTGGGGGAGCGTGACTCCCGTCTCTTCGGTCCCACCCTGCCCTACCTGTTCAAGATCATCTCGGCCCGTATTCCCCTGTCCCTGCAGGTGCATCCGCTGGATTTCGAGGCCCGTGCCGGTTTCAACCGTGAGAATGCCCTGGGGGTGCCTGACGACGATCCCAGCCGCTCCTTTCACGACAGTCTGGCCAAGAACGAGATGGTGGTGGCCCTGGAGCCCTTCCAGGCCTGTGTAGGCTTCGCGACCATCTCCACGCAGCTGACCCTCCTGCGCGCCGTGGATCACCCCCTGGCCGAGCTGATGACCGAGGCGCTGACCGCCCGCACCTTCCACCTAGGGGTCCCTCCGGCCCGCTTCGCTTCGGCGGATGCCATGATGCCGGTCTCCTCCTTGATCTGGCCGGATTCCCGCCGACGTATCTTCCGGGCCTTCCACGCCGCCGTGACTGCCGAGCCAGAGGCGGCCCGAGGCCTGGAGGAAGCCTTGGAGGCTGCTGCCGGGCGGCTGCGTTCCAGGCGGGCGGGATCTGTGTTGGACCATGCCCTGTGTGCGGCCCGGGCCTTTCCGGATGACCCCGCCGTGCTCTGCTTGCTCATGCTCAATCCCGTGGACCTGGAGGAAGGTGATTCTGTCTATATCCCCGCCGGGACTCCTCATGCATACATCCATGGCACTGCGGCAGAGATCATGACCAACTCCGACAATGTGCTCAGGGCCGGCATGACCCTCAAGCATCGGGACATTCCCAACCTCCTGCGCAGCCTGGACTGCCAGCCTTCAGCCCCCATCGATCCGTCCAGCTCCATGATCGCCACCCTGATCATGCACAATATGGTGACCTACCGGCCCAAGATCAACGAGTACATGCTGGTCTACGGGCATGTACAGGAGGGTGGCGCCACCTGGCCCCTGCTCAACAGGCTTCAGCAGCGCTATGGGGATCTGATAGAGCGCCTGGGGCCTCGCCACCTGATGATTCCCCGCAGGGGACCGCGCATCATCGTCTGCACTGATGGGCGGATCCGTTGTGCAGCCGCCGACCAATCCTGCCTGCTGGACCAGGGACAGGCCCTGTTCATTCCTTCCGAGGACGGTCGTGTCGACATCACCATGCCTGAAGATTCCGACGAGGCTGGCGGGTCCTTCCTCCTGGCTTCGACCCCGGTTTGACCTCGTGTGAGCATGGTTCGCTCAGGGTGGACCAGGCGGGGTTCAAAACCGGGGGACACGCCGTGGCGGTCGGCACGCATGCCGGTTTGCTCATGTCCGCCTCATGTCCGTATAATCCTAGCGTATTCCGTGGTTGTCGAAGATGAGCGACCACCGAAGCCATGCTTGAGTACACCAGTATGGACAATCCAGGTTATTTGGCCCGGGTTCTCACTTGCGTTATGGTGTTCCCTTGTGATGGTTCGTGATACGGCACGAAAGTCGCGTCGGAACATAAACGGGAGTGATTCTAGATGAAGCATGCTGCGCACAGGGCTTCGGCCAAGCGAGGCGCAGGTGTCGGCAGTTGGTCGACCGGCCGATCGTCAGGCGTAACCCAGGCAGAGGGCATTGAGGGTCTTGATGATGCCTTGGCGGCCAAGCTCAACGAGGTGGCCCCTCGAACCCGTCGTTCCATTCGTCTGGCGGCCAAGGCCTCAGCCCGTCGCTCCCATATCATGACCGGTTCGGCCCTGACTGTCCTGGTCGGTGCTGCCGCTTCCTCTATGGCGGTCAATCAGGCTCGCAACGACTGGTCCCTGCCTTTGGCCGACAGTGTCGCAATCAATTTGGTCACCCCCTCCTCCTCTGCCGGCTCCTCTGACGCAAATGGTGGTGCAAGGGTCTCCCGCTCTGATTACCGTCAGCCCCTGCCGACGGCTTCTCAACGCAATGAGGGCAGCTGGGAGCTGGGCGAATCCGAACTCGATGCCGGACAGATGTCCAAATCCCTGGCCAACAATCCGGTCGTGGCTGTGCTGATGGATGCCAACCGATCGGTCCTGCCTTCGGGGTTCAATCCCAACCATGCCACTGGGGATGCGGGCAATGTCTACGAGTTCAGCCAGTGCACCTGGTGGGCCTACGTCCGGCGTCACCAGCTGGGTTTGCCGGTGGGCTCACACATGGGCAATGCCAAGGATTGGTCCGGCTCTGCCCGTTCCCTGGGCTATTGGGTGGACAACACGCCGCGCAATGTCGGCGACATCGTGGTCTTCCAGGCCGGCCAGGAGGGCTCGGATTCCACCTATGGCCATGTGGCCATCGTCGAGAAGATCAATCCCGACGGCTCCATCGTCACCTCGGAGTGTGGTGCCATCATGAACGGAAAGACCTACTCTCGCACCTTGTCCAATGTGCACGCCTTCAGCTACATCCACTACTGATTCCTGGCTGGTTAATTCTTGTTCCTAATACGTGATAGAATTGTGCCCGATGAAAAAAACACGCAAGTATGTGAGCATGATGGCAGCAGCCACAATCTGTGGCATGCTCTCCATCGGTATACCCGCCGTGGCCCAGGCCAGTGACGGCAGTGAAGCCGTAGTTACTTCGTCGCGTTCATTCACTCCCGGCAGCAAGGTGCGTGCCGACCTGTTGACCGAGTCGACGGCTACCACCGTCGAAAAGGACAGCAGCTGGGGTGGCATTGAGTCTTTGAACGTTCCTGCCACCAAGTCTCAGGCCGAGAAGGATGCTGAAGCCAGGGCCCAGCAGGCCCAGGAGCAGGCGCAGGAGCAGGCCCAGGCTGCATCCAGCCGGCGTCAGTCCGCACAGCAGGTCAGTCGTTCGGCTGCTCGTGCCAGCACCGCCAGCACAGTCGTTGATGCGCCGGTCTCCGGCACGGGTGCCGATGTGGTCAACTACGCGCTTCAGTTCCAGGGGATTCCTTATGTGTTTGGCGGGACCGATCCAGCCAAGGGCTTCGATTGCTCTGGATTCACCCAGTATGTGTTCGCCCACTTCGGCATCAGCCTGCCCCGCACGGCCGATGCGCAACGTTCAGTGGGTGTACCGGTCACGGATCCTGCTCCTGGCGACCTGCTGGTGACCTCTGATGGTAGTCATGTGGGCATTTATGTCGGCGGTGGCCGCATGATTCATGCCCCGCGTCCCGGTCGGACCGTAACAGTTCAGAAGCTTTATCGGGATTTCGAGTATCGTCGTCTGGTCTAAGGCATAGTTGTTGTGCAGGTTCAACGCCCCTACGGGGGCGTTTTGCATATTCAGCGTCGAAGTTCCTCGCGTGTTGGCCCTTGTCAACTTATTGATCAGGACTGCATGCGATATTCTGACAGAAAGAGCGATGTCGGTTTGTCATCGCCAAGTTTAAAGGAGGTCGTCGGATGAGCAACGACAAGGCTGTTCTGGTAGGCGTCGATGGCTCGGACGCCAGCTACAAGGCGGCGTGGTGGGCCGCCAACTACGCTAAGCATGCAGGGTTGACCCTGCAAATCGTCTGCGCATATTCCCTGCCCTCGTATGCGGCCGTCTCCTTCGATGCGACCTACACCACCATGGGAGACGACGTTGCGGCTCACAACGACGCCCAGGAGATTCTCTCCAAGGCCAAGGCCATCGCCGATGAGCAAGGTGTCGGTGCAGCCACACTGATTGTGACAGGGGATCCCTCATCGGTCTTCGTGGAACTGAGCCGCAACTACCGGCTGATTGTCATCGGAAACCGGGGCAAAGGCGGCCTGGCTGAGCGTTTGCTGGGCACCACAAGCTCCAGCCTGCCCGCCTATGCCTACTGCCCTATCGTGGTCGTTCCTTATACCGACGACGACGGCAAACTGATGCATCTGAGCAACGACATCAAGCGGGTCGCCGTGGGTTCCGACGAGTCCAAGTGGGGGCTCAAGGCCCTGCAGATCGCCGCCGCCTTCGCCGACAGCTGGAATGCAGAACTGGATGTCATGTCGGCAGTGCCCAATATCTCCGGACTGACCGGCACGGGTTCGGCCGAGGAGCGCAGCGTCATGGACTCCTACCTGGATGACCTCAATACCCGAATCACTCCTCTCATGAAGACCTATCCCGATCTGCGCATCAACAAGACCGTGGTGCCGGGGTCGGCTGTGGAGGCCCTGACCCAGGCCAGCAAGACACACGACGTGGTTGTGGTCGGTTCGCGTGGCCGCGGCGGCTTCACCGGGCTCCTGCTGGGATCGACCAGCCAGGGGCTCCTGCAGCATGCCGTCAGTCCTGTCTACGTGGTGCCGCGCAAGTACGTGGAGGCCGAGGAGTCCGGGCTCAAGGCCGCAGCCGAGGCGGCTGAAAGCACTGACGTGGCTGAGATCACCGGCGTGGAGCAGGTCTCTGTGGATTCGGCCAAGCCCGAGCAGCTGGCTGACCTGGAGTCGACCATCGACCCCGAACACAAGGAGTAAGGGCAAGGGGCGGGGACCCACGAAGTTCCATGAACCTGGGGGTCCCCGCTCCTCTCTTCTTGTCCTGTCGGATCAGTGGCGAACCTTGACGGAGATCCTTACCGGGGTCTCCCGCTGATAGGTGTGTGCCACGGTGCAGGACTTGGCGATATGGCGACGGACCCGCTCCTCCAGCTTGTCTGCATCATCCTGGGCCAGCCTGGCCGAAGTGGCATCGACGTCCACCTGCTCGTCGAAGCTCAGGTAAGCGTCATCGTCGGCGTCATAGGTGCCGTCCACCACGATTTTCGCCCCCTTGCCCTTGCCCAGGGCGCTCTCCACGGCGAATTGACTGGAAAGGGCTCCGCAGGCGGCCAGAGCGATCTTCATCAGGTCGCCGGGGTTGAACTGATCCTCGCCCTTGCCGAAGGTGATGTGGGCACCGTTGTCGCCATAGGCGTTCCAGGTGCCGTCCTCGTCGCGTTCGACCCAAAGTCTCTTGCCCATCTGTTCCTCCTTGTCCACACCCGGCTGGGTGCGTCATTCGGATCCGACCCTGTGGCCGGACCTGCTCCTCCAATCTAACCCGGACTCGGCGATTCGTCACCGGGGCGCGCTCAGCTGACCGAGGACTTGATAGTATGGCCGCATGGCCTTGACTTCCGAAGAACTGCAACGTATTCGCACACGCATCCCCGAGCGTCCCGACTCTGACATCCCCACCCCCTACGAGGACCTGGTGCGCACCATCCTGCGCGAGGGCACCCTGAAGTCCGACAGGACGGGCACAGGGACCATATCCCTGTTCGGGCGGCAGATGCGCTTCGACCTGTCGCATTCCTTCCCGTTGATCACCACCAAGAAGGTCTACTTCCGCGGCATCGCCTACGAGCTGCTTTGGTTCCTGAAGGGATCGCAGAATGTGCGTTGGCTGCAGGAGAACCGCGTGCATATCTGGGATGAATGGGCCGACCCGGAAACCGGGGATCTGGGTCCGGTCTATGGGGTCCAGTGGCGCAGCTGGCCCGCTCCGACCCCAGAGGACCCCCATCACACCATCGACCAGATCGCCAAGGTGCTGGATCTGATACGCACCCACCCGGACTCCCGTCGAATGCTCGTCACCGCTTGGAATCCAGCCCAGATTGACAGCATGGCCCTGCCGCCCTGTCATGCGCTCTTCCAGTTCTATGTGGCCGATGGCAGGCTGAGTTGCCAGCTCTATCAGCGCTCCTGCGACATGTTCCTGGGGGTGCCTTTCAACATCGCCTCCTACGCCCTGCTGACCCTGATGATGGCCCAGCAGGCAGGCCTTGAGCCTGGGGAGTTCGTCTGGACCGGCGGCGACTGCCACATCTACGACAACCATGTGGAGCAGGTTCTGGAGCAGCTGTCGCGCAAGCCTTACCCTTACCCGACCATGCGCATCCGCAAGGCCGACTCCATCTTCTCCTATCAGTACGAAGACTTCGAGGTGGTGGACTATCAATGCCACCCCGCCATCAAGGCCCCTGTGGCGGTCTGATGGTGCGCTGAGCCTAATACGGGCACCGTCGGATCCGAAGATTAGAATGTACTCGTATATCTACTCACTATGAGGAGTGAACACAACAGATGGAGCATGACAATAGTCGAAGCGGCTATCACGAACCCGAGCCCGGTCAGGCCGGGCTTCTAGGCGATGAGGAATGGCGGCATCAGGAAGAAGAGATAGGCCGCCGCTCATCGGTGAATATGATCTGGGCGCAGGCACGGGCCACCGACGGCCGGCGCGGCGCCATCGGTTACCACAATGCCCTGCCCTGGCATCTGAGTGAGGACATGCGGCATTTCAAGGAGCTGACCGTATCCCATCCTGTCATCATGGGGCGGCGGACCTGGGTCTCCATGGGGGAGCGGCCCCTGCCCAAGAGGGACAACATCATTCTGTCCAGTGACCCAGGGTTCCGGGCACCAGGCGCCACTGTGGTATCCGCGGCCGATGATGCCCTGGAGCTGGCCAGGCAGGAAGCCATTCCCGACGATGGGATGGATCGTAGTGAAATCTGGGTCATCGGCGGTGCGGGGGTCTTCAGTACCTTCTTTCCGCTGGCTGATGCAGCCTACGTGACCGACCTGGACCTGCAGACTCCGGCCGACGTCTTTGTGCCCGATATGGAGGAGCTGGTCAGCAAGCGGTTCTGGCAGGTGCGCGACAAGACCCGGTGGATGACCCCGGCCAAACCAGACCAGGCGGCTGCCATCCCGCGGTTCCGGTACGTCACCTATGGGAAGGTGCGTTGATGGGCCGGGATTCTGAAGGAAAGGCCTCACGGGGTCCCTACAACGTCATGACCGTCTGCACCGGCAACATCTGCCGGTCACCCATGGCTGAGGTCATCCTGCGCAAGTTCTTCCAAGATCGCGGACTGGATGAGGACCAGGTCAGAGTGGAATCCAGCGGGGTCAGCGACGAGGAATTCGGCAACCCCATAGATCGGCGTGCCCAGAAGGTTCTGCGCGAGCGGGGCTATGAGGTGCCGCCCGACCACTTCGCCCACCGGATCACCCGGGAGGAGGCCGAAGACGCCGACCTGCTGCTGCCCATGACGGCCGACCATATGCGCGCTCTGCTGCGTCTGCTGCCCGCAGGCAAGCGATCCGCCGTTCATCTGTACCGTAGCTTCGACCCGGATCTGCCCAGGCCGGCGCCGGGCCGGGAGAGCCAAATCGACCTGGTGGACCCCTGGTATGGCGGCCCCCGTGAGTTTGAGGTGGCCATCGATCAGATCGAACACACTGCGCCGTACATCGTCGACTGGGTGGTCCGTCAGCTGTCCTGAACGATGGATGAATGCAAATATCAATTAAGCCCCTGGGTTCCTTATGAATCCCAGGGGCTTAATGACTGGTGGCTCCGAGCGGGATCGAACCGTTGACCTAGCGATTTTCAGTCGCTCGCTCTACCAACTGAGCTACAGAGCCATGAACAGTCGAAAAGACCCGGACAAACCGGGCCAGACCATTCCCAGCGACTCCGGCCGGACTTGAACCGGTGACCTCCGCCGTGACAGGGCGGCGCTCTAACCAACTGAGCTACGGAGCCGAGGCTGCTCGAACAGCCAAGAGGAAAGTTTACATGAGCGCCGGAGGAATGCAAGCCCCGGCGCGTCGCTAACTAGTCCTGCTGCTGCCAGCCATCGGTGTCGATGTGGTGGGCGGGGTTGGCCTGCCATGCCTTCCAAGCTGATTCGACGATCTCTTCGACGCCATACTTGGCATGCCAGCCCATCTCGGTGTTGATCCGGGTGGGGTCGCCGATCAGGTGCGGCGGGTCGCCGGCGCGGCGGGGCTTGATGGCCTCGGTGAAGGGCAGACCCGTCACTTTCCTGACCTCGTTCACGATCTGGCGAACGGATGTGCCCTGGCCAGTGCCCACGTTGAAGGCATCGTAGCGGCGTTGGTCGCGGTCCAGATAGTCCAGGGCGGCGATGTGGGCGTCTGCCAGATCGGAGACGTGGATGTAGTCGCGCACGCAGGTGCCGTCGGGGGTGGGGTAGTCGTCGCCGAAGATGGCGGGTGCCTTGCCCTGCCGCAGCCTGTCGAAGAGCATGGGGATCAGGTTGAGGACAGCCGGGTCCTCCAGGCTGACCGGCCCGCAGCCGGCCACGTTGAAGTAGCGCAGGGCGCAGAAGCGGATGCCGTAAGGCTGCTCGCAGGCCCGGGCCATCCACTCGCCGACCAGCTTGGTCTGGCCGTAGGGGTTGATGGGGACCATGGGCTGCACGTCCTCGGGGACCACGTCGACCGGAGGTTCTCCGTAGGTTGCGGCAGAGCTGGAGAAGACCAGCTTCTTGGCGTCGGTCTTTGCCATGGCCGACAGGACGTTGATCATGCCGTTCAGATTCTGCCGGTAGTACCAGATGGGCTTCTCCACCGATTCGCCCACCTGCTTGCGTGCTGCGAAGTGGATGATCGAGTCGACCTTGTTTTCCTTGATGATCTCAGCCAGACGCTGGTCGGTCCCCGGTGCGGCCACGTCGGCGCCGTAGAGACGGGCATCACCGATCCGGCTGGGCTTGCCATAGCTGAGGTCGTCGACCACGACGACCTCCTTGCCGGCCTCCTGCAGGGCGTGGACCACATGGGCGCCGATGTATCCGCAGCCACCTGTAACCAAAACTGACATCTGCATGCCTTTCCTGTCGAAACCGGACGTACGAGCTTGTTCGGTTTTGCAATCTTTTGTTGTTTTTTGTTCTAGATTGAGTATATCACGGGCACATGTGACTCTTGTACCCGCTTGTATCCGCTTCCTAGGATATATATGAGCTGTGATGAGTGCAGAAAGACAGAGCAAGGCCCCCATGAGGTCAATCGTCTCCTATGTGAGGCGGTCCGAGAAGCTGAACGACCGGCTGGCGAGGGCTTGGGCTCAGTATTCCCCCAGATACCTACTCGATTTGGGCCAGGCTGAGGGTTCGTTGACGGTTGCCGGAAATCTGCGTTGTGATGCAGCAATGGTCAGGTCGGCTTGGGGACGGGATGCGCCGCTGATCGTCGAAATCGGATCCGGCCAGGGGGAGAACGTCGTGGCCAGCGCCCGGGAGCACCCCGATCGGAACTACCTGGCCCTGGAAGTCTATCAGCCGGGGTTGGCCCATACCATGCTGATGGCCGGTAAATCCGACCTGGATAATCTGCGGCTTGCCCAGGTCAACGCCCCGGACCTTCTGGCCCTGATGGCTCCTGGACTGATTGACGAAGTCTGGACCTTCTTTCCCGACCCCTGGCCCAAGATGAAGCACCACAAGCGTCGTCTGGTCCAGCCGGCTCTGGCTGGAGATCTGGCGAAGTGCTTGGTGCCAGGCGGCATCTGGCGAATCGCAACCGACATCGAGGATTACGCCCTGCATGTGCACGAGGTGATGGATGGCAACCCGAAATTCACAAACCTGGGCACCTTGCCAGTCAGTCTGCCCACCCGGCATGTCGGCAAAGGGACGGCTGATCAGGCCAAATCCCTGCCTCATGCCATGTTCATGGAGTCGGAGCGGTTCGAAGGCAGAATCGTAACCAACTTCGAGCGCAAGGGGATTCGGGCCGGCCGGGCCATTCACGACCTGACTTATCAGGTTTCGGCAGACTGACCGTAGAGTTGCGCATAGGCATGAAGAGCGAGGGAGGCCCCGATGGTCAAGAGGATAGTGGCGGGGATGCTGGCCCATGTGGATGCCGGCAAGACCACGCTCTCGGAGGCCATGCTCTACCGGGGAGGGGAAATTCGCCGTCTGGGCAGGGTGGACCATGGCGATGCCTATCTGGACACCAACGATCTGGAGCGGCAGCGGGGTATCACCATCTTCTCCAAGCCAGCCCGGCTGACCTATCACGATGTCGACCTGACCCTCATCGATACACCCGGCCATGTGGATTTCTCGGCCGAGATGGAGCGGGTCCTGTCGGTCTTGGATTATGCCCTTCTGGTCGTCGATGCCACAGCTGGATTGGAAGGGTATGTCGACACGCTCTGGCGACTTCTGGCGCGCTACGGGGTACCCACCTTCATTTTCGTCAACAAGTTGGATGCCCCTGGAGCTGATGCCTCCCGCATTCTTGAAAGCTGCAAGCAGCGGTGGTCTCCAGGCTGCTTCGATTTGAGCCGTGGACTTGAACATGGCGATATGGAGGATGTGGCCCTGCTTGACGAGGATGTCATGGACGAGTACCTCAAGACCGAGGATATATCGGATGAGAGTCTGGCAAGGCTGGTCGTAGGTCGCCGTCTCTTCCCATGTTTCCTTGGGTCTGCCCTGCGCCTGGACGGGGTCGACGTCCTCCTGGAGGGGCTGGGGCGGTACACCCTTTCGCCTGTGTACGACAAACAGTTCGGCGCAAGAGTGTTCAAGGTGTCGCATGATGACAAGGGTGCCAGGTTGACCTGGCTCAAGGTGACCGGTGGCGACCTGCCGGTCAAATCCTCTTTGACCACCGGACTGCGTCATGGAGATGACGCCGGCAAAGCGTCGGGTTCTGTTGCGGAGGCGTACGGGACAGCCGGAGATATGGGGAGGAACGGACACGGTGAGACCAGGGAGACGGTTGATCAGCTTCGTGTCTATTCGGGAGCTTCCTACACGTTGACGGACTGCGCCCAGGCCGGAAGCATCGTGGCGGCAACCGGCCTTGACCTGACACGTCCGGGGCAGGGGCTTGGGTGCGAGCAGAAGGATCTGATTCCTGTGCTGGAGCCGGTGCTGTCCTATGCAGTGGCTGCCGAAGGGGTGGACCCGCACCACTTGTTGAGCGCCTTGCGCATCCTGGAGGATGAGGATCCCCTCCTGCATGTGCTCTGGCAGGAACGGCTCCAGGAGATCCACCTACGTATCATGGGCCAGGTTCAGTTGGAGGTGATTCAGGTTCAGTTGGAGCGGCGGTTCGGCATGCAGGTCTCCTTCAGCCAGGGCGGGATTCTCTATAGGGAGACCATTGCTGCCCCCGTCGAAGGAGTCGGACATTTTGAGCCCCTCCGCCACTACGCCGAAGTCCACCTGCTCCTGGAACCTACGGAGCCGGGCAGCGGTCTCAGTTTTGCGTCGACATGCAGTCTGGATCGCCTGGAAGGGAACTGGCAGCGGCTCATCATGACCCACCTGGCGGAGAAGGAGCATCTGGGTGTTCTGACGGGGTCGCCCATCACCGATATGCGCATCACCCTGCTGGACGGCCGCGGGCATATCAAGCACACCGAAGGCGGGGACTTCCGCCAGGCCACCTACCGGGCCGTCCGGCAGGGGCTGATGAAGGCCCGCAATATACTGCTGGAGCCCTGGTACCATTTCAGACTCACCGTTCCCCAGGAGAATTTGGGCAGGGCCATGTCGGACATCTACCGGATGAAGGGCGGTTTCTCGGAGCCGCAGGCAGACGGGGATACTGTCGAACTGGAAGGGGATGCGCCGGTATCACAGATGCGTGATTATGCCATCGAGGTCAGCACCTACACTCACGGCAGCGGACATCTGACCTGTTTCTTCAACGGGTATCGTCCCTGCCAGGACCAGGTTGTTCTTGTGGACTCCATCGGTTATGACCCCGAGTCCGACCTGGAGAACACCCCTGACTCGGTCTTCTGTGCCCATGGAGCAGGATACCCGGTCAAATGGAACAAGGTGGAGGACTTCATGCACCTGCCCGGCGGCCAGTACATCTAAAAAGTAGCTCTGAGATTTGCGCTTGGTGATTCCAGGCATCGAACGGCACGGGGGAAGGAACATTCTGGGCGGTCTGTCGTTGTCGGTTGATGATTCACCTAGAATTACGGACATGATCGATCATCTGACGCTGAAGGTTCGCGACGTCCGGACTTCCATCGATTTCTATAGGAAAGCCCTGGCGCCATTGGGGTACGTGGCCAAGGCCCACCATGAGCCCACCATTGGGTTCGGTGCAGAGGATGATGGGGCCCACTCGGACTTTTATCTGACACCGAGCGGGGACGGGACCGGCTCGCCGGTGACCCACATAGCTTTCAGGGCCGCCGATGCTGCAATGGTGGATGCCTTCTACAGGGAGGCGCTCGCTGCCGGTGGCCGTGACAATGGTGCTCCAGGTCTGCGAGATTATCATCCCGGGTACTATTCGGCTTTCGTCTTGGACCCGGACGGGAACAATGTCGAAGCAGTGGTGGACTGGTCAGGAGCCCAGGGGTAACTGTGTCGGTCCACATACGGGATCATGCCAGCCTTCGGAAAGTCGGGAAAGCCTAGGATGGCCGGTATGACCTATACAGCCGCATTTGACGTGGGGACCACGCAGGTCAAGGCCGTTCTTGTGGACGACCAGGGTTCTGTCAGGGTGTGTGCATCCAGCGGTCTCCTGCCGATTGACACAGGTGACGGGCGTATCGAACAGAATCCCGAGGATTGGTTGCAGGCCTTCATCGAGGTGTCCCGTGACCTTTTGGCCAGGGCCGGGCGGAGCATCAAGCACTTCAGGAGCGACCAGGTCACCGGCATCATCATGAGTGGGCAGATGCAGGACCTGATCGCTCTGGATGCACAGGGGCAGCCAGTCGGGCCGGCGATCCTGTATGCGGATGGCAGGGCTCAAGAAGAGTCTGCTGAGCTGACTGAAACCTATGGGGCTGAGTCCTTCCGCGCCCACGTGGGCAACCCGTGCGATGGGTCCCTGCCTGTATCCAAGCTGATGTGGATGTCCAGACATCAGTCGGACCGGTATGCCCAGGTTCGCCATGTGCTCATCGATGCCAAGGATTATCTGATTTGGTGGCTGACCGGTGTCTACTGCGGCGATGTGACGGCCTGTTCGACGGCAGGTGCCATGGATCTGCGCTCGCGGACGTGGAGAAGGGACATCCTGGAAGCAGCAGGCGTGGATGCCGCGATCTTCCCGGAACTCCATTGGCCATGGGAAGGCGTTGGCACCAGCACGCCGGGCGCATCCGCTGCCACGGGGTTTGCTCCGGGAACCACGGTCTATGCGGGTATGGGGGATGCCGGGGCATCCACCTTGGCCGGCGGGGTGTTCCATCCTGGTCAGTTCAATATCAACCTGGGCACATCCGGGTGGATTGCCACAGTGACAGACCGGGCTGTAGCTGACCGCCCTGGAATGGTCAATCTGGCCTATCTGGGTACGGACAGCATCGTCAACACGGTGCCATTCCTCAATGCCGGAAACGTGCACGCTTGGGCCGCCGGAGTCTTTGCAGGGGGCGGTCCCACTGAGGGCGACGGCGACCCCTATCGACGCATGGGGCACTTGCTGGAATCCAGCCCGGCAGGAGCGCGCGGTGTGGTATGCCTGCCCTATCTGGTGGGGGAGCGCTTCCCGATGATGAATCCTTCGATTCGTGGAGCCTTTGTCGGTATTTCTTTCCAGACCACGGCAAGCGACCTTGCCCGAGCGGCGCTGGAAGGCGTGTCCTATTCGATTCGCCAGGGGCTCGACCTGCTGGGCACGCCCATCGAACGCGTCACCCTGATTGGTGGTGGCACCCGTGAGACCCAATGGTGCCAGATGCTGGCGGATATCCTTGACGCGACCGTTCAGGTGCTTGACGATGCCCATCTCATGCCTGCAGTGGCCTTGGCCGAGCTGGTCTCTGTTGGCAAACAGACCGGCTCGTCTTCCCGGCCCGATCTGCAGGCCTTGGAAAAGTTGGTGGAAGCGAATCTTGTTGGACGGGTCTATTCACCTGACGACGCAAACCGCCATGTGTACGATGCCGGTTACGACCGGTTCCGGCGGCTGTATCCGGCTTTGGATTCCCTCCGGTAGGTGCCCATCAGATGCAGTTGTCGCTCGTGGCTGGCGAGGACGATTCAGGCTGGCCTAATGATGGCAACAGGTTTGATTGCTTTCGCAGTGATTTGTACCCCCGGAGAGAGTCGAACTCTCGCTGTCAGATTGAAAGTCTGGTGTCCTAACCGTTAGACGACGGGGGCGAACGTGCCCATGATACCCGCCCCCTATGGACCAGGCAAGCCTGGTGTGCCGTCCGCTGGTCAGTGGTCCTCCTGGTCCAGCTCCTGGTCGCGCCGGTGGAAGAGCTCCATCTGTTCGCGGATCCAGACACGTTCCGCAGGGTTGATGTCGGCGGATTCCAGGTACTTCTGGTAGACGGGATAGAAGGCTCGCAGGATGGGGTAGATGGCGTAGAGGGTGTGCTCGGGCTTCTGCTCCCTGGTGTGTTGCGGGTGGGCGTCGAAGGTGTTCTTGAAACGCTGCATGTAGTGGCGGAAGGACGTAAAGGAGGTGTCCATCCGGCGGGCGCTGATACCCACGTTCATGTCCTTGCAGTAGACCGTCTTGAACCCCTGGTCGATCAGGTGCAGGGAGATATCGACATCCTCGTGCATGATGTCCTCCTTGTCCCTGCAGACCTGGTTGCGTATGGCTCGCCAGGCTGTGGCGCGCAGGGCCATGTTGGAGCCATAGAGTAAGTATTGCCCGTCGTCCGCCCGGTAGATGGCCCGGCGAATGGTGTTGTCGCCCTTGAGTCCGATCCGCTTGCCCGGCATGTCGTAGTAGGCCACTGGCCCGGTGGCGCCCATGGCCTTTGGGTCCCGGGTGAAGATGCCGGAGACCACTTCGACCCAGTTGGGACGAAGCATGCAGTCCGCGTCGATCCGGCCCAACACGTCGCCGGTGGCCCGGTCAAGTCCGTAATTGCGGGTGGGGATCAACCCCTGCTCACTGTCCTGATGGAGGAGCTTGACATGCTGGTCAGGGTGCTGATCGATGAATTTTTCGACGATGGAGGCCGTTGCGTCCGTGGAGTGGTTATCGACTACCAGTACCTCCTTGGGTGCCTGGCTCTGCCTGGTAGCGTTCAGGAGGCAGTCTTCAATGCGTTCTTCCTCATTCCAGGCGGGTATGACTATGGAAACGGTCAACATACCTCTCAGGATACGTGTGCCCGGATACACCGTCGGCTCAACCTGCGCCCAATAGCCCGCCATGTCAGCCATCTTGGGATAATGGAACATATGGCCAACGAGCAAAAGCAGCGCTTCGATTTCGCGACGGTCTTCCCGCCCAAGGGGGACCCGCGCCGACCTCCGGAATGGTTCGGCCGCGGCCTCCTCTACGTGGTCATAGCCGTCTTCCTGGCCTGGTTCGCCTACTCCTCCTGGTGGAAGATCGAATTCCTGGTTCTGGACGTGGTGATCGCCATCTTCGTTGCCCTGGCCATGGAGCCCCTGGTGCTCAGACTGGTCAAGCACGGCTGGCGGCGGGGAGCGGCCTCGGCGGTCACCCTGATAGGCCTGATCATTATCGTGATTGTCCTCCTGGGCATGTTCGGCAACCTGCTGGTCCAGCAGGTCATCGGCATGGCCAACGGCTTGCCGGCCCTCTATGAGCAGGTGGCGGAATTCATCGCCAGCCGCACCCCCTGGCACCTGCCGGCCATGCAGGATCTGGGCGGGGAGATCGTCAAGAACATCCAGACATCCTGGGTGACTGACTTCGCCGGGCAGGCCCTGAACACCACCGTGGGGCTGGCAGGGTCCTTCATCAACATCATGACAGTTCTGCTGGTGATCTACTACATCTCCGCCGCAGGCCCCAAGCTGCGCCGCAGCCTCTGCCAGTGGCTGGCCCCCAGGAGCCAGCGCCGCTTCCTCTTCGTCTGGACCATCGCCCAGGACCAGATCTCCAGCTTCCTGTTCAGCAGGACCATCCTGGCGCTCATCTCCGCGGCCTGCATGTCGGTCTTCCTGGTCATCCTCAAGGTGCCCTACTGGCTGCCGCTGGCCCTATTCTGCGGGCTGGTGTCCCAGTTCGTGCCCACCATCGGCACCTACATAGGCGGGGCCGTCCCCATCGTGGTGGCCTGGGGGAGCCGCGGACTGCTGATGGCTGTGATTGTGCTGGTCTACATCATCATCTACCAGCAGATCGAAAACATGATCCTGGCCCCCAAGATCTCCCAGCGGACCATGGATCTCAACCCGGCCATCGCCTTCCTGTCCGTACTGGCACTGGGCGCGGTATTCGGCGCCCTGGGCGCCTTCCTGGCCCTGCCTCTGGCGGCCAGCTTCCAGGCCATCTTCTCGGCTTCGGTCAAGCATTACGAGCTGATTGACTCACCGCTTATGCAGGATCCCAAGCCGGTCGGCAAGTCCAAGGTGGTCGAGGGTGTCGAGGCCTTCAACGAGCACGTGGTCCAGCCGGTGGCCAGCCATGTGGGCAGCCGGTCCGCAAAGGGAACCAGTGCCAGGGTTCGAGTGGAGGACCCTGTCATGACCATTGCAAGCCAGCTCTACCCGACATCCTCACCGACGGCCAAGGACCTGGACGAGTCGGCCACGGTGCCCATACCCAAGTCCGCCTCGGCCCCGGTAAAGCACAGACCGCTCAAGGGTACCGAGACCGGGGACGAGACCTCCGAAGGGGAGGACAACCCCCGCAAGGAGTGGCGCTGATGGCCCTGCTCAAAGTATTGGACGTTCTGATGATGCTGCTGGGCGGGGTGGGCATCGTCTACCAGGCCATCTGCATCGTCATCTCCTTCGTCTCCAAGCCGGTGGTCTTTCCAGAGGCCCCCTTCGACAAGCGGTTCGCCGTCCTTATTTCCGCCCGCAACGAGGAGAACGTGGTTGGCCATCTGATCAACTCCATCAAGGAGCAGACCTATCCATTCTCCATGGTCGACATATGGCTGGTGGCCGACAACTGCACAGACGACACCGCTGGGCTGGCCAGATCCCTGGGCTGCCATGTGGTCGAGCGGCAGGATCCGGACCGGGTGGGCAAGGGCTACGCTCTGACCTTCCTGCTGGAGCAGATACTCGATCGGGGTCTTGACTCCCGTTATGATGCCTACTTCGTCTTCGACGCGGACAACATCCTGGACCGTCATTACATCGAAGAGATGAACAAGGCCTTCCAGTCCGGCTTCCGCATACTGACCAGCTACCGGAACTCGGTCAACTTCTCGGACAACTGGGTCTCCTCAGGCTCGGCCCTATGGTTCATCCGCGAATCCCGGTTCCTCAACACATCAAGGATGGTCATCGGCTCCAGTTGCCATGTGGGTGGCACCGGGTTCATGTTCTCCAGGGAGGTTATGGAGCGCAACAACGGCTGGAAGTTCCATCTGCTGACCGAGGACCTGGAGTTCACCATGGACTCGGTTCTGCATGGCGAGCGCATCGGCTATTGCGGCACCGCCATCCTCTATGACGAGCAGCCGGTCACCTTCAAGCAGAGCTGGCGACAGCGGCTGCGTTGGAGCAAGGGCTTCCTCCAGGTCTTCCGCTACTACGGGCCTGCCCTGATCTCCCGGGCCTTCCGTGAACGCGACTTCTCAGCCGTGGACCTGACCATCCTGATCTGTCCCTTGACCGTCTTGGGCCTGGTCCGCTGCTTCTTCGGCCTGCTCTTCCCGGCTCTGGGTTTTGTGACCTGGACCAGCCAGGTGACCACCTTGATCGATGGCATTGCAGCTGGGATTCTGGGCCTCCTGGCCATGATGGGCCTGGCTGCCCTGACCGTGCTGGCCGAGCGGGACAAGATCGGCGCATCCAACAAGGAGCTTTTTGCCTACTGCCTGAGCTTCCCCATCTTCATGCTCAGCTACGTGCCCATCTCCTTCCAGGCCATTTTCGCCAATCCGGGATGGAAGCCCATCGAGCACTCAGGGCATTAAGGACGGTAGTCCCATAATCGGCAGCGAGATAGGGATACGCTAGAATTAAGGCCATGTCTGATGAAGCGCAAGCAACCAGCATGACCGCCCAGACGGCAGCGGTCCCTCCGCCAGATCCACAGGCAGCGGTTTCCATCCGTGCCCTAGTCAAGTGTTATCAGGGTCGGCCCGCTGTCAACGCCCTCTCTCTGGATATTCCCAGGGGATCCTTCTATGGGATAGTCGGCCCCAATGGCGCGGGGAAGACCACCACGCTGAACATGATGACCGGTCTCCTGGTGCCCGACTCCGGCAATGTCATGATCCTGGGCAGGGACGTGTGGTCGGACGTGGATACGGCCAAGCGGGTCATCGGCGTCATGCCCCAGGCCGATCAGATCTTCGATAGGCTGACGGGTCTGCAACTGCTGGTTTACTCGGGCATGCTTCGACGGATGCCGCGCAGTGAGGCGCTGGGGCGGGCCAGGGACCTGTTGGAGGCCTTCGACCTGACTGATGCCGGCGGCAAGCGGGTCTGTGATTATTCATCAGGCATGACCAAGAAGATCTGCCTGGCCACAGCCATGATTCATTCCCCTAGGCTCCTGGTGCTGGATGAGCCCTTCGAATCGGTCGACCCAGTCTCCAGCGCCAATCTCAAGGACATCCTGGCCGAGTATGTCGATACCGGAGGAACAGTGGTCATCTCCTCGCATGTCATGGCCCTGGTGGAGCGGATGTGCACCCATGTGGCCATCATCGACCATGGTCTGGTTCGGGCTGATGGTACGGTGGCCCAGGTCGCTTCCGGCGAGGATCTGGAGGATCGCTTCCTGGAGCTTGTCGGCGGCCGTCACCAGGCTAAGCGAATCGCCTGGTTGAACGGCTCCGGGTCCGAGGAAGACCAGGAGACGCAATGAGCGCGGCATCCACCATCATCGCCATGCGTTGGTCCATTACCTGGGGAACCACCAAGCGCTCCTCCTGGCAGATGGTCGGCGCCATCATCAGCCTGCTCATGGCCATAGGCATCTGCCTGGCCTCATGGCAGGGTGCGCTGACACTGGGGAGCTGGCTGCCCGGTGCCGGTCCGGGGGACCGACAGCGTATGGGAGCCATATTGGTCCTGTTCCTGGTCGGGTTGACTCTGGGAGTGATCCTGATTCAACTGGCCTTTCTGGGCCAGGGGTCGAACCTGAGCCCTTCGCGATTCGTTCTGTACGGGATTCCTGACAGCCAGCTGCAGGTGGGGCTCTACCTGGCTGGGCTGACCGGGCCTGCGGGATTGACGGGGTTTGTCTGCTTCCTGGCCCTGACGGCCATCTATGCCCGCATGGGTGTCGGAGCTGCGATCGTGGCTTTGATCGCAACCCTGCTGGCTGTCTTGGTAATGCTGGCCTTGTCCCGGGCTGTTTTGGACTTGGTCGGTACCCTGGTGGTCTCCAAGCGCACTCGATCCGGGCTCTACCTGCTGGTCACCATGGTGATCATGCTTTTGTGCATGTTGCCCTCTCTGCTGGACAGCGGGATTATGGATGGCATTGCAGTCGACACTGACTCCCTCAAGTCCTTGGCCGACACATTGGCCTGGACGCCACTGGGCGCTGCTGTCCGTCTGCCGGAGGACTTCATTTCCGGATCATGGTGGGCTCTGGTCGGACGACTGTGTATGGAGCTGGCCACCCTGGCTCTCTGCTTCCTGATCGGCATGCTGTGCCTGCGTCATGACCGTTTGCATGCTGGGGCGAGTGCTGAACGGTCGGTTGCCCCCAAGGGGCTGGGGATGCTGGGCCGGTCCCGGGACGCTGTGGATGCCATGGCCGCGCGATTGCTGATCTATCTTCGTCAGGACCCCCGCAGGCTTGTTAGCTATCCGCTTCTACTTGTTGTGGTGATTCTATACGCGGTAATCTTCCGCCAGATGCCCATGATGCTATGGTTGGGGCCGGTTGTGGGCGCCTGGGTGCTGGAAGTTCCCGAGGGCAACGCATTGGCCTACGATGGGCTTGCCCTGCGCATGGAGATAGCGGCGGGAGTGAAGGGTCGTGAGGACCGGCTCTCGCGTGTCCGGAGCCATCTGAGCGTGGCCATGCCCTGCATACTCCTGCTTGGACTGGTGACTTTGGCGCTTTCCGGGGCGATGAAAGGGGGACGAGATCTGGTCATCTCCCTGAATATGCTGGCTGTGACCGTAGGATTGCTCCTGTCTGGGCTGGGAGTTGCCCAGGTCTTCTCGGCTCTGCTGATCTATCCGGTACCCTCCATGGACCAACCTTTCGCCTCACCACAGGGACGAGCCGTTGCCCAGGGCTTCCTGCCCTTGCTGCAGTTGCTGGCTAGCCTGGTGATCATGCTGCCCACCTTCCTGGTGGCATTACTGGCCATGACCACGGTCGGGATTCTTCCGCTCTGGCTGCCCATGCCTGTCGCACTGGCGAACGGTCTGATTGTGCTTGCCGTTGGTGTCGCTATAGGGTCTCGAATCTTCGATCGTCGTCAGTCGGCCATACTGCTGACTCTGGATCGATATGCCTCTCTGCAGTCCTGAGACAGTGACAGGACCAGTACTAGGCTAGTTGGATGATGCCGACCGAGCCGAACCCGGTTGGCGAAGGCAAGTCCGGGAGTGAGCAATTGGGTGACAGACATCAGCTGCGCATGACACGCCGTCGTCGGATCAAGCGACGCTGGCGGGTGGCCTTGGCCATGCTTGTGGCTGTCGTGCTTGTCGTCGGCTATGCATGCATGGACTTGGCCGATCTGTTGCCCGGACCTCTGACCTTGGCAAAGACCAGTCATTCTTCGGTCCCCCCTGCTGTCTTGATGGGCGAGCCGCCGACCCTGGTCGCAGACAAGCCTGGGTCCGCAGTGGATGCCGGTCAGGTTCAGCAGTTGGTTAACACTTTCGCCGGCACGCCGGGCCTGGGCAATGCATACTCGCTGGTCGTCCGGCAGGCTGATGGGCGCGTGCTTGCTCAGAAGAATGCCGACCAGGCGCGCCAGCCGGCCTCCACCATGAAGACCTTGACAGCAGCCGCCGCAGCATCCGTTCTGGATATGTCCTCACAACTGGATACTGAGGCGGTTCTGAATTCCTCTTACTCCTCGCAGGCGACGCTGACCCTGCGCGGTCACGGCGATATGCTGCTGGGGGTCGGCAAGGACGACCCTCTGCACGTCAATGGCCGGGCCGGTCTGGGGACTCTGGCCGAGAAGACGGCCCAAGCCCTGCACCAGCAGGGGATCAGCCGAGTGACCCTGGCCTACCAGGACACGCTCTTCGGCGACGATCGGTCGCCGAAGGGAATTGAAGCAAACAATGCTGATGGAATCTACTTCCAGGAACCTGTCGCTATGGCCGTGGATGAGGCCAGGCAGGGACGGGCCGAGCCTTTTGCCTATCCGGACGCGGGCGGGGTCTACCTGCCCAGGGTCCAAAACCCCGCAGGGGCTGCTGCGGCAGCCTTTGCCAGTCGCCTGAAGGATTCCGGGATCCAGGTGGACAATGCCCAGAGTCCTGATCGGACCGACCATGCCCAGGGCAAGGTTGTGGCCCGTATCCGCTCGGCACGGCTCAGCGAGATCATGTCGCTGATGCTGCGCAACTCCGACAACAGCCTGGCCGAGCTCTTCGGCCGTCTGACCGCCTTGGCCCTGAACATGCCCAACAGCCCGGCCGGGGCTGTGAAAGCCGTGACCAGCACGCTGAACAAGCTGGGCGTAGATACCACGGGCCTCAACATGGCCGACTGCTCGGGGCTGACCCCTGGCTCCAGCCTCAAGGTGGGCACCTTGGCGGACGTCCAGCAGCTGGCCCTGTCCGAGAAGGGGCTCACCCCCCTGGTCAAGGGTCTGTCGGTGGTGGGGCTGACCGGCACAGCAGCCAGGCGGAAAATAGACAATCAGGCTGATGGGCTGATCCGGGTCAAGACCGGCACCTTGGACCATGTGACTTCATTGGCAGGCAACGTGATTCGACGCTCCGGCGGTGTTCTGGTCTTTGCCGTAGTTGTCAACGATCCCGAGGATGTGGCTGCTGCCCGGCACGCTGTGGACACCCTGGTCGGATCCCTGGATCGGCTCTAAGTAGGAAGCGGCCTGGACCATGGTCTATTCAGCGGAGATGAAAAAGGCGGTGGGGCTCCTGCGCTCGAACCTGGACCGGGAGGGCCTGGGTCTGCAGGATCGGCGGTTCGCCCATCACGGGGTGCATCGGCCCGATTCGGATGCCCCGCTGATTCTGGTGGCCTGCTCGGGAGGGCGGGACTCCCTGGCCCTGGCCTGTGTAGCCCACCTGGTAGCCGATATGACCGGGCTACGGTGTGGGGCACTGCTGATCGATCATGGCCTGGTGCCGGATTCGGATCGGATCGCCGAACGTGCGGCTGGAACCTGCAGGGGGCTGGGATTGGATCCTGTCCGCGTCACCAGAGTGGATGTACCCGTCACTTCGGCCGGCCCTGAGGCTGACGCCCGTGCGGCCCGCTACCAGGCCCTCTCCAAGCAGGCCCTCGAGTTGGGCGCCAGGGCCGTCCTTCTGGCGCACACCCGTGACGATCAGGCCGAGACGGTGCTGATCGGCCTGATCCGCTCCCAGGGGCTGGAGGCCATCACCGGCATGGCCCGCCGTGTGGAACGCGGAGGAATGCGCTACCTGCGCCCATTCCTTGACCTGGACCGGAAGGACACCACGGCCATTTGCCGCCAGCAGGGGATTCAGTGGTGGGACGATCCCACCAACGGCGACGATCAGCCGGCCGGTTCCACGCTTCCCGAGACGCTGCCGTTGCGCTCGCGGATCCGCCACGACCTGCTGCCCGCCTTGAATCGCTTTGCTGGCCGGGACATGGTCCGCCGTCTGGCCCTGGGCGCGGATATGGCCCGTCTGGATCAGGATTATCTGGACACCCAGGTGGATGGGTTGTTCCAGCGGCTGGTCGCCCGCCCTGACTCGGACCAGAGAGCCGAGGGGGTGCTGGCCCGCCTGGACGCCCGCGGATTGGCCGACTGCCACCCGGCCCTGCGCACCCGCCTGCTGGCCCAGGTGCTGACCAGGCTGGGCATACGGTTCACGGCCGTGCAGGTCCGGGTCCTGGATGATTTGGTCTGCCGATGGCACGGTCAGCAAGGGCCACGCTTTCCCAGCTCCCATACAGCAATCCGTAAGGGTCAAGTCATTCTCATATGCAATGATGGAGACCATGCGCATCGCTGATATTCAATCCCATATCGACCATGAACTGGTGTCCAAGGAACGGATAGAAGAGCTGATCAACCGGACGGCCGAGCAGGTCAGCCGGGATTACCGGGGTAAGAACCCGATCATGCTGGCCGTGCTCAAGGGGGCTTTCAACACGCTTGCCGCCCTCTCGCAGGCCGTCACCATACCGGTTCAGATCGAGTTCATGAGCATTTCCAGCTATCCGGCCGGCAAAACTAGCGTTTCAAAGGGGGACCTGGACATCAGGATGGATCTGGACTGCGATGTGCGCGGACGGCATATTCTGATCGTTGAGGATATTATCGATTCCGGCTACACCTTGCACTGGTTGGTTGAGCATCTCAAGGAGCGAGGAGCTGCATCGGTGGAGATCTTCACCCTGCTGGACAAGACCTCGCGGCACGAGGTCGAGGTGGATGTCAAGTATCCGGGGTTCGCCATACCCGACGAATTCGTTGTGGGCTTCGGGCTGGATTACGACGAGCAGTATCGTAATCTTGACTCGATAGCCGTACTCAGGTCCGAGGAATACATGGACCCGACCCAGGAACAGGATCATCAGGATCAGGGGGAGCAGTCATGAGCTACTCGCAGGGACCGCAGCAGGGTCCGCCCAACGGAGGCAGGGACAACGGGGACAAGGGCAACAGCCCCTTCAACTTCAACCTTGGCAACAACGGTTCCGGCCCCAACGGGGGCAACCGCTCCTTCTGGCGTTCCCCCTGGCTCTGGGGGATTCTGGCCGTGGTCATCATCCTGGCAATCTTCGGCTTCTTCAGCAGCCAGAACGGCGCTCAGACCATTAATACCCAGGATGGTCTGGAGCTGCTGAACGACCGCAGCAGCATGATCAAGAAGGCCGAGATCACCGAGAAGATGCAGGTCGTCGAGCTCAAGCTCAACAGCGACTTCGTCAAGGATGTACCCGGCTTCCGTGGCAACCGCACCTCCAAGAACTTCGGCAAGGACGTACAGTTCTACTACGTGGAAGCCCAGGGGGAGCAGGTTGTCAAGGCCGTCGAGAAGGCCAAGCCCTCCGAGGGATACAACTCGGTGGTGCCGCAGACCAGCATGATGAGCTACCTGATTTCCTCCATATTGCCCATGC
Organism: Bifidobacterium sp. M0353; assembly: GCF_016100645.1. Lineage (NCBI taxonomy): Bacteria > Bacillati > Actinomycetota > Actinomycetes > Bifidobacteriales > Bifidobacteriaceae > Bifidobacterium > Bifidobacterium sp. M0353. The sequence continues at coordinate 1,189,602 of NZ_JACFSB010000001.1, read as the reverse complement.
TGATCATTCTGGGGGTCTTCTGGTTCCTGCTCTCGCGCATGTCCTCGGCGGCCGGCGGCGGCATGTTCGGGATGGGCGGCAAGAAGAACTCCGCCAAGCTCAGCGACGGGCAGACCCCCAAGACCAAGTTCTCGGACGTGGCCGGCGAGGAGGCCGCAGTCCAGGAGGTGGAGGAGATCAAGGAGTTCCTCAAAGATCCCTCCAAGTACAAGGCCCTGGGCGCCCGCATACCCCGTGGCGTCCTGCTCTATGGTCCCCCCGGAACCGGCAAGACCCTGCTGGCCCGGGCCATCGCCGGTGAGGCCAGCGTGCCCTTCTACTCCATGGCAGGCTCCGACTTCGTCGAGATGTTCGTCGGTCTGGGCGCTTCCCGGGTGCGTGACCTGTTCGACGAGGCCAAGAAAAATGCGCCGGCCATCATCTTCATCGACGAGATCGATGCAGTGGGTGGCAAGCGCGGCTCCGGTATGAGTGGCGGTCACGATGAACGCGAGCAGACCCTGAACCAGCTGCTGGTCGAGATGGACGGCTTCGACAACGACACCAACCTGATCATCATTGCAGCCACCAACCGTCCGGACATTCTGGATCCGGCCCTGCTCAGGCCCGGCCGGTTCGACCGTCAGGTGGCCGTGGAGGCCCCAGACCTGGAAGGTCGCGAGGCCATCCTGAAGGTCCACGCCAAGGGCAAGCCCTTCGTGCCGGATGTGGACCTGCACACTGTGGCCGTGCGCACGCCCGGCTTCACCGGCGCCGACCTGGCCAACGTGCTCAACGAGGCGGCCCTGCTGACCGCTCGCTCCGATGCCCAGCTGATCGACAACCGGGCCATCGACGAGGCCATCGACCGTGTGCTGAGCGGACCTCGGCGGCGGACCAAGGGCATGGCCCTGGCTGAGATGCGCAACACCGCCTACCACGAGGGCGGCCACGCCATGGTTGCTGCGGCCCTGCACCACACCGACCCGGTCACCAAGGTGACCATTCTGCCTCGTGGACGGGCCCTGGGCTACACCGCGGTCATGCCCACCACAGACCGCTACTCGCAGTCCCGCAACGAACTGCTGGACCAGATGGCCTACGCCATGGGCGGTCGCGTGGCGGAAGAGGTGGTCTTCCACGACCCGACCACCGGTGCCTCCAACGACATCGAGAAGGCCACCAGCATCGCACGGCAGATGGTCCTGCAGTATGGATTCTCATCCAAGCTGGGGGCCATCAAGTGGGCTGATGAGAACGACCAGGATGCCGGACTCGATGCCCTGAAGCCCCACAACTATTCGGAGAAAACCGCCGAGGCCATCGATGAGGAAGTCCACAATCTTATCGAGACGGCCCACCAAGAGGCCTGGCGGATCATCACCGAGAACCGTGACGTGCTGGACGAGCTCGTTCGACAGCTGCTGGTCAAAGAGACCCTGAACAAGGACGAGCTGGCTGCGGTCTTCGCTGGTCTGCGCAAGGCTCCCGAGCGCCAGCTCTGGCTGTCTGCGCCGGATCGGCCGGACTCCGAGCAGCCCCCGGTGGAGATCCCCGAGGAGCTCAGGCGCAGCGTGAACGGGTCGTCCGCAACGGACCAGCACTGAATTCCGGATCGGCTCGGTGAAATACATGTTGCCGGGCCGTGCGGCAGTGAATGTTCCAAGGCGAGGGAGGAGCGTACATCATGGATTCCATCCGTCTTAGTTCCATCAAGGTCGCACCCCTGCATGGCCGGCAGAAGCCAGGGTTCAGATACCAGGTCGATGCCGTCCTCTACCTGGATTTGAGTGAGGCAGGCAGGCTCAACGACGGCACTCAGACCGTGGACTATGTGCAGATTGTCCGTCGGATCGTCAACCTGATTCAAAGCGAGCCGGCTGACGAGATTCTGGAATCCCTGACCGCCAAGGTGGCTGATGCCATCCTGCTCTCCCACCAGATTCGCCGCACCCGGGTCACGGTCACCCGTCTGGGCGCTGACCAGGGAACAGGGGTCGATTTTCAGGTGGGCGTCACCCTTGAGCGTGCAGCCGACGATCAGGTGGAAGGCAACCCTGCCAGCATGGAATCCGGGCGGGTTAGCAGCGGCGGGAATGCTTCTTTAGGGCATCCCTCCTTCCTGCTGTCTGGTCAGGCTGATTCTGGCCATGCGGCACAGGCCCGGCTGCGTCACCCCCTGACCTCCTCCATCCAGAGCGGCCTGTCCTCGGATCCGGATAGTGATAACGAAGCGTCCACTCAGCCGTCTGTTGGAGGAGTCAAGCCACAGGGCCTTCTGATGCGTGATGTGATTGCGCTGGAAGGGGCATCGGGAACCGACCGGTTGACCATGCTCCGTGCTCTTGCAGCCCTTGACGGAATCCCCGGCAGTCAGCTGGTCGGCATCTCGCCCCTATATGCCTACCGGGATGATCAGGGGAATCAGCGTCTATCGGCTGTGGTTATTCTGCAGACGCCGCTGAATCTGGAGGAGTTGCGGTCGGCCCTGGACATGGTGGCAGCTCCAATCAGGCAGATGGGCGGGCTGGATGCCGATGTGGTGGAGGTGGAGACCTCGGACGGTTCGGTTCTGTCTTCCCGGGACCGCCCCCCTCTGCTGGCCGCCGATGCTCCATCGCGCATTTTGATTCCCTGGGCCTATTTGGAGCCGGAACACTGCCTGCCTGGGGCTGACGGGTCCTGTCTGGCCAGCCTGGCCAACCGTGCTCCTGACCGTGATCGCATCAGCCTGGTCTCGGAGGACTGGATTCTGGACGGTTTGTCATGAGGGCCCGCCGCACACCGCTCGTGCACTATCTGGTCGCCCTGGTTCTGGGCCTGATGGGAGGCGCCGGCATCTCGGAACTGGGCATGTCAACCAGGACGGACCTGATGGGGGTTCCCTGGCTGGTCAGTGTATTGCTCTTCCTGCTGGGGTTGGCCATCCTGATCATGGCCTTCCAGGTGCATCGCTACGCCAAGGGGGACCGCAAGCAGATGGATTTGCGCTTCGCGGTCAACGTGCTGATCATGAGCAAGGCCCTGGGCATTGCCTGTGCTGCCCTGTTGGGCTGGTACGGCAGTCAGGCCCTGATCAGCATGGGTCATGCAGGCGCGCCCTATTACACACGGGTCATGCAGGAGTGCCTGGTCGCCTCCCTGGTCTGTCTGCTCGATGTGGTGGCCGGAGCCGTGGGGGAGTGGCTCTGCCAGTTGCCCCCGGATGACGGGCCTGAGAACCCCGACCGGCGCAAGAAGTCCTCGCGAAGACCCATGGCCGATACCGCTGATAGGGCGGAGACAAAGGCCGATTCCAGTGAAAGACATGGCTGATCGGCGTTCAAGGGCGTCGCTGAGAAATTCCTGAATCCGGTCGGCTGCTGTCGAATTGGCCGCTGACCCTTTGCTTGAGGGAAACGCGATGATCTGGTGGCCGCTCAGCCCTTGGGCACCCTGATCATGGCCTCCTGAACCATGAAGGCGGCCAGGTCACCCTGGCGGTTGTAGACCTTGGCCATGCATAGGCTGCGACCGTGGTCGGCTACTGGGGACTCCTGAATAAAGCAGTGCCAGTCGCAGGGATCCAGGTCCTGATACCACCACATGGCATGATCGATGGAGGCGAAGGAGATCCCCGGGGTGGTCATGCTCAGCCCGGCACGGCGCAGGGCAGGCTCCATCATGATCTGATCGCATTCCATGGCCAGCAGGGCCCGGCGCATCAGCGGGTCCATGTCGGCCCTTCCCTGGGTGCGGCTCCATACGGCCTGGCGGCTCCTGCTGTCATCCTCGGAATCTTTGTTTTCTGCATCATCTGCGTCGTCCAGCAGGACCGTGCCGCCGACATGGCGCATGTCGAAGGGGCTCTGATGGGCGTAGTAGTCCGCGAAGGGGGACTTGTCCGCATAGGGTTCCATAAGCTCCCGGGAATCAGGCAGGTCCTCGGGATCAGGCAGCCCCGTCGGCATGGGGTCGGCATAGCGGACGCCCTCCTGGCCGACCTGCTGGTAGGAGAGCAGGGCGTTAAGGATGGTCCGTTCCCCCTGGTGCAGGTCAACCCGTCGGGAGGAGAAGGAACGTCCGTCACGGATGGTCTCCACTTCCGCATGGACATCCTGATTCAGGAGTCCTGTACGCAGGTAATAGGCGTGCATGGAATGAGGCAGTCGACCCTCGGGCACGGTCCGCCCGCCGGCCATGATGGCCTGGCCCAGCAGTTGGCCTCCGTAGAGGCGGCCAGTGGGGAAGTCCAGCGATTTGCCCAGGAAACGGGAACGGCCATCGGCGGGCTGCTGCTCCTGCAGGTTCAGCCCAGCGATGGCCTGGGCCAGTGCTTCATCCTCGGTGCTCATGCTTCTCCTCGGCCCTCGATCCCTCGTGGTGTATTTCGTTCAGCGGGTCAGCTTGCGGTGGATGCGGTGGGGCCTGGAGGCCTCCTCGCCCAGACGCTTGACCTTGTTCTCCTGGTAGGCCTGGAAGTTGCCCTCGAACCAGTACCAGGAGGCCGGATTCTCGTCCGTGCCCTCCCAGGCCAGGATATGGGTGGCGATACGGTCCAGGAACCAGCGGTCGTGGGAGATGACCACAGCGCATCCGGGGAAGGCCAGCAAGGCATTTTCCAGACTTTCCAGGGTCTCCACGTCCAGATCGTTGGTGGGCTCGTCCAGCAGGAGCAGGTTGCCGCCCTGCTTGAGGGTGAGTGCCAGGTTCAGCCTGTTGCGCTCTCCGCCGGAGAGGACGCCAGCCGGCTTCTGCTGGTCCGAGCCCTTGAAGCCGAAGGAGGCCACATAGGCGCGGGTGGGCACCTCGACGCCGCCGACCTCGATGAAGTCCAGCCCTCCGGAGACCACCTCCCAGAGGTTCTTGTTGGGGTCGATGCCCTCGCGGTTCTGATCCACGTAGGAGATCTTGACCGTGTCGCCGACCTCCAGGGTGCCCGAAGTCAGCGGTTCCAGGCCCACTATGGTCTTGAAGAGCGTGGACTTGCCCACGCCGTTGGGGCCGATGACGCCCACAATGCCGTTTCGAGGCAGGGTGAAGCTCAGGTCGTCGATCAGGACGCGGTCGCCGAAGGCCTTGTGGATGTGCTCGGCCTCCAGCACCTTGGAGCCCAGGCGGGGCCCCGGCGGAATCTGGATCTCGGAGAAGTCCAGCTTCTTGTTGTTCCGCGCCTCGTTCTCCATCTGCTCGTAGCGCTCCAGACGGGCCTTGTTCTTGGCCTGCCGGGCCTTGGGTGAGGAGCGGACCCATTCCAGTTCGCTGTTGAGACGCTTGGCCAGCTTGGCATCCTTCTGGCCCTGGACCTCCAGACGCTTGGCCTTGGTCTCCAAGTAGGTGGAGTAGTTGCCCTGGTAGGGGTAGAGGTGGCCACGGTCCACCTCGCAGATCCACTCGGCCACGTTGTCCAGGAAGTACCGGTCGTGGGTCACGGCCAGGACGGCGCCCTTGTAGGTGTGCAGGTACTGTTCCAGCCAGAGGATGGACTCGGCATCCAAGTGGTTGGTGGGCTCGTCCAGCAGGAGCAGGTCGGGGGCCTCAAGCAGCAGCCGACACAGAGCCACGCGGCGGCGCTCGCCTCCCGAAATGACCGAGACCGGGGTGTCCGGGTCGGGGCACTGCAGGGCATCCATGGCCTGGTCCAGCTGGGAGTCAAGGTCCCAGCCGTTGGCGGCATCAATCTGCTCCTGAAGCTGACCCATCTCGGTCATGAGGGCGTCGTAATCGGCGTTGGGGTCTGCCATCTGCTCGCCGATTTGGTTGAAGCGGTCCACCTTGCTCATGATGTCGCCGAAGGCCATGCGAATGTTCTCGCCGACGGTCTTGTCCTCGTCCAGCGGCGGCTCCTGCTGGAGGATGCCTACCGTATAGCCGGGGGTGAGCTGTGCCTCGCCGTTGCTGACAGTGTCCAGACCGGCCATGATTCGTAGCAGGGTGGACTTGCCCATGCCGTTGGGTCCCACCACGCCGATCTTGGCGCCGGGCAGGAAACTCAGGGTTACATCGTCGAGGATGACGCGGTCGCCGAAGGACTTGCGCGCCTTGATCATCTGATAAATGAATTCGGCCAAGAAGCTACCTCACAGAACCATAGAAAAGACAGTGCAAACTGCATTCATGGTAGTGGGAACTTCTGACTTATGCGCCGGGCTGATAAGCAAGGTGAGGCAGGCGGATGGCCGCCTATAAACAAGACCTATGACAAGACCCTGGTTCTGCCGCCGTAGTCGGGGTAGCCTTGAGTCGACGTTCCCGCCCGGCATGCGCAGGTCAAGGAACGCCGGACGGGCCTTTGCCGGCTTGGGCGGGTCCCTTCCTATCGGCTGTGCGCATGAGGAACGGGCCGTCGGCTCTATGACGGTCGTAAGGGAGTATCAATGACGGTAAAACAGCAACAGGGTCGGGTTTCCGCATCTCATCGGTTGCGCTGGAGGCCGCTTGACATTGCGGTCGGCGCCGGCCTGGGCGCGGTGTCGGGGTTGATTTACTGGTTGGCCAGCCTGCTCGCCTCGTGGATATTCCCGCTGATGACGGCCCTTCTTCCCGGGGCGGCGGCCCTTTTGCATGGGGTCTTCTACTTTCCCTGTACCCTGTCCCTGTTGATACTGCGCAAGCCCGGCGCGGCCGTCTATGTCGGCATCATTAGCGTCCTGGTCGAGATTCTGCCTGGCAACGCCTATAACGTGCCGATGATTTTGGTGGAGGCCATCGTTGAGGCCCTCTGCGCAGAACTGGCCTTCGGAATATTCCGCTACCGCCGGTGGACCCTGGGAACGACCGTTCTGGGGGGTATCCTGATAGCCTTGGTCTACAACGCTTTTCTTTTGGCTTTCTACTATCAGGGGGTATCCCTCCTCAGCCCGAGGGGGATCATCGGCACCATCTGCGAACTGATCAGTGGGGTGGTCCTGGCTGGATTGGTCAGCTGGTTCCTCTTCCGGGCCATCGGCAGCACCGGTGCGTTGGATCGGCTTGCATCCGGGCAGGATGTCAGGCAGGTCTGAATATCGGCATCCTCCCCAACCGACTGTATTGACCATATGCTTATCGACTCGGTGTTTTTCGTGTAGCTGTGACAAGGCCCACACCGGGCAGGAAGGGTCCTATCATGACCAAGCTTCGTTCCTACATTGCGGCAGTGGTGCTTCCGCTCGTCCTGGCAGCGGGCGCCTGTGGCACCTCCCAGGCTTCCCAGGAAGACCGGGTCGACCCACAGGCCGCCATCAGCGTCAACAATGCCGAGCCTACAGCTCCCCTGATTCCCTCCAGCACCAATGACACCGCAGGCTGGAAGGTGGTGACCCAGCTCTTCGATGGTTTGGTCACCTTCGATGCCAAGGGCGGGATGACCCTGGTTCAGGCCAAATCGATTACTCCCAATGAGGATGCCAGCCGGTACACGATTGTCCTCAAGCCGGGGCTTACCTTCAGCGATGGGGAGAAGATCACAGCCAAGACCTATGCGGATTCCTGGTCCTTTGCGGCGAATGCGGCCAATGGACAGCTGGGGGCCTCGGCTTTTTCGACCATCGCCGGGTACCAGCAGGTGCAGGATGAGCATGGCGACCCCAAGGCCCCTCTATCCGGTCTTCGGGTGGTTGACGACCTGACCCTGGAGGTGACCATGGACAAGCCGGATTCCTCCTTCCCCTACAAGGTGGGAGATGTGGCCTTCCTGCCGCTGCCGGCATCCGCCTACAAGGACATCAAGGCCTTCGGCAAGAAGCCAATCGGGAACGGGCCCTACCGCTTCAAATCATGGGTGCCCAATCAGGGGATCAAGCTGGAGAAGGATCCTGCATACAAGGGACCTCGCAAGGCTCGGAACGGAAGCCTGGAGTTCAGGGACTACCAGAGCCTCGATGCCGCCTATGCCGATGTCCAAGCCGGCCACCTGGACGTGCTCGATACGGTTCCGGTCTCCCGGCTGAAAACCTTCCATACCGATTCGGGCCTGCAGCCCTTGATCAAGCCGGGGCCGGCCTTCCGGTCCCTGACCATCCCGCAGGGCTTGCAGCATTTCAAGGGGCAGGAGGGCGCTCTTCGCCGGAAGGCTCTGTCGTATGCTCTGGATCGCGCGAAAATAGCTGATAAGGTCTTCGCTGGTACAGTTACGCCGGCCACTGATTTCCTCGCCCCCACCATCAAGGGGAATGCCTCCGACATCAAAGGAAAAGAGGTGCTGAAGCACGATCCGGACCAGGCTCGTAAACTTTGGAAGGAGGCTGACGCCATCGCTCCCTGGGAGGGCACGCTTCGCATCGCTTACAGTGCCGACGGGACCGACAAGGACTGGGTTGATGCGGTTCTGCATGAGTACACCCAGGTTCTGGGCATCAAGACGGCACCGAATATCTTCCCGACGGGCAAGGAATTCAATACGGCAGTCCATAACCGTCAGGTCAACAGTATTTTCAATTCGGGCATCACCTCGGACTATCCCCATCCCGAAGGCTACCTGGTTCAGGGCTATGCCTCCAGCCAGGCCGATGGCAAGGGGCTAAATAACGGGGACTACAAGAGCGCGGAATATGATGCCATTCTTTCCCGCGCCGCATCCAAGACCGATCAGGAAGAAGCCATGCAGGAATACCGCCGGGCCGAGTCCGTCCTCTTCAAGGATCTGCCGGTGCTGCCCCTCTGGTACAGGAAGGTCTCGGCAGTGGCCGGTAAGCAGGTTCGCCAGGCTCCTTTCGGATATATGGGTCTGCCTGTCTACAACCAGGTCACCAAGTAGGTCCGACGACCCGGACCTGGCTGATGACGAGTCGTTTTGATACCATGACTCTGGCCGATATGTTCGGCGCGGGGCCTTAGCTCAGTCGGTTAGAGCAAACGACTCATAATCGTTCGGTCCAGGGTTCAAGCCCCTGAGGCCCCACCAAACGAAACCTCCACAGGCACAAAGCCTGTGGAGGTTTTATGCTGCGCCAGGATAAGTAGTGGAACGGAGCGTTGGTTTCGTGTGAAAACCAACGGGCCCTCCTAGGTCCAAAAGAATCGTCTCACACTTTTATCTGAAAATAGTATAGAAATTAAACGCTCATCTGGTAAATCCTATCGTTTGGTTTACACGACAGCTTGGTGTTTCTTCTCATAGACAGGGATGGGAGCCTATTTTTAGGCATTTGAAGGTGTATGTACCCATATAATAATCGTACTTGCTATGTCGGGCATTCTTATATTGCGGGTCAACACTTTTCCTTCCTGCTAGTTCATCCATCGCAGGCGACCATCTTTGGCAGTTCTGCAGGTCAGAGTGGCGCCATTTTGGTCTGACGCTCCAGTGGATCCTGCTCCAGAACAGAATGCCCCACGGTGTACGGTGCTTTGCGAGCGGAGTTGTGGCTGCACCTGCTGCTGTTGGACATGCTTTTGGGTTTGTGATTGTTGCTGTTGAGCTTGTATTCGTAAGGCTTGGTCTGCGGCTGCTTTCTCTTGTGCAGCCTTGTCTGCTGCAGCTTTCTCCTGGTCCTCCTTGTCTTGTTCGGCTTTTTGCTCGGCCGCCTTCTTGTCAGCCTGCTCCTTGTCCCACTTATCGGCTTTGTCCTGGACTTTCTTGATTTGGTCTTGCGCGTCAAGCAATTCCCTACGAGTCTTACGCAGATCAGCCTGTGATTTCGAGTAATCCGACTGCAGATTCTTGTAGTCCTGAGAATCTTTAGGGTCGGAACTGCGACATGCGCTGAAACTCAAGCCGATGAAGAAGGCGAGCAAAGCTATGAAAGCTGTCTTCCATATAGATTTACCAGGTTTGCCTTTGTGGGTGTGGTGTTTGGTAGGTTTAGTGTTGCCGCTGTCGGGAGGCGGAACTGGAGGAGTGGCAGAATCTGTTGACGCTATATCTTTAACTGGAGTCAATGCGCTTGTACCTTCCTCGGTATCAGCAGGAAAGAGCTTGCTAGTTTGTTTATGCATATCTATGATCGCTCCTAGGTACAATCATCGATGACCGCACGCGCAGCACACTACTAGAGTAAAGCACTGAAAGGCTCGCATGCTCAGAAACCTTTCACGACATTTGTCTTTGCACATATAAATCACTTGCTGACTTGGCTTCTTGAGAATATCACTCAATCGCAAATGTTGACCTTTGCTCTTGCGGGAATGCACTTTGGTCGTACCCATATATAGTTCACCGAAAAGATAACTAGCTTTGACAAAGATGTACAAAACAGATAAACGCAGATTGCGCAGAAGGCCATGTCGGAGTCCTTCCAATCATCTCAATTAAAGATGTAAGGATTTTCTATCCAATCATAATGAGTATTTTCAATTTTCTATATTACCAGCGGTAGTGATATGAATGTGTTCTCATCTTGGCAGTTGCATATATTTAGAATACAGCTTTTGGAGTTACACTGTTACACTCGCTGGCATTTTGAAAAGCGGCATCGAATTGCATGCGTTCCGGTTTTCGAGAGAGTTATGCAACTGGTCTCTTTTTAGGTTAAAAAAATCTTCTTCTTGATGTTCTGATGTCTCTATATAGATAGGTGATTTTTGCCTGCACTATCGGCGTAAGACACCAATCATTGAATGAGCTCACAAATAAACGTGTGGGAGCCTAGTCAATTGATTAGTTTTAGTGAATTGAACAATTCTGTTCTATCGCGTGTTATAAGAATAAAGATCGTAAGAACAACGATATTCATTTATATTTTTTAATTCCTCGCTTATGCTTCAAATACGCTAGATCTATCACCAAGTATCTCGAAGTTGTGTAGGCAAAGAGATAGGTCCGATCATCGAATAGGACGTGGACGTGGTATTTGTCAGTGAACTCAGCATATGATTTGGCCATCGCAATCATGCATCTTTGCTGATTGCCAGCAAAAGCCATGAGGGTTTTGAGCCCCGAACTTTCTTGATAGTCTTAGTAGAAGGACAGCCCCGGCTATTGTCGGGGCCATCCTCTCGTCGCCTAGCTCTAGCATCCATGATTCACCGATGCAAAATGTACGGCTTCACATGTAAGCCGGGGGAAAAGAGCTAGGCGCGTTTTTTATGTCGGATCATAGGGCATCCTCGGTGTATATCCACTTTTCAGTGCCCCAAACGTGCATACGTAGACAGCCATAAGATCTGCGCACGTTACAATGATCCGGAAGCGTTTCCGTAGAACCGCTAAGTATGAGAATTTATCAGGGAAAAGAATACGGGACGAGCTCGAGTGGGAGCCGTCGGCATATGCCGGGAAACTATACGCATGTACATCTCCTCTGGAACTGAAAATAGTTCAGCCCCTGTAGGTCCATCGTGTATACGTCCCCCGTATATCTGTTTTCAATCATACACCCTGGAGGGGGTGTGTCAAAGCTGAGCAGGGCGAGCCTAGGTGCTCTGATCAGGGCCTACAGCGGCATTGCGTATCGTATGCAAATAGCGGTAGACGCTGGGGGAAGAGATCCCGAGAGCCTGGGCAACCGTGTCCACTGAGCCCTTGACCAGAAAGACCCCTGACCCGTCCAGTCGCGAAATAAGCTGCATTCGCTCCTGCCGGTTCATCCTTGCCGGAGAAATACCAAGCTCTGTGGCGAACTTGGCGATATTATGTGTAACCACTTCGTCTGCGTTGACGGAGAGGACTTCATGGACAGATTGGTCGGTTCCGGTCTCGGCCTCCGGTTCTTCTGGCGTGGCCTCATTGTCTTTCATTTCGGCAGTGGGATCGGCCAGTCCCAGAGCGTCCAGATAAGCGCTTGCCCGCCTGAGCTCTTGGCTGGCCTGTCGGAAGGCGGAATTGTCAAAATTGATGCAGAGAAAGCCGATCACCCGTCCTCTGGAATTCCGCACGAACAGGGTGGAGGAGACCACGGGATGCCCCTGGATGGTGTAGCCAGCATAATGGGTCAGATAGTCATGCCGGTCGTATTCGTGGTTCTGCCAGATATGCAGGACCAGGTCGGTGGCTGGGCTGCCTATGGTGCGTCCGCTCAGATTGCCGTTGGCGATGGCAACCACCGAATGCGAGAAATCCTTGACATTCTGAAGCACCACTTCCGTCTTGGGCCCGAGGATTTTGCCCAGGAAGTCCACTAGCGGGACGAAAAGCTGCAGAGAAGATGAAACGGGCTTTGATGCACTCATTCTGTCACCCCATCCACTGACTAAAGCCAGATAGTACCATCGCTGCTCTGGTATTGGACGCAGACACTCGGGCGGAGCCCACGGCTGTAGACTGGCGGAAGGTCGCTGCGAGCGCATCTGCACCGGATGAGAGGTTGACTAATGACATACGATTTCACCAGCATCATGGATAGGCACGGCAAGGACGCCATTGCTGTAGACGGCCTGGGTGCCGAGCCTGGATTCGCCCCCGAACCTCCCAAGGAGGGCTTCGATGTCATTCCCATGTGGGTGGCCGATATGAATTTTCCTACGGTGCCGACCATACCCGAGGCCATCATCGAGCGTGCCAAGCATCCTGCCTTCGGCTATTTCAATCCCACTGACGAGTACTACGATGCCATCATCAATTGGCAGCGCACCCGCAATGGTGTGGAGGGCCTGACGGCCGAGGCCATCGGCTATGAGAACGGGGTCCTGGGCGGTGTGGTCTCGACTTTGACTGCTTTTGCTGCTCCGGGTGATGCGGTGCTGCTCCACAGCCCGACCTATGTCGGCTTTACCTCCTGCATCGAGAACAACGGCTACCACATCGTGCACAGCCCCTTGAAGAAGGACGAGCAGGGTGTCTGGCGGATGGACTTCGAAGACATGGACCGCAAGCTCAAGGAGAACAACATCCATGTGGCGGTCTTCTGCAGCCCGCACAATCCCTGCGGCCGCGTCTGGGAGAAGTGGGAGATCGAGAAGGCCATGGAGGTATATAAGGAGAACGACTGCGTGGTCATCTCCGATGAGATCTGGTCGGATCTGATCCTGTCGGGCCACAAGCACATCCCCACCCAGTCGGTCAGCGAGGATGCCCGCAACAGGACGGCTGCCTTCTATGCACCCAGCAAGACCTTCAACCTGGCCGGGCTGGTCGGCTCCTACCACATCATCTACAACAAGTACCTGCGCGACAGGATTGTGGCCAAGGGGTCCAAGGCCCACTACAACGACATGAACGTGCTGTCCATGCATGCCCTGATCGGAGCTTACAAGCCCCAAGGCCAGGAATGGGTGGATGAACTCCGGCAGGTCCTGACCGGCAATGTGGACTACGCCTACGGTTACTTCCGGCAGCATTTTAAGGGAGTCGAGCTTTCCAAGCCCCAGGGCACCTACATGCTCTTCCTCGATTGCACGCAATGGTGCAAGGACCATGATCTGAGTCTGGATCAGCTGCTGAAGCGGGCCTGGGATGTGGGCGTGGCCGTCCAGGACGGGCGACAGTTCAAGGCTCCCTGTGCCATCCGCATGAACCTGGCCCTGCCTTTGAGCCGTGTCCGGGAGGCCATGGACCGTCTGGACAAGTACGTCTTCAACGCCTGAATGATTTCTGAATGATCATGGACCCTCGCTGTCGGGCGGAACCGATCGGTGAGGGTCCATCGTATGCGGGCGAATCCTTGCTACAGAATCACTGGAATTGCATGCCGCCGTCCACGATCAGGGTCTGTCCGGTTACATAGTCGGAATCATGCCCGGCCAGGAAGGCCACGGCATTGGCCACATCCTCGGGTTCGGAAAGCCGTCCCAGGGCGATGCCGTCCGAGAAGGTGGACATGCCCCACTCGTCATCCTTGCCGGCGTTGACCCCCACCTGATGAGCGATGTCCATCATCATGGGTGTTTTGACAATGCCGGGGGCGTAGGCATTGGCTGTGATGCCCTCCTTGGCCAGATCGCGTGCAGCCACCTGGGTCAGGCCACGGATGGCGAACTTGGTGGATGAATAGAGCATCAGATTGGGGTTGCCCACCACGCCGGCCTGGCTGGTGGCGTTGATGATCTTGCCTCCGTGGCCCCGATCGCGGAAGGCCTGAACGGCGGCCTGCATCCCCCAGATGGTTCCTGCCACATTGACGTGGTAGACCTTGTCGAACAACTCCGGGGTGATGGACTCGATGGGGGTCGTCGGTCCCAGGCCGGCGTTGTTGACAATCACATTGAAATCGCCCAGCTTGGTTGCGGTCTTCTCGACGGCTGAGCGCACCTGGACACGGTCGGTCACGTCCAGGGTGACGGCCATGGCCTGTCCGCCTGATTGCTTGATGGAGTCTGCCACGGCCTGGGCCTTGTCTGTATTCATGTCCGCTACGGCCACGGCGAACCCGTCCTTGGCCAGACGGCGGGCTATGGCCTCGCCGATCCCCTGAGCCGCCCCTGTAACGAACGCCACTTCCTGCTGCATTGCTGCCCTCCTTTGTCGCCTCGCCGGGCCGGTCGGCCCGACTGTTCGATTCTAAAGGACGCTCGACCAGCCACCTTGGTTGATTGATTCGGCGTGTGGCGCAAGGGTGCCGTATTCTCTCCGGGTTGCGCTAGACTATTATGCGGTTGCCGGTTCACGTCCGCCACAGGGGCGGTCGACCCGGGGCCCTTGGATCTAGGAGTAACCATGAAGCAGGGAATTCATCCCGATTATCATCCCGTTGAGGTCACGTGCTCGTGCGGCAATACCTTCATCACCCGTTCGACCGCTCCCGGCGATCATATGACGGTTGATGTCTGCTCGCACTGCCACCCCTTCTACACCGGCAAGCAGAAGATTCTGGACACCGGTGGTCGCGTGGCTCGGTTCGAAGCCCGTTACGGCAAGAGGACCAAGTAGCACTTCCAACGCCAGTCCCTTCCGGGTCGCTCTGCTATGCCCGGTGGGGACTGGCGTTTTTTATGACTTGAACCATGCGGATGAGCGGACGGGAAGGGTGTAGATGAGCGAGGAGCAGTTTCCGGCGGCGGTGGCTGCCGTCGAGGAGTACGGTCGCCTGGAAAAGCAGATGAGTCAGCCCGAAACGGCTTCAGATCCGGCGCAGATCCGCAAGCTGGGCCGCAGACATGCTGAGCTCGCTCCCATCGTTGAAGCCTATAAGGCCTATCAAAGCGCCTTGGAGGACAGCCAGGCGGCCGAACAGATGGCACGGGAGGATCCTGACTTCGCGCAAGAGGCCAAGGCCGTGGCTGACCGGATACCGGACCTGGAGCAGACCCTGCGTACCGCGCTTATCCCGCGCGACCCAGATGATGGCCGCGACACGATCATGGAGATCAAGGCCGGCAGTGGCGGCGAGGAGGCGGCCCTCTTCGCTGGCGATCTGATGCGCATGTATGTGCGTTATGCCGAAAAACGTGGTTGGACCACCGAGATCATGAGTGAGAACCGCACTCAGCTGGGCGGGGTCAAGGATGCCCAGCTGGCCATTCGCGCTCGCGGCCAGGTGGCACCGGCCGACGGTGTCTGGGCTTCCCTTAAGTACGAGGGTGGTGTCCATCGGGTCCAACGCATTCCCGTCACCGAGTCCCAGGGCCGCATTCAAACTTCAGCTGCCGGAGTCATCGTCTTTCCAGAGGCCGACGAGGACGACGACGAGATCGAGATCGACCCCAAGGACCTCAAGGTCGACATCTTCATGAGCTCCGGCCCGGGAGGACAGTCCGTCAATACCACATACTCCGCTGTGCGCATGACCCACATTCCCACCGGCATCGTGGTCTCCATGCAGGATGAGAAATCCCAGATACAGAATCGTCAGGCTGCCCTGCGGGTGCTCAAGTCGCGTCTGCTGGCCATGAAGCACGAGGAGGAGGCCGCCCAGGCCGCCGACATGCGTCATTCCCAGGTCCGTTCCCTGGACCGGTCCGAGCGCATCAGGACCTACAACTTCCCCGAGAGCAGGATTGTGGACCACCGCACCGGCTACAAGGCCTACAACTTGGAACAGGTGCTGGATGGCGACCTGCAAGCCGTCATCGACTCCGATATCCAGGCCGATGAGGCCCGCAGAATGGCTTCACAGGGGTGAATCAGCAGGAGCATGGGACCAGTCTGGCCGAGCTGGTTGACATGGGTCATCACTTGCTGGCCCAGGCCGGTGTGCCTACTCCGCTCAATGACGCCAGGCTGCTGCTGGCCGATGCCCTTGGGTGCGATCTGCATCAGCTGGATCAGGCTCTGCTCTTGGACCGGACAGCTGAGGAACTGTTGACGAATGAAGGTGGTCGCAGACAGGCTGGTGGTTTTCAATCGGCGGCCCTGGAACGTTATCGTTCCCATTTGCAGAGGCGAACCGGACGCGAACCCCTGCAGTACATTCTTGGCCACGCCTACTTTCGTTATTTGGATCTCCGCCTGGGGCCGGGGGTCTTTATCCCACGTCCTGAGACCGAAACGGTGGTCCAGGCGGGAGTGGACGCCTTGACCGGAGTGAATCATCCGCTGGCTGTGGACCTGTGCTCAGGCAGCGGGGCCATCGGCCTGTCCTTGGCCACCGAGGTTCCAGGAGCGCGGGTCAGGGCCGTGGAGGTAGACGAGCAGGCGTATCGGTGGGGCGCCTTGAATGCCGCCGCTCAGGAGGCTGCCATCGGTGAGGCTGGGTCGGATTATCAGCTGCTGCAGGCCGATGCCACGGATCCCGCCACACTCTCTGATTTGGATGCCCGGGTGGATCTGGTCATCAGCAACCCTCCCTACGTCCCCCTGGATGCGATTCCTGACCAACCCGAGGTACGCGACTGGGATCCGAACCTGGCCCTCTATGGCGGTTCGCCTGACGGGTGCCTTTTGCCTTGCCGCATTCTGGACAGGGCCATGGTCTTGCTGGCTCCTGGCGGTCTGCTGGTCATGGAGCATGATGCCTCCCAGGGGCCGGCCATGGTTGCTGCTGCACTGGAGCGGGGGTATGTTCAGGCACGTACTCATCAGGATCTGGCTGGTCGAGACCGCTACCTGACAGCCTGGCGGCCTGCCTTGGTCCTGGGATAGATTGGTAGCTGGTCGCATGAACATGTCGAGCCGAAAGGTTGTGATGCAGGGTATGAGCCGGGTGATGACCTATGACAGTCGGTCGCCGCAGTTGCTGGCCCGGGTGGTGGCCGCCGGAGGGCTGGCGGTCATTCCTACCGACACGGTCTATGGCATCGTCTGTGATCCATGCAATGATGCGGCCATCGATAGGCTCTTCCAGGCCAAGCACCGTCCCAGGACCAAGTCCATCCAGGTGCTGCTGGATGGGGTCGAGACCATGGACCGGCTGGATCTTAGCCTGCCTGCTCCTCTTGATCGCCTGGCTGACGAGCTGCTGCCCGGTCCCTTTTCGCCCATTGCCCTGGTAGGAAGGTCCTGCCCCTTGCGCACTCCTCGGATGGAGCCCGAGGGTCCTACCCAGGCCGTCAGAGTACCCGACTCGCCCATCTGCCGGACACTCCTGCAGGTGACCGGCCCCTTGGCTGCTTCAAGCGCCAATCGATCGGGTAACCCAAGTGTGGAGACCGTCCAGCAGGCCAGAGCCGAGCTGGGTGACAGCGTCGATCTCTACCTGGACGGGGGGCCGACCCCAGGCTCAGTGGCCAGCACGGTGGTGGAAGCCGACAGGACCGATCCTGACGGAATACACGTGCTGCGGCAGGGCGTCATCGGCGAGGCCCGGGTCCGTGCTCTTCTGTCGGGCCGGTCCAGCGGAGGGGAGGGCCAGTGAGGGTATACCTGTTCATTGCCGCCATCGCTGGCGGGGCCACCTGGCTGGTCATGCCCATGGTTCGTCACCTCGCCATCAGGGTTGGCGCCGTAGGCGTGGTCCGCGCTCGCGACGTACATAAGGTGCCCACCCCTCGTATGGGCGGCCTGGGCATGTTGATCGGCTTTGCCGTGGCCATGTGCTTCGCCTCCCGCATTCCCTTCATCACAGGCCTCTTCCAGTCCGGCCATCAGGCCTGGGTCATCCTGGCCGGGGCCGTAGCCATCTGCCTGCTGGGCATAGCCGACGACCTCTGGGACCTGGACTGGATGCTCAAGCTGGCCGGCCAGCTGCTGATTTCGGTCTTCGTCTCCTGGGGTGGTATCCAGATCATCTCCCTGCCGCTGGGATCCCTGGTGGCGGCCTCGCCCAGCCTGTCCATGGCCATCACGGCATTCCTGATCGTGGCCTCCATCAATGCGGTCAACTTCGTGGACGGACTTGACGGCCTGGCTGCAGGCATCGTGGCCATCGGGGGCATCGCCTTCGCCATCTACTCCTATATCATCGCCCGCATCTCGCCCGACTACGCCTCCCTGGCCACCCTGATCGACGTGGCCATGGTGGGTATTTGCGTGGGATTCCTCCTGCACAACTGGCATCCGGCCAAGCTCTTCATGGGCGACTCGGGATCCATGCTGCTGGGATACCTGATCACCTGCGCCTCCATTGTGGTCACCGGCCGGCTGGATCCGGCCACCATTCATGCCAGCATCTATCTGCCGGCCTTCATGCCCATTCTTCTGCCCATCCTGGTGCTTTTCCTGCCTGTTCTGGACATGTGCCTGGCCATCGTCCGGCGGCTCAGCCACGGGCAATCACCCATGCACCCCGACCGCATGCACCTGCACCACCGTATGCTGCGCATAGGCCACACGGTTCGTTCCGCTGTCCTTATTCTTTGGGGCTGGGCCGCCCTGATCGCCTTCGGCTCACTCTTTATTCTTTTCTTCCGACTGAGATATGTCTTGATCGGTCTGGCTCTGGCCGCCATACTGCTGACCTTCGCCACCCTCTACCCCTACTACCGCCGTCGACTTCCCGAGATCAGGCGCGAGAACGCCCTTCTCGCCGCCCAGGGCTCGCAGCATGCTGCCAGACCGCCTTGGCATCGCAGGAGCCGCCACGATAACAATGAGGACAGCTGATTCGCTGGATGAAACAGTACGGACACGATACTCTTAACGGTCAAGAAGCACTTGTAGCATGGTGCTATGGCTATGGAAAACCCACAAAGCGAACCCTCCTCCTACACTCAATTGCCCGACGCCTTCCAGAAAATCGGTCTGGCCTATGACGACGTCCTTCTGCTGCCCAACGAATCCGATGTCATCCCCTCCGAGGTAGACACCACCACCCGGCTGACTCGGAACATCACCATGAGGTCCCCGGTTCTTTCGGCCGCCATGGACACGGTCACCGAGGCCGCCATGGCTGTGGCCATGGCCCGTAACGGCGGCATCGGCGTCCTCCACCGCAATCTCAGCATCGAAGATCAGGCCAATCAGGTCGACATCGTCAAGCGCTCCGAGTCCGGCATGATCTCCGACCCCCTGACCGTCACCCCGGATGCCACGCTGACCGACCTGGACAAGCTCTGCTCCACCTACAAGGTCTCCGGTCTGCCTGTGGTGGATCGTCGGCAGCGGCTGGTGGGCATCATCACCAACCGTGACATGCGCTTCGTCAATCCCGCCGACTTCGACCGGCTCAAGGTCAGCGACATCATGACCAAGGATCACCTGATCACCGGTCCGTCCAACATCACCAAGGAGGATGCCCACCAGCTTCTGGCCAAGTACAAGGTGGAGAAGCTTCCCCTGGTCGATGACGAGGGCAAGCTGACCGGGCTGATCACCGTCAAGGACTTCGTCAAGACCGAGCAGTACCCCGAGGCTACCAAGGATGAGCGCGGCCGTCTGCGCGTGGCCGCCGCCGTCGGATTCTTCGGTGACGCCTGGCAGCGCATCACCGCCCTGGCCGATGCCGGGGTAGACATCTTGGTAGTGGACACCGCCCATGGCCACGCCAAGCTCATGCTGGATATGATTCGCCGGATCAAGGCTGATCACGCCTTCGACCATGTGGATGTGATCGGCGGCAATGTGGCTACCCGCGAGGGCGCCCAGGCACTGATCGATGCTGGAGTTGACGCGGTCAAGGTCGGCGTGGGCCCAGGCTCCATCTGCACCACCCGCGTGGTGGCTGGCGTGGGCGTGCCCCAGCTGACCGCCGTCTACGATGCCGCCCTGGCCTGCCGCCCTGCCGGTATTCCTCTGGTGGCCGACGGTGGAATTCATTACTCGGGTGACATCGCCAAGGCCATCGTGGCCGGAGCTGATTCGGTCATGCTGGGCGGTCTGCTGGCAGGCACTGAGGAGGCCCCTGGCGAGAAGGTCCTCCTGCACGGCAAGCAGTACAAGGTCTATCGGGGCATGGGCTCGCTGGGCGCTATGGCCCCGCGCGGCAAGAAGAGCTACTCCAAGGACCGCTACTTCCAGGCCGACGTGACCAGTTCCGACAAGGTGGTGCCCGAGGGCGTCGAGGGCGAGGTGCCCTACCGTGGTCCGCTCAATTACGTGCTCTACGAGCTGGTCGGCGGCCTGCACCAGACCATGTTCTACACCGGTGCCCGCACCATCCCCGAGCTGCAGCGCAAGGGCCGGTTCATTCGGATTACCGATGCCGGTCTGCGTGAATCACATCCCCATGACATCGTCATGACCAAGGAGGCCCCCAACTACTCAGGCTTCCACAACTGAGCCCTACATAGGCAGGTGATCGGCGCAGGATCTCATCAGGACCTGCGCCGATTGCATATCTCATGTCAGTTACGGTCCGGACGGCCGGGCTGACGACCCCTCCGCCGGTCACGTGCTGGCGGTATCTTGTAATGTTCCGTCCAAGGCGGCGGAAGGAGCGATCCGGGAGGCAACCCGGATCTGAAAGGCGTACAGATGAGCGATAAGAATGATCTGACTTTCTCGGCGGAGGAATCCCGCATGATTTGGATAGACTGCGAGATGACCGGTCTGGATATCTTCCATGACGAGCTGTGCGAGGTCTCCGTGGTGCCCACTGACTTCAACATGAAGGTCCTGGACAAGGGCATCGATCTGGTCATCAAGCCCTCCCAGGCGGCCCTGGACCATATGGGGGACTTCGTCAGGAAGATGCACACCTCCTCCGGTCTGATCGAAGAGATGAAAACCGGCCTGGACCTTGAGGAGGCCCAGCGTCAGGTAATCGAGTACGTCAAGCCCTTCCTGCCCAAGAACGGCAAGGCCCATCTGGCAGGCAACTCCGTGGGCTCCGATAAGAAGTTCCTCGACCGGTACATGCCTGACCTGATGGCTCTTCTGCATTACCGGGTCATTGACGTGAGCACCCTCAAGGAGCTGTCCCGCCGCTGGTACCCAGACGTCTACAAGAACAAGCCGGCCAAGCATGGCGGCCACAGGGCCCTGGCCGACATCATCGAGTCCATGGACGAGCTGCGCTACTACCGCTCCATGTTCTTCCTTCCGGCTCCCGGGCCCGACCAGGCCCAGTCCAAGGCCGGTGCGGAACAGATTGAGCAGACCAGCCTGCTGCGCCATTACGAAGAGTCCGGCAATCCGGTCGAGGATGCCAACAAGCCCGAGAAGACCGACTACTGACAGGCGCGGCCATGTACCTCTGACGTGGCACCATTAAGGCATGCAGCAATCCGAAGCCTTGACCATATTGAGTGCGGGGGCCAATGCCTTCATCACAGGCGCCCCCGGGTCAGGCAAGACCTTTGTGCTCAATGAGTTCGTCGCCCAGGCCCGTCAGGCCGGGGCGGTAGTGGCGGTGACCGCCTCGACCGGCATCGCCGCCACGCACATCAACGGCCAGACCATCCATTCCTGGAGCGGAGTAGGCATCGCCACCTGCATGACCGAATCGCTCTTGAAGCGGATCAAGACCCGCCGTCGCAGGCAGATCGAGGGCACCGACATCCTGGTCATAGACGAGGTCTCCATGATGCACGCCTGGCTCTTCGACATGGTGGACCAGGCCTGTCGAGCCGTTCGCCACAGCCCCGAACCCTTCGGAGGAATCCAGGTGGTCCTTTCCGGGGACTTCTTCCAGCTGCCACCGGTGACTCGGTCCAACCGGGCTGCAGGAATACTACCCAGCCCTGAATTCCAGGCTGCCCGGGAACGCTACGCCCGGGCAGGCAAGGACCCGGACGGGTTCGTGACAGAATCACTGGTCTGGCAGGACCTGGACCCGGTCATCTGTTACCTGACCGAGCAGCACCGCCAGGACGATGGCCAGCTCTTGACCGTCCTGACCGATATCAGGGAGGGCGGCGTCACCCAGGAGGACCATGAGGTCCTGGCCGCCCGTGTGGGCGTAGTGCCCGCTCCTGGCCAGGTGGCGGTCCACCTCTTCCCGGTCAACAAGCAGGCCGACACGCTCAACGACAAACGCCTGGCCTCCATTGACGAAGAGGCTCACCATTACCAGGCCACATCCCGTGGCGAGGCCAGGTTGGTGGAGCGGTTGAAGAAGAACATGCTGGCCCCCGAGGATCTGGCCCTGAAGACCGGAGCCGCAGTCATGGCCCTGCGCAACGATCAGGATCATCAATATGTCAACGGCTCTATAGGTACAGTCAGCGGATTCACCAGCTCGGCCAAGGGGGGATGGCCGATCGTCTCCTTCCAGAACGGCAACGTGGTCACCATGAAGCCGGCCGCCTGGGAGACCATGGACGGGGACACGGTCTTGGCCGCCGTCAACCAGGTGCCTCTTCGCTGTGCCTGGGGGATCACCATCCACAAATCCCAGGGGATGACCTTGGACAGGGCGGTCATGGACCTGAGACGGACCTTTGCGCCAGGGATGGGATACGTGGCCCTCTCCCGTGTGGAAAGTCTGGATGGGCTCTACTTGACAGGCATCAATGAGCACGCCTTTCTGGTCTCTCCCGATGCTGTCGTTCTGGATGCTGGTTTGAGGGCTGAGTCCAAGGTGGCCTGTGCCCGTCTGAAGGATGAAGGTGCTGAGTCCTTTACCAAGCGTGCCGTCGGTCAGGAACCAGAAGACGAATTCAGCCAGGACGAGCTGTTCTGAAGGGTCGGCCTTACTTGTCTTGGCTCGGTACGGTCGTTCGGGTCGCTAGAGACACCATGACAGACGGACCATGTCTTTAAGGGTGATTCCGTTCTCGACAATGGGCTGCTGGTAGCGGTCTACAAAATAATCCCGCACAATGCGGTCCATGCGAAATCCGCATGTCTGGTAGAAGCAAAGGGCTCCAAAACTGGTGGATCCGGTGCCTACTTCCAGTCTGCTCAGACCCAGACCGACAGTTTCCATCTTGGCTCGTTCTATTAATCTGCTTCCAAGTCCCTGTCTGCGAAAAGCGCGGTTCACGCTGATATCGGCGATTTCCAAGGCGTCCGTAACAGGTCTGATAAGCAGCATGGCACCGGCCAGAGCTTGTCCCACTCGGATTTCATAGGCGCGGGAATGGGTGAAAACGTCATGGATTATCCGTTCCGAAGGATCGGCCTCCAGGAGGAGCGTCATGTGCTCTGCGTCAAGGTCGGTGAAGGTCTGGATGGTCACACCTGGCTCTGATGACATAGGTGCCCGCCTTGTCCTTGTAAAAGCAGAAAACCTGTTCGTACATAACCATCATATCTTGGCTGTCCTCATGGCCGAGGGTAGATCTGGATAGATGCCAGATGTCAGGTTGCGGATTTACTGACCTTTTCCTGCATGCGCCGTTTGGTTTCGGGTTCGGCTGACGGCTAGGTGGACTCGGACAAACTCCTGCAGTGTTAAGGCCGGCAGGTTCTTGCACCTCTCAAAAGCAGCTATGCTGGCTCTTTATTTCTTGTCCATGATCATTCCCCGGCCTCCGGTGACCGTCCAGAGTATGACGGCGAAGACCGTCAAGACCGTGGCAATCGCCGGCCAGATCCCCTGTCCAGGAACTGGCGGTTTGATGTCCTCGGGGTATAGACGAAGCGTCAGCCCCATGCCTACCTGCATACCTTGGCTGGCGATATTGATCACTGCCAGCCCTACGCCCAGCCCAAGCCCGTAGAAACGGCCCAGTAATGCGATGCCGAGCATGACCAATGATGCGTCGACCAGGCCGTTGCAGGAAGCCAGCCTAAGT
This sequence comes from Bifidobacterium sp. M0353, assembly GCF_016100645.1. Classification (NCBI taxonomy): domain Bacteria; kingdom Bacillati; phylum Actinomycetota; class Actinomycetes; order Bifidobacteriales; family Bifidobacteriaceae; genus Bifidobacterium; species Bifidobacterium sp. M0353. The sequence continues at coordinate 1,165,854 of NZ_JACFSB010000001.1, read as the reverse complement.
AGCGACTGCGCGTTGGTCGGGTCGCCGTGGGAGCTAGGTATGGTAAGGAGGAGGCTGAAAAGAAACGGCAGCATCAGCACGCCTGTCCCGGCAGCCAGGGCTCGCCAACGGACGCGTGCCAGGTTCAGGCGCTCCCAGGTGGGCATAAGCGGGGCAAGCATGACCAAGGCGCATGCGCTGAACGCCGCGTAGGCCAGCTCGGCCATGGGCACCATACTGGGCACGGCGCTTTTGCCTTGTGGGCATTGGGTATGTACGGCGCCGTTGAATACCGCTGCATGTGGGTCAGGAACGCAGACGTACCCATAATAGGCTGGCCGAGCATAGATCTCTCCGCCGGTAGCGGAAGCGGAGACGGAGGCGAGCAGGAAGGGCACGGCCGCAGCCAGCGCGATGAATGCCAAGGCCGCCCATGAGTGGCGCCCAGCCAACCATCCGACTGAGATTCCGCCTTTCATGGAACCACGTCGATGCCGACCGCCCATCAGTGGTTCTTCCCCAGATCATCGATGACATCGGACGGCGTGACGGCGCAGCGTTCGATCTCAGAGAGGTTGCGACGCACGTAGGCATGAAACTCTTCATTAGTGGCGTCGTTAAGTAGATCGGCGGCAGGGCCTCTGGCGCTTCCCATCCCAGAGCTCCCGTTTCCTCCGCCCAACGCCTCGTAGGCGGTCTCTCTCATGCGCTGGGGCAGCTGTTCCAGCACAAAGGCGGACACGCTGGCACCGTCATCTAGTGTTCGTTGTTTGTACACGTTTTTAAGTGCCATAGCCGAGCAGTCTGCATGAATGAATTCTTTCACGATGGTCTCTGTGATATCAGCTAGGTCGCTGTATTGTCCAGTGCGTTCAGTGACTGTGTCGGTCATTACCTGTATCTTCTTGCCGCCCAGGTGCTGCAATTCGGTCAGGCCCCGGTCGGTGAGATTCCATGCCTGGCCGTGGGATGTAGGCGTAAAGGCGTTGCCCAGCAAAAGCACAAGACCCGAGCTGCCTTCCACACTGTCCTTGGGGAACCATGAGGCGACCGAATGCATATACCGTATGTAGCGTCTCAGCTGGGCACCATCATCCGGGTGGGCGCACACCGACAGTGGCACACCGTCTATGCTTTTGCAGACAGGGGTGAACGGAGCGGACCGGCGCCATTCTGCCGGACCGGACATGGCGACCAGGCCCCCGGCAGCAGTCGGAACAAGCAGAAGCACCGCCAATGGGGCGACTATCCATGATAGGCCGGGCCGCCACCAGTGCGCGGTCAGAATGCAGGCCGCTGTGGACGCGGTCAGCACTACAGCGACTAGTACCCAGCGCACTGTCACCGCTGAAGGGTTAATGCTGAGTCCCGGCTCGGCACCGATGCCCGTGTCCATCACCGGCATTGCCACGGCCAGTGGCGACCCCCACGCTCGTGGGAACACGTCACCCTTGGGAGTGCGTGGCATCAGCAGGAATACGCTGCCCCAACACAGGGCGGCAGGCAAAAGCGTGGCCGGTACCAGGGACCAGCGGCTGCCCATGATGGCCCCGAGTGCATAACCGAGGGCGAACATTGCCGCCGGCACTGCCATACCCATGAGCAAGGCTCCCAAGGGAGCCAATCCGCCTGTGGATTGCAGAGTTTGGACAATGGCGGGAAGACAGCCTGTCGCATAGGCCAGCGAGCACAATGCAGCGCCCTTGAGGACAGGCACGCCGTACCTGCGGACAGCCGAGCCTCCGATCCAGGGCGGCGCGACCATGGACTGCGGGGAGCATGCCTTCCAGGCACTCCACGCACCAAATATGCAGGCAATCACATCCGTCATTAGATGCATCCAAGTCAGGTCAAGCTGCAAGGCCGCATCTGTCAGTACCCACGGGGACGCGTCTGATCGGCCGACTCCGTAGTTGCGCACAGATAATGCGGCCGGATATACCATCATTGACAGGAAGAACACCAATGAGCTCACTGGTGACAAGGGATTGAGCAGCCGGGCCATTATGAGACCTCATTCTGGTTGGATGGCAGGTGTTCAGTCCGCGTCAGAAGTTGTCGATAACCGGATTCCCAAGGCGATGCCATTGAGTCCTCAGGATCGGCCAGGGAGGCGAGATCATCCATGTGTCCGTCCAGGAGCAGACGCCCGTGGTTGAGCACCAGTACACGGTCGGCAACTGCGGCCAGGTCCTCGACCAAATGCGTACTTACAAGCACTGTGTGGCTGTCGGCATAGGCATCGAGGAATTTACGCACCTCAATGCGCTGCACCGGATCGAGGCCAACGGTTGGCTCGTCCAAGACAAGCACGTCGGGACGGGCGACAATCGCGCAAGCGATGCCCGCTCGTTGACGCATGCCACCGGACAGGCTGCGCACCGGGCGGCGAGCTTCCCCGGACAATTCCACCTGCTCCAGGGCCCACATCGCTGCATCACAGGAAGCTTTCCAGGACAGACCGCGCGCCCATGCGGCGTACCGTACATTGCGCATCAGGCTGGAAGCATTCATCAACTCGAACGATTGCGGCAAATATCCGATTCGGCTCCTGGCCCGACGTCGTCCAGCGCTTGTCAGCACATTCGCCCTGGCTATCCTTACACTGCCCGAGGAAGGACGTGACAAGGTGGTCACAATATTCATCAGTGTCGTCTTGCCGGCACCATTGGGCCCCAAGAGCCCGAATACGCCATTGCCGAAGCTCAAGGACACATCCGACAACGCCTGTTTACGGCCGTATGAGAAAGACACGTGCGAGAGAGAAACGTCTACTTGATAAGTCACCATTGAACCAAACTAATAAAAAGATTGAACTAATTTTACTTCAAAATTCATTTAATTGTACATTACACAACTGCCCGAGTCAAATCGGTGTGCTTGACAAAGCGCATGAACGGTATTCGGAATTGTTCTAAGAAGTTGCGGTCTCCGTATTCCGCAGCGTCTCGATTGATCTCAAGAGATGATCCGAGGCGTGGCCGCCAGAACTATGTATGATTGGCGCGATCAATAATTTCCAGATTTCGGGCTCTCCTGCAGCAAATTGTCCCAGGTCATCTTCTATGGCTGCTTGTCCCTTTGCGCGCATATCTTTAGGAGGTATGAGAACCAAAGCCATGCGCATGTCAACCCTCTTTTTGCGGACCCTCAGGGAGGATCCGGCTGACGCCGATGTGGACTCGGCCAAACTCCTGCAGCGGGCAGGATACGTCCGCAAGGTGGCCCCTGGCATCTTCACCTGGCTGCCACTGGGTCTGAAAGTCCTCGACAAGGTCCAGGCCGTGGTTCGGGAGGAGATTGACCGCATTGGCGCCCAGGAGGTTCACTTCCCGGCCCTGCTGCCTCGCGAGCCCTACGAGGCCACCCACCGATGGGAGGAGTACGGCGAGAATCTCTTCCGCCTCCAGGACAGGCACGGCGCTGATTACCTGCTGGCTCCCACCCATGAGGAGATGTTCACCCTTTTGGTCAAGGACATGTACTCCTCATACAAGGACCTGCCGGTGGTTCTCTATCAGATCCAGACCAAGTACCGCGACGAGTTCCGTCCCCGCGCCGGGCTGATCAGGGGTCGCGAATTCATTATGAAGGATGCTTACTCATTCACCGTGGATGAGGAGGGGCTGAAGAAGGCCTACCAGGATGAGCGCGGCGCCTATGAACGAATCTTCAAGCGTCTGGGTGTCAATTACGTAATCGTCCATGCGGTCTCCGGACCCATGGGGGGATCCGAGTCCGAGGAATTCCTGGCTCCGCTGCCCATAGGCGAAGACACTTTTGCACTGGCTCCCTCGGGGAAAGCGTGGAACGTGGAGGCGCTGACCACCCCGAGCCCTGAGCCCGTCGACTATGCCGAGACCCCGGCCATGCAGGAGCTGGACACCCCCGACTCGACCACCATCGACACCCTGGTAGAGCGGTTCAACCAGCTGCATCCTCGTGAGGACGGTCGTGACTGGACCGCTGCCGATACTTTGAAGAACCTGATTGTGGCCGTCAAACACCCTGCGGATGATGACCATCCCGAAGGCTGGCGGGAGCTGGTGGCCGTCGGCCTTCCGGGCGACCGTCAGGTGGACATGAAGCGGCTGGAGGCCCAGTTCGCCCCGGCCGAAATCGAGGAGGCCAATGAGGCTGACCTGGCTGCACACCCCGAGCTGGTCAAGGGATATATCGGTCCCCGTGTTCTGGGTCCTCAGCGCTCGGACAGCGAGTCTGCCGCCCATATCCGCTACTTCCTCGATGCCCATGTGGCGTCTGGCTCAGCCTGGGTGACCGGTGCTGATGCCGAAGGCGTGCACCTGGCCAATGCGGTCTACGGTCGTGACTTCCAGGCCGACGGAGTGGTGGAGGCCGCTGAGGTCCGTCACGGTGACATGAGCCCTGACGGATCAGGGCCGCTCAGCTTCGAGCGTGGCGTGGAGATCGGCCAGGTCTTCCAGCTCGGACTGAAATACTCTGACGCACTGGGTCTGAAGGTTCTGGACCGCAATGGCAAGGCGGTGCCGGTCTGGATGGGTTGCTATGGCATCGGCATCTCTCGCGTGCTGGCCTGCATCGCCGAGATGCATCATGATGACAAGGGTCTGGCCTGGCCCAAGGCTGTCGCCCCTGCTGCGGTTCATGTGGTGGCCACCGGCAAGAAGCAGGAGGCTTTCGATGCCGCCGAGAAGCTGGTTGCCGACCTGGAGGACCGTGGCGTGGAGGTCCTCTACGACGACCGGCCCAAGGTGTCTCCAGGGGTCAAGTTCAAGGATGCCGAGCTGATCGGGGTCCCCCTGGTCGCCATCGCCGGTCGCGACACCATTGCCAACGGCACCATCGAGATTCGCAACCGCGACGGCTCGGAGGTGCAAGCAGTTCCTGCCGATCAGGCCGCTCAGGTAATCGTGGATCGGATTGCAGCTCTGCAGTAGGATATGCCGCACTTATAGTTGCCTGCCGCAACCAATATAAATATAGAGGGGTGGGGCCTTGGCCGCGTCATGATCTATGCGACCAAGGCCCCACCCTTTTGGTTGCATCGGTTTTTGGTTCGGGAACCTATCCGGTCAGATGCGCAGCAGGATGGGCAGGTGGTCCTGGCGCTCGCCTGTGTCCACGGGTTCGCTGGTGCTGACCTGGTCAGCGATTCTGTTGGAGGTCAGCCAGTAGTCGATGCGCCAACCGGAGTTGTTGATCTTGCTTTTTGGAGCCCGCTGGGCGAACCAAGTGTAGATGCTGCGGTGGTCATCGTAGAAGCCGGCGGCATCGCCATGGATCTTTCGGAAGGTGTCGGTGAAGCCTGCATCCAGCAGAAGGCCGAACTTCTCGCGCTCCTGATCAGTGAAGCCGGCGGAATGGTGGTTGGATGCCGGGTTGGCGATGTCGATCTCCTCGTGGGCGACATTGAAGTCGCCACAGGCCAGGACCGGTTTGCGGGCATCCAGTTCCTGCAGGTAGTGACGGTAGCGATCGTCCCAGACGCCGCGCGGCTTGAGCCTGACCAGTCCCGATCCTGAATTGGGGGTGTAGACCGTGGTGACGAAGCAGTCCGGGAACTCCAGAGTGAGCATGCGGCCCTCGTCGTCCATGGTGTCCGGAGCGCCGATGCGGGGGCGGGTCACTGTAGGTTCCGGCAGGCTCTTGCGGTAGAGCATGAGCGTGCCTGCGTAGCCTGTGCGGGCCGGGGGCTCGGAGCGGCGGTCCACCTCCTGGTAATCGGGGAAGTAGCGCATAAGCGCCTTAAGGATGCCCGCGGATTTCTTCTGGTCGCCGTTGAGTTTGGTCTCCTGGATGGCTACGACATCGGGGTCCAGATCCCGTATGGTCTCCACCACCTTCAGAGAGAGAGCGCTGCGGCTGCTCTTGCCGAGCAGGGCGGCATTGAGCGAATCGATATTCCAACTGACCAGCGTGTGAACCATGACTGCGGGTCCTTCCAAACCGTGCCGATGTATCTGCTCTCACAGTTTAGCCCAGGACCAATGTGCGATGGTTCTGGACAGTGGAGGGGCATTCGGAACCCAGCCATGGGGGCGGCTTGTCCACCACGGGAACCAGACCGAGCCCGTTCGACCACATTGGTCTGCGGGTCAGGTGCGGGGACGTGGGCGGAGGCAGGATTAATTCACCGTTCGACGGAGGGTTCCTGGCCGGGGCCAGTACCTTCCCCCGCTCCGATTATCCGCGCTCCGGTCGGGGATCCTCCGTCGAATGGCCTCACCGCGCAAGATCAGGAATCGACTGGCAGATTTACAGCGTCGGATTCACAACATCAACAGAGAGGTTCCGGTATGTCCATCAATGAAATAAAAACGACCGTCTTCGGCTTTATGGGGACCCAGCCAACGCGTTTGGGACAGCCGGGGTCTACACCCGTCTGCTCTTTCAGGCTGGGCTCCACGCCGGCCTATTACGATGCTGCGGCTGGGGTGTGGAAACGAAAATCCACCACCTGGCTGACAGTCAAAGCCTTCAGGACTCTGGCGGTCAATGCCCTGGTCTGTCTGCACAAGGGTGATCCGGTGATTGTTTCAGGATCCTTGGTGACGGAGGAATGGACCAGCGATGGTCAGCCGCATAGCAGTCTGGTCTTGGTGGCGGATGGCATCGGTCACGACCTGGCCCGGGGACAGGACACCTTCACCAGGAACCAATCGGGTGTTGTGCCTATTGATGAGGAGGCCGACGGTCCGGATCCTTGGACCACGCCGCTATCATCTTCATCGTCCGAAACTGGATCGGCTCCTGCCTCATCTGTGTCATCTGCAGCCGATCGGACTTCGGTGAAGAATTCCAATGCCGGATGAGCAAAAGTTGTTGAGGCCGAGCAAGACGAAGGCGGGAGGCCAACTGATTCCCGTCGACCTACCGCCTTGATCAGCGGGCTGATTGAAACCGTCAACCAACCAACGATCTCAATCGAACCGGTTTACCAGATCTTGACCCGTGCGTCTGGTTCCAGCCACATGCCGTCGTCGTCGGTGACCCCGAAGGCCTGATAGAAACGATCCACGTTCCTGACGATGCCGTTGGTGCGGAATTCAGCAGGGGAGTGGGGGTCGATCTGCAGATACTGTTCGGCCAATTGATCCCTGTTCTTGGTCCTCCAGATGGAGGCATAGGACAGGAAGAACCGTTGCAGACCGGTGTAGCCGTCCATGACAGGAGCCGAGGCCAGTGCCCGGTCCATAGCCGCATCGTCTGTCCTGGCTGTGCCGCCCTCCTTCTTCTGTAGGGAGAGTGCATAGGCCTTGATGGCGATGTTGACGCCTCCCAGATCTCCGATGTTCTCGCCGATGGTCAGTGCTCCATTGACATGGGGTGCCTGCTCGGGCTTGTCGGCGTACTTCTCGGCGAGCTGTTGGGGGACGAACCCGTTGTACTGCTCGATGAGTGCCTTGGTCCGCTGCTCGAAGTTCATACGGTCCTGCGGGGTCCACCAGTCCTGCAGACGCCCGTCGCCGTCGTACTTGGAGCCCTGATCGTCGAATCCATGGCCGATCTCGTGGCCGATGACTGACCCGATGCCTCCGTAGTTGACGGCATCGTCGGCTTCTGGGTTGAAGAAGGGCGGCTGCAGGATGGCCGCGGGGAAGACGATGACGTTCAGGGTGGGCTCGTAGTAGGCGTTGACCGTCTGAGGATTCATGAGCCACTCTTCCTTGTCCACAGGCTTACCGGCCTTGCCGAACTGGTAGCCGGACTCGTAGAGGTTGGCCCGCCGCACGTTGTCGACCAGACCCAGCTTTTCATCCACAGCCAGTGCCGTATAGTCGCGCCAGTGCTCGGTGTAGCCAATCTTGGGCGAGAATTTGTCCAGCTTGGCAAGAGCTTTGACCTTGGTCTCTTCGCCCAGCCAGTCGCTGGAGGTGATGGAGACCCGATAGGCGTCGATCAGGTCTGAGACCAAAGCCTCCATTCGGGCCTTGCTGGAGGCGGGGAAGTGCCGACGAACATATTCGCGTCCGACATCCTCGCCGCAAATGCCGTTGACCAGGGAGACTGCTCGCTTCCAGCGGTCACGCATCTTGGTCGTGCCTGAAAGGACCTTGCCATAGAAGTCGAACCTGGCCTGATCGAAGTCGCCGCTGAGCAGACCTGCCCACTCGATCAGGGTGTGCACGCGGGCCCAGAGTTTCAGATCCTCCAGGTCGCTGGTCTTCCAGAGCTCGTTCAAACCCTGCAGGAAGGAGGGTTCGTGCACGATGGTCCTGGACAGGGCTGAGCTCAGATCGACCGGCTGCAGATTGGCGACAGGGCTGGCTGCGTATGCCTTTTGCCAGGACTCGATCCAGGTGTGCAGGTCGAAATCGGCGAGTGTTGATTCCAGGTCAGTCAGGGTGGTGGGGTTGTAGGTACGATCCTCATCTCTGGTGGACACGTTGTCCCAGTGGCGTGCCGCTATACGTGTCTCGATCTCGAGGAAGGACTCCGCCTGCCTGTGGGCATCCTCCTGGTCGTCGGCGTAGCCGGAGAGCCTGAGCAGGGAGGCGACCATGTCGGTGTAGGCCTGGCGGACTGGAACGTAGCTCTTCTCCCGGTAGTAGGCCTCGTCGGGAAGCCCCAGCCCGGCCTGTTCCATATGGGCCACGTTGACACCGGCGTTGCCCGGGTCGCCATAGATGGCAATGCCGAAAAGATCGGGACCGCCAGTGGGATTGAGCCGGCCCAGCAGGCTGGTCAGTGCCTTCTTGTCGGTCACGGCATCAATGGCCTGCAGGTCTGGGCGAATGGGTTCCATTCCCGCGGCTTCGATGGCCTCGGTGTCCAGGAAACTGCGATAGAGCAGGGCTGACTTGACAGCCGGGGATTCCGGGTCCTCGAGGATTTCATGGATCTGGGCCTCGGCATCCTCGGCGAGCTTGTCGAAGGAACCGAACCGGGAACGGTCCTCGGGCAGACTGTAGGTGTCGATCCAGGGGCCGTTGACGAAGCGGAAGAGGTCGTCCTGGGGGCGAATGACCGAGGAGAAGGAGGCCGGATCAAGTCCGGAGGAGGTCGTGGATTCTGTAGATTGTGCCATGCCACAAGCCTAGCCATCTTTGGTGACATGCCATGCCCCGGGGTCGCCGGGAATCAGCGGACCGGCGAACCATCCGCCGAAGGAAAAGCCACGATTGCCTCCTTGGTGATTTAAACTTGGTAGACGGTAACAGGACGGCCGCTCGGTCGCCCTGAGCGAGCGAAAGAGGACGGTATGACGGATCCCATGCAGGGCGGTCAGCCCAATCAGTACGGTGGTCAGGATTCTTCGCAGAATAACGGCCAATACCAGAATTATTACGGACAGAATAATTATGGTCAGTATGGGCAATACCCCGGCTACCAGGGGCGCCCGCCACGGATGGATCCATTCTCCATGATCGCAGAGGATCTGGGATTAAGAACCCTGCGGGCCATCCGCATCATTATGGGCGTCATGGGCGTGATTGGCGTCATCCTGGGCCTGGCCCTTCTGCTCAGACCGGACAAGACCCTCATTGCCGTGACTGTGGTGCTGGGCATCTACTTCATCATCTCCGGCGTGGTCCGTCTGGCCACCTCCATCGTGTCCAAGGGGCTTCCTGGCGGTTGGCGGGTGCTCGGTGTCCTCTTTGGCGCCCTGATCGCCGTCGGCGGCATTGTCATCGTCAGGAACACGGCCCTGTCCGCTTCAGCGCTGACCCTACTGGTCACCATCATCGTGGGCATCAGCTGGATCATGGAGGGCGTGATGAGTCTGGCAGCATCCTGGGGGCTCCCGCATTCAGGCTGGGCCATCTTCTCGGGCATCGTCTCCATCATCGCCGGAATCATCGTCATGATCTACCCGCTGAGCTCCGTCATTTTCCTGGTCATTTTCAGCGGGTGTGCTCTTCTGGTGCTGGGAGTCGTCTCCATCATCAGGGCCTTCACCTTCGGTCGGAACTGAGAGCCGGACTCGTCCGACCGACCCGATAATACTGAGTGGTAGTACTTGGGCAGGATTCTGAGGGGTGGCACCCGCGGGCACCAATTATGAAAGGACGCAGAGGATGATCGAGCTCAAAACCAAGCAGGAGATCGAACAGATGAAGCCGGCGGGCAGGTTTGTCGGCAGCATCCTCAAGGAGCTCAAAGCCATGAGCAAACCCGGGGTCAACCTGCTGGAGCTGGACGACTACGTCAAGGACAGGATCAACTCCCGTAAGGGAGCCACCTCCTGCTACGTGGACTACGCGCCTGATTTCGGCACCGGCCCCTTCGCCCACTACATCTGTCTGTCCGTCAACGATGCAGTCCTGCACGGGGTGCCATATGACTACAACCTCAAGGATGGCGACCTGCTCTCCCTGGACCTGGCCATCAACGTGGACGGCTGGGTGGGCGACTCGGCCATCAGCTTCGTGGTGGGCGAGCATGCAGATCCAGAGGATCTGCGCCTGATTCGAACCACGGAAGAGGCCCTGAAGGCGGGCATCGCCCAGGCTCAGCCCGGCAACCGCCTGGGTGACATCTCCGCTGCAGTCGGTCAGGTTGCCCATAAAAACGGATACAGCGTCAACCTGGAGTTCGGCGGACACGGAGTAGGGCGGATTATGCACGGCGATCCCCATGTGCCCAACGACGGCACGCCTCATCACGGCTACAAGCTGCGCCCGGGCCTGGTCATCGCCATTGAGCCTTGGTTCCTGGCGACCACCGATCAGATTTACCAGGATCCCAAGGATGGTTGGACCCTGCGTTCTGCAGACGGATCGCGCGGTGCCCACAGCGAGCACACCATCGCCATCACCGAGCAGGGGCCTGTCATCCTGACGACCAGGGACTGAGTCATAGGTTGCTCGCGGCCGAGCTAGGACTATAAGGGACCCAGGAATGTTCACAATGTGGATGCTCATGGGTCCCTCTTTGATACCTGCCCTGTTTGACACCGGCCCTTTCTTTCCTGGCCTTGTGCCCGCAGGCTGGTGTGGGAACGAGGACGGCACTGGCCTGGACCTGCGCGTCGTGGGTGGAGGTGACGGATTCATGCTTGTGGTTACAAGCCGGTAATCGAAGTCGTGGTTGTTTCTGCTAGCATGTCGGCAATTCCACGCCGGTACAGGTGCCGGTAGCCTGATCCGGCATGGCCGTCGACTCTCACTGGCACCTCACTGGTTGATTGACAGGAGGTGCGTGGTGTCCACAGCACGGTTGTCCATCGATTCCGAACAGGTTGATCTTCCCCTGGTTCGCGCCACCGAAGGGCCCGACGGCATTCTGGTCTCCTCCCTGCGCAACGACGGCTGGGTCACGCTGGATCCCGGCTTCCAGACCACGGCCCAGTGCGTCTCGGGAATCACCTTCATTGACGGCAAGCGGTCCATACTGCGCTACAGAGGCTATGCCATAGAGGACCTATGTGCCCAGTCCAATTTCCTCGAAGTGGCCTGGTTGCTGTCCCACGGTGAGTTGCCTGATGCCGAGCAGTACCAGCGGTTCCGCAGCCATGTCCTGGGCTACACGGTCGTAGGGGAGGACTTCCGCCATCTGCTCTCTTCCTTCCCCCGCCAGGCGCATCCCATGAGTGTGTTGGCTGCGGCGGTCAATGCTCTGGCCGGCTTCCACCCGGATACCTGTAATGTTGACGATTCCGATCAGCTGGATGAGGCCAGCGCCATCATCATGGCCAAGGTGCGCACCATCGTCTCCCTGATTCACCGTCGTCGCCGTGACCAGCCGCTGCTCTACCCGGACAGGACCTGGGGCTATGTGGAGGACTTCCTGCGGATGAGCTTCGCCATGCCCTACCAGCCCTATCAGGCCGATCCTCTTAAGGTGCAGGCCCTGGACAAGCTTCTGATCATCCACGCCGACCATGAACAGAACTGCTCCACCTCAGTGGTGCGGATTGCCGGATCGGCCCGGGCTAACCTGTATTCGGCAGTGGCCGCCGGCATCAATACCCTGTCAGGTCCCCTGCACGGCGGGGCCAACGAGGCCGTGCTGCGTCAGTTGAAGAGCATACGGGATTCCGGTCTGGGAGTGCGGGGGTATGTGGACCAGGCCAAGAGCGAGGGGCGGAAAATCGCGGGTCTGGGCCACCGGGTCTATAAGTCCTATGACCCGCGCGCGGCCATTGCCAAGCAGTGGCTCTACAAGCTCATGGACGAACCCGACCAGGACAGGAATGCCGAGGATGCGGAGCTCTTCGACGTGGCTCTTGAGCTGGAGGACCTGGCACTGCACGACGACTATTTCGTCGAACGCCACCTCTATCCCAACGTTGACTTCTACACAGGGCTCATCTACCGCGCCATCGGCTTCGACCCGGAGATGTTCACCACGCTCTTCGCATTGGGACGCATCCCCGGATGGATCGCCCAGTACCGGGAGATGCTGGACGATCCCGACACGAAAATCGGTCGTCCCAGGCAGGTCTATACCGGCCAGGGCCCACGCGACTACCTGCCCATGGAGCAGCGCTGAGCCCCATGACCGCCGGATCAGTTGGCGTGCAGCCGCTCGTTCAGCTCGATCCCCTTCTTGCGGGGCAGGGCCTTGACCTGGCCAGTGCGGGAGTCGCGGATGAAGAGCAGATGATCCCGTCCGCTGAGCTTCGCCCCCTTGACCACCTGATCGCCCAGGCCGATCTTGGTGCCGGCGGTGACGTAGAGCCCGGCTTCGACAACGCAGTCGTCGCCCAGTGAGATACCGATGCCGGCGTTGGCCCCCAGCAGGGAGTGCTGACCGATGGAGACCCGATGGCGGCCTCCGCCGGACAGGGTGCCCATGATGGAGGCTCCTCCGCCGATGTCCGAACCGTCGCCGACCACGACCCCCTGTGAGATCCGGCCTTCGACCATGGAATGGCCCAGGGTTCCGGCGTTGAAGTTGACGAAGCCCTCATGCATGACCGTCGTTCCCGGCGCAAGGTGGGCGCCGAGCCGAATCCGATCGGCATTGCCGATGCGGACTCCCTCGGGAACCACGTAATCAACCATGCGGGGGAACTTGTCCACGCTCAGCACCGTTACCTGCGTCACGGGGACACCTGGCATGGACCGGCTGGCTGCATCCATGACCCCTGACCTACGCAAAGCGAAGTCCTCCACGGCGAAGGGTCCGTAGTTGGTCCAGACCACCGTGGTCAGTTGTTCGAAGATCCCATCCAGGTTCATACTGTTGGGCGGGGTCAGGCGCATGCTGAGCAGGTGAAGCCGCAGATAGGCGTCGGCGGCATCGGCTATCGGGCCATCCAGATCGGCCACGGTGAAGACAGGCACCCTGCGGATGCCGCGGGCGTCGGGCTGGTTGTGAACCTGGTCGCCGAAGTCGTGGTTGGGACGGTTCGCCGGGGTCGGCGGTGTGGAGATCTCGGCCTTGGGGTACCAGACGTCCAGGGTCCGGCCCTGTTCGTCCTGGCTGGCCAGGCCCCAACCCCATGCGGTGCGTGCTGTGCTCATCGTTCCTCCTTCAGGCGGTGCAGTCGTGTTGACATCAAGTTGTCTTACAGGATAAACCGGTCGATGCTCAAACACGGGCGGTCCGTCCGACAGCCGGGTCTGGATCGTCGTCAGCCAGGTCCCAGCCGATAGGTAAAATCATCAACTATGAGTGCCTACAGTCATGAGCGGGAGCGCCGGGAGCGCCGGCGTCGCAATACGGCCAGGGCGGTCTGCCTGGTCATCGCCGTGGCGTTGCTGGCCAGTCTCGTCATCCCTGCCATCTTCAGCGGCCTTTGACCCGGCCCGTCCAGTCGGCGGGAATTCGGCCGTCACAGGCAAAGGCAAACAGGAATGAAGACGGTGGCCGGCTCGTGCGGAGCCGGTCTGGAAAGCGGTGAGACGGTATGGCAGAAATGGATTTTGCTCAAGCATTGGAGCAGGCCAAGGCCAAGTACGAGATGATTTCCAAGGCGCTGGACCCGGAGGGTCTGCGCTCGCGGATTGCTGATTTGGAGCGTCAGGCCAGCGCGCCCGGACTCTGGGACGACCAGGAGAATGCGCAGAAGGTGACCAGCAGGCTCTCGGCCCTGCAATCCCAGCTCAAGCACCTGGAGTCCGCCTCCTCACGGCTGGACGATGTCCAGGCACTGGAGGAGCTGGGCCAGGAGGAGCATGATCAGGACACCCTGGTGGAGGCCCGCAAGGAGATCGACTCTTTGAGGTCCGACCTGGATGACATGGAGATTCAGACCCTGTTGGACGGGGAGTACGACGAGCGCGCTGCCGTGGTCACCATCCGCTCGGGCGCCGGCGGGGTGGATGCGGCCGACTGGGCCCAGATGCTCCTGCGAATGTACATGCGATGGGCTGAACGGCACGGCTTCTCTACCAAGGTCATGGACACCTCCTACGCGGAGGAGGCCGGCATCAAGTCGGCCACCTTCCAGGTGGACGCCCCCTATGCTTATGGGCGGTTGTCGGTGGAGGGCGGCACCCATCGTCTGGTGCGGATCTCGCCCTTTGACAACCAGGGCAGGCGGCAGACTTCTTTCGCTGCTGTCGAGGTCATCCCCCTGGTGGAGCCCACCGACCATATCGACATCCCCGACTCGGACATCCGAGTGGATACCTACTGCTCCTCCGGCCCCGGCGGCCAGGGTGTCAACACCACCTATTCGGCTGTGCGCATCACCCACCTGCCGACCAACATCGTGGTCACCATGCAGGATGAGCGCAGCCAGATTCAGAACCGCGCGGCTGCCATGGCCGTTCTGCAGTCCCGGCTGTTGGTTCTGCGGCATGAGGAGGAGGCCAAGAAGAAGAAGGAGCTGGCCGGCGACATCAAGGCCAGCTGGGGCGACCAGATGCGCTCCTATGTGCTGCATCCCTACCAGATGGTCAAGGACCTGCGCACCGGATACGAGACCTCGGATACCCAGGGGGTCTTCGACGGTGACATTGATGCCTTCATCGAGGCCGGAATTCGCTGGCGGCACCAGCAGCGGGTCCAGGCCCGCGAGGAGGAAGCCGACAAGTAGAGCTTCGTCCGGCTCAGGTCCGGTCGGTGTTTCATGGGTGAGTAGTGTCGGTCTTCTTGATAGCCTCTGTATGGGAATACCGAGGAACGGAGTGTAAATGGCGTTGATTTCGCTCAAGGGCGTGACCAAGATTTACCCCAAGGGGTCCCGTCCAGCCTTGGACAACATCAGCCTGGATGTCAATCGCGGGGATTTCGTCTTTCTGGTGGGCGCCAGCGGGTCGGGCAAGACCACTCTGCTGCGGCTGCTCCTGCGCGAGGAGGAGGCCACCGAGGGGGAGATCCGCGTGGCCGGCAACGACCTGCGACGTCTGCGCAACCGCGAGATCCCAGGGTATCGGCGTTCCATCGGTTTCGTATTCCAGGATTACAAGCTGCTCAACAACAAGACCGTATGGCAGAACGTGGCCTTCACGCTGGAGGTCATCGGTGCCCGTCGGTCCACCATCAAGACCCTGGTGCCTCAGGTGCTCAAGACCGTGGGGCTGACCGGCAAGGAGCACAACTACCCCCACGAGCTCTCCGGCGGCGAGGCCCAACGTGTGGCTCTGGCCCGGGCCTACGTCAACAACCCGGAAATTCTGCTGGCGGATGAGCCTACCGGCAATCTTGATCCCACCACTTCCTTGGGCATCATGGAGGTCCTGGACGCCATCAACAGGACCGGTACCACCGTGGTCATGGCCACCCACAACGAGGAGATCGTCAACTCCATGCGCAAGCGTGTGGTGGAGCTGCATACAGGTCGGATCATGCGTGATGAGGCCCACGGCTCCTATGATTCTTCTCGCTTCTTCCCCGATGCAGAAGTGGCTGCACGCTCCCATCATGCCATCGGGGATCCCGCTGATGGCGATGCCCTGGATCGTGTGCGTAAGGCTGGAGTTGCAGGGCGCCGTCCGGTGCAGGTCGTTGTGCAGGATGGGAACAGCTCGGCCACCGAGCCCATCGCGGATGGGACCAAGGGGGCCAAGCAGGTGGTCCAAGCGGTTGCACAGGCCGTCAACCAGGGTCAGTATGGCGACGAGGGGATCGCGCGTCTGGCCAAGTCCATGCATTCGGGCAGAACCGGGCGTTATGGACAGGTCTTTACCTCGGTGGAGGACACCCTGACCTGGGGCAAGGGTCTGGGCAGCCTTGAGTCCGCGCAGGAAGATTCCAGCCAGCACGAAGACACAGCTGCAGGGTCTGACTCGGATGAGCGGTTCCGCAGGCCTGCGGCCCAGGGCAGCCAGGGTCGGTCAGGTCAATCGAGTGACGGTTCCAGGGACAGGGACCACGACAAGGCAGGACATGCCCATACAGAACGTACAGCTTCCAGAAAATCCCCCAATCCTGCCCGTGGTTCGGATGCTGTTCAGCCCAAGGCGACCGCTGAAGGCAGGCCCCAGGATCGGCAGACCGAAGAATCGGGGAGCAGGCAGCGGGACGGGAAACGCGGCGATGACAGCAAGGGTCTCGCGCATGACGAACGCAATCGTGATCGAGGTCAAAGAGCGCCCAAGAAGGACGACAAGGCCAATGACCGACGATCGATGAAAGGTTCTTCTGCCAAGACCTCTGATAGTGGACAACGGTTCAAGAGGCCCGATCAGTCTTCGGAGTCCGATGGCTCCAGCCCGGCAGAGCCGACCGGCAAATCAGATCAGACTGCAGGCCGGAAGAAGCAGGACGTCCCCAAACCCTCAAAACAGTCCTCCAACAAGGCCAGGGCCGATAAAAAGGTCTCAATGAGCGAAAATCATCATGATGCTGAGCCCATGGGGGCCCCGCCGGCTCCTCCTGCTCCGCCTGAAGCCCCCAAGGCGGCCAGGAAGTCCCGTCGAGAGAACGAAGCACAGGTTCGGGATGAGCATGATGACAAGAAGAAGGCGGCACGATGAGACTGCGGTTCATCCTTTCCAGCACCTGGGACAACCTGCGCCGCAACGGGTCCATGATCCTCTCGGTCATGCTGGTCACCTTCATCTCCTTTCTGTTCATAGGTGCCTCGGGCCTCATGCAGGCTCAAATCAGCAAGGCCAAGGGAGACTGGTACGACCAGGTGGAGGTGGTGGTCTGGCTCTGCCCGGACGGCACCAGCCAGGCGGCCTCGTGCGCGACCGGCAAGGCGCCCACCAATGACGAGATCGTCAAGCTGGAGAACACCATCAATACCGAGCTGAGCGACTCCGTGGCCAAGATCACCTATCAGAGCCGTGAGGACTTCTTCAAGAACACCTTCCTCAAGCAGTACCCTGACGGTACCTACGAGGGAAGGACCATGACCGCGGCGGACATGCAGGGCTCCCTGCGGCTCAAGCTCAAGGACCCGACCAAGTACCAGGTGGTTTCCGAGGTGCTGTCCGGACGCGATGGGGTGGAGGAGGTCTCCGACCAGCGTCAGATATTCGACCCCGTCTTCAAAATCCTCAACAGGGCCACGGCGGTTACCTTGGTCCTGGCCGTGGTCATGGTGATTGTAGCCATTCTGCTGACCGGTACCACCATAAGAATGAGCGCTGCTGCACGTCGGAACGAGACGGAGATCATGAGACTGGTGGGAGCCTCCAACTGGACCATCCGGCTGCCCTTCATCCTGGAGGGCGTGGTGGCCTCCCTGCTGGGTTCGCTTCTGGCTGTCGGAGCCCTGAGCGCCATCGTCAAGCTCTTCATTACCGACTGGCTGGCTCGCACGGTCCAATGGATGCCCTACGTGGACCAGTCCACGGTCCTGCTCATAGCCCCAGCCTTGATTCTGGGGGCCATGCTCTTGTCCGCACTGGCCTCCTCCATCTCCCTGCGACGGTATTTGCGGACCTGATTTGTGGCGACCGGCCAATCGATTTGGGACGCAATCTCTGTCATAATGATGACTAGCATGGATAGTGATAGTGAGGGACTTGACCATGAATCGTACCAAACGGTGGGAGGCTATCTGCGGCCTCGTCGGATCGTTGGCCATGATGCTGGGCGGCGGAATCCTCGGACTGTCCGTAGCGCCTGAACCGGCGCGTGCCGACTGGAGCAGCTACCAGCAGAAAGTCCAGAACCACGCGGCCCTGAAGAGCAAGCTGGCTGGTGTCAGCGCCCAACTTGCCAACCAGATACTGAGTCTCGATGATCTGACCTCCAATCAGATTCCGGCTGCGCAGCAGAGTGCCATCGATGCCCAGCAGAAGGCCGAGCAGGCCGACAGCCTGGTCCAGGCCACCAACGATCGCCTGGAGGCGGCCCGCAAGGATCGCGCAGATCTGGAGGCCAAGATACGTCAGACCGGCCTCGATTATGACGATGCCAAGGCTGGCGTGGCTCAGATGGCCAGAAAGAGTTTCCACGGGTCCGAGACTTCTCAGATCATGGACGTGGTGACCAAGTCTTCAAGCACCCAGGACTTTGTAGACAAGATGCAGTCCGATGCGGCTGTGACCAGGTCCGAAGCCAATACGGCCAATGATGCGGCCAACACCCTCAACTCCTCCATGAACCGTAAGCAGCGTCTGGAGGCCATCGAGGAGCAGATCAGCACGCTGAAGGCCAAGGCTGACCAACAGCAGGCGGTAGCCCAGCAGGCTGTAGCGGCGGCCCAGGCCAAGCAGGACCACCTGCAGGCCCTGCGTGACCAGGGGACCGCAGCCCGCAAGCAGCTGGAGAGTCAAAAGGCTGCCCTGACCACACAGTCGGCACGTGAAGCCGCAGATATCGTGGCCACCGAATCCATGATCGACTCGCTGAACACCGGCAATCCGGGCGGCAGCGCCGACCCGCATGCCGGAGGAGCCCAGCAGATCAGCAATGGCGGCGGATCCCGTCCGGCACGGAATCCACGGCCTGCCCCGCCCAGTAACAATGGCGGCGGTGGTAATAGCGGTAGAGGCAACGGTGGCGGTGGCGGCGCCTCCGGCATGAATTATGCAGTGCCGGGCAGCTGCCCATCAGGTTCCGGATTCTGCTATGGCCATAGCACCGGTAATACAGTGGGTGGCAGCGCCTACCCCGCACGGCAGTGCACACTTTGGGCCTATATACGCCGTTCGCAGCTGGCTCTGCCTGTGGGCTCATATCTGGGCAATGGGGCTGAGTGGGCCGGTAAGGCTCGTAGCCTGGGCTATTTTGTCAACAACACCCCCCATGTCGGTGCCGTCATGGTCTTCGCCCGTGGCCAGCGGGTCACTAGTTGGAACGCCAACTGGACCTATGGCCACGTGGCTGTGGTCGAGCGGGTCAATGCGGATGGATCGGTGCTCATCTCCGAAGGGGGCACCGGCTTCGCCGCCTTCCCCACCTATGAAACGGTCTATGGGGCAGGCAACTACCAATACATTCATTACTGATGCCGATGCGGGCCAGGTCCGCCACTTGGAACGATATTATCGCTGTCCGGAGTGCCAGGTAGCCTCCTTGGCGCGATCAGGAGGAGGATATTATGGCTAAGGAAACCGGCACGTCGATGATCGCTCAGAACCGCAGGGCCCGTCATGACTACCAGATTGAGGATCGGTACGAGGCCGGCATCGCGCTGACCGGGACCGAGGTCAAGTCTCTGCGAGAGGGGCGTGCCTCCCTGGCCGAGTCATTCGTCAGCATTGACCGGCGGCACGAGGTCTGGCTGGAGAACGCCAACATCCCCGAGTACCTCAATGGCACCTGGAACAACCACGCACCCAAGCGCAAGCGCAAGCTGCTCCTCCACGCCCGGCAGATTGTTCGCTTGGAGCGGCAGATTCAGGCCAAGGGCTATACCATCGTTCCCTTGAGTCTGTATTTCAAGGACGGCAAGGTCAAGGTCGAGATCGCTGTGGCCCGAGGAAAGCGCGAGTATGACAAGCGCCAGTCTCTTCGGGAGGAGCAGGATCGCCGCGAGGCCCAAAGGGCCATGAGCTACCGCAACAGGCGCGGCTGAGTTCACAGATCAATTTTCCAATTCCTCAACAAACCGACAGTCGCCCGTTTAAGTCTGCCTGCGCTATGCAGGCTCGACACGCCCGGGGCTGATGGTGATCGACAGTGTCGAATAGCGCCTTTGGCCTGCTATAGAGCCAAAAACACCAGGGTAAGCGGTCTGCAATATCTAGTTATCCTTCATCTGTATGCATAAAAATACAAATGTGTGCATAATAGTGCATGTCACTCAAGAGCAATGAGGGGTCGCTTCGGGGCGGTCCGGAAGAGGAGAAGACATGGGCAAGATCAAGGCGGTGCTGGCGGCGGCTCTGAGTATCACCCTGCTGGCCTCCATCGGAGCCTGCGGAACCACTGACGAGGCGGACACCAGCAGTGCGTCGGGCAAGGCCACCACCAGCTCCCATCCAGCGGCTTTTGACGTCAGTGGCATCAAGAAGGATCCGGCCATTGCGGCCAAGGTGCCCGAGTCGGTTTCCAAGGACGGCAAGCTGACCGTGGGTATGGAGACCTCATATGCGCCTGGCGAGTTCATGAATGAGGATGGAAAGACCCCCATCGGCTATGACGTGGACCTGTCGAACGCCATTGCCAAGGTCATGGGGCTCGAGGGGGAGATGGTCAGCGCCTCCTTCGATACCATCATCCCGGCCATCGGCAGCAAGTATGACGCGGGCATCTCCAGCTTCACCATCACCAAGGAGCGGATGCAGTCGGTCGACTTCGTCACCACATTCAAGGCGGGCACGGCCTTTGCCGTCAAGAAGGGGAACCCCTCCAAGATCAATCCTGACGACATCTGCGGCGTCAAGGTCGGCGTGCAGACCGGGACCATCGAAGAGCAGCAGGCAGCCGACAAGATTTCGGCTGAGTGCAAGGCCAAGGGCAAGAAGCCGGTGGATGTGCAGTCCTACAAGCAGCAGACCGATGCCGCCACGGCAGTGGTCAATGGCAAGATCGACGTCTTCTACGCCGATTCACAGGTGACCGGGTATGCCATCAAGCAGACCGATGGACAGCTGGAGAAGCTGGGCAAGGATACCGACATCGTCCTGCAAGGTGCCGCTCTGAAGAAGGGCAGCGGCATGGCCGAAGCCACCCAGGCGGCTCTTCAGAAGTTGATTGACGACGGCGTCTACGCCAAGATCCTCAAGAACTGGGGCGTCCAGAGCGGTGCGATCGAAAAAGCCGAGATCAACCCTGCGGTCTCTGACTGAGGCAAGGCCAGGCGCGGGTCGTCATATCGGGCGACCCGCGCCTCAGCAGGTGGTTAGGCAGTAGATCAGGCCTCAACAAGTACAGCAGTGCGGAAGGAAGCAGGAGATGCATACCAAGAAGGGGACGGACCAGATTCAGATCCCCGGCAGAATACATGCCAGGCCGGTGCGCAAGCCGGGGCCGATCGTTGCTGCCGTCATCGTGGCCATCTTCGTGGCCATGCTGATCCACGGTATGGTGACCAATCCCAACTTCGATTGGCCCACGGTCTGGAAGTACCTGTTCAACGAGCACGTCCTGGACGGCATCAAGTGGACCCTTCTGCTGACCGTCTACGCCATGGTCCTGGCCACAATCCTGGCCATCATCCTGGCGGTCATGCGCAAATCGTCCAATCCGGTCCTGCGCTGGGTCAGCTGGTTCTTCATCTGGTTCTTCCGCGGTACTCCTGTATATACCCAGCTGGTCTTCTGGGGCCTGCTTTCCGTGCTGATTCCCAAGCTGGCCATCGGAATCCCCTTCGGTCCCGAATTCTGGAGCATCGATACCAAGACCGTGCTGAACGCCACCGTGGCCACGGTGCTGGGTCTGGGACTCAACGAGGCCGCCTATCTTTCCGAAATCGTCCGTGCCGGCATCGAGGCTGTGGACCCCGGCCAGGAGGAGGCAGCCAAGGCACTGGGCATGCCGCCGTCCATGATCATGCGGCGGATCGTCCTGCCTCAGGCCATGCGCATCATCGTGCCGCCCACCGGCAATGAGACCATCGGCATGCTCAAGACCACATCCCTGGCTCTTGCCGTGCCCTTCACCCTGGAACTTCAGTTCGCCACCAACGCCATCGCCAACCGCATCTACAAGACCATCCCGCTGCTGATTGTGGCCTGCATCTGGTACCTGGTCATCACTTCCGTTCTCATGGTCATCCAGGCCCAGCTGGAAAAGCACTATGGCAAGGGCTTCGACTCGCGGCCCCTGGCCGGGTCGGGGACCAAGGACGGCAAGGATGGCGAGGACCCGCAGACCCGTCAGGAGACTGACAAGGTCAACAAGGTCATGATGGCCGGGCTGAATGCCTGAGCGCAGGAGGAGAATCATGGACGAGGACAGGCAGACCAAGAAGGACGGTCAAGGCGGCAAGGATCCGGCCATCGTCATCAGGAATGTGCACAAGGTATTCGGCGATCAGCATGTTCTGCGGGGAATCAACCTGGAAGTCATGCCCGGCACGGTAACGGCAGTCCTGGGACCTTCCGGTTCGGGCAAGTCAACGCTGTTGCGGCTGATCAACCAGCTGGAGACCCGCACAGCCGGCGAGATTTATGTGGACGGCGAGCTGACCGGATACCGGAAGATCGATACCGGCAAGGGCCCTGTGCTGCAGACCCTGGACGACAAGGCCATTGCCAGGCAGCGCTCCAAGATCGGGATGGTCTTCCAGCGCTTCAACCTCTTTCCTCACATGACCGCCTTGGAGAACGTTATGGAGGCGCCGGTCCATGTGGGCCGGGTTCCCAAGACCG
This sequence comes from Bifidobacterium sp. M0353, assembly GCF_016100645.1. Taxonomy (NCBI): domain Bacteria; kingdom Bacillati; phylum Actinomycetota; class Actinomycetes; order Bifidobacteriales; family Bifidobacteriaceae; genus Bifidobacterium; species Bifidobacterium sp. M0353. The sequence continues at coordinate 1,143,340 of NZ_JACFSB010000001.1, read as the reverse complement.
ATGCCCGCAAGGAGGCACAGGCCCAGCTGGAACGTGTGGGGCTGGAGGACAGGATGGATTACTATCCCGCCCAGCTCTCCGGCGGCCAGCAGCAGCGTGTGGCCATCGCGCGAGCACTGGCCATGCACCCCGACATCATGCTCTTCGACGAGCCCACTTCGGCCCTGGACCCGGAGCTGGTGGGGGAGGTCCTGGGGGTCATGCGGCAGGTGGCTCAACAGGGCATGACCATGGTGGTGGTCACCCACGAAATGGGCTTCGCCCGCGAGGTGGCTGAGCAGATCGTCTTCATGGACCAGGGCGTCGTGGTGGAACAGGGAGGCCCTGACATCATCGACCATCCTCATACCGAGAGGTTCGCTGAATTCCTGCATACCGTGCTCTAGAAGCAGGCAGGGTTCAGGTTGTAGAAATTCCGGCAAGAAGCCTTTCGGACGGGCAGCGGCGGAATTCCCATGGCTAAACTGGGGCCCATGTGCGGAATCGTCGGTTATGCGGGATCGGTACGGACGGCCTGCGGCAGGCCCCTGGAGGTCTGCCTCAAGGGTCTGGAACGCTTGGAGTACCGGGGTTATGACTCGGCCGGAGTGGCCCTGGCTGCCCCTGGGATGGCGCGGGTGGCCGTGCGCAAGAAGGCCGGGCGCCTGGGCAACCTGATTGCAGATTTGAAGGCCAAGCCCATGCCCGAGGCCACGGTGGGTATCGGCCACACACGTTGGGCCACCAATGGCGAACCCACTGACGTCAACGCCCATCCCCACATCAGCCGTGACGGCAAGGTCGCGCTGATCCACAACGGGATCATCGAGAACGCCTCCAGGCTGCGGTTGGACCTGGAGGCCGAGGGGTACACCTTCGTATCCTCCACGGACACCGAGGTGGCCGCCAAGCTTTTGGGCAAGATCGCCCAGGAGATTATCGATGCCACCGGCCAGCCCGACATCTTCGAAGCCATCAGGCGGCTGGCCCGCATGCTCAAAGGAGCTTTCACCATCCTGGCCGTGGACTCAAGGCAGCCCGATCTGGTGGTGGGCATCCGACACGATTCACCGCTGGTGGTCGGCCTGGGGGACGGGGAGAACTACCTGGGCTCCGATGTAGCGGCCTTCGTGGCCTATACCCACCAGGCCATGGAGCTGGGGCAGGACCAGGCCGTCTGCATCAGCGCGGACCAGGTCCTGGTCACCGACTTCCAGGGGCATCCTGTGGAGCATCCCCGACGCTACACCATCGACTGGGATGCTTCGGCTGCCGAAAAGGGCGGATGGGACTCCTTCATGGACAAGGAGATCCACGAGGACCCTGCGGCGGTCTCCAACACCCTGCTGGGCCGGTACGACGAGTCGGGCGACCTGGATCTGGATGAGGTCCACATCGATGAGGAGGTCTTCCGCCAGATCGACAAGATCATTGTCGTGGCCTGCGGAACGGCCTCCTACGCAGGGTTGGTGGCCAAGTACGCCATCGAGCATTGGGTCCGCATCCCGGTGGAGGTCGAGCTGGCCCACGAGTTCCGCTACCGTGATCCCATTCTGACCCCGCGCACCCTGGTCGTGGCCATCTCCCAGTCCGGGGAGACCATGGACACGCTGATGGCGCTTCGGCATGCACGCGAACAGGGTTCACGGGTTCTGGCCATCTGCAACACCCAGGGGTCGACCATCCCCAGGGAGTCCGATGCCGTGCTCTACACGCACGCCGGCCCCGAGGTGGCTGTGGCCTCCACCAAGGCCTTCCTGGCCCAGATTGTGGCGGCCTACCTGCTGGGGCTCTACCTGGCCCAGGTCAAGGGAACCATGTACCGGGACGAGATCCACCAGACCATCGACAACCTCAAGGCCATGCCTGCCAAGATCCAAAAGGTGCTGGACAGCCAGGCCGAGGTCATCAGCCAGACGGCTCAGCGTATGTCCAAGGCCCGCTCCTTCCTCTTCCTGGGGCGACATGTGGGCTATCCGGTGGCACTTGAGGGGGCGCTCAAACTCAAGGAGATCGCCTACATCTTCACCGAGGGGTTCGCCGCCGGCGAGCTCAAGCACGGGCCCATCGCCCTGGTGGAGCCGGGTGAGCCCGTGGTGGTCATCGTCCCCAGCGCCCGGGGCCGTAATGTGCTGCACGACAAGGTCATCTCGGCCATCGAGGAGGTCAAGGCCCGCGGCGCTTTCACCATCGTCGTAGCCGAGGAGGGCGATCCGGATGCCGACCGCTATGCTGACGTGGTCTTTTGGCGGCCGCCCTGCCCGACCCTGCTCAGCCCTCTGGTGGATGTGGTCCCCCTGCAGTTGTTCGCCCTGGACATGGCCAGGCTCAAGGGTCTGGACGTGGACAAGCCCCGCAATCTGGCCAAGTCGGTCACTGTGGAATAGAGGCTGTCCATGGTCGTCGGGTCCGAGCAGCGGGGGCATCGGATCGTTCTGGATGAGCCCTTGATTCCCTTCGAGCCCAGAGTCATCTACGAGGACCGTCGCATCATTGTGGTCGACAAGCCCCACTTTCTGGCTACCATGCCCAGGGGGATGTGGTACGCGGGCACCGTACTGATTCGAATGCGCCAGCTGTATGGGGAGCCCGACATCATACCCGCCCACAGGCTCGACAGGGCCACTGCGGGCGTGCTGGTCCTGGTGCGAGATCCGGCTGCCAGGCGGGCCTACCAGATGCTTTTCCAGGAGCATCGCGTGCGCAAGGTCTACCAGTGCCTGGCGCCGGTGCGACCCATGGTTCGCCCGCGGACCGGCATTGTGCGACGCCTGGATCCGCCCCGGGTCTTCCCGCTGGAGCGCCGCTCCAGGGTGATCAAACGCCGAGGGATTCTCCAGGCCTGGGAGGAGCGGGGACCGGTCAATGCCGTCACCAGGGTCGAGCTGACGGCAGGCCGTGGATGTCTGGCCATTTACACCCTCTATCCGCAGACGGGCAAGACCCATCAGCTTCGTGTGCACATGAACGCTCTGGGCCTGCCCATCGTGGGCGACGATCTTTACCCCAGAATCCAGACCCGGGCCTACGAGGACTTCTCCCGGCCACTGCAATTGGTGGCCCGTCGTCTGGAGTTCACCGACCCCTTCACCGGAGTTAAACGCATCTTCACCTCCTCCGTTCCCTTCGATTCTCAAGAAGAAGCCTGAACAGTCAGCCTGGTGGGACATAATGGTCAGGGGATACCGGAGCCGCGGGACGACGTGGACGCGGCAGGCATCCCCGTCCGAGGGTTGAGATGGACCAGGAGGTTCTACCCATGAGCAAACCGACAAGGCGGGCCTATCGATGGCCCAAGCATCTCAAGGGTCAGCAGTCCCTCTGGTACGGATGCGACTACAACCCCGACCAGTGGCCCGAGGATACATGGGATGAGGATGTCAGGCTGATGACCAAGGCAGGGGTCAATGTGGTGGCCCTGGCGGTCTTCTCCTGGTCGCGTATTGAGCCCAGCGAGGGCGTTTTCGACTTCGATTGGTTGGACCGGATCATCGACAAGCTTGGTCGTGCCGGCATCGGGGTCAACCTGGCCTCGGCCACGGCTTCGCCGCCGCTCTGGCTGACCCAGGCCCATCCCGAAATCCTGCTCAGGGACGAGCGAGGCGACACGGTCTGGCCCGGGGCCCGGCAGCACTGGCGGCCCACCTCGCCGATCTTCCGCTCCTACGCCTTGAAGCTCTGCCGGGCCATGGCCGAGCACTACCGGGACAACCCCTATCTGGTGGCCTGGCATGTTGGCAATGAGTATGGCTGTCACAATCGCTTCGACTATTCCGACGATGCCATGAGGGCCTTCCAACGCTGGTGTCGTCGCCGCTACAAGGACATCGACGCCGTCAACCGCACCTGGGGCACGGATTTCTGGTCACAGAAGCTGAGCGACTTCTCGCAGATTCTGCCCCCGCGTTTCATCGGCCAGGGGAATTTCCAGAATCCGGGCCGCATGCTGGACTTCGAGCGGTTCAGTTCCGACGCCCTCAAGGATTTCTACATGGCCGAGCGTGACACTTTGGCTGAGATCACCCCGGATATACCCTTGACCACCAACTTCATGGTCAGCGCCGGCGGATTTACCCTGGACTACGACGACTGGGGCAACCAGGTGGACTTTGTGGCCAATGACCACTACGCGACGCCAGGCAGGGATCATCTGGAGGAGCTGGCCTATTCCTCCAGCCTGGTGGACGCCATTGCCCGCCGACGTCCCTGGTGGCTTATGGAGCAGTCCACATCGGCGGTCAACTGGCGGCCGGTCAATCCCCGCAAGGAGCCTGGACAACTGGAGCGCGACTCCCTGGCTCACCTGGCACTCGGTGCTGATGCCATCTGCTACTTCCAGTGGAGGCAGTCCCGGGCCGGCGCGGAAAAGTTCCACTCGGCCATGCTGCCCCATGCCGGCGAGGACACGGCTGTCTTCCGCGATGTCTGCCAGCTGGGTGGGGACCTGCAGGGGCTCTCGCAGGCTGGTTTGGCTGGCACTTCGCTGGCCAAGGCGCCGGTGGCCTTGATCCTCGACTACGCAAGCCAGTGGGCCAGCTCCCACGCGTCCTCGCCCAGCGACCGGGTCGAACATGGCCAGGAGCCGCCGGTCTGGTACCGGGCCTTTCTGGACAACGCCATCCGGCCTGATGTCCTGCCGGTCAGGGCCGCCTGGGAGGAGTACCCGTTGGTGGTCCTGCCAGCCCTCTACCTGATTGACACCGATCTCTCCAAACGGTTGCACAAGTATGTCCATAGTGGAGGGCGGCTGATTGTCACCTGGGGCAGCGGTATCGCCGACGAGCAGGACCGCGTCTGGACCGGTGGGTATCCGGGGCCGCTTCGGGACCTGCTGGGGCTGTCGGTCGAGGAGTTCGCACCCATGGCTCCCGGCACGCCCGGTCTGCAGGACCATCTGGACCTGACCGACGGGGTCACCGCACACGATTGGGCCGATGTCATCGGCAATCTGGACAAGGACACCAAGGTCCTGGCAGGCTACCGGGCCGATCCCTGGACAGGGATGGATGGCATGCCGGCCATGACCGTCCATGATTGGGGTCATGGCAAGGCGGCCTACCTGGGCTGCCGTCTGGATGCCCGGGATCTGGCCAAGGTCCTTCCTGCCCTGTTGGAGGCCCTGGATGTGGCCGATATGAGGTCGGCCCAGGGCAATCCCGATCTGTTGAGAGTGGAGCGGGTCAGCAAGGATGATCGGACGCGCTTCGTCTTTCTGTTCAACCGGACCAGGCATCCGGTGCAGGTTCAGCTGGAAGGCCAGGTCCTGGTGGGTTCGCTGGCCAGCATCGCCGGGGACGGCAAGCAGGCCGATCTGCAGGTCAATGGTGCGCTGGTGCAGCGTGTGGTCGGCCATCGGCATTGAGCTGGTGAATCCTGTACATGCCGGTGAAGATCAGCTCGGGGTCGTAGACCTCGATCAGGTCGGTGTCCTCTGAGAAGGTACGACCCATGCCGCCCGTGGCCACTACGTGGAAGTCCCGGCCTATCTCGCTGCGGTACTGGCGGATGATCCGCTCCAGGCCGCCGAGGAAGTTGTAGTAGAGCCCGGCCTGCATGGCCGTCCTGGTGCCCGTGGCCATGATGGTCTGCGGACGGGTGATCTCCACCTGGGGCAGCTGGGCGGTCTGACCGGCAAGGGCCTGGGCCCCTGAGCGGATGCCCGGCACGATCAGGCCTGAGCGTATGGCGCCCTTGGCATCCACATAGTTGAAGGTGGTGGCTGTACCGAAATCGATGACCAGGACCGGCCCTCCGTAGCGGTGGAAGGCGCCCACGCAGTCGGCCAGGCAGTCGGCGCCCAGGGAGCGCGGGTCGTCCAATCGGATGTTCATGCCTGTCTTCACGCCGGGGCCGACCACCATGGGGTCGATGGAAAAGAAACGGATCAAGCAGGACCTCAAGGCGTGCATGACCGCAGGAGCCACTGAGGAGATGATGGCATCCTGCACATCCGCAGTCCTGTAGCCGGCCAGGGCCATGAGCTGTCCCAACAGAAGCCCGAACTCATCGGCCGTGTGATCGATCCTTGTGGTCAGTCTGTAGGAGGCGGCGACCCGGTCGCCCTCCATGAATCCGACCTCGATGTTGGTATTGCCGATGTCGATGGCCAGCAGCATGTCTTTTCCTCCCTGCCGTCGTCCGGGCGCGTGGCGCTTTCCGAATCCATGCTAAGCGCATAAGCCCAGGTGATGGCTTCAGGGAGTATGCTGGTGGGCGGTGATCGACCAGAACGGCGGTCAACCGCAGCATAAGGATTCGTCAATGAATGCAGATCGACACGGCACGCATGCCCACGGCAGCGTGACCGCAACAGATACAGACGCGGCCCAGGAGCCGGGACCCAGCACCGATCCCGAACTCAACGCCAGAATCAGGCCCATGAGGTCGGGTGGCAACACCCTGCCCTGGAAGTTGCTCAGCCTCCTGCTGGCTCTGGCCTTGGCTCTCTCCCTGTGGACCGGACATCGTGGATCCGCCGGTCCGGCTCAGGGAGGAATCGTGGCGGATACGGTCACGGTGGGGCTCAAGCTGGCTCCCACCAATCTGGACATCCGCAACCAGTCGGGCACAGCGCTGGATCAGCTTCTGATCGGCAACGTCTATCAGGGCCTGGTGTCACGGGATTCCCGGAACCGGGTGCGTCCGGGCCTGGCCAGGACCTGGGATGTCTCCGAGGACGGCCTGGTCTACACCTTCCACCTGCATGAGGGCATCCGCTTCTCCAACGGTCATGCTCTTCGGGCCCAGGACGTGGTTGACTCCATTCGTGGGCTCATGGAAGGCCACTATCAGGGCAGCGAGATGCTGGAGGGCTTCCAGGGCGTTGAGGCCGCAGATCCGCTGACGGTGCGCCTGACGCTTTCCAGGCCCTACCAGGATCTGCTCTGGCAGCTGAGCGGCCGGGCCGGCCTGGTCCTTGACCAGCGGGCTCATTACGACATGAAGACCCAGGCCGTGGGATCCGGCCCATACCTGCTGGAAAACTTTCGGCCAAACGATTCGGTCACCCTCAAGGCCGATCCGCATTACTGGGGCAGCGACAAGCCCAAGACGCCAACAATTGTCATCCGCTATCTCAATGACGACAACGCCGCCGTCAACGCCCTGCGCAGCGGGGATGTGCAGGTGCTGGCTCCGATCACCGAGAACCTGGCCAGTCCCTTCCGCGAGAACCCCGACTTCCAGGTCAAGGCGGGCGACGACACCGACAAGTACGTCCTGGCCATGAACGGCAAGGGTGCCGCCACATCCGACCCGCGGGTGCGGCAGGCCATCCGCCATGCCATCGACCATCGGCAGCTGATTGCATCCCGGGGAGGATCGGACAGGGCCCTAGGCGGCCCCATACCCTCCCTGGATCCCGGCTATCGGGATCTGACCGGGCTCTACCCCCACGATCCGGAGCAGTCACGGCGGCTTCTGGCCCAGGCCGGGTACGGTCCCGAGCACCGGCTCAAGCTGCGGTTGACCTACGCCAACACTTATGGCAGCGAGTTGGGCGATCAGCTGCGTTCGCAGCTGCGTCAGGTGGGCATCGACCTGGACGTCAGGGTGGTGGAGTTCTCGGTCTGGCTGCAGGACGTGCATGCCAACAAGGACTACGACCTGTCTCTGGTGGATCATGGCGAGAGCCACGACTTCCATCAGTGGGCCAACCCTAACTACTACTACAACTATGACAATCGTCAGGTCCAGGATCTCTACCAGAAGGCCATGGCCACGACCTCCGCCGATGACTCCGGCAGGCTTCTGGCCCAGGCCGCACGGATTGTCAGCAGCGATGCGGCGGCGGATTGGCTCTTCAACTACCGGGTGACCACGGCCTGGCGGACGGGGTTGGAGGGCTTCCCGGTCGACCTGAACCAGTCCCTCATGCCCTTGTCCGACGTGATTTATAGGCGGGCATGACCATGGCCAGATTCCTGATGCGGCGCCTGGTGCTCTTCATCCTGGCGCTGATCGGCATCTCCCTGCTGATCTTCCTGGCCCTGCGTATCCTGCCAGGGGATGTGGCCGCCGTCATGGCCGGGCTGGATGCCCCGCCTGAGCGGGTCGACCGGCTGCGTCGGCAGATGGGCCTGGACCGCTCCTATCCCCGGCAGTATCTGGATTGGATCAGCGGCTTTCTGCAAGGGGACCTGGGCAGGTCCATTCTGACCAACCGTTCCATCGCCTCCCAGGTGGGTATCCGGGCCCAGATCACCTTCCCGCTGATTCTTTTGGGACTGGGCGTGGCCCTGCTGCTGGGCATCCCCCTGGGTTGCGCAGCCGCCCTGGCGCGCTCGCCGCGGATGCAGTCCTTCAGTCACATGGCAGCCATCGTGGGCGGATCAGTACCGGCCCTCTGGTCAGGACTGCTGCTGATCATGCTCTTCGCCAAGGGAAGCGGCCTGATTGGTTTGCTGCCCTCCCAGGGCTTTCCTGCTCTCGGCTGGGCTCAGCCTGGGCAGGCCTTGGCGGCTTTGATTCTGCCTGCTCTGTCCACCGGAATCATCGTGGGCGCCGGCATCATGCGGTACACCCGCTCTCTGTTGGGCGACATGCTTTCTTCTGGGTATGTGGACATGGGCATGGCCTGCGGGATGACCCGAACCCAGGCCGCCCTGCGGATCGGTCTGCGGCTGGCTTCCCCCCAGCTGGTCTCGGTGATTGGGCTGACCATGGCCGAGATGATCACCGGGGTCATGGTCAGCGAGAACCTGTTCGCCCTGCCGGGACTTGGCTCCATGCTGGTCACTGACGTGGGCAACCGGGATCTTCCGGCCGTTCAGTCCGAGCTACTTCTTCTGGCGGCCTTCTTCCTCTTCCTGGGACTGCTGGTGGACGTTGTCCATAGGCTGATCGATCCGCGTTTTCGAGGTGTGGCCAGGCAGGAGGCGGCTGACTGATGAGCTGGGAGCATACAGACAGGCCTCGCTTGGGATTGAAGGCCGCCTTCCCCGGCCGACTGGGATTCTTCGGGCCGATGCGGGTGGTGCTGGCCAGCATGTGGTGCAAGGGCTCGGGGCGGTACTCGCTGATTGTTCTGGCCATATGGATCCTGGTCTCCCTGGTCTCCAGGTTCTGGACCCCGGTCCCTATCTGGACCACCGACGGGTACCGCATCTGGCAGGCCCCCAGCCGCGCCCACCTTCTGGGAACGGATGGTACCGGAGCAGACATCCTCTCCTGGCTGATGGCGGGGTCGGCAACCAACCTGGTCATCAGCCTTCTGGCGGTCATCCTGTCGGGCGTATTGGGGCTTCTCCTGGTCATGGCCATGGTCTCGCGCAGTTCTGGAGTATCGCAGACGGTCGTGGTCCTGGTAGACGCCCTGATTTCCTTGCCTACGGTTCTGCTGGCCCTGATTCTGGCCGTCCCCCTGGGACCCAGCATCGCCGTGGTCGTCGTGGCCTGCGGATTCGGCTACGGACTCAACCTGGCCCGGATTGTAAGGCCCCAGGCGCTCCTGGCGGCGGAATCAGACTATGTGCAATCCGCCCGGCACAGCGGGGTCGGGTCCTTCAGAATTTTCTGCACGCACCTGGTGCCCAATGTCATTCCGGTCCTGTGCGTGCAGCTTTCCATGTCGGCGGGGACCTCCGTTCTGGCTGAAGCTGGGTTGACCTACCTTGGGGTTGGCGTCCCCTCCGGCCTGCCCTCCTGGGGGCACTCGCTGACCACCTCGGTCAAGTTCATCAACGTCTTTCCGCTGACCGTGCTCTGGCCAGGCCTGGTGGTCACCATGGTGGTGGTGGCGCTGAACCTGTTCGGTGATGCCCTGCGTGATGCCATCGATCCGGTCACCAACCCCGGGTTCAGGGCCGCCGTGGCTGCCGCCGGACGGTCGGCTCTCCGGTCTGGGGAGCGCCAGGAAACGTCTGCGCAATCGGATGACTCCGGTCATCACGTCGAGAATGCGATCCATACAGGCGAAGGAGGTCGATGATGTCGCTGGTTATTGACGGCCTAGGTCTGTCCATCGGTGGTCGCACCATTCTTGACCGGGTGAACCTCAGGGTGGCGGATGGACAACGGGTCGGCCTGATCGGCTCCTCAGGCTCCGGAAAGTCGATGATCGCCCGCAGCGTCCTGGGCACCGTACCGCTGACGGCCTCCCTGTCCGGTTCCATTCTGGTGGACGGGCTTCAGATTCTCGGCTCCGATGACCGGTCCCTGGCGGACCTGCGCGGTTCCCGGATGGGCATGATCTTTCAGAATCCTTCCACGGCCCTGAACCCGGTCAAGAAGGTCTACAGCCAGGTGGAGCTCCCTCTCCGCCGCCACTACCGCCTGAGTGCCCAGGAAAGGCACAGACGGGTCATGGAGATGTTGGCCCAGGTCGGTTTGGATGCGGATCTGGCTGGCTCCTATCCGCATGAGCTGTCCGGGGGCCAGCAGCAGCGGGCGGCTATAGCCACGGCCCTCGTCACCAAGCCCAGACTGATACTGGCAGACGAGCCCACCACAGCCCTGGATGCCATCACCCAGCGGCAGATTGTGGACTTGCTGGTCTCCCTGGTCGACCAGAGCGGGGCCTCCCTCCTGTTCATCACCCATGACTTCTCCGTCCTGGCCCGGGTTGCTGATTACTGCTACATCCTTGACGCGGGCCGAGTGGTGGAAAGCGGGCAGACGCAGAGCATTCTGCGCGACCCATCCAGTCCACAGGGCAGGACCCTGGTGAGGGCGGCCAGAGAATTGACGCTGCGCGCGGATGGAGGCAAGCATGAGAACGACTGATGGTGCACAGGTCGACCCGATCCTGGTCGGGAAGGGCCTGACCAAGGTCTATGCTCCCGCCGGAAGCGGCATGGCTCGAAAGGCCGCGGTTGACGGAATCGATGTCTCCCTCCTGCCAGGGGAGTGCCTGGCGATCATAGGGGAGTCCGGTTCAGGGAAGACCACGCTTTCCCGCCTGCTTCTAGGGCAGTTGAGGCCTGATGGCGGACAGGTGATGTATCAGGGCAGACCGGTTCTCTACGGTTCTCCGGCCGCCAAGGCGCTTGCCCGGGACTCTGCTCTGGTCTTTCAGAATCCCTTTGCCTCCCTGGATCCCCGGTGGACCATTGGCCGGTCAGTCGCTGAGCCTCTTCTGGCTGCCAGACGCAGGGGGAGCGGGCACCTATGGCATCGTCGTCAGGATGGGACGGGTCTTGCCGATCAGGTGGCCAAGGTCTTGTCAGCGGTTCAGCTTGACCCCGACAGGCTCATGACGGCTTATCCTTCCGATCTATCAGGCGGCCAGGCTCAGCGGGCGGCCATAGCCCGGGCCCTGATCGTCAAGCCCCGGATACTCTTGGCCGATGAGCCCATGAGCGCCATCGATGTCTCGGCACGCGTCGGGATCCTCCATACCCTTCAATCCATCATGACCCAGTCCAGGCAGCGGAGTGATTCGTCAAGTGGCATGTCCATGATCATCATCTCCCATGATCTGGGCGTGGTCCAGCACATAGCAGACAGGGTCATGGTGCTCGTCCAGGGGAAGGTGGTGGAGGAGGGTCCGGTGAAAGCCATCCTCAATCATCCCAGGCAGTCCTATACCCGGCAGTTGCTGGCAGCTGCAACCCTGTAGGTATCCGTCTTTGTCAGGCGATCGGAATACCAGTCATCGATAGCTGCCCGTGATCCAAGGATACGACCTTCTGGATTGGCTACCGGGGAATCGTGAAGCTCGGAGACGATCGACCACATGGTCGTTCGCCCACTGCTTGACTCCTGCCGGGGCAATAGACTGGGGAACCATGGTGGACATCCAGGATGCAGGACAGGCGTTGAAGCGGTATTTCGGGTATGAGTCCTTTCGCCCGGGTCAGGAGGATCTGGTCAAGGCCATCCTTAATGGGCAGGACTGCCTGGGTGTTATGCCGACCGGTGCCGGCAAGTCCATCTGCTATCAGATACCTGCCACCCTCCTGGACGGTCAGACCATCGTCATCTCCCCCTTGGTTTCCCTGATGAAGGACCAGGTGGACGGGCTGGAGGATGCCGGCATCCAGGCCTCCTTCGTCAATTCCACCCAGGATATGGATGAGCAGTCCCTGGCCCTGGCTCAGGCCGCCCAGGGACGCAGCAAGATCCTCTACGTGGCTCCCGAGCGGCTGGATGCCCCCAGATTCAGGGAGTTCGCCCAGCATACGAGGATCTCCCTGCTGGCTGTGGACGAAGCCCACTGCGTATCCCAGTGGGGTCAGGACTTCCGCCCTGCCTACTTGGGCATCGGCGACTTCATCGGATCCCTGCCCAACCGGCCCACGGTGGCGGCCTTCACTGCTACGGCGACAGAGAAGGTTCGGCGCGACATCGTACACATGCTGGGCCTGAACGACCCTTACGTGGCGGTGACGGGATTCGACAGGCCCAACCTCTTCTTCGATGTGATCAAGCTGGAGAGCAAATACAAGAATCGCTGGGTGGTCCAGTATGCCCTGAAGCACGGCGATGACTCAGGCATCGTCTACTGCGCCACCCGCAAGGAGACCGAAGCCCTGGCTGATGATCTGCTCAAGGCCGGCGTCAGCGCTGTCAGCTACCACGCTGGTATGGATGCCCAGGACAGGGAGCAGGCGCAACGGGACTTCGTCAACGACAAGGTGCAGGTGGTCGTGGCCACCAACGCCTTCGGCATGGGCATCGACAAGTCCAACGTGCGCTATGTCATCCATCACAACATGCCCGAGAGCATCGAGGCCTACTACCAGGAAGCTGGCAGGGCGGGACGTGACGGCGAGCCCGCCAGATGCTCACTGCTGTGGAACGAGAGCGACATCGTCACCCGCAGGCGCCTGCTGGACATGGACAACGGCAACGACAGACTGACCGGTGAACAGGCCGAAGCGGTCAGGGCCGAACACCGGCGTCTGCTCAATGTCATGATTGGCTACTGTCGGACCACGGGTTGCCTTCACCAGTACATGTTGCGGTACTTTGGTGAGGAGGTGGACCAGGCTGCCGCGGGCCTTTCTCCTGCCGAGGCCGACAAGGGTAAATCCGTCCCGGTCGGGCATCCCGACACGGGCAGAGGCGGCTGCCGGAACTGTTCCAACTGTCTGAGCACCTTTAAGACCATCGACGTCAGCGATGTGGCCCGTGCCATCAGCAGGTGCGTGCATGATGTGAATCAGGGGTTCGGCTCCGGAAAGATCGCCCAGATCCTCCGGGGTTCACGCTCGCAGGACCTTCTTCGACGAGGGCTGGATCGGTGCCCCAGCTATGGCGCTCTGGCCCAGGTTCCAGAGGCGCGAATCCGCGACGTGCTCAACCAGATGGCCTCGGACGGGTATCTGTACATCACCGAAGGACGGCTGCCCATGGTCCACTTCGGGCCCAAGGCCGCGCAGACGGTCAGTCCGGACTTTCATTATGAGATCAAACGAACGGAACGTCCGAGTGCTTCAGGCAAAGTCTTTGGTGGCGGGACTTCTTCGACACTCGACGATGACGGTCTCGAGCAGGCCGGTGCAAGCGATGCCAGCCCAGAGGATGAGGAACTTTTCCAGAAACTGCGCGCACTGCGGACCAGCATAGCCCGCGAGATCGGCAAGCCTCCCTACATCGTCTTCTCCGACAAGGCCCTGCGCGATATGTGTCGCCTTCGGCCCGCCGATGATGCGACCTTCCTGGCCGTCAACGGGGTGGGACAGCACAAGCTGGAGCAGTATGGACCTCAGTTCATGGGGGTCATCTCCCAGTTCTCGGCCAGAAAAGGAGCGAATGTGGTCATGGGCGCTGCCTGATCTGATAGGCAGGTCGGCCTACCATGAGATATACATGACTTCATCAAGGTTGCCTTTCATACCGGGCGCCCGACAGGAAAGGAAATAACAATGGCTGACAAACCTATTGTGGAGAGCTTCCAGCTGGATCACACCAAGGTCAAGGCGCCCTACGTTCGTCTGATCGACGAGGAGAAGGGCCCCCAGGGAGACATCATCTCCAACTATGATCTGCGCCTGGTTCAGCCCAACCAGAACGCCATTCCGACTGCCGGGTTGCACACCATTGAGCACACCATCGCCGTACTTCTGCGCGAGCGCATCCCCGGCTATATCGATTGCTCGCCTTTCGGCTGCCGGACGGGCTTCCACCTGCTTGCCTGGGGTCGTCATTCGACCGAGGATGTGGCCAAGGCTCTCAAGGAGTCGCTGGAGTTCATCGCCGAAAAGGCCACCTGGGATGATGTGCCTGGCACCGAGATCACTTCCTGCGGCAACTACCGCGACCATTCGCTCTTCTCGGCCAAGCAGTGGAGCCGCGACATCGTAGCAGCCGGCATCAGCTCCGATCCTTACGAACGCAAGCTGGTCTGAGCGCTGACAGACAAACAATGGGGTCTGAGGAAGGGTAAATTCCTTTTCTCAGGCCCCGTTCGATGCAACAGGTGAAATCTCAACTGCGCAGTATGGTCTCGATCTGTTTCATCTGGTCGTCATCAATCTGCATAGCCGGTTCTCGGATGCGTGTGCTGATGGGTAGACCCTGCAGTCGCACGGCCCCCTTGATGGCCGACACGAACAAATCCGCAGTGTCGTAAATCGCCATCAGGTGGTTGATGCGTCGGGCCTTGTCGAGCGCAGTCTGGTAATCACCCTCTTGATAGGCCTGATGCATGGCCACGAAGGTTTCCGGTTCCACGTTGGTCAGGCCCGATAAAACACCGTTGCCTCCGCAGATGCGATTGACCATATAGTATTCGTCGAATCCGGAGAACACCGAGAACTCAGGGCTGACACGTCTGACTGCCGATACGACTCGACGTGTGTGGCTGATCGTGTCCACGGTATCTTTGATACCAACGATATTCGGACATTCCTGGGCCAGTTTCGCGACCAACTCCGGAGAGCAGTCGTTGCCTGTACGAGCCGGGAAATTGTAGAGGATCACCGGTACAGCCGAGGCGTGGGCGATGCTGGTGAAATATCGGTAAGCGGTCGGTTCCGAAGGGCCGAAATAATAGGGGCTGACAGCCACCACGGCATCGGCGCCGATTCGTCCGGCAAACCTAGTCAGCTCCATGACCCGGTCCATGTCGGTATCGCCTACCCCGACGAAGATCTTCATGCGCCCTCGTATATGGTCGACAGCGAATTGCAGGGCTGAGTGCTTCTCTTGAAGATCATAGGCATAAAATTCGCCAATGCTTCCAAACAGAAGCACCCCATCAATGCCAGCCTGGATCAGATGGTTCAGGTGTCGTCCCCACAGGTCAGTGTCGATGGCTCCCTGATCGTCGCTGATGGTTATCGACGGGCAGAAAATTCCCTCGAATTTGGCTGATGATGTGCTCATGTTCACCCTTCCACAGTAAGCATATCGGCATCGATTCCATAGGCCCTCATGGCATTGTGCTTGAAGAAGTCCTCATCAGGGCCAAAGGTGTCCAGCATCAGTTGCCAGTGTTCCCTGAGTGAGGAGTGCACGGTGACTACCGGCCAGTTGGAGGCATAAAGGATCCTGTCCGGGGGAAATGTGTCCCTGACGAAGGCGACGATGTCTCGATTGACCGGCAAGTCGCCTGACACCTTGATATAACAGTGTGGCAGGGCTGCCATGGCCTGCATGGCTTTTTTGCAGGCCGGCGACAAGTCGGGCATATTGCCCATATGGTCCATGATGACAGTCAGGGAAGGAACCTGAGAGAATGCCTGAGCCATGTCCGGCAGTTCTGCCCCCCTGTTGCATAGCTCGAAAGGCAGGCCCTTATCAGCCATGGCGTGGAGCCCGGCGATGAAAGAGGGTTCCATGCAACGGCCGCGCGGGGCAGAGTCAGTATGCAACGGCTCTCTGATGCCCGTAGCATTGATGGGCACCCTCGTATAGGGGCCTACCTGGGCTCTTAGCATTCGGGCAAGGATTTTCGGGTCATTGTCCTCATAGACCAAGCGGTCCTCTAATAAGGGGTCATCCGAGTCAACTTCCACGTAGACTCCGCCCAAAAATTCCACTCCCAACTGCCCGTACTCGTCTTCCAGCTCATGAAGAGAAAAGCTCCGGTTCAGTGATGGCATCCCGTCCAGCCAAGGTAGATGTTGCCGTTCAAGATCCCACATATGGAAGTGAGCATCAATGACCTGTAATTGTCTCGTCATATCAGGCTCCCTGCTTAAGGCCTATACGGCACCCACGGAAGGCATACCAGGCGATGTAGAGGAATCCGGGCACGGTCACCAGCATGGCGATTTCGATGCCCATGGCATCCTGGATGACACCCAGCAGCAGTGGAATCAGAGCCGCTCCGACGATGCTCATGACCAGCGCCGAAGATCCGGTCTTGGCGTCGTTGCCTCTGATGCCCTTGAGCGTCAGCGAGAAGATCGTGGGGTAGCCGATCGATATGAACAGATAGGCGATCAGGAAGCAAATGACCGAGAATCGTCCCAGACCCAGGAATACCAGAACCATCAGCACGGCAGTGATGCACATATAGATGCCCAGTATCTTGCCGGCATCGAATTTGGTCATCAACGGAGTGGTCAGGAACCGGCCAAGGGTGAACAGTAGCGACAGCAATGCCAACAGTGTGGCGGCCAGGCCGGCGGTGATGCCAGCGCCCCAATGCTTGAGAGCATAAGCGGAGAACATGGCCATGCCCGCCACCTGCAAACCGATAAAAATGAACTCGGCTACCACGCCCAGTACGAAGTAAGGGCGTTTCAGCAGGCTTGAGGTGCCCGAATCGGTGCCGGTGTTCCCTTCCTGCTCGTCATCGCCAGGGGGTGTTGGCAGTTTGAAGACGATGAAAACAGCCAACACCAGCAGCAGGACGATGCCTATGACGATATAGATCATTCTGGTATCAGACAGGAACTTGACCTTGGCTTGCTCAAAGCCTGGATCTTTTGGGGTCAGGGTTTTGGACAGGACTCCGCCCAGAATCAGAGGTCCCACAACGTTGCCGACGCCGTTGAAGCTCTGTGCCAGATTGAGTCTGAAGGATTCGCCTTTTTCGTCGCCCAACTTGGTGACGTAGGGGTTGCAGTTGGTTTCCAGAGAGGAGGCTCCCAGCGCTACCACGAACATGGCGAACAGGAAGAGTCCGTAGCTGGCCATATTTGTGGCCGGCACCACGATGAATGCTCCAACCGCGAACAGTATCAGTCCGGAGATGACCCCGCCCTTGTAGCCGAATCGCTTGGATATGATTCCAGCTGGGATGGCCATGATGAAGTAGGCTCCGTAGTAGGCCACCTGCAGCAGTGACGCCTGGGTGCTATTCAGTTCCATGTAGTTGCTGAACGGACTGTTGAGGGCGTTGACCAGGTTCATGGTCAGTCCCCAGATGAAGAAGAGTCCGATGACCAGGGTTATGGCCACGGTGGCTTTGGAGCCGCCCTTGTTTTGCGTATTTGTATTTTCCATGTCAGAGCTCAATTCAGTGCCCGGTCCAGGTGGACGTATCCGCCATCGACAAACACCCATTGGCCGGTGGTGTGTGATGCGCGATCGGAGAGTAGGAAGGTGGCGGTGTTCCCGATTTCCTCTGGTGTGGTCATGCGATGCTCCAGAGGAATCTTGTCTGTGATGACCGACAGGCGGGCCTGCTGGGCCTTTTCATCGCCAAAGGTCTTGATCCAGTCAGCATAGAGCGGGGTCCAGCATTCCGAGACCACAATGGCGTTCACTCGTACGTCATCGTGGACCAAAGCCGCAGCCCATTCTCTGGTCAGGCCCAGAATCCCGCCCTTGGCAGCCGCATAGGCGCTGGTCTTGCCCTGACCGGTCACAGCGGTTTTGGAGGTGATGTTGATGACGGACCCGTGGCTTTCCTTGAGGTAGGCACAAGAGGCATGCATGAGTTCGTAGTAGTGGGTGAGATTGCCATGCACGGAATGTTCGAACTCCCGCCAGTCAGTAGTCTCCAAGGCCTTGTTGTCGTTGACTCCAGCGTTGTTGACTATGCCATCGATATGGCCGAATTCCTTGTGCACCTGCTCCACAATGGGGGCTATGCCGTCGGTGTCATTCAGATCCAGGATGAAAGTCCGATAGGTATCGGTATAGGCCTCGATGTCTTTGCAGAACTGGCCCCTGGCTGACTCGTCACGGTCTATGACTGCGGTTATGGCGCCCTCCTGGGCCAGTTGCAGAGTGATGCCCCTGCCGATGCCCTTGAAGCCACCGGTGATGATGAATACCTTGTTCTTGAGATGCAGATCCATGAGAACTCCTTTGTCTATATGGATGGTTGATTTGTTGAGGTCCAGTGATTGGACCGAGTTTTGATTGACGGTGCCTGAAGTCATTCCTGGTGGAGGTAGCGCTGTGCAGTCTCCACGGTCATCTCAGCCCCATTGCCGGGAGCGGTCGGTGCCTGATACATGCCCTGGCTGATACGCACGGGGTTCACGAAATATTCATGCTGGTTGTCGACGTATTCGATCATCCGACCCTGTGTGGTACAGGAGACGGCTGCGTAGTCGAACATGGCGAAGTGGCAGACCATCTCGCACAGTCCGACCCCGCCAGCGTGGGGGCAGACTGTCTTGTGGAACTTACGGGCCAGCAGGTATTCGAGAACTATCTCCTGTGGGCCCGCCACTCTGGTGGCGTCGATCTGCATGATGCCGAAGGCGTTGGCCTGCAGGAATTGCTTGAACATGATGCGGTTCTGCATCTGTTCACCGGTTGCCACGGGGATGGGATTGATGGCCCTGGCAATGGTTGCGTGGCCGATGATGTCGTCGGGGCTGGTGGGCTCTTCGACCCAAGCCAGGTCGAAGTCATGGAAATGGTTGATCCAATCAATGGCTTGAGGGACATCCCAGACCTGATTAGCGTCGACGGCCAGGCGGATGTCGGGGCCGACGGCATCCCTGGCCAGTCCCAGGCGGCGTATGTCATCATCGAGGTTCTGGCCTACTTTGAGCTTGATTTGCTTGAAGCCCTTTTCTTGAGTCTCCCGTTTGGCGATCTCCACCATTTTTTCGTCGCTGTAGCCAAGCCATCCTGGTGCTGTTGAGTAGCCGGGGTATCCGTGCTGGCGAATGTCCTCGATGCGCCCTTTCTTACCGGATTGCCCATCTTTGAGGATGTCTATGGCCTCTTCGGGGCGCAGGGCATCGGACAGATATCTAAAGTCCAGGGTGTTGACCAGGTCTTCGGGGTCCATTTCTGCCAACAGCAGCCATAGGGGTTTTCTCGCCCTTTTGGCTTTCATATCCCAAAGGGCGCTCAGCAGTGCGCCGATGGCCATGTGCTCGACTCCCTTTTCGGGTCCCAGCCAACGCAGCTGTGAATCATGAACCAATAAATCCCAGGCAAGACCCATGCTGTCCAGCAGACGTTCAACCTCCAGGCCGCGCAGAGTCTCTCCTATGGAATCTATGGCTCTGCAAACAACATCGTTGCCCCGTCCGATGGTGAAGACCAAACCACAGCCTTTGATCCCGTCGTCAGCCGAGGTGTGTATTTCCACATAGGCGGCTGAATAGTCGGGGTCCTTGTTCATGGCATCCGATCCTGACAGGGTCAGAGAAGTGGGAAAACGAAAGTCATACGTTTTCACCGCAGTGATAGTACTCATCGTGGCTCCTTTGCCAATCTTGTGAACGTATACGTCAGTATAGGCGCAGAAATAGAAATTTGAAAATTAAGAATATAAAAATTCTAAATCCAGCGTGGGTACTATTGCAGCTTCGTTGGTTACGATAAGTGGGTAATGGAAAGGATGCACATGGCCAGACAGGAACCCGGCAATCCGCACGTCGGCGCTATAGCCGAGCAGCTCGGCATCTCAGCGTCGACCGTCTCCAAGGTGATTAACGGTCGACCGGGTGTGGCGGCAAAAACCCGTCGGAGAGTCGAAAAGGCTTTAGCCGATCAGGGCTATGCGCATCCGCTCGTCAGTACCAAAATCGCCCAGACCATTGAACTTGTGGTGGATTATATCGCCAACAATGGCACCATCGAGATGATACGCTATGCCTCAAAGTGGGCTTTGGATGCCGGTCTGGCTCTGACGGTGACACAGACTGACCACCAGCGGCGTGCCGAGGAATGTCTGAGGGGAATCATTGATCGAAACCCGCTGGGTGTGATCACTCAGATGTCCTCCATAGACCAGGAGGGCAAGAACGTGCTCAAAGCAAGGGGCATCCCCTTGGTGGCGGTCGATCCGGTGGACTTGGTCAGCGATGAGGACATGAGCATAACGCTCGACAATTGGACTGGCGGATACCAAGCGGCCAAATGTCTTCTGGACGCCGGACACCGGTGCATAGGCGTCATCGCTGGACCGGCGAATGTGCAATCCGCGCAAGCCAGACTTGCAGGATACCGAGCAGCACTGGCAGCCATCGGTGCCAGCCTGCCGTCGGGTATGGTTCAGCAGGGAGACTATCTGCCTGACAGAGGGTACCAAGCTGCCTGTGATCTGCTGGACCGTGCTCATCGTCCGACTGCGATTCTGGCATGCAACGACTTGACAGCCGTCAATATCTACAGAGCAGCGCGCGAACGTGGACTGGAGCCCGGGCGGGACCTGTCTGTGGTCGGATTCGACAACGTCTATCCATCCGCTTATCTGATGCCTTCACTTACCACGGTGGACCAGCCATTTGATTTGATGGCCAGGATGGCGGTGGGAATGATTCTTGATGCACGCCAAGGCAAGGAGTTCCAGCGGCATGTGGTCATGCCAACTCGACTGGTCAGCCGACACAGCGTGGTCAATCTGACCCGTGCCCGTCATCTGCGCTCGGAAAGTCGGGTTCAAGAGACCGCACAATAGCCCAAACTATTCCCCGATTCGCTCAATGCGTACTCACTTCGTGACAGCTTCCTGATGGATACACTCGTACTTCGGCAATCGCGGGGGCGGGTTTTGCCCCTGCCGCATCGGTCGAGAAAGAGGTAGCCACAGTGAGCAGGTACGCGATGGAAACTGCACGTTGGATCCGTCATGCCACCATGGACGACTTTGAGGCGATCATGCCCGTCTACGCCTACGCCAGAAAGCGGATGGCCGAGACCGGCAACCCCCGTCAGTGGGGGGACAAGTACCCCCTGCCCGAACGCATCCGCGAGGACATCGCCGGGGGTCACACCATGCTCTTGGTTGACGATGCAGCTGGTATGGATCAAATCCCTGAGGATCCCGTCTACCCTGAACCTGAGTTGGACGAGCATAAGGGCAGTCACGAGCGCATCATCGGTGTTTTTGCTCTCTTCCATGACCCGGAACCCGATTATAAGGTCATTGATGGCAGCTGGCTTGACGACCGGCCCTATACCACCATCCATCGGGTGGCTGCCTCGGGACTGGGGCGTCACGCGGCCGGGGACCTGCTTGACTGGAGCATGCGCCGGTACGAGAACATCCGCGCCGATACGGGACTGAAGAACTATGCCATGCAGCACATCCTGGAGACTCACGGCTTCACCCGCTGCGGCAACATCATCATGCCCGAGAACAAGGAGATCGAGAACGTGCGGGTGGCCTACCAGCGACACGATCGTCCCCTTGACCTGGCTGAGCGCGAAAGGGCTGCCAAGCGCTTGGTAACTGTCTGAGGGCGGGTACCGACCGTCGCAGCGCCGTCGCACAATGGAGCCATGACTTTGAGTGCAGCACCGGCATGGCAGTTCTCCGGGCCCGAGGGCCAGCGGCATTACGAGCAAGCTCTTCGGGCCTATCCTGGGCAGATCATCGTGGACTTGCGGACCTTGAAGGCCAATATGGCCACCCTGGTTAAGCTGGTTCATTCCACGAACCCCGGTGCTGCAGTCATGGGTGTGGTCAAGGCCGATGCTTACGGCCATGGGCTCATCCCTGTTGCCCTGGCTGCACTGGCTGGCGGGGCCACCTGGCTGGGCACGGCCCAGTCCAGCGAGGCCCTGCGTCTGCGTCGTGCAGGCATCGGCCCCGACCGTTCCCGGATTCTGTCTTGGATGTTCAACGGGGATCGCGCCCCCTTCGATCAGCTGATTCAGGCTGACATCGACCTGGGTGTTGGTTCCCTGAAGACCATGGACATGGCGGCGCAGGCGGCAGATCAGGTCGGCAGGCCTGCCCGCGTCCACATCAAGGTGGACACCGGCTTCGGACGCAACGGTTTTACTCCCGAAACCTTCGGGGATGCCCTGCGCGAGCTCTCCCGTCTGGCCGCCCAGGGTCTGTTGGAGCCTGTGGGGCTTTTCAGCCACCTGGCGGTGGCCGACATGCCTGGCGTGGACGAGTTCGTGTCGTCCACTGACGAGCAAATCGCCCTCTTCGAGGAGTTCTCCGATAGGATGACGGCCGCAGGTATGAAACCCGAAATCCGGCATCTGGCCAATACCGCCGCCACACTCACCCGTCCCGGGATACGTTACGACCTGACCCGTCCGGGCATCGGCCTGTATGGATACGAGCCCGATCCCTCCATGGGGGTTTCGGCCGATTATGGTCTGCGTCCGGCAATGACCCTTCAGGCCCAGCTCGGCACCGTCAAGGACATGCCGGCCGGTCATGGCGTATCCTATGGACGCACCTATCTGACACAGCAGCCGACAAGCACGGCCATCATGCCCCTGGGCTACGCCGACGGAATCCATCGGTCAGCCTCGGGCTTCGACCGGGAGGGTGCTATAGGCCGGGACCACTTGGGCGGCCCCGTCCGTCTGATGACTCTTCAAGGGCCCAGGTTGGTTCGCGTCGCTGGAAGGGTCTGCATGGACCAGTGTGTACTTGATCTAGAAGGCATGGCCTCTGACTTGGGAGTGCGCGAGGGCGATACCGTTGTTCTCTTTGGGCCAGGCCAGGGGGAGAATCGGGCTGAGCCAACTGCTGATGACTGGGCCCGGGCCGCCGACACCATCAGCTATGAGGTCTTCACTTGCCTGCGTAGTAGGATTCCACGGCTCTACCTGGGCGTGCATGAGGTGGTCAACCCCTCCGACCTGCACCTGATTGCCTCTGAATCGATTCTTTAAGACCACGATTTTGAGACCACTATCACAGGTCGAACCCAGGCTTGGGGCCTTGTCAAGGGGCAATATAAGTGGTGAGATGAGGTTATGACTACATATTCAGGAAATGAACCAAGCAATATCTCATACACAGCCGTAGCTGACATCACCGGTGGCCGTGAGGGCCATGCGGACAGCCACGAGCCCGATCTCTCCCTGGACCTGGACACACCCAAGGCCATGGGGGGCAAGGGCCAGGGCACCAACCCCGAACAGCTCTTCGCCATCGGTTGGGGCGCCTGCTTCCAGGGAGCCATGGGACTGGCCGGCAAGGAGTTGCGCGTGCCGGCCACCAAGCTGGCCCAGAGCAGGGTACGTACCCATATCTCCCTTGGCGACCAAGGCGAGTCCTTCGGTATCAAGGCTCTGATCGAGGTCTGCCTGCCCGGCGTCGATCGTGATCTGGCCACCCGCCTGGTGGAACGCACCCAAGAGCTCTGCCCCTACTCCAAGGCCACGGCGGGCAATGTGCCCACTGAAGTGGTGGTCGTGGACAATCTGGACTGAACGGAGCGGACGGGCCTGATGGGCACTGACGAGGAGGGCGGATCCCGCCTGCTGGCCGAGGGCTACTCCGCCCGGGATCAGGAACGGTGGGCTCCAGAGCCTCCAAAGACCAGCGGCAGGACTCCCTTCGAACGGGATCGGGCGCGTCTGGTCCATTCTTCGGCGCTCCGTAGGTTGGGGGCCAAGACGCAGATCCTGGTCGCCGGCACTGACGACTTTGCCCGCACACGGCTGACCCATACTTTGGAGGTGGCCCAGATCGGTCGGCAGATTGGGACCATGCTGGGCTGCGACCCCGATGTGGTGGACTGCGCCTGTCTGGCCCATGACCTGGGTCATCCGCCCTTTGGCCACAACGGCGAACGTGCCCTGTCCTCGCTGGCCTCGGATATTGGGGGGTTCGAGGGCAATGCGCAGACCCTCCGACTGCTGACCAGACTGGAGCCCAAGGTCTTCCATCCGGACGGACGTTCAGCAGGAGTCAACCTGACGAGGGCCGCCCTGGACGCTGCGGTCAAATATCCCTGGACCCTGGCCGAGGCCTCGGCTCATCCCAAGGGGGAGAGGACCGCCAAGTTCTGCGTCTATCCCGACGACCGGGAGGTCTTCCATTGGCTTAAGCAGGGGGCGCCTCAGGCCAGCACGCCTATGGAGTGCCAAGTCATGGACCTGGCTGATGACATCGCCTACAGCGTCCACGACGTGGAGGATGCCATCGTAGTCGGCTCCTTCATGCCTGAGCGACTGGCTGAGCCTCGAATCATCGATGGCGTGGTCCGGGCCGCCCGATCCTGGTATGGCGACCGCTGGGATGCCGACCAGCTGGTCCGAGCCCTGGAGGCTGTCCGTGGCATGTTGCCGACGGGCTTCGATGGTTCACGCCGGGCCCTGGCTACTTTGAAGAACACAACCAGCTATCTGATTGGCCGCTTTGCCGACTCTGTAGAGGAGGCCACCCGAAGCCGCCACGGCCAAGGTCCTCTGACCAGGTACTCGGCGGGGCTGGTCATTCCTCCCCGGACCTCCTATGAGATTGTGGCCTTGAAGGGGATCGCTGTCTACTTCGTCATGGCTCCTCGTGAGAAGGAGCCCTTCCACGCTGAGCAGCTGAAAATCGTGACCGACCTGGTCGAGGTGATGATGGCCGACTCGCCAGCCCCCTCTGATGCCTTGGAGGATGTCTTCCTGGAGGATTGGCGCCAGGCGGGTTCGGATGCGGAGCGTCTGAGGGTGGCCATCGACCAGGTGGCCTCCCTGACCGACGGTTCGGCGCTGGCCCTGCATTCCCTGGTCTGCCCCTAGGCCAGCGGCATTTATGCCGGGCGCAACACATCGCCCTGGCCCGGTAGGCTGGGTGTCATGTCCGGAATGATCAAGAAGGAAGACATCGAGAAGGTCAGAGCCAAGGCCGATTTGTATGAGATCGTATCCGAAAGCGTGACCCTGAAGCCCTCCGGTTCCGGCACTTACATGGGCCTGTGCCCTTTCCATGACGAAAAGTCGCCCTCCTTCTCGGTGCGTCCTTCCATGGGGGTCTGGCACTGCTTCGGTTGCGGTCTGGGCGGCGATGTCTTCACCTATGTTGAGCAGGAGGAGAACGTCGAGTTCGGCGATGCCGTCGAGATCCTGGCTGACAAGTACCAGATCGAGCTGCATTACGAAAACTCCCGTCAGGACAAGCGTCGCGGGTCCAAACGTTCCCGGTTGCTGGAGGCCAACGAGGAGGCCCAGCGGTTTTTCGTCTCGCAGATCATGAGCAAGGAGGCGCTGGCCGCGCGAAAGCTCTTGGCGGGCAGGACCTTCTCCCAGGCTGACAGCGCCCATTTCGGCTGCGGATACGCCCCACGCGGATGGGACAACCTGGTTCGCCACCTGTCCACCAAGGGTTTCACCCAGCAGGAGATGCTGGATGCCGGGCTGGCCAGGCAGGGGCAGCGGGGAGTCTACGACTACTTTCGGGGCAGGGTTACCTGGCCCATCAGGGATTCCACGGGCCGGACCCTGGGCTTCGGCGCTCGCAAGCTCTACGAGGACGACGGAATCAACGCCAAGTACATCAACACGCCTGACACCCAGCTCTACCGCAAGAACCAGGTGCTCTACGGCATCGATCTGGCCAAGGACGCCATCGTCAAAAAGCGGCAGGTTGTCATCGTTGAGGGTTACACCGACGTCATGGCCTGTCACCTTGCCGGCGTCGACACGGCTGTAGCCACCTGCGGTACCGCATTCGGCGAGGACCATGCCAAGATCGTCCGCCGGCTCATCTCCGACGACGCCCTTGGCGCCATCCAGCTGGTGGGGCCGGTCCAAGGCTCCCGGGTGGTCTTCACCTTCGACGGGGATGCAGCCGGACAGAAGGCCGCCCTGCACGCCTTCGGCCTTGACGGGAGCTTTCTGACGCAGACCTTCGTGGCGGTGGCCCGGGAGAATCTGGATCCCTGTGATCTGCGCATCCAATATGGCGATGAGGCCGTGCGATCCCTGGTGGAGCATGCCCGACCGCTGTACGACTTCGTCATCGACACCGCTGTGGCCATGTTCGACACCCAGTACACCACCGGACAGATGGGTGCGGTCAAGGCCGTTGCACCCATCCTGGCCCAGATCAGGGATCGCTCCCTGGTGGGGGCCTATACCCGCAAGACCGCCAGAAAAATCGGCGTGGATCTGGATCTGCTGCGCCAGGAGGTCAACAGGGCCCGTCGCAAGCTGCATGTGAAGGACCAGGATGCTTATGCGGTCCGCACTCCTCACCGCGGTGCGGGCGAATCGGAGGGTCGCGCGGGCCATGGCAGTGACGATGCCATGCGACGCCGCAGGGTACAGCGTGAGGATGCCCTCCGACAGGGCTATCATCACATCGATGATTCGGTCTTCATTTGCGAGCAGCAGTTCATGGGCGTGCTTATCCAGATTCCCAGAGCGGTCGGGTCGGATGCCTTCGGCCAGCTGAGTCCGGACAGTTTCGAGGTTCCGATCTTCCGCTCGCTCTATCGGGCTGTGCAGGCCGCCGGAGGGCTGCCCGACAGGAAGACGCCCCAGGGATTGTGGATGCATAATTTGACCAAGGCAGGCGGGCCCATGCTGGAGTCAGCCATCAACGAGCTGGCCGTCATGCCCTTGCCGCTGAATTTGGATAAGCATGAGGATAGGCAGAGGGGCACAGGACCGGGCTCCAAGAAAAGTGACAACGGGGACAATCAGGGCGTGGGCTCCGAGGACGCGGATGTTCAGCTGAAGCAGCCTAGCCCGGAGGAGCGTCAGTATGCCTCCGAGCTGCTGGCAAGACTGCTGGACGCCACATACATGCGGCTGATTGCCTCGGCCAGGCACCGGATGAATCAGTTGCCCGACGGTCAGGAGAAGTTCGACCTTCTTGGTCAGCTCACCCAGTACGAGACCCAGCGCAACGAATTGCGCAACCAGGTCTTCGGCAACGCCGAGTGAACTGGTGGTCCAATAAGTTGATCCTCCCTGTCCTTGTCGAAGTTTTGCTTGTAGACAGGGGCAGGAAGGACTTAGGTTAGGTGTGGTCTCCCCGTCAGGCGGGGAATGATATCTGTGAGTTGATGCAGGTCATCACGGTGACAATGATCGCGGTAATGATGCCACCCAGATAGGGATTTCTGGTGTGACGGTAGATCGCCCGGGACACCAGAGGCATGACAGCCAGCGGGACCAAGGGTGTCAGCATCCAATCCGGTATCTGTGTGTTGTTACCGAACAGGCCGTTGACTCCAGTGACGAAGAAATACCCGTATCCAACTACAGCTATAAGCAGGGCCGGCAGCATGTTGAAGAATGCCAGCAGACCTATGTTGGCTGTCGGGTTCCTCCCGAATGAGGTGGAGTAATTCAGACTATTGATGAAGACCGATGTGGTTCCGTAGGCTACAAGGAAGAAGGGCAGTAGCTTGAACTACGTCAGACCCAATTTTGGTGTAAGACAGAGCACGGTATTTGTCTCTCGTTTAAATAACCAGTAATGCCTTACTGATATAGTATTACCGGTAAGGCACGACAATTTGTCTCTGGTTTCTTTCTTGGCTCTGTGGCACATTCTCAAGTACCAAGTGGATGGGCGGAATACGCCGTAATAATGGGCATGAACATACAACGCAGAAGGACGGCTCTGCACTACAGCCAAGAGTTCGTCGCCTACACTGCCAACCTTTCCCGGTTCGCATACCAACAGTTGGAGCATGGCCAGTCGCGACCCGGGAGTCCGGCCAATCCCAGTTTGATCAACATCATGGCAGTTGCCCAAGTGCTTAATGTGAGTCTGGATGAGCTGTTGCCTGATCCGTGGCCTGATCTTCATGCCAAGTAATTTGGGTGGCACCATTGTCAAGACAAGCCCTGCCGATAGGGTGAATGCATGAACATGGAGCATCAAATGGAGGAAAGTCGTGCCGGGTCGACTGACAAAGCCCGGTCTGCTGTGAGTCGCCGACCGCTCGCGGTCTTTTGGGACATGGACGGAACCCTGATCGATTCAGAGCCCTACTGGCATCAGGCGGAGGTCGATCTGGTGCGCGAGCATGGGGGAGACTGGAATGCCGACATGGGCTGGCAGGCTTCCGGCAAACCTCTCACCAAAGTGGCAAGGTTAATGCGGGAGCGTGGTCTTGACCTTCCTGAGGACCAGATTCCGGATTTGTTGATCGATGGGGTAATCGCCATGGAGGAGCGTCACATGCCATGGATCGAAGGGGTTCGTGCCATCCTGACAGACCTGGTTGAGGCTGGCATCCCTTCGATTCTGGTCACTACTTCGCCACGCCGCATGGCTCAGGCTGTGGTCGCCAAGGCACCCGAGGGGGCTTTTGCCGACTATGTTTGCGGGGATGATGGGCTGGCCCAGAAGCCCGATCCTGCCCCCTATCTGCATGCGGCCGGTCTGGTGGGCATCAACAGCCCTGACTTGATGGCATCCTGCCTGGCTTTCGAAGATACCTTGACCGGTATCACCTCGGCTGTGGCATCAGGAGCCACCACTGTAGCCTATACCGGCACCAACCCGGTCGACACCTCATCAGGCCCTCAGTTCGCTTCCATAGATAGCTATGTTGGAGTCACCTTGGATGATCTGTCCGCACTGATCGCCAAGCGACTCGGGCAATCGGGGTTGCCGGCTCCGCAGACTTGCTGAATTGATCCGCCTACTGCAGCGGTCGGTATTTTCGGCTGGAGCCACGCGAGGTTGCCACCGGATATCTGTCGGCCGTCCTTTGCAATTTGTCCAAGATGATTCGATCCATGTCCAGATCCAGCCGATCCGCCAGCTGGATGCAATAGGTGAGCACGTCAGCCAGTTCGTCGGTAACGTGGCCTTCATCTCCGTCCCTGGGATCATCCCCCCACTGATAGCATTCCAAGAGCTCGGCGGCTTCGATGCAGATTGATTTGGCCAGATTTGCGGGCGTATGGAATTGATCCCAGTCGCGCTCGTGCACAAAATCCATCACCGCTGTTTCCGTTTCCTTGCTGATCATGATTCCGAGCCTATCAGTCGGCTCTCCTTGCATCAGTTTGGTATGGGTTCGTGGCATAGTGAAAATCATGGATTCATCAAGTGCGCCGCAGCCTGTGGTGATGACTCTGCCCTATGGCAATTTTAGGGATGAGGATTTTTCCAAGGCCATCGCTGAGTACAAGCAGGCGAAAGCCGTTGGCAGTCAGGGCAGTAAGTTGGAGGGGAGGCTGCTTGAGGAGCTGTTCCTGCGCTATCCCACTGTATATATTGTCTCTGCCGACGAAAGGGACAGCAGCAAAAAGCATGGCGGTGGGCCACCTTATGTGGTTTACGTCGGGGAAACCAACGACATCCGTTCTCGAACCAGGCAGCACATCGAGCTGGATCCACGTACACGAACGGATTGGGAACGCCTGGTGCGATTCATGCGCAATCATCAGGACAGGGTCTGCCAGTACATCATCGGTGATCGCCACTTCAATAAGTCCCTGACGCTGGATATGGAAAATCGGTTGATGGGGTATATGCAGAGCGTAGACGCGGTCAAGCTGGTTATGAACCGTAGAACCAACGCTCAGGATATGTATTACACCAGCGATGAGTTCGACAGCATCTTTTCCAAGGCCTGGCAGACCCTGCACGAAATGGAGCCCGATCTGTTCCCGGAAGAGAAGGCCATCCTGGACTCTGCCCTGTTCAAGGCCTCGCCCTTCCGCAAACTCACCGACGAACAACGGCGGGCTGAAGAGGCTGTTCTGCATGTGCTGGAGTCGGTCATTATTCAAAACCGTGACGAGGGTTTCCACTCGATGACAGAATCCATAGGCCCGGTTCGAATCAATGACAAGGCACGTACCCAGGTCATTGTCGTTCAGGGCATGTCAGGGACGGGCAAGACTGTTTTGCTCAGCCATCTCTTCTATCAGATATGTGCCAGATATGGCATCTACGGGAATTTGAACGGTAAGGACGATAACCGTTCGGCAAACGCCAGGCAGCGTTCCTACATCATTGTTAACCAGGCCGAGCAGGCTAATGTATACAATCAAATGGCTCTGAAGCTGGGACTGCAAAAGAAACGCGGCCAGTGCGTGGTTGGCGCTGTCCAGTTCATCAACCGGTTCAGCAAGCACACCAATCGAAATGGTCGGTCTACAGGCAGGGCGGCGGACCCCATGAATAGCGTCGATGCTCAGGCGGATGTGGTGCTGATTGACGAGGCGCACCTGCTGCTGACGCAAGGGTCGCAGAGCTACTCCGGAGGCAACCAGCTCTATGACATTCTGCGGCGGGCAAAAGTAGCCATCGTGGTCTTCGACCCGGAACAGGTCTTGCGCGGATCCCAGTTCGTGGATGCCCAGGAAAGTCGGCTTCTGGGATTGACGGGTTCCGAACATGACAAGACCTTCTCGCGCCCCATGCTCATCCGCGAAAGGTCAAGGGACGGTCAGCATGTACGCGAGGATACCTTCCAAGTCAGTCATGTTCGCTTGGATCAACAGATGCGCATTCAGGCTGATCCCGCAACATGCGCCTGGCTGGATCGGATGACAGCCAAGGATGGCGTCATCGGTCCACTGCGTCCGGATCCCTGGGAGCATACTTACGAGATCAAGGTTTTTGATTCGCCTAAGGATTTGAGGAAGTTCATCCGTCAAAAGGACCAGGAGCAAAGAGGCGAGGGCTCCTTGGGCCTCTGCCGACTTCTGGCCACCTATGACTGGCCTTACAGCAGCAGGAATCACCCGGATCCACAGAATCCCTCCAGACACTGGCAGGTTGTACTGCGCCAAGAGGATTCAGGCCAGTGGGTGTGGGCCGAAGAGGGGCAGGACGGGGATGGTGAATTCGCCATGCCCTGGAATTACGAGCTATATGAGGCGCAGGGAAACTCCACTGCGAATCACCGGATCGCCTGGGCCGAGTTGCCTTTCACCATTGATGAGGTGGGCTCCATCTTCACCATCCAAGGTTTTGACCTCAACTATGCGGGGGTCATCATCGGGCCCTCGGTCACTTACAGGAATGGAAAGGTCGAATTCGAGTCGAAGCTCAGTTGCAATACATTGGCGACCAATCAGCGGTCGGAGCCGGAGATGAATCCTGTGGATAATCTTCGGCACGAGTTCAATGTGCTGCTCAAACGAGGGGTGCACGGATTGGGGCTATTCGCGGTGGATCCCGAGCTTCGGAACCGACTGGCCTGGGCAGTGGGTGGGTTCGCCCAGGTCCGGGACTGACCGGTCTAACGCGCCTACATCGATTGAATGCCAATCAGCGGTATCATGTCCTGGGCCATGGTCAATGGCCCAGGACATATTCATGAGAAAGGCGTAGGCGAGTATATGACGACGCGCAAGATCATCCTGGACTGCGATCCAGGTCATGACGATGCGGTGGCTATCCTTCTGGCAGTAGGCGATCCGCGGATCGACCTGATCGGAGTGACTACGGTTGGCGGCAACCAGAGTCTGGACAAGGTTACCTATAATGCGAGGGCTGTGCTGGAGAAGGCACATGCGCGCCAGGTGCCGGTCCATGCCGGATGCGATAGGCCGTTGGTGCGTCCTCAGGAGGTGGCTGCTTCCATCCATGGCCAGACCGGCCTGGACGGTGTCGAGCTGCCTGAGCCTACCCGGCCCCTGGATCCCGGCCATGCAGTCGATTGGATCATCGAAACCATCATGCGCGAGGAGCCCGGCACAGTGACACTGGTCCCCACCGGGCCCCTGACCAACATCGCCATGGCTGTCCGCAAGGAGCCCCGCATTGTCGACCGCGTCCGCGAGGTCGTGCTCATGGGCGGTGGCTACCATGTTGGCAACTGGAGTGCTGTCGCCGAATTCAACATAAAGGTGGATCCCGAGGCTGCTCATATCGTTTTCAATGAGCCTTGGCCGGTCACCATGGTGGGGCTGGATCTGACCCATCAGGCCCTGTGCACACCGGAGGTTCAGCAGCGCATCGAGGGCATCGGCACCGATCTGGCCCACTTCGTCAGCGGGCTGATGGACTTCTTCCGCAAGTCCTACCAGGACAACCAGGACTTCGTGGACCCGCCGGT
The DNA here is from genome assembly GCF_016100645.1 of Bifidobacterium sp. M0353. Lineage (NCBI taxonomy): Bacteria > Bacillati > Actinomycetota > Actinomycetes > Bifidobacteriales > Bifidobacteriaceae > Bifidobacterium > Bifidobacterium sp. M0353. The sequence continues at coordinate 1,111,382 of NZ_JACFSB010000001.1, read as the reverse complement.
GCATGATCCCTGCACTGTGGCCTATCTGATCGACCCCTCTATTGTGAGCACCCGTCGCTGCCCGGTTGATGTGGAGCTGCGCGGGGACCTGACCTGCGGGATGACCGTGGCCGATCTGCGCGGCCCGGAGCCCTCTGCCGAGGACTGCCACACCCAGGTGGCCGTCAAGCTGGACTTCCAGGGATTCTGGGACCTGGTGGTCAAGGCCATCACCGCGATTGGATGAGATCGATGAAGACTTCGAACACAACCTCGTCCAAGACCGACAAGCCCGCTGCCACAACCGGTGGCGGCTCAGGCTCTTCCATCGTCGCCTTGATGACGGCACTGATGGCCGCCGTCTTCGCCTTCCAGCTCAATGCCTCCATGCTCTCGCCGGCCCTGACGACCATGGGGACCGAGCTCAATGCCAGCAGCTCCAGCATCGGGCTGACCCAGACGGTGTTCTTCACCTCCTGTGCGGTCTTCTCCCTCTTCCTGCCTCGGCTGGGCGATCTGGCCGGCCGCAAGAAGGTGCTGTTGGGCATGCTGAGCCTGACGGCGCTGGGATGTGTGGTCTCCGCTCTGGCTCCCAATGTGACGATGCTCATGATTGGTCGCGTCATTCAGGGGGTGGCCGGTCCGGTCGTACCCATGACCCTGATCATGCTGCACGCCGAGGTGACCGATGAGGCCCGATACGCCAAGCTTATGGCCATTTTGACGGCGGTCAACGGCGGCATCGGCGGTGTGGATGCCATACTGGGCGGTTGGCTGGCCGGCACCTTTGGCTTCCGCTCGGTCTTCTGGTTCATGGTGGCCATCGCCGTGATCGCCGTACTCCTGGTGGCCCTCTTCGCCCGTGAGAGCTATGCAGACGATCGTCCCCGCATGGACTGGGCCGGTGTGGTCTTCCTCTGCATCGCCTTCCTGGCGGCCTACTTGGCCATCAATGAAGTCGAGAAGTTGGCCCAGGCGCGCTGGATCCTGGTGGTCGTCGAGATCCTGGTTGCTGCGGTCTTCTTCATGATCTTCTGGAAAGTCGAAAGCACCACGTCGGCACCCATGGTCACCACCACCTACCTCAAGCAGCGGCGCACCTGGGGCCTTCTGCTGACGACTCTCACCACCATGGTCGGTGTCTTCGCCATCATGAACGGGATTGTTCCGGCCCTGGCCCAGGACGGCGAGGTCGGCGTCGGTTTGAAGGCCAGCATCGTCTCCTTCGCGACGCTGACCCCCTATGCCCTTGTAGGTCTGGTCTTCGGCCCGGTTGCCGGTATGCTGGCCTCGCGCTTCGGCTACCTCAAGGTTCTGAGGGTGGGTCAGCTGGTCAGCGTGCTGGGACTGGTCTTCGGCATCTACGTCTGCCTGGTTCCCAGTATCTGGAGCCTGGTGGTGCTCTCCCTGATACTGGGCGTCTCCTATGCGGGGACGGCCAACATCATGCTCAACGGGCTGGGCGTGGTCCTGTCCCCTGCGGACAACACCGGTTATCTGCCGGGACTCAACGCCGGAGCCTTCAATCTGGGTTCGGGCCTGAGCTATGCGGTCCTCTACGCATTCATGAGCGGCCTGGCGGCGTCCGGGGGAGCCCGTATCGGTTATGTGGCGGCCATGATCGGCGGCGGCGTGCTGGTGCTGATTGCCCTGGCTCTGTCCTATCTGATCCCCGATCCGGAACGAATGGACGACAAGTAATATTGACAACTGATGGGGGCCCTGCGAATACAACCTATCCGCGGGTCCCCTTTCCATGCTTTACGGGCATCCGACTTTATGCGTATCCGACCAAGGGCAAAAGTCGGGGCGGGACAGGCTAGCAGCCAGTAGCTCGCAAGTGTTCCGACCGTAGGCTCAGCAGCGGAAAATAGCGCCAGGAGAGGTCCTGTAAGCCATGGGCCGGCGCGTAAACTAAGTGAGGAATTCGTTCGCCGGAGGTGACCATGCAACATCGGGTGATCGGACTGCTGAAAAACGAGACCGTCCTGGTCGTCGCTGCAGTCATCGCTCTCGTATCCTGCATCCTCATTCCTCCCGACCGGCAATATCTGGGTTACATCCACGTCAATACCCTCACCCAGCTGGGATCCCTGATGATGGTGGTTTGCGGATTTCAGCGCATCGGGGTCTTCCATGCCATCGGAGCCGGCCTGCTGAGTCGTGTCCGCTCGGTGCGGGGCCTGGCCTTGGTCCTGGTTTCTCTGCCTTTCTTCTCCAGTATGTTCATCACGAATGATGTGGCCCTGGTTACTTTCGTGCCTTTTGCCATCGCTGTTCTCATCATGGCTGGTCTGGAAAACCATGCCCTGCTGATCGTCACCCTGATGACCCTGGGTGCCAATGTAGGCAGCATGCTGACCCCCATCGGCAACGCTCACAACTTATATCTCAAGGCCCGCTCCGAGATGCCTACTGGTGAATTCCTGCTCCTCATGGCCCCTTACGCCCTGGCTGCAGCCCTGATGCTCTTCCTGTGCTGCTGGTTCGCCTTCAGGAATCAGCATCTGAACAAGTTCGAGGGGATGGATCCGCAGCAGATTCGCCGCAGCATACTAGCACCCAGGGAGGAGGGGATACAGCCTCAGGTGAAGGAGATGCAGCGGTCCAGCGGATGGCGCATCACCCTCTATCTATTCCTTTTCCTTGTTTGCCTGCTGGGTGTGGCCAAGCTGATTCCCCAGTGGGCCATGGTCCTGGTGGTAGCGGTGACCTTTCTGATCTGCGACAGGCGGGTCTATCTTCATGTGGATTGGGGACTGCTGCTGACCTTCGTGGCTTTCTTCATTTTCATCGGCAATGCCAGAAGGATTCCCCAGTTTTATAATCTGGTCAGTGGTCTGGTCAATATCCACCCTCTGATTACCTCGGTCCTGTGCAGCCAGGTCATCAGCAATGTGCCCACAGCCCTCCTGGTCTCAGGTTTTTCGACAGCCTGGCGCTCGATCATTCTGGGCACCAACCTGGGCGGGCTCGGAACCCTGGTCGCTTCAATGGCCTCGCTGATCTCCTACAAGGCTGTAGTCAAGCAGTATCCTGACAGGAAGGGCGATTATCTGAAGATCTATACATCACTTAATATGCTTTTCCTGGTTGTTTTGGTTGGCATGGCTCTGCTGCTGGAGTAGACTGCCCTCCATCAACCAAATGGTGCCGCTGATATTGAGAAGGAGGCAAGAACGATGGAACCGGCCCAAGGCACGTCTAAGTCCAAGGACACAGGGGTATTGGCCAGACGGAATCTTGGGGTTCTGGTCGGAATCATGGCCTTGGCCGTCATGTCGCGGTTTGACTCCATTATCTCCCCTTCCGTAGCGGCCATTCAGGCATCCTTTCCTCATGCTGATCCTTCCACCGTTGAGTCGGTGGTTTCCATCGGCTCTTCGGCTGCCATAGTTTCCGCCCTTTTATTCGGTCAGCTCTTGACCAGAATGAGTTTCAGAACCGCCGGCTGCATCAGCTGCCTGTGTGTCGCACTGGGTGGCTTGATGCCCCTTTTCGTGCACAGCAGCGTAAGCCAGCTGCTCCTGTTCGCTCTGGTCGTCGGGTTCGGCGTAGGTATCGCCACTACTGTTCTCCCCAGTCTGTCGGCCAGGTTCTTCCGCGGGAAGAAGTTGGCGGCGCTGATGGGGCTGGTCTTGGCTGTTCAGGATGGCTCTTCCATGCTGGTTCTTGCTCTGGGTGGTGTTCTGGCCAAGGGAGGATGGCTGCACAACTATTGGCTCTATTTCCTGGCCTTGCCTGCCCTGGTCTTGGTCATCTTCATGGTCCCCGGTGTCGGTGCCGTCGAGGAGGAGTCGGAAAAGGCCGTAGGTTCTAAGGCATCGTGCTCCCAGAAAAGAGGACAATGCTGGTGGGCTACAATTTCCTGTATTCTCATCGGGTTTCTGAGCATTTTCCTGGTCGCGGTCCTGTACAACAAGCTCGCGGTCTACATAGCCAAGTACGGTCTGGGCGGCACCAGCGCAGCCGGGGTGGCCCTGATGTTCAACACGGGTTCCTCGGTCGTCATCGGGCTTAGCATCAACGCCATCAAGCGGATTTGTCGACAATGGACCATTCCGGTCGCCTTCCTTCTGATGGCCCTGGGTGCCCTGCTCTTCCTGACCACCCGCTCCTTCCCGCTGGTTTGTTTATCGGCCTTTTTGGTTGGTTCGGGCAGTGCCATCAATATGGCTACCTGCCCCTTCCTCCTGTCCAATCTGACTCCACGCAAGCGCTATCCACTGGTAATGGGAATCTTTTCGGCCACCACCAGCCTCGGTTTTACGGCATCCACCTGGGCCTTCAAGGCTTTTTCATCAGTGTTTGGTCTGGATCCGGTAACAGGCAGTTTCATAGGCATGCTGATCATCGCTCTGCTGGCTGCTGTCATTCTCTCGCTTGTCCGCTTCCAGAGCTGTGTTGAATCCCGCTACATTGAGCAATAGCCACCTTTTAGGCTGTAGAAATCAGAAGTATAGGATTCCGTCCTTTCATCGCGACAGGTAGCGGTTACCGGTGATGACGAACCGTCGTAGGGTCTCTTTGGCATGGGAGATGCCTATTCGCGGGGTTGCCGTGATGGTCTCGTCCTGATTCAGCCCTGCGGCTGCCAGGCGTATGGGCGGTTTCCTGAGGTCATGGCCGTAGTTACGCTTGTCTATGTCCAATGCCTGGCAGAGCTTGGCGGGGCCGTTGGTTAGTTCCCGATCCGGGTGACTGCCGTGCCTGTGGCTGCGTAGAAGATCCAGACCCTGCACTGGCTGGCAGGCTCGAATCAGTACCCCGGCGCCGAATCCGTCCTCCTGACAGGAGACGTTCATGCAGTAGTGCATTCCATAGGTAAAGTAGACGTACATGTGTCCGCTGGGGCCGAAAAGGGCATCGTTGCGGGCCGATCGCCCGCGATAGGCATGGCTGGCCGGATCATTCTGATCGTAGGCCTCGGTTTCCACGATCCGAACCCTGGCCTGTTCACCTTCCGACTCGTAGTCCCGGATGATCAGGCAGCCCAGAAGCATCCGGGCGGCCTGATCCACAGGGCGGTCCAAAAAGTCAGGGAAGACCAGGTGACCGTCCTGGCTTGAACCGGCCTTCATTCCGTTTGGTCCTTGCGTACCCAGACCGCGCGCTGGCCGCGTGATTCCGCCTGGATGCAGACGAAGTTATCCTGGTGGGGCAGGGCGGCGACCTGTGGATGGTCGTGATCATAGGGTCCCCGGGCCTGGGCGCCGCCGGCATCACCGACCTGGGCAAAGAAGTCTTCGGAGGCATCCTTGAACCAGGTCCATTCCTCTGGCAGGTCCTCTTCGTAGAAGATCGCCTCCACGGGGCAGACCGGCTCACAGGCGCCGCAGTCGATGCATTCGTTGGGGTTGATGTATAGATTCCTGGGGCCCTCGTAGATGCAATCCACCGGGCATTCGTCCACGCAGGCCTTGTCCTTGACGTCCACGCAGGGCTGGGCAATCACGTAGGTCATTGCTTTACTTTCCTCCTTGGTTTGTTGTCCACTTTCGCTACTTTCAAGAAGCATCCTTTTGGCGATGACAGGGGTTTCAGCAATACACGGGCCTTTTGATCCTTGGCCGCCTTGCTGCTGCCCTCCACGATTCCTTGGACCATACCCAGATGGATTGTGCAGATAATGGGATGGGCGTTGACGCTGTCCAAGAAGGGGCATGAGGTCAGATACAGACTCGCTGAATCCGGTTCTGCCGTAACCGGAGCAAACCCCAGGGTGGCCAAAGTGTTCAACAGTGTCTGCTTCATGCTCGATGACACACCCTTTTTTGCATTCCCCCTGCTTTGTCTGGCCAGGGCACGGCCCCAGGCCTGACCTGCTTTCAGTGCAGCCCTATCCCTACTGCCAGTATCGGGGCAGGCGGTTTCCAGAGCCATGCAGAGCGAGGAGATCATATCCTCCTGGGTGTGGTTTGTGGATGTGGGGGAGTAGATGACAGGCGGTCTGCCCCGTCCGGCTGATTGACCATCGCTGTCGTTTCTCCGGCGGACTGCTTCGCCCTGTTCGACCAGATGTTCAAGATGGAAACGAGCGGTCGTCGGATGGATGCCAAAGGCAGCTCCGATCTGCTGTGCGGTCAGACCTGTGCCGGTCTGTTCGGCCGCCATATGCAGATAATCCAAGATTGCGGAGCGGATCTCCTCACCGCTTCTGCGCTTGCCGTGGGCTTGGACCAGTTGTTTACGGGCTTGAATTTCCTGACTCATCGATTAAATTGTATAACTATCAAATCAATTATCAACCCAGACAAGGCGGACAGACCCATGCACAATGACCCAAAGATGCGCAAGTCCGGCGGCAGGACGGCCTTGCCCAGGTCCAGGATGGCCCTCCTCATCGGCGCTGGTCTGGCTGCACTGCTTGGCCTGGTTGCGGCGCTGATCCGCGCGGATCTGATACACCCCTCAGGTAGGGTTCCTCTGGCGGATCTGCACGGTGGACTCATGGTCTACGGGTTTTTGGGCGCTGCCATTGGTCTGGAGAGGGCGGTGGCCTACCGTAGCGGCGGATCCGGCAAACCTGCTTGGGGATTTCTCGCCCCTGCCTTGGGCCTGCTGGGGTCCCTGCTCTGCCTGCTGTCGCTGCTAGCTTCAAGCTGCGGTGCTGCGCCGGCATGGGTCAAGGTGGAACTTATTGGCGGCATTCCGTGGACTTTGTCCATGTTGGTCCTGACAGCCATGTACTTGGCCATCTGGCGTCGGCAGCCTTCTGCGGAGGTGCTCATACAGGTTCTCGGATCCCTGGTTGGTCTGGTCGGGGCCGCTGGCTGGGTTGCAGGATTGGACGCCGCGGTTCTGGCTCCGACCTGGCTCTTCTTTCTGGTTCTGACCATCGTCGGTGAGCGGGTGGAACTGGCCAGGGCGGTCTTTTCGGATGTCCGTCTTGAATCGGGGATTCTGGGACTCAGCCTCCTGGCGGTCCTGATGCTGCCGGTCCAAGCCATGGCGCCTTCGGTCGGCTATCCGCTTCTGGGGCTGTCCCTGGGTCTGCTCCTCCTGGTCATGGCCAGTCACGACGTAGCCAAGGGCACCTTCCGTCATGGCGGCCTGCCAGGATTCATGGGTACCTGCATGCTATCGGCCTACGCCTGGGGACTTCTGGCTGCCCTCATCTGGATGTTGGCACCCCTGGATTCCAGCACCTACTGGGGCGACATGGCACTGCACGCGCTGGCTGTGGGATTTATCATGACCATGGTCATCGCCCATGTCTGCATGATCGTCCCCTCCGTCATTCGCAGGCCTCTGCCTTTCCATCCCCTCCTTTGGGGTGCCTGGGCGTTTATGCAGGTTGGTTTGCTGATCAGGCTCCTCGGAGCCATCCGGCTCTATACGCCCTTGTGGAAGGTGGGGAACCTGCTGAATGTTCTGGGAATCCTCTCCATGATGCTGACTGTGGTCTACCTGGCTGCTCGTGGCAAGCAGGTCCTGGCATCCAAGCGCTACCGTCGGCGCCAGCCAGAGGGTTCACAAGCCGAACATGTTGGGACCCTGGCCCTGCGGATGGACCTGATTGCCACCTCGGCTACAGTGCTGGTCCTGGTGGCCGCCGTTGTTTTGATGGCCTTGCGGCCGACGCTGGCCGTCTCGGTCGGGGCTGCGCCCACCGGAGGCGTCCAGGAGGCTTCATCGAAGAGCGTCCAGCCGACTGGTCACATCAGCCGAGCTTCAATCAGAGTAAAGGGGATGGCCTTTGTGCCGGATACCATCACCATTGAGGCAGGCGACCGGCTGGTTGTAAATGTTCAGAACACCGGAGATCAGCGGCATGACTTGGTTTTCGCCAATGGCAAGAGCACAGGGTCGGTTCCGGTGGGCAAGAGCGTCTCGGTCGACGTAGGGGTCCTGGGGGGCGACACACTGGGCTGGTGCTCGTTGGCAGGACACCGCCAGATGGGCATGGAGCTCAAGGTCAAAACCAAGGGGGGAACTGTTGCCGAGCAAGGTCAGTCCTCTGTAGGGAAGGCGGCGTCAAGCCATGTCCCATCACCAGCCAAGCTCAAGTCGCAGGCCGAGAAGAGCGATCCTGCCATGGCGGCTCTTCCACCCTTGAATGATCAGGGGAAGGCTGGAACAAGAAAGTACACTTTGGAGGTCAAAGAGCGCAAGGAGCAGGTGGCAGCAGGGCTTGAGCGCACGGTCTGGAGCTTCGACGACGCGGGCGATCCACGGGATAAGGGGTCACGGCCTCTGGCTGAGGGTCCGGTGCTCAGAGGCCGGGTGGGGGACACCTTTGAAGTAACCATCAGAAACAAGGGAAGCATGAGTCATTCCATTGATTTTCATGCCGGTCCGGCCGTTCCGCAGACCATGATGCGCAACATAGAGCCAGGCAAGGAGCTCCTGTACACCTTCACCGCTGATCGGGCCGGCATTTGGATGTACCACTGCAGCAGCGACCCCATGTCAAACCATATAGCCAACGGCATGTACGGGGCCGTGGTTGTCGATGACGGCACCCTGCCACCGGTGAATGCGGAGTATGTTCTGGTCCAGTCCGAAATCTATCTGGGGCCCAACGGAGGGACAGCCGATGCTGAAAAGGTGGCGGGCATGAACCCGGATATCATGGCCTTCAACGGACGGGCCTTTCAATATGACGCCCACCCCCTCAAGCTGGGGAAGGGGCAAAGGGTCCGCATCTGGGTCCTGGATGCCGGACCCAACCAGCCGCTGTCCTTCCATATCGTGGGAACCCAGTTCGAGGCGGTCTGGACCGAGGGCCGCTACCTGATTGGCGCAGGCACAGGTGCAAATTCCGCCGGTGCTTCATCGGCCGGAGCGCAGGTCCTTCCTCTGCTGCCGGCCCAAGGCGGATTTGTCGAGCTCAAGGTCGATCAGCCGGGCGACTATTCCATAGTCAATCACGTCATGAGCCTGGCTGAAAAGGGTGCTCATGGCATCCTTCGGGTGTCGTGACGCGATTACACAACGTCTGTCGTCTTCAATCCTGCAGCTGGAGTCCCTTGCCGTCCATGTGGTAAGGCGAACCTGGATGTGAGCCAAGAATCTGTGCTCCTTCAACGATGGCCCAGACCGAGGAGATGAGAGGGCCGATGAAGAGCACGAAGATGGTGATCAGCAACTGTGCGACCCCACGCCCGGTCTTGCCCAGATAAAAGTTGTGTATGCCGAAGCCGCCCAGGAAGAAAGCCAGAATGGCCGCCGTGACCTTCGACTTGTTCGACATGCCGGGTCCGCTGACATATTGTGTCTGAAGCTGCCAAGGCTGAATTTGGACCGGTCCGCTGGTGCCGCTGGATTGAGGAGTATATGCGGTTTGGCCATAGGGATCCTGTGGACCTCCCTGGGCGTTTGAAGCCTGCCAGGACTGATCCGCATCAGGGTAGCCATCGGCAGCTGTCGAGGGATTCCCTTGTTGGGAAGCGGACTCGTAGTTGTTGTTGGCAGGCTCCTGGCTGTATCCCTTGTGGCCAGAGTCATTATTGTTTTCCTGAGCCGGGTCTTGGTTGTCGCCTGCTTGCTGATCTGTTGGTTGATACCGATCGTTCATGGTTGCCTTTCCTGTGGATGCCATTGTGGGAATGTATCATTATATCTCCGAGAGGGCTTGATTAAGGGGAGGGCCTGGCATTGAAAACCGTTCAGGCTTGTCCATATTGCCTCTGTCACCGCAATCGTCGTGGGTTGTCCATGGGTGACACATGATGCTATGGCGATATGAAGAAGGACACGAAGAATCCTTGCTCCTTGGGCAGAAGCAGGGAGTCCGATTGGTGACCCCGGAGAGATTCGAACTCTCGACCTACAGATTAGAAGTCAGTTGCTCTATCCAGCTGAGCTACGGGGCCAAACCCTTTCATTGTACCCGCCTGGGTCCACCGGCGGGTCAGATCTATGAAGCCTGGTCGGTAAGGGCATCCGATATGGCTCGAGTCATTGCCGGAACGGTCATGTCATACCTTTCCAGCAGGGTGGTCTTGGGGACCCGGTCGTTGAACTCCTTGGCCGCTCCGAAGGCCAGGGTGTGAACCTGACTAGGCCCGTAGTATGCAGCCACGGCTTGGCCCCAGCCGCCGTCCAGCTGACCGTCCTCAATGGTGACCACCAGGGAGTGGGTGCATCTCAGGGCCTCCAGGGTTTGCTCATCCAAACGGTCATAGCGATGCGGGTCCACCAGGGTGGGCTGCAGCCCCAGGGTCTCCTTCAAGGAATCAGCCAGGTCACGACCCAGTGGCAGGGCATCGCCGAGAGCCAGCAGGGCTACGGTCTTACCTTCTTGCAGGATTTGATAGTGATCCCAGGGAGCAGCGTCCGATTCGCATTCAGCATTGGTCTTCGGGGGATTTGCAGTCGGCGCTATAGGATTGTCTGCCCGTTCTGTGGCCAGCGTGCGCTCGCCGGGCACCCTGATGACTACCGGACGCCGGGCCGGACCCGTGGCCCAGGCCAGCATATCCAGGAACTCGGCCCCGCTGGTCGGAGCCAGGCAGATCAGTCCGGGGATGCCTCGCATCATGACCATGTCGGCCGTGCCTGAATGCGTGGCATCGGTTTTGGCGACGCCGGTTGAGAAAACCAGTAGGGTCACCGCGCTGCCGTTCAAGGCCATCTCCTGCTCGATCTGGTCGTAGGCCCTCTGAAAGAAGGTGGCCGAAGTGGCGACCACGGGGGTGCCTCCAGCCTTGGCGATGCCCGCAGCGTAGGCTATCGCATGGGATTCGGCGATGCCCACGTCCCGGTAGTGGTTTCCGGCCCGCCGACGGAAGTCGGGATCGATGCCGTTGGACAGCGGCGTGGCGGGGGAGATGACTACCAGGCCCGGCTCTTGCGGGAATCTGGCCTCCAAGGCCTGCATGGCCATTCTTCCGTAGGTCTTTCGCGAGTTGGGCAGACGGTCCACGGAGTCCAAGCCGTCCTGCCAGTGGTTGGCCTCCACCGGACCTTCGGCGGGCAAATCCGGCAAGGGAGTCATATGGGATGTTTGCCCATCGCTCTGGGTTATCGAAGTCGGGCCGATCTGCCCCTGACTGCCCTGCCCAAGCCCCAGGCCCTTGCGGGTGTGGATATGGACCACCACCGGATGATCGGTGTCCTTGACCTGACGGAAGGCCTCTATCAGATCCTCGATCCGGTTGCCCTTCTCCACGTATCGGTAGTCCAGTCCAAGGGCGCGGAAGGGATTGTCTGAACTGCGTCCCCCACTGGCACGCAGGGCGGCCAGGCTCCTGTAGAGCCCCCCGTGGTTCTCGGCGATGGACATTTCGTTGTCATTGACCACGATAATCAGGTTGCCACCCTGTTCTGCAGCCCAGTCCAGCCCCTCGAAAGCCGGCCCGCTGCTCAGTGAACCATCCCCGATGAAGGCGATGATGTTGTCCTTGCCGCCGGTCGCATTCCGCTGGGCCGCCATTCCGCAGGCCAGGCCGATGGAGGTGCCGGTGTGCCCCAGCATGAAGTCGTCGTAGGGGCTCTCCTTGGGCGAGGTGAATCCGGACAGATCCTCCTGAGACCCAGGGTCCGTGTAGGCCCGGCGCCGACCGGTCAGAATCTTGTGGGTGTAGGCCTGATGGGAGACGTCGAAGATCAGATGATCATGGGGCATGTCGAAGACGTAGTGCAGGGCGATGATGGGCTCGATTGTGGCCAGGTTGGAGCCCAGGTGGCCGCCGTGACGTCGACAGAAGCGGATCAGCAGCTGACGGATCTCGTCGGCCAGTTGATTCAGCTCTTCCAGGGAGAGAACCTTCAGATCCTGTGGGGAGTCGATGCTGTCCAGAAGCTTGCCCATAACCCTCCTGTCGGTTTCTGTAATGCAATCCAATGATTCTAGGTCTGGCACGGGGGTTCGGAGCCGCTGAAAGCCCGATGTTCACCAGGCCCGGCCCTTACATCCATAGGACCGTCACGATTGGCTGGCTTCTCCCCGGTCTTGCGTAGTATCGAATGTGCATGAACATTGGAGGGCCAATGGCTGACAATACACATGAAGGGGCACGCGTCGCAGTGATCATGGGATCATCGAGCGACTGGGAGACGATGAAGGAAGCCTGTCGGATGCTGGACCGGTTCGCTATCGTCTACACCAAGGAGGTCATCTCCGCCCATCGCACACCTGGGCGCATGGCGGAGTTCGCGCATCAGGCCCGGAGCCAGGGCATAAAGGTCATCATTGCCGGGGCCGGTGGGGCAGCCCATCTGCCGGGCATGGTGGCGGCCCAGACCACGCTGCCGGTCATTGGGGTGCCCGTGAAGTCCCACGCCTTGAGCGGGGTTGATTCACTCCTGTCCATTGTGCAGATGCCTGCCGGTATTCCTGTGGCGACCACGGCCATAGGAGCATCCGGGGCTGCCAACGCCGGTCTGCTGGCGGCTTCGATTCTCTCCATCAATGATCCGAGGCTGGCTCAGGCCCTGGATGACTACCGTGCCGAGCTGGCCCGATCCGTGGAGGCTTCCAATGCCAAGCTTGTCTGAGGAGACCAAGGGAAGAATCGACCACCTGGAGCCGGGGTCCGTCATCGGTATCGTGGGTGGCGGCCAGCTGGGACGGATGATGGCCCTGAGCGCCCGCTACCACGGATTCCGTATCGGTGTGCTGGACCCCACACCCGATGCTCCCGCAGCCCAGGTGGCCGACTTCCAGGAGACGGCCGACTATGATGATCTCGACGCTATCAAAAGGCTTGCCGACCGCAGCGATGTGCTCACCTACGAATTCGAAAATGTGGATGCCGACGCACTGGATCAGGTGAGGGACCGTGTGGCCATCCCCCAGGGGACCGACCTGCTCAGGGTCACGCAGGACCGTGTCCACGAGAAGACCTTCATCAACCGCCATGGCATCGATACCGCCCCTTGGAAGCAGGTTGACAGTCTTGAACAGCTTGACTCGGCCCTGAAAGAGCTGGGAATGCCCGCTGTGCTCAAGACGCGAACCGGCGGCTATGACGGCCACGGTCAGGCGGTCCTGCGCACGAAGGAGGATCTTCAGGCCCTGCAGGCGCGGATGAAGGGCCGGGACCTCCCGCCCTCCGTGCTGGAAGGGTTCGTGGACTTCGCCTTCGAGGCCTCCATATTGGTCTCAGGCAACGGGAAGGACTATGTCACCTTCCCCATGGTGCGCAACGAGCACCGTCACAACATCCTGCACATGACTCTGGCGCCAGCCCAGGTCGAGCCTGGGATGGCCGACCGGGCGCGTGACATGGCCCTGACCCTGGCTGACGGCTTCAAGCTGGCCGGGACTTTGGCCCTCGAGCTCTTTGTCATGCCCGATGGCGGTCTTGTGGTCAACGAATTGGCCCCGCGTCCCCATAACTCCGGTCACTACACCATCGAGGCCTGTTCCATGGACCAGTTCGATGCCCATGTCCGGGGCATCGCCGGGTGGCCCCTGCCCAATCCCCGCCTGCTCAGCCCCGCGGTTATGGTCAATGTTCTGGGCCAGCATGTGGCACCGGTCAGAAGGTTGCTTGGTGAGCATCCCGAATGGTTCCTGCATGATTACGGCAAGGCTGAAGTGCGCACCGACCGCAAGATGGGGCATCTGACCGTGCTGACCGACGATCTCGAGCAGACAGCCAAGGATCTGGAGGCCACAGGCTGCTGGTCCGACCTGGACTGAACCGAATCCTCACATCTGTTACGGCAATCCGGATGTAGGCTTGGTGGAGCCCAAGGAGTGTGTCTAATCATGAACGCTGGCTCATCCGTCGGTCGCCGGACGCGGCAGAAGAACGCCATCTGGAGGGTTCTTCAGGCCCAGAACGACTTCGTCTCAGCCAAGGAGCTGCACAGGCTCCTTCGCGATTCAGGCCAGCGAATCGGCTTGGCCACGGTCTATCGTCAGCTGGGGTCCCTGCATATGTCCGGTAGCCTGGACTGCATTGAGCATGGAGGCATTCGCCTGTACAGGGTCTGCCTGGCCCAGCGGAGGCACCACCATCATCTGGTCTGTGAACGCTGCGGCAGGACTGTGGAGATCAGCCCGCCGGACGATGGCTGGCTGAAGGACGTGGCGGCTGAACATGGCTTTACGGTCTCCTCGCACACCTTGGAGGTCTACGGCCTGTGCAGCAGTTGTCGGGGCCGCTCCGGTCAGACAGACGTCAGCGATCCTCCCGGCCCTTGGGCATGATGGTCTTGATGGCATCCCAGGCCTGCGAAGCCTTGAGATTGGGCAGGTAGGCCTGGACCACGGCCAGTCCGATCTGGGCCAGCTGGGCCGGGTCGGGGTAGCAGATATAGACCGGGTGCTCACTGGGCTGGAACTTCTTCTTGAAGAAGAAGAGGGAACGGAAGCCGTAGGCCGGTTCCATCAGGTCGGCCACCAGATGCAGGGCATGCTGCAGGAAGGCGGTCCGATCCTCGCCGCCGTCCATGCCGGCCAAGGGAGCGGCCGACAGGCTCATGAATTCCGCCGTGCCCTGGTCGCGCAGCCGCTCAGCCATGCGTGCTATCAGGAACTCCATGATCCCATTGGGGCTGTCGGTCCTGTGCCTCATGAAGTCCAGGGTCCAGCCGATCACCTGGCCCTGGCGGTAGGTGGGCATCCAGCTGGTCACGGCCAGCACCTTGCCCTGGTCGTCCACGGCGTAGAGGATGGCCATGCGCGGGTCCCTCAGCTCATCCAGGCCGCCCAGGGTGAACTTCATCTCAGGCAGCGCCTTGAGTTCGGCCCACTGCTCGGAGATGTCCACGATCTGCGACTGGACGTCCCAAGACGCGTCGTTGAAGGTGGTCAGCACGTCGGTGATGTTGTCACGCTTGGCCTTGTTGATGGCTGTGCGAATGTCCTGCCACTTTTTGCCCTTGGTCTGCCAGAGGCTGGGGGTGACAACCATCTCCGTGCCGACCGTCAGGGTGGACCAGCCGCCTGCGGCCAGCAGATCGCGTTGGGGCTTGTGGACGCTGTAGAAGACCGGTGACCAGGAGTGGGCGGTGCAGAAGCGCGTGAATTCGTCCAGGTCGTCCGCATATTCATCAGGGTCGCCGAATGGGCCAGTGGTGGTCAGGGCTATGCCGTGCAAAAGCCGGTAGGCTATGCCGGAGTGGCCGCTGGGGGAGAACCAGTAGCTGTTGCCCTCCCAGGTGGTCATGAAGGACATGCTTTCACCGCCGTATTCGACCAGCTTGTCGGCCTCCTGGCGTTCGCTGCCGTTCTGGATGACCGAGCTGCGCATCCAGGAGAGTAGGACCACCAGGACCACCAGCCAGAAGATCAGTCCTATACCGTGGCTGACTAGTCTGCCTGTGGGAGTGCGCGGCACCAGTGTCGGAAGGAAACGTGAAGCCACTCCATTGGGCAGATAGAGCCCGGGCAGCTGGGAGAGTGCCCTGCTAGTGGTGGGCCGTGGATTGAAGGAGCCCGGACTGATGGCGGTGAAGGCCATGTAGCCCATGGCGGTGGCCAGGAAGGCCAGGACGATGGCCGCCCAGCCCAGTTGCAGACGTGAGGTCTTGGTCCGGACCAGGAAGATGCCCAGGTTGCGCACCAGGAACCAGCTGAGAATCAGCGGAGGCAGGGTGATGATCAGCAGGGAGGGCATGGCGCCGTGACGGATGGCCTGGTTCAGGCCTTCGCCGATGGTCAGTGGGAATACCAGGAAATAGAGCAGGGCCATGACGACGGTCAAAGCGTTGAGGACCACACCGGTGACAGCGGCGACCCGTCGGCCATGGTAGATGCCCCAAGCCGCAACCAGCATAACGAGGGTGGGCATGACCAGGGCGGAGATGCCAGTGGGGGCATGGCCGGCGACCAGGCCGTAGTGGGCGTAGCAGCTGACCTGGTTGTTTTCCTCAAGGCAGCGAGACAGTGCAGCGCTTCCGCCTGTATTGGAGCCCATGAATGTACCCAAGGGAGTCAGGAAGCCGGCGCGAATGCGGGAGGAAACGGTGACCAGGGGGCCGAGAGCGAGAACCGTGGCGACCGCTCCCAGCAGGTGGCGGGTCTCGTAGGATCCGCTATGGCCATGCGGGTTGGCATCCTGGACTGGCCCGTGCCAGAGGTGCCCGGTCAGGTGCCCGATCAGCGCGGCCGCCAGGGCGCAGTAGGAGCCCGGATTACCGGTGTAGAGCACCATAAGGATCAAGGCTGTGTAACCGATGGTGGCGATCCTGCGTCGCCAGAGGAAGTCGCTGAAGGGAATGGATGCCATCAGGGAACCGACCACCAGGATGATGGGGCTGAGCGACATGGGCACTCTGATGAACCAGGCCCAATGATTCTGGAGGGCGTTGATCAGCCAGCAGATGATCAGACCGACCGCCGCGCCGCCTATAGCGCTGATGACCGCTGCCAGCACGGTGCGCCTGCGCCCCAGCCTGGTTTCGGCGATGCATAGCATTACCAGCACCAGGGCAACGTCGATAGCCAGCGGCAGGGGACCGGGGGTGATGACCAAGGACACCAGTAGGCGTGCAAACTGGACCAAGAGCGGGGGGCGACCCTGTCCATGGAAGGGCCGGGAGGCCCGACGAATGATCAAATCGGACAGGGGCATGCCCAGCCGGTTTCTGCCGGGGATGCGCAGTAGCCAGATCAGCAGCCAGCTGATCAGGTTGAGCAGGATCAGTCCGAGGCTGAAGGCCAGTGCAAGGGCGTGGCGTCTGACCCATCGTGCCAGGTCTGTCAGCAAGACACTCTTGGCTGAAGGCTCCATCAGTCTGGATCCCTTATTCGTTGTCTGCATGATTGCGGCGGCTCTTTCTGCTGATGATCTCTATTGATCTGCTGTATCGGCGCTTCAGCTGATGTTCATCTCAACAATATCCGGAAAGTCCTGGATTGGTTGGGATATTGGCCCAAGACCCATGGCTTCGCCCAGCCATTCCAGTCCGGGCTTCCAGGCGGTCTTGACCGTGTGCCAGTCATGGCCCGACCCTTGGGCTATGACGGCCTCCACACTCATGCCTGCCTGGTCGGCGGCCTTGGCGATGACCATCATATTATGTTGGGACTCCTTGTCGTTGGAACCAGCGGCAGTGAATAGCCGCTGGCTCGATGGCGCCCGATCCATGATGGCTTTGGCGGGAACCTGGGCCAGGAAGCGTTTCCGGTCGCCGCCGAAGTAGTCCTGGATCATCTGGTCCTGCCGACCCTGGGTCGGCTCCAGCTCCCCGTCGGCCGGTAGCATGTTCCCGTAGACGTCGGGATGCCGCGCACCCAGCTGAGTGGAGCAGGTCCCTCCCTGGGAGAATCCTCCGATGGCCCAGAGCTGGGGTTTGCTGTCGACCGGCAGGTTGGCCCGGATCCACGTGGGCACGTCACGGCTCAAATAGGTTTCGGCCTTTCCATAGACAGGGGAGTCTACGCACAGGCTGTTGTGGAAGGAAGATCCGTTCTGGTCGGGGGAGACCACCACTGGAGCCAGTCCATCGTGTTCGGCCGCATAGGCATCCATCATGGCGGGGATGGACCCGGCGGTGAAGAGCCGATCGGGGCTTCCGGGCTGACCGGCCAGTAGGACGAAGACGGGCAGGGCAGGAGGCTTCTTGCTCAACGCAGCGGGCGGTAGGTAAATATCGGCTGGACGTGCCAGGAAACGTGAGCTGTCATTGGGGATGTGCACGCTGTAGGAGCGGCCGGTGCGGGGATAGGTCGGCAGGTTGCCCCGGGAGGCACGGGCACGCCACTGGGCCACACTCATAGCCGGTCTGGCTGCCTGATGGCTCCCGTAGTCGGGATAGAGAGTGACATCGAACAGGGATCCCAGAGTGGTGAACTCTCCGTAGATGATATCCACCCGCAGGCCGGTGGACAGCAGACAGAGCAGGACGCTCAGGGCTGCCAGGAGCCGCCGCCATCCATGTGCAGTGATGAGGATGCATACGGTGAACCCCACGGCCAGGAAGCCCAAGGCCACGGTGATGATGACCATCCAGCCCAGGGAAACCCCGAAGAGCATGAAGACGTCGGAGACCAGCCAGGTGGCCAGAAGTCCCAGGGCTCCTATGCCTACGGCGATGGCGATCTGTTTCAGCAGCGTCCGCCAGCGTCCATGGGTCAGTCCGGTCAACACCAGCAGGGCCAGGGCCAGGGCCGTCAGGGTGAACAGCGTCGCGGGCAGCCATCCCTGGGTCAGATGGACCTTAGCCAGCCATGTACCCATGCAATTCCTTCCAGCCAAAACGTATCCGCAGTTCAGTATAGGGAGTGTCCAGGCGGATGACTGCCATTTGTATAGGCAACCTTTCTGATCATGGGTTGTTCTATGGTAGATTTATTGATAATCAATCTCAGTAACGCTCGTGGGGCTTGTCAAATGACCCAAGACCGTCGCCAGGAAGGAACCCTCATCCATGTATCCCAGCAGCCCACGCCTTCGCCGGACCCGCACCTTGGTCGCCGCCCTCCTGGCCGGACTGACCCTGCTGACCAGTCTGACAGGCTGCGGGAGGAGCGAATCGACCCCATCCGCCTCCGGATCCGGACCTCTGCAGGTGGTGGCCAGCATCAATCAGTGGCAGTCTTTGGCCGAGGACCTGGGCGGCGATCAGGCCAAGGTGGACACCATTCTGAGCAACACTTCGACTGATGCCCATGACTATGAGCCGACAACGGCCGACATCGCCCGAATCAGCCGTGCCGATCTGGTCATAGTCAACGGGGCCGGCATCGACGACTGGGCTGCCAAGGCCGCCGAAACCGGGCAGGCCAAGTTGGTGGACGTATCCAAGGCATCGGGGCGCAGGGCTGGCGACAACCCCCATCTCTGGTTCTCCTCCCAGGGCAGGAGCGCGGCTGCCAAGGCCGTGCATGAGGCTTACCGGCAGCTGCGTCCAGGCCGCGAGGCCGACTTTGACAAGGCCTACCGGGACTGGCAGGCTCGACAGACCCGGCTGGACAATCTGATTGCCGATGCGCGCAAGCAGACCCAGGGACGTCACTATGCGGCCACGGAATCGGCTGCCTACTATCTCTGTCATGATCTGGGGATGAAGGACCTGACCCCAGAGGGGTACCTGCGGGCGGCCGCCAACGAGAGCGAACCCTCGCCCGAGGACCTGGTGACCTTCCGCCATCTGCTGACATCCAGGCAGTTGGACATGCTGGTGCTCAACACCCAGGAGGTCAATCGAACCTCCAAGGAGCTGGCCATTGAGGCCCACAGGGCCCATGTGCCGGTCTTCGAGGTCAGCGAGCAACGCCCCAACAAGTACAGGAACCTGGAGGATTGGATCAGCGCCCTGGTCCAACAGGTGCCTGGTGCCAAGGCCTGATGGGTCCGCTGGCTCTTTATGTTCGCTAAGGGGTGTTTTCACGGGGCTTGTCGTCCTTAATGGGAACAATGGCACAGGTATCGGTAAAGGCCCATGGGGCCCAGTCGCCAAAGTCAGGAGTAAGCGGTGAAGGATCGTAAGCGTCAGCCCGGCCGGTGGGCATCCTGGATGCAGAACATGACCGGACGTCTTCGGGTGCGTGGGTGGGTCTACCTGCTCGCCTTCATCCTGATTGACTTCCTGTCGGTAGGAATCCTCCAGTGGGGGGTCTCCCTGAACAGCTCCCGCGTCGAGCTGTCCAACCCGTTGATCGGCTTCTGGGGCTTCATCTCGGCCATGTGGACCCAGCGCCGGTTCGTCCTGGTGCTCAACATGCTGGCTGTGGGTCTGGTCTACCTGGCTCTGGCCTACCTGACCAATCGCTTCTGGGCGGCTTCGGGGCTGATCCTGGCCATCTGTGCGGTCATTGCGATCATCGAGCGCTTCAAGGTACGCGCACGGTATGAGGCCGTCCTGCCCTCCGATCTGGATTTTCTCCATGCCGATGCAGCCAACCTGGTTTCCTTCCTGCCGGCCCGGTCCCTGCTCATGATCGGGCTGGGGATTGTGGCCCTGATCATTCTCGGATTGCTCTGCTGGGTGGTGACACGGATGGATGCCCGTCGCGGCCGTCCTGTGGCCACCGGCAACAAGCCCCTGGGCGCCGGACTGCGTACGGTGGGGGTCCTGGTTCCGGTCCTGGTGGTGGCGCTCTTCATGTCCACTGTGGGCACCTACGGCAGCCCCGCCTATCGCTTCTCGCAGTTCATGGGCGACATACCCTCCATGTGGGACTCGGTCTATGATGCCCAGCGCAACGGGGTCTTTGTGTCCTTCTCCCGGCAGCTGCGGCCCAAGGTCATGGACCAGCCCGCAGGCTACAGCCGTGCCACCATGCAGACTTTGGCCCACCGTTACCAGCTTTCGGCGGACCGCATCAACCGTGACCGCAAGTCCTATATGAATGAGTCGAGCCTGGTCTATATCCTCTCCGAGTCCTTCTCGGACCCCACGCGGGTGCCGGGCGTCGCACTCAACCAGGACCCCATGCCCCATATCAGATCCATCAAGGATGGCACCACCAGCGGGCTCATGCTCTCCTCAGGCTATGGCGGGGGCACGGCCAATCTGGAGTTCCAGGCCATGACCGGCCTGTCCATGGCCAACTTCGATCCCTCGCTGACCTCTCCCTATCAGCAGGTCATCCCTCACCTGAGCTGGATACCCACGGTCAATCAGGCCTGGGGGTCGCCGTCCAAGTCCCTGGCCTTCCACCCCTATGAGTCCTCCATGTACTCCAGGGCCGAGAACTACAAGAAGTTCGGCTTCTCGCACTTCTACTCGCTGACGGGCCCCGACCAGATAGCCCACCAGGACCGTATCGACCGCAGCCAGTATGTGGGGGATCGTTCCGCCTACGATTCCGCCCTGGAGCAGATGGGCGACGACAAGGGCAACCAGTTCGTCGAGGTCATCACCATGCAGAACCACATGCCCTACAACGACTGGTATGACGACAACAACTTCTCGGTCAGCTCCTCTGACCCCAACATGCCCCTGGACGACGATGAGATGCAATCCATCCGCACCTACGCCAAGGGGGTCAGTCTGACCGATCAGGCCACTGCCGATTTCCTGAACAGCCTGGACTCCCAGAGCAAACCGGTCACCGTGGTCTTCTACGGGGATCATCTGCCCGGCATTTATGGCACGGCCGGTTCGGACCAGCGCAACTCCCTGGCCCTGCATCTGACCGACTACTTCATCTGGTCAAACAAGGCCTCGGATGCATCGGGGACACAGGTCAGCAACAGCGCCTATTCCTCGCCCAACTTCTTCCAGGCCCAGGTGGCCGAACACATGGATACCAAGGTCTCTCCCTTCACGGCCTTCCTGACCGAGCTGCACGACAAGATCAGTGCCATCGAACCCCCGGTGGCCAACCAGATCCAGGACTGGAACAGGATCCCTGCAGGGCAGACCAACTATCTGGATGCCCAGGGTCAGCCCATGAACGCCCGTGACTTCGACCAGGCCACCCGGCAGCTCCTGAACGACTACAAGCTGATCCAGTACGACATCATGGCCGGCAAGCACTACCTGCAGGGGACCGGCTTCAACACCACGCCCACCCGCCATTCGGATGCCGCCCGGCAGAAGGCCAAGGAACAAGCCCGCCAGGAGGAGCAAAGCCAGGATAAGGACAGCGAGGACTCGACCAGCTCGGCCAATTAGGCTTCCAGGCCGCGGTGGCCGATGTCGTGCCGATAGAAGAGGCCGGGCATCGACAAGCCGTCCAGCCGGGAATAGACCCGGTGGGCTGCCTGGGCCAGGTCGTCGCCTTGGGCCACCACCAGGGCGGTCCTGCCCGAGGACGATGTCAGACCGGTTGAAGCCGAGCCGGACACTCCGGCGTAGTAGGCTCTGAGGTCCTGCTCTGGAGCAATCAAGGGCACGGGCACCCCGGTCTTGGGGTTGCCGGGATAGCCCTGTGCTGCCAGGACCACTCCAAGGCGGCTGTGGGAGTCGTCCCAGGTGAATTGCGGCTCTCCGCCCTCCATCAGTGTGCGGATGGCCGTGCCCAAGTCGCTGGTCAGTGCAGGCAGCACCACCTCGGTCTCCGGGTCACCCAATCGTGCATTGAATTCGATGACCTGAGGGCCTTGATCGGTGACCATCAACCCCGTGTACAGGACCCCGGTGAAGGGACTGCCTTCCCGGGCCAGGGCACGGACGGTGGGTGCGACGATGGTGTCCAGGGCCTTTTGGGTCAGTTCCGGGCCGAACTGCGGAAGAGGGGAGTAGGCCCCCATGCCGCCGGTGTTGGGACCCTGGTCCCCGTCATAGGCGGGCTTGTGGTCCTGCGACAGCGGCATGGGCCAGAACTGCTCACCCCGGACGAAGCACATGAGCGAACACTCCTGGCCCACCAGCTGATCCTCGATGACCACCTGGGCTCCGGCCTGCCCGAACCTATGATCGATGAAGATGGCATCCAGGGCCTGCATGGCCTGGTCAAGGTCGGTGGCCACCGTCACACCCTTGCCCGCAGCCAGCCCGTCAGCCTTGATGACCACTGGTGCTCCGTGCGAGCGCACATAGGACTTGGCACCGTCCAAGTCATGAAAGACCGAATAATCAGCGGTCGGGATTCCATGCCTGCGCATCAGGTCCTTGGCAAAGCCCTTGGATCCCTCTATGCGGGCCGCAGCCTTGCTGGGTCCAAAGGCGGGGATGCCGGCAGCCTGCAGTTCGTCGACCAATCCAGCCGTCAAAGGAGCCTCGGGCCCGACGAAGACCCAGTCGATTCCCAACTCGCGTATGGCAGCGATCAGTTTTTCGGGTTGTGTGGGATCCTCTCGAAGCAGGCTGATGCCGTCCGGTTCCATGCCCGGGTTGCCCGGGGCGCACCAGACCCGATCCACTCCTGGCCCGGACAGCAGGGTGGTGGCGATAACGTGCTCCCTGGCTCCCGACCCGATGACCAGTACCTTGTCCGCCATGATGGGCTCCTCTCGCTATTGGTGACGACCGGCTTCGTTAAGGATGACCTGCTTGCCGTTTTGAGCACCTGTCACCTGTCCGATCAAGGCGTAGGGCTCCTGCTCCTCATCCAGTGCTGCACGTGCCTGGTCCAGCCGGTCAGGGGAGACGACCAGGACCATCCCAATGCCCATGTTGAAGATGTTGTACATCTCCAGATGGTCGACCTTGCCCATCTCCTCGATCATTGTGAAGATGGGCGGCACCTTCCAGGCATCCAGGTCGAAGCTGGCAGCCAGACCCTCGGGCAGAATCCGGGGCACCTTCTCCACGAAGCCGCCCCCGGTGATGTGCGCCGCACCCCTGAGCAGACCGGAGGCGAAGAGCGGGCGCAGGGCCTTGACGTAGATGCGGGTGGGCGTCAGCAGTTCCTGACCCAGGGTTCGCCCGCCAAGCTGGTATGGCCGATCCTCCAGCTTCATGCCCCCCTGGTCCAGAAGGACCTGGCGAATCAGGGAGAAGCCGTTGGAGTGGACTCCTGAGGAGGGCAGGCCGATCAGCTGGTCGCCTTCTTTGATGGCCGAACCATCCACCAGGGACTCCCGTTCGACCACACCCACGGTGAATCCGGCCAGGTCGTACTCGTCGGGCTGGTACATGTCGGGCATCTCGGCGGTCTCCCCGCCTACCAGGGCGGCCCCGGCCTGGACGCAGCCGTCGGCCACGCCCTTGACCACCTGCTCCAGCAGAGCCGGGTCGTTGTGCCCGCAGGCGATGTAGTCCAAGAAGATCAGCGGCTCGGCCCCCTGGGCGATGATGTCGTTGACGCACATGGCCACGCAGTCCTGGCCGATGGTGTCATGGCGGCCGGCTTCCCGGGCCACCATCAGCTTGGTGCCCACGCCGTCGGTGCCTGAAACCAGGACCGGGTGGCGGTAATTGAGTGCAGACAGGTCGAAGTCGCCGCCGAAGCCGCCGATGTCACCGGCGCCCGGCCTATGGGTTCTAGCCGTGTGGGAGCGGATCCTGTCGATCAGTTCGTAACCTGCCTCCACCGATACCCCAGCCTGCTCATATGCCTTAGGCATGGATGCCCCTTTCTCTGCCCTGTCTGTTCTGCTCTTCGCTGGTGCTCATTGGTTGGCTTCCTGCCTGGACCCTGCAGGCATGTCAAGCCCGTAGGACCCCTTGGAGGCTTCCAGCCGGGCCCGGTCCTCTGGGGTCAGCGAGGCCAGGAAGCCCTGCTCGTAGTCGTCAAGCCTGGTTGGGTAGTCTCCGTTGAAGTAGGCCACGCAGAGCCCCTGGTAGGGTGCATCACGACCCAGGCCGATGGATTCCACCAGACCGTCCAGGCTCAGGTAGGCCAGGGAATCGGCTTCGATGGCTTCCCTGATCTGCTCCACGGACTTCTTGGCGGCAATCAGTTCGGATGTCCGTTGGATGTCGATGCCGTAGTAGCAGGGGTAGCGCAGGGGCGGGGAGGCGATGCGCATGTGCACCTCGCTCGCCCCGGCCTCCCGCAGCAGGCGGACGATTCTGCGCGAGGTGGTGCCTCGGACGATGGAATCGTCGATGACCACCACCCGTTTGCCGGCTACGACGCCACGCACTGCGGCCAGTTTCATCCTGACGCCCTGCTCGCGCATGGCCTGGCTGGGCTGGATGAAGGTGCGTGCCACATACTGGTTCTTGATCAGCCCCATTTCGTTGGGCAGTCCGGCCGCCTCGGCATAGCCTGAGGCTGCCGACAGGGAGGAGTTGGGCACGCCGATGACCATGTCGGCGTCCACCGGGGCCTCGCGGGCCAGCCTGGCGCCCATCCTCTTGCGGGCCGAGTGGACGTTGACCCCGTAAATATTGGAGTCCGGCCTGGCGAAGTAGATGAACTCCATGGAGCAGATGGACAGGCAGGTCTGATCGGTATAGCGTTCGATGCTGTAGCCCGAGTCATCCACACGGACGATTTCGCCGGGACCGATGTCCCGCACCAGCGTGGCGCCGACCAGGTCCAAGGCGCAGGTCTCCGAAGCCAGGACGTATGCGCCACCTGGCAGCCGACCCAGCGAGAGGGGACGGAAGCCGTTGGGGTCCATGGCTCCGATCATGGCGTCCTCGGTCATGAGCAGGTAGGCGAAACCGCCGTGGACCTGGCGTAGGGCCTGTTTGAGCGCCGCCATGAAGTCCTTCTCGGGGGTGCGGCGGATCAGGTGCATGAGCACCTCGGTGTCGGAGTTGGAGTGGAAAATGGCTCCCTGATCCTCCAGCTGCGCCTTGAGGCTGTTGCAGTTGGTCAGGTTGCCGTTGTGTGCCAGGGCTATGTCCCCGTCATGGAAGCGGAAGACGAAGGGCTGGATGTTCTCGATGGATCCTGAACCGGTCGTGGCGTAGCGCACATGGCCGATGGCCCGGTCCCCGGTCAGCGGTGTCAGGCTGGACTCGTCCGGGAAGACCTGAGTGAGCAGACCCAGACCGCGCCTTCCGATCAGCTGCCCTTGGTCGTTGGAAACGATGCCGGCACCTTCCTGGCCGCGGTGCTGCAGGGCGTGCAGGCCGAAGTAGGTCAGCCGGGCGGCGTCGGGATGTCCCCAGACCCCGAAGATCCCACACTCCTCGTGGATGCCTTCAAGCTCCAACGACATGGTCTATGTCCTTTCCCCTAGGCGGCAAAGTAATCCACTCCAGACTGGAAGAGCGGCTGCATGCGGTTTCCGGGCACGTTGAGATACAGGTCGGGACCACTGCGTTCCGTGTGGCCCATCTTGCCCAGCACCCGGCCGTCCGGGCTGGTGATGGCCTCGACGGCCATGTCGGATCCATTGGGGTTGACCAGCGGATCCATGGAGGGACGACCCTGCTCATCTACATACTGGGCAGCCACCTGGCCTCGGTCGATCAGGGTACGCAGGAGGCCAGGCTGCGCCACGAACCGCCCTTCGCCATGGCTGATGGGCATGGTGTGTATGTCACCCACCCGGCAGGCGCTAAGCCAAGGGGAGCGGGTGGAGCTAATCCGGGTATGGACCAGACGGCTCTGGTGGCGACCGATGGTATTGACGGCCAGGGTGGGATCCTCGGGCGAGCCGGTGACGATTTTGCCATAGGGAACCAGACCCAGCTTAATCAACGCCTGGAAGCCGTTGCAGATGCCCAGAACCAGCCCGTCCCGGTCCTGCAAAAGCTCCTGAAGGGCATCGGCAACCTGGCTCGAACGCAGGAAGGAAGCCACCAGTTTGGCCGAACCGTCGGGTTCATCGCCGCCGGAGAAGCCTCCGGGCAGCATCAGTATCTGGCTGTTGCGGATGGCCTGGGCCAGGCGGCGGGAGCTCTCGGTCACGTCCTCGGCATTCAGGTTGCGGATGACCACGGTATCCACTTGGGCTCCAGCGTCCCGGAAGGCCCGTGCGGAGTCGAATTCGCAATTGGTGCCGGGGAAGACGGGCATGACCACCCTGGGTCGGGCGGTCTTGAAAGTTCCCTTGGCCCTGCGCACTGCAGGCCTGCCGGGCTCACGGTCGGTGCGCCCGATGGTCGGCACCGGGTCGCCTTGGCCTCGGTACGGGAAGATGGATTCCAGACCTTCGGCACGGATTTCCTCGAGCTCGGCCAGGTCCAGATCTTCGCCGCCGCAGCGAAGGTGATAGCCCTCGCGAGTGTGCCCTAGCAGGCGCAAATGCAGGCCGGAATCCTGAATGAACAGGGACTCCGGACCCGAGGCCTCCAGGATGAAGCTTCCATAGGCGGGGCGGAAGAGCGCCGATACAGCAGTGTCTGACGCCAGATCCAGCCCGATTCTGTTACCCAGGCACATCTCCATCAGGGACTGGGCGATGCATCCGTAGCCCGGAGTGGCTGCAGCATCCACCAGGCCCTGGCTGATCAGCGCCTCCACCTGGTCCATGACGGTCCGTAGGCTCTCCGCATCGGGCAGCAATCCGTCCTCCCGGTATTCGGGGGTCAAGAGGTAGACCTGGCGGTCGGCGGCCTTGAATTCTGGGGAGACTGCATCCTTGGCCTGTCCCAGGGCCACAGCAAAGCTGATCAGGGTGGGCGGCACATCCAGGTCCTCGAAGCTGCCGGACATGGAGTCCTTGCCGCCTATGGCGCCCACGGAAAGATCCAGCTGGGCCTGGAGGGCTCCTAGGACGCCGGCCACAGGCAGGCCCCAGCGCCGGGGGTCATCACCGGGCTTGGGGTAGTACTCCTGCAGGCTCAGGTGGGCCCGGGAACGGCTGAAGCCAGAGGCCACCAGCTTGGCCAGGCTCTCGACCACGGCCAGGTAGGCACCTGTGTAAGGGTCCTGGCTGCTGATCCAGGGGTTGAATCCCCAGGCCATGGCCGAAGCGGTGGTGGTGTGCCCATCCACCGGCAGCTTGGCCACCATGGCCTGGGCCGGAGTCAGCTGTCGGGCTCCGCCGAAGGGCATGAGGACGGTGCCTGCGCCGATGGTGGAGTCGAACTGTTCGGCCAGACCCTGCTGGGAGCAGACGTTGATGTCCGTAAGCAGGGCCCTCATGCGCGCATCCAGACTGCCTTGGACCTCAAAGGGGGCATGGTAGGGAGCGGGAACGGCCACCTGGGCATCGGCCTTATGAGGTGCGCCATTGGAGGCCAGGAATGATCGGGGGATGTCCACAATGGTCTCAGACCGCCAGGTCATCCGCAGTCGGGGTTCTGCCGTCACTTCGGCGATGACGGTGGCCTCAAGGTCCTCCTGCCGGGCGTACTCGATGAAGGTGGGCGCGTCTTCGGCAGCCAGGGCCACGGCCATGCGTTCCTGGCTCTCGGAAATGGCGATTTCGGTCCCGTCCAGCCCCTGGTATTTGAGTGGCACCTGGTCCAGGTCCACGTTCAGCCCGTCCGCCAGCTCGCCCACGGCCACGGCAACGCCGCCGGCTCCGAAGTCGTTGCAGCGCTCAATCAGCCTGGCTGCCTCCGGGCGGCGGAAGAGGCGCTGAAGCTTGCGTTCCTCAGGTGCGTCTCCCTTCTGCACCTCGGCCCCGCAACGTTCCAGACTCTGCTCGTCCTGGGACTTGGAGGCTCCGGTGGCGCCGCCGATTCCATCGCGGCCGGTCCTCCCGCCCACCAGGACGATCAGATCGCCGGGTGCAGGTCGACGGCGGATCACATGGTCGGCCGGGGTGGCGGCCACCACAGCGCCCACCTCCATCCGCTTGGCCGCATAGCCGGGGTGGTAGATCTCCCGAACCTGCCCGGTGGCCAGCCCTATCTGGTTGCCATAGGAGGAGTAGCCATCGGCCGCCTGACGGACGATCCGGCTCTGAGGCAGCTTGCCAGGCAGGGTCTGATCCAGGGGCTGACGGGGATCTGCTGCCCCGCTGACCCTCATGGCCTGGTAGACGTAGCCCCTTCCGGACAGTGGATCGCGGATGGCTCCGCCGATGCAGGTGGCGGCGCCGCCGAAGGGTTCGATCTCGGTGGGATGGTTATGCGTTTCATTTTTGAAGAGGAAGAGCCAGTCCTGCTCCTGGCCGCCCACGTCGACCTTGGTTCGGATAGTGCAGGCGTTGACCTCCTCGGACTGGTCCATGTCGTTGAGGATGCCGCGCTTCTGCAGGTACTTGGCTCCGATGGTGGCCATGTCCATCAGGCATTCCGGGCGGTCCTGGCGGCCCAACTCCGCGCGAATGGCCCGGTAATGCTCCAGCGTGGCGCGAGCCCGGGGGTCGTCCGCCTTGATCCGCTCCAGCCTGGTGTTGAAGGTGGTGTGCCGGCAGTGGTCGGACCAGTAGGTATCGATCACCTTGAGCTCGGTCAGCGTGGGGTCGCGCTTCTCCTGACGGTAGTGGTCCCGGCAGAAGCGGACATCGGGCAGATCCATGGCCAGGTCCAGCTTGTCGATCAGTGCTTCCAGTCCAGGATCATCCAGATCGCAGAACCCGTTTAATACCGGCACTGGATCCGGATCGTCATCAGGCATGGCCAGGGTCTTGGGCAGCTCCAGCCCTACCACTCGGGAGTCGACCGGGTTGACCAGGTAATTGCGGATGGCCTCGATCTGCTCGGCATTCAGGTCGCCCTGGAGCAGATAGACGGTGGCCGTGGCCACCAAGGGGCGGGCGCCCTGACCGATCAGCTGGACGCACTGGGCTGCGGAGTCGGCTCGCTGATCGAACTGACCGGGCAGAGGGGCCACGGCGAAGAGCATGGGAGAGTCCAGCGGTGGCGTATCCTCATCGCCCTTCATGCGCAGGGCCTGCTCCAGCTGGGTGGCCACCAGGTCGGTCTGGGGCTGGGCGAAGACCGTGGGCAGGCAACGTTTGAAGAGGTCTTCGTCGATTCCTTCCAGATCGTAGCGGTTGATCATGCGCAGGCCGGTCAGCCCTTGCACGCCCGGCAGGGTGCGGAGCTGTTCGGAAAGCCTTTCGGCGGCCTGGTCGAAGCCCTGCTTTTTCTCGGTATAGACACGGAAGAGCACAATGGATCCTTTCGCGATGGACTGGTTGGGGACCAATGAAAAACCCGGAGGCGATATGCTCGCTTCCGGGTCCACCGATTCAGCTGTTCGATTGGCTTTCGCGCTCCTCCAATTCGGTCAGCCCATCCAGAATGGTTTGATAAGCCGGAATGATGCTGCCCAGATCCCTGCGGAAGATGTCCTTGTCCAGGTGGGTGACATGGCCGTCATTATTGTTGCCAATCGCCCAGAGCCGACAGGTGTCGGGGGTGATTTCGTCGCCGAGAAGGATGATGCCCGATCCGGTCTTGCCCATTTCGATCTTGAAATCCACCAGCTCCACGTTGATGGCGCGGAAGATGCCGGTCAGTGCCCCGTTGATCTCCCGGGTCTTGGCGGCGATGATATCCAGATCCTGCTCGGTGGCCAGTCCCAGGGCCAGAATGTCATCCCGGTTGATAAACGGATCATCCAGGGGGTCGGACTTGTAGAAGAATTCCAGCACCGGCTGCTTCAGGGCGGTGCCCTCCGCAACCCCGTACCGTTGGGCGAAGGAGCCTGCAGCCCGGTTGCGCATGACGATCTCCAGGGGGAACATGTCCAGCCGACGGTTGAGCTGTTCGGTATCCGAGATGCTGCGTACGAAGTGGCTGGGGATGCCCCGGCGGGCCAGCAGGGAGAATATCACCGTGGTGATCCTGTTGTTCAGTCTGGCCTTGCCTTCGATATTGGCCTTCTTGGCCCCGTTCCCCGCGGTGGCCTGGTCTGTGTACTCGACCCAGAGTATGTCCGGGTCATCCGTCTCGTACAGTTTCTTGGCCTTGCCTTGATAGCGCATTCCCAACTTTTCCACTGTTCGCCTTCCTCGAGTTTGTTGCGAATTGGAAACTTCTGCACTGCTTGGGACACGACCACCATAGCAAGCCCGGGTTACATCCCCGTTCCCACCCGGGGTTTCAGATCGCGGACCACGGCTTCGGCACGTTCGGTGGCAGTCTGCAGGTCAGGGCCCAGAGCCAGGGCCACGCCCATGCGGCGCAGGCCATGCACTTCGGGCTTGGAGAAGATGCGCAGATCAGTGCCTGGGTGGTCCAGGGCCTGCGGCAAGCCTTGGAAGCTGACCGGTCCCTGGCCCCTGACCAGGATCGGCCGGCTGACCGCGCATGTGCCTTCCGGCAGATTCAGGGCAAGATCCTCCTGGTGGACGGGAATGCCAAGGATGGCCCGGGCATGAAGGTCGAACTCGCTCAGCCGCTGGGAGATCATGGTCACCATGCCGGTGTCATGCGGGCGGGGGGCCACCTCGTTGAAGAGGAGCGACCCGTCGCGCAGGACGAAGATCTCCACTCCATAGATTCCCCAACCGGTCTCGCCACTCTGGCGGGCCAGGGAGGTCATGGCACCGACCAACCGGGTGGCCATGCTCCGGGCCTGCTGCAGGATGTCTGGATTCAGATCCGCCGGTTGCCAGGAGAGCCGGTAGTCCCCGTCCTCCTGCCGCTGGCCGATGGGCGTGCAGGTGGCCACGCCGGCCGAGGAGGCCACAGTCAGCACGGTCAGCTCATGGGCCAGGGGGGCCAGAGCCTCCACGATGACCTCGGCCTTGCCCTGGTGCCTGGTGGCTGCCCGGCCCTGGGTCAATGCCGAATTCCAGGCTTGTGACAAGCTCTCTTTGCTCCGCACCAGGGTTTGTCCGTGACCGGAGGAGCTCATCAGGGGTTTGACCATGCATGGGTAGCCCACCTGGTCCGCCGCACTGGCCAGCTCTTCGGGTGAGTCGGCGAATCGGTAGGGGGTGGTGGGCAGGCCCACCTGCTCGTGGGCGAAGACGCGCAGGGCCCTGCGGTCCATGCACATGGCCGCCAGTGGGGCGGCAGGCACCACCTGGATGCCCCGGGCTGCGGCATCGACCAGGCGGTCTGTGGCGATGGCCTCCACTTCAGGCACGATCAAATCAGGCTGGACCTTGTCGATCAGGTCCTCCAGGGCCTGCGGATCACTCATCTTCACCTGGTAGCCGGCATGGGCCACCTGGGTGGCCGGTGCGCCAGGGTAGGAGTCCGCCGCACCTACCCATGCACCCAACCGCATCAGGCTGATGGCAATCTCGCGGCCGAGTTCGCCGGCTCCCAACAGAAGGACCCGTGTAGGTCTTGGCCCCAGAGGAGAGCCGAACGGTCGCTCCCCGGGATTGATGGTGTTGATAATCCGCTGCTGACCGGATGCGCTCATACCCACATTCTGCCACCGACCCGTAGACCAAGCAGGCCAAGTATCGATACATGCCTATAAACGACATCTATAGAGGCCTTCTTGTCCACTGGCCGCCGGGACGATTACCATGTCATGCAGTCGACCAGGGAAGGCGGGAACGTGAGCGAGCGGACACCGGCGGTGCGGATGGAGCACCTGACCAAGACCTATCACAGCGACGACGACGAAGACAAGACGGCACTGGCCGACATCGATCTGACCGTCGAGACCGGGGATATTTTTGGCATCATCGGACTGAGTGGGGCGGGCAAGTCCACTCTGGTCCGCTGCATCAACGGGCTGGAGGATTACGACTCGGGCAGCGTCAAGGTTCGCGGCCGTGAGGTCAAGGATCTGTCACCGGCTGAGTTGAGGGACTTGAGGCGTCGTACCGGCATGATCTTCCAGCACTTCAACCTGATGCCCTCCAGGACGGTGGCCGACAATGTGGGTCTTCCCCTGCGGGGGAGCGGACGCGACCGTGCCTCTCGACGGGCCCGGGTGTCGGAGCTTCTGGAACTGGTAGGGCTGACCGAGCTGGCCGACCACTATCCCGCTGAGCTCTCCGGCGGCCAGCAGCAGCGCGTGGCCATCGCCCGGGCCCTGGCCAACGAGCCGGATATCCTGCTCAGTGATGAGGCCACCAGCGCACTGGATCCGACCACCACACGCTCCATTCTTCAGCTGCTGCGTGACCTGCACGACCAGCTGGGCATCACCGTGGTCATGATCACCCATGAGATGTCGGTCATCCGGCAGATCTGCAACCGGGTGGCGGTCATCGACCAGGGTGTCATCGTGGAGCAGGGCAGGGTCTTCGACCTCTTTGCAGATCCCAAGGCCCAGCTGACCAAATCCTTCGTGGCCACAACCTCCAACCTGGACAAGGTCAAGGATCTGATGGCCGCCGATTCGCCCCTGGTGGCCCTGGAGCCCGGGCAGATCCTCATGCGCATGTCCTATGTCTCCAAGGAGGTCTCCGAGGCCCTGGTCTCCACCATCAGCCGTCGCTACAATCTGGACGTCAACATCATCTTCGGCGACATCGATGTGGTGGAGGGGGCGCCCCTGGGTGGACTGGTGGTCAGGATGGGCGGCGACGCTGAAAATATCCGCCAGGCCATGGAATACCTGCGCTCGCGCAACATCGGAATCGAGGTTCTCAAGTCATGACGTCCCTGCTTACCACCTGGTTCCCCAACGTCATGAGCCGGCTGCCGGAGTTCTTCAGCAGTATGGTTCAGACCCTGGTCATGGTCGGCGTCTCCGGGGTGATCTCCTTCCTGCTGGCTCTGGTCATCGGGGTGGGACTGATCATCAGCCGACGCGACGGCATCCGTCGCAACGGCCTGGTCTTCACCGTCCTGGACAAGCTGATCGACCTCTTCCGCTCCATCCCCTTCATCATTCTGGCGGCGGCCCTGGTGCCGGTGACCAGGTTGCTCATGGGCACGGCCATCGGGCCCAAGGGGGCAATCTTCCCGCTGGTCGTGGGCATTACCCCCTTCTTCTCCCGACAGATCGAATCGGCCCTTGCCGGTCTGGACCCTGGGTACGTCGAGGCGGCGGAGTCCATGGGTATGACCACCTGGCAGATCATCTGGCATGTCTACCTGCGTGAGGGCATCCCCTCCATCATCCGGGTGACCACCATCACCATCGTCAGCCTGGTGGGCGAGACCGCCACCGTGGGCATAGTGGGCGGCGGCGGGCTGGGTGACTTCGCCATCCGTCTGGGCTACCAGCGGTCCATGAATGACGTGACCATCGCCACCATCATTGTGCTGGTCATCTTCATCGCCCTGATCGAACTGTTCGGCCGGCTTCTGGCCGAGGTCGTCGAACACTGAACAACCCGGGAAAGGTCAGATTATCGTGGTCGGTCGTAGTCACGTCGGCAAAAAGAACAGAGCCAAGATCCAGCTGGCGGCGCTCAGCCTGGTCATCGTCCTCCTGCTGGCGCTGGTGGTTGGCACCGATGTCCGTCTGAACCAGGTGGGTGCCGATGTCAAGGTCGTCAAGGTCGGGGTCATCGGCAGCTCGGACGATCAGATCTGGAAGGCCGTCCAGGCGGAGCTGGATCGGCGGGGCGAACGCATCAGGATCGAGCTCAAGCCCTTCCAGGATGCCATCTACGTCAACCAGGCCACGTCCAACCGCGAGGTGGACTTCAACGCCGCACAGCATTACGCATACTTGGGGGACGACGTGAAGACCAACCACTACCAGCTGGCCGTGCTTGGTAATACCTACATCTCGCCCATGAACCTCTATTCGCAGCGCTATGCCAAGCCCTCACAGTTCCAGGACGGCGACCGGGTGGCCATCCCCAACAACGCCACCAACATGGGCCGGGCCCTGAAGGTCCTTGCCGATGCCAAGCTGATCGGGCTGCGCGACCCCAAGGCCACCAACCCGTTGCCCGAGGATGTGGTGGACAATCCCAAGCATCTGCGCATCGAGCAGGTGGATCCGGCCGGCATCCTCAACCTGCTGCCCGACTATGCGGGAGGGGTCACCAATGCCAACTTCGTGGTCGATGCGGGTCGCAGCGTGCACGATGCCATCCACGAGGTGCCCTACGACCTGCAGAACCCGGCCAACAAGCCCTATATCAACATCATCGTCACCACCAAGGATCAGCGGGACAACCCCACCTACGCCGCAGTCGTGCGCGCCTATCATTCCAAGCCCGTGGCCGACACCATCGTTCGTGTCTACAAGGGCGCCTGTCTGCCGGCCTTCAAGGTTTCCTGATGCGATAGTTCAACAAATGAAGGAGGACGGATATGAGCACCAGAAGAACCAGGGCCAAGCGAGAGCTGGCGGCTGTCTCGGTCGTCATCCTGGTGGTCGCCGTCCTGATGGGTCTGGCCTATATTAAGGTCAACCAGCCCGAGCGCGGCCAGCGGGAGATCAGCATCGGCCTGGTGGGCGATGCCGATGAGGAGATCTGGAAGGCCGTTCAGCATGAACTGGACCAGCGCCGGGCCGGCATAAAAATCAAGCTCCGATCCTTCCAATACGGGCGTTACGCCAATCAGGCGCTGTCCAACGGGGAAATCGATCTGAACGCCTTCCAGCACTATGCCTTTTTGGAGCAGGAGTCCAAACAGCACGGGTACCGGTTCGCAGCGATCGGAGACACCTACATCTCACCCCTCAACCTGTACTCCAAGAAGTATCGCAGCGTTGACCAGATAGGCTATGGCGAGCGGCTGGCCATTCCCAGCGATCCCATCGACCTGGGCCGGTCCCTGAAGGTGCTTGCCAGCGCCGGACTGATCGGGTTGCGCGACCCTAAGGCCACCACGCCGGTTTCCGAGGACATCGTCGACAATCCGCGCGGGCTGGTTCTGGACCAGGTCGATCCACCGGGAATCGTCAAGGTCCTGCCCGACTATGCGGCCGGCATCACCAACACCAATTTCATCCTGGATGCCGGCATGAAGATCCAGGATGCCATCTACCAGGTGCCCGGCGATCTCAAATCGCCAGCCAATCACCCCTATGTCAACATCATCGTGGCCAGGCAGGCCGACAAAAACGACCCCGCATACAAGGCTCTGGTCTCCGCCTACCACAGCCGATATGTGGCTGACGCCATCAACCGCTACTACCGTGGGGCAGCCGTCCCGGCCTTCTCCTACTAATATTGGGTGCAATTAGTGGGTGCAATCGGGTCGTCGCCCTGTCTTGGTCCGGCCCAAGGCTGCTAATGATGAACAGCGAAGGGAACGTTGATGAGGGATCATGATCGCCTGACGCTGGCCCTGGTCCTGGACTCCTTCGGCAACAGGGGTAATGGGACTTCAAACTCCGCCATCCAATACGCCCAGGGTCTGGAGGCGCTGGGGCACAGGGTCCGTCTGGTGGGGGTGGGCTCGACAGACTATCCGGCACGGGTGCATCGAATCCCTCTGGTCTCCCGTGTGGCGGCCAGGCAGCAGATGAGCTTCGCTCGTCCCGATCCGGAACTCTTCCGACGGGCCTTTGCCGGTGTGGACCTGGTCCATATCTACGAACCCTTCGCCTTCGGGCGCGCCGCCTTGGCCCAGGCCAGGTCCATGGGTATACCGGTGACCGCAGGGTTTCACATCCAGCCTGAGAACATCACTTATTCCGCAGGTCCATTGCGCTGGTGGCCCGGGGTGGACGCGGCTATCTACCGGCTCTTTCGGTTCTGGCTTTACGATCATGTCGGGCACATCCACGTCCCCACCCAGCTGACGGCCGACCTGCTGCGCTCGCATGGGTACAAGGCCCACCTGCATGTCATATCCAACGGGTACCAGCCCAGATTCAATCCCGGTGACCGATATGAGCTGGACCGACACGAGCAGCAGCGATCCGGCCGGCTGATCCAGGTCGTGGCCTCTGGCAGGCTGGCCCGGGAAAAAGATCATCTGACTCTGATCCGTGCCCTGGCCTTGTGCAGGAACAAATACAGAATCCGCTTGACCATAGCAGGCACAGGCCCCATGGAGTGCCGGCTGAAGGCGGAGGCATCCCGGCAGTTGGACGGCATGCCGTTCTCGATTGGATTCCACCAGAACGCGACCATGCCCGATCTGCTCAGGCGGGCCGATCTGCTGGTCCACCCATCAATAGCGGATCTGGAATCGGTCAGCGTCCTGGAGGGGATGGCCTGCGGCGCAGTCCCGATCATCGCCCGATCCGAGCTGAGTGCCGCCGGCCATTTCGCCCTGACACAGCACTCGCTCTTCCCGGTCGGTAAGGCTCGGTTCCTGGCTGAGCAAATCGACTGGTGGATTGACCATCCCGATGCCCTTGCAGTCTGGTCCAGTCGCTATGCCGAACATACCAAGGAACATTACTCACTGGATGCCTCCGTCAAGGCCTTTGCCCATATGGCCGTGCAGGCCGTCAGCGATCAGGAGCCGGGCCGGGTATAGGCCTGACCTGGCTTAGATCTCCTGCTTGGATATGATCAGAGCCGATCCGAAGATGGCCACCAGGACCACGCCTGCGGATACTCCGGCATAGATCCAGGCCTGATCAGCCTTCAGAGTGTTAAGGATGATCTGTTCGCCGAACCCGACGAAGTCGAGGTATTTCAGCCATTGCCATTTCGCAGTGAACTCCATGAGACCGATCAGTATGGGCCATATCACGATCACCACCGCTGGAATGACCAGGGATTTGGTAATGATCAAGAGGACGATGCCTAGGCTGATGATGACGGAGATGCAGAAGCTGGCCAATAGGGTCATGACGGCCACATCCTTGCATAGGATGCCCCAGCCTACACCAGGCTTCCTTCCTAGGGCCAGTCCGGTCAGCAGAATAGCGACGAAGTAGCACAGGGTCAAAAGGATGATGTCAGTCAGGATGGTCACATACTTGCCCAGGATGAACTGTATGCGCGAGATGCCCGATGTCAGCGTGTTCTTCAGAGTGTGCTGGCTGTATTCCGCACCAATGACAATGACGAAGACCGCGATGTAAAAGTAGATTAGAGACGAGGCGGAGGCGACACCTGCTTGCAGGCCTGTCCTAATGGTCCAGCTTTGCCCTTCGATTTCCGACAGTTTATGAGCGTATTCTTCGCCTCCGGTGGTGATTCCTATGGTCGTCTTGCTCCATGTGGTCACTATGCCGAGTGCCACAGTGGCAATCAGCAGAATCAGCATGCCGATGGATCGCCGCTGCCTGTAAAAGTCGGCCCTGATCTGGTTAATCATTGTTGTCTCCTAAGCTCTTGAGGGTCCTTGTTCAGCAGATCCGCGAAATATTCCTCCAGCGATCCCTTCTGCTGGCCGATCTGATTGACCAAGATGCCTTCCTGAACCAGAAGACTGTTGATGGGTCCCGGTTCCAGATTCCCTTGCTTGATCAGAATCTGATGGTCGTCAAGGACTTGGAAGGGGCCGATTCCCTTGCGATCCAGGAGCATAGCGGCCTTGGAGCTCTGGTCCACGTCGATCAACAGTCCATTCTGATTGATCCGATCCAGTTCATCCTTGTCTACCTCCTTGATCAGGCGACCGTGGCTGATAAATCCGAACCGGGAGGAGACCAGGTAGAGTTCGCTCAGAATGTGACTGGAGATGAGAATGGTCGTCTGGCGCTCCTTGTTGAGCTTGTCCAGGAGTGTTCTGAATTCCATGATTCCTGCCGGGTCCAGGCCGTTGATGGGCTCGTCCAGAATCAGGAAATCAGGCCGGGTGAGGATGGCCATGGCCAACCCCAGGCGCTGACGCTGGCCCAGAGAGAGGTGACCGGCCCGAGTCTTGGCCTTTTCGCTCAGGCCGACGAAGTCGATGGTCTGATCGATGGCCTTGTCGTCGGCCAGCCCGTGCTGGATGGCTGTCAGCTTCACGTTCTGGCTGACGGTCAGTTTTTTGAAGGCGGCTGGTGCCTCAATGACCGAGCCTATTCTGCTCAGTATCCGGCTGTCCTTGCCGATTGTGTGCCCCATCAGCCTTATGGTTCCCTTCTGTATGGGGGACAGTCCGGTGATCAGACGCATCAGGGTGGTTTTGCCAGCGCCGTTCTCGCCGATCAGCCCGTAGATCTCGCCCTTGTTTATGGAGAGGCTGAGATCGTCCAGTGCCTGGAAGCGGCCGAACCGTTTGCTGACATGGTTAATATCCAGAATGGTATCGTCCATGGAATTCCTTTCCCTGTGTCGCTGCCTTAAAATCTAAAGTGCCTTTCTTAAGTGCTTGGCTAAGAAATCATTAAGAATTTCATAAATCCGATTGGGCGAGATCGGCATCGTTAGGCGGCTTCAGTAACATGAGAGTGACCTGCGAAAGGAAGACAGTATGCCGACGATTCTGGTCGTGGAGGATCAGGAGGACATCCAGTCCTTGCTCAAGGATGTGTTGGGAGGGACCTACCGAATCATCCAAGCGACGACTGGCGCCCAGGCCTTGGCCCGCTTCCAGCAGGAGGAACCCGACCTGATTCTTCTGGATCTGATGCTCCCCGTAGTCACCGGGGACAGCGTTCTCAAGTCCATTCGGCATATGTCGTCAGTGCCAGTCATCATCCTCACGGCCGTCCAGGACAAGACCAGGACCGTCAGCCTCCTGGAGCAGGGCGCCAATGATTATGTGACCAAGCCTTTCGACATTGACGAGCTCCGCGCTCGTGTCCAGGTTCAGCTGCGCCAATCCGGGGCACTGAAAGCCGATGCGGATGCAGCAGGTGAATCCGACGCCAAGATTTGTTTTCAGGGGATCGAGCTGGACCGGATGGAGCACACGGTCAGCGTTGATGGGCATCAGGTCGATCTGGCCCGGAAGGAATTCGCCATTCTTGAGCTTCTGATGGACCACCCGCATCGGGTCTTCGAGAAGGAGGACCTTTATCGGCAGGTTTGGAACCAGCCATACATCAATGCCGAGAATACACTCAATGTGCATCTGAGCACCTTGCGGACCAGTTTGAACAGATACACCGGCAGTCAGCGCTACATCGTGTCGGTCTGGGGCATCGGCGTTCGTCTGGTTTGAATTCACACGGAGGGAAGAACGGGGAATAAGGGGTCGTCGGAGGTGAATCCGTGAAGGTGGTTGCACTTGTTCTGGGTCTTGTCGTCCTCGCCTTAGCGATTGGCCTGATAATGCTGACTGCCGACCTCAAACGGATCAGTGATGATCTGGACTTCATCAACCATGCCGACACTAATGCCTTGGTAACCACTGGGTCCAATATGGGGCTAATCCGCACTCTGGCGGATAGGATCAATGCCGTTCTAAACAAGACCAGACGGCTGCAGATCACCCAGGCTGAGCAGAACAAGCAAGTCCGGCAGATGCTGACCAACCTAACCCATGACATCAAGACCCCGCTGACCGTGGCCAGAGGATACGCCCAGCTGCTCAAGGAAGGATCGGCTGATCAGGAGCAATTGGGCAAGATCCTCAACAACCTGCAGTCGGTGGATCACTATCTGCATTACCTGATGGATTTCAATCTGATACAGGAAAAGAGCGTGAGCCTGGATCTGACCAGGGTGAACCTATCGGCATTGGTTCAGCAGGAGCTCTTCAATGCCTTCGATTCTCTTACCGCGCGGTCCGTCACGGTGGAGCCCAGAATTCAAACTGGTGTGGAAATTACCACGGACCGGACCATGATGAGTCGGATAATCCAAAACCTGATCGGCAATTGGCTCAAGTACGCTGACGAATCAGCCTGGGTTGAACTGAACAAGGGTGAAGATGGACGAATTCATTTGGACTTCGGCAACAAAACCAAGGGTGGGGCCGTCGATGTGGACAGGCTCATGGAACGGTTCCAGACAGATGACCAATCACGGACCAAGATCAGAAGCACAGGTCTGGGTCTCAGTATTGTCGATTCCCTGGTGGATTCGCTCGGCGGCTCCATGAACCTGGAATCGGCGGGCAACGGAATTTTCTTGGTCCACTTGCTGCTGAGCGATATCCTGCAATCGAGTGAGCTGTCACTCATTCGGGTTTAAGACCCCTTGGAGATGTGCTGTGACCTGTCACGTCCGCTATGACAAGATCGTGACAGGCCACAGAGTGTGCGTAGGTGGTAAAATGGGGTCAGTACATAAGTCTAAGATTTCTTGAATCTGATTGTGCTTGAATCCGACTGGCAGATAAGCCGTTTCTCCGCCTACGCACAAGGGAAAATCAAGCCTTGGTGTGGGGGACTATGACGGCCCTGGCTGAGAGCTTGTTGTCGACCAGCTTGTGGTAGGCATCCAGAGCATTGTCCAGCGAGTAGGTTTCAATCTCGGTCTGGATCTGGCCGTGGCGATACATGTTGGCCACATCGTAGAGCTCAGGAATGGAGCCCCAGTACACGCCCAGCAGCTCCTGCTCCCAGGGCTTGGAATACCAGTCGTATTCCGCCTTGCCGCCGGCGATGCCGACCACGGTCACCCGGGATCCCGGGCCGCCCGAAGCCTGTGCGGCAGCGATGGTCGGGGCCACACCCACGAAATCGAAGGCAGCATCCACGCCCTCGCCATGGGTGATCTTCCTGATGTTCTCCACCTGGTGCTCGTCGCTCATAACAGGAATGGCACCCTTGGCCTCAGCCTTGGCCAGAGCCTCCGGCTTGGTGTCGGTGGCGATCACGGTGGCGCCGGTCAGAGCGTGCAGAATCTGAATGGCGATCTGGCCCAGCCCGCCCAGGCCAATGACCAGAGCGTACTTTCCGCCGCCGTTCAGGTGGGGCATGGCAGCCCGGATGGCGTGGTAGGGAGTCAGAGCCGCATCAGCCAGGGGTGCTGCGCCGATTGGATCCGCATCGCCCAGCGGCACCAGATTGCGGGCAGGGACAGTCATGTACTCAGCCATGCCGCCGTCGCGCCCCAAACCCAGGGCCAGTGACTTATTGGTCGCGGCGCTGGAGCAGTAGTTCTCCTGGCCGGCCACGCAGTGAGGGCAGTGACCGCATCCGGTGGGCCCGTAGACGATGTACGCATCACCCTTCTTGAAGCCCGTGACATCGGGTCCTACCTCTTCCACCCAGCCAGTGGTCTCATGCCCCAGAATGAATGGCGGCTTGGTGTGGCTCCCGGTTTCTGGGGTGTAGTCCTGGAAGACGGAGACGTCGGAATGGCAGCAACCTGCTCCGGCCACCTTGAGCAGAACTTCGCCGCTCCCAGGGGTCGGCTCCGGCACTTCCTTGAGGGTGGGGAAGGTATTGAATTGTTCGAAAACAACGGCTTTCATAAGCTTCCTTTCATCGTTGAAACATTTCGACCCCCTATGCTCAGGGCGGGGGTGTGTGCATCAGCATTGTTGCAATAAAGATCTTACTGAACGAGAGCTTTGCACTCACCCGAACGAGTGTGATATGTCCAACAATGTGGGATTGGTCGTGTTTGCAGGGCGGATGAAAAGTTCACGTACACATGCGAATACCCCTCCCTAAGGAAGACCAGCAGGGGAGGGGTAGCAGGATGACCGTGGTTTGTCTTGGTTGAGCTCGGAGGGCCTTTACAGCAAATTGATCAGGGCTTGGGTGTCCTCAACAGTCGTAGCCCATGAGGTGGCCAGTCGGATCACGGTGTGGGTGGCATCGCTGCGTTCCCAGAAGTCGAAGGCGACCTGCTTCGATAGCTCTTCCATGCGCTCATTGTCCAAGCGGACGAAGGTCTGATTGGTGGGGGAGTCCATGACAATCTGATACCCCTTCTCCCGCAGGGCCTTTTTGATCATCGCTGCTGTCTGGATGGCGTTGCGGCTGATTCGTAAGTAGAGGTCGTCGGTAAAGAGGGCGTCGAACTGCACTCCCAGGAGTCTTCCCTTGGCCAGAAGGGCACCTCTTCTTTTGATCATGGTGCTGAAATGCTCGGGAGCGTTCCCCTTGGGGAAGACCACCGCTTCTCCACAGAGTGCGCCGACCTTGGTCCCGCCGATGTAGAAGACGTCGCAGAGACGGGCTATGTCCGTCAGATCGACGTCGGTTCCGGGGGCCACCAGCCCGTACCCAAGCCTGGCCCCGTCCAGGTAGAGCGGAATCTTGTGTTCCCGACAGATCTGCGAGAGGTCTTCCAACTCCTGGCGGGTGTAGAGGGTTCCATACTCGGTGGGATGGGAGATGTAGACCATGCCTGGGAAGACCATCTGCTCATGGTTTTCGTCGGCGTAGAAGCCTTCCAGGAAAGCCTTAAGGTCCTCGGCGCGAATCTTGCCCTGTTCGCCGGGGATGGTCAGGACCTTATGACCAACGGCTTCAATGGCGCCGGCCTCGTGGACGTTGACATGGCCCGTGTCCGCGGCGACCACTCCCTGGTAGGACTTCAGCAGGCAGGAGGTGACGACCTGGTTGGTCTGGGTCCCACCTGCCAGGAAATAGACCTGCGCTTGCGGGCAGCCACAGGCTTGGGTGATCTTCCGAGCGGCGGAGGAGCAGTACCGATCCTTGCCATAGCCGGGAAGGTGCTCCATGTTGGTGTCGATCAGCCGCTGCAGGACTTCGGGGTGGGCGCCCTCGGAATAGTCGTTGACGAATGACAGCATGTGGGTCCTTCCTGTTCGATGATGATTGGCTCCGGACCAGCAAAGCCGATCCGGAGCCTTGGCTGTGACTACAGCATATGCTCAGGCGATGAGCTCCTTGACGGATGCAATGATCGCTTGCAGGCTGACTTTGGCGTCGTTGAAGAGCATCTGCGTGTTCGGGTTGAAGTAGAGCTCGTTTTCGATGCCGGCATACCCCTTGCCCCTGCCTCGTTTGAGGACGACAACATGCTGGGCCTTGTCAACGTCCAGTATGGGCATGCCGGATACCGCGGTACCTGGCCGGCGGGCTGCCGGGTTGGTCACGTCATTGGCGCCGACCACCAAGGCGACGTTGGCTGAGGGGAACTGGGGATTGATGTCGTCTAGGTCGATCAATTCCTCATAGGGGACGTTGGCCTCGGCCAAGAGGACATTCATATGTCCCGGCATGCGACCGGCCACCGGATGGATGGCATAGGAGACCTCCACGCCACGCCCCTTGAGCAGTTCGCCCAGGTCGGCCAGTTCGCGCTGGGCCTGGGCTTGTGCCAGACCAAAGCCGGGGACGAAGATGACCCTGTCGGCATAGACCAGCTGGACAGCCACATCGTCTGGGGTCGTCTCCTTCATGGTCCCTTGAGCGCTTGCGTCCTGAGATGCGCTGGTCGAGGAGCCGCCGAACCCTCCGGCCAGGACGCTCAGAAGCGGCCGGTTCATGGCCTGGGCCATCAGGACGGATAGGGTGGCACCTGCTGCGCCGACCAAAGCGCCCGCCACGATCAGAGCGACGTTGTCGATGGCCAGACCGTTCATAGCCACAGCTGTGCCGGTGCAGGCGTTCAAGACGGAGATGACCACGGGCATGTCGGCGCCGCCGATGGGGATGACGAAGACCAGTCCGTAGCCCAGGGCGAATATGGCCGTGAGAACGGCCCATAGGGTCCGATTGCCAGGATTCAGGCAGAGCATGACCAAGCTGAGGACCGTCAGCAGGGCGAAGAGCACATTCCAGACGGCCTTGGCCGGCAGCTTCAGGTTTTTAACCAGGCTGATGCCCTGGAGCTTGCCGGCAGCTATCAGGGAGCCGGTGAAGGTGATGGAACCGATGACCACGCCCAGGCCGGCGGTGATCAGCACCACCAGAGTCGGGGTGCCCTCGGAAGTCAATATGTCGTTCAGGGCGACCAGGGCCGCAGCCCCGCCGCCGACCGTGTTGAAAACTGAAACCAGCTGAGGCATGTCCGTCATTTTGACCTTCCTGGCCGAGTAGACCCCTGCTGCGGACCCGATCAGGATGCCGAGCACGAGCAGAACGACGGCCAGGAAGGAGGTGAAACCGGTGGCGAACAGATGGATGAAGG
Source organism: Bifidobacterium sp. M0353 (assembly GCF_016100645.1). Lineage (NCBI taxonomy): Bacteria > Bacillati > Actinomycetota > Actinomycetes > Bifidobacteriales > Bifidobacteriaceae > Bifidobacterium > Bifidobacterium sp. M0353. The sequence continues at coordinate 1,067,697 of NZ_JACFSB010000001.1, read as the reverse complement.
CCATGGCTACGGCGATGACCATGCCTGCCGCAGAAATCCTATTGCCTGTACGTGCCGTCTTGGGTGAGTTCATATAGTGCAGGCCCATGACGAACATGACTGAGGAAAGGAGATAGACAAACCAGGTGATGATGTCGAGGGCGTTCACTTGTCGACCACCTCGTCTTTGGCGGTATCGGTCGTAACGGTCGAATCCTGTTCGTCCCGGCTGGCCTTTTCCTTACTCTTGTCGGTTTTGGAGGACTTGAACATCTCCAGCATTCTGTCGGTCACCACGTAGCCGCCTACCACGTTCATGGCGCCAAGGACGGCAGCCAGGAAAATAAGCACATAGGAAAGCGGGGAGTGAGCCTCAGCCGCGATGATGATTACCCCGACGATCACAATGCCGTGAATGGAGTTGGCGCCTGACATGAGCGGTGTGTGAAGCGTGGCCGGAACCTTGCCAATCACCTCCACGCCGATCAGCAGGGCCAGAATGAAGAGCGTAATTGCTATGACCAAAGAATTCATTGCTCCCGACCTTTCTCTTCGGTCTCTTCGGCATCTGGAGCATTCGCGTTTCCAAGTGTGCCGGAATCGGCTGCATCTGATACAACCAGTGCTTGATCGATCTCGTCGTCCGCTTTGATGCTGAGCGCGCCATCACGAAGGAAATGCACCAGCACGTCCGCCACATTTCTCGACAGCAGGTTGGAGGCCGTCTTGGCTACTCCGCTGGCTAGGTAAGGGGCCCCGATCATGGTGACTCCGTTATCGGTAGTTCTGGTTCCCACCTGTGACCCTTCGACGTTGCCGCCCAGGTCGCTGGCGGCGCAGTCCACAATCACAGCTCCGGGATGCAGGTTGGCCACACCCTTGGCGCTCAGGAGGCGGGGAGGCTTTCCGCCTGGAACCTTGGCTGTGGTGATGACCACATCGAAGCCAACCGCTTTCGCATCCACCGCAGCCTGCTGCTGGGCCTGTTCCTGATTGGTCAACTGGCGCGCATAGCCTCCCTGGCCCTGTCCCTTGGAGAAGTCCAGTCCCAGGTCGAGGAACTTGGCTCCCAAGGATTCCACCTCCTGTCTGGAAGCGGGTCTGACGTCATAGGCGGTGACCACGGCTCCCAGACGTTTTGCGGTCCCGATGGCCTGCAAGCCTGCGATGCCAGCGCCCAGAACCAGGACCTTGGCCGGTCGGATGGTTCCAGCTGCAGTGGTCATCATGGGGAAGAAGGATCCATAGGCATCGGCAGCCACAAGTGCCGCCTTGTATCCCATGACCGAGTTCTGCGAGGTCATCTCATCCATGGACTGGGCCGAGCTGAGCTGTCGGGGGAGTCGCTCCATGGCGATTCCGGTAAGCCCTGACGCCTCTAGGGACTTGATGTAATCCTTGTCGCTCAATGACCCCAGCATGCCGATGATCCATGTGCCGGCTGGAATCCGCTTCAGCAAGGAGCTATCCGGTCTGCCGACGAAACCCAGGACTGTCGACTTCGATAGGACAGCATCCCTATCGGTGACTGTGGCTCCCTTCTGCTGGTAGTCCTCATCCAGGAAGCCGGCTCGAGCCCCGGCTCCGGACTCCAATAGGCAGGTAATGCCTTGTCTGGTCAGCCGGGTCACGATATCGGGCGTCAGGGCAACACGGTACTCCTCATCGTCTGTCTCTTTGAGGACCCCGAAGGTTACGCGGGATTTTTCTGGTCCACTCATGTCTTTCCTTTTTCGAACACAACTGTGTGTGAGCAATTGCACCAATGATTCTAGTGGCTGATCAGTGCTGATGAGAGGTTAGTACAGTCTGAATGTGATTGCGTCGATAAGTATCGGTCGTGAAGAGGCCAACCTCAAGGTATCTTGCGAAAGTGGATGGGAAATGGAAAGAGCAAAAGAAGCGTTCGCGTAGTTGCACGCGCGCAATCTATGTAATGTCTGTAATGTCTGAGGAGTTGCAATGCTCGAGCAAAGGGATTCACGGTTTTGATGCCGAATCTTTCGGGAGCCGGCCGGCATAGCGTATGGCATTGCAGCCCGTGTCAAGTTGGCATTTTCCAGCTATGTACTGCTATGACAGGAGGGTTGATCGAAAGGTGCCGCGCGTCTTCAAGAAGGATGAGCGGCACCCTGAGACCGAAAACCCCGGCGAACACAAGACTTTCGCAAACACAAGATCTTGGCGAACAGAACGATTCGGCGAGCCGACTTATTCGTCTGCTGCGGCGGTTTCACACCACTGTCAAGTCCGCCTTTCTGGACTTGTCCATCGTTTCAGATTCATATGCGCTGTAGTGCCTTATTCCCTCCCGCCGTGCTTATCGTTCGCCGTGGGATCCTTGGGCTTGGACTGCAGGGGGTTGTGATGGTAGATAAGGACGAAGGCAGCCAGGATCTCGATCATGCTGGCGATGATCCAGGTGATGACGATGGAGTTCTGATGTTTGCCGACTGTTCCCATGCGGGTGAAGATGAACACATCTATGACGAAGGTCTGCAGCACCAGAAGGACCGTCGCCACAACTACCGTCCTGGTATGCCTGTCCGCATCCGTTCCTTCTCCCTCCGGTTTGCCAGGAGACTTGAAGCTGGCATAGGAGAGGAGCCAGATGCCGATTCCAAAGAGGATGGCGGCAAGAGGCAGGGAGAAGAAGATTGGCATGGTGCTCAGGCTGAGGCCCAGAGCTGCAACCAGGACTGCCGAAGCCAGACCCAGATAGAAGGAATCATGGTTTTTAGCCTTTGCTGGTTTGGGTACACTGGCAACTCTCGGTTGAGATGGTTTGTCGACAGGCGCGGGTGCATCCTTTGCAGCAGGCTTATTGGGTTGGTTCGGTTTTTCGTCAGGGGAGGGACCGTGCTCCTTCACGGTGTGGCCGGCCTGCGCATGGTCGGCTCTTAGAGCTTGTTCCTGCTTATGTTGTGCTTCAGGCCTGCCACTGTCAGCGTCCTTGCTGGATGAATCCCTGCCTTCCTTCTCGCCTGTTTGTTCAGGCTCTGGGTTCGGCTTGGGGGCATTCTCTGCTCTGCTCTCTTTTCCGCGGTTTGCATTCTCCACTGGCCTCGGCATGCGGTTCTTGTCGTTCATTGTCGCTTGCTGGGAACTTTCCCGGGTGTTGTTGCTCTGTGAGGAGTTGCCCTCATGCCTCGTCTGCTGGTTGTCGGGCACTCGCGGTTCTTCATGCCTGCCTTGGTTCTTGTTTGCATGTTCGTTTCGATTGTTGCTCATCTGACCCTCCAAGCTTGTTTTTCCCCGTAACTTCTGGCAGGTCATCTGGCGGCCTGCTCATTTTCAGGAAGCAACCTCCGTTGAGGCCAGTGTATGTGCTATTTTCTCGTAAAAGTGGCATTGACCAGCACCAGGTCGGCATCATTTCGATACTGATCTTTTATGAGTGAAGTGCTGTTAGCTCAACGAGAGGAGGGGTCTGCGGAAACGCTGGATTCGCTGCAGTATATCCAATTACGAGAGTGTCTAAGCACGGTATATATCGCGATTATTGTATGGATTTTCGCCTCTGGTCAATACTGTATTTTCCGATTTCATCGTCTCGTCCCGAAGGATGCTTTCTCTGTTCACTCTTGGACAAAAGACGTATCTCGTGCTGCTATGTTTCTGTCCAATCAGATGAATCCATATTTAGACTTGTTGAAGGCTTCTAGGGCAGCAAGGAAGTCATTGGCCCTTGTAAGAACTTAGCCCGTGTTATAAGTTGAAAAAGCGAAAAGCCTAAGCCCTTGCCTGTAGGAATGGTGGCAATCTGTGCTGAGAAGCTATTGATGAAAAAATCGAAAACTTCTTGGATGCGTAGGACCCTCTACTAATTGCCAGTTATTTCTCTGTTTGAAGATCTTTGATTTTTGTGCTGAGTGGAACAACTTTTCGCGATTATAAGCCTTTGCTCCAGGACTGCATGTGAGATAGCTTGCATCAGTTGCTCAGAAGAGCAAAATGAGCATAGTGGACTCTAATTCGCATGTTAATCGTCAGTACTTTTTATTTATGACATACAAGAGTGGTTTAGAAAGTCCTCCTGGATATATGAAAACCCATGCTTATCAGTCGGGAGTGGGAGTTTAAGGTGGGGCGGCTAACGCAGCCCGGACGCGCGACCTCCTGAACCACGATTGGGGGCATTCAGCCCGATCGAATGGATGCATGCCTGGCTTTGGAAGATACGATGACTGGCATCACTTCCGCGGCCGCCTTTGGTGCACCACCCTGGCTTTCACCGGTTCCAACCCCAATGACACATCATTCGGCCCCGTTCGCCTTGTGCGATTGCTACCGAGGCGTGATCCCCCCCCCCCTCAAATAAAACATTGGGCGAGTACATCCAACTTCGCCGCTCTCAGCAGTAGTTTTATCGCCGTGTGTTGGCAGCATAGACGAGTGCTACATATTGCTTTGTAATAGATAAGTCAACGAGTAGAGCTCAATATTGGTATAGACCAATATTGAGCTCTGTTTTCTTTGTAGTATACGCTTTGAGTATTGATTTGTATAAGGAATATTGCTCTATCGGTGCAAATATTGTTATACCACCAAGTGAGCGGTAGAAACTATGATGTCCCTGCTGCGAGTAACAAAGCAGCGCGAAACCGTCATTGAGGAGTAACTATGTCGGGAAAAGCTTATCGACCATTCGTTTTTTCTACTGTGGCCCTTATATCTGTTGCTTTCTGTCTGCTGGTTGCGATTTCTCCCGTCAGGGCTCAAGGCATGTCCAGCGAGCAATCGACAGGATATCCCAAGCCAGAGGCAGTTGGCTTTCATCATGCGGCGCTGATATATGCTGATGACCAGTTGGACGAGCGAGCGGTTCTGCCTCTATTTAATCGGGTTGATAACACAGGTAAGCCTATTCCCGGAGCGTCCATGTTCGATGCAGCAGTTTTATTGCGTTTTACGATCAATGGGAAACAAACTGATTACGGTGCAACAACATTGTCGGATTGGCAGACACTTATCGACCAGTGGTTTAGCACAGGTGGCCCCATTGATACCGTTGAAAAAGCTGCCGAGCAAGCAGACTTAGCTGCACAGGATGATGGAGCTCCACAGCAATCTCAACGCTCGATCATAGTTATGATGCCGTGGATGAATCCCAGCGTCGGCTCTTTCGGCAAAGTAAACGGCTCTGACCGCAGTTTGTCGAGTGCCCAGGATCGGCAGGCTGTGGCCCAGTGGTTTGCCAATACAGTGAGCCAACGATTTAGCCAAAAGCACTATGCACATCTTGCTCTGTGGGGCTTATACAGGATGCGTGAAGACGTTCCTCCTTACGAGCAACACATAATTGCTGGCGATGCGCAAGGAGTCCATAACAGCGGTCTTAAATATTTGTTTATCCCCTATTACAAAGGATTGGGCTGGCAATCTTGGAAAGAGTATGGTTTTGACGTTGCTATCATGCAGCCCTCCTATGCTTTCCGCTCACCGCTGGATGGTGGTGAAGTCAACGCATCGAGGTTGCAGGAAACGGCTGTAGCTGCTCAAAAATACGGTTTAGGGATCGAACTTGAATTCCGTGGGTGCTCCCGGTTAACAACTGAACAGGTTATGGCTATGCAGTATCTGGCAAACGGCTCTACGTACGGTTACCAGGATGGAGTGTCTGCTGCTTTTTTGGGAGAGGGCTTTGGCTCTTGTGGTATCACGACCAGCAGCAATCCATCGCAGCGCTCAGTCTACGATGCATTGGCTGACTACGTCTCTGGCAAGCACATCTCTTCTCCAGATGTAGATATCAAAGCTGTGGAATCGAAACAATCAGTCGGGCAGAGCGACAATCAACGAATGTACGTTGCGCGCGAAGTGGATCTGAGAAAGTTCAATAGCATACGCATCGACTTTGCTGAACACCAGCAGTATTGGCAGGGCGAGGTGCAACTCCAAGTTCAGACTGCCAACGGTGGATGGAAGCAGCTGGCTTGGGCCACAAGGCCAGGTGGTGACAGCTTGGCAGACGACATTCAGGGTGTGGTTGTGAGTTTTGATAATACCCGAGTCGACTCCGATAGGCAGACGATCAGGCTAATACTGACTACGGCCCAGCGCTCCCCGGTGAGTAAGCCTCCGATAGTGAGAATAGTAGGCGATCGTTCGCTCGATCCTGTGACTGAGAACGGGCTAGCCAACGCGTATACGGTGGTGGAGTCAGGTAAGCCCAGGCCTGCATCGTATCCTGATAAGACTTCTCATATGCTTCACGATGGCAAAATATCGACTGCAGGCTGGTCTTCTGGGCGAAATGTGGGCTGGAACTCTAATCCAGGCAAATCAGTAATCAATATCGATTTAGGCAGTGTACGCCGGGTAGGAGCCGTAAAAGTCTATGCACAGGGTGGAAGTGATGCCGCTGTCAATTGGCCACTGAATCCTGTAGCCACTTTTTCAAATACTCCTACGCTGATGGGTAGCGGTACGGGGACGTCTCCATTACTGGCGAGCTGGCCTTTTTCGACTCCACATGTCATCGCAAAGCATGCGCCAGTAGGAGGAGAATCGTTGCCGACAGTACCTGGCATCTCTTGTCTAACAGCTACTGAGATTACATGTACAAATCAAGATGGATACATCGAAGCAACTGGCACTCCAGTCGGGGCACGTTATATCAATATCGGGTTCTCTACGAATTCTTGGGCTATGCTCTCTGAACTGCAAGTTGTTGATAGCGTTGGCAATCCCATCAATTTCAGCTACCGATTAGCACGAGCTCCAGGTGATTTAGACAATTATTCGGACGATGGGCTGCGTCTTACGGACGGAAGATACACTGGTGACTTTGCTTGGAGAGAGATCTCGGGTTGGCCAGCAAACGAAGCGGTTACGCTACGATTTGATGCCGCTAAACCGATAGATGTTAATACCATTTCTGTCTATACTCTCAATGCCGGTTCCTACGGGATTGTGGCACCCACTACGTTCGCGGCTCAGGTAAAAACCGCGGGCCAGTGGGTGGACGTGCAGGGGCGCCGAGAACAAACGTCATTCGGGTCTGGTGGAGTTCGTCTTGACATTGCCGATTTGCGCTACCAACAAGTTACTGCTGTGCGGATTCTTTTACCAGGTGACGGGGCTAGCTGGGCTTGGACGATGATCTCTGAAGTCAAGGTGGCATAAGTGTCTCATCCCTGTAAAGCTCAATCCCTTTATAACTGCGTTATAAGCGTCAAACTTCGCATAGCTGTTGGGCGTTTTTATTGGCTGTTGGCGGTGTGGTGCCGTTCCAGGAAAGAGGGGCGAAGAGATGCAGGTAACTGCCGAGGGGCTGTTTCTGGGCAAGAGCGGTTTGTATGGTTCTAATCGGCCTACGGATGACCAAACGTTCAGTGATGACGAGGACCGGCGTGATTGGGAAGATACGCGGCCCAAATATATGAAGATACGCGATGCTATTTATCGCAAATATATTGCGGGCCGTCCTTCAAACTCGGTGATTCCGCCTGAACGCAAGTTGGCCGAAGAGTTCAAGGCTAGTCGCGTTACGATTCGCAAGGCCATAGGAAAACTCGAAGCAGACACCGTTGTATACAAGGTGCAGGGCGGCGGTACATACACCGTCGAGCCAGGAATTGTAAAGTCGCTAAAGCTTACTTCGTTTTCTGAAGATATTCGAGCGAGAGGCATGGTTCCATCTTCTCGGGTGCTTTTGCATGAGCGGGCGCAAGCAGATCGGAAAGCTTCTTGGCGTCTCAAAGTCTCGCCTGGGGCTGATGTCTATATCTTACGACGCTTGCGCTTGGCTGATGGCGAGCCTATGTGCCTGGAAGAGGTGACCGTCCCACTTGAGTATGTACCGGGTATTGAGGAGCAGGATATCACTGGTTCCTTTTATGATGTGTTGCAACACGAATATGGTTTGCTGCCGGTATGGGCAGATCAGGTGGTTTCTCCTGTGGCGCTTGAGCCAGATGACGTTAAGCTGTTGCAGGTAGCGCCCTATTCACCGGCTTTGAAAATCGTCCGCGTTACCTTTGATGTCAAAGGAAGACGCATCGAGACGAGCACATCTCTCTATAGGGGAGATAAATACATGCTTCATTATGCGGTCAAGCGAGATTGAAGCAATCCTGTAGCGCAATCATTGGAAACGAATAATTGGTAAATACCAATATTGCATTCCGTAGACGGCCGCCCTAGCATAAAACTGCTAGTTACGGAAAGTCAGATAGTTGGAAGCGTGGTGCTTGCTCTGTGTATCGCAGGGTTGTTGTTTCTATACTTTCAGGCCGTCTGACCGGTCTTTCATAAGCTATAACCGGCAAGGGTGCCAATGCAGTTGTCAGAGAGGATTGATGAATCTTCCGTCTGGTCGAAGGCGGCAATGTCAGTAAACGATACACGTTTACTCCAACGATGATGTTGAAAAAGCGAAGAAAGGTACATACCAATGAAACATGTACACCATATAGCAAGGAAGCTGGCAGTGGCCGCTGTGGCTACCCTGGCGAGTGTCTCCCTGGCAGGATGCGCTGGCTTTGGGCCTACCAACACGACCGGCACAGACAAGGAGGGAAAAGTCACCGTACGATTCTCGTACCTGTGGACAGGCGACGAAGCGAAAGCCGTTGAGAAGATCATCAAGGATTTCAACGCTTCTCAGAGCAAGATATCAGTCAAAGGAACCTCGTCTGCAGATCAGCAGGCACAGGTGCTGTCGATGCAGGGCAAAAACCCTCAGTTTGATATTTCCAACACAGGCAATTCGCAGATTGTCGATTGGGCAAACAGCGGTGTGCTCTTGGGGCTGGACGACTATATTAAAGCTGACAAGTACGACACTTCCGACTTCCTTCCAGCCGCAATCAAAAATAATTCCTTTGATTCCAAGCTCTACGCTCTACCCGTGGCAGCGAATATCTATCAGTTGCTGTACAACAAGGATGAGCTCAAAGAGGCCGGCATTACCAACCCTCCCGAGACGTTCGACGATTTTGCTAAGGTCATCGATACAGTTAGTAAGCTCAACGGAGACAAGGTCGAGCGGTTGGGCACCAACTCTTCGGTGGACCTGCAGCTGCTCGTCCAGGCCTACGGGGGCAGTTGGTACACCGAGGACGGCAAGGCTTCACCAACCAACCCACGCAATATAGAGGCGTTGAACTGGTGGGTTGAGCATGTAGTCAAGAAGTTCGGCGCTAAAAACCTGCAAGACTTCCAGTCGGGTTTCGGTGAGTACGGCACGGCTCAATACCCCTTCTACACCGGGCAAATCGCAACTCTGATTGACGGCAACTGGCAGTCGGCGTTCATCCGTCGCCTGGCACCGAAGCTCAACTGGGGGGCCGCAGCTCTGCCATATCCTGCAGATAAGCCAGAGCTTAGGGGCACTACACGTTTGGACCTGTCCAACTTGTTCATCCCGAAGAACTCCGCTCACCCCAAAGAAGCTTGGAAGTTCATGAAGTATTTCCTAGGCAAAAAGCCGATGCTTGAGTTTACACATACGTTGGCTAACTTGCCCGGACGTACTTCGTTACTCAGCGACACAACATATTCTGATCTGCCGAACTTCGACGTGTTCTTGGCGGCTGCTAAGTCAAAGTTGGCCGTGCCGAGTTATTCCACCAAGTTCAGCACTCAATATGGGCAAGATCTCTCTGCGGCCTTTACACAGATTCAGGCTGGGCAGGCGACTCCAGAGCAGGCTATGCAGTCGGTGGCCGAAAAGGCTAAAGCCTACAAACAATAGGATACAGACGGGTGGAATGGTCCCATCAACTATTTTGCTCTAGATTGACTCCGCAGGCTGACTAATCAGTGGTCTTGCAGCCTGCGGAGTCTCACACGAGGAGGTGTGACATTCGTGTCAGAGGCACAGATTTCAGCGGGTGCAGCCCATAACACTCAGGCGCAGCGCAACATCAGTGTGATTACCCGGCGAGGCAGACGAGGCAAGGCCGGAAAACCGAAAAGGGGCAGCAAGAACGAGAGACGCTACGGTTTGGGCTTCGCTATGCCTTTCCTCATCGGTTTAGTGCTGTTTACTATCGGACCAATGATCGCGTCGTTGTACTATTCGTTTACCGATTTCAATATTATGACGGCTCCAAAATGGGTGGGCATGCACAACTACCAATCGGTTTTTGCCGATCCTCGTTTTTATAAGTCCCTGGAAAACACGGCTTACCTGACGTTCATCGGCGTGCCCCTAGGCCTCGCATTTGCACTGGGTGTGGCCCTGATCTTGAACCTGAAGGAGGCGCCGGCCCGAGGACTCGCCCGTGCTCTCTCGTACATCCCCGCCATTATTCCTTCCGCCGTAGTGGCCTACCTGTGGCGCTGGATGTTCAATGGCAAGTATGGCCTGATCAATGTGGTGTTGACCAAATTAGGCATACCGGCACCCAACTGGCTGCTCGATCCGGCTTGGACACGACCCGCTGTTATTCTGATTTCCTTGTGGACCGTAGGTGGCACTACGGTGATTTATCTGGCTGCCCTGCGTGATGTGCCTCGTGAGCTGATGGAGGCTGCGGCGTTGGATGGCTGCGGCGTACTGCGTCGTTTTCGCTACGTCACGCTGCCAGCTATAGCTCCCGTTACGGTCTTTCAGCTGATTGCGGGCTTGCTGGGAGGTCTGCAGAACTTCACTATCCCATATTTACTGGGTTCGGGCGGTTTCAACATGTCGACCGGAGGGCCGGACGAAACCTGGCTCACGTACGCGGTCTACCTGTATCAGAACGCGTTCTCCTACTTCAAGATGGGTTATGCTTCGGCGCTGGCGTGGATCCTCTTCATTATTGCTCTGATTCTCACCGCCGTTATTCTCCGACTGTCGAAAGGTGTAGATGAAGATGCTGCTCACTAAATCAAGAATGGCTGTTTCTCGGGCAGTGTTGTTCCGCTCAACGCCCTCGCGCAAGACCAGCAGACAACGGGTGGAGCTGCCCGGCGTGCATCACAAGGATTGGAACAGTCCGAGTCTACGCTCCTACCGCACACGGTTCCTCAGTTTGGCAGGGATCGTGGGCGTGCTTCTGCTCTTCGGTATTCCACTGGTGGTCATGGTAGCGACTTCGTTGACACCAGCCCGTGAAGTAGGGTCGTCGGTCTTCCCCAAGACGCTCGATTTTTCTAACTATGGCGCTGCCTTCGCTCAGGCTCCCTTGCTGAAATACTTCGGCAATACGCTTATTTTGGTGGCTTTCAATGTGGGCGCGACGTTACTCACCTGCCCGATTGTGGCCTATTCGCTCTCGAAGTTGCGTTGGAGAGGGCGCAATCTAGTGCTCCTGCTGGTGCTTTCCACGATGATGCTGCCCTCGCAGGTCACGCTGGTACCGGTCTATATCATGTGGGATCAGCTCAACTTAGTGGGTACCTTCTGGCCGCTCATTATCCCGCAGTTCTTCGGCTCCTCCTTCTATATTTACATGCTCCGCCAGTTCTTCCTCGGCATTCCCATGGAGTATATCGAGGCGGCCCGTGTGGATGGGGCAGGGGAGTTTAGGATTCTCTTCCGGATCGTCATGCCGATGGCGAAGCCGGCACTGATTACGGTAGGGCTCTTCCAATTCGTGGGCACTTGGACCGACTTTATGGGGCCGCTCATCTACCTGCGCGATCAAAACCTCTACACCATTTCCATGGGTATGTATTCGTTCTTCTCCTCGCACGGTACCGACTGGGCTCCGCTCATGGCGGCCTGCACAATGTTCACTATTCCGACCTTTGTTATCTTCCTCATTGGCCAGCGCTACTTTGTGGAGGGCGCTTCGTTGGGAGGTCTCAAATAGTTTAGACATCACACTTACAGCATCTTTTTACCGCAATAAAGCAGTGTAACCAATAATTCTATTTATATGGGAGTTTCTTATGACAGAACCGCTACGTATTACCGGAACGTTCCTAGATGAGGTGACGGCAGATATTGCCGGCCACAACTGGGGAGTCAAAGAGTGGACGCAGGAGTTTGACACCTATGTTGAAGCGGGTATCGACACGGTTATTCTCATCCGCTCGGGTTGGGGTCCTCGGCTCTCGCATCCCTCGAAGGTCATCTCCGCTCAAGTGAAAACCATACCGGTGTATATGGATATGCCCGAGCTCTTTTTGAGCTTGGCCGACGAGCGCAACATCAAGTTCTACTTTGGCCTGTACGACTCTGGAGTGTACTGGAATCGCAACGATTGGAAGGGTGAAGTAGAGATCAATCGCGACTATATTCCCGAAGTATGGCAGCGCTATGGTTCCCACAAGTCATTTGCTGGCTGGTATCTACCTCATGAGACCTACGACTCGGGACAGCGCATTATTGAACTCAATACATCGCTTGCCAAACTCTGTCGGCAGACACAGGACTTGCCTATTCTCTCGTCACCGTATTGGCTGGGCAGGTATGACATGAGCTTAGGATACTCTCTGCCTGCGCCCTCGCCACGGTCGCTCAAGGAAATCGTGACCCAGTGGGATGAGATTTTCAAGGCATATTCGGGCCTTATCGATGTAGCCGCTTTCCAGGACGGTACGGTATACGAGCTTGAGCTGCCTGAGACACTGAGCGCCATGCGGGAGCTGACGGATAAATACGGTCTCTCCCTGTGGTCGAATGTGGAGACGTTCGATCGCGATATGCCTATCAAATTCCCTCCGATTGAGTGGCGCAAGCTGGTGCACAAGTTGACTTCGGCAGAGGGAATAGTCGACAAGGCAATTACGTTTGAATTCTCCCACTTCCTGTCGCCTCACTCAATGTGGCCGTCTGCAAGACATTTGTTCGACCGCTACCAGGAGTATTTGCACGGTGAGCACCGTGCTTTGGATCAGTGAGTCTTACTGCTGGTTTGGACGTAGTCGATAGGAATGGCAAGCGTGGTTCAAGCTGTTGCGAGCAAAGGAGTCACCGCAGACATGGACGAACTTCACCAAGTAGTAGTAGCGGTCGATATTGGAGGCACCAAAATTGCTTCAGCACTGGTCGAAGTCAATGAGTCGAAACCTGTAATACTGCCTGACACCCTGCACTCCATACCTACGCAGGCAGCGCAGGGTGGTGAGCATGTACTCAACCGGGTGGCCCAGGAGGTCCGGACCTTATGCGACAGAGCTCGTAGCTGGCCTAATGGTGCGTTGGCAGTAGCGGGTCTGGCTGTGGCGAGCCCTGGCTGTGTGGATTTCTCCGGGCGCATCGTGTCAGCGACCGATATTTTACCAGGCTGGACAGGCCTGGCGCTGAGGTCTCGACTGGAGCAGTTGAGCGGACTACACGTCTATGCCTTGGGTGATGCTCTTGCGCACACGTTTGGAGAAGTGCGATGGGGGGCCGCGCAAGGGTATGACTCGGCTTTGCTTGTAGCAATAGGGACGGGTATTGGCGGTGGTGTCAGCATTGATGGCAAGTTGCTACACGGCTCCCACTCTGCGGGAGGTCATGTGGGTCATATCGGTCACCCGGCAGCTGCTGATGTAGTGTGCTCGTGCGGACTTCGCGGCCACATTGAGCCTCTTGCCTCGGGTCCTGGTCTTGAACACGTGTATGTTCAGCTGGGCGGTGCTCCGGCGGAAAAACCTTGTGGCGGTGCTCAGATTGCGGCTCGGGCTCGGCAAGGTGACCCTCTGGCTCGCCGAGCCATTGAACAAGTCGGGCAATACTTGGGCAATGCTTTAGGCAATCTCGCGAATGTGCTCGATCCGGCTGTCATTGTGTTATCTGGATCGGTCGCCCAAGCAGGAACACTCTGGCTGAAAGCCGTGCGAAAAGGTTATGCCGAACAAGCGATAGTACCGGTTGCTTCAACCCGGCTCGTGCTTGGAGATCTCGGTGATTACGCGCCGCTGATAGGAGCGGCGGAAGCCTTTCTGGAAGGCTACGGTTTGTGTGGCAGGGCGCGTGGCGTGTGGGTTGACGCTGACAATGACAGGAGAATCCCATGGAAAAAGTAGTAGAACGTTTGCATCATCAACTTATTGTGAGCTGCCAGGCGTATCCAGGTGAAGCTATGCGACACCCAGAGACTATGGCTCAAATCGCATTTTCTGCTCAAGCTGGGGGAGCCGGCGGTATTCGCTGTCAGGGACTTTCGGATATTGCTGCCATCAAAGGAACGGTCAGTGTGCCTGTGATAGGTCTCTGGAAGGAGGGGGACACCGGCGTATATATCACGCCCACGTTGCGGCACGCGAGGTGCTGCATGGCCGCAGGAGCCGATATTGTGGCTCTCGATGCCACAGATAGGCCACGACCAGATGGGTTGAGCCTGGCGGAAACTGTGCGGATACTGCGTTCAGAAGGTGCAGTGCTGATGGCTGACTGCGGCTGTTTGGACGACGCTCGACGGGCGAGGGATTTGGGTTTCGATATCGTATCTCCTACGCTCGCTGGATACACATCGGAGCGGCAGAAGACCGATGGGCCGGACTATGAGCTTATTGAGGAGATGGTCTCCACTATCAGCGATATACCTGTGATCTGTGAGGGGAGGGTTCATACGCCCGAGCAGGCTCGGCGTGTTAAGAGCTTAGGTGTGTGGGCAGTAGTAGTAGGCACGGCCATCACTCACCCGCAGACGATCACATCATGGTTTGTTCAAGCCTTGCAAGAACCGAATAAAGTCTAGCCTTGCTTGCAGTAGGTGAGGGCCCAGGCCAACGCAGGTGAACCGGGCCCTCACCAGAGGGGCGATTGGCGAATTATTACAGATCCTTGCGGTTGATGAGGAGGGCGGAGCCTAGCCTGGTGAGCGCCAGGACAGCAAGGGGAACGCTGATATAGGACCAGATTTGGTCGAGGCTCATTGTGGAGAGGGCAATGCTCTCGGCAACAGTCACAAAACCATGTATTTGAGCCAAGTCCAGTGGGCGAATATGGTCGGCATGGATATCGTTAAAGGCCAGATGATGAAGATGGCAGGAACAAGGGCCGAATTAGTTGTCACCTGCAAGATCACGCTTAAGTTGAAAATAACAGAGATAAAGAAAGCGATAGCCACCATCATCACTAAGGCATCGCCGACGAGATTACCTGCGCTCTCACCTGGGCCGCGCACTTTGAACAGACTGGCCACCGCTGACGCGAGGTAGTAAACCAGAACGAAAGCAAAGGGGTCAACGAGCCGACCACATACTTGGATCCGATAAACTGCAAGCGTGGGATGTCGGAGATAAGCATATTCTTATAAGTTTATTGGGAGAATTCTTAGCCGATAACGACTACGAATACTGCGATCAGAGCGTAGGCAAGACCGACGTAGACATCGTCAGGGCTTCGATGCCAGTCGAGACGCTCCAACTCCACTTTGTCAATACCAACTTCATCGCCAGCCTAGCAAATATGAGAATCCGCAGCAGAAGATATATGGGAAAACTTGAAAGCCTAGTAACAAAGCGGGGTGGCTAACGCGGCTCGAACGCGCGACCTCCTGAACCACAATCAGGTGCTCTACCGACTGAGCTATAGCCACCATGGTGAATCAACCCGTATCGCGGATCAATGCAACAGATGAAACTATACACGATGACATGACATGGCACGCCGGTGAAGTGTGACCCATGCCTAAAGACCGTGCTTTGTCTTTGGACCTTCAGTTCACGACCATGGCCTCTACATAAAAAGTCTCCAGCACCACCAGGGTCTGGTCGTTGACGGTGAAGTGCGGATCATCCATTGCCTGTCGCATGTCCTCTGAGGTCCAGAAGGACTCATGAGCCTGGCGCCACTCAGGAAGGCTTTTATAGTCTTCTCCTTCATTCAGAACATGCTGCAGCGTGACCAGGCCGAGTCGGGTCACGCTCACCGAGGCATATCTGAGGACGGCAACTGGCTGGTTATCTGAGTTCACCAGAAGCGTTCGTCCGCCCGCGGAGGGGAGTGGCTCATGATCATGAATGAACTCTGCCATCAGGCTGGTCGTAGTAGTTTTGCGCCCCTCCAGGATCGCTTCCACCAGGCAATCACGTTCTGGACCAGGGAAAGCGAATTCATCCTTGGGAAGGTTCGCAACATCTTGGGCTTTGACCGTTGGTATTTGCCTATTTATCATAGTCGTTGTGGTTGTCTTGCCTATTAGACTCAGGCTCTTTGTCGTCGAGCGCTTTCCTTATGGGTTGGTAGGCCTTGATCAGATCGGCCAGGCTCATAGCGGTGTTGGCGGGGCTGGTGGATGGCAGATTGATCATCGTCGGTCGATATCCCCTCTCCTGCAGGATCGGCAGGCAGTAGCGACGGTAAAGCTGGCCGGCTTTGCGTCCTGTGGTGAATATGGTGCCGATGGGCACACGGTCCAGCAAGCCAGCGATGTCAGTCGGCACGACATTGGTTATTGAAGCGTCGGAGGCACCGTGGATGTCGCATTCCTGGATGACATCCCAGAGTGCTATGCAATGATTGAGTGCAAACCTAGCGCGGACAGCCGGATCAGGCCCTGGAACAGGCTGGTCGAAGAGTGCAGCCAGCACGGGCCAGAAGCGGTTGTGCGGAAACATGTAGTAGAAGCCAGCTTCACGCGAACTCGGGCTGGGAATGGATCCCAGGATCAGTACACGAGATCGGTCATCCCAAATGGGTCCGAACTCGTGGGTGACATGTGTGGCCGAACCTGCAGTCATGCGCCAAGCAGGCCAGTCAGAGACGCGGTCATCACGTTAGCCTGGGCAATCACCAGAATGAAGACCAGCAGGCTGGTTGCGCATTCGACCAGGCCCACATACAGAATGGGAATGCGGCGCCGACGGGAGATGGCAGGCAGTAAGGCCGCGCGAACCAGCAGAACCAGGGCGGTCAATAGAGGCCACCATCCTGCGGTGCGTACCATGGCGACCCCGATCAGGCAGAGGGCCAGGTTCCAAGCCAGCGAAAGAAGGTAGCACCAGGTCTTGCCGCGCTCGCGGATCATGGTCTTAACGAAGATGACCGAACCGAACTGGGTCACAGCGAAGACAGCTGCACTGACCACTCCAATCGATGGCAGGGCAGCGCTTGGGAAAAATCCGCTGGCGAAGCAGTCTACAGCAGGATTTGGTTGGCATCCGAAGTAGCTGGCCTTGGCGCTTTCCGGTCTTGATCCCGGCGTCTGCAGTCGCGACCCGAGGGAGACGGCGATCAGACAGAGCGTGCAGGCCGCAATCACGGCTACAGTATCGTTCCACCAGGAGCGTTCCGTGCGTAGCCAGGCGGCGGCAAAGTTCAGCACACCTAGCACCAGGTAGAGCGGGGCCCATCGCAGGAGCCCTGGGGTGCCGACCAATAGGATCAGCCCGGTCACGGCCGTGAGTAGAGCGTACCCCAAAGCTGGTGGTGCGAATCTGGCGGCTCGGTGCGAAACCATCCACCTTGAGCCGGTGAACTCAAAGCAGTAGCAAAAAGCCCAGGCAACCATGAGCAGCAGGCTCCTCCAGGTCGGGCCTCCGACCAACAGCCCAGCCAAGCCCGGCATCAAAGCCATGGCCCAGCCGCCTATCTGGTCGGGTATCCATAGCCGCCGCCACTGTCGTCCTTTGGGTCCTGATCGGTTCGTGGTCGTCGATTTGTGGGCTTGAGGGTTTGGTCTGCTGCCGTTCGACCCGGCGGCCTTGCCCCTGTCTGCGTCTGTAAGCATACTCATCAGCCTACGCCCCGGTATGGGTGTCACTGCCTCTTCCGTAATGCCGATTCGGTCAATATCATGGTCGAAGGAGTCATGAATCACGTGGGTTCCTGGTTTCAGGAGGCAGATGATGGGTCAGGTGGATATCAAGCGTGTATACGAGCAGGCAGCTGACGAGGACGGGGTCCGCATCCTGGTCGACAGGCTCTGGCCGCGCGGCGTCAGCAAGGAGCGGGCGGCCCTGTCCGGATGGCTCAAGGATGTCGCGCCCAGTCCGGACCTGCGGCGCTGGTGGCACCATGATCCTGACCGCTTCCAGGACTTCGCACGCCGCTATCGCACTGAGCTGGATGACAATCCCGCCTTGGAGGATCTGCTCAGCATTGTACGCGAACATGATAGGACGACACTGGTCTATGCAGCCAAGGATCCAGCCGTCAACCATGCTCTGATCCTGCGTGACTACATCCGGCAGGCTCTGGAGAAAGAGGGCATGTAGACAGCCGGACATTCACGAATTTCAGAGAATAGCCGGACAATGGCATTTGTGTCACCGGACACCGGCCGCTATATCCCCAGTCATCCATATTTACTGATTGAGATATCAATTTCCGACACCTATATATCAGGGATCTGTTATAGGCGGACAACCGATTATTAATCAACAGATACCTATAAATACAGGTATGTGCAAAGATCTGTTAGATATTCCTGCCAGAGCTTTCCCGCCAGCTGTTCCACTGCGTCATCACAGTGGGCAAAGCCCAGAGCATACTTCCAAGTTCATAATGTGGCCATGTCTGCCCTGGTGATATACTTTTCATCGTGTGTGCCGACAGCACGCCTTATGTCACAGGTGAGCTTGTCGGGATATCCCCGAATCCGAAGAGTGCAGGCAGCAATGCCCGGCAGGAGGATTAGGGGCCATCGGGCCGGTGGACAGTGGCTGATCTCTCCTCGTTGGAGCGACTGCGGCTGCGGTGCGGCGGTCTCGCAGTGCAAACGAAGACAAGTTCATCGAAGGAATCGGAGAGAGTCAGTTGCCAACAATTGAACAGCTCGTCCGCAAAGGGCGCAAGGCCAAGCCTCGCAAGTCGAAGACTTTGGCACTCAAGGGCAGCCCGCTGCGTCGCGGTGTGTGCACCCGTGTCTACACCACCACCCCCAGGAAGCCGAATTCGGCTCTGCGGAAGGTTGCCCGTGTCCGTCTGAGCTCCGGCATTGAGGTTTCAGCCTACATCCCCGGCGAGGGCCACAACCTGCAGGAGCACTCCATCGTGCTGGTACGCGGCGGACGTGTCAAGGATCTGCCCGGCGTGCGCTACCACATCGTGCGCGGTGCACTGGATACCCAGGGAGTCAAGGATCGCAAGCAGGGCCGTTCCCTGTATGGAGCAAAGAAGGCCAAGTAACACATGTCACGCAAAGGACCAGCTAAAAAGCACCAGCTCCTGCCCGATCCCATCTACGGTTCCACCGTGGTGGCCCAGCTGATCAACAAGATCCTGCTGGACGGCAAGAAGTCCATCGCTGAGAACATCGTCTACACCGCTCTGGAGCAGGTCAAGGAGAAGACCGACCAGGAGCCCGTGGCCGTGCTCAAGCGCGCCCTGGACAACATTCGTCCCAGCCTGGAGGTCCGCAGCCGTCGTGTCGGCGGTGCCACCTACCAGGTCCCTGTCGAGGTCAAGCCTAACCGCGCCAATACGCTCTCTTTGCGGTGGCTGACCGATTACAGCCGCGCCCGTCGTGAGAAGACCATGTCGGAGCGGCTGGCCAACGAGATCCTTGATGCCTCCAACGGCCTGGGTGCTGCGGTCAAGCGCCGCGAGGACACCCACAAGATGGCCGAGGCCAACAAGGCGTTCGCCCACTATCGCTGGTAATCCCAAGAGAGCGAGAACAAGGAATTATGGCACAAGACGTGCTCACGGACCTGACCAAGGTCCGCAACATCGGCATCATGGCCCACATCGATGCCGGCAAGACAACGACGACCGAGCGTATTCTCTACTACACCGGCGTCAACTACAAGATCGGCGAGACCCACGACGGCGCCTCCACCATGGACTGGATGGACCAGGAGAAGGAACGTGGCATCACAATCACCTCCGCCGCCATCACGGCCTTCTGGAACCGCCAGTCCCACGATCCAGAGGACCGCTACCAGATCAACATCATCGACACCCCCGGCCACGTGGACTTCACCGCCGAGGTGGAGCGCTCCCTGCGTGTGCTCGATGGTGCCGTGGCGGTGTTCGACGGCAAGGAGGGCGTGGAGCCCCAGTCCGAGACCGTCTGGCGTCAGGCCGACAAGTATGGCGTGCCCCGCATCTGCTTCATCAACAAGATGGACAAGCTGGGCGCCGACTTCTACTACTCGGTGGACACCATCAAGGACAAGCTGGGCGTCAAGCCGCTGGTCATGCAGCTGCCCATCGGCGCTGAGAGCGACTTCCACGGCGTGGTAGACCTGGTGCGCATGGTGGCCTACTACTGGAAGGACGAGGCCGATCTGGGCGCCAAGTACGACACCATCGACATCCCCGACGACCTCAAGGACAAGGCCGAGCAGTACCACACCGAGCTGCTCGAGGCCGTGGCCGAGTCGGATGAGGATCTGCTGGAGAAGTACCTGGGCGGCGAGGAGATCTCCCAGCAGGAGATCCGCACCGCTGTGCGCAAGATGACCATCGAGCAGTCGGCCTTCCCGGTCTTCTGCGGATCCGCCTTCAAGGACAAGGGCGTGCAGCCCATGCTGGACGCGGTCGTGGACTACCTGCCCAGCCCCGAGGACGTGCCGGCTATCAAGGGCTACAAGATCGGCGACGAGTCCGTGGAGATCGACCGCAAGCCCACCGTGGACGAGCCCTTCTCGGCCCTGGCCTTCAAGGTGGCCACCCACCCCTTCTACGGCAAGCTGATCTACGTGCGTGTCTACTCCGGCAAGGTGGCCCAGGGCGAAACGGTCCTGGACTCCACCAAGGACAAGAAGGAGCGCGTCGGCAAGCTCTTCCAGATGCACTCCAACAAGGAGAATCCGGTCGACGAGGCCATCGCCGGCAACATCTACGCCTTCGTCGGGCTCAAGAACGTCACCACTGGTGACACCCTGTGCGACGAGAAGGCGCCGCTGGTGCTGGAATCCATGACCTTCCCCGATCCTGTGATCGAGGTGGCCGTGGAGCCCAAGACCAAGGCCGACCAGGAGAAGATGGGCATCGCCCTACAGAAGCTCTCCGAGGAGGATCCCACCTTCCAGGTCAAGACCGACGAGGAGTCCGGACAGACCCTGATCTCCGGCATGGGCGAGCTCCAGCTGGACATCCTGGTGGACCGCATGCGCCGCGAGTTCCATGTGGAGTGCAATGTGGGCAAGCCCCAGGTGGCTTACCGCGAGACCATCCGCAAGCCCGTCATGAACCAGGAGTACACCCACAAGAAGCAGACCGGTGGTTCCGGCCAGTTCGCCAAGGTGCTCATGAACTTCGAGCCCCTGGACACTTCCGAGGGCGAATCCTACATCTTCGAGAACAAGGTCACGGGCGGCCACATCACCAAGGAGTTCATCCCCTCGGTCGATGCGGGCGTGCAGGAGGCCATGGAGTCCGGCGTGCTGGCAGGCTTCCCGGTCGTGGGCGTCAAGGCGACCCTGACCGATGGCCAGATCCACGAGGTCGACTCTTCGGAGATGGCCTTCAAGATCGCCGGCTCCATGTGCTTCAAGGAGGCTGCTCCCAAGGCCAAGCCCGTCATCCTCGAGCCCATCATGGCCGTCGAGGTCCGTACTCCCGAGGAGTACATGGGCGACGTCATGGGTGACATCAACTCCCGTCGTGGCTCCATCCAGTCAATGACAGACGCCACCGGCGTCAAGGTCATCGACGCCAAGGTGCCCCTCTCGGAGATGTTCGGCTACATCGGCGACCTCAGGTCCAAGACCCAGGGCCGCGCCATGTTCACCATGCAGATGGACTCCTACGCTGAGGTTCCCAAGACCGTCAGCGACGAGATCATCAAGGCCCAGCGAGGCGAGTAATGCCGGTCCGGTCCGCCGCCACGGCGGGCCCCTGCAAAAAAGCTCTTCTGTCACAAGTCGGCGTTACACTCTTGTAGCGCTGACTGGGCGGAGGGCAAAAGTGGCAAAGAACCCGATAACCCAGTAATATGTAGCGAGTGCTCTGTGCGTGGTTCGCGCAGGCAACCTACGAGACGTCCAGGAGGACAAAACACAATGGCAAAGGAAAAGTACGAGCGGACCAAGCCGCACGTTAACATTGGCACCATCGGCCACGTCGATCACGGCAAGACCACCCTGACCGCGGCCATCTCCAAGGTGCTGCATGAGGAGTACCCGGACGTCAACCCCGAGTACGATTTCGCTCAGATTGATGCTGCTCCTGAGGAGAAGGAGCGCGGCATCACCATCAACATCGCGCACATCGAGTACCAGACCGCCAAGCGCCATTACGCCCACGTGGACTGCCCCGGACACGCCGACTTCGTCAAGAACATGATCACCGGCGCTGCTCAGATGGATGGCGCCATCCTGGTGGTCGCCGCCACTGACGGCCCCATGGCCCAGACCCGCGAGCACGTGCTGCTGGCCCGCCAGGTCGGCGTGCCGAAGATCCTGGTCGCCCTGAACAAGTGCGACATGGTCGACGACGAAGAGCTGATCGAGCTGGTCGAGGAGGAAGTCCGCGATCTGCTTGACGAGAACGGTTTCGACCGCGACTGCCCCGTCATCCGCACCTCCGCCTATGGCGCCCTGCATGACGATGCCCCTGACCACGACAAGTGGGTTCAGACCATCAAGGACCTCATGGATGCCGTCGACGACTACATCCCCACCCCGGTCCACGACCTGGACAAGCCCTTCCTGATGCCCATCGAGGATGTCTTCACCATCTCCGGCCGTGGCACCGTGGTGACCGGTCGTGTCGAGCGCGGCAAGCTGCCCGTGAACACCAACGTGGAGATTGTCGGCCTGCGGGACACCCAGTCCACCACCGTCACCTCCATCGAGACCTTCCACAAGCAGATGGACGAGGCCGAGGCTGGCGACAACACCGGTCTGCTGCTGCGCGGCATCGGCCGTGAGGATGTCGAGCGCGGCCAGGTCGTGGCTGCTCCCGGCACCGTGACCCCTCACCACAAGTTCGAGGGAGAGGTCTACGTGTTGACCAAGGACGAGGGTGGACGCCACTCGCCGTTCTTCTCCAACTACCGTCCGCAGTTCTACTTCCGGACCACCGACGTCACCGGCGTCATCACCCTGCCCGAGGGCGTGGAGATGGTTCAGCCCGGCGATCACGCCACCTTCTCCGTCGAGCTGATCCAGCCCGTCGCCATGGAGGAGGGCCTGACCTTCGCTGTTCGTGAAGGCGGCCACACGGTCGGCTCAGGTCGAGTCACCAAGATCATCGAGTAGGATTGCCTGTCGCTTGTCGACACAATCCGATGACGGGGCCCGGAATCCTTCCTGTGATTCCGGGCCCCGCCCATATCCGGCAGACTTCGCCGCCGGACCAGCCGCGGTGTTCATGCGCCGTGGCATAATAGGCGAGGATTTATCGCGAGCGGGCCGGATCCTGTGTGGCCCGGTGCTTTCGGCAGATGGCCAGGAGCCCTCCGAAGGAACGTTCATCAGAATGAGGTGGTATCAAGGTGGCACAGACTTCCAACGACATCAAGAACGGATCGGTCATCAACCTGGACGGCAAGCTTTGGACCGTCATCAAGTTCCAGCACGTCAAGCCGGGCAAGGGGCCGGCCTTTGTGCGCACTACGATCAAGGACGTCCTCTCGGGCAAGATCGTGGACCGCACCTTCAACGCGGGCATGAAGATGGACTTCGAGACCGTCGACAACCGGACCATGCAGTACTCCTACCGGGACGGTGACTCCTTCGTCTTCATGGACATGAACACCTACGAGCAGGTGAACATCCCCGATGCCCTGGTCGGCGATCAGGAGCGCTTCCTGCTTGAGGGCACAGACTGCATCATCAGCTTCCATGACGGCAACCCCCTGTCCGTGGAGCTGCCTGCATCCGTGGTGCTGACCGTGACTGCAACCGAGCCCGGCGTCCAGGGTAACCGCTCCAACGCCGGCACCAAGCCCGCCACTGTGGAGACAGGGGCCGAGATCCAGGTGCCCCTCTTCGTAGGCGAGGGCGAGAAGGTCAAGGTGGATACCCGCGACGGCTCCTACCTGGGCCGCGAGAACTGAGCAAGGCGGAAACCACACATCCATGGCACGTTCCACAGCCCGCAAGCGGGCCTTGAACACCCTGTATGAGGCCGATGAGAAGAGCCAGGATTTCCTCTCCCTGTTGGAGGAGCGCAAGGCTCGGCCGGGGGCGCAGACACCTCTGCCCGCCTATGCCGTGACCATCGTTGAGGGTGTGGCTGGGCATCGTCAGCACATCGACGATGCCCTGCAGGCCCACTCCACCCGGTGGCCGCTGAGCCGCATGCACGCCATCGACCGCAACATTCTGCGTATCGCCGCCTGGGAGATGCTCTACAATCCTGATGTCCCCGACAAGGTGGCCATCGATGAGGCCCTGTCCCTGGCCAAGACCCTGTCGGATGCCGATGCACCCTCCTTCATCCATGGCGTTCTGAGCGCCCTGGAGCAGGAGAAGGATGAGCATCAGGCTCGTCGTGAGCAAGCCGATCGGATTGCCGCACTGGCTGATGCCGAGGCCGATGCGGACGCTTCGGATGATGAATCAGATAGGCCAAAAGCAGGGGTCGTATCCACCGGGCCGGTCCCCTCTGGGGATGACCATGCTGGCAGCAAGTCGGAATCGGCAACAGCTGCACCTGAAAGAGGGGATGTCGACCAGTCGGCCCCCAGCTTGGACCAGCTGAAACTGACTCTGCCGGAGGAACTGGCCACGGATGCCGATCGCCCGTCAGGCGACTGAGCAAAGATCCGAGTAAAGGCCGACCGATGCCCGCTGGCTGTCAGGGCATCGGTCGGCCTTTTGCCATATTCAAGCTGGGAGATCAGTTGAGCTTGCGGCAAGGGTTGCTCAACCATTCCTTGAACAATCCGTTCGGCATGATCCATGGGGGTCATTAATATGGGTGCGAATATCCACGGCAAACAAGGGGGTTCGGTGAACCTGAAGGACACCAACGCCATCGCCTCCGATCGTTGTTTCTCCGATTCCGCCATCCTTCTGCTGGAGGACGGCCAGGTGTATGAGGGAAAGGCCTTCGGGGCACTGGGCAGCACTATCGGTGAGGTCGTATTCGCCACGGGGATGACCGGATACCAGGAGACCCTGACCGATCCCAGCTATGACAGACAGATTGTAGTACAGACTTTTCCGCACATCGGCAATACCGGTGTCAACGGGGAGGACGGTGAGTCCTCACGGATATGGGTGGCTGGATATGTGGTCCGGGAGCCCAGTCCCACTTTCAGTAATTGGCGGGCTACAGGCGGTCTCCAAGGGGAGATGATCGATCAAGGCATCGTCGGGATCAGCGGCATAGATACTCGCCGGCTCGTGCGGCACCTGCGTTCAGCGGGCGTCATGCGGGCCGGTATTTTTTCCGGATCGGCCCTGGACGATGCCAGCATCCAAAGTCTCTTGGATCAGGTCAGACAGGCGCCGACCATGGGTGGCTCCCACCTGACCGGCGAGGTCAGCACCGACTATCCCTACACGGTGGAGCCCTGTGGCCAATACCAGGATAGGGAGCCGCTCTGCACGGTGGCCGCTGTAGACCTTGGCATCAAGGCCATGACCCCTCATCGGCTGGCCGAGCGCGGATGCAGGGTCCACCTGCTGCCCGTGGGCACCACCATGGAGACCATCCACTCGCTGAATCCGGATGGGGTCTTCTTCTCAAACGGTCCCGGCGACCCCTCTACGGCCGATCATGAGGTGGCCCTCCTGCGTCAGGTGCTTGATGCAAGGCTGCCCTTCTTCGGCATCTGCCTGGGCAACCAGCTTCTGGGCCGTGCCCTGGGTTTCGAGACCTACAAGCTGAAATTCGGCCATCGCGGCATCAACCAGCCGGTTATGGATCTGAGCACCGGCAAGGTTGAGATCACCGCGCATAATCACGGATTCGCAGTCAAGGCGCCCAAGGGGGACCCGGTGCCCTCGCCCTATGGTCAAGGTCGATATGGTCGAGTCCGGGTCTCTCATGTCGATCTTAACGATGGAGTGGTCGAAGGTCTGGAGTGCCTGGATATTCCGGCTTTCTCCGTTCAATATCATCCGGAGGCGGCGGCTGGTCCACACGATGCCTCCTATCTGTTTGACAGGTTCGTCACGTTGATGCAGGACGCCAAGGAAGGGAAGGCACATGCCTAAGCGGCAGGACATCCATTCGGTCATGGTCATCGGCTCGGGGCCCATCGTCATCGGGCAGGCGGCCGAGTTCGACTATTCGGGGACCCAGGCCTGCCGGGTGCTGCGCGAAGAGGGGATTCGCGTCATCCTGGTCAACTCCAATCCCGCCACCATCATGACGGACCCTGAGATGGCCGATGCCACCTACATCGAGCCCATCACCGTGCCCTTCCTGGAGCGGATCATCGCCAAGGAGCGGCCGGATGCCCTTCTTCCCACCCTGGGTGGCCAGACCGCGCTGAATGCTGCCGTGGAGCTGGGCAAGGCCGGCGTGCTGGAGCGCTACGGGGTGGAGCTGATCGGCGCTTCGCTGGATGCCATCGACAGGGGAGAAGACCGCGAGCTCTTCAAGCAGGTGGTGGACCAGGCCGGCGCCGAGTCAGCCAAATCCCGCATCGCCCATAGCCTGGATGAGGCCGAGGCGGTAGCCGACGAACTGGGCTACCCCCTGGTGGTTCGCCCCTCCTTCACCATGGGCGGCCTGGGCTCTGGGATCGCACATGATCGTGAGGAGCTGCGGCGGATCGCCGGTGCCGGCATCCACTATTCGCCCACCGACGAGATCCTTTTGGAGGAGGGCATCGAGGGGTGGAAGGAGTATGAGCTGGAGCTCATGCGCGACCGCCTGGACAATGTGGTTGTGGTCTGCCCCATTGAGAATGTGGACCCGGTCGGCGTGCACACCGGAGACTCCATCACCGTGGCCCCGGTCTTCACCCTGACCGACCGGGAATATCAGCGCATGCGCGACATAGGGATCGCCATCATCCGCGGCGTGGGGGTGGATACGGGCGGCTGCAACATCCAGTTCGCTGTCAACCCCAAGAACGGCCGGATCATCGTCATTGAAATGAATCCACGTGTTTCGCGGTCTTCGGCCCTGGCTTCCAAGGCCACCGGCTTCCCCATCGCCAAGATTGCGGTCAAGCTGGCCCTGGGATACACCTTGGATGAGATCGAGAACGACATCACCCGTTCAACCCCTGCCTCCTTCGAGCCGACCATCGACTACGTGGTCACCAAGATCCCGCGTTTCACCTTCGAAAAGTTCCCCGGGGCGGATACGACCCTGACCACCTCGATGAAGTCCGTGGGCGAGGCCATGGCCCTGGCCGGCAACTTCCGCGAATCCCTGGGCAAGGCCATGCGCTCCATCGACAAGCGGCACATGACCTTCTCCTGGGATGGCCCCCGGCCCGACCAGGCCGAGACCGACCAGCTGCTGGAGGCCATGCACACTCCCACCGAGCACCGCTACCTGCAGATTCAGCGGGCCTTCTGGGGAGGGGCTACCGTGGAGCAGGTCCACCAGGCCACCAGGATCGACCCCTGGTTCCTGGAGCAGATCAGCATGATCAACGAGCTGGCCCTTCGGGTGCGCCAGTCCGAGGTCCTGGACGAGGACCTGCTGCGCCAGGCCAAGCAATCAGGACTGAGCGACCTGCAGATCGCCCACCTGCGCGGCATGGGCGACCAGGGTGAGGCGGTTGTCAGAGAGCTGCGCTGGGCCTTCGGTCTTCATCCTGTCTACAAGACTGTGGACACCTGTGCAGCCGAGTTCGATGCGGTCACGCCCTACTACTACTCCTGCTACGCCGACGAGTCCGAGCTGCGCCCCCGCCAACGCGAGGCGGTCATCATCCTGGGCTCGGGGCCCAACCGGATCGGACAGGGGGTCGAGTTCGACTACACCTGCGTACACGCCGTCCAGGAGCTGGGCAAGGACTATGACACCATCATGGTCAATTGCAATCCAGAGACGGTCTCCACCGACTATGACATGTCGGACAGGCTCTATTTCGAGCCGCTGACCTTCGAGGACGTTCTGGAGATCTACCGGGCCGAGAAGGCCATGGGACCTGTCAAAGGGGTCATCGTCCAGCTGGGTGGTCAGACGCCCCTCTCTCTGGCTGCCAGGCTCAAGGCGGCCGGGGTGCCCATCCTTGGCACCAGTCCCGAGTCCATCGACCTGGCCGAGAACCGCGAGCTCTTCGGTCAGGTGCTCAGCAAGGAGCACTTGAACGCTCCACGGTACGGCACCGCCCTTTCTCTGGATGAGGCCAAGAAGGCAGCCCATGCCATCGGCTACCCGGTTCTGGTCAGGCCCTCCTACGTGCTTGGCGGACGAGGTATGGAGATCGTCTACGACGACCAGCAGCTGGCCACCTACGTGGATCGCGCCCTGGATGAGGCCAAGGCTGATACGGTGGTCTCTGGCCGCCTGCCCTCGCCCCTGCTGATTGACAAGTTCCTCCAGGATGCCATCGAAATAGACGTGGATGCCCTCTATGACGGGCAGGAGCTCTACATCGGCGGAATCATGGAGCATGTGGAGGAGGCCGGGGTCCACTCCGGTGATGCCGCCTGCACCCTGCCGCCTTCGACCCTCTCCGACGACCAGATCAATCGGCTGAGGCAGGCCACCCTGGCTATAGCCCAAGGCTGCGGGGTCCAGGGACTGATCAACGTTCAGTATGCCTTCATGGCCAACACCCTCTATGTGATCGAGGCCAATCCCCGCGCATCCCGGACCGTCCCCTTCGCCTCCAAGGCCACGGGTACGGCACTGGCCAAGGCCGCGGCACGGATCATGGTGGGGGAGTCCATCGCCCAGCAACGAGCCAATGGTCTGCTCCTGCCTGTCGGCGACGGTGGCATGGTCCGCGTCGGCCAGCCTGTGGCTGTCAAGGAGTCGGTTCTGCCCTTCAAGCGCTTCCGCACACCGGTTGGTCGGACCGTGGACATCCTGCTGGGCCCGGAGATGCGCTCCACCGGAGAGGTCATGGGCTTCGATCGGGACTTTCCGCACGCCTTCGCCAAGAGCCAGCTGGCCGCCTACCAGGGAGGATTGCCCACCGGTGGAGTAGCCTTCCTGTCGGTCAACGACACGGACAAGCGCCAGCTGCCCATGCTGGCCGCCCGTCTGCTGGAGCAGGGCTTCAGCATCTGCGCCACCAGTGGCACGGCCTCTGTCCTGCGTCGGTACGGCTTCGACGTGGCCGTTGTAGACAAGATCAGCGATGGCGAAGAGCAGGGTCGGGCTTTCACGGATTCGGACGGGGTCAAGCACATGGGCCGCAATCCTGTCCAGCTTATTGAGGAAGGGGCCATTGACATGATCCTCAACACACCCAGCTCCAGGGGTTCGCGCTCCGATGGCTATCTGATCCGGGTGGCCGCCATCGCCGCCGATCTGCCGCAGTTCACCACCATCACCGAATTCTCAGCCGCCCTGATGGCCATTGATGTGGTCAAAAAGGACGACTACGAGGTCATGAGCATCCAGGAACACGCGGCCCGACTGCTGGAGCTGGAGGAGGCCAGGTAGGTACTGGCTATATGATTGACCCATATTCCGGTCCGGATATGCCGGAGGATGACCTTTAGGAAAGGAAGTGGCCGTGTCAGCGATCAACGGTGCCGACATGTCGAGTCAGGACTCTTCGGGGGAACAGACCGGAGATCCAGGGAAGGCGGGCGGTCGGCTGATCGTGCTGACGGGGCCCACGGCCGTAGGCAAGGGCACTGTGGAGGCGGCCCTGCGCCATGCCCACCCTGAGGTCTGGGTCTCCGTCTCGGCCACCACTCGGGCACCGCGCCCGGGCGAAAAGGACGGCATCACCTACTGGTTCATGGATGAACAGGAGTTTGCCCGCAGGGAGGCCGCTGGGGACTTTCTGGAGACCGCCCTGGTCCATGGCATGTCCCACTATGGCACCCCGCTGCAGCCGGTTCTGGACCATCTGACGGCAGGGGTGCCCACGATTTTGGAAATAGATCTGCAGGGGGCGCATCGTGTCCGCCAACGGGCAGGGGAGCTGGGCCTGGAAGTGTTCTACGTCTTCCTGGCGCCGCCCTCATTCCAGGACCTCGTCACCAGGCTGAACATGCGGGGAACCGAAAATGAGGAGCAGCGGGCCCGCAGGTTGGAGACAGCCAAGGTGGAACTGGCCTCAGAGGATCAGTTCGACCAGGTCATAGTCAATGACAGCGTGGATAAGGCAGCCCAGGCGCTCTGGGAGGTAATCGCCAAGGAATACGGTCTCTGAGCACCTGGCCTTTATTCCAGAAGAGTCAAAAAATCCCCCAATCGAGTAAGAGCCCGATTGGGGGATTTTGGTCTATCAGTCCAGACCCGAAAGTTGGTTGATCAAATCCGGGTCGCGGGTCGCGCCCTTGTCTGCCGAGCGGGCGAATGCGGCGTAGGCCTTCAGAGCCAGGGAGACCTTGCGGTCCCTGTGGGCCACATAACCTTCACCGGCCTCCAGCTCTGCGCGGCGCTGGGCGAGTTCCTCATCGCTCAGCTCGACGTCTACACGCCGGTTGGGGATATCGATGCGGATCATGTCGCCGTTGCGGATCAGGGCGATTGGGCCCTTGTTGGCTGCTTCGGGAGCGATATGGCCGATGGCCAGGCCAGATGAGCCGCCGGAGTAGCGGCCGTCGGTCAGCAGGGCCACGTCCTTGCCGATGCCCTTGCCCTTGACGAATGAAGTGGGGTAGAGCATCTCCTGCATGCCTGGTCCGCCCTTGGGTCCCTCGTAACGGATGACCAGGGCCTGACCCTTGTGCAGGGTGCCGTTGAGTATGACCTCCACGGCCTGTTCCTGCGATTCGACCACCAGGGCCGGTCCGCGGAAGTTCCAGATTTCCTTGGGCACGCCTGCGGTCTTGACCACGCAGCCATCGGGGGCCAGATTGCCTCGCAGTATGGCCAGGCCGCCTTCGGAGACGGCCGGGTGATCCAGGTCGTGAATGGCGCCGTTGACACGGTCGGTGTCCAGGTCCTCCCACTCCTTGGACTGGTTGAAGGGCTCGGGGGAGGTGATGTGTCCAGGAGCTGCGTGATAGAGTTCCTTAGCTTCGTCCAGGCAGGTGGGTCGCATGATGTCCCAGTCGTTGAGCTTGGACTCCAGGTCCGGGTAGTCGATGGAATGCGTGTCCTGGTGAAGGACCCCGCCACGGTCCAGCTCGCCCAGGATGCCGCAGATGCCGCCGGCCCGGTGGACGTCGGATATCTCCCAGTCTCCGGAGGGAGAAGCCTTGCAGATGCAGGGGACCGTGTGGGAGATGCGCTCGATGTCGTCCAGGGTGAAGTCCACATCCGCCGACTGTGCGGCGGCCAGGATGTGCAGGACGGTGTTGGTCGATCCGCCCATGGCCACATCCATGGTCATGGCGTTTTCGAAGGCCTTCTTGGTGGCGATGGAACGTGGCAGGACCGAGTCGTCGTCATCCTGGTAGTACCGGTTGGCGATCTCGACAACCAGCTTGCCGGCCCGCTCGAAGAGCATCTTCCGCGCTGTGTGCGAGGCCAGGGTGGTGCCGTTTCCGGGCAGGGCCAGACCCATGGCCTCGGTCAGGCAGTTCATGGAATTGGCGGTGAACATGCCGGCGCAGGAACCACAGGTTGGGCAGACCGTCTTCTCCAGGGCCAGCAGACCCGCATCATCGATGCTGTCATCCGCCGAGGCGTACATGACGTCGATCAGATCGGTGCTCTCCTGGACCGTCCCGTCGGGCATGACGGTACGTCCGGCCTCCATGGGGCCGCCGGAGACGAAGACCGTGGGGATGTTCAGACGCAGAGCGGCCATGAGCATGCCGGGGGTGATCTTGTCACAGTTGGAAATGCAGATCAGGGCATCGGCGCAGTGGGCATTGACCGAGTACTCCACGGCATCAGCTATCAGGTCACGGCTGGGCAGAGAGTAGAGCATGCCGGTATGACCCATGGCGATGCCGTCGTCCACGGCGATGGTGTTGAACTCGCGGGGGATGCCGCCCGCTTCCTTGACGGCCTTGGAGACCAGGCGCCCCACCTTGTTCAGGTGGACGTGGCCGGGCACGAACTCGGAGAATGAGTTGGCGATGGCCACGATGGGCTTGCCGAAGTCCTCACCCTTGACGCCAGCGGCACGATAGAGAGCACGGGCGCCCGCGAACTCTCGTTCCTTCATCAACTTGGCTGATCGCATCTGCATAGTTTTATTCAAGTGATCGTGGGCATCAACGGGTTGATCATGACCACATGTTGGAACTTTCGGTCTTTTCACCCTGCTTTTTCCGGCAGAGAAGCATCCGAGGCTAAAATCGAGCCCGGGCGGTAAAATCATTCAGATTGAATGAATGGTTCATCCAGTTGAATTGGAGAAACATCTTATGGCATTCGGTACCGAGCCCCATCCGCAGGGATTTGCGAATCCTCCCATCGACGATCTCATGAAGCACGCCGATTCGAAGTATGCGCTCTCTATCTTCGCGGCCAAGCGGGCCCGTCAGATCAATTCCTATTTCACACAGCTCAACGAGGGCCTGCTGCAGAACGTCGGCCCACTGGTCGAGTACCAGAACCAGGAGAAGCCCCTGTCCATCGCCTTCCGCGAAATCAACGAGGGCTTGCTTGAGGAGACCCTGGGCGAGGACGATCTGAGCGAAGGCAACTGAACCTTCGACTCTCAGTGCGGGGTTCTCGGGCGGTGACGGTTTCTAGACAAAGGTGAATGAAATGACAGAGCGACGGCTGATTTCGGCTGAATCAGTGACCGAGGGCCATCCAGACAAGGTCTGCGACCAGATTTCCGATGCCATCCTGGACGATCTGATCGCCCAGGATCCGCACTCGCATGTGGCTGTGGAGACCTCGGCGGCCACGGGCCTCTTCTTCGTCTTCGGAGAGGTCTCATCCCAGGGCTACACGGACATTCAGTCCCAGGTCCGGTCGGTGCTGCGCAGGATTGGCTACACATCGTCAGAAATTGGTCTGGACGCGGATTCCTGCGGCGTGACCGTGGCTCTGAGCGAGCAGAGCAAGGAAATCAACCAGGGTGTGGAACGGCTGTCGGCCAGTCAGGAAAGTGCTGCCACCCGTGAGGAACGTTACCAGTCCCAGGGGGCCGGCGACCAGGGCGTCATGTTCGGGTACGCCTGTGATGAGACCGACACGCTCATGCCCCTGCCCATCTATCTGGCCCATCAGCTGGCCATCCGGCTGGCACAGGTTCGCAAGGAGGGGATCATCCCCCATCTGCGGCCCGACGGCAAGACCCAGGTCACCATCGAATACGATCAGGATGACCGTCCCCGCCGGGTGGACACGGTCCTCATCTCCACTCAGCACGATCCCGAGGTGGGTCATGACTGGCTGCAGGAGCAGTTGATGGAGCATGTCATCACGCCCGTGCTGGATCGCGTCTGCGGCAAGGCCGTCGAGCACCAGGGCTACCGGGTGCTGGTCAATCCGACCGGTTCCTTTATTCTGGGCGGCCCTGCGGCTGACGCAGGATTGACCGGTCGAAAGATCATCGTGGACACCTATGGCGGTGCGGCCCATCATGGAGGCGGCGCCTTCTCCGGCAAGGATCCCAGCAAGGTCGACCGGTCCGCCGCCTACGCGGCGCGTTGGGTGGCCAAGAACATCGTGGCCGCTGGGTTGGCGCACAAGGTTGAGGTCCAGGTGGCCTATGCCATTGGCGTGGCCGATCCGGTCAGCGTCAACGTTGAGACCTACGGCACCGAGGAGGGGGTCAGCCGGGAGCAGATCCAGGAGGCCGTGCGCGAGGTCTTCGACCTGCGGCCTGCTGCCATCATCGACGAGCTGAATCTGTTGAGACCCATCTATGCCAAGACTGCAGCCTATGGGCACTTCGGCCGGGAGGATCCCGATTTCACCTGGGAGCAGGTTGACAAGGTGGGCGAGCTCAAGGCAGCCATCGGCATGACCAGGTAGTAGCTGTTCGTCAAGAGCCACGGTGGGTTTCCAGGTCGTCGACCGGGGAATCCGCCGTGGTTCTCTTAGTTGTGAAAGCGAGGGGTGCAGCCATGGATTCGCAGGCCGTCAGTCAGCCCGCCCTGGATGGTCTTGCCCCACGCCGTCGTTCGAGCAGCAGTCGAAGGAAGCCTCCCCGCCGCCCGGCCGATGAACTTCCTGTGGCACGGGTGGTGCTGGACGTGCAGGCCACTCATCTGGGCGGGACATTCGATTATCTGGTGGATGCCGACCAGGACGATCATGCGCAGCCGGGATGCCTGGTTCGCGTCCGGTTCGGGGCGCGCAGGGTCAACGGCATCATCTGGGAACGTGTGGCAGACAGCCAGGTTCCCCGTGCCTCCCTGCGTTTCCTGGAGCGGGTGGTGCTGGATCACAGCCTGATTTCACCTTCCCTGCGCGCGGACATCACTGCCATCGCCGGCGCCTATGGGGGCACCGAGGCCAATATTCTGCGGCTGGCCCTTCCCCCTCGAGTGGCGCGCATTGACAAGGAGCAGCAGCTGGTTCCCGGTCAGCCCCGATTGGCTTCCGACCCCGCCTGGGTGGCCGGGCTGGCCCAGCGACACAAGGACCTGAAACAAAGGCTTGATCCGGGCTATCAGGGGTTGGAGAATCTGGACCAATCGCTGGAAGACGATGCCTTCGCCTCCTTTTTGGCTGACATTCTGCCTGGCATGGACCAGGCCGCCCTACTGGCTGCCAGGGTGCTGATAGCCGCCCTGCTGGCCGGCAGATCGGCGGTTATGGTGCTGCCGGGCACCCGTCAGGTGGTCCACCTGTCCGCAGTCCTCCAGCAACTTGGGTTGCGTCCCTTCGGCCCTTCTGTCACAGCAGGTCCTGGCCAACAGGAGGCCCGCGGCTGGTCCGGAGATTTCGCCGTTCTGGACAGCGGTATGGCTCCTGCCGAGCGGTACAGGGCCTACCTTGCTCTGGCCTCCGGTCAGGTCCGTTGCGCCATAGGACTGCGGGCTGCGATGTACGCCCCGGTGGAGGGTCCAGCCCTCTTCGCTCTGATGGACGATGCCAGCTACCAGTATGCCGACGGGATGATGCCATACGCCAACGCTCGTGGGGTATTGAGGCTGCGGGCGCGTGCCCATGGCGGCGTCTTCCTGGCCATGGCCCGTGCCAGAAGTGTGCGTTCCCACTGGGAGAGTCTGCCCGAGGCTGCCGAAGCAGACTCTGGCGTGACCGGTCCAGGCACCGCTTTGACACTTGACCGGCCTGCGGTGACGACCTTACAGCCTTGGATTCGCTGGCTGAACCGGGAGGAACTGAGCCATCTGGCCGACCCGACCATGGGCGCCCGGGTTCCTCACACCGCCGTCGCCGTCATCAACAAAGCCTTGGAGCGTGGTCCGGTTTTGCTGTCCATTCCTCAGGACGGCATTTTCGAAAGCCTGAGTTGCGCTCGCTGCCATCATCAGGCTCGTTGCCCGCGTTGCACCGGACCCCTGCGGGCCAGGCGGCCTGGCGCGCCGCGATGCGCCTGGTGCGGGGCTGCGGCTACGGACTGGTCCTGCCCGGATTGCGGGGGTTCACGGCTCCGGGTGGTCAGGGTAGGCGCCGCCGGGACGGCCCAGGAGCTGCGCATGCTCTTCAGAAATGTGCCCATCGTAATTTCTTCGCCCAGCCAGCCTCGCGGGGTGGTCGAATACATAAAGGATCGTCCCAGTCTGGTCATCGCCGCCCCGGGCGCCGAGCCCAGGGTGGTTGGCTCGGGCGTCGATGGCAACAATACAGACACTGGCGATTCGGATCTGCCCCGGCTGTCGCGAGGATACCGGGCCGTGGCAATTCTGGATGCCTGGACCAGCCTGTATGCCCCTGGCGTCGATGCTCGTATGGACACCCTGGGAGCCTGGATGCGCGTGGCCTCCTTCTGCCGCTCCCGGGCACAGGGAGGTCAGGTGCTCCTGCTGGGGGAGTGCGATCCTCAGCTGGCCCAGGCGCTGATGACCTGGCAGGGGCCGGTGTTGGCCGCCGCCGATTTGGAGGACCGTCGGCTGACCGCCATGCCCCCTGCGGTCGGCATGGCTGCAATCTGGGGCGAAAGGGAGGCCGTCGTCTGGATGTTGGACGCCGTCGGGATTGCGCCAGGTCAGGAGGCTGTGACGGATGCTGGTCCTGAGCCTGTCCCTGCCCTGCTTGGGCCTGTGCCCATACCGGCGCCGTCCACGCTGAAAGCCGGCTATCTGGAGGGAACCCAAGACAGGGTCCGAGCCCTGGTCCGGGTGCCCACCGGCAGCCGGGACAAGCTGGCTGATGATCTCAAGCAGGCTCAGGCCAAGTATGTGGCCGGTCGTGGGCGAGGAGAGCTGCGCTTCCGGATGGATCCCAAGGATCTGACCTGATCGGCGCTCCAGGCGGATATGCAGGGGGTCTATGCGACGTGGTTTCATGAGGGAACGCAGTCAAAGGTGTATAAGAACGAACTCAGGAAAGGCGGAGAGCCATGAAGGGATGGCCGGGCGAGATCCGGGTTGAGGCAGATGTGATCCAGGCTGGGCAGGAAGCAGCTCAGGCCCAGGGTCAGCCCATTGAGCAGGTCATCTTCGACTTCGGCAACGTCCTGATTCGTTGGCAGCCCGAGATGGCCATGGTGGCCCGATACGGGCGCGGGAGCATCGAAGCCCTGCTGGACGACAACCGTTCCGGCTTCTACCGGGCCAACAACATGATGGACGGCGGAGCCACCTGCGCCCAGGCCCGTGACTGGGTGGCCGCCAACTGCGGGTCCCCCTGGGATGACATGTTCGCCTACTACTGTGACCACTTCGTCGATTCGCTGACCGGCCCGGTGCCCGGTGCCCGCATGCTGGTGGATGATCTGAAAGCGGCAGGCTTGGGTGTATGGGGGTTGACCAACTGGGGCGCAGAGCTCTTCCATTACGCCTGGGACGGCGACTCCTTCCTGCATAGACTGGACGGGGTGGTGGTCTCCGGGCCCATCCACATGCGCAAACCCGACCCGGCCATTTACCGCTATGCCCTGGATCAGTTCGGAATCCAGGCTGACAGGGCCCTCTTCGTGGATGACAAGGGTATGAATGTAGTCGGTGCCAACAAGGCCGGCATCCGCAGCCTGCGATTCAGTGACCCCTATGGACTGCGCACCGCTCTGATCGAGGCAGGGGTGAACATTCCTCAGGTTCGGTGAAGGCGCGGAGGTCCGAAGTCGTCGGATGAAAAGGAGATTGCCTATATGGTCATGACATTGCTGTTCGCGGGCACGCCTCAGGTCGCCTTGCCATCTCTGAGATTGTTGGCGGCCGATCAGGAGCATTTCCGGGTTGCTGCCGTGCTCACCAGACCCGACGCTCCCCAGGGGCGTGGAAGGCATCTGCATCCCAGTCCGGTCAAGGCTGAGGCCCTGAAGCTGGGAATTCCCGTTCTTGAAAACAACCCATCCGATCCGGATTTTCCGGCACGGCTGCAGGATACTGGTGC
Source organism: Bifidobacterium sp. M0353 (assembly GCF_016100645.1). Classification (NCBI taxonomy): domain Bacteria; kingdom Bacillati; phylum Actinomycetota; class Actinomycetes; order Bifidobacteriales; family Bifidobacteriaceae; genus Bifidobacterium; species Bifidobacterium sp. M0353. The sequence continues at coordinate 1,030,580 of NZ_JACFSB010000001.1, read as the reverse complement.
CAGCTGTGCAGCCGTCGTGGCCTACGGGCGGATCCTGCGTCAGCCGGTCCTGGATGCCTTTGAGGGGGGCTGGTACAACTTGCACTTTTCCCTGCTGCCGCAGTGGCGGGGGGCGGCTCCGGTACAGCGGGCCATCTGGGCCGGGGATACCATCACCGGCGCCACGGTCTTCCGGCTGACGGCCGGTATGGATGAAGGGCCCATCCTGGCCCAGTCCACGGTCGAGATCGGGCCGCACGAGACCTCGGGCGAGCTGCTGGATCGCCTGGCTGAGGACGGATCCCACCTGCTGGCTGCCAGTCTGGAGGCCCTTGCGGAAGGTCGGATTCAACCCGAGAAGCAGACTCAGGGCGCTTACCAGGTGGCCGCCAAAATCACCCACCAGGATGCCCACATGCGTTTCGATGTGCCCGTCTTCGCCCTGGATCGACAGGTCCGGGCCTGCAGCCCGGAACCGGGAGCCTGGTGTCTGTATCGGCAAGGCGATGACCCGCAGGACAGGCAGACAGGGCTGACCGTGCTCAGGGCGGCACCAGCCCTGGGGGATGAGCCCGGTCTTCCCTTGCATCTGGAGCCGGGTCGGCTGGCCATGGACCGTCGCCATCTCTGGGTGGGTACCAAGACCCTGCCCTTGGAGCTGCAGATGGTCAAGGCTGCCGGCAAGCGCGCCATGAAGGCCATGGACTGGGCCCGTGGAGCTCGTTTGGAGGACGGAGACCGCTGCAGCTGAGTCCCTCCGCCCGGCTGGCTGTCCAGGCCGAGCGGGGCTCCCAGGGCGGACGAAGGAGAGAAGAGAGAAGTCATGCAGTCCGACGATGTTGAGCAATCTGAACCTGTCAATGACCAGGATCAGGCCGCTGATCGGCGCAACCGGGCCCTGGCTGCGGCGCTGACCAGGGCTGCCAAGGAACTGTCCAAGGCCAAGAGCCAGTTGGCCCAGCTGGGCCAACCGCCCTTGACTGTCGCCCTCGCCCTGGGTGTGGATTCTGTCGCCTATGACAGTCAGGGGGTGCAGCAGGCCCGTCTGTTGATCCTGAACGGTTCCAGGCGGATGGTGGTGCCCCTGGCGCCCGATATCCACGCCGAGCGGATCAGGGCCGGCCAGGAGGTTCTGCTCAATGCCGATATGGTGGTGGTGCGTGTGGGCGATCAGCCGGTGACCGGTCAGGTTCGCACGTTGCGGGAGACCTTGGAATCCGGAGCCTTGCTGGTGGAAGACCCCTCCGGACAGACTCGCGTTGTTGCACGCGCAGGGTCTCTGCAGGACCAGCCCATCGAGGCGGGTAGCGCCTTGCTCATGGACGAAAGCTGTTCGATGGCCCTGGCTGTTCTGCCTGAGTCGGACCGGTCCGACATGCTGCTGGAGGAGACCCCCGACGTGGACTTCTCGGATATTGGGGGTCTGGACAGGCAGATTGAGCGGATTCGTGATGCGGTCCAGCTGCCCTTCCAACATACCGATCTGATGCGTCGTTATGGGCTTCAGGCCCCCAAGGGTGTTCTGCTCTACGGGCCGCCCGGAAACGGCAAGACCATGATCGCCAAGGCCCTGGCTCGCGCCCTGGCCCAGGAGAGCGACGGCCACGGGATCTTCCTGTCGGTAAAGGGCCCCGAGGTGCTCAACAAGTTCGTGGGGGAGTCGGAACGGCTGGTCCGCCGCCTGTTCGCCAGGGCCCGCAGCCTGGCAGGCCAGGGTGGACCGGTGGTGGTCTTCATCGACGAGATGGATGCCCTGCTGCGAACCCGGGGATCGGGCATCTCGTCGGATGTTGAGACCACCATCGTCCCCCAGTTCCTGACCGAGCTTGACGGTGTCGAGTCCCTGGACCAGGTCATGGTCATCGGTGCCTCCAACCGCATCGACATGATCGACCCGGCGGTTCTGCGCCCAGGACGGCTGGATGTCAAGATCCGCATCGACCGGCCCGACAGGACCAGGTCCGCCGCCATTCTGGGCAAATATCTGGGTTCCGATATGCCCATGGAGGATGATGCCAGTCCGGAGGAGCTGATCCAGGTATTGGTCGATGGACTCTTCGCACGGGATGGTGACCATCTGCTGGGCAAGGTCATGGATGTCACGGGCCGCTGGCAGCCCCTCTACCTGGAGTCTGTGGTCTCCGGCGCCATGCTGCACAACCTGGTTGATCGGGTCAAGACCATGGCGGTCAAGGCCTCCATCGAGCAGGGTCGACAGGTGGGTCTTGACCGTGGGTTCTGCACGAGGGCGGTCCGCGGGCAGTATGAGGAAACTCTTGAGGAGGTGCGTGGCCAGGATCCGGACCGCTGGGCCGATCTGGCCGGACTGCGTCCAGGGCAGGTCCAGGAGGTTCGCCCGGTCGGCGGGCCAGGGGAGCGGTCATGAATGCCGGGCGGGTTATGGGCACCGAAACGGAGTATGCCATTGCCGACCCCCGGGATCCCGGCGCTGATCCACGTACTTTGGCCCTGCGTCTGGTAAGGGCCGCTGCCCAGCCGGACTTGGCGCACATCCGCTGGGACTACGGGAATGAGGATCCGGTCAATGATGCCAGGGGAGGTCGGCTACCACGTTCAGCTGCCGCTCCGAGCATGCTCACCGATGCGCCTGGTGCCCGGCTGATCGATGTGGCAGCTCCCAATGGCGCTCGGATTTATGTGGATCATGCCCATCCCGAGTATGCCTCGGCGGAAACGGTGAATGCCTTCGATGCGCTGGTCCAGGACCGCGCGGGGGACCGGATGATGGCCCTGGCCGCAGAAAGGGCCGGAGGCCTGGCTCTTTACAAGAACAATGTGGACGGCAAGGGTGCCGCCTGGGGATCCCATGAGAATTATCTGATGGACAGGGCGGTGCCCTTCGCCAGGGTGGCGGCCCTGATGACCATTCATTTCGTTACCCGGCAGATCTACACCGGTTCGGGCAGAGTGGGCCTGGGGCCCAGGAGCGAGGAGGCTGGCTTCCAGCTCAGCCAGCGCGCCGACTATCTGACCAGCCGGATTGGACTGCAGACCACCTTCGGACGACCGATCATCAATACCCGGGACGAGTCCCATGCGGGGCCGGGCAGCCGCCGTCTCCATGTGATTGTGGGCGATGCCAACCGGCTGGATGCGCCCCTTGTCCTCAAGCTGGGGACCACCGATCTGCTGCTGGCGCTCCTGGAGTCCGAGGGAGATTCGACCCGTCTGGTCGATGAACTGCTGGATCGCTGGACGCTGGATGATCCGGTGTCGGCCCTGCACACGGTTTCCCGTGATGTCACCCTGACCAAGCCTTTGGCCTTGGCAAACGGAGGATTCGCCGATGCGCTGACCATTCAAGGGGCCTTGCTGGATGCGGTCCGACAGGTCAGAAGGGATGCCGACCGGCCAGGTTGTGCCGACGACCGGGTTCTGAACCTCTGGGGCCAGGCGCTCGAGGATCTGGCTCTGGTTCGTTCGTGCGACGACGAGGGCCGTCTGGCCATGCATGACCAGGCAGGCAGGTTGGAATGGCTGCTCAAGTGGCAGCTCTTGGAGCGTCTGCGTCGCCGTCGGTCCCTATCCGACTGGTCGGATCCCCGTCTGGCGGCCCTGGATCTGGCCTGGGCACGGGTGGATCCCGGCCGTGACCTGCCCTGGCGACTCAGAGGATCCGTTCTGCAACTGGCCAATCGCGACCAGATCACCAGGGCCATGGACCAGGGTCCGGAGCAGACCCGGGCCTGGTGCCGTTCCCAGCTGCTCCACCGTTGCCCTGATGTGGTCAGGGCAGTCTCCTGGAGTCGTGTCATTCTTGACGAGCAGGGACCGGAGGGGGAGTCTAGGACCAGGGTCGTGGACCTGTCCGATCCGTTGGGTCACACACGGTCTTCCTGCCGGGATGGCCGCGACATATACTGCTCATAGCGCAGAAAATAGTCCGATATCAGACCGGACGACCACCGGTGGACCACGGTCGGCAATGCCTCGACCACCCGTTTGAAAGAGAAGAGAAGTATGGAATTGCGCGATTTGGCCATGCAGGCCGCCACCATCGCTGTGGAGGCCGGCCGTCATGCCCTCCAGGACCAGATCAATCCCCACGATCCCCGCTCCACATCGGCCATCGGCCAGGGAACCCAGTTCTCTCCGGGCATTGATACGCGTCTGATCCGTTACTGCCGGACCAAGATCGCCGCCCTGGACCCCATGGACGGATTCTGGGAGGAGGAGGCCGGCAACCGCCGTCCGGGCGGCCGCTACTGGTGCCTGGGCCACATCGACGGTCCGGTCAACTACGTACGCAACATGGCCGAATGGACGCTGACCATCTCCCTGTTCGCCGTGGACGAGAAGGGCCACGCCTCACCGGTCCTGGGCATTGTACATGCCCCGGTCCTGGGCCTGACCTATCTGGCAGCCAAGGGCCAGGGCGCCATCAGGATCCGACGAACCATCGTGGGCGACAAGCGGGAGAAGATCATCCCCTCCACTATGACCACCCTGAACGGGTCAGTGATCAGCTTCGGCATGTCCTACTTCCCCAACGAGTCCGAAAAGGTCCTGCAGATCGTCTCGCGCATGGCCGGCAAGCCTGCCGACATCAAGCGCGTCGGTCCTGTCTCGCTGGATCTGTGCCGGGTGGCGGACGGAAGCTACGACGCCTACTTCGAGCCGGCCCTGCACTCCTGGGACATCCCTGCTGTCTCTGCGGCGGCTGTCGTGGTCCGGGAGGCCAAGGGCACCCTCTGGCGCTGGGACGGCGGACATGTGCGCTGGGAGGGCAGCAACGACGTGGTGGCCACCAACGGACTCATCGCGGAGGATTTGAACACGTATCTGAGCGGGCGCTGATCCGCGCCGGGAAGGAGAGTGACCATGGCTGAGGCATCCCAGCAGGGGCGGCGCATGACAGCCGGGCAGGAGCAGGAGCAGGAAGAGGATCTGCCGCAGACCGGTGCACAGGAACAGGGCCAGACGGCTGGATCCGACCTGGATGCTGTCCTGGATGACATCGAGACCACCCTGGAGACCAACGCCAAGGAGTATGTGCAGGGCTTCGTCCAGAAGGGCGGTCAGTGATCCATGGCGGAAGGGCAGGGGCAGGGGACTGACTCGGACTTTCACAGGATATTCGGCATCGAGACCGAGTATGGACTGAGCCTGACCGGTGCCAGTGCCCCCTACGCCGCCGGCAGGGTGGCTATGGCCATGTTCCGCCCTCTCATTGATAAGCACGGATCAACCAACATCTATCTACCCAATGGTGCCCGGCTCTACCTGGACGTGGGCTCCCACCCGGAGTATGCCACAGCGGAGGCCCGTGATCCGCTGACAGCCCTGACCCAGGTGCTGGCCGGGGAGCGGATCATGGCCGACCTTGCAGATCGCGCCCGGAATCGTCTGGCGGAGGACCTGCGCAGGCCCGTCAAGGTTCACGTCTTCGCCAACAATGTGGATGCCCAAGGCCATGCCTTCGGCTGCCATGAGAATTACCTGCTGGACCGGCGAGTCCCCTTGGACATGGTCGGAGCCTGCCTGGTCCCTTTCTTGGTCACCCGGCAGCTGATCACCGGGGCGGGTCGTCTGAGTCCCGATGGGTTCCAGCTCAGCCAGCGGGCCGACTTTCTGGATGAGGCGGTCTCCTCGGCCACCACCCGTGCCCGTCCCATGGTCAACACCCGTGACGAGCCTCTGGCTGATCCCGAGCGATGGCGTCGTCTGCATGTGATCGTAGGGGATACCAACCGGTCGCCGCTGGCCACTTGGTTCAAGATGGCTAGCACCCACCTTGTCCTCAATCTGATCGAGCAAGCCTGCCGTCGGGGCAGACGGCCAGACCTGGTCGACTGCGCCCTGGCTGACCCCGGTGCAGCCGTCCGAGTCGTCAGTCGGGATCGGACCGGCCGGGTCACTCTGGAACTGCAGGATTCCACAAAGACCGGTGGCATCAGTGCTCTGGGTCTGCAAGAGGCCTATTGGTCGGCCTGCAAGGCCTTGGTCGACCAACAGGAGGATATAGGTATCGACCGGTCCCAGGCTCTGCGTGCCCTGCGACTTTGGAGGTCGGCCTTGGATGCGCTGGACGAGGGACGTTGGCAGGATCTGGCTGACTGGGTGGACTGGGCTGCCAAGCTGCGCCTTCTCCAGGGCCTGAGTCGACGAGGCGCCGGAAGGGTTCTGGAAGAGGCGCTGGACCTGGACTATCACGATCTGAGCGCGGGAAGGTCCTTCCCCGGCCTGGTCAGGTATGGGCTCATGCGCTCGCCGGTCGACGACTCCGAGGTGCAGCGCGCCATGGACCAGCCTCCGGAGGATACCCGGGCCCGTCTGCGTGGCGACTTCGTACGTATGGCGGACCGGGGAACGCGCGCATGGTCATGTGATTGGAGCCACCTGGTCCTGGGCGGTTCTCACCGAGTCGAGGTGGCCTTGCCCGATCCCTTCGACCATCTGGGGCCACCCCGATACCACTCCCTGATGGACTTCCTGAGGGGTGCCGGAAAGCCGAGTGCCTAGGGTCCGGTTTGCACTGCTGATCATCCGTCAGATCTTACTGTAAAAGGAAGGGCCCCGACATCCTTGGATGGATGCCGGGGCCCTTGCAGAAAGGCTGGTTTCACTTCTTGTTGGTGACGGCCTTCTTCAGCAGCGAGCCGGCAGAGATGCGCACGCCATAGCTGGCCGGAATCTTGATGGTCTCACCGGTGCGGGGGTTGCGTCCGGTACGGGCGGCACGCTTGACACGCTCGGCCGAGAACAGACCGGTCAGCTTCAGACCCTCACCGGACTTCATGGCCTCGACGAAGACATCCTGGAAGGCGTTGACAGCAGCTTCCGCCTGAGCCTTGGTCAGGTTGGACTTCTGTGCAATCTTCGAAACGAGATCAGACTTGTTGTATGCCATAGAACATCCTTCTTTCGGGGGCCTCCCACTGCTTGATTTGGGGAAAGCCCAACGGTCAATGACTGATATTAGCGCAGATTAGGCCCAAACACCGCATTTTCCGGGGGTTTTCGACATTTCACCACGCGTTTTTTGAGGCCGTCGGGATTGGGACTGCCCGAAGGTTCCTCAGATGCGATTATGGCTGCTCAGCCAACGCATGGCCAGGGCTCCGAGGGGGATGCGTAGCCAGTAGGTGGCCACCCGGAAGACCAGAGTGGCCGATATGGCCACGCCCGAGGGAACACCTGCCAGGCGGAAGGCGGAGAAGAGCACTGCCTCTATGGCCCCCAGACCGCCGGGGGTGGGGACGGCCGAGCCTAGCGTGTTGGCCAGGAGGAAGACGAAGGTGGTCTCGAACACGTTGGTCCTGCATCCGAAGGCCATCAGGGCGGCCCAGAAACTCATGCCCAGGGCGGCTGACTGCAGCACGGCCCCAAGCACGGCCACCACCAGCTGCCTGGGCTGGGTCAGAATCTCCACAAGGTGGCGGGCGTAGGAGGCCACGATGGGCATCAGCCGTTCCATGACCAGCCGCCGCGTGTATGGGATGGCCATGATCAGGGCCGCGATGATGGCCACCGTCCCGATGACGATGACCAGGGTGTTGGTGGGGATCATCCCGGATAGGGTGTTGCGCCCTGTGAACAGCCCGATGACGATCAGCAGACAGAAGGTGGTTGCGAACTGGACCGCCACCACGGCGCTCATGATGGCCGTGGCCATGGTGTTGTCGTAACCGTCCCGCCGCAGGAACTGCAGGTTGACGAAGGCCGGCCCCACCCCGGCGGGCATGGAGACCGAGGTGAACGAGGAGGCGACCTGGGACAGGAAGATGCCCTTGAAGTCGCGTTTGGCCGGGTCGATGAAGACTCCCAGGGTGATGGCGCAGCCCACCCAGGACAGTGACCCCAGCAGGAAGGAGAGTCCGGCCATCCAAGGGTTGGCGTTGCGGACGGCGCTGATGACCTGGGGCAGGTTGAACTGGGTGATGATGACCGCCACTGCCACCACCAAGAGGGCCAGTGCCAGGAAGCTACGCAGGCTGAAGCGGGAAAGGGTCACCTGGCCGGTCTCCGCCACCGACTCAGGTGGAGCCAGGGCCCGCAGCTGTTTGCGAAGGTCTGCCAGAATCTGCCGATCCCAGCCGGGCAGGGACTGGGTCTGTGAGGGAATGGCCACCATCTGGCAGAAGGGCGACAGTCCGGCCAGGGTCTTGACCCCCCAGGAGGCACGGGCGGCCTCGATGGCTTGGTCCACGCCGATCATCGTGGCAACCAGGGCCAGAAGCTGGATGCGGTCCAGGGCGATGTTGGCTTGGGAGCTGGCGCTGTCGCCGTTCTCCCAGCCGGCGATGACCATGGAGCCCGACTGGTCCATGGCCAGTGTCTCCGGGCGGATGCGGCGGTGTGTAAAGCCGCGATCGTTGGCCCGGCGGAGGTAGTCCATCAGCTGCTTGGCCCTGTCCGTGTCCAGGCTTCCAGGCTCCAGGGGCCGAAGGTGGACGTCATCCTCCAGGACCAGAATTGAGGATTCCGCGCTCTCCGCCAGGCCATAGGGGTGCAGGGCGGTCAGCCCCAGGTCCCGCAGTTCAGTCAGCATGGCCATGTGGTGCTGCATGGAGTTTCTGACCGACCGGTCCCGGCGCATGGAGACTCCGGACAGCTTGATCCACTGCCAGAGCTGCATCAGATAGCCCATGGTGTGCAGCTGGCCGTCCATGACCGACACCGTGTAGGTGCGGCCATCCCTGTCCTGGGCTCTGTAGATGCGGGAGGCCTCGATAAGGTCGTCGGCGAGGGCAGGCAGGGGCTGGCCATCGGCATCCAGACTTGGATCCTGACGTTCCAGACTGGCGGTTTGGATGCCGATGGATGCTATGGCCTGTACCACTCCCTGTCCCCAGGCACCCTTGTTCTGCGTGCCCGCCAGGTATCGGACGACCATGCCCATGATCCGTCCCAGAATCAGCGAAACCAGAACCCCGCTGGCCGAGTTGGAGGATATGGCGACCATGATGACGGCCACAATATATAGGGCGTTCCATCCCCACTTGACCGAGCTGCGCAAGCGACGGGGTCCTGCTGCGCTCAGGAAGGCAGCCAGACCGGCATAGAAGTCGGGAAGCAGGACGGGTGACCCTATGGCGTTCTGGGAGCTGAATGAGGCAATCAAGGTCGGGTTGCCCGCCTTCAGGATCAGGTTGGAGGTCAGCATGACCAGCCCGAACCCTAGGAACATGGCCAGGGGGGCGGTGATGGCCTGGATCCATTCCCTGTTGACCAGCAGGTGGACAATCACGGTCAGGACCACGGTCACGGTCACTGCCTGCTGGAGGAAGGCGGTAGGTACGTCCATGAGCCAGTCCATGGCATTGCCGGCCTGGCGCATGTCCGATTCGACCCCGGCCGCTATGCCCTTCAGATAGACAGCCGCCAGGGTAACCAGGATTCCCAGGATCAGGGCAGCCAAGGCTCGCAGCAGATCCTCGGCATCGTGGACCCGTTGGGGCGGGGTGTCCCGGATGACGACCTGATCCGCCTTGACGGGATCGGCGGAATCGGTGTCCTCGGGGGTTATGGTCGACTGGGACGGGGTCATGGTCAGTCGCGATCGAAGTCCACCAAGGTTCCGGCTGCGCCTGTGTAGGTTGCCGGCGTCAAGGCCTTGAGCCGACTGGCCGTGTCCCGGTCCAAATCCAAGCCATCGATGAAGTGCTCGACATCCTCCCGTCCGATTCTCTTGCCCCGCATCAGCTCCTTGACCTGCTCATAGGGATGATCCATGCCTGAACGTCCCGCCAGTCCAGCGGCCCGCATGGCCGTCTGTATAGGCTCGCCCAGGACCTCCCAGTTGCTGTCCAGCTCGCGGGCCATCAGTGCCTTGTCCGGGTGGATGGTCTGCAGTCCACCGTCCAGGTTGTCCAGAGCCAGCAGGCTGTATCCCAGGGCTGAACCGATGTTGCGCTGGGTGGTGGAGTCGGTCAGATCCCGCTGCCAGCGGGTTTCGGTCAGGGTGGTGGCCAGGGTGTCCAGCAGGGCTCCTGAGATCTCCAGATTGGCTTCGGCGTTCTCGAATCGTATGGGGTTGACCTTGTGGGGCATGGTGCTGGATCCTGTCGCGCCCTTGACGGGTTCCTGGGCGAAGACGCCACGGGAGATGTACATCCAGACATCCACGGCCAGATTGTGCAGGATCCGGCCCAGGTGGGCGATGTTGCTGAAGAGCTCGGCCTGCCAGTCGTGCGACTCGATCTGGGTCGTCAGCGGGTTCCAGACCAGACCCATCCGCTCCACGATGAAGGTCCGCGTCAGATCAATCCAATCCACCTGCGGCAAGGCGGCAAGATGGGCGCCAAAGGTTCCGGTGGCGCCATTCATCTTGCCCATGTAGTCCTGATTGTGGATCCGGTCCAACTGCCGGTGCAGCCGATGGACGTAGACCGCCATCTCCTTGCCCAGGGTGGTGGGTGTGGCCGGCTGGCCGTGGGTCAGGGCGAGCATGGGCAGATCCCGGTACTGCTCCGCCATGGTTGCCAGATGCTTCTCGATCCGGGTGGCCTTGGGGAGCCAGACCTGCTCGACCCCGCCTCGGATGCAGCGGGCATAGGCCAGGTTGTTGATGTCCTCGCTGGTACAGGCGAAGTGGACCAGGGGTGTCAGCCTAGGGAGTTGGGACTCGGGGCCAAGGGCTGTGGCTGCAGCCTCCAGGCGGCGGTCGATGTAATATTCCACAGCTTTGACATCGTGGTGGGTCTGGGCTTCGATGCCTGCCAGTTCGGTGATGCCGTCGGCGTCGAAATCCTCGGGTATGGCGCGCAGGTAGGCCTGTTCTGCCTCGGTCAGAGGCTCTACGCCCGGCAGGACCGGGTGCTGGCCGTTGCCCTGGTAGCCGTTGGCCAGCATGATCATCCATTCGACCTCGACCCGCATGCGCTCGCGGTTCAGGGCAGGCTCGCTCAGATAATCCACCAGATCGGCGGTCTGTCTGCGGTAACGTCCGTCCAGGGGATTCAGGGGGATGACTGGAGTGATTCGGCTCAGGTTCATGCTTCCAGCCTAGACGACCGGGTCAACCAGCAGGAAGCGGCATGGGTGCTCCTGGGGGGCCGCGTGTCCCGCTCACCGTCGTAGCCTGCCACGGTAGTAGCGGGTCTCCTGCAGATCGCCCTCGATGGCATGGGCGAAGTGGTCGTCCTGACGTCGTACTGCTGGTGAGTTCTGATCTCGGGCATCAGCCCAGGCCGCCTGCTGGTAGGCCATGCCGTGGGTGGATTCCTTGCCGGGTCCGGCAGTGGTCACTGTCCGGCCGGTCTGTGTCCCACCTGGAGGGGGAGGCCCGCCCGCTCGTCCCCTGACTGTCAGCTGATTGGATCGAGAGGGGTTGTCGGCCCCATCAAGGCTGGAGACCAGCTCTTCGCGCATCTCCACGCTGGTCACCCAGGTGTCAGGCTGTATTTTCCGATGGGCGATGGGCGAGCCGACGGTCACGATGTGATCGAAACTGTAGCGGTCCGAAAGATCCGAGGCCATGGTTGCGGCCACGATCCCACCCTGGGAGTGGCCTACCAGGCTGACCGGATCGTCCGGGCGAACTCCCGCATCACGCATGGCCTGGTCCACCAGACGCAGGGAGGCTGCCCTGTCGCGCACCGAAGCCTTGTCGCTCATGAGCTGGATGTTCTGGGCCCATCCGATGGGGGAGTCCAGATGGGAGCTGGTGCCGGGAATGTAGACCAGCCAGTGGTCCTTGCCGTCGGTCTTTCGATAACGCTGTACGGCGACTGTGGCGTAGGGAATGCCATCCCGGCAGGATCCCAGGATCTCCAGGTTGTGCAGAGCGCCGGCGATGTCGTGGGCCTCGCCCAATCCTTGGCCCTGCGGCTGAACAGGATTCATGGCGATTCGGTCGCCCTGGAAATGAGCGAGTATCAAAGGCATCAAAAGGCCCGGGCCGGTAACCAATCCGCCGATGGGATCATGGTGGTCTGAAGACAGGCCGGATGCGACGGCGGCCAGCAGGGGCTGTTGGATGCTGGCTGTGGTTTCCAGAAATTCCTGGAATTGCGATGCATCCAGGTGGCCGGTCAGTTTGGCCACCCCCAGGCCTAAACCGACGGATCCCAGCATGAACGGGGCAATAGGCTGAAAGACGATCAGGGCCTTGGAGGTCAGGGAGCTCATCAGCCGGTCCATGAACGATTCAGCTTGCGAGTACAGCCCGTAGGCCTTGGTCAGTCGGTCGGCCACAGACTGGAGCCGGGTGCGCAGATCTTCGTAGGCCTGGGCCTGGTCACTGCAGAAGGACACCATCCGATCCATTGGCAGATGGGCATGACCCGGCGGCGGCACGGCAGCCTGGGTGCAGGGGAGGGCAGGCAGCCCCGGCATGATTCTGCAGATGGCCTGATTAGTCAGAACCCACTGGGACTGCATGGTGGCCAAGGCACCACCTGCTTGGTTGAGCCTGTCCGCCATGCCGGTCAGGTGGTCCAGCTCGGTGCGCGTATAGCCGTTGGCGTCGGGGGCGGCGGTGATGGTTCGCTTCATGGCCGGATCTCTTGATCGATCAGGTTCAGGGTGCGGCCTGCTTGGATGCGCTGATCCTGGCAGACGGCATCCATGGCCCGCACCTGGGCCTTATAGGCCTCAGCAGCCCGGCCTTCCCAGTCGACCCTCAGAGCTTGGTCGGCTAATTCACTCAGATGGACCAGAGTGGTTCGCGACTGCCGTGCCATATCGAACAGCATGGCCCGGCAGCGGGCCGCTCTCGCATGACAGGGGCAGGTTTGGGCCTCTTCCGGATCAGTCAGGAAGGATTGCTGTTCGAGGAAGGGACCCAGGGTGGGTAGTGACGAGGATGACCTATACATGTCTCTACTACAACATTGCAATCATCTTGAAATGATCCCCGTAGGGCCATGTGGTCGAATGAGGTCCGGTTCATCTGGCTGTGGACGGATTTACCGCTAATTCTGTCGGTCTGATAGTCATGGGACGTTCGTCTGCATGGGAATCGATTTGTTGGGAAAGAGGGTGGTGGAATGACTCACGCGAAAGGTTGTGCGCGGTCGGTCACCAAGGCTTGACATTCTTCCCCTGACTCTTGTTGTCGTCCGGCTTGCCTGTCGGCGTGGGGGAGGCGGACGGTTCGCTCTGCTGCTGGTTGCGCTTGAGCAGGTCCTCCACCTCGGCCTTCTGCTGCTTGGTCAGTCCTGAAGAGGACCCTTTTCCGGATTCGTTCTTTCCGTCCTGGGCCTTATCGGCCTTCTGCTTCTTGAGCAGACGCTCCGTGCGGCTGGTCAGCGCAGCGTTGGCAGCACGGTTGGCCTGGGCAGCCTGTCTGGTCTGTGGCAGAATCAGGGGTCCCGGCCGTTCGACTTGGGCGAAGAGATGTTCGGCCTGGTCCTGCAGGGCCTTGATGGATGCTGGATCGGCCTGGGGGTTTTGGGCCTGTCGAACGTTGGTGCTCAACGTGTGCGTGCCTTCGTTATAGGTGGCGATGGCTTTGACGTTGATCAGGCCCCAGGCCCCGGTCAGGGCTGCAATCAAGGCCAAGCCAGCCAAAATCAGGCGCACTTGCAGGCGGCCTGCGTCTCTTGCTCCTTGCCGGGACTTCCTATTCATAGCAGTCTCCTCGAAGTGCGGATCCAGAGCCCCGCCTCAATCAGGATCAGGACCAGCTCCACCAGGGCCAGCGGCCAGACCAGCGGGGTGACATGTTGGCGGACCTGGTCGACCTTGGTCACCCGGTAGCGCTTGGAAGCCGCAGCCGTGGCTCCTTCATCTACCGCGGTTCCCTTGGCCAGGGACTGGTAGTGGCCGCTCATCTCGTCCGCAATGGCCTTGAGGGTTTTCGGGTCCATGGCGGAGATGCCCGGCTGCCCGGTCTTGGGGTCCGTCACCCAACCGTCGCCGTCGCTTCCGCCGACATCGGAGCTCAAGGGCACCATACCGCCCTTGGCCGAGCCGGTTCCCAGCACAAAGGCATCGTCTAATCCCTCCCTGAGAACGCTGAAGGATCGTCGTTCATCGGGTCCGGTCTGTTCGCCGTCGCTGATCAGGTAGAGCAGGATTCGGTCGTCGGGATGCCGGTCCTTGGTCTGTTTCAAGACCAGGCTCAGGCGATCCAGTGGAGCATCCAGGCTGGAGCCGGAGGATTGGGAGGTGGGCTCTGTAACCAGCCCCCTGGCCCAGTTGTCCACAGCCCGCACGTCGGGGGTCAGGGGCAGATCGACGCTGGCCGAGGCGCCGAAGCTCAAGGCCGAGAAGGAGGCATCGGGGTAGATGCGTGTCAGATCGTGGACGGCCGTCCGGGCCGCCTCCAGTCGGCTGATTCCTTCCTGGTCGCCATATCCGGCATCCTTGACCGCCATGGATCCGGTCACGTCAACCGCAATGAAGACATCGGTGGCGTTGACGGCTTTATTGGTGGTCTTGCTGACCGTGCTGGGGGTCATGACCATGAGGGCCAGGATCAGGACCATGGCAGTGCGTCGGGTCAGGGCCCAGCGGTCGGCATCCGTATCCCGACCCTCGCGCAGTCCATGGATGACCAACGCAATGGCCAGGAGCAGCAGCAGACCCGCCAGTAGGCCGCCGGCCAACCAGCCCAGGGAAGGCTCAAAGGTCACGGACTTGAGTATGTTCATCGCTTCAGCCTCCAGGCCAGGAGCAGATATCCCGACAGCGCCAGGGTCAGGGCCAGGGTCCACCAGCCGGGTGCATCCACCAGGCTGGACTGCTCCTGCTGGTGGGGGTCGGCTCCGTGTCGATGCTCTATCCGGCGGACCAAGGCGTTGATGGAGTTTCCATCCTGACGTCGCAGGAAAATACCGCCACGGGCTTCGATCAGCCTCTGCATCTGCCGGGTGCTCTCATCCTCGCTGCCCTGGTCCGGTCCCGAATAGAGCCCGTCCACCGCGATTCCTGCGGCCGAGGTCAGCTTGAGTGCCTCCTCCAGGGTGTATGTGGGTTTGCCGGAGACAACGTTATCGGTGGCCAGGACCAGTGAGCTGGACCGTTGGTCGGCCTTTGCCGATCCGCTCTGGTCCTTGGGGGCGAATTGTGGGAGGAGTGCAGCGCAGCCCACCAGCCCGTCGCCGATCAGCGAGGTGGTGTCCCGGCGGTTCTGCGTGCCCTCCAGCCAGTCGCTGATGTCCTGGTACTGTCGTCCGCTCATGGCATCGATGCGGTCCTGGGACTGCACCCCGTCCAGGATCCGTCGTGCCTTGCTCAATTCGGCGGTGATCATCTCGTAGTCGTCGGTCAGGGGGAAGACGGTGCGCGAGGTGGAGTTGAATATGCTCAGGGCCATGCGTTCGCCCCGGAAGTTGTGGACAAGATCGAGGTAGGAGGCGATCACCTGCCGGTCGTAGGGCAGGGTGGAGCCGGACACATCCAGGCATAGGACAATATCGCGGTTATGGCCCTGCTCCAATGTCCGATCGACCCGGGCGGGCCTTGCCGCCAGGCTCAAAACCATCAGCAGGGCCAGAGCGAGCAGGATTGCGGCGCAGCGGTTCAGTCGCCGCCAGTGCCGCAGCGCCTCATGGCCCTCCTCGGTGTCCAGGTCGCTGTCCAAGGTCCAGACCCGTGCTCCCGGTTCCTGATCCAGCTTGCCGCGACGTGCCATACGGTAGGCCAGCAGGCCGAACGCCAGGGCCAGGACCAAGGCCAGAACCGGCAGCCAGGGCCACCTCCAGGACAGATTGCCTATGCTCATTGCGGCCACCGTTCAATCAAATCCCGTACCCAGTCGGCAGCCTGATCCACTGTGGCGTCGGTTCCTGCGCTGTCCCGGGGAAGGGCGAATTCAGGCGGGTATAAAGCATCTATGGTCTGCCGAAGCAGGTCCAGGCCCTTCCGTGTACTGGGCGTACGGGGCTGGGCCTGGATTTCGGCCAAAGTCTTGGACTTCATGTCGCTGTTCCAGGAGCGGGAGGCAAATCCACGCGCTATGGTGGCCAGTGCCGTCATGGCCTGGTCGCGGTCCAGCTGGCCCTTGTCGTACCGGGCCACCACCTTATCGATTTGCTGACGCCACGCATCGCGGGTGTCGGAGCTCGCTTGGATCGGACGCTCTTCCTGGTGACGGCGGAACCTGGGCAAAAGAAGGGCCGCGGCAGCCAGGGCCAGGGTCAGTATGATGGCGGCCGTCGTCAGAGCCAGTAGCCAGATGGGCTGGGTCATGGTGGGCATGACCTTGATTCGGCCATGACCGGATGCCAGACGAATCAGGACGACAGCACTCATGCCGCCATCACCGTCCGTCGCATGGGGATGCCTGGTCTTCCGGCTGAAAGCAGGTGGATGAACCTGTTGAACATGGCTGTGCTGGAGTCGGCCCGGATCAGCGAGGCTCCGATTCTGGACAGTTCTCGGCTGAAGGCCTCTATCTGATAGCGTCTGTGCAGATCCACCGCCCGCGTCCCGTTCACAGTGCGCAGGAAGGCCGGGATCTTGCGTCCGCTGGGCGCATCCGTTACCGAGCCCGTAGCAGGCTGCAGGCGCAGGGGATTCATGGTCTCCACTCCGATGAGGTTCAGGGGGTGGGTGGTGGCCAACCGTCTGATGGTCGGCATCAGGTCAACGTTCAATGCCGACTGGTCGGTGGCGATGACCAGCATGGCCTGCCGGTCCTGGATGCCTGCGGCGTAGCCCAGCAGGGCCTCAAGGTTGCGCGGCTGATCCAGCCGTGACTCCAGAGCCCGGTCCAGGGTCTGCTCGAATCGAGCGAAACCGCCCTGGCAGGGTACGCGTCGGATGGCGGACGAATCGACCAGGACCAGATCCACCTCATCGCTGCGGCGCAGGCAGAGGGAGGCGAACATGCACAGGGCGTTGGCAGCCACCTGGATGGCCTGCTCCCCGTCAGGGCATGTTCCTGACATCTCGCGGCCGACATCCAGCAGCAGCCAGACCCTACTGGTGACCAGGCGCTCGCGCTCCACCACCATGGGCCGACCCATCCGGGCGCTGGCGTGCCAGTCGATCATGCGGGTTTCGTCCCCGAACTCGTATGCGCGCAGGTCGGCTCGTTCGTCCCCGCCGCCACGACGGCCGGAGGAGTGCTCGCCCTCCAGCAGGCCCAGGGCCCTGCGCACCGTGGGAAGGCGCAGGCTGGTGTCCAAGGACTCGATCCGCCTGCGGACCGGGTCATGATCCGGACGTCGACGGCTCATGGCACCGGTACCGTGTCGACGATCTGGTCGATGATGTCGTCGCTGCTGACACCGTCGGCCTGGGCCTCGAAGGTCAGCAGAATCCGGTGGCGGAGCACCGAATGGGCCCAGTCCTTCAAATCCTCGGGAATGACGTAATCCCTGCCTGTCAGCAGGGCTCTGGCCTGGCCGATGCGAACCAGGGCGATGGAGGCGCGCGGGCTGGCCCCCAGCCTCACCTGCTCTGCAAGCCCTTGGATGGGTCGCGATCCAGCTCCCCTGCTGGTGGCTGCCAGATCGACCGCATATCGCATGATGGGCTGTGCTACGTGGACCTGCCGGGCCTTCTGCCTGAGGAAGTCCACATCGGCGATGGTCAGCGCATCCCGATCGTCCTTGCCGGGCATATCGGTGCCTCGGCTGGTCAGCATCTGCAACATCCGTGTCTCCTGGTCGGCATTGGGATAGGTCATGACGGCCTTGAGCATGAACCGGTCCATCTGGGCCTCGGGCAGGTTGTAGGTGCCCTCCTCCTCGATGGGGTTCTGGGTGGCGATCACCATGAAGGGCCGGGGCAGGGCTATACGCTCGCCGCCGATTGTGGTGGCACCCTCGGCCATGGCCTCCAGCATGGCTGACTGGGTTTTGGCGTTGGATCGGTTGATCTCGTCCAGAAGGACGAAGTTGGCGTGGATGGGGCCCAGCTGTGTGGAGAAGCGCTGTGTGGAGAAGTCATAGACCTGGGTGCCTACCAGATCCGAGGGCATCAGGTCGGGAGTGCACTGGATCCGCTTGAAGCTGCCGGAGACCGAGGTGGCCAGGGTCTGGGCGGCCGTGGTCTTGGCCAGGCCGGGCACGGATTCGATCAGGATGTGTCCTGAGGCCACCAAAGTCAGGATCAGGGCCTCCCGCAGGTTCTCCTGGCCTACCAGAGTCCTCGAAAAGCGGGTCCGGATCCGGTCGGCCAACTGGCGGCAACGTTGCAGGTCGTCCTGGCTGATTGGCGGAACCTGGCGGTCCTGACCGGGCTGAACAGATGGGGACTGACTGGGTCGAGGTGGGAATAATGCCATAGCAGACATGGTAACGGCATTTCCTGACGACTCAGCCGGCAGGACTCAGGTCAGTGACCAGTCCACCGGTTCGGCGCCCATGGCCTCCAGCGCTTGGTTGGCCTTGGAGAACGGATGGGAGCCGAAGAAGCCGTACCGGGCCGACAAGGGGCTGGGATGCGGGGATTTGATGATGGCCGCGTTGGTCAAGAGGGGCTCAAGGCTCTGGGCCTGCCTTCCCCAAAGAATTGCCACCAGGGGCCGGACCTTGCCCTCCTGGTCGCGTCTGTCGTTCAGAGCTCGGATGGCGGCGTCGGTGATCTCCTCCCAGCCCTTGTTCCGGTGGCTGGCCGGTTTGCCCACCCGCACAGTCAGGCAGCGGTTGAGCAGCATGACCCCTCGCCTGGTCCAAGGTGTCAGATCGCCGTTGGAAGGTGTGGGCAGGCCCAGGTCGGAGTTCAGCTCGGCATAGATATTGCGCAGGGAGCCGGGAATGGGGCTGACTGCAGGGTCCACGCAGAAGCTCAGGCCCACCGGATGGCCGGGCGTCGGGTAGGGATCCTGGCCCACGATCAGGACCTTGATGGAGTCGAAGGGGATGGTAAAGGCGCGCAGAATGTTCTTGCTGGCAGGCAGGTAGCGGTGACCCTGTGCCAGCTCGGATCTGAGGAAGTCGCCCATCCGATGAATGTTGGGCTCGACGGGTGCCAGAGCGCGGGCCCAGCCGGGGTCCACCAAAGCGCTCAAAGGTTTGCGCTGGGTTCGGCCCTGGCCTCCTGCTATGGTCGGAGGGTTGGTACCGGTTCGGTTCGTCGGCTCAGGGGGGGTTGCGGCAATTGGCTGGCTGCTGTTCATAAGGTCACTATATCGCTTGGCAATATGGGCCGGTCAGGACTGCCTCGGCCATTCCAGGGTTGGCGGAGGACGTCGAATGGTCAGTTGAATGTTGACCCGGCGACGCATTACTTATAATGGTTCAGGATCCGGTGGAGCAGAGGAGAGTTCATGGCTAGCACGCGCGACAATGGGACGCAGGCGCGCCCTCAGGTTCATGATGCGTTCGATAACCCTCCCAAGGGCCCGGTCGGCGTGCATCGCGGGCCGCGTTCCCTGTCGGTCAGGGTCCTGCCCTACCTGCTGGTGGTTGTCTTGGCGGTGCTGTGCGGTCTGGGCGTATGGGCTGCGGTCAGCGGCTCCCTGCCCTGGCAGCAGACGCACACTGAAGCCTCCCGGGTCATCAGCAGCCATCTGCCCAAGCGTTCAGCCTCCTCTTCGGCTTCAAGTAGCGCGACCGCTACCGATCAAGCCTCCCAGGAACAAACTTCTGAGCCGTCCACCCAGTCGCCTTCGGCCAGTGCCTCCAGCAGCAGCCCGGCTCCGGTGGTCAACCGGGGCACGCGGGTCACCGTCATCAACGGAACCAGGGTCACCGGGTATGCCGGCAAGAAGCGCCAGGTTCTGGTCAATGCCGGTTACACTGCGGTCACGGCATCCAACCCGCAAGGTGCCCTGCCTGGCGTGAGCATGGTCCGCTACCGTGACGAGGCGGATAAGGCCACTGCCCAAGAGGTGGCCAACGTGCTGGGCATCGCACAGGTGGAGCAATCCTCTGTGACCTCCACTCCGGTGGAAGCCATCCTCATGCAGTGAGGCTCGGCCAACCTGTCAGCGGAAGAAAACGACGGCAAAACATTCAGAGTTTCGGCTCGGCGTTTTGCAATTGCCCCATAAATGGGCCTAAACTGACCTTGCCGACCAGGCAGATGCGGTCAGTCTCGTATCTGTTGTGACGCGGCACCTATGTTAAGGAAGTTAGTTATGGCACAAGGCACTGTGAAATTCTTCAGCGCTGGCAAGGGTTACGGATTCATCAATCCCGACGATGGCGGCGAGGACGTGTTCGTGCACTACTCGGCCATTCAGTCAGATGGCTTCAAGACCCTTGATGAGGGAGATAAGGTCGAATATCAGGTGGAGCAGGGCCCCAAGGGTCTGCAGGCAACCAAGGTCACCAAGCTCTGATTGTCATCTTCTGTATTCGTCATGGGGGCCCCGGTCATTCCGGGGTCCTTTTTTATGGCACCTTGCCTACATCCGGATCCTGAGCCAGGACTGTGCAGTGTGCGGATTATCCGTCGCCGCTACCGACATGTCAGGGCAAACATGACATACAGCCTGCAGCGTATTTTCCCTTCGGGTTGGCACTCGGCCCCATCGAGTGCTAATCTGCTGAATTAGCACTCGAGGTGCGGGAGTGATAACACGACAGCTGACGGTCGGGTTCCGTTCCACGCCGACGGTGGGTCATGAAACCTCAAGCCATGACGGAGGAAGCAACAATGGCAAAAATCATCGAGTATGACGAGGAAGCTCGTCAGGGCATGCTTGCCGGCCTGGACAAGCTGGCCGACACAGTCAAGGTCACGCTGGGCCCCAAGGGTCGCAATGTCGTGCTGGACAAGTCCTACGGCGCACCGACCATCACCAACGACGGCGTCTCCATCGCCAAGGAGATCGATCTGGAGGATCCCTACGAGCGCATTGGCGCCGAGCTGGTCAAGGAAGTCGCCAAGAAGACTGACGACGTCGCCGGAGACGGCACCACCACCGCCACCGTGCTGGCCCAGTCCCTGGTGCATGAGGGACTGAAGAACGTGGCCGCCGGTTCCAACCCCATCGCCCTGCGCCGCGGCATCGAGAAGGCTGCTGACGCCATCGTCAAGGAGCTTGTGGCCCAGTCCAAGGAAGTCGAGACCAAGGATCAGATCGCAGCCACCGCCACCATTTCTGCAGGCGACCCCGAGATCGGCAATGAGATCGCCGAGGCTCTGGACAAGGTCGGCCAGGACGGTGTGGTCACCGTCGAGGACAACAACCGCTTCGGACTGGACCTGGAGTTCACCGAGGGCATGCGCTTCGACAAGGGCTACATCGCTCCCTACTTCGTCACCAACAATGATGACCAGACCGCGGTTCTGGATGATCCTTACATTCTGCTGACCTCGGGCAAGGTCTCCAGCCAGCAGGACGTGGTCCACATCGCCGAACTGGTCATGAAGACCGGCAAGCCCCTGCTGATCGTGGCCGAGGATGTGGACGGCGAGGCGCTGCCCACCCTGATCCTCAACAAGATCCGCGGTACCTTCAACTCCTGCGCCGTCAAGGCTCCTGGCTTTGGTGACCGCCGCAAGGCCATGCTGCAGGATATGGCCATTCTGACCGGTGCACAGGTGGTCTCCGATGAGCTCGGTCTCAAGCTGGACTCCATCGACATGAGCGTGCTGGGCACCGCCAAGAAGGTCATCGTCTCCAAGGATGAGACCACCATCGTCTCCGGTGGCGGTTCCAAGGATGAGGTCTCCGCCCGCGTGGGCCAGATCCGCACCGAGATCGAGAACACCGACTCCGACTACGACCGCGAGAAGCTGCAGGAGCGGCTGGCCAAGCTGGCCGGTGGCGTGGCCGTCATCAAGGTCGGCGCAGCCACCGAGGTCGAGGCCAAGGAGCGCAAGCACCGTATCGAGGATGCTGTCCGTAACGCCAAGGCCGCCATTGAGGAGGGTCTGCTGCCCGGAGGCGGCGTGGCCCTGGTTCAGGCCGCTGCCAAGGCCGAGAAGGATGTCAAGCTGGATGGCGACGAGTCCACCGGCGCCTCCATTGTCTTCCGCGCCATCGAGGCCCCCATCAAGCAGATCGCCGAGAACAGCGGCGTCTCCGGTGACGTGGTCATCAACAAGGTCCGTTCGCTGCCTGCTGGCCAGGGCTTCAACGCCGCCAACAACGAGTACCAGGACCTGCTGGAGGCCGGCGTGGCCGACCCCGTCAAGGTGACCCGTTCCGCCCTGCAGAACGCTGCCTCCATCGCCGGGCTCTTCCTGACCACCGAGGCCGTCGTGGCCAACAAGCCCGAGCCGCCGGCACCTGCCGCAGCTCAGCCTCAGGGCGACATGGGCTACTGATCCCTTGAGGTTCGGCCGCATTCTCGGCTGAACCGGGTGATCGCCAAAGGCGGGGGCCTGCGCATCGGACAATGGTGCGCAGGCCCCTGCCTTTGTTATGTTCGGTCTTTCCATATGCCTGTCAGGTCTGGATCCGATAAGCAATGGACATGCCTTGGTCGAACGGATTCGAGCTGCCTGCATGTATCAGCCAGGCGTTCAGGCTCCGGCGAAGAGGCGGGTGGCCTGGGCCTCGGTGTCCGCGTAGAGAGCCGAGGCCTGGGTCAGGGCTGCCTGGATGCCTTCAAGCGCCTGCTCCATCTGGGCCTGCGAAGCGCGCCACTGCTGGGCCACCGTGGCGAATTGGCTGGCTGCCGAGCCCTGCCAGACGCTTTGGAGATTGTCCAGGTTGGTGTACATCCCCGCCACGGCATCTCTGATGGCCCCTATCGAGCCGCTGACCGCGCCGGAGGCCGTCTGTATCTGATCCGAATCAACTTGGAACCTTGTCATGGTTGTCCTTTCCGTGAATGGCGGTGATGGTGGGGGAGTCCGATGCCGTCAACCGCTACTGTGGACACTATGACAGTGTTCACGCAGTTGCCCCGTCCGCGGACCCATGTGGTCGAACGAGTTCCCCTCCACAGGACGAGTCGGTTCAGCTTTCCTGCCATGCAGCGGGTTCTGGCTCTCCTGCTCTTGATGGTTTTGGCGATCAGCGGCCTTGGATCGACCAGGGCTTTTGCCGATGAACCTCAAAACGGGGCAGGAACCATGACAGATACGATCACCGATCCGCAGAATCTGCTGGGTTCTGATGTGGGCTCCGTCAAGGATGCAATCAAGGAGACTGCAGAGCAAACCGGAGTATCGGTCCGACTGCTCTACCTGCCGCATTTCTATGAGGGCGTCAAGCCGGAGACCTGGGCATCCCGGGTGCTCGAATCGATGAAGCCCGCCCACGACACGGTCATGCTGGCCGTGGCCTCTCAGGACGGCAAATTGGTTGTGGCGGTCTCCAGCAACTCGCAGTCCTGGCTCAAGGACCAGTCCAGCGTGGATCAGCTCTCGCAGGCCGCTCTGGAGCCGGTCACCAAGGGCCGCAATCCCGACTGGGTGGGCTCGGCCAGGGCCATGATGGCCCAAGTGGAGACCCTGAAACAAAACCAGCGACATCATCGGATCATGATTGTCGCTCTTTCGGTGACGGTTGTGGTCCTGGTCATTCTGGTCGTGGTCGTGGCGATCTGGTGGCGTCGCAGCAGCCGAACAGGGGCTCATCATCGCAAGTCCAGCGCAGCGAAGAAGGAACCAAAGCAGACAGAGACGGTCAGCGAACTTTCAGACAATACCCAGAAAGAGGCGGCAAGCTGAAGCCATGAGCAAACCGACGCAAGCACAACTGGTCGTGGTCGACGACGAACCGTCCATCAGGGATCTGCTGGTGGCCTCCCTGCACTTCGCGGGCTTTGCTGTCGAGACCGCGGCATCCGGCTCCGAGGCCATCCAGGTCATCGAACGCATCCAGCCGGATCTGATCGTCTTGGATGTCATGCTGCCTGACATCGATGGGTTTACGGTCACCTCCCGCATCCGTCAGGAGGGAATCGATGCGCCGGTGCTCTTCCTGACGGCCAGGGATGATACCCAGGACAAGGTCATGGGTCTGACTGTGGGCGGCGACGATTATGTGACCAAACCCTTCAGCCTGGAGGAGGTCGTGGCCAGAATCAAGGCCATACTGCGCAGGACCCGCGAGCACCAGGAGGATGACCCGATCATCCGCGTGGGCGATCTGGAGATCAACGAGGATTCCCATGACGTCACCAGGGCCGGCCGACCCATCGACCTGAGCCCGACCGAATACAAGCTGCTGCGCTACCTGATGGACAATGAGGGTCGCGTGCTCAGCAAGGCCCAGATCCTGGACCACGTCTGGCAGTACGACTGGGGCGGCGATGCGGCCATTGTGGAATCCTACATCTCCTACCTGCGCAAGAAGGTGGATGGCATCACCGTCAGCGACGGACACGGTGGGGAGCGCAAGGTCACCCCGCTGATCGAGACCAAGCGGGGCATCGGCTACATGATCAGGGCTCCCAGGCAGAACGCATCGGATGGCGGCGATGGCGACTAGTCCCCAGGGTCCGGCCCCCAAGACGGACCCGTCGGCCGCTCCCGACCCGAGGGCGGCTGACGGGTCCAGGTTCTTCATGGGATCGGACTCCGGCAAGACAGCCGGCTCCGTCAAGCCGAGGGGTCGCTCCATGCCTAGGTCGCCTCTGGCTGCCATCCCCCTAAGCACCAAACTTGTGGCCAGCATGCTCATCCTGCTCATCGTGGGCACGGTGGGTGTCTCTGTAGCCATCTGCCAGATGGCCGACGACTATCTGATGAAGCGCACGGACACGCAATTGATCCGCCAGGCCAACCTGGGAATTCGCAACGCCACCCTTCTTCGCCAGGAGGACCTGAGCAAGAACGGCCTGGGCCCAACCGATTACTTCCTGCAGATCCGCGACAACGACCTGCACATCATTTCGGACGATCTGAATCCCATGCAGGTCAACGGGGTCATCTCCCGCCCGCGCCTGCCCGCCGACGGCAGCCTGGGATCGATACCCCTGGGCCAGCCGACCACCGTACCAGCCTACGTGCGCATCTCCAAGCAGGCCTCGCCCGACCGGGACACCATGAAGCGGGCCCGGGCCTCCTGGCGGGTGGTGGCCATGCAGTGGAAGCTGCGCAACGAACTGGACGATTCCGAAATTAGCGGCGTGCTCTTCATCGGCCTGTCCATGAGCGACCAGGACGAAGCTGTGCATGATCTGACGGCTTTCTGCATGATCATTTCCGTCGTGGTGGTCCTTCTGGGAGGAGTCATCTCGGTCCTGCTGATTCAGTCCACCCTGGTTCCGCTCAAGCGTATCGAGAAGACCGCTGCAAAGATAGCGGCCGGCGACCTCTCCCAACGCATTCCCAGCTTCCCCGAGAATACCGAGGTGGGCTCCCTGGCGGCATCCTTGAATGCCATGCTGGCGCGAATCGAGCATTCCTTCGAAGAGCAGCGCCAGACCACCGAGAAGATGAAACAGTTCGTTTCGGATGCCAGTCATGAGCTGCGCACACCGCTGGCCGCCATCCATGGCTATGCAGAGCTCTACAGGATGCAGCGCGACTATCCAGGGGCTCTGGAGCGGGCCGACAAATCCATTCAGCACATCGAGGACTCTTCCACCAGGATGACGGTCCTGGTCACGGATCTGCTCTCGCTTGCACGCCTGGATGAGGGCAGGGGAATCGACACGACCCTGCCGGTCGACCTGACTGGGCTGGTGGGTGACGGGGTGGACGACCTGCATGCCTTGGACCCTGGCAGACAGGTGGCTACAGGAAAGGTTTGCCTGGACACCGAGGATCAGCCAGCCCCCCAGGAGGTCCCGGTCGCAGCCAACAAGGGTCTGCCGGGCCTCAAGGCACGCAGCAAGGAGAAAATCACGGTAGGCGGGCACCTGGGTCCATCCGTCAGCCTGGACATTCAGGAGGGCCCCCTGCCCCCGGTACAGGTGACTGGCGACCCCAGCCGCCTGCGTCAGGTGATCACCAATATCGTGGGCAATATCCACCGCTACACTCCGTCTGATTCGCCGGTTCAGGTGGGATTGGGCCTGGTCAAGGCGACCATTGCTCCAGCGGATCTGACCAGGCTGGAGGCCACCGAATCCTCTCTGGGACACCTGACCGAGGCGATCCAGGTGGCTGAGAACAGCCATGTGGGCACCGACTACGCCATCATCCGGGTGGTCGACCACGGGCCAGGCGTCCCGGAGGAGTCCAGGTCCAGGCTCTTCGAGCGCTTCTATACGGCCGACCCGTCCAGGGCTCGGGAGAAGGGCGGCACGGGGCTGGGCTTAGCTATCGTCCAGTCCATTGTCAAGGCTCATCAGGGGTTCATCTGCGCCTCGCAGACCCCGGGAGGCGGTTTGACCTTCACCATCGTCATACCCCAGGGCGTCAGGCGGGATCAGGGGGGAGCTGAGGGTTAGGCCAATCCTGCCACCAACCGCCCCGTACGCCTATGACAAGATGGGTCGTCCTGCCCGTCCTGTTCAGGTAAACTGATTTCGGATATACCTGTTCAAGAAGCAACGTAAGGAAGTGGCAGAGCATGCCCAGCGGGAGAGTACGGTGGTACGACGCCAAGCGGGGGTTCGGGTTCATCACGGATGAACAAGGTGGGGATGTCTTCCTGCCCTCATCAGCCCTGCCTGCCGGGGTATCCACCATACGCAAGGGATCCCGGGTGGAGTTCTCGGTGGCTGAGGGCCGCAAGGGCCCCCAGGCCCTTGATCTGAAGCTGGTGGGGCCGACCCCTTCCATTCTGCGTGCCAAGCGACCCGATCCGGACGATATGGCCGCCATCGTGGAGGATCTGATCAAGCTGTTGGATTCGGCTGGCAATGGCCTGCGTCGGCACCACTATCCGGGGCGGGCCGAATCCGCCAAGCTGGCCACCCTCCTGAGGGCTGTGGCCGATGACTTTGACGTGCCGGACTGAATGGACGGCGAGAAGAATCCGACGTGGATCGGTTGATCCGGTCCCACTGATGATGAAGGTGTGATAGATGGTTCAAGAGGACCTGGATCCTGAGGAACTGGCCAGGCAGGTGGCTCTGAGCGTGGCTGCCGACAGCGATGAGGTCGGTGCGCTGGTGGGCCGCACCCTGATCGGGGATGGAGTCTGGGACTACCGGTTTGCCTCGGCCATCAAGGGCTACGAGGGCTGGCAGTGGTCGGTCACCCTCTACCGTGATGAGGATGCCGATACCTGGACTGTGGATGAATCGTCTCTGGTGCCCACCGATGCGGCCCTGCAACCCCCGGCATGGGTTCCCTGGAAGGATCGCCTGCTGCCCTCGGATCTGAGCGTGACCGATGCCATGGGCACCGACCCCGACGACCCCAGGCTGACGGCCGGATACAGGCCTGCGCAGGCTGAGCCTAGGAATTCTGAAGTACAGCAGACCCCGGAGGACAATGAAGAGGGCCGGAAAGCATCAGCCTCGGTTGATGCTGACGGTACTGATGGCACTGATGCGGAGACCGACGGTGCGATCTTCCGCCTGGTGGACCGCTCAGGTGACGAAAAAGACGTTCACGGGCAGGAATCGAACGAACAGGTCTCCGTCGGTGCCCAGACCTCTTCCGACGATCTGGATGAGGCCGTCGACCGCTTCGCACTGACTCGTCGGCACCTGATGACTGCCGAGGCCAGGTCCGCCACTGCCAAGCGCTGGTACGAGGGGCAGCACGGCCCCAAGTCCCTGTCGACCCGGACGGCCAAGGGCAAGGCCTGCGAGACCTGCGGCTTCATGATTCCCCTGGCAGGTGATCTGGGGACCATGTTCGGTGTCTGTGCCAATCGTTGGAGCCCTGACGACGGGCGTGTGGTCTCCCTGGATCATGGCTGCGGTGAGCATTCCGAGATCGAGCCCCAGGAGGAGTCACATCTCTGGGTCCAGTCGCAGCCGGCCTATGACGATCTTCATATCGATGTGGTCAGGCAGAAGCCCCGCGAGGAGCGCCCTGAGGTGGAACTCATGGAGCAGATGCAGTCGGAAGACGGCTCAGAGGACTGATTCCAAGGCCCTGTTGCGTTCAGAGCGCAATCCCCGGTGGGCCGAGAATAAACGTCACCGTAAATCTGTAGAGTGAATTACGGATCAAAGGGAAGGACAAGTATGTTCGAACGGTTTACCGACCGTGCGCGGCGGGTGATTGTGCTGGCGCAGGAAGAGGCCCGCACTCTGCAGCACAATTACATCGGCACCGAGCACCTCCTCCTGGGCCTGATCAGGGAAGGTGACGGTGTCGCCGCCAAGGCCCTGGCCTCCAAGGGCGTGGAACTGGATGCCACCCGCAAACAGGTCGAGGAGATGATCGGTAAGGGCAATGCGGTTCCCAATGGGCACATCCCATTTACGCCGCACGCCCGTCAGGTCCTGGAGCTGTCGCTGCGCGAGGCGCTTCAGCTGGGCCACTCTTACATTGGCACTGAGCACATTCTGCTGGGACTCATCCGCGAGGGTGAAGGCGTTGGCACCCAGGTGCTGATCAAGATGGGCGTGGACCTGGGCGATCTGCGGACCGCCACTATTGACATGATTCGCGGCAACCACGAGGGGGGCGATGCTGGCAAGGGTGATTTGGCCAATGCCGGTGGCGTTTCCAACAAGGGCGGACAGACCGGTTCGGCCATTCTGGACCAGTTCGGCAGGAACCTGACCCAGGAAGCTGCTGAAGGCAAGCTGGACCCCGTCATCGGTCGGGCCAACGAGATCGAGCGGGTCATGGTCGTCCTGTCCAGGAGGACCAAGAACAACCCGGTGTTGATCGGCGAGCCCGGTGTAGGCAAGACCGCCGTGGTCGAGGGCCTGGCGCAGAAGATCCACGAAGGCGACGTGCCCGAGACCCTCAAGGGCAAGCAGGTCTACTCGCTGGATCTGGGCTCCATGGTGGCCGGTTCACGCTACCGGGGCGACTTCGAGGAGCGTCTGAAGAAGGTGCTCAAGGAGATCAAGACCCGGGGCGACATCATCCTCTTCATCGACGAGATCCACACCATTGTGGGCGCAGGTTCTGCCGACGGGGCCTTGGGAGCCTCTGACATGCTCAAGCCTCTGCTGGCCCGTGGCGAGCTGCAGACCATCGGAGCGACCACTACCGACGAGTACCGTAAGTACATCGAGAAGGACGCAGCCCTGGAGCGGCGCTTCCAACCCATTCAGGTTTCCGAGCCCACCATCGCCCAGACCATCGAGATCCTCAAGGGTCTGCGCGGCCGCTACGAGCATCACCACCATGTCACTATCACCGACAAAGCCCTGCAGTCGGCGGCCGAGCTCTCTGCGCGTTACATCCAGGACAGGAACTTGCCTGACAAGGCTATCGACCTGATTGATGAGGCCGGCGCACGTCTGCGCATCAAGCGGCTGACCGCCCCGCCGGAGCTCAAGGAGCTGGATGCCAAGGTGGATCGCATTTCCGCCCAGAAGGACCAGGCCATCAAGGACCAGGACTTCGAGAAGGCAGCTCAGCTGCGCGACAGCCAGGAGAAACTGGAGGCCGAGCGCAAGGAGAAGGAGCAGGCCTGGCATGAGGGCGAGTCCGACGTCAAGATGGTTGTCGACGAGGATGTGATTGCCGAAGTGGTTTCCTCGACCACCGGCATCCCGGTCTTCAAGCTGACCCAGGCCGAGTCCAAGAAGCTCCTGGGTATGGAGAAGGAGCTGCACAAGCGGATCATCGGCCAGGATGAGGCCGTGTCCGCCCTGTCCCGCTCCATCCGCCGCACCCGTGTGGGCCTCAAGGATCCCAAGCGTCCCGCAGGTTCCTTCATCTTCGCCGGTCCCACCGGCGTGGGCAAGACCGAGCTGGCCAAGGCTCTGGCCCAGTTCCTCTTTGACGATGAGGATGCCCTGATTCGGGTGGATATGTCCGAGTTCTCGGAGAAGTACTCCACCTCTCGTCTCTTCGGCGCCCCTCCGGGGTACGTGGGATACGAAGAGGGTGGCGAGCTGACCGAGAAGGTCAGGCGCAAGCCGTTCTCCGTGGTCCTCTTCGACGAGATCGAGAAGGCTCATCCGGACATCTTCAACACCCTTCTGCAGGTGCTGGACGACGGTCACCTGACTGATGGACAGGGTCGCATGGTGGACTTCAAGAACACCATCATCATCCTGACAACCAACCTGGGAACCCGCGACATCGCCAAGGCGGCCAATACCGGCTTCAACGTGAGTGGCAACACCGAGACCTCCTATCAGCGGATGAAGGACCAGGTGACCAGCGAGCTCAAGCAACAGTTCAGGCCCGAGTTCCTGAACCGCCTGGATGACATCATCGTCTTCCAGCAGCTGACCGAGCCCCAGGTCCGTCAGATCGTCGATCTGGACATCGCTCAGCTCAACGACCGTCTCTTCGAGCGCCACATGTCCCTGGACCTGACCGACAAGGCCAAGGATCTGCTGGCCGAGAAGGGCTTCGATCCGCTCCTGGGTGCCCGGCCTCTGCGTCGCGTCATCCAGCGGGACATCGAGGATGCCGTCTCCGAGAAGATCCTCATGGGCGACCTTACGGACAATGAGTCCGTCCAGGTCGATGCCGAAGGCGAGGGCATCCTGGGTGAATTCACCTTCACCGGCAAGCCCTTTGAGGGACCCCGGCATGCGGCAAGCTCCGCTGATGGGAAGGACCAGAAGTCTGAACTGGTCGGAGCTTCGGTTGGTTCCACCGACGCTGATGTTCCGCCAGTAGGCGAGGCTGACAGCCGGAGCCAGGATGGTCAGGGTCCTGAGCAGTCCGGCCAGAGTTCGCCTGCCAGTGATTGAGACAGAGGGCTAAGTCCTGACGCAGCTTACTGAAGAGGGGCTGGAGCACTGTAATGCGCTCCAGTCCCTCTTATTTTGTACTGCTGAGAATTTGCGTTGATCGCTGCGATGTCCTTCCTGGAGCCTCGTTGGGGGTATATGGCATCTATTGGCAGAATGAGCTCGGCATTCGCTTTTGCCTTATGAGTCCGCCGAAGGGCTCGATCATTTCCTTATATGCATCTCAAGTCTGAGATGCAATCGACAGTAAGTGACGCTAGTGTTCCCGAGTCAGCATTCCATTCATAACGGTCCCTTTGCCCGAATAGCTGACAACTCAGCAAGTTGCGTGATTGAGCACTTAGCTAGGCGCGAAGTAGGTCTAGCTGACTGGAAGGACTGCGGGCTAAGCGCTTGATGCAGCCTTTTTGCTCAGAACAAGGGATGCAACAGCAGGGCCAGCAGGTAGAAGGCCATGAGAGCGATGAACAGGATGTCCATCCTGCCCAGTCGCAGCAATCGGTAGTGGGTGCGCTCTTGACGGCTGCCTTCATAGCAGCGGGCGTCCAGGGCCCGGCTCAGGTTGTCAGCGTGCCGTAGGGCTCCAGCGAAGACAGGGACCGTGATGGCTATGGCTGCATGAAGGCGTTGTGAGAGCGATCCCGACTCGATGGATCCGCCGCGGGCGGCCTGGGCTTCCACGATGGCCTGAACTTCACGTCCCAGGGTGGGGATGAAACGCAGGGCCAATGAGAGGACCAGGGCAATCTCATTGGTGTGAATGCCCAGCCTGGACAGTGGGCTCAGCAGGGATTCGCAGGCATCGGTCATCTGCGTTGGGGTGGTGGTCTCCACCAGAAGCGCCCCCAAAAAGATGATCAGCATGAAGCGGCAGGCATAGAGCACAGCCACCCAAATTCCTCCTGTAGTCAGCACAAATGGACCCCAGGCGGCCAGCCTGCGGCCGGTCTGCGTGACCAAAAGATTGAACAGGGCCAGCAGAAGCATGAGGACCAGAAAGCCTTTGACCGAGTTCATAATGGAACGCAGTGGGGCTCGGGCGGCGGCAAAGAGGCCGACAGTGACCACCAGCGCCAGAACAAGTTGCGCCGGCGTGGAAATGGCGAAGGCGGTGAACATGGCTAGGAGGAAGGTCACCAGCTTGGCTCGCGGGTCAAGTCTTGCCAGCAAGGATGGAGGTTTCTGGTCGGTCTGAGCTTGATTGGTTTCTTGCTCGGCAGTTTCCTTCCCAGCGGCATCCTTCTTCGCTGTATCTGTAGCGAGCAGCTGGTGGTAACGTTCCACGACTTCGGCAGTCGGCCCATAGTCCAGCGTTTCCCCATGCTCCAGGAGTAGCGTCTGGTCGGCCAGATCCAGGGCCTCGCGATCGGCGTGGGTGCTCATGACGATGGTGACCCCGCGCTGATGGAGCACACGAAGCAGCCTCATGATGCGTGCGCAAGCCTGGGGGTCGAGACTGGCGGTGGCCTCGTCCAAAACGAGCAGTTGCGGGCTGCAGGCCACGACTCCGGCGATGGCCACCAGCCGCCGCTGACCCCCTGACAGGTCGAAGGGGGAGCGATCAGCCAGATCACTGATGTCCAGCAGCTTCATGGCCTCATCCACCCGTTGTTGCACCTGCTCGGGCCCATAGCCCAGGTTGTGCGGACCATAGGCGATGTCCTGGGCAACGGTATCCGCAAAAAGCTGATGTTCCGGGTATTGCATGACATAGCCGACCCTTTGGCGCAGAAGCCTCAGGTTCTGGCGCCGCAGATGCTTGGCCTTGGGCCGGTCGGGCCCGGCCAGTGGGAGGCCGGCCACCTGGATGGATCCGCTGTCGGGGGCGGCCAGGGCACAGATGAGCCTGGCCAGTGTGGACTTGCCGGATCCGTTGCGCCCGATGATGGCCAGGGTCTGTCCTGCCGCCAGCTCCAGATTCACCTGACTGAGGGCTTTGCTTCCAGCATCCGGAAAACTGTAAGAGACATCCGACAACTTGACCATGGGACTAGCGTGGTTGCCGACTGCGGTTTTGGCGTCCGTATCTGATGTCCTGCTTTGTGTCAGTGGATTTTGGTCAGGTTCGCCAACAAGGGCAGGTAGATCCTGACTGTTCAGGATCTGATCAGGTCTTCCGGAGGCCACGATGCGTCCATGGTCAAGTACGAGGACCCGATCGGCCTGTCTGGCCTGCTCGAGCAGGTGGGTGATATGGACGACAGTCGTGCCCTGGGCTGTCAGCCGGCAGAGGATTGATTGGATCTCCTGTCGGCCGGCCGCATCGAGCATGGCACCAGGTTCGTCCAGCACCATCATGCCTGGATTCATGGCCAGGCTGCCGGCCAGGGCCAGTCGTTGCTGCTGTCCGCCGGACATGCGGGTGGGATCATCATTCATCCGCGTCTGCAGATCCACCTGCTTCAGGGCCGCTGGTACGCAGGAGAGCATTCTCTGACGGGGCAGTCCCAGATTCTCGGGTCCGAAGGCCACGTCGTCCTGGACGACAGTGGTCACGATCTGGTCCTCGGGGTTCTGAAAGACCATGCCGATGCTCCGTCGCGCCTGCCGGTAGGCTTCAGTGTCGATCCGGCGGCCCTGATCCGGGGTGTCGGAGCAGACCACCCGGCCCATAAGCTCGACCCGGCCTCGGTCAGGTGCCGTCGTACCCGAGAGTATGCTTCCCAGGGTGGATTTGCCGGAACCATTTGCTCCCAGGATGCACAGGTGCTCGCCTGCATGCACCTCCATGGTCAAGTTGTCCAAGGCCCAGGTCTGGCCTCCGTCATAGGAGAAGGAGACCTGATCCAGGCGGGCGACCGTTGTCTTCGAAACCGCAGAATTCGAGCCTGCGGATTGGGTCATGGATGCTGCCATGACGTTCCGAACCGCCGAGGCTTACTTGTTGATCAGCGTGGAGATGGGCTTGTAGATCAGAAAGGTGACCACGCCGTGGATGGCGAACTTCATCAGGTTGAAGGGCAGGAGGATGGGCACGATCATGGCGACCACCTTGGCCATGGACATGTGCGCATAGAAGGGGGTGATCACCACGTTACACAGGATGGCTGCGATCACGCCCAGGATGGCACCGGAAACGATTCCGATGACCGCTCCCTTACGGCTGTGCATCCTGCGGTAGACCAAGGCTGCCGGCACACTCAGGGCCAGTGCCACAATCATCGAGATCAGAGCGCCGAACGGGTTGGTGAACAGGTGCGGTACGAATCCCAGGATGGAGATGATGGCTGCAGCCGCCGGTCCGAAGGCGAAGCCGCAAACCAGCACGACGATGCCTGAAGGGTCGTATTTGAGCCAAGGGGCGGCAGGAAAGATCGGGAAGGAGAAGAAGCTCAGAACCATGGCCAGGGCTACGAAAAGCGCGTAGACCGCGATTCGCTTGGTCGACCAGCGTCCTGAACCGCCTGCACCTGTGGAGTGGACATCGTTGAAGCGCGTGTCCTTGTTTGTAGTGGTGTGTGAATGAGAATTGGGCATGCTCATAGAGGGCCTCGTTTCTTCCATCCGGACTGTAACCGTTGGCTTCGGACTTTGACCGATATCCACCGCTTGCGCGGGTCGCGGGCTCCCGGCATTCAGCCGGATACCGCCAGTAAGGACTTTCACCTTCCCTGAAACTGACGCTTTCAATATAGCTGCGCTCCTTGGAATGGTCAATTCCCTCTTGCTGCTGGTGCATTTGCAGACAGGCCAGGAAGGAAATAAAACCACTAAAAATCTAATGGCCGAAGAAGTGCAGCGCGCTTGAAAGTTCTGCCCGCTACTTGTCCTGACTCCCTGCCTGGAAATACTCCATGGAGCTGACCGGGCCCGCCAAGCGGAAGCCGTCATCCCCATAAATCACCTTGGTGACTGCGGTGTTATCCATGTCAGGGATGGGACAGTGGTCGTCGATGGCCACCAGGAACTGTTGCAGACACATGCCCGAGGAGACCACCAGGACGGGCCCGCCGCCCTCTTCGATGGCAGACTGGGCGATGCGCGTCAGTGCGCCGATCATTCTGCTACGGACCTGGGCCGTGGTCTCAGCCCGATCCTCTTCCTCCAGTCCTGCGGACAGGACGTCCTGGGCATCCAGCCGATGGAAGGTATCCTGCATATGGACGGGAATGTCCCTGCCGTAGGTTGCCTTGGCTGCGGCGAAGTCCTTGAACCCCATGGCGGCGCAGACCTGGTCCAGAGTGGTGCGCTCGTCCCGGCCCTCGAAACTGCCGAAGTTGTCCTCGCGCAGGTCAGGGTCCACGCCCACACGCAGATCTCCATTGCCGGACATGTCAAGGGCCAGGCGGGCCGTTTCATACTGTCGGCTCAGATTTCCGCTCCAGGCCGCACGGAAACGAATGGGGCGCAGTCCCCGGCCGAACTGGCATACATCCTCACGACCTCGCCTGGTCAGGGGGAAATCGGACCAGCCCTGCATCAGATGCATGACGTTGGCCGTCGTCCTGCCGTGCCGGGTCAGGTAAAGGGTTGTCGAACCTGCTTCAGCGCCCGGTTCGGCGACGGATTGTGATGAAGATGCTCCATTGTTCATAGTTCATCACCCTACACGGCCCCCTTGCCGGGTCACCGGGGTACAGCTATGGTCAGGACCTGATGAAACGGCCCCCGTCGCCCCAGGTCCAGGTGCCGCCGCCGGCTCCGATCTGGAAGTTCATTTTGGCTATGCCCAGGTCGACTGCGGACCCGTAGGAGACCGAGGGGTCCAGGGTGGCGATCGCATCGCCTGAATCCTTGTCCAAGGCGAAAACCACCGGCTGTCCGTTCATGGCCGAAGGAGCCTTGGCGGCGGCAGCCACGCCGGCCTTGAACCATTCCGGAGCATCCCGGCGGTCCTGCGCGCTCATGGCTGAGGTCAACTCCTCATAGCTCTTGGAGGGTCGATGCTCGCTCTGTCGTTGGCAAAGCTTGTCGAAGTCCTGGTTGCCGTAGCCGATCTGGTCAGCCGGATAGCCGATGGTGACCACCAGATAGAGCGACTGGCTGGGGGTTATCCGACAGTGGCGCTCGGCCGCCTTACGATCCCAGCTGCCCGACACCCATCCTGTCCCCTGTCCGTACAGGGTGGCGGCCAGAACCATGCGCTCGCCATAGAAGCCGGCTTTTTCCAGGCTTTCCCCTTCATCTTTGGGTCCGACCAGGGCCAGGTAGTTGGCCGCATTGGCCAGGTGACCGGAAGCGTTGTCGGCCGCAAAGGCGTCGGGTTTGCCCAGGACCAGCTGCATGTCCAGGCCACTCAGCGTATTCAGGGCGTTCAGGGTGCTGCCCAGCTGTCTGGCCAGGTCGGGATCGATGGGTTTGGGGTCGTATTCTCTGGTGGTGATGCGCACGTTGACTGCGTCAATAAGCTGTGTATGTTCGGTCATAACCTCATTATCCCACCCAATTCCGCTTCCTGCAGGTTGTGGCACAAGGCCGGCGGAAGAGTCCACGCCTGGTCCGGTTTGTGCCGCTGCCAGGGGTCGCAGAGGCATGGCTTGGGGTACAATCGCTACCGTGCCGGTTCGGACCCTCATCTTTGATCAGCTAAGGAGCAGCAATGATTGAAACAGCGCAGGCTTTCGGAGTGGATATCGGTGGATCCGGTATCAAGGCTGCCCCTGTTGACCTGACGATCGGCGATTTTGCAGAGCCTCGCAAGAAAATTCTGACTCCCGAGCACTCCACGCCAGAGGCTGTGGGGGTTGTGGTCAAGGAGCTCTTGGATCGATTCGAGGTTTCCTCGGATGTGCCTGTAGGCATCGCTTTCCCGGCTCCTGTCAAGCCTGACAAGCCGCTCGATTTCATGGCCAACCTGGACCAGGCCTGGGTGGGTACCAATGTTCAGGAGGTCCTTTCCAAGGCCTGCGGCAGGCCCGTCAGTGTCGTCAACGACGCGGACGCAGCTGGTCTGGCCGAGGTGCAGTATGGGGCGGCCAAGGGACAGAAGGGTCTGGTCATCGCCACGACACTGGGCACCGGCATCGGCACGGCTCTGATATACAACGGCGTGCTGATTCCCAACAGTGAGCTGGGCCACCTGACGCTGGACGGCAAGGATGCGGAAAAGTACGCAGCCTCTTCGGTGCGCGACCGCAAGAAGCTGAGTTATAAGAAGTGGGCCAACCGTCTGACCAAGTACTACCGACTGCTTGAGCACTACTTCAATCCCGATTTCTTCGTCGTCGGCGGCGGTGTCAGTCGGATGAGCGAGAAGTTCCTGCCTCACATCGACATCAAGACTCCCATCGTTGCTGCCAAGTTGCGCAATCAGGCCGGCATCGTTGGCGCCGCCTATCTTGCTGATCTACGGCAAAAGCATCTGGGGTGAGGCAGGGCTTTTTCTGCGACTGTCCTGTATTGGGCGTTCTGGCGACTGCCGGATCGGAGGAGGAGCTGAAGAATCGTGCATTTTTCTCACCGTACCGGGTCCGACCACCCCAATCGCATTGCTCTGGCCGAGTCGGAGGCACGTTCCCAGGGTCTCAAGCTGGGCAGGTTGAATGATTCCAACCCCACGCACTTCGGGCTGGCCCCCTCATTCCTGTCCCAGGTATATGAGGCGGAACCGAGAGGACCTCGTAAGGCCCGACAGGCCCTAGCCGAGTTTCTGACCGGGCGTCAGGAATTGAGCCAGAGCGAGGACGGTGCGGCGGTCGATCCTGATGACCTCTACCTGCTCTCATCCACATCACAGGCTTATTCATGGCTGATGAAGCTCCTCTGCGACCCGGATGACGCCATTCTGGAGCCCAGGCCCGGATATCCCTTGATCGAATCCATTGCCGGCCTGGAATGCGTCCGAACAATCCCATACCGCCTGGCCTACGACGGGTCCTGGGTCCTTGACCTGGCCACGGTAAGGCAGGCCCTGGAGGGGCCTGGAGGCGACCGTATCCGTGCCCTGGTCCTTATCAACCCCAACAACCCCACCGGTTCCTACATTCATCCGGAAGAGCGTCGGTCGCTGCTGGAACTCTGCCAGCGGCAGGGGGTGGCCATCATCGCCGACGAGGTCTTCTTCGGTTATCCTCTGGATCCCCTGCCGGGCCGTGCCCGGCTGGCTGGTGAGGATCGGGTGCTGACCTTCGCCCTGGATGGGTTCTCGAAGAGTCTGGCAGCCCCCCATGCCAAGGTGGGCTGGATCCAGGTTTCCGGGCCCGCAGACCAAGTAGCCGCCGCCAAGCGTCATCTTGACCTGATAGCCGATGACTACCTGCCCATGAGTCTTCTGATCACCAGGGATATGGAAGCCATGCTCTCGGATATTCCCGTTCAGACCAGCCGGGTGGGCAAGCGTATCAGGGGCAATCTCGGAATCCTTAGACAGACATTGAGCCAAAAGGAGTCCTGCGTCTCCCTGCTCAGGCCTGAGGGAGGCTGGAACGTTCTGTTGCGTTTTCCTCAGGTCATCGACGAGGAGGAGCTGATTCTTCGCCTGATTGGGTCCTACGGGTTGACTGGCCAGCCCGGATACTTTTTCGACATGCCAGGCAACGGATATCTGGCCCTGTCGCTCCTGCCGGAATCCTCGGAATTCCGCCGAAATGTGAACTCAGTCGTCTCAGCTATCGGAAAAATAACCTGTTTATAACCCACGTAATGCACTGTTCGCTCCGATAATATGTTCGGAACAATTGCCGGTTATGGAAGGGGGGAGATTGGTACGGCTCAATGATGAGCCACTGATTGCAAGGCTGCACACGAAGGAGTGATAACGATGGTAGACGAAAATAAGGATCGAAGGGGAGGCCCAGCCGACGGGGCTGGTGCCCGGATCGGGGAAAACATCAAGGCCATGGCCTCTGTAGATGAGACCGGAGGTGCTGTGGCGAATCAAGGCGTGGATCCAAGCCTGGCTCCGGATACGGGCAGAAGGCTCAACAGCGCGGAGAAGGTCCGCTTTGCCATTGGGTTCGTCCTGGTATCCCTGCTCTGGGCCGCGCCATTTACCATGGGGTCCGGGGTCCTTCTGCCTCAGATTTTCAATTCCCTGCATGGAGTCAGCGCTGAAGCGGCTCTGGGGACGATGAATTCGATCGGCTGCGTGTTCGCCTTGGTGGCCAACGTTGTTTTCGGCGCTCTCTCTGACATGTCCAGGTTCCGAGTCGGCAAGCGCACCCCCTGGATCGTGCTGGGCGGCATCATCGGAGCCCTTGGCTTCCTGCTGGTCATCCAGTCCCATACACTCCCCATGATCATCTTCGGCTGGTGCATTGTGCAGGTAGGCATCAACTGCCTGATAGCCCCGGCCGTGGCGGTCCTCTCCGACAGGATTCCCGAGTCGACCAGGGGAACCTATTCGGCACTCTATGGGGCCAGCCAGGTCATCGGCCAGCAGCTGGGAACCATCATCGGCAGCTCGTTCATGGCCAACATCCATACCGGCCTTGTAGTCGCCATGATCATCTTCCTCTTCTCGGGCATTCTCACCGTGCTGATCTGGCCCCGGGAGAAGTCGGCTGCCAACACGGTCGTGGAACGGACCTGGGCGGATGTCGGCCGGTCCTTCATACCGCCCACCAAGAATTGCCGCGACTTCTACCTGGCTCTTCTGGGCAGGTTCACCTTCGTCGTCGGCTGCTTCATGATTCAGGGCTACCAGCTCTACATACTGCAGAAGTACTGCCACCTGAGCGATGCCCAGGCCGCATCCACACTCAAGGTCATGGCACTGATCTCGGTGGTGACCACCATCCTGGCCTCCGTGGTCTCGGGCCCGCTCTCGGACTTCCTGCACAGGCGGAAGGTGATTGTAGCCACTAGCTGCCTGATCCTCGCCGTCGGCATACTCTTCCCCTTCCTGATGCCGACCGCCACGGGCATGTACTTCTATGCCGCCCTGGCTGGAATCGGCAACGGCTGCTACATGTCAGTCGACCAGGCGCTGAACGTCGACGTGTTGCCGAACGCCAAGGAGGCGGGTAAGGATCTGGGCATCCTCAACCTGGCCAATACGATCGGTCAGGTGATCGCCCCCGGGTGCACCACGCTGGTCATTGGCGTTTTCGGCGGCTACAGGATGATCTTCCCAGTCGCCATCGTCTGCCTGCTGGTGGGAACCGTCTTCATCATGATGATCCGCAAGGTCAAGTGAGTCTGAAAACCTGTAATCTGGACCTGTGCTGAGCCGCGGACCGGCTAATCGAACCCGAAAACTCGAAAGGAAAAAGACATGACAGAACAAACGCATACCAAAGCCAAGGATCTGGACCTGGAAGAGGAGGCCTCGCTGACCTCGGGGTCCGACTCCTGGCATCTGCAGGGCCTGCCCGACAAGGGCTATGAAGGCTATATGATCACCGACGGCCCCTACGGCCTGCGCAAGGCCACCGGTTCTGACGTCTACGGATCGGTTCCGGCCACTTGCTTCCCTCCGACCGCCGGATTGGCCTCCTCCTGGAATCCTGATCTGACCTACCAAGTGGGCCAGGCCATGGGCGAGGAGTGCGTCCAGGAGAAGGTGGCTGTAATCCTGGGACCAGGCATCAACATCAAGCGAAGCCCGCTGGGCGGCCGTAACTTCGAGTTTTACTCGGAGGATCCTTTGCTGGCCGGGCATGAAGCCGCAGGTCTGGTCGAAGGGGTCCAGTCCAAGGGGGTGGGAACCTCTCTGAAGCACTTTGCAGCCAACAACCAGGAGACCGACCGGCTCAGGGTCAGCTCTGACGTGGACGTGCGCACCCTGCGCGAGATCTACCTGCCGGCCTTCGAATATGTGGTCAAAAATGCCAAGCCCTGGACCATCATGTGCGCCTACAACAAGATCAATGGCGTCTTCAGCTCGGAGAATCGCTGGCTGCTGACGGACGTTCTGCGCGGCGAGTGGGGCTACCAGGGCATGGTCATGTCAGACTGGGGTGCCGTCCACAACAGGGTCAACGCTCTGCAGGCCGGACTCAATCTGGAAATGCCGCCCTCCCGTACCGATGATCAGGTGGTCCAGGCCGTGCAGGCTGGCAAGCTGGACAAGGAGCAGCTGGACCGGATGGCCCAGGGGATCCTGGACCTGATCGACAAGGCCCGTCCGGCCATGTCCCAGCAGGGTTATCGCTACGACGTCCAGGAACACAACGACATGGCCCGTCGCGCGGCCCAGGAGTCCATCGTCCTCTTGCGCAATGAGGACAGGATTCTGCCTCTTGATCCGAAGCAGAAAGTTGCCGTCATCGGCGAATTCGCCCGGACTCCGCGCTATCAGGGTGGAGGTTCCTCGCACATCACACCGACCGAGGTCTCATCAGCGCTGGATGGCTTCAAGGAGGCCGGTGTGAATGTGGACTTCGCACCTGGGTTCACGCTGGACGAGAAGGAACAGGATCCCGCCCTGACCCGGCAGGCGCTTGAAGTTGCGCGCGGAGCCGACACCGTGGTGCTCTTCCTGGGATTGCCTGAAGATGCCGAGTCCGAGGGCTTCGACCGCACCAGCATGGATCTTCCCGACAAGCAGGTGGCTCTACTCAAGGCCGTGTCCGAGGTCAATGACCGGGTGGTCGCCGTCCTCTCCAATGGAGCCGTGGTGACTGTTGCCGACTGGATGGACAAGACCAAGGGCTTGCTGGAGACCTGGCTTTTGGGCCAGGAGGGCGGACGCGCCGTGGTAGATGTGCTGACCGGCGCCGCCAACCCTTCGGGCCATCTGCCTGAAACCATCCCGGTTCGGCTGGAGGACAACCCCACCATCACCTCCTTCCCCGGCGAGGAGGGTCACTCCCGCTACGGCGAGGGCGTCTACGTGGGATACCGCTACTACGACACCTTCCAGCGTCCGGTGGCCTTCCCCTTCGGATTCGGTCTGTCCTATGCCGACTTCGATCTGGATCAGGTTGCGGTGACCAAGACCGGAGCCAACTCGGCTCGGGTGGAGGTGACCGTGACCAACACCTCGCAGGTGGATGGCGCCCAGACCGTGCAGGTCTATGTGGCCCCCTGCGCCAGCCGGGTGAATCGGCCCAGTCATGAGCTCAAGGCCTTCACCAAGGTCTTCCTGAAGGCGGGACAGTCCAGCCGGGTGAGCATGGACCTGACCGAGCGCGACTTCGCTTACTGGTCGACAGCCATGGATGCCTGGCATGTGGAGGCGGGCACCTACCGCATCCAGGTGGGTACCTCCAGCCGCGATCTGGTTGCAGAAGAGAATCTCCAGGTGGATGGCGACGGCCGGTTCATTCCGCTGAATGCCGAATCGACCATGGCCGAGTGGCGCGAGAATTCAATCGGCGGACCTATCCTGCGCGATCGTATCGATCAGGATGGCATACCGCTGCCCGACGATCCCAACACAGCCCAGCTCTTCGACACCATGCCTCTGGCCTCGGTCATCACCTTGTCGGGTGGCGATGGCAATGGCATCGTGGCTGACATGGTCGACCGGTATCACCAGGCCCTCAAGCAGCAGGGTCTGGACTCCTGATATCACTGTCGGCTGGGCTCAGGGTGCTATAAACCAGACGGCTACGTTCATGGCCTGACTGAGGTCGAAGTGCTCCAACAGGACCATGGCGTTGATGAACGTCAGGACCAGTCCAGCCAGACAGGCTAGTGTTAGCAGGCTCATGACGGCCGCTCCCGCTGAGGAGCGGCCGTCTTCGTATGTTGAGGATGCGGTGGCCATGACCACAACAGCAACCAGGCAGATCAGCCAGGCGAAATCGATACTGTAGCGCACCGAGAACCCGCCTAGGTAGGAGTCTGCAGCCATGACCAGGACTGCCAGAGCCAGGGCCAGGATCAAGGCGGGCATCCACCTCCGACGTTGCAGTTCCTTTCGCATCCTGGGCAGAGCAAGAAGTGCAAGGGTCAGTATGAGTACCGGTGTAGTGATCAGCAGCCCGCCTAGGCCGGGTTCGGTGAAGTGCCAGACCTGCATAGGAGCGGGGGAGAATTGCAGGTAGGGGAAGACCGGCAGGGTGGTCAACGGCTGCAGCAGGTAGTAGCCAAAGACCTGAAGCAGGCCCCGGGTGCCGGGATGATAGTTGGTCAGGTCCAGGACGGTCATCTGATACCGGTTGCCGAAGTCCAGCAGGGATCCGAAGCGCCAGCGGTTGTACCAGAGTAGGGGAGCGGCCACCAGGAGGACCGGCAAGAGGCCGCAGACCAGCAGGGACAGCGCCCGCCTCCGAGACAGGTCTGCAGGATGGCTCCTGCGCGTAAACAGGGAGTTGATGACTGCCCTTATTTCCTTGGCGAACAGAGGCAGCGCCAGCAGGCCTGCAGCCAGGAAGGTGGGTCGGCAGCCCAGGGTGGCAGCCACCGACAGCGATCCCAGGAAAAGCCGTGGTCTGGACAGATGCCAGGGTCCGTCCCCATCCTCCACGGTCCACATCCGTGTTGATCCACGACCCGAATGTTCGCCAGTGTCCGCAGACTGTCGCTGGACCCGTCTGGCCCCCATCCAGAGCCAGAGTCCCGTCATGACCGCAAGCAAGGAGGCATCGAAGGGAATCGTATAGAAGTTGCGGCGGCACCAGAGGTAGACCATGCCGGATCCTCCCAGCATGGTTATAAGGGCCATGCCGACAACGGCTAGGTTGACCCGGGGGAACCAGCGGGCCAGCAGGCGGATGGTGGCCAGGACGGTCATGATGGTGGCCGCCGCAACCAGCAGGGCTGCGGCCGAGCTGGTGGGCAGGGCATAGCCGCCCGGATGCACCAGGCTGGTTATCACTCGGTAGGGCAGGAAGAGCAGCAGCACCGGCAGGACACCGAAGTAGGAGTACCAATGGCCGTTCCGGTAGACGTAGTCCCAATATATGGGTTGCTGGTCCTGGGCCAGCAGCGCGTTGCGGGTGGCTATGTCGAAGGGGTTTGCTGCCTGGGCCAGACCCGGTGCCTGGCCAAGATCCAGCCAGGGGCGTCCATGCAGCAGTGCCCGGGCCACGTGATCGTACTGGTTGAAGTCGTAGACATAGGCATGCGGCTGGTGGTAGGCCATGGGAGTGAAGGTGGACAGATCGTGCTGGATGTTCCAGCAGGACCAGGCTGCCAGCGGAGCCAGAATCAGGGCCAGGACCAGGCGCTGGCCCACCGAGCCAGTATCCAGCCGTATCCGCCAGAGGACCGAGCCGGGCAGGTAGCCCAGGATCAGCGCCGCCATGCAGGCCAGCATCAGTATCCGCGCCGGGTTGAGGTCCAGGGGGACCACCCTGACCGGAGTCATTCCGGTCAGCTCCAGCCGGGATCCGATGGGCTCCTGTATCCACAGTCGCATGGCCTGGATCCGGGCTCCGCTGGGTTTGCC
Organism: Bifidobacterium sp. M0353; assembly: GCF_016100645.1. NCBI lineage: Bacteria > Bacillati > Actinomycetota > Actinomycetes > Bifidobacteriales > Bifidobacteriaceae > Bifidobacterium > Bifidobacterium sp. M0353. The sequence continues at coordinate 986,930 of NZ_JACFSB010000001.1, read as the reverse complement.
CCTGATGCGCAGATAATGGCTGCGGGCCTGACCGGGGCAGATCAGCCCTCGGGTGCCATGGGTCCAGTCCCTGTCGCCGGCCAAGTGTAGGTCGAGACGTACATGGATCTGCGACAGGAATGAACCCTCGATGTCCTCTGCAAAGTAGGCCTGGGCGAAGGATGCCTGTCCATCTGCGACAGGGACATCCACCCAGGCGCCAGCCGGATCGGTGACTTTCAGCCCCCCGCCATGCAGCCGGGACAGCCCTGGTCCCAGCCGGTCCGGTCGGAATTCAATATTGTCTGCAGTCCCTGCCGAAGAGCCCGATGTGGAACCCGCCAACGACTGCCAATGAGCCAGGTTGAATACCCCCAGTTCGAGGATGAGCACAACAATAAGTGCTACCAGCAGTCGGATGGTCGTGCCCCTGGCCGGGGCGGGGCGTCGCAGGGCTGGCAGAGTCATCACGGTTTTATTCTAACGGCGACATGTCGGGCTGGATTGGGACAATCAAAGGTATGTCCAAGAACGCGAAGAAGTCCCGGGGGTTCGGGAATCTGTCCGGCCTGGGCCGTTCCATTCTTTCCGCACTGGAAGGACTGGTAGGCTCCTCTCGGCCGACCATAGGGGGTCGCGGGGATCGTCCCCTGGATTCTTCGGTGGCCGACATGGTCAATCTGATCAACCGGACGGGGCGTCATCCTGACGATCGGCAGATGCGCGAATTTCTGGCCTCCCACAGCCGTATCCTGGGTATCGCTGTCAAGCGCCGGCTTTTTCCTCGGCTGCAGGGCGTGCCTGAGGGGCTGACGCTGGGCTGGGTCCAGTGGCCTGACGCGCCGGGCCGCGGCTTCGCGCTGGGGATCTTCACCGATCGTCGTCACTTTGCCCAGATCGCTCTGGCCGACGACCATGGCCGTGTCTTCATCGGCGAGCAGGGTCGGATGGACCTGCAGAACATGGAGCCCGCCTTCCTGCTGGGTCGGGAAGAGGAGGTGACCCTGGCCGACGGTCGCCGGCTGGGTCGTGATCCGGGTCAGGATTCAGGGCCGGTCCGGGCCCTGCAGGGTGCTGTAGCAGGCCGTGACGATGCCGGCCACATGCGCTGGCTGGCCTCCTGGCTGCGAGCCGATGGGCGCTATTCGCTTGAGCAGCTGCGTCCACTCCTGCCCCCGGAGATGCGCCTGGACCTGGAATACCGGGATGCCGTGGCCATCGGCTTCTTCGCCGCCTATCTGCTGCCGCGCATCCAGGGAACCTTCACCGGGTTCGGCTCGGGCAACATCTTCTACCGGCTCAACCGGGAGGCGCCCATGGGAGCCATCCGACGCAGCGTGGGCGACATGATCCAGGCGCGCTCCCACGGACAGCGGGTCTCCGGCCTGGAGGATCTGTTCGCCGACCTGATGCGCGAAGCCGGGGCCTTATCACCTGTCTCCGGTCTTGAGGCTGTTCACGGGGCCGAACCCCTGCATCTATACGCTTCCTCTTACTCCGGCGCCTACTTCCTGAGCTGGGACAACGGACTGGAGTTCACCGCCGCCCTTGCAGCCCTGCGCATCGAGGGCAATCTCAACAGGTTTGCTGCCGTCAGTGCCTGGCTGGAGCGCAATGCCCGCCTGGGGACGCTGCCCACTGAGGACTCGATCAACCGCGTCCAGGCAACCCGGCTGGACCAGGCACTGTTGGAAGATCCTGCCATTGTCGCCCTGATGCGCCCGGGAGACTATCCGATTCGCTTCGACCCCCTGGAGGACGATGGGCGGACCGCCATCAACGCCATGGTCGGCAAGGCCGCAGCAACCGCTGCCATGGTCCGTCAACAGGCTCCCCAGGCTCTGCCGGTGCGAGCGGACGGCCAGGGTCAGGAGCCGGTGCGTTCCGAGTGGGTCTACCGGCAGACGCTGTCCATGCTGATGCGATCCCTGCGGCTGCCCTTCCGCTTCGATGTGGAGTTCAGATCCAACCTCGCCCAGGGGAAGGTGGCCCTGGCTTTCACTGCGGCAGGACGCACCATGATGCCATCCAGCCGCTATGAGGACCAGTCACGGGCCTGGCGGGACCTGGACGACGGCGAGCGATCCGCCATGAGCGCTGACTACAACCTGCGCGTCGGGCTGATGATGGCCGCCCTGGCCTTCGGGGTGGATCCTTCCGTGCGCGAGGTCAGCCTGCAGATCGACTCAATCGGTCTGGAGGAGGCTGTCGACCAGCAGAACTCGGCCATCAGGACCATGATGGGACAGGCCCTGGAGGCCTTTGAGCGCATGCGTTCCGGCGAGGTGGCCCCCACTGGGTCCAAGGCTGATCCCAAGGATGGCGACGTGCACGGCGATCCCACCAAGCCCATTGCCTCACGTATGGCTCCTGAGCAGCAAGAGGGCAATGAGGAGGACAAGGCAGGGGATCAGGGTGAAAAGGAATCCGTGGATCGAGAGTTCAAGGATCTTATGCAGGGCGTGGACCTTGACTCTGCCGCCTTTGCGCCGCCGTCGTCAGCCAATGATGATGCATCCAAGGAGGATGCCTCGGATGAGGATGCCTCTCAGGATCAGACTGACGAAGATGCATCCCAGAATCCGCTCAGCGCCCTGCAGAGCAATCCGACCATTCGCACACTTGTCTCGGTGGTCTTCAGCAGGGAACTCCTCCTCTCCCGCATCCGTTCGCAGGGGCTGAAGGATCCACGTGCCATCTACCGCTTCTTCGATGCGGCCATGCGGGTGGATTCCCAAGGCGGGCTCAAGCCCACCGAGGCCGTCTTCGACATGCGCGATGACCACTTCAGCCCTCATGGCAGCCAGGAGGAGCCCGAGTTTTCGGAGGTGGCCTTTGCCGACAAGTCTGCCAAGGCCCTGGGCGCGCATAAGGCCGTGGACCTTTCCATCCAACGGGCCGACCTGCTGCAAAGGGCTGTAGGAGGTTTCCATCAGCTGGCTTCGGACCGGACCATGACTTCGGCAGCCAAGGCCCAGGAAGCCACGAGCATCATAGAAAGCATCGGTGACCCGGAGCTGGAACAGCTATCCCCACAGGTTGCCAGCGCCATGATCGACGGCACCCCTGTTCCAGACTTCGACTTCTCCTTGTCCTCCCAACTGGACAAGGAGCGTGTCAGGGCCCGCGATCTGCTCTTTTCCGGCGGAGCGGCCCAGGGCATACAGGTGGAGCAAGACGCTATCGCTCATCTGGATGCCGTCTTTGCGGCCGAGGGCCAGGTGCCCCGCTACTTCAATTCCTACGCCGAGCGGGTGGTCTATAACCGCCTCTTCGCCACACCGGGGGAGCGTACCCTGCTCATTCCTGACAACCTCTTCTACGCCCACCTGGAGATAGCCGACCTCCTGGCCCAGCTCAAGGAGGACCAGGCAGCCCTCAAGCATCTGAACGCCATGGTGGCCTATGCGCCCGCCTACCCGCTCTCCCACCTGAAGCTGGCGGTCATGCTGGCCAACCGGGAGGACTGGGATTCGGCCCGGGCTGCCACCTTGAACGCCCTGCGGGTGGCTCTGGACAGGGACGATGCCTCCTTTGCCTATTACCGTCTGGCCTATGCCTCATGGATGCGCGACGAGTTCGACGTGGCTGCAGCGGCCTATCTGATGAGCGAGCACATCAGCCCCGACCGGATACCGGCCCTCAAGAGTGAGCTGGCCGAGCTGCAGGCCAGGGCCCGCTCCCAGTGCGTTGTCCTGCCCGAAGACCACAGGCAGGCTCGACGGGTGCTGGCCGAACATGGCCTGCCGGTCTGGCCTCACACCGAGGTGGCTTCGATAGTGCGCCAGGCCGCGCGCATCTGTGTGGACGGCGGGCTCTTCGTCCCGGCCCGGACCCTGTCAATGGCGGCCGCCAGGATGAACGACGACGATAATGAAGGTGTTGATGTGGTACAGGCACAGTTCATGAGGTCGCTCAATGCATGACGGAACAGCTCAGAAAGATATTCAGCAAACCAGTGATGAGGGCGGGAATGCCGAGTCCAGGCCCAGGCCGGGCACTGACCGATGGATAGCCTCCCTGCAGCCTGACGATGCTGATGCCATGCGACTGGGGGAACTTGACCTTGACTCCTTGGGAGCCCAACAGGCCCAGCGTCTATGGTCCAGGCTGGCCGCCTGGGTGGAGTCCGACCAGGTCGCCTACTACATAGACGATGCGCCGGTCTCCTCCGACGCGGCCTATGACGCCAGGATGCGCTGCCTGCAGGAGCTGGAATCCCGCTTCCCCAGCCTGGATACCCCCCAGTCGCCAACGCACCGGGTCGGAGGGACCTTCTCCAACGACTTCGCCTCCGTCCGCCACCCCTCCCGGATGCTCAGCCTGGATGACGTTTTCAGCGTCGCCGAGCTGCGCCAATGGTATGACGGGCTTCGCAACGAGCTCGACTGGCCGCAGGACAAGGCCCTGCCCATGACCAGCGAGGTCAAGATCGACGGCCTGGCCCTCAACCTCCTCTACCGCAACGGGGTCCTGGAGCAGGGCCTGACCAGGGGGGATGGGGTTACCGGCGAGGATATCACCCTCAACGTCAGAACCATTCCGGGCATTCCCCAGAACCTGTCGGGCCCGGCCCGCGACATCCCCGAGTTCGTGGAGGTCCGTGGTGAGGTCTTCATGCGGTTCGACGACTTCAATGCCCTGAACGAGCAGCAGGAACAGGAGGGCAAGGCGCCCTTCGCCAACCCCCGCAATGCCGCCGCCGGGTCGCTCAGGCAGAAGGATCCGCGCATCACCGCCAGTCGCCGTCTGAGCTTCTACGCCCACGGCCTGGGTTCCCTGAGGTGGGGCCCGGCCCACCCCAAGGGGACCCACGACGAGGTCATCGACCAGTCCCAGGCCTACGACCTCTACAAGCAGTGGGGGATTCCGGTCTCGCCCCACAACCGGGTTGTCACCTCCTTCGATCAGATCCTGGACATGATCGACTATTACGGTCAGCACCGCAATGACATCGAGCATGCCCTGGACGGCATCGTGGTCAAGCTTCAGGACCGGGATCTTCAGCGTAGGCTTGGAGCCACCTCGCGTGCCCCCCGCTGGGCCGTGGCCTACAAGTACCCTCCGGAGGAGGTCAATACCCGGCTTCTGGACATCACCGTCCAGGTGGGCCGGACCGGGCGAATCACCCCGGTGGCGGTTCTCACCCCGGTTACCGTGGCAGGTTCCACAGTATCCAGGACCACCCTTCACAACGCCTCCGAGGTCAAGCGCAAGGGTATTCTGATCGGGGACACGGTGGTGGTCCGCAAGGCGGGCGATGTGATCCCCGAGCTGGTCGGACCGGTCGTCGAGGCCAGGAAGGGACGTGAGAAGGATCTGAGGTCCTTCGTCATGCCCGAGACCTGCCCCAGCTGCGGCGCCCGCCTGGCTCCGGCCAAGGAGGGCGATGTGGACATCCGCTGCCCCAATGTGGAGTCCTGCCCGGCCCAGCTGACCGAGCGGATCATTCATATGGCCTCGCGGAAGGCCCTGGATATCGAGCATCTGGGGGAGCAGAGCGCCATAGCCTTGACCAACCCCGATGAGAACCGTCCCGATTCCGTGGAGGTCTATGCTCCCGGCCTGCGCGAGGTCCTGGTCGACCAGGGCGGCCAGGCAGCCCCCTACCAGCCGGACCCGGACCTGAGGCTTCCACCACATCAGGATCCGGTTCTGACCAGCGAGGCGGGCCTGTTCGACCTGAAAGTGGAGGACCTGCGCCAGGTCTATGTCTGGCGTGAGGTTCCCCTGATGGAGCAGGTGGAGGTCGAAGGCCGACAGGGGCACACTACAACAAAGCGCCGGACTGGCGGCAGCGGTCTCTGGTACCGGGTGCCCGCCTTCTATAACCAAGGCGAACGGACCATGAACAGTCATGAAACCCAGGTCCAGGAGGCCGCCCTGGGCAGTGCCGATGCCCAACCATCCAGGAACACCCTGCAGATGCTCGAAGAGATCGACAAGGCCAGGCATGCCGACCTGTGGAGGGTCCTGGTGGCCCTGTCCATACGGCACCTGGGACCGACCTCGGCCCGGGCCATAGCCACCCGCTTCCCGTCGCTCAAGGCAGTGGAGGAGGCCAGCGTGGAGGACCTGTCCGAGCTGGACGGGGTGGGCCCCGAGATCGCGCACTCCATCCACGACTGGTTCCAGGGTGCCCGACAGCCCGGCGACTGGCGCGGGCGCATCCTGGATGCCTGGCAGGCTGCCGGGGTGGGCGCTCACGTGGAACGCAGCACCAAGCCGCAGACCCTGAAGGGCATGACCGTGGTGGTCACCGGCAGTCTGGAGGACTTCTCCAGGGACTCCGCCAAGGAGGCCATCGTGGAGCGCGGTGGCAAGGCCTCGGGGTCCGTCAGTAAGAAGACCACCTATGTGGTGGTGGGCGCCAACCCGGGATCCAAGGCTGACAAGGCCGAGAGTCTGGGCCTGCCCATCCTGGACGAGGCAGCCTTCCACCGTCTGCTTGACACCGGTGACCCCAACCCGGCCCAAGCCTGATTGTGACATTCGCAATATCCGACCAGCCGCGCCCTGGCAGCCGATGGCTGGGCGCGATATGGTGACGGCATGGAACAAGTAGAGCATCGCAAGGAAGGGACCCGGAATCTGGAGGAGCTACCTCGAAGAATCAAGGGGGAGGTCTATGAGCGGCTCAGCCGGGTCATCGATCCGGAACTGGGACGGTCCATCACCGATCTTGGCATGATCACCGACATCATCGTCGAGCCAGCCAGGGATGCCCAGGCCGACTACGAGGTGACCGTACGGGTGGAGCTGACCATCAAGGGATGCCCATTGTCGACCACCATCACCAACCAGATCAACGGGACCGTGACCTCCTACCCGCGAGCCCGGCTGCGCCCGCATATCGATGTCTCCTCCATGAGTCGGGAGAAGCTGGACAACCTGGTGGCCGACCTCAAGGCGGCCCGGCGCAGCAATCCCTTCTCCAAGCCTGGCGTGGGCACCCGCATCTTCGCCATCGCCTCCGGCAAGGGGGGCGTGGGCAAGTCCTCGGTGACGGTCAATCTGGCTGCCACCTTGGCGGCCCTGGGCTATGACACTGCCGCCATCGACGCTGACATCTACGGATTTTCCCTGCCTGGGCTCTTCGGCGTGCACAGTCGGCCCACCAATCTGCATGGCATGCTGATGCCGGTGACCGCCTGGGGGGTCAAGCTGATCTCCATCGGCATGTTCGCCGGGTCGGACCGGGCCATTCTCTGGAGGGGTCCGCGCCTGCAGCGCTCGCTGGAGCAGTTCCTCTCCGATGTCTGGTGGGGGGACCCCGACGTGCTCCTGCTGGATCTGGCCCCAGGCACCGGGGACATGGCCCTGTCCGTGGCCCAGGCCCTCCCCAACAGCCGGCTGATCGTGGTCACCACCCCCCAGCCATCGGCCTCTCAGGTGGCCGTGCGTTCAGGGCTGGTGGCCCTGCAGCTGCCCACCAAGGTCCAGGGTGTGATCGAAAACATGTCCTGGTACGAGCACAATGGCGAGCGTCTGCGCATCTTCGGTCAGGGGGGAGGCCAGCGTGTGGCCGACCAGCTGACCCGGGATCTGGGGTATCAGGTGCCCCTGCTGGAACAACTGCCCCTGCAGACCGACCTGCGCGAGTCGGGGGAGTCCGGACGTCCGGCCGTGCTCAGACCAGATGGTTCCCTGGACGATTCTCCGCTGACCAGACGGTTTGTGGACCTGGCCAAGACCCTGATGGCGGGTTCGGAGCCCGGCGATGCCCATAGGGCAGCCGATGAAGACTGACTTTAAACGAGGACTGACTTTCAAGAGGTAACTCAGTCTGTCGGACTGGTCATTGAGGGTATGCCTTTTTGACCGCTCCTCGAATCGACCGCCCCTCAAAAGTTGTTGGTCCGGTGCCGTGCCTTTCCCGAGGTCAGACGGCGGCCGGGCTCTTCTGGCTGGTGATCTGCCGCGAGGGGATGGCCAGGAACCAGGGGACGGCCAGCACGACCAGGCCGATGGCGCACATGGCCAGGAAGGGAATGGTCTCATGCCCTGCCAGGATGTAGGAGGCGAACATGGGTCCCACGATGTAGCCCAGGGAAGCGGCGGTGTTGAGCAGGCCGAACATGCGCCCGCTGAACGAGGGTCCGGCCAGCTCGGCGGCCACCACCGGCTGGGAGATGCCCATCATGACCTCGCCCAGTCCGAAGATGGTGATGCCCAGGGATGCCACGCTCAGGGCGCCGGCAGTGGAATCCAGGCGCAGGCCCAGGACGATGATCACCCAGGCCGCAGCCCAGAAGACCGGTACGGTGCGCAACATTCGCACATGGTTGGCGTCCTTGAGGCGGGGCAGCAGCACGATGTTCATGATGACCACCGAGAAGGTGTTGACCACATCCACCACCGACAGGGACCAGCGGGGGATGTGCGGATCGGAGATCAGGGTGGTGACCAGGCCGGCGTCGAACTGGGAGTAGCCGAACAGGTCCATGAAGAAGGTGCCCAGGGTCAGCAGGGCCATGGATGCCAGCACCCTGGTCAGGGAGCTGGTCCGCCCGCCGAAGGTGCCGTTGATGGCCATGCTTGCTTTGTTGTCCGACTGCTTAGCCTGCAGGGCGCCGGTGGCCCCAGCGGATTCCTGGACGACCTCCCGCTCCGCCTGGGCCTTGAGCTCGGCCGTCAACCGACGCAGCTGCCAGTGGCGTTCGATGACCAACAGGGACAGGCTGAGCAGGGCGAATCCCAGGGCCCTGCCGCCGAAGCCAATGCGATAGAGGAAGTCCTGACCGCCTGCGGCCAGCAGTCCGCCCACGGCCGCTCCCAGGCCGATGCCCAGGTTGAGCTCGGCCTGGTTGATTCCGTAGACGATCCGGTGTTGCTCCCTGGTGGAGATCTGCGTCAGAATGCTGGCCCAGGAGGTCTGCATGCCCATTCCCAGGCCAGAGACGAAGGCGCCCGCCACCGCTGCCCGGTAGTCGTGGGCCATAGTGAAGATCAGGGGGCCGATGACCGAGAAGATCATGGCCGTGTGCATGGCCAGCCAGGAGGAGCGACGGTCCGAGACCCATCCGATGATGGGGTTGGAGATCAGGGAACCTACCGAGCTGATGGTCACCAGAAGGGCGGCCTCGCTCATGGTGGCGCCCAGGGAGTGGGTGGCGAAGAGCAACTCAATGGGCATGACCAGGCCAATGCCGAAGTTGCACATGAGGTCCACGATGAGCATGGCTCGCAGATATACGGGCAACTCCATGAACTCACGCAGCCAGCGCATCGGTCTCCACCTCCATCGGATCTGTTTCCATACCTCTCCTCATTCTGGCCTGACCGCCTGCCGGTATGCCGGGGCTGGCGTGTTGCCATCAATGGGCGAATGCCGATGGTTGTGTGACGACGCAAAAGGCCCGACCCCTCAGCAGGAAGGATCGGGCCTTTTGCGACCTGTCCGGTCAGCCGGCCTTGGTCGTCATGCGAACTCAGATGTGGAAGTAGAGTTCATACTCCAGGGGGGTGGGGGCCAGACGGGTCTGGTCCAGTTCACCGCGCTTCAAGTCCAGCCAGGTCTGAATCAGGTCGTCGGTGAAGACGTCGCCCTCGCTGAGGAAGTCGTGGTCTTCCTCCAGAGCGTCCAGGGCCTCCTCCAGGGAGCCGGGCACCTGCTTGATCCGGGCGTGCTCCTCCGGGGGCAGCTCATAAAGGTCCTTATCGATGGGGGCCGGGGGCTCGGTGTGGTTGAGGATGCCGTCCAGTCCTGCCATCAGCTGGGCCGAGAAGGCCAGGAAGGGGTTGCAGGAGGGGTCGGGGGCGCGGAACTCGATCCGCTTGGCGGCAGGAGAGGTGCCGGCCAGGGGGATGCGGATGGCGGCCGAACGGTTCCTGGCCGAGTAGACCAGGTTGACCGGGGCCTCGTAGCCGGGCACCAGCCGCTTGTAGGAGTTGGTGGAGGGGTTGGTGAAGGCCAGGACGGACGAGGCATGCTCAATCAGGCCGCCCACATACCAGCGGGCGATGTCGGAGAGACCACCGTAGCCGTTCTCGTCGTAGAAGAGGGGCTTGCCATCCTTCCAGAGGGACTGATGGCAGTGCATGCCGGTCCCGTTGTCCCCGGCGATGGGCTTGGGCATGAAAGTGGCCGCCTTGCCGGCCAGGGCAGCGGTCTCGTGGACCACGTACTTGTATTTCATCAGGTCGTCGCCAGCGTGCAGCAGGGTGTTGAAGCGGTAGTTGATCTCCTGCTGGCCGGCGCCGCCCACCTCGTGATGTGAGCGCTCCAGAATCAGGCCCACCTTCTGCAGGTTGGCCACCATGTCGTCGCGCAGATCCTGGTAGTGGTCGATGGGCGGTACGGGGAAGTAGCCCTTCTTTACCCGGTTCTTGAAACCGATGTTGTCGGAGCCGTCCTCCTCGACATCCACGCCCGAGTTCCAGGGGGCCTCGATGGAGTCGACCTCGTAGAAGGAGCGCTGCATGCTGTTCTCGAAGCGGACCTTGTCGAAGATGAAGAACTCGGCCTCGGGAGCGAAGGAGGCCGTGTCGGCGATGCCGGTGGAGCGCAGGTAGGCCTCGGCCTTGGAGGCGATCTGCCGGGGGTCGCGCGAGTAAGGCTCGTCGGTCACCGGGTCCACGATGGAGAAGGCCACATTCAAAGTGCGGTGGCGCCGGAAGGGATCCAGGTAGGCTGTTTCAGGATCCGGAATCAGCTTCATATCGGATTCGTTGATGGCTTGGAAGCCTTGGACGGAGGAGCCGTCGAAGGCCATGCCGTCCGTGAAAGCCTCTTTGAGGAATTCGCTGGCGGGGACGGTGAAGTGCTGCTGGACCCCGATCAGGTCCGTGAACCTGACTGAGACATATTCCACGCCCTCCTGGTTTATCAGAGCTTCGCAATCGGCCTTTGACTTCAGTTCTCTCACTGAACTGCTCCTTTCGTGGAAACCGTAACGGTCCCCCAGTCTAGGGGACCGGTTTTTTCGGCAATGCGCCACTGAGGTTACGGGGGTGTTTCATGCGAAGGTCCCGGCGCCTTCCTGGTGGAAGATGCCGGGACCTTGGAAAACATCAGCGCCCGCGCATGGCCTTGCGGCTGACGTGTATCCTGGTCGGATCGATGCCCTTGGGCATTCCCAGGGCGTTTTGCCGCTTTTGCAGGGTGACCAACCGGTCGTTCAGGGTCTCCAGCTCGGTGGCGGTCAGCTTGATCTTCTTCTTGACCACAGTGCGCTGGAGCTTGTTGAGCGGGACCTGGTCTGGGCCGTGGCCAACGCTGATCCGGTAGATGGGGATGGCAGACCCGCGGGTGATGCGGCGGATCTTCTCCTCCTCGCGGTTCATGGCCTTGTTGACGCGGTTGTAGTCGCCCTCGGCTATCAGATAGACCCCGGTGCGACCGGTGCCCCTCCAGATGGCATCCTTGGTCTTGGCGTCAATCCAGACGGGTTCCTGGGGGAAGGAGAAACCTGCCTTGGAGATGCTGCTCAGGACGGCGGCGGCAGCGCCTGGACGACCCTCCATCTTGGCGTAACCGACACGGTCTGATCGCCTGGTCAGGGTCATGGTGGCCAGAAGCAGGCCGACCATGATGCCCAGAAGCACGGTCAGGATCCAGGACAACCAGCCGAAGTGGGCCAGCAGGCAGATCACCACTGCTATCAGGGTGGGTACCAGAATGGCCGCGGCCAGCAGCCAGGGAAGGGCCTTGTCCTCTTCATAAGTGAATTGGTAGATCTTGACGATCTGGCTGATCGTACTGGTCTTCTTTTTTGCTTTTTTGCCCTTGGTGTCCTCTGTAGCCATGCCATCCTCACTTGGAAACGTTCACTGGTTGACCAGTCTACCGCATGCCTACCGCATGTTCAGGGGTCTGCCGTCAGCCTTGAGCAGGGCCTCTCCAATGGCTTCCGAGAAGGTGGGATGGGGGTGGATGAGCCCGGCCGCACGGTGCAGGGGGATCTGGTTGCCAACCAGCTGCTGGGCCTCGGCGATGTTCTCGGAGGCCTGGGGGGATACCATCTCCAGACCGACAACCATCTGCTTCTCCATGTCGGTGGCCGGGCAGGCGGTGATCAGGCTGAGGGTGCCCTGCATGCCGCTCATGCGCATGCGCGAGTTGGACATCATGGGGTAGATGGTCTCCTTGACCTGGTTCAGCGATGGATCGTCCTCGGCTTCCTGACGGCTGAAGCCCACAGCTGCGGCCTGGGGGGAGGAGAAGACCACGCGGGGGATGGTGGCCTCGTTGACCGGCTCGGGGTCCAGGCCGGAGGCGGCATCGGCCAGGGTGATGCCCTGCTGGAAGGCCCTGTGGGCCAGATGGTGACCCGGGGTGATGTCGCCCAGGGCCCAGACCCGGTCACGGCTGGTGCGCCCCTGGGAGTCGGTCAGGACCTGGCCATGGTCGTCCAGATCGATGCCCAGCTCCTTCATGTGCTCGGGATCGGTATTGGGGTCCCTGCCGATGGCCACCAGGACCAGATCAGTCTCGATCGTTCCCGCCTGGCCCTTGTCGTCCGTTGGCTGGTAGTCGACCTGAATGCCTCCATCAGCGGGTAGACGGTGTCCGCCCGAACAGCGGGCGTGGGTGATGATTTGAATTCCCTGACGCTCCAACTCCCGGGTCAGAATCTGACCGGTCCGCCGACCCCAGTGGGAGAGCACCCGGTCCCGTCTGATCATCAGGGTCACCTGGCAACCGGCTTGATTCCAAATGGTGGCGAATTCCAGGGCCACAGCCCCTGATCCGATAATCAGAGCCCGGTGGGGGAAAGGCTTGAGGGTCAGGGCTCGGTCGGTGTCGATGACCAGATCATCGAAGGGGAGTTCTTCCAGGGCCCTGGCATGAGAACCGGTGGCCAGGATGGTGTCGCAGGTTGTCAGGCGGGTTCGATTGCCGTCATCGTCGGTCACCTCCACCAGGCCGTCGCCGACGATGGTGCCGTGGCCGTGCACCACGGTGATGCCGCGTTGCTTCAGCAGGCTCGACAGGCCGCCGGTCATGGCGTCCACCATTCGGTCCTGATAATCCTGGAGCTTCTGGTAGTCGATGTCGGCCGACTTGACGTTGATGCCCATGGCGGCCCCAAGGTCAGCCTGTTCGAGAACCTGGGTGGCGGTCAGCAGGGCCTTGGTGGGGATGCATCCGCGGTTCAGGCAGACGCCGCCGACCACAAGGTCCTGCTCGACCAGGGCTACGCGTCCGCCCAGCTCTGCCGTGCGCAGGGCCGTGGCATAGCCGCCCGGACCGGATCCGATGATGATGGTGTCGTACTGGCGGCTGTCGGCATCCCAGGGGTCAAGAAACTCTGTGCCGGGTTGGTTGATCGATTGCTGCATAGCAATCCATGCTAGCCGTAGAGGCTGGGAGAATGAAGACCATCAGCAGAATGTGGAGTGAATACGAAGAACGCACGGAACCTCAAGTGGAACCGGGCGGCGCGGCTAATCGATGGGTCGGTAAGTCAGGACAACCGGCTGTCACTTGGGCAAGTGCCCACGCTTGCTCTGGCTGGGCTTGGGGACCCGCCAGCGCCGGACCATCATAGCCCGCTGCCATGCATAGGAGGCCGAGCGTGAACCCTTGGCCACCGAGCGCTCGCCGAACTTGTCGATCAGCAGCCGCTTGAGCTTGCGCCACATCAGCCAGGTGTCGATCAGGGCCACGATCAGGTAGCCATATAGAAGGATGGTCACCACCATGGTGAAAGTGGCGTAATGCTGCGGACCCACGAACATACCCATCAGGGTGGCCACGAACATGAGGATGATGGCCGGGAAGATCCATTCCAGCAGATTGAAGCGGGCATCCACATAGTCGCGGATGTAGATTCTCCAGGGAAGGCGCTCCGACTTGGGCATGTGGTCGATGTCGCCGGTCCTCATGGCCTCGTACTGGGCATCCTCACGGGCTCGGATCCTGGCCTTGGCGGCCTTGCGTGAGGCCTTGCGGTCCTTGGGGACCAGAGGGCGCAGGTTCCGGGCCTCGGCCTGCTTGCGCTTAGGGGTGGGTCGTCCCTTGCCTCGTGCCTCTTCAGTGGAGGCCTTCTGGTCCGCCTCCGCCTCTTTGTCCCGTCGATCCTTGCGTGAGAAGGGGTTCCATGTCATGCGAACAGGTTACGGTGACGCCTAGACTCGCAAGCATTGATACGCAAGCAATTATAGGAGGTAGCGATGGCGGGACTGGGCCTGGAGACGATCCGCACCCGTGTGCAGGACGATAGAAGCCGGATCGTCGATCTGCTCAAGGACAAGATCGCCCTGGCCTCGGTCTCGGCCAAGGGGATCACCGGGGATCACATGCGCCGCTCGGCCGACTATGTGGCCGGGCAGCTTAGACAGGTGGGCGTGGATGCCCGGGTGGTCCAGGCCACCAATCCTGACGGCACCCCGGGCGCCTTCGAGGTGATCGGATCCCGGCAGGTGGATCCCGATGCCCCGACCGTCCTTCTCTATGCCCATCACGATGTGCAGCCGGTGCCCGATCCCTCCCAGTGGTCCACTGATCCCTTTACCGGTGTCGAGAAGGATGGACGGCTCTACGGACGCGGATCGGCCGACGACGGCGGCGGCATCGCCATCCACTCGGGGGCCCTGCACGCCTTGGACAAGGACCTGCGCGTCAATGTCAAGGTCTTCATCGAGGGTGAGGAGGAGATGGGCTCGCGCAGCTTCATCCCCTTCCTCCAGGCTCATCGGGACGATTTCGCCTCGGATCTGATCATCGTGGCCGACTCGGGCAACTGGTCGGCGGACACCCCGAGTCTGACCACCTCGCTGCGAGGGAATGCGGACCTGGATGTCACGGTCACAGTCCTGGAGCACCCGGTCCACTCCGGGCAGTTCGGCGGGCCCATCCTGGATGCCAACACCCTGGCCGCCATGCTGATCGCCTCCATGTATGACGACCAGGGTCAGCTGGCGGTGCCCGGCCTGGAGGGCGGACAGCCCATCGGCGGCCTGCAGCGTGACCTGGACCAGGCCCAGCTGCGTGCCGATGCCGGCGTGGTGGACTCCTACCGGCTGGCCGGAACCGACTCCCTGGCCTCCCGGCTCTGGACCAAGCCGGCGGCGGCGGTGATCGGCTTCGATGCCCACCCGGTGGAGGGTTCCTTCAACGTGCTGGCCGATAAGACCCGCTTCCGCATTTCCCTGCGCACTGCGCCCATCCAGCGTCCTGAGCAGGCCGCGCAGGCACTGGCCGATTTCCTGATCGCCCATGCTCCTCAGGGGGCCAGGGTGGAGGTCACGCCCGGCGACATGGGCATGGGATGGGCCATGGATGCCGACAGCCCGGTGGTCCGGCAGGCCGAGGAGGCCATGCGGCAGGCCTTCGGACGCGACCCGGTCAACAAGGGCGAGGGCGGATCCATCCCCTTCATTCCCGAACTCAAGCGGCTCTTCCCTGAGGCTCAGGTTCTGGTGACCGGCCCCGAGGATCCCCAGTCCAACGCCCACAGTCCGAACGAGTCCATCTCCCTGCAGGGGCTGGTCGACAACATCATCACCGAGGCCCTCCTGCTGGATTCCCTGGGCGCGGGTCAGAACTGACTTTTTGGCCACGGTGTGTTCTAGGGTTATAGGTGACACGGGGGCCGTATGCCTGAGGGCGTGCGGCTGAGAGGAGGCTCAGCCTCAACCGGACGAACGTTTACCGGGTAATGCCGGCGCACGGATGTCACTGGACCCGTGCCTGAACGGGATGGCGCTCATAGGGAGCGCCCCGAGGAAAGGCACAAGATCATGACCGATGGTCATTTCATGAACAATACTGTTTCCGGATCGGAGCCGGAGTCTGAGCGGACCCCCTCCCAGGTCAGGATCCCCTCCAAACGGTGGAGGGTGGTGGATATCGCCGTCGCCTCGGTCATCGGGGTGGCCTCCGCCGTCATCTACTGGGTGGTCGCCATGGTGACCACCATTCCCTGGTCCTTCCTGGATGGGGTTGTGCCCGGTCTGGGAGGTATCCTCAACGGCCTCTACCTATTCGCCGGGCCCCTGGCTTTGGTCATCGTACGCAAGCCGGGGGCTGCCGTCTACGCCGAGCTGGTGGCAGCCATCCTGGAGTCGCTGTTGGGCAGCCAATGGGTGCCTGTGGAGACCATACTGATCGGTCTGCTTCAGGGCTTCATGGCCGAGCTGGTCTTCATGCTGCTACGTTATCGGCGTTGGAACATGCCCACGGTGGCGCTGTCCGGTGCGGCTGCTGGTTTCGGCTGCTGGCTATACTCCTTCTGCACGCACCTGCAGGCCATCAACCTGACCGGCCCCTACGGGGTGATCTATCTGATAGCCACTCTGATTTCGGGCGCGCTGATCGCCGGAGTGCTGGTCTGGTACCTCTACAAGGCCATCGCCGCGACCGGGGCCCTGGACCGCTTCGCCTCCGGCCGCGATATTCGCATGGCCGGGAAGTAGAGGCTCGGGAGTGGACCAGAGCATCCAGGACAATCCCTATCGACCCGCAGCCCTGGAACTGCGCGGCTGGGGGTACCGGCATGCCTATCGGAACCACTTCGCCGTCAGGGATCTTTCCCTGCGCATTCCTGCAGGTCAGCGGGTGCTTCTGCTGGGAGCCTCGGGCATTGGCAAATCGACCATCCTTGAAGGTGTGGCCGGGCTGCTGGGCGATCATGCACCGCAGAGCGGCCAGGACCAGGTCGAGGATGACGAGGGCGGGGTGACCCAGGGCCAGGTCCTGATCGACGGCAATCCCGCCGTCTCCAGCCGGGGGCGTGTGGGACTGGTCCTTCAGGACCCGGATGCTCAGGCCATCTTTCAGCGCCTTGGCGACAATGTGGCCTTCGGACCGGAGAACATGGGACTGCCTCGAGATGAGATCTGGCCACGGGTGCGTCAGGCCATGGCCGAGGTGGGCCTGGCTGACCTGCAGTTGACCCGGTCCACCATGCATCTGAGCGGAGGGCAGATGCAGCGTCTGGCCTTGGCCGGCGCCCTGGCCATGCAGCCTGGGCTGCTCTTATTGGACGAACCTACGGCCAACCTGGACCCGGTCGGCGTCGAGCAGATAGTCGATGCCGTCAGAAAGGTCCTGGACCGGCAAGGCTCCACCATGGTTCTGGTCGAGCACCGGGCGGGGCCTTGGATGGACATGATCGACCGGGTCATCGTGCTCGGGCTGGGTGAAGTTGAAGGCGGTGCCGGCGGTTCGGGCGCTGAGTCCTATCGCAAGACCGTGATCATGGCCGACGGCAGTCCCCAGGAGGTCTTCACTGATCCCGAACTGGACCTGGCCTCCCTGGGTATCTGGGTTCCCGAGGTTTATAGGAGCGCCAGGGATTCGCTCCCTGATCTTGGCCAGGACAGGATCAGGTCTGGGCAATCCGGTCCCGGCCAGGATGGTCATCCCGTCCTGCTGGCCGCTCGGGATCTGGCGGTGGGCCGTCAGGGTAAGGCAGTGGCCGAGCATATCGATCTGGAATTCAGGGCCGGTCAGGTCACCGCCCTGGTCGGGGTCAACGGGGCCGGCAAGTCCACTCTGGCCATGACCCTGGCCGGTCTGTTGGAGCCGGTGGCCGGTTCGGTCCTTGCCCGGAATCGTCTGCTTCGGGGGCCCCAGGGGCAGACGCCCGTGGAGTCCGAGCCCATCCGGTGGACCTCATCCCAGCTGGCGGCGCGCATCGCCTATGTCTTTCAGAATCCCGAGCATCAGTTCGCCCGGGGCACGGTGCTGGATGAGGTCAAACTGGCCCCCATCCGCACCGGCATGAGCGAGGACCAGGCCCAGACCCGCGCCCTGGAACTGTTGGGCCGCTTCAGACTGAGGCAGTACGCGCGAGCCAACCCCTACACGCTCTCCGGCGGCGAGAAGCGGCGGCTCACAGTGGCCTCGGCCCTGGCCGCTGCGCCCCAGGTGCTGATTCTTGACGAGCCGACCTTCGGGCAGGACAGGAACACCTGGGTCAGCATGGCCCGGCTGATTGCAGACCTGCGCGACCAGGGCGCCTGCATCATCCTGGTCACCCACGACCGGGAACTGTTCCAGGCCCTGGACGCCCGTCTGGTGGAGATGACGCCTCCGGGAGCCCGGAAGGCCGTCTGGCCTGCAGTCGGGTCAGACTTGCAGGCTCCTCAGGAGACTGTTGCGGCCAGACTGACCGTCACGCCCATGGATCAGCGGGACGAGCCGGTCAAGCCGGCCAGCCGGTCGTCATACATAGCCTCCATCAATCCGGCCTTCCGTCTGATCGGGGCCTTTCTGGCGGCTCTGCCCCTGCTGATCAGTCTGGACCCGGTCTCGGCCACGACGGCCCTGATCCTGGAGTTCCTGCTGCTGGGTGCGGCAGGCTTCACGCCCCTGCGCGTGGTCAGATCCACCTGGCCCATCTTCCTGGGGGCGCCAGGCTCGGCCCTGGCGATCATCCTCTATGGCAAGAGCGGCGGCGCCACCTTCTGGCAGTGGGGAATGATCCACATCACCCAGCGCTCGCTGGATCTGGCCCTGGCCACTGCCTTGCGAATCCTGGCCATCGGAATCCCGGCCATCATCACCGTACTGGGAATAGACGCCACCGATCTGGCCGACGCCTTCAGCCAGGTGCTCCACCTGCCTGATCGCTTCGTCTACGGGGGACTGGCCGGTATGCGGCTCTTCACTGTTCTCAAGGATGATTGGTCGGCCCTGACCGCCTCGCGCCGCAGCCGTGGACTCGGCGATGAGAACCGTTTCAAGGCCTTTATGCCACAGGCTTTCGCCCTGTTGGTCCTGTCCATCAGGCGTTCGACGACCTTGGCCACGGCCATGGAGGCCAGGGGCTTCGGCGGCAGCACACCGCGCACCCATGCCCGGGTCTCCCAGATCAGACCACGTGATGCGGGCTTCCTGCTCATATGCCTGGCCGTGCCCGCGATTTCCCTTACCGTGGCTGCACTGACCGGCTCCATCGCCTTCTTCGGCAACTGACTGTCGGGGATTTCTGCAGCAGGCTCCGGATATGGAGGGACCCCGGTCCTTTCCGCCTCCCGCAGAGAGGGGAAAGGACCGGGGTCCGCCTGTGGTTGGAAGCGCTGGTCTTTTACCTGGCCAGTGTGGTGTTGATGTTGCGCACCTCGTCAAAGCGCTTGGAGGCATCCTCCCAGTTGACGATGTGCCACCAGGCCTTGACGTAGCTGGCCCGGTCGTTCAGGTACTCCAGGTAGTAGGCGTGCTCCCAGAGGTCCAGCAGAACCAGCGGGAAGATGGTGACGGGCAGGTTGCCCTGGTGGTCGTACATCTGCAGGGTGACCAGGCGCTCGCCCAGGGTATCCCAGGCAAGGACGGCCCAGCCGGAGCCCTGGATGCCTGCGCACATGGACTCGAAGTAGGTCTGGAAGCCCTGGAAGGACCCGAACTGGTCCTCGATGGCGGCCTTGAGCTCGCCAGTGGGTTCCTGGCCGATGGCCGGGGCCATGTTCTTCCAGAAGATGGAGTGGTTCTTGTGCCCGGCCAGGTTGAAGGCCAGGTTCTTCTCCAGCAGGTTGGACTGAGCCACGTTGCCGGACTCGGCCGCGTCGTGGATCTGCTCCAGGGCCTTGTTGGCACCGTTCACATAAGCCTGATGGTGCTTGTCATGGTGCAGCTCCATGATCTTGCCGGACACGTACGGCTCCAGCGCCGAGTAGTCGTAGGGCAGATCGGGAAGTGTGTATACGGGCATATCGTCTCCTCACAATGATTCTGGCCAAGCCAGATGAGTGATGGTCGGTCTGCGCCAGACCAACGACGGACGTGGTCGACCCGACCGGTTCTTTCACACTAGCCCCTTGTCCGGCGAGCACAAGGGGTGAAGACCTTTCTTTCAGTGAACTTTCCCACAGATGTGGGCCCATCAAGGCCCGGCTGCCGGGCTCTCGACTGCCGGGGCTAGAGTTGTGCCATGCCCTTTGATGACTCCCTTCTTGACAATCCCCGTGCCCAACGAATTCGCCGTCTGGCTGAATTGCAGGATCGGCGGGCCCGGCAGCGTCATGGCCGCTTCCTGATAGAGGGGCCGCAGAGCGTACGCGAGGCGGTCCGCTGGCGCCCCGACCTGCTGACCGACCTTTATATTCAGGCGGACGAATCCTCTCCTGTAGCCCAGGGCGGTCATCAGCAGCCGCTCAACGAGACCGTAGGCGCCATCATGGAGCAGGCTCGGGAGCTACCCGACTGCTACGGGCACTTTGTCTCCGCTCGGGTCATGCGTGCCATCAGCGGCAACGCCCAGGGGATTCTGGCCCAAGCGCGCACGGACGGATTCCTGGCCCAAGCGACGGATCCTGACGATCCCCGGAGCCTGACGAGGCAGGGCCCCGACCTGGTGGCAGCCTTCTGGCAGATTCGTGATCCAGGCAATGCCGGAACCGTCATCCGCACCGCCGATGCCGCAGGCTGCAGGGCGGTCATCCTGGTGGACCAGTGCGTGGAACCCACCAATCCCAAGGTCATCCGCTCCACGGCCGGTTCGGCCTTTCATATACCCCTGATGACCATGGGCACCGAGGACTTCCTGGCCCTGTGCAGACGGCAGGGCCGGGCCATGGTGGCGGCAGATGTCTATGGCACGCCGGACAAACCCGTCCGCTCCCTGACTGAATTGATGGCGGGCGGTGCCCTGGCCAAGCCAGACTCGGCGGGTCAGCCCATGGCCCTGCTCTTCGGCAATGAGGCTCGTGGACTTCCTGATGACCTGCTGCAGGCCATGGATCAGATCGTTCGGATACCCATATACGGGCGGGCTGAATCCCTCAATCTGGCCACCTCGGCGGCGGTGCTGCTCTACGCCGTGGCCATGTCGAGTCGTATTGAAAGAATGTGAAGGCGTCAACGACCGGGATTTCCGCTGATTTGCGGCCCGGACACGGCATTGGCAACAGTGGAAAGGTCCATGGTGGCACAGGAAGAATTCGACCCCGCGGCGATGACCGACGAGGTCAACGAGGGCATCGGCAGGATTCGCGAAGCCTCCGATCTGGAAGAGCTCAAGGCGATCAAGGCCAAATATGCGGGGACAGGTTCAGCCCTGGCCGGATCCGGACGGATCATCGGAAGGCTGCCAGCGGATCAGAAGAAGACCGCCGGCCGCCTGGCTGGCAAGCTCAAGGCTGATTTCGGCCGTGCCTACGGGCTCAAGGAGCGGCAGCTGCGCCAGGAGGAGGAGTCCCGCCGCCTGGCTGCCGAGCAGGTGGACATGACCCTGCCGGTCAACCGCCGTCCCCAGGGCGCCCGGCACCCGCTGTCCAAGCTCATGGAGGACGTGGAGGACTTCTTCGTCTCCATGGGTTGGAGCATCGCCCAGGGCCCCGAGCTGGAAGCCGAGTGGTACAACTTCGATGCCCTCAACTTCGGCCCTGACCATCCTGCCCGCCAGATGCAGGACACCTTCTACGTCAAGGGCAGCCAGGCCAGGGACGCCGCCGGTTTCGTCGGGTCCAACATGGTCATGCGTACCCATACCTCGCCCGACCAGGCCCGTTCCCTGATAACCCGTGGTGTGCCGCTCTACGTGGCCTGCACGGGCAGGGTCTTCCGCACCGACGAGCTGGATGCCACCCATACCCCGGTCTTCCACCAGTGCGAAGCCATCGCGGTCGATGAGCACCTGACCATGGCCGACCTCAAGGGCACCCTGGACAAGCTCGCCGTGGCCATGTTCGGCCCCGAGGCCCGGACCAGACTGCGTCCCTCATACTTCCCCTTCACCGAGCCCAGCGCCGAGATGGACCTGTGGTTCCCCGACAAGAAGGGCGGTCCCGGATGGATCGAATGGGGAGGCTGCGGCATGGTCAACCCCAACGTTCTGAGGTCGGCCGGCGTGGACCCGCAGCGATACTCAGGCTTCGCCTTCGGCGTGGGCATGGAGCGTACCCTGCTCCTGCGCCACGACATCAACGATATGCACGACCTGGTCGAGGGTGACGTGCGGTTCAGTCAGCAGTTCGAGATGGGGGAGTGACCGTCAGATGCCAATGGTAGATATCGACTGGCTCAAGGAGCATGTGCAGGTTCCCGAGGATCTGACCTATGAACAGCTGGCCAAGGACCTGGTCCGGGTCGGCCTGGAGGAGGAGGACATCCATCAGTCCACAGTGACCGGTCCCATCGTGGTCGGCTATGTGGTGGATGCCGAGCCTGAGCCTCAGAAGAACGGCAAGACCATCAACTGGTGCCATGTGGATGTGGGCGAGCAGTACAACGCTGTGGACGACCAGGGCCGCAAGGTGCCCAGGGGCATCGTCTGCGGGGCACCCAACATGGCTGCGGGCGAGAAGGTGGTGGTGACCCTGCCGGGGGCCGTTCTGCCCGGGGACTTCCGTATCGAACCGCGCAAGACCTATGGCCACATCTCGGACGGCATGTGCGCCTCCGAGCGTGAGCTGGGGCTGGGTTCGGACCATCAGGGCATCATCCTGTTGCGCGATTACGGGTTCACCCCCGAGCAGTACGATCAGCTCAAGCCCGGGGACGATGCCATGACCCTGTTGCATATGAACAGGCCCGTGCTTGAAATCAACATCACCCCGGACCGTGGCTACGCCTTCTCCTACCGGGGGGTTGCCCGGGAATACCACCACTCCACGGGCGCCGAGTACACGGATCCGGTGATTGAGCTGAACAAGACCGTGCCTGCCTCCGCAACTCAGGAGGATCAGGCTCCGCTGGCCGTGCATGTTGAGGACGACAACCCCATTCATGGTCAGGTCGGCTGTGACCGCTACTATCTGAGGGCCCTGACCGGGTGCGACCCCAAAGCCGCCACTCCCAGCTGGATGCGTCGTCGGCTGGTGCGGGCCGGCATGCGCTCCATCAGCCTGCCGGTGGACATCACCAACTACGTCATGCTGGATCTGGGCCAGCCCCTGCACGCCTACGATCTGGACAAGCTCAGCGGCCCCATCGTCGTCCGCAGGGCCAGGCAGGGCGAGCACCTGACAACTCTGGATGGAAAGGATCGCCAGCTCAGTACCGAAGATCTGCTCATCACCGACTCACCCGAGGGACAAGAGGGCTCCCGCATCCTGGGTCTGGCCGGGGTCATGGGCGGTCTGTATGGGGAGGTGACCGATCAGACGAAGAACATCCTGATCGAGTCCGCCCACTTCGACCAGGTGACCATCGCCCGGACCGCACGTCGCCACAAGCTGCCCTCGGAGGCCTCCAAGCGCTTTGAACGCGGGGTCGATCCGCAGATGCAGCCGGCCGCCGCGGCCATGGCCGCCGACCTGTTGCATCGCCTTGCCGGTGGCCAGGACCTGGATGCCCCGCTGGATATGGACCAGACCAAGCCCATGCCGGTCATCGACTTCGCGGTCAGCGAGGTGGCACGTCTGACCGGACTGGAGGTGGAGCCCCAACGCATCGTGGCCATCCTGCGTGACATCGGCTGCACGGTCCAGGGTGATCCTCAGGACCGGCTGTCGGTGACCCCGCCAACCTGGAGGCCCGACCTGGGCGAGGGTTGCGACCTGGTCGAGGAGGTGGCCCGCCTGGTGGGCTATGACCGCATCCCCGTCACCGTGCCATCACCGAAGGTGTCCGGTGCGGTTGGCCTGACCGATCGCCAGCAGCGTCGCCGTTGGGTGGCCGACACCCTGGCCGAGTACGGGCTGACCGAGGTCCTGGACTACCCGTTCGTCGGCGATAATGATTTCAAGGCCTTTGGCATGGATCCTGACGAGGTCCATGTCAACAGCGTGGAGCTGGCCAATCCCATGGCCGCTGACCGGCCCTACCTGCGGCAGAGCCTGTTGCTGCCACTGGCCAACACCGTGGAGCGCAACCTGCGTCGCGGCAACACGGATGTACGTCTCTTCGAGATCGGCTATGTCTTCCGTCGCGATCCCAAGGCTCCTGCGGTACCCACCCTTCCGGGCGGCGTGCGGCCCAGCGACGAGGATCTGGCCCGACTGGACCAGGGTCTGCCGGAGCAGCGGTTGCATGTGGCGGCCCTGTTGACCGGCCGCGCCCAGGAGGACGGCTGGCTCAAGGACAGCAGGGATGTGGACTGGACCGATGCAGTCGAATCGGCTCGTCGGGTTCTGGATAGGCTGGGCGCCGACTATCGGCTGGAGCAGCCCCCGGCCGAGCAGGTGCCCGATCAGTGGCATCCGGGCCGTACCGCCAGACTGGTCCTCGATGATGGCACGCTTGCCGGTATGGTGGGCGAGCTGCATCCCCGGGTTGATCAGGCTCTGGGCCTTCCTGCACATTCGGCCGCCTTCGAGCTGAGTCTGGACACGGTGCTGGACCACCTGGACTACACGCCCCTGCAGGCCAAGCCGGTCTCGACCTTCCCGCCGGTCCGCCAGGATCTGGCCTTCACCGTGCCGGACACGGTCTCGGCAGCGGACCTGACTTCCGCCATCAGAGAAGCGGCTGGGTCTAGTCTTGAATCCATCGAGCTGTTCGACGTTTTCACTGGCGATCAGATCGGTGAGCATGCAAAATCGCTGGCCTTCGCAGTTACTTTCCGCGCCCCGGACCGTACATTGACGTCCGAGGACAGCGAATCCCTGCGCCAGGCCATCGTTGACAAGACTGCGGGTCTGGGCGCCGTATTGCGCGCCTGACCGTGCATCAAGGGGACCGAGGGACATGACGGATTCTCAAGAACAGGGCACAGCCGGTGGACCTGACCGCCAGGATCATGATGGGGGCGACCAGCCCTTGTACGGCGCGCGCGCCGATCGTTATCCAGGATGGAATCCCTACATATACGGTCGACCGGACCCCGAACCCAAGGCCAAGGAATCGGATTCCCCCCAGGGCAACCCCGCCAACAGGCCCATGCCCATGGCGGGGCAGCCGGGCCCCGTACGTGGCGGGAATCCCGGGAATCCTCAGACCCGTCCCGGCGCGCCAGGATGGCCTCCCCAGGGCATGCCCAATTTGAACGATCCCTCACAAAATCCGGTCTACGGCCACTGGGATCCCTGCGCCATCATCGCCTTTTTCATGGCCCTCTTCCTGCCCATGCCTGTGATTCCAGCTCTGCTCGGCGGCATTTCCATGTATCGGACACATCGCCTACATATGAAGGGCTATGGGCTGGCCATGGCTGCCCTGATCATCAATCTGCTCTTCACCCTGGCCTGGATCTGGCTGCTGGCCAACGGCATTTCCCTGAACGACTTCTACCAGCAGATGGTGCCGTCGCCCTCAACGGGTGGTGGCGGCTCCGGCTCAGGTGGCGTCAGCGCCTGAACTCCCACGATACGGGTGTCGCCAGTGTCAACGTGGGCTGTGGGTAAGAGGCTGTGAAAGAGTGCCAGGAAGGACCTGGCAGTTATAGGCCTGGCGGTACCATCGATTGAAGCGGTGATGCCACTTTCTGAAAGTGAGCATTGGCGTCAACGAGTAATTCATGCCTGTGTGACTGATGTCAGCCTTGAGACTGATGAGGGGCGGGTCTGCCAGTGGGGAGAGGTTCATTCGAATGGTGCCGGATGCCAATATTGTCGTATTCGATGGATTCGAACCCTTGGATGTCTCCGGGCCCTTTGAGGTTTTCATCAACACAGATGGTGCCGGCGTGCGGATATTCTCCCTGGACGCTCCCGGTGTGAAAGTCGGCGAGGGCGGCGTCAGGGTCGAGGCCCTGGGACCGGAAAGGATCGATCCCAAGGGGGTTCTGCTGATGCCTGGAGGGCCCGGCGCGCGCGACCTGGTTGACGATGATCGCTGGCTGGACAAGTTGCGGAGCCTGGTTGCGCAGTCTTCACAGGTGCTGACGGTCCGCACGGGCTCGGCTCTGCTGGCTGCTGCCGGTGTTCTGGATGGTCGGCGGGCCACCCCCAACGATCCGGCCTTTGACTGGGTGGTCAGCACGGCTGAGCGGGTGGATTGGGTTGAAGGGGCCCGTTGGGTGGTCGATGGAAAGCCCCACACCTCTTCGGGCATTTCGGCTGGCATCGATATGACCTTGGACTATGTTGAAGACACATGCGGGCCCGAGGTTGCGGACCAGGCCAGTACCCGGATGGGATACATCCGCAACCGGGAGTCCGGTTATGACCCTTTTGCAAAAACGGAAGCATAACGACACGCCAGATTGCATAATTATGCATTTTGTCGCATGACTATTTATGATGGTGCCCGGTGAAAGGAGCGTTCATGCACCAATATACAGTGGCCGTGGTGGGAGCCTCCGGGTATGCCGGTTCTGAAATGATCCGACTCATGGCCGCTCATCCCGCCTTTCGGGTATGCACGGTCACTGGGCACGGTTCAGCGGGTCGACTGCTTGGGGAGTTCTCGCCCAATCTTCCGAATTCACTGGCCTCGCTGCAGATTCAGCCCACGGATCCCAAGATCCTGGCCGGTCATGATCTGGTGGTGCTGGCCCTGCCTCATGGCGCCTCTGGTCCCTTGGCAGAGCAGCTGGATTCGCAATCGATACTGGTCGATCTGGGTGCCGACCATCGGCTGGAGGATCCGGCCGAGTGGCAGGACTACTACGGCGGGCACTTTTTCTCCCCCTGGACCTACGGGATGCCGGAGCTATTGACAGCGAAGGGCGTTCGCCAGCGTGAACTGCTCAAGCATGCCCGCCGGATAGCAGGTCCGGGTTGCAACGTAACCGCAGTCACCCTGGCTTTCCAGCCGGCCCTGGCTGCCGGTTTGGTGCAGGCCGATGACCTGGTGGCCGACCTTGCCGTGGCTTACTCGGGTGCCGGTCGCTCCAGCAGCAGGATGGATCTGCTCGCAGCCGAAGCCATCAACTCAGCCCATCCCTATTCGGTCGGCGGCACCCACAGGCACATCCCTGAAATCCTGCAGAACCTGCGCAAGGCAGAATCTGCCGATCCGGACCCCGGGGGAGATCGTCAGCCGATTCGCTTGGGGCTGACCCCCATCCTGGTGCCCATGTCACGTGGAATCCTGGCCGTGGTTTCGGCCAGGCTGAACGCGCGTGGACGTGCATTGGGGGCGGAGGGCATTCGCGCCGTATGGGAAAAGATCTATGCCAAGGAGCCATTCGTTGATCTGCTGCCCCAGGGCAGGCTCCCCTCCACGGCTGACGTGTACGGTTCGAACCTGGCGCAGGTTCAGGTCCTCACAGACGAACGCGCCGACCGTCTCTATGCTTTCGCAGCCATCGACAACCTGACCCGGGGCACCGCCGGCCAGGCCCTTCAGGCCGTCAACCTGGCCCTGGGTCTGCCCGAGGAAACCGGTCTGACAACCATAGGAGTGGCACCATGAGCATCACCTACGCCGAAGGCTTCCAGACAGGCACCGCCATCGCCCACCGCCCGGGAGGCTCACGCCGCCGCAACCTGGCCCTGGTCGTCAACAAGGGGCCCATGGACACTGCTGTTGGCGTCTTCACTCCCAACCGCTTCCGGGCTGCTCCGGTCATCTGGACCAGCAGGATTTTGGAAGAGGGTCGGGCAGGGGCCGTGGTCATCAACTCGGGCAATGCCAACGCCTGCACGGGTTCCGAGGGTCTGGACCAGGCCAAGGCCATGGCTGAGCGGACAGGCAGGAATCTGGGCCTGCCAGCCGAGCGGGTTGCCGTCTGCTCCACAGGGATCATCGGCCACCTGCTGCACCTGGACCCCATACTGGCCGGCATCGACCAGGCGGCCCAGGAGCTGTCGACCAGCCAGGAGGCCGGCGAGGCGGCAGCCAAGGCCATATTGACCACCGACACCTGCACCAAGACCGTGGCCCTGGACGGCTCCGGCTGGCGGCTGGGCGGCATGGTCAAGGGTTCGGGGATGATCGCCCCGCAGCTGGCCACCATGATCTGTCTGATCACAACTGATGCCATTGTGGAGCCTGACCAGGCCCGCCGCGCTCTGTCCGAGGCCTGCCGGCTCAGCTTCAACCGGATTGATGTGGACGGTTGCATGTCCACCAATGACACGGTCCTGCTCATGGCTTCGGGCGCTTCTGGCGTTCGGCCTGACCCCGATCAGTTCCAGGAGTTGCTCAGCCAGGCCTGCGGTGAGCTCTCCCGTCGCATTGTGGCCGACGGCGAGGGTAGCCGCCACCGTATCCGCATCCAGGTGGAAGGGGCCGAAAGTGAGGACGCGGCCCTGGCTTGTGCCCGGGCTGTCTCCGGCTCCACCCTGCTCAAGTGTGCCGTGGCTGGCGAGGACCCCAACTGGGGTCGCGTAGTGGCCTCCCTGGGCACCGTGCCGGTTTCGACGGCGGCCTATGATCCGGACCATGTGGATGTCAGCTTCAATGGAGTCAAAGTCTGCCAAGGAGGCCGCCCCGGACAGGATCCCTCCCTGGTCGACATGCACGTGCCCGAGGTCCATATCGATATCGATCTCGGTCAGGGCGACAGCCAGGCTACGGTTTGGACAGATGATCTGACCCACGAATATGTGACCATCAACGCCGACTACCACACCTGATCCGGCACATGCGCACCAGCGTGAGGCACCGGAGGCAGAAGCGGCAATGAGGAAAGGGAAAAGGATGGCAGATGGCGAGCAGGAGGCAGAAGCCGAACGGGCCCTGGACGATGTCAGCAAGGCCCAGGTGCTGATTGAGGCCCTACCCTGGCTGGAGGAGTTTGCAGGTCAGCGGATCGTGGTCAAGTACGGCGGCCATGCCATGGTTGATGACCACCTGCGCCGGTGCTTTGCCCAGGACATGGTCTTCCTGCGGCAGGTCGGCATGCACCCGGTGGTTGTCCATGGGGGAGGCCCCCAGATCTCTGCCATGCTTCAGGCCCTGGGCATCCCCTCGGTGTTCCGCGGTGGTCTTCGGGTGACCACGCCGGAAATCATGAAGGTGGTCCGCATGGTCCTGACCGGTCAGGTGGGCAGGGATTTGGTCGGTGCCATCAATGCCCATGGTCCCATGGCCGTCGGTCTGTCTGGAGAAGATGCCGGTCTGTTCAGCGCTGCCCGTCGTACCGCTATGGTGGACGGTCACCCGGTGGACTTGGGCCTGGTGGGCGAAGTCGTGGCTGTGGATGCTTCGGCCGTGGAGGACCTGATTGATGCCGGGCGGATTCCTGTGGTTTCTTCGGTGGCCCCGGACGAGCAGGACGCCACCCAGGTGCTCAACGTGAATGCCGACGCCGCCGCCTCTGCCCTGGCTGCGGCCTTGGGCGCCAGAAAGCTGGTCATTCTCACCGATGTGGAGGGACTCTATGCCAACTGGCCTCAGACCGATTCCCTGGTTTCCAGCATCGGCGTGGACTGTCTGGATGGTCTGCTTGGAGACATGAAGGCGGGGATGCGTCCCAAGATGGAGGCCTGCCTGCAGGCTGTGCGTGCCGGGGTCAGCCAGGCCCACATCATCGACGGGCGGCAGCCGCACTCCATGCTCACCGAAATCTTCACCCAAAACGGGATCGGCACCGTGGTTGTGCCGGGTCATGAAATGGTCATGAGGAGGAGCCATGAACAAGGCTGATCAACATTGCGCCAACGTCGCGGAGCCAGCCGAAACGGTTGAGGGTCCCCGGAGTCGCCAATGGGCCGATCGCTATGACCATGTCCACATGCAGGTCTTCGGAAGGCCGGGCAGGGTCATGGACCACGGCCAAGGCGCATGGATATGGGACATCGACGGCAATCGTTATCTGGACATGTTGGCAGGGATCGCGGTCAACGCCCTGGGCTATGCCCATCCGGCCTGGAACAGGGCCCTGGCCCAGCAGGCCGGCAAAATGGCCCACATCAGCAACTTCTTCGCCTCCCGGCCTCAGATTGAACTGGCCGAGCGGCTGCTGGAGCTGGCCCAGGCCCCGGATGGTTCGCGCGTCTTCTTCTGCAACTCCGGAACCGAGGCCAATGAGGCGGCAATCAAGCTGGCCCGGCTGCATGGCACTCGCATGGGCGGGAATCCCGGGAGGATCCTGGCCCTGACCCACAGTTTTCACGGTCGCAGCATGGGCTCGCTGAGCCTGACCTGGAAGCCTGCCATCCGTGAGCCCTTCCAGCCCCTGGTGCCGGGGATGGGCTTCCTGCCGTCCGGCGACCCCGAAGCCCTGGAGGAGGCCTTCTCCGGAGAAGAGGCTTCCGACCAGCCGGTGGCCGCCGTCATACTGGAGCTCATCCAGGGTGAGGCTGGCGTGCTGCCGCTGGAGCCCGACTATGTGCAAAAGGTGCGTGAGCTCTGCAGCCGGCATGGTGCATTGATGATTCTTGACGAGGTGCAGACCGGCATGGGCAGAACCGGCCACTGGTTCGCCTTCCAGGATCAAAGCCTATCCGGCGGTGCCTGCCCTGATGTGCTCACCTTCGCCAAGGGGGTGGCCGGCGGCTTCCCCATGGGCGGGATGATCACCTTCGGCTCCGGGCCTTCCGGTCTGCTGACCCCTGGCACGCACGGTTCCACCTTCGGTGGCAACCCCCTGGGATCGGCCCTGGCGCTGACCACCCTGGAGACCATCCAGCGGGAGGGTCTGCTGGAACGGGCGGAGCAGATGGGCAAGAGGCTGCGCGATGGCATAGCCGCCTGCGGCAACCCCCTCTTCACTTCGGTCAGAGGCAGGGGTCTGCTGGATGCCGTCCAGCTGAGATCTCCATGCGCCGGCAAGGTGGCTGCCTGGTGCCTGGACCACGGGCTGATAGTCAATCCCGTGGCCCCTGATGCCCTGCGTCTGGCGCCGCCGCTGATCATCCAGGCCGATCAGATCGACCTGGCCGTTGACATTCTTTCCAAGGTCCCGACCCGTCTCGGGGACGTGGATTCGCCGCAGGGTGATCGGTGATTTACAGCATTCAGAGACAATCGTGACGACACCGTAAGGGAGGCAGAGATGAACAGCGGTTTGCGGCACATGCTTCGCGACGACGACCTCGACCACGAGGAGCAGCTGGAGGTGCTTCGGCTGGGCATGGCTTTCAGGGCCAATCCCTATTTGTCCAGGCCTTTCCTGGGTCCTCAAGCCGTGGCGATCATCTTCGACAAACCCAGCACGCGCACCAGAACCAGCTTCTGCGTAGGCGTGGCCCAGCTGGGCGGCTACCCCATGGTCATCGACAGCCCAGGCTCGCAGCTGGGCCGTGGCGAGCCCGTGGCTGATACCGCCAAGGTGCTGACGAGAATGACGTCCGCCATAGTCTGGCGCACCTTCGGCCAGGATCGGGTGGAGACCATGGCCGCCCATGCCACCGTGCCCGTCATCAATGCGCTGACCGACTCCTTCCACCCCTGCCAGGTCCTGGCCGACTTCCTGACCCTGGCCCAGCACCGGGGCGGGGTCGACGCCCTGGCCGGCATGACCATCGCGTATTTGGGCGACGCAGCCAACAACATGGCCAACTCCTATCTGCTGGGCGGGGCGGTGGCCGGCATGAACGTGCGGATTGCCGGCCCCCACGGCTTCCTGCCAGATCCGAGCCTGGTGGAACAGGCGCGGACCCTGGCCGCTGAAAACGGAGGATCCATTCTGGTCACCACGGATCCGGTCCAGGCCGTAGAGGACGCCGACTGCGTCTTCACCGACACCTGGGTCTCCATGGGGGAGGAGGACCAGTACGACGTTCGCTCCCATCCCTTCCTGCCCTATCAGGTCAACGCCCGACTTATGGCCCATGCCCGCCCGGATGCCCTCTTCCAGCACTGCCTGCCCGCTTACAGGGGCCGGGAGGTGACGGCCGAGGTCATCGACGGCCCCCAGTCCGTGGTCTGGGACGAGGCTGAAAACCGGTTGCACGCCCAGAAGGCACTGATGACCTGGTTGGTGGCCCGCTCCCGGGGCGACGAATCCCTCCTGCAGGGGGTGTGCTGATGCGTCCGACGACCAAGGTGGCCCGGTTGGATGCCATCCGCCAGGCCCTGAACCGACATCGGGTCAACTCCCAGCAGCAGCTGTCCTCCCTCCTGGCTGAGCAGGGCATCGAGGTGACCCAGGCCACTCTGAGCCGGGACCTGGACGACCTGCATGCCACCAAGCTGCGGTATGCAGACGGGAGCATGGCCTACTGGATTCCCGCCACCACCGATCAGCAGGCCATGGAGGCCGCTGCCGCCGAAGGGCCTGAGGTCGAGGGGGAGAACAAGACCGACGCCTACCTGGCCAAGATCCTGACCGGGCTGATCACCTCGGTGGCCCGGGCCCGCAACCTGTTGGTGGTAAGAACCCCGGCCGGCGCCGCCCAGTATGCGGCTTCCGCCCTGGACCGTCAGCCGATCAAGGGCATCCTGGGCACCATAGCCGGGGACGACACGATTCTGATCATCGCAGCCGACGATGAAGCGGCATCATCTCGGGCCGACTGGCTCATGACCATCGTCTCCGGCCAGGAGGACTCCCGGGCCCGATGATCGGTGAAAGCGCGAACTGAATATCTGCAAGTGTGAAATTAGAAGGAAAGAGGATCGCCATGACCGAAAACAATCGCATCGTGCTGGCCTACTCGGGCGGCCTGGACACCTCGGTGTCCATTCCCTACCTGAAGGAGCGCACCGGCAAGGATGTGGTGGCCGTCTCCCTGGATGTGGGCCAGGGCGGCGAGCGTCTGCAGACCATCCGCCAGCGGGCCCTGGACTGCGGGGCCGTCGAGTCCGTCGTGGTGGATGCCCGGGACGAGTTCGCCAGGGATTATTGCATGCTGGCGCTCAAGGCCAATGCCATGTACGAGGGCGTCTACCCGCTGGTCTCGGCCATCTCCAGGCCGCTGATCACCAAGCATCTGGTCCAGGCGGCCCACCAGTACGGTGCCGATACCATAGCCCACGGCTGCACCGGCAAGGGCAACGACCAGGTCCGTTTCGAGGTCTCCATCATGTCCATCGACCCGTCGCTGAAGGCCATCAGCCCCATCCGCGACCTGGGACTGATGCGCGATGTGGAGATCGCCTACGCCAAGGAGCACCACCTGCCCATTGAGCAGACCGAGGAGAGCCCCTATTCCATCGACCAGAATGTCTGGGGACGGGCCATCGAGACCGGCTACCTGGAGGATCCCTGGAACGGACCCACCAAGGATGTCTACTCCTACACCGACGACCCGGCCTTCCCACCGGTCGAGGACGAGGTGACCATCGACTTCGAGCAGGGCATTCCCGTGCGCATCGACGGCAGGGCCGTCACCCCTCTGGAGGCCATCGAGGAGATGAACCGCCGCGCCGGAGCCCAGGGGATCGGACGTGTGGATCTGATTGAGGACAGGCTGGTGGGCATCAAGTCCCGCGAGCTCTACGAGGCTCCGGGGGCCGTGGCCCTGATCACCGCCCACCAGGAGTTGGAGAACTGCTGCCTGGAGCGCGAACAGCACCGGATCAAGCGCGACATCGACAAGCGCTGGGGCGAACTGGTCTACGACGCCCAGTGGTACTCGCCTGCCGTCCGTTCACTGAACGCCTTCATCGAAGAGACCCAACGCTATGTCTCCGGTCGCATCCGCATGGTCATGCACGGAGGACGGGCCGTGGTCACCGGCCGGCACTCCGACAGCTCCCTCTACGACTACAGCCTGGCCACCTATGAGTCCGGCGACAGCTTCGACCAGAACGCCTCCAACGGGTTCATCGCCATCTACGGCCTGGCAGACAAGGTGGCCGCCGCCCGTGACATGCGCTTCGGCAACGGCATCGCACAGGACGGACAAGAACAGGACGGACAAGAGCAGTGAGCAGCGGCGACAAGCCCATGGCCCTCTGGGGCGGGCGTTTCAGCAGTGGGCCCTCGCCTGCCCTGGTCGAGCTCAGCCGATCCACCCAGTTCGACTGGCGGCTGGCTGACGACGACCTGGCTGGTTCCCGAGCCCACGCACGGGCCCTCAACCGTGCTGGACTGCTGGATGATGACGAGCTGGCACGTATGGAGCAGGCTCTGGATGAACTCCAGGACCAGGTGGACTCCGGCGCCTTCGCCCCTGAGCCTGGCGACGAGGATGAGGCCACGGCCCTGGAGCGCGGCCTCATTGACATAGCGGGGGACCAGCTGGGCGGCAAGCTGCGGGCCGGGCGCTCGCGCAACGATCAGATCGCCACCCTCATTCGGATCTGGCTGCGTCGCCACGCCCGGGTGCTGGCCAAGGACCTGCTGAGCACGGCCCAGGCTCTGATGGATCAGGCTCGGGCTGCGGGAACCACGGTCATGCCCGGCCGCACCCACATGCAGCATGCCCAACCCGTCCTGCTGGCCCACCAACTCATGGCCCATGTCTGGCCTCTTGTCCGTGACCTGGAACGCCTGAGGGACTGGGATAAGCGTGCCGATGCCAGCCCATATGGATCTGGCGCGCTCGCCGGCACCACCCTGGGTCTGGACCCCCTGCCGGTGGCCCGGGATCTGGGCTTTAGCCGGGTCTGCGCCAACTCCATCGACGGGACCGCCGCCAGGGATGTGGTGGCTGAGTTCGCCTTCGTCGCCGCCATGATCGGCGTGGATCTGTCCAGGCTGGCCGAGGAGATCATCATCTGGAACACCCAGGAGTTCGCTTTTGTCCGCTTGGACGACGGCTACTCGACCGGTTCCTCCATCATGCCCCAGAAGAAGAATCCGGACGTGGCCGAGCTGGCCCGAGGCAAGGCCGGTCGACTGGTCGGGGATCTGGCAGGCCTGCTGACCACTCTCAAGGGGCTGCCGACAGCCTATGCACGCGATCTGCAGGAGGATAAGGAGGCGGTCTTCGACCAGGTGGACACCCTGGAGGTCCTGTTGCCTGCCTTTGCCGGCATGGTCGCCACCTTGACCTTCAACAAGGACCGCCTGGAGGAGCAGGCCCCCACAGGATTCGCCCTGGCCACCGACCTGGCCGAGTGGCTGGTCAGGCAGGGTGTGCCCTTCCGGCATGCCCACGAACTCTCCGGGGCCTGCGTCAAGCTGGCCGAGGGTCGTGGTTGTGAGCTGGCTGACCTGGATGACGACGATTTCGTCAAGGTCTTCGCTGACTGGGTGCCCGCAGATCGGGCTCCGGAGGTCCGCTCGGTCCTGACCGCCGGGGGAGCCGTGCGCGCTCGCCGGGGCCAGGGAGGCACTGCACCGGAGAGGGTCAAGGAGCAGATGGACCAGGCTGCACATGCGCTGGAGGAACTGAAGACCTTCGCCGACTCGCAGTCTGATGGGCCTGCCTACCGTCCTCCCAGGTGATCTTTCTGGTCTGCGTCGGACCGATGGCCGCGCTAGAATGCCCAACGGCAATCCCTCAAGGTGAACGGCAAACAGCGAAAGGCGGCGGCAATCATGAATCCGGTGGCACTGGTCCAGGCTTGGTGGGCCAAACAGCACATCACTCTGGCCAAGGAGCCCCCTGGTTCCCGCCAGGGGCTGTGCTCGCCTCCGGACCAAGGCCGCGACCTGGAGCCGCTGACCATGCTGGTGGTGGGCGACTCCATGGCGGTCGGCTGCGGGGTGAAGGACCAGAGCCAGGGCTTCGTTCCTGACATAGCCGCCTGCCTGGCCACCCGGCTGGGGCGTCCGGTATCCTGGTCGACCCAGGGTCGGCTGGGGGCCACCATCCGCAGGGTGCGCTACCGGTTCCTGCCCGCCCTGCAGGACCATCCCGATCTGCTGGTCCTGTGTGCAGGATCCAACGACATCATGGCCAATCGCACCGATGAGCAGTGGCGGGATGACCTGGCTGCCAGCATTGAGCTGGCCAAAAACAAGGGTCGCCAGGTGCTGGTCCTGAGCTCCGGTCAACTTTATCGGGATCCTGCCCTGGGCCGGGCACTCAGGGCCGAGGTGGAGCGTCGGATAGCCCGCCAGACTCAGACCAGTCGTCAGGTCTGTCAAGATGCCTCGGTGCCCTTCGTGGATGCCACACGCGACGATGTCGGCACCGATCGACCCGACTTCTGGGGCATCGATCACTTCCATCCGGGGGTTGAAGGTTACCGGCGCATGGCCGCCTGCGTGGTCGACCACATCCCTCAAGACCTGATCAATCAGTTGTCTGTGTCTGCGCGTTCCTGACTTAGACGCGGTGGTTTTGCTGAGAGGATTCAGCCGGCCGCCCTGTCTTGGCAAAAGCAGCCAGCGGTTAATCACCAATCCGCAGTGGTCGATTCACAGTGATTATCCGGTTTCGCCCCCTGGGGATTCCGGCTTGATGCGGCCTTGTCCGCGGTGGTCCGGGGCTCTGCCGTGTCGGTATCTGTTGCAAGAATAGTAGGGTTTAGCATACATTCATCAAGTATTCGATAGGGAGTAGCCTCTCATGTCGCAGGTCACCGATTTCAGGCAGGCGGGTTTCGACTCGCTTTTCGACGAACTCAAGTGGCGCGGTCTCATTGCCCAGTGCACGGACGAGTCCGAGCTCAGGAAGGTGCTGGCCGACCCCTCGGTGACCTATTATTGCGGATTTGACCCCACAGCTCCTTCACTGCACGTGGGCAATCTGGTCCAGTTGCTCAACATGCGCCACCTGCAGGCGGCCGGTCTGCATCCCATCGCCGTTGTGGGCGGGGCCACAGGGCTTATCGGCGACCCTCGGCAGTCGGGTGAGCGCACCCTGAATCCCAAGCAGACCGTGGCCGAATGGACCGAGCGCCTGCGTGGACAGATCGGACGCTTCCTGGACACCGAGGGGGACAACCCTGTCCGGTTCGTCAATAATTATGAGTGGACCGGGTCCATGAGCACCATCGACTTCCTGCGCGATGTGGGCAAGAACTTCCGCATGGGCACCATGCTGGCCAAGGACACGGTGGCCCGCCGTCTGAATTCCGACGAGGGCATCTCCTTTACCGAGTTCAGCTACCAGGTGCTCCAGGGCAACGACTTCCTGGAGCTCTTCGACCGCTACGGATGCAGTCTGCAGCTGGGCGGCAGCGACCAGTGGGGGAACCTGACCAGCGGCCTGGACCTGATCCGCAAGGTGCGCAATGCCTCTGTCAACGTCATGACCAGCCCGTTGATCACCGACTCCCAGGGCAAGAAGTTCGGCAAGTCCGAGGGCAACGCGGTCTGGCTGGATCCCACCATGTTCAGCCCCTACCGCTTCTACCAGTTCTGGTTCAACCAGCCTGACGACCAGGTGGTCAAGCTGCTGAAGACCTTCACCTTCCTGCCCAAGGCCGAGATCGAGCGTCTGGAGGAGCGGACCGCCCAGGATCCGGGCGCTCGCGAGGCCCAGAAGGTCCTGGCCTGGCAGGTGACCTCCTATGTACATGGCGAGCATGCCGCCCAGGGGGCCATAGATGCCTCAGGCGCCCTCTTCGGTCGTGGCAAGACCCTTGAGGAGCTGGACGAGGATGTGCTGGATTCCGCGCTGGACGGTCTCAAGGTCGAGGATGGTCAAGGCGGGCGTGCCCTGCCTGCAGCCCGCGAGGGTCAGCGCCTGGTGGAGGCCGGGGTTGCGGCCGGACTCTTCCGTTCGGTCTCCGAGGCGCGCAAGACTGTGGCATCGGGCGGTTTCTACCTGAATAACCAGCGGGTCGAGGATCCGGATCAGGTTTTGGAGAACAAGGACTTTCTGCATGGGCGCTTCGCCCTGGTTCGCAGAGGAAAGAAGGCCCTGGGCGCACTTGAGCGTCGGGCCAGCAAGTAGGAACGTAGGAATTAAGGACACTGATGGCAGAAGAACACAATCATTCCCGGGGCGATCGCGGACGGGACCGGGGCGGTTCGCGCCCAGGCGGCTTCCGGTCGGGCGGCCGTCGCTCTTCGGGCTTCCACAAGGGCGGTTCGCACTCGGGCGGGTACCGCTCCGGAGGATATCGTTCAGGAGGTCACCGTTCCGGCAACTTCCACAACCATGACGGCGAAGGCGGCGAAGAGCGTCGTTCCGAGAACAGGAATGGCCAGAGGCCCTTCCGCGGGCGAGGGCACGACCGGTTCGACCATGACAATCGCGGATACAGGCATGACCGTCAGGATGGCCACGGCGGCTTCCACAGGGATTCCGACCGGAATCGCCATGGCCGTCGGCAGGATGGAGACCGTCCACGTCGTGACTTCCATGCCAATGGGCATGGCGGATACGGGCATGGCGGGTACGGGCATCGTGATCATGACAACGACCGCGGTCGGTCGGGATATGGCGAACGTCGTTCCGGACGTGGCTACCAGCGGCATGACCGTGACCGTGATCGTGGTCAGGGCTTCCACGGTGACCGCCGTCGGGGTGACGACCGGAGGTTTGATCGTCGGCAGGATGAGCGGTCCGGCGGGGATCGTCCATGGAACAACCGCTCCCGTGATGACCGTCCACGTCAGGACCGTTCACGTGGGGACCGTCCCTATGGCAAGCGCTCCTATGGCGACCGTTCCCGTGATGACCATCGTCAAGGCGGCTATCGGGGCGACCGCTCCCATGGCAACAGGTATCAGGGCCAGCATGGTCGTGATGACCGTCGTCGTGACGACCATCGTTATGACGACCGCCGTGGGGCCTATCAGCGTGACCGTCAGAATGGCTATGACCGTGCTCGCCGCAACTCAGACGGCACCATCTCCTATCCCTCGCAGAACCCCTACACGGATCGTCGGCCTGGCGAGCCCAAGATGCCCAAGGGCCTGGAATGGTCTATGCTCTCCAAGGATGACCGTCTGCGCCTGCGCGGACTGAGCAAGGAGCACGCGGAGAACATCGGACTGCACATCCTGGCCGCCTACGCGCTGGAGGAGACCGATCCCCAGGGGGCTCTGGCTCATGCCAAATGGGCTGCCCGGCAGGCCTCACGGATCGATCTTGCCCGGGAGACGCTGGCCCTGGTGGCCTACCGTCAGGGCGACTACAAGCTGGCCTTGAAGGAGTTCCGCACTGCACACCGCATGAACGGTTACTCTGATTACCTGCCATTCATCGCCGACTGTGAGCGTGGTCTGGGCAATCCCCGCAAGGCCATTGAGGAGGCCACCTCCGAGGAGGGCAGTCAGCTGCAGGGCGAGTCCAAGGCGGAGATGTTCCTGGTCTATGCCGGAGCTTTGGGCGATCTGGGCCTCTGGGACAAGGCCATCGAGACCGTTCAGGCCCTGGTCAAGGCCCGCGGGCTCAGCGGCGACTACCGGATGCGCGCCGTGCAGGCCGAGCAGAACTTCCTCGAACAGGCTGGACGCAGCCAGGAGGCCCTGGAGCTGGAACCCCTGCTGGATCGGCTGGAAGCTGAGTACGCCGACGAGGATGAGGACGAGGGTGACCAGAAGGAAGGGCAGCCCGAGGAGATCCTGATCGACTACGACCTGGAGCACCTGGATTCGGCCATGATGGAGGATCTCTCCATTGACCCGGATGGCGGCGAGGATGACTCGGATGAGGCTGAAGCTGAGCAGGGTGCCGATGACAGTAAGGTTGAGGAATCTCCTGAATCAGTAGCTTCGAACGATTCAGCGGACTCGATTGACTCAGTTGATTTAACTGATTCGACTGAGTCAGCTGATTCGTCCCCAATGTCAGAATCCGGAATGCAGGAATCTTCGGATGCTGTGAAGCAATCCGGGGGAGAGTCTTCTCGCCTTGATGCGGGAATCTCAGGGGATGGCTCTCAAAGCGACCAGGCTGGCGACGGAACCGACACAGCGGTAACCAATGAACCGGCTGCTGACGATGGTGATGTTTCTGGCCAGGATGCAGGATCCGAAGCCGATACCTCCGATCATCAAACTGAACAGGCCAAGGATGAGAAGGTCAATGAGTCCGATACGCCTGATGAAGCTAGGACTGAATAGTGACCGTATTCCTCAAAGGAACTGACGACGCTCCGGCAAAGACCTATCATCTGGCACTGCTTGACCTGGATGGGGTGGTCTACCGGGGTGCTGACCCTGTTGAGCATGCGGCCGAGGGCATCGACCGCGCTCAGACGCTCGGCATGTGCATGGCCTACACCACCAACAATGCATCCCGGTTTCCCCATGTAGTGGCCGATCAGCTGCGCGGGTTCGGTCTGACCCTGGACGATGGCCAGGTCATCACCTCGGCCGTAGTCGCCGCACGAATGCTGCGCCGACACCTGCAGGAGGGCGCCAGGGTGCTGGTCATTGGATCCGATCATCTACGTGATCAGATCCGCCTTAACGGAATGGTGCCGGTAAACAAGGCCGCAGATAAGCCAGAGGCCGTCATTCAGGCCTGGTATCCCGAGCTGAGCTGGCAGGACCTGGCCCAGGCCGCCTTTGCCATCGAAAACGGTGCACGCTACTTCACTACCAACAAGGATCAGACCCTGCCCCGCGAAGGAGGCATGGCACCCGGCAATGGAGCTATGCTCCAACCGGTGATTCTGGCTACTGGCAAGCAGCCGGAGGACTCGGCCGGCAAGCCGGAATCGGCCATGTACGACGAGGCACGGCAGCTGTTGACCGACAGCCAGGAGAAGAGCTTGGACATCGGCCGGTGCCTGCCTGTGGGCGATCGTCTGGACACCGACATCGAGGCAGCCAACCGGGGCGGGTACGACTCAATGCTCGTCCTGACAGGCGTGGCCCGAACACCTGCCATTCTGACTGCACCTGCCAAGTTGCGGCCTACCTATCTGGCTGAAGACCTGCGCGGCCTGACTGCACCACAACCCCAGCCCAGTAAGGAGGCCGACCAGACCTGGCACTGCGGCGGCCAAACCGCAAAGGTGAATGATGATGGGCATGTCACATTGCGTGCTCTTGAGGGTGGCGGCGACCCCCTGTCCGATCTGGATGCTGTGCGGGCCTGCGCCTGTGCGCTCTGGGAGTACCAGGATCGTGGCGGAGACATGGACGCGCTGGATCTGCCCGCCTTCGTCGTAGGGGCATAGAGGCCATGACGGAAGAGGTCGACTCCGGACAGCCGGGAGCGAGTGGACCATCCCAGGAGTCCAATCACTACGGGCCACCTGAGCAGTCCGTCCAGACCGGGCAGCCTCTAGAGTCTGAGCGTTCTGGACGGTCCTCTCAGGCAGATGACGAGGATACGACTGCCTCAGTACCCGAAGAGCCCATGGATAAGCAGGCTATGGCACCTCTTTTGGAACGTTTCCCTGATTTGGCTCAATTGGACGATCTGGACGATGCCCAACAGGTTGAGCTGCTCGGCAAGGTGCTGGCCGGGCTCCAGCAGGACCTGAACCGGGAGGGCAAGTGAACGTTGAGGACACGGTCGTCAGCGCTGGGGACGGTCGTCGAAGGACTGTGGCTCACACCCGCGACCGGCTTGACCGTATCCTGTATGCACAGGGGCTGACGGATTCACGGGCCAGAGCCCAGGCGTTGATTCGGCAGGGCCGAGTTACGGTCAACGATCATCTGGCTTCAAGACCTGCTCAGAGCGTCCAGCCAGGCGATGTAATTCTCCTGGACCCGGGCGATGACTATGCCTCCCGGGGAGCGCTGAAGCTGGAGGGCGCCCTGACGACTTTTGCGGCGCAGGGGATGCCCGGTCCGCAGGACAGGCTCTGTCTCGATATCGGGGCCTCCACGGGCGGTTTCACTGACGTTCTGCTCAGACACGGGGCAAGGCGAGTTATCGCCCTTGATGTGGGCCACGGACAGTTGCTGGAACGGATTGCCGCTGATCCTAGGGTGATTGACAGGAGCGGTGTCAACATACGCGAAGTCCAGCCGGGGGATCTGCCGTATCATCCGGAATATGTGGTTTCGGATGTGTCTTTCATCTCGCTGACATATGTCATTCCCGTTCTGCCTGCTTTGCTGGCACCTGCTGCCAACTGCCTGCTGCTGGTCAAGCCCCAGTTCGAGGTCGGACGCAGCCTGCTGGGCCATCATGGCATTGTGACTGACGAGGACCGCAGGCAGGAGGCGTTGGAGCGGGTCTTGGCCTGTGCACGTGAGCATGGATTTGCTGTCCGTGCTACCATGCCATCTCCCATAACGGGAGCCCATGGCAATGTGGAATATCTGCTCTGGCTGTCTTGGTCACAGTCAGTCTGAAGGCTGTGGCTTCCCGCTTTCCACGCGACACACCAGACTGGACAGAATCCACAATTGCGGTAGTATAAATGAGTTGTCAAAAACGAGTTCCTCGTCAAGATGACATGCGCCAGTAGCCCAACGGATTAGAGCAGCTGACTACGGATCAGCAGGTTGCAGGTTCGAATCCTGTCTGGCGCACCACACGAAAGCCCTACAGCCACAAAGGTTGCGGGGCTTTTCCATTACATCCGTTCAAGCACCCAGATGACGGTTTTGTGTGACATTTGGGTGACAAAAGTCGTCGCAAAAGAAAAGCCCCGCCGAAACGGGGACTTGAAGGATGGCCGGGTGTGCGAGCTCTGGCGCGGTTCATTTACTGATGTGCGTTTTGTCTTTCTTTCGGTTCCTCGCAATGTGGTATAAGCCGACAACTCCTGCTCCGGCGAGGAACAGGAGGATGGAAAACAAGGCGAAATAGCATATTTGGCTGAATAGATCATAATCGGTTTTGAAAACTATGATGGCGATGATTCCGACTGCCGCGAAGATGCTGATGGTGTAATAGATGAAGTCTTGTGCTCTCCTGGCCCAGCGGTTTGCCATCCACATGCCAAGCACGAACGAGAAGGGCATGACGACAAGTAGGTGGACAGCACCGAAGATGGCCAGGAGGCTGAGGTTGTCGTTGGGCGACTCGATGAGGATGAATGGCCAGGCTGTGACAAGGAAGTAATAACTGAAGAGGAGGATACTGGTGACCCCGACCCTTTGCTTGGGCTTATGGTCAATGGTGGCGTGGTCGTCCTTGTCGGGTTCCATGGTTTCCACAGTAGCAACCGTAGTATGAGAGACTGCGGGTACCGGGTGAGCCCACACCATAGTCACCAATCAGCATGAGAAGGCCCCGCCTAAGCGAGGCCGAAACTGGCAGGAAGAAGGGGGTCGTTTCAGTGCAAACGAATACGAATAGAATTCCGAACGTCTGAGGTTCTGATCATGTGCAACAGGGCAACTGCACTTGATGAGCAAACAATGGTCAGCCCGGCGTGTACAGGGTACTGGCTCCGGAATGATTCCATCAGCTGCCGAGCTTATTTATATGTTCAATATTGGCTGGGGGGGGGGGGGGGATAGATCCGTGCCGGCATATCAAGATAGTATTCATAGCGTTATGGAAAAGCAATTCACCTCGTTGGAGTTATGTGCGGGCGCAGGCGGCCAGGCAAGAGGACTGGAGGATGCCGGGTTTCAGCATGTCGCCCTGGTTGAAATCGACCACTATGCATGCGAGACGTTGCGAGCCAACCGCCCGGAGTGGAACGTCATAGAAGCCGACCTTAATTCTTGGGATCCGTCCCCATTCCAAGGAAAGGTGGATTTGCTGTCAGGGGGCGTGCCTTGCCCCCCCTTCAGCGTCGCTGGCAAGCAGCTGGGCAAGAAAGACAGCAGAGAGTTGTTCGACCGTGCCATTGACATCGTTTCGGTCGTGCACCCACGCGGTGTCATGTTCGAAAATGTGCGAGGTCTTCTTGATCCTAAATTCGATGACTTCAGAAGGCACATCTCCAACAGGTTGCGAAGACAGGGATACAGCCCTAAGTGGAAGCTTCTGCAGGCTTCGGATTTTGGCGTTCCCCAGCTTAGGCCCCGACTGGTTTGTGTGGCGCTACGGACCGTGGATATCAAATATTTCAGTTGGCCGACGCCCTCTAAAGCAAAGAGTGCGACTGTCGGAGAGGCACTGAAGGACCTTATGGCAGTTAATGGGTGGAGTGGCGCGGAGCGCTGGGCCCTGAAAGCTGACGACATCGCTCCGACGCTCGTCGGCGGCTCAAAGAAACATGGTGGAGCTGATCTCGGTCCAACACGCTCTAAGAATGCATGGAAACAGCTGGG
The DNA here is from genome assembly GCF_016100645.1 of Bifidobacterium sp. M0353. NCBI lineage: Bacteria > Bacillati > Actinomycetota > Actinomycetes > Bifidobacteriales > Bifidobacteriaceae > Bifidobacterium > Bifidobacterium sp. M0353. Next base: position 943,416 of record NZ_JACFSB010000001.1, on the reverse strand, counting down.
AGTGGATGGGGGTGGGATAGCGGATTCCGCCCCTGAAAGTGGCCAGCCCGTTGATTTGGAGCCGAAATTAACCGTGCGCATGGCTGCGCGTTTGCAGGGTTTCGGGGATACATGGCAATTCCAAGGCGGTAAGACTGCCGCATACCGGCAGGTCGGGAATGCGTTTCCCCCTCCTGTCGCTAAAGAGGTGGGATGCCGGATAATCGAAGCTTGGAGGGAAAATGACAACGCAAGAGAATAGCTCAGCTGACAAACTCAGAGAATCACTTGCCTTGCGGCAGGCACCGCGTGAGGATGCAGCGCTTATAACGGCTGCGCGTAAAGATTTCCACGCGATACTGCTAGAGGAGCATATTCTTGGAAAATGCAACAAACAGGTCAAGGGGAGAACCGTCTGCTGCGGGACGAACGCGGATGCCAATAATGCTTTATCCGTCAACTTATCGATGGGCATCCTGAATAGACTTTCCGATCAGACGAATATCAATGAACCTGAGGTCGGGCAGACCAGCGGTGTGTTATTTGAAATTGCGGTGGCATATTTTGTGCGGTCCACGTTCCTCAGATTGTCTACCATTAGACCAGGGAAATGGGTTGTAAAGCAGCTTGGGAATCACTCGGATGTGTGTTCCAGCGATTTCGCTCAGTATGAGCATTTGCGAAGGCTTGATGCGCTTGCTGAAAAGTACGGCGAAATCAAGACCGCTCTTGGAAACGATTACATCGTGTCGCCGGACATAGTCGTTTATCGCGACTTGTATACAGATGATGAGTTGAACGCGCAGGATAAGATCGTGGACTGTCAAAGTGCGAAGCAGGCGGATTTACGTCTATTGGATCCGGAAGGTCTTGAACGCAAGCCGCTTCTTCATGCATCCATTAGCGCTAAATGGACTATGCGTTCGGACCGCGCACAGAACAGCAGGACCGAGGCGCTCAATCTCATCCGCAATAGAAAAGGCAGAGCGCCCCACATCGTCGTCGTAACGGCCGAGCCCTCCCCGTCACGACTTGCCTCTCTTGCTCTAGGGACCGGGGACATCGATTGCGTTTACCATATAGCACTCTATGAGCTGCAGGATGCCATGCAGGAAATAGCCAAGACAAACCCGGATCCAGCAGAGCAGCTTGAGAGCCTGGTAAAGGGCAAACGCTTAAAAGACATTTCTGATCTCCCTCTGGACCTGTCCGTCTGAATTCGGAGATTCAGGAGCTGATTATGCAAGTGTTACCAGCCGGATCGAAAATTCTAGACAATCGTCTAAAAAATCTCATGGCTGACTATGAGTTAGAAAGAAACAAAAAATAGCTTGCACGGGATTTTATTTGAACAGATCCCAGAGGCTGAACGTGGTTTTCCTGTAAATCTTGTTGTAGGCTGCTTTCTTCGGGTTCTTCACCCAGCCCATGCCTTTCCTGCCGTAGCCCGGGATGATGGCTTTCTTGGCCTGCCTTTTCCATTTGCCTGTCGTCCTGGCGCTGATGGACCGCTTGACGCTTGGTTTGCGCATGCCGAATTTCATGGTGTTTTTTTCTCTCTCTCCTAGTTCATCCAGCGGAGCCGACCATCACGGGCGGTTCTGCATGTGAGGATGTTGCTATCGCGATCTGAACGACCCGTGGCTCCGGCTGGGGTGCAGAAAGCCCCTCTGTGAACCGTGGGGCCGTCTCCGGAGCGCGGCTCAGGCGCGACAGGTGCCATGGCGGGTTGTTGTTTAGTCGCCTGCCGTTGCGCCTGCTGTTGCGCCTGCTGTTGCGCCTGCTGGGCGGCTTGCTGCTGGGCCTGTTGTTGTGCCTGCTGTTCTGCTTGTTCCTGGTCTGCCTTGTGCTTGGCGGCTTTCTCTTCTGCTGCTTTCTTGTCTTCCTGCTCCTTATCCCACTGATCGGCTTTCTCGGTTGCTGTTTTCAGGTCCTTTTCGGTCCGGTCGAGCTCCTTACGGGTACTCTTGAGGTCGTCTGCTGTTTCGGAGTATTTCGCGGCCAGATCCTTGTACTCCTGTGATTCCTTCGGACCATGATCACCGCATGAAGCCATGCCGATGCCTAGAAGAAACGCGATGATTGCGACCAGCCAGGGGAATTTTCTCCCGGACTGCCCCGAATGCCTGGGCTTGTTGCCGTTGTCCGCAGGAGGAGGCATTGGTGGTTCCTCCTGCTCCGGGGTGTCGGTTTGGATGCTTGGCATCACCTGGGTTTCCTCATCCATGGGGAATGGAGTCCTTTCTCCTCACCTTGTCGGCAGCAAAAGGCAATCACCGCTGAACACGACTTTAACTATCCGATAACATGCTAAAACATAGCCCCACCTAAGCGGGGCCTGGACCTGTCATGTCCTATTGGAGTGGGTATTCCCACCCATCTCCTTCCACAGGAGAGAATACAAGACTGCCATCAGTCTGCGGGAGATCGAGAATGATCTTTCCTTGGGCTTTCGAACCGGGCCCGATGTCGGAAGGGAGCATCTCCGTTGAAGGTATACAAGAGACGGTAGATTCATTCAATAAATCCCCGTTCCACAAGCTTCCATCCTTACCGATGTATTTCCATAAGCTTCCCGAGCCTATATGGAATGGGTCGTACATACTCCCATGCAGTTTTGGAGTGGTGTTGACCTGGACATCAAGCGCCACCAGGTGTCCATTCTTCACTGGCGCTTGATAGGACTCTGTGCATTGCGGGCTGAGATTGATCGCCGTCACAGTCCAGTTGGCGAGTTCTTTGCCGTCATCTCCAGAAACAGACGCTTTGTCTCCAATGTGCTTGACAAGATTGCCCCGGGAGTTTGTCTTAGGTTCCTGCTCAGTCTGTTGAGACTCAGGATCATTCGTGTTCACCGTGGAGTCTGGGTTGCTTTGCCCCCCGCATCCTGCAAGAGCGAGGGACATAACCATGGCCGCAACGGCAGCCAATACGGAAATACCCTTCTTCATTCTCTTCTCCTTCTGGTCTTCCGTGACTTTTGCAGCCTATCAGGAGGACATGCCAGCCGGTTATGCGATTGTCGGCTCTGGGAACCTGATTGAAACGGTTGCGTTTGAATCGAGTAGCCGCCGGTAGTCCTGTATGACCTGAAGGGTGACGTCGAGTTCGCAGGCGATCTGGTATGCGTCCCCCTCGTACACGGCTTCGGCTGTCCGGTATTCGAGCGGGTCGATCAGCTTCAGCGCGGTCTCCCTCCTGGTGCGGTGTTCGACGCGGGAGCCGTAGACGCCTGTCCGGGTGTTGTCGGCGTGCTGCCAGTGAATGAGCTCGTGGACGAGCGTGCACCGTTTCTGGCAGTAGAGAAGGCGGCGGTCGATGAGGATGGTGCGGGTGGCTTCGTCGTAGAAGCCGGTCTTCCCGTGGGGGAGGTGTGCGCTGCCGATGGTGATGTCGAGGCTGTCGGCGTATCTGCGCATCTGCCCGTACGTCATCCTTGACGTCAGCCCTTCGAGAGGCCGTGGAGCCTTATCTGCCATCGCCGCCTTCTTCCTCCCGTTCCTTGTTCGGGTCGGTCGACGCGGCCAGCGTCTGGTCGTCGGTCTTGATCTTGTCCAGCACGTACTGGATCTTCTCATCATCTGGAAGCTGCGACGGGTCGACCTCATTGTTAAGGTTCCCCTGTGCTTTATTGAAAGCAGCTGCAGTTATATCCGCTGCACTGACATCGAGGGCTTTGCAAAGGTCTCCAAATACGTCTATCGGTATTTGGCGCTGGCCTCGAAGGTATCGCAGCACAGTTACTGCACTCACACCAACAGCGTCTGCCAGTTCTTCATTGGTCTTTCCAGTGCGAGCTTTCTGTGCGCGGAGTTCCTCTGCTATCGCTTTGGCGAATTGGTTTCCATATTCGGTCATAGTCTCACAATAGCACTAGATGGAGAGGTTATTAGCCATATAGATAAATAGTTAACTTGACAGTCTATCCGTATGGTGATTAGATTAGCCATATGGTTAATCAAGAAAACGTTACTAAGGCAACTGCCTCAAAGATTTGTGCTGCTTTAAAAGCAGAAGGTCGTTCAGTCAAATGGTTATCGGATCAATCAGGAACTCCATACGTGACCCTCCGAAGACAACTTAATGGAAAGTCCTCAATTTCTATTGGGCAGGTAGCTATGTATGCGGATTGCCTCCGAAGAGATCCTGTATCTATGCTTCCAGATTCATTTTGTATGCCCAACAGCGGGCTGGCGGCGTAAGGAGGCGTTGATATGAACGCGCTGGATTTGGTGACTTTGATCGCTTGCATGGTGACCTTGGTATTTTCCGCTGGGACCGTTGTGGTTCTTATCTCGTCTTATTTTCGGGAGGCAAGGGCTCGGAGAAAGTCTTCTGCTCGCCGCCGGGAGAATAGGAATAAGTGATGGAGGCTCGACGGTTGCGGCTCTGCATGAAGGCAATTGCTACGAAAGTGAAACTCTCGCCATCCTTCACTTCTTTCAGTGGGGTTTCTTTGTCCACGATTTGTACTTCGCCTTCATCTGTGATGTCAACATCGTACAAAGGGACATTGAGCATGTTCCTTGCGCGGAAGCCACTGTTTACTTCATTGGTGATTTCCCAAGGTTGTGCGCCTTCTCGGATTTCGTCACGCTTATCGAGATTTTCGAGGATCTTGTTTCGTTCGGTTTCAATGTCATTCAACGTTTTGGCTGCTTTGTCGGCTTCGTCTTCTGCCTGCTTGGCTTTCTTGTTGGACAGTCGTGCAAAGACGAAGGAGAGCACTGCCATAAGTGCGCTGAGTACAGCAGCACCGGCCGATAACCAGTTGGTAACCATTTGTTCTCCCTCGAACTGTTGTTTGCGAAATACAAGTATGTTCCCGGCTGCAACCGGGCTGGTCAATCCGACTGAGAAGGAGTTGAAATGACAGTATCCAGTATAGTATCGGTCCCGTTCCGGGGTCAGGTCATCGAGGCGCAGAAGGACGGGGAGACCGTGAAGGTCGCGTTGAAACCCATCTGCGAGAACCTGGGTATCGGCTATGAGTCACAGTACAACCGTCTGCTGCGTCAACCTTGGGCAACTATATCCATGATGAATATGGTTGCCGCCGATGGTCGGCAGCGTGACATGGTGGCGGTTGATCGTCGTACGTTCACGATGTGGCTGGCGACCATCGACACGAGAAGGGTTCGGAGCCAGGCGGCGCGTGACCTGATCATTGCCTACCAGCAGGAAGCTGCTGACGCTCTGGACCGGTACTTCAACACGGGCGTGGCGGTGAACGAGCACCTGCTGAAGGCACAGCATTTGCGACGCATGGAGCAGGTGGAGCTCTTGCAGGCCGCTGAAGGTCTTGTGCATCCTGATTTCCTGGAGGCGAAGACACGGATCGTGCTGGCCCGCGAAATGGGTGAGACCCCGGAGCTCGACCCAGCATCACGGCCCTTGTATGTGCAGGACTACCTGAAGGAGAAGCAGCTCGGCAGCCGAGAGCTGCAGCGTCGCGGCGGCATGTTCGGCAAGAAACTCAAGCAGGCCTACATTGCCACGCATGGGTGTGAGCCGAAACGTGCGGACATCACGACCGGGTCGGGCCAGATCCGCAAAGTCTACGCGTACACGGAAGCCGACCGGCCCTTGTTCGACCAGGTATGGGACAAGGCGCAGGCCAAGGCCCTCACAGTCACCGGATTGGCGGCGTGAGATGGATTGGGTGAATCTACTCCAGGATGGGGCGATCATCCTTTTGTCTGTTGCGGTTTGTCTTGACGCTTGGTTGGTTGCACGTCTTTATTGTGCTGTGGCTGTTCAGCGTACAGAGATTGAGCATTGCGCCGAGTTGGTGGCCAGGCTTCAACAGCAGATGGGAAGTTCTGGAAATGTTGGACCTCGTTTTGATTAGCCGCTGTTTTCCATGTGAATTCAAGGTTGACTCTGCTGTAATCGACGGTTCCGGACCATTCGTCCTCGGTGTCATCGGGGATATGCCCGAATTGGCAGCTCACGGGAACGCGAATTTCAAAGTAATCCCCGTTCTTCATTCTCGCGATGGATATTTCACGTGGTTCATGGGGTATCGGGAGCCTGTCCTGAGTGGCTTTCACGTGTATGTCGTAGGCGTCGCCAACCCCGTAATTGGTGAAGCGGATGGTTGCCATTGCCTTGATGACGATATCTGGGTGGTTCTCTGGGAAAAGCACGCCTTTCCTTGGTGTTGGGTGGTCGACCTTTACGGATCTGAGTTCAGCTTTGATGTTGGGTTTAGGTACTTGTCTGGACCTCTGGATGTTGGCGTAGCTGGTGACTATTGCCGTTGTCACGGTTGCTGCCATCCCGATGATGCTCACAACAAGGCTGATTACAGCAATCATTCCGTCTCCATTGATTTCGTTTTTAAGAAGAAAAGTGCCGCAGTTGCCGCTGCGGCGTGACAAAGAAAAGAGGTATCTCAATGTCCCTATCAACTATACCTTGTGCTCCTACGCGGAGGGGGGACCGTCACACGTCGTTTGAGGCGGCGGAGAAGGTGGATGTGAACCGGATGCAGGAGGAGAAGATCAGGGCTCTTGCTGGGTTGTCGCATCCTGTGGAGGAGTGGTGGCTTCAGGAGCTTGTCGGGAAGCGGCTTGGCTGCCGTCTTGGTGACAGCACAATCCGCACGAGCCTGTCCGAGCTGGTGCGGAAGGGCCTGGTCGAGCTTGTGGACCGTAAGGGCCGTAGCCGTACCGGTCACAAGTGCTCCCGTTACCGCCTCGCTGAAGTGGGGGTGGCGGCGTGAAGCAGGACGACGCTTTGAAGGAGGAGTTCGTCGCCTCGTCCATCAGGAAGGGGCATCTCTTCTACAACCCGGACGAGATCAAGGAGATGCTGGGTGGTATCCCTAAGGGCCAATTCGACAAGGTTTCAAGGCCGTTTGGCCGCTTTATCGGTAACGGCAAGTTTTACACGCCTGATGAGGTGTGGGATATGCGTGAGGCGTTGCGTGACCAGGTGAAGGTGGTGCCTGATGACTCCCGATGATTTGGCTTTGTTGGAGTTTGAGCATCTTGATCCGGCTACTCGTGCTCGTCTGGGTCTTGGGGGCGGGACTCATGACCCTGCTGACTCCTGAAGACATCCGGCGCAGGCCGTTGACGGTGACCCGATGGCGTGAAGGTTATGACGCCGACGAGGTGGATGACCTCCTCAATGAATGCGCCGACACCATCCAGACCCTGGGCCGTGAACTCATCAGACTCGGGAACAACCCCCGATCATCCACGGAAACCGCCGACAAGACACGGAAGGAGATGGGACGCTCATGAGAAACGTGATGCCCATGCTGCTTGCCGGCTTGTGCGCAGTCACCGCCTTCCTCGGGTCATGCTGGGCTGTCGCCGCCGCCATGGACGGCGTGCTCGCCATCATCCCCACCCTGTCCGCGTTCGCCGGACTGGCAAGCTACGCAGCCTGCATGGAGGCTCTGGAGAAGGAGGACCAGGATGAATGTCTTTGAGCTGACCATCCCGGGGACGCCGGTCCCGAAAGGCCGTCCGCGCGTCTACCGGAACGGCGGCATGCACGGCGTCAACCCCGCGCGCACCCTCCAGGCGGAACAGGCGATCCGGGAAGCCTGGCAGGACGAGCATCCCGGCATGCTGCCCATGGAAGGCCCGGTCGGGATCCGTTTGGAGTTCTGGATGCCGGACCGGCACATCCGCGACTACGACAACCTCGCCAAGCTCGTCACCGACGCGCTCAACAGGGTCGCCTACCTCGACGACGGGCAGATCAACCAGGCGGTCATCATCAAACACCTGCCCGACCGCACCGTCCGGGGAGCACGAGGCATGAGACGGCGCCACACCGGCGACCCGCTCGCCTGCGACGGACAGCAGTACGAGCCTCACACATACATACGGATCAACAACACACAAGGAAAGAAGGAACAAAATGACCACGACCATCATCGACAAGCCCGTCCAGGACGCGCTCTGGCCCGACGGTGAACGCATGCCTGTCATCCTGGCCGGCTTGCTCGGCAAGGCCAACAGGATAGCCGACGCGGGGGCAGACTTCCTCGCCGCCGCCGACAAGCTCCTCGCCAAGGACGACGGCCCCATGGGCAGGGAGGCGAAAGCCCTCTACGACGCGGAGGAGCAAGCACGTCAGGCCATCACGGTTGGGGCGCGATGCGCCTGGCTCCTCCAACACCCCAGCAGCCAGCAGGGACCATCCGCCACGGAAATGCACGCGGTTGACTGACCGGCGCCCATACCAGGCACGCTGCCGCAACTGCGGCCCGCTCGGCCCGGCAGGCAGCCTCGACCAGGTCCTGGACGCCTGCCGCCAGCACCGGCAGCAGCATCCCGGCCACCAGGTCGGCAGATACAGGATCAGCATCAGAAGGGAAACACAACAACCATGAACCAGACAAACGCCAGTACGACAACCACTAGCGACCAGGCGGGCAGGCAGCGCCTGCTGGAGGCGCAGGCGTTGAAGATCAGCGACCTGCAGGCCAGGATCAAAACCATGCAGGAGCAGGTCGACGGGTTGAAGACCAGCATCCTCGACCAGTGGCCCGAAGGCTCCTACCAGGCCGGCAGGCTGAGAGTCACCGTGAAAGCAGGAGCCAAAACCATCAACCCCGCCCGCTTCCAGGAACGGTTCCCGCCTGAAAAGCATCCCGACCTGTACAAGCTCGCCCCCGACAGCAGACAGGCCCGCAGACGGCTCGGCGAGGACGCGCTCATCGGGGTCATGACCAGCAGGAAACCCACGGTGACCATCTCATGAACAGGAAACAGCTCACGCCCGTCATCCGGCGGGCGGTCGGCCGCGCGCTCCACGACTACGACCAGGCCGCCGCCCTGAGCGAAGACCTGTACATCATCAAAGCCGACGACCACGACGCGTTCTGCCAGCACGTCGCCGACGAGATCGCCGAACAGGCAGGGGGAGAGCTTTGAGCGGGAACCCGGTGCTCGCCGTCGCCCAAGCCCGGCGAGCGCAGCAGGAGACCGACAGTGGGACGGGGGGAGGGCCGCGGATATGGCCGGAGATCCTCGCCCTGATCGAAACCGGCCTGCGCAATCAGCCGAGAGGACTGCAGAAGGAGATCGGCCCGTCCGAACTCGGCACCGACTCCCTGCACACGCTGGCCGCCAAACTCGCGGGATGGCCGCAACAACACGGGCCCTCCTGGCTGCCGTTCGTCGGCACCGCCGTGCACAGCCGGTTCGAACACTACTTCCCCACCCTCAACAAGGAAGGTGAGGAGCCGAGGTTCGAAACGGAGCGACGGGTCACCGTGGGCCGGCTGAACGGGCTGGCCGGCGGCTACGACGTGACCGGCAGCATCGACCTGTACGACCACAGGAACGCGGCGACCATCGACTGGAAGATCGTCGGCCCGACCACCCTCCGCCAGGTGAAAGCCCACGGGGTCAGCCAACAATACCGGGTGCAGGCCAGCCTGTACGGGACGGGACTGCACAGGGAGCACCTGCCCATCCGGACCAGCTGCATCTACTTCCTCCCCAGGAACGCGGCCAGCCTCAACGACGCCATCGCCTGGGAGACGGACTGGGACCCCCGGCCAGGCCGGTGGGCATTGGCCCGCGCGCAGCTGCTCGTCAACATCATGGACCTGATCGAGGAAAGCGACGGAACCCGCGTCAGGGACGCGTGGATCCACCAGCTACCCGAATCCCCAACCCACGATTTCAACGACGGCGCCTGGCCCGACGACGACCCCCTCGGCCTGGCCACGGGGGAGCAACCCTCTGTCCCAGGCAAGTGGACCAGGCTCATCCCCCTCATCGAACCCACCTATAAGCAGACAACAACACAGAAAGAAGACGAATGATGTTCGCCAACACCAATCAGAACATGTACGCCACCAGCCAGCCCGGACAGGCGCCAGCCGCAACGGCGCCGGCGGGGTTGGGCAGCCTCGACGACCTCATGGCCGGCAACAGCGCCCCCGCGTTCTTCACCAAGGACAGCAAGCAGGGCGACACGGTCAGCGGGATAGTGGAGAAGATAGAAGTCACGCAGATGCGCGACTTCCAGACCCAGCAGCCCGCCTACTGGAACGACGGAAAACCCAAGGAGCAGATCCACATCATCATCCAGACCAGCCTGCGCGACCCGGCCGTGGATGATGATGACGGGCGGCGCAGCCTCTGGGTGAAAGGCTGGGGCCTTCAGCTGAAGGCGCTGCGTGAAGCCTGCCGCCAGGCCGGCGTGAAATCCCCCCGCGTGGGCGACACGGTGGCGGAACGGTTCACCGGCTACCGACAGGAAGGCAACGCGCCACAGCCCAGCAAGGTATACGATTTCAGGGTCACTGCGAAGGACCAGGCATCCGACCTGATCAGTGGCGCCGCCGCCAGCCCGGCCGCCATGCCCGCTCCCGCCGTCCGGCAGACGCCCCAGGCGCAGCCCGTGCAGGCGGTGCCCCCAGCCGCGCCGACGCCTCAGCAGGTGCAGCAGGTCCGGCAGCTGGCCGCAGCAGGCAACAGCATGCAAAGGGTCGGGGAGCTGACCGGACTCGCTTACCAGCAGGTCGTCGAAATCCTCCAACCCCGACAAGGCGGGGACGAACAACCGGAATTCTGAATCACGGGTATTGCAATCCTCACGGGTCCTCACACCCCCCGTGAGGGCTGTAACCGTTGCAATATCAACGAAAATCGTTGATTCTCACACCTCACGGGGTTCCCTACCCACACACCACTACTCACCCCTATATAACCTCCTCTCTCACAGATTAGGGGTGATGGAGTGAGGAAGTGAGTAGGAAGTCAATGATTCCAACGGGTCAGAACCATCACACCCCCCTGTGATGACCCCGTGAGGACCAGTGATGAAAACCAGCCAACAAAGCTTTGGAGTGCATGTTCACCATGTTGTCGGATTACCGTCATGACTGCTCGACCATTCCGGACGGGCCGGACAATGTCAGTCTCGTCCTGACCGGGATGAGAGTCACCCACCTGTCCGAGGAGCACGACTTCTACGACAGGCTCGGCCAGTCCGTCACCATACCCAAACGGCAGACCAGGAAAAGCGTCACGCCATACTGCGAAGCCGGATACGCGAAAGCTCTCTGGGACTTCCGCAACAACAGCCTCCTGCTCGGCGACGACGGCGCCACCCTCTACGTGCGCGATGTCGACCAGACAGGGGAGAACCGGCTGCTGGCCACATGGCATGCGATCAGCAGTCTGGAAAGCGAATACCATGTGCCCAAGGCGAAGGCCTACCTGCCGTGGAACCGGCAGCTGCAGGTGGAATGCGCGAAAATGCCCCGACGGGTGCGGCACGGCGTGAAGTTCGCCGACCGGGCCTTCCTGCGTCGGGATGGCAGGGTCGTGCAGATCCGCGAGGGCGACCTGCTGTTCGACGACCCGTTCGAGCTCACCATCGACGCTGTCTACGACCCTGGTCTGGCTGCCCGTGCGGTCGGGTTCATGAACGATGTGACCGCGGACGCGCATTCGGCGCGGAACCTGGGGCGCATGTTCGCCACCCCCGTGCTGGAACCGTACAAGCATCTGACTTATGTCATGTACGGGGATGGGGGGAACGGCAAGGGGATCCTGCTGGGCATGCTGGCCTCCTCGTTCCCCGGGTTGGCTACGGCGGTTGATTCGCAGAAGATCCTCGGCGGGCGTCGCGGCGTGGGCGGGTTCAGTTCGGATCAGGAGATGGTGAAGCTGATCGGCGCCTTGTGGGCGTATGACGAGGATGCGGATACGATCAGCCTGGAGCAGATGACCCTGTTGAAGAAGATCAGCACGGGGGATACGGTGGTGGCTCGGCGTATTCAGGAGAACGCGGTGAGTTTCGCCCCGAAGTGCACGTTCGTGATCGCGACGAACAATCCTGTGATCACTACGATGACGGCCGCGTCGGCGAGAAGGTTCGTGTATATCCGCATGAGGGACGGGAGGTCTCCGGACGAGTTCGCCCCGCTGCTGGGGTTCCGTGCCGAGCATGGCGCGGCCCCGTTCATCATGGCGTCGTGCAAATTGTGGCAGTTGGAGGGTGATGAACCGTACCGTGATGTGGTGATCGGCGATTCGAACGATCTGAGCCAGGCGGAGCAGTGGATCGTGGACAGCATCGTCGCCCAGGGGTATGTGGTGTCCGGCGCGAACCCGTACAACGAGTCCGCTGTGGCCCACGCGAACTCCGTCAACAAGCTCGGACTGAAAAGCACTTTCAAATGGGTCGACGGCCGGTCGGCTCGTGTGCTTGTCGTACGTGACGAGCAACGGTTCCGGCCCTACCGGGAAGCGTCGGAGCAGGCTCTCAGCGAAGCCCAGGAGGAGCAGACGCCGAGCAGGCCGGAACCCATCGAGGCCGACCCCATGCCGTTGCCCGGCCCGCTCGGCTTCAACTGCGGGTATGTTCCCGCGGACGGGCGGAAGGTGGCGAAAAACTGGAAGCGTCGTGTCGCGGACCCCCGTGTGGACACGTCGAAGCGTCCGGCCGGTGACGTGTATGCGGTGGTTCCGGGTGAAGGCATGATGGTCATTGACATGGATGTGTCCAAGACGGGCGGGGATGACGGCTGGACCGTGCTGAACCGGGAAGCCGCCCCCTATGGTTCAACAGGGTTCCCCGCCACCTACCTGGTGGGCACCCCTTCGGGCGGCGTGCACGCGTACTACCGGATGCCGGAAGGATTGCATGGCAGGTTGAAGAACCGGGTGCATGCGTCCGGCATCCCCGTTGATGTGCGCTGCGAAGGCAAGGGGTATGTGATCGGCGCAGGCAGCCGCACCGTCGCGGGCGAATACCGGCTGCTCGACCTGCCGAAGGACCGGATCCCCGTACTCCCCGGTCGGCTGGCAGCCTGGCTGGCGGACAACGGTTACGTGGAAGGCGTGCAGGCGGGACCGCCGGCCGCCCGTCCGCCAGCGCACGGGCCCGTGGACGGTGTGGACGCGCTGCTGGCGGCTCCGGTGAAGCGTTCGGGCAGGCCGGATATGACTCCCGTGCCGGAGGGGAGGCGGAACCAGACCCTGCATGACTGGCTGTACGGGCGGTGGCTGAACCATCCCGACAATCTGGACCGGATCCGCGAGGACTTCTACGCTCGTGGCCGGGCGAGCGGCCTGCAGGATGGCGAGCTGAACACGATATGGGGTTCCGTCGCCCGACAGCTGGGAGAAGCCGCATGACCGGGCGGGGGAGGAAGCCTCCGTGGCTTCGCATCCTGTGCCCTGAAGGCAATTACGGGAGGCTGAAGCCCCGGCGTTGCGGTTCGTGCGGCAGGTGGCTGGTCAGCCTGCAGGACGGGGTGTGGGAGTCCTACGATTCGGGGGTCATCCGGGCTGGTCGTGATCTTACCAATGCGATCATCCTCGGCCGGAACCTGGCTCGCATCATGTGGGATCCGCTGCTGCGGCAGGCATACCTGGTAAGCGTCTACGGGTCCTGCGGGCTGGAACCGGACGGAATGTACCTGGCTGAGCATGACTGCGCCGCCGCCCCCATCAGCGTCGAACCGTTCAGACCGGCGCCCAGGCGGAAACGTGGGAGCCTGGCTGGCTTGCCGAGGCTGAGCGGTGCGCAGGTCCGTGAATTCGAGGAAGCGTGGAACAGACCATTAAAAGGAGTCTTGACGGATGGAGCCGGTGACGGGTCAGGAGAACGGAAACACGATGAACAGGAAAGGTGAACGCCGGATTGATGGGAGGCATGTCAGGTGCCCTGTGTGTGAGGACCTGCCTCGTGGCCCCTTGTGCAAGGCCCATCGGCGGGAGCTCGCCAAGACGATCCACGGGCTCAGGCTTGGCTTGGTCGAGCTGAAGCGGGTCGAACGGCGGGAGGTGCACTATTCGCCCGGCACCGGGGGAGGAGCGCATCCGGCTTTCGCCCCGGCGGCCATCGACATCAGCGCCGCCGATCTCTACAATCAAGTCGAGGACACGCTCCAGGACGTGGCAGGCGACATCGGACTCTGGGCAGGCAAAGCACCCAAGCTCATCGAAAGGCTACAAGCCAGCATGGGCCGGCTTGCGGACGCGCCCAATAGCGGTCGCGACTACAGGCAGCTCGCCAACGCGTACCGGCGGGTCAAACTACGGATCACACCACCCGAGGAGAGGATCATCCACGGGCATTGCCTCAACCCGGCATGCAGGACCGACATTCCAGGAGTGGCAGATGACCAGATGGTTACATGTCCAGCCTGCGGCAGCACCTGGTCGGTGTCGGCGCTCAGGCGGGCCAGGGTGGAGGAGCTGCAAGGGCAGACCATTACCTGTACGCCAAAGGTTGCGGCGGACTGGACCCAATGGCAGACCGGCAGGAAAGTCACCAGGAACAGGGTGGACATGTGGCTTAAGCGCGGGAAACTGCCATCGGCGGTGAAAGCAGGAAGCCGAGGGCAGTGGACTTTCGACACGGGAGAACTTGTCGCCTGCGCTTGACAGAAGTCAACTGTTACACTATATTTGATATAGTTCGTTTTCAGTGTCAGGGTCGGGCAGAGATGTCCGACCCTTACGCGTAGTAATTAACGATTGCCTTCTATGCTATCGTGTTATCTATACCCTAATCGGCTGAGGGACGAAGGTAACATGGTTGTTAAAACGCGAAAAGTTGTTTTTTATGAAGGCGTAGAAACTGATCAGGCGAAATGTGCAAGTCCTTGGAGCGAAGACAGATGGAAACGACTTTTCGAAGATATTAAGCAAAAAGAAGCTATTGAGGAAAAAGAGGGTTCCAATTCAACATTGTTGTGGAACTCTTTTGGTGGTCGTCGCTATCATTGTTCTGCTAGAAGCTGTACAACTCCATCTGTCGATTACCTGTATCTTTGTAAGTTACGCCCTAGGATCGATTGGCCTGATGTTCAGAATGTCGGCGGTAGCGTTGAGAGCCTAGTGTCAAAAGCGGCTGAACTCGGAATCACCAATATCCTTGAACCCTGCTATATTCTTCCGGTTGCCGGTACTCGTTATATCGCTGTAATGAGGAGCTCCAATGGACCTTCGGCTAGAGCCATAAGTGATTGGGTTGATTCATTCATTGATGATGTGAAAACTAATAGAGTCTTCGCGCTGAACCCAGTGTTCACGAAGGATGCATTAAAACGATTGAGGACTGCGATTGGGGCGAAAAGGCTGAGTTTTGCTTTCACTGAAGTTCCTGATGCTGACTTGGATGAAAAAATTGAGGGATCTCATGTTGATGCAGCGGTTGGGGAGCTGAGTCAGATAACAAAACGGGAGATGTCAATCGGCGTTACGTTGAGCTTTGGCCACGCAAGAGCACTTGGTCCAGGGCCTGACGAGATGCTTGAAGAAGTAAAGAAGATTGTAGATGCTTCTGAGAAACCGAATCGGAAACTGTCCAAACTAGAGGCTACAGTCGTTCAACCTGGTGATGAACATCCAGAGACAGACCCTATCGACTTCCTAAAGGAGAAATATTGCGAGACGGTACAGGTTGGCGCTTCGGAAAACGACGAGCCCTCACCAGAATCTGTGCTTGCAGCAATGATGGATGCAATAACTAAATTTAGAAAAAAGATTAGAGAATAAGAACTGTGGAATTGGAGAGCTATGATGCGGCGTTTATCATTTGTCATACGCTGCTCTGCTTTTATCAAAGATGATCCCGGCAAGGTAAATCTGGCTTTATGTGTCATCGTTTTGTTGCATTGGTTGCTGGATGCTCTCCCGGATTTTCCTCATATATGGCACGGCTTGATTGAAGCTTCTGTGGATCAACAATCTTCGATTTTCTTGGCAATTCTTAGCGTTTCCGCAATGGTCGCCGGTTTTGCTGGAGTTGTTGTTGTTTTCGGTCTCTCCACAGTCGACATATTGCGGAAGTTGAGAGCAAGAGCCGGAAAAGCTTTGACTCGTAATTGGATATCGGTCAGTAGCGCCGGTTTCCTGGGAACCGGTTTGGCTTTGATTGCAGTATTGGTACTATATAGTCCATTGAAACATGCTGCCGTTTGGTTTTTTGAGCTAGCTGTTTTGATCTGTTTGAATGGAATTCTCCGATTACTTTGGTTGCTTAAGAGCCTGATTAAATTGGTCCAGGCAGATGACATCAAGAAAGCACAAGAAGAGGATGAAATCAAGTAAGATACCCAAAGGGCAGTTATTTGGCTTTTGAAGCTTAGTATTTAATTCGGTTTTGTCGAAGCAATTGTATCTAGGAGACGTTCTAATCTCTTGCGAACCGCTTCCGAAGTTCCAGAATAGTAGATTATTAACTCTCGATTTACTGGGTAGTCATATATCTCCAAAGCAAGCATAAGGCTGGGCATGTGACCACTGAGTTCTTTTACTTTTTTATCTTCTTCGGAAGTAGAGTACTTTATTGATAAAGTCAAAGGCGCAGAGCCATATTCAGCGCTTTGTCTGTCATCTCTTTTTTCTCTGCGTTTCTTTTCATATCGTTAGGAATAGAAACGTTTCACTACCCGATAAGAAGAGCGACGATACAGCTGACAGCTGTCCAATTAATGCAAAAAGTTATGAAATCGGCATACTTGCCCGGCCACGCCAAACTTTACTTCCCTTCACATGGACGCGAGCCGGGCAACCTTCACCTTGGAGGACTCATGAAACCCATCAGTCGCAGACTGACAATCAGCATCAAGGACGAAGACACTGGTGTTGAACTGGGTTCCGCAACCGCAGAATTCAACCTGCCAACCGCATATACGGAAATCCGCGATATCGGAGGCGTTCTTGTCGCGGTTGCCCCAAGAGTACATGGCGCAGAGTTTGAAGACAGAATCACTTCCTCGCTGGAAGCGGCAGCAGGCAAGCTCGGAGAGTAGGAGGGTAGCTATGTACATCATCACCCACCCCGGCCAGTCCACCACCCAGGTGCCGGGAGCCAAAGGCTACCGGGTCGACAAGAGGACTGGCACCCTCACCCTCTGGGGCCGACACTACAAGACCATCGCAGCCTACCCGCAAGGCGCATGGACCGCCATCACCCAGACACCGGATGACCAGGACTAACCGACGCCGGGCCAACGGGTGGAGGCGCGACCAGATCATAGCAAGGGTCAAAGCATCCTACGACGTGTGCTGGCTATGCGGCGAACCCGTCGACAAGACCCTGCCCGCAGGACTGCCAGGCTCGGCGGAAGTCGACGAGAAGACACCCGTTTCACGCGGCGGCTCGCCATACGACTACAACAATTGCTTCCTCGCCCACAGATGGTGCAACCGTATACGAAGCAACCACACGCCAGAATGGGCGCGACAACGAATACGACAAATCAGACAGCACGGGCACGCGACCGACGTCAAGGCGACCTCACTGCCGTTGAAGACCAGCGGCGACTGGTGAACCCTGGGGGAGGGACCCCCGGGGGACGGACTTCAGCAACCTCGGGTGCAGTGCCGATCTCTCCCCGGGTGACGGAACCGTAACGCGTTACGGGAGCAGGAGGCTTAGGAGGTGGGGAGTATGGCCGTTTGCCAATGGTGCGGTGGCCGCATGCCCCGGAATGCGAGACCTTCCGCCAAGTACTGCTCTGCCAAGTGTCGTCAGGCCTCGTACCGTGCGCGCAGGAAGCAAGGCGAGCCAACCTGCGGCAAGATTGGGAAGGTGGTCGTGCAGGTGTCGCCGCAGGTGGATGCGTCGTTGAACCGCGCCGACTTCGACCGGATGATGGATGACTCGTATGAGGATCTGCTGCGTTTCAGCCGTGACGTGCTCAAGAAGGCCCTCGCCGATGATGAGACCCCGGCCACGGCCATAGCGGGAATTTCCAAGCAGCTTTTGTCGGTCGGCAGGGAGCTGGACGACAGGGTTGACTCGGGCCTGGTGCTTGATGATGAGGATGCCGAGGTGGTGGATGATGGGTTCAGACCGGAGACTGTCTGAGCTTGCCGCCCACTTGGTGCAGCCGGAGGGCATCGTTTCCAGCGACTTCCCACGCGTGCAGCGCGTGGCGGCCAAGGCGGGCATCGAGTACGACCTGTGGCAGCAGGGGCTGGGCACGTTGATGCTGGCCAGGACGGGTGCGGGCAGGTACGCGGCGGGGGTCGGCGGTGTAGTCATGAGCATCTGCCGCCAGGTCGGCAAGACCTTCACCGTGGGCAGCAACGTGTTCATCAAGTGCATGCTCACCCCTGGCACGAAGGTCCTGTGGACCGCGCACCGTACGAGGACGTCGGACGAGACGTTCATGAGCATGGCCACCCTGGCCAAGAACAAGGTGCTCCGACGCTATGTTGGTCCTCCACGGAGGGCGAACGGGCAGCAGGAGCTCCGGTTCACGAACGGCAGTCGCATCATGTTCGGCGCTCGTGAGCAGGGGTTCGGCCGTGGTTTCGACGATGTGGACGTCGAGGTGTTCGACGAGGCGCAGATCCTGACCGAACGTGCCTTGGATGACATGATACCCGCGACCAACACCGCGACTAACCCGCTCATCGTCTTCATGGGCACCCCGCCCAAGCCGGGCGACCCTGCTGAGGTGTTCACCGAGAAACGGCAGCGAGCCCTGAGCGGGCAGTCCAAGGACATGCTGTACGTGGAGTTCAGCGCCGACCGTGACGCCGATACGAACGACCATGCGCAATGGCGCAAGGCGAACCCCAGTTACCCCAAGCGCACCTCGGGGGAGGCCATTCAGCGCATGCGCAACCTGCTGGGCGAGGACAGCTTCCGACGCGAGGGCCTGGGCATCTGGGACGAGAACGTGGCATCATCGGCCATCGACCCTGGACAGTGGTCGGGAACGGCGGTGGACGATCCTGACGTGGAGGGGCTGGTCGGGTATGCGATAGACATGCCGCCGGACCGGTCCAGCCTGGCCATCGGCGGCTGCGTGAAGCACCCTGACGGGTCGGCCCACATCGAACTGAAGGCCTTCGAACCCACCCGGTCGAAAGGCACCGCCTGGGCCGTGGAATGGATCGCCGAACGGTGGGGCAGGACCGCGGCGGTGGTCATCGACGCCCAGTCGCCCGCCATGGCGCTCCTGCCGGACCTGAAAGCCAGGCATGTCAGGGTGACCACCACGACGGCTCAGGACATGGGACGGGCGTGCGGGCGTTTCCAGGACATGCTCAGGGACGGCAGGCTCACTCATCTGGGCGGCTCGGCGCAGCCTGCCCTGGATGTGGCGGTCGCCAACGCCACCACGCGCAACATCGGCAACAGCGGGGCCTTCGGGTGGAACAAGATGGGCAGCGACATCGACATCAGCCCGCTCGTGGCCTGCACGCTGGCCCTTTACGGGACAGTGGTGACCAAACGCGACCCCGACAGAAAGCAGAGGCTTATCAGATGATCATGCTCCCACAGACCATCAGGGGCCTCACTGCCGCTGAACAGGACCTGTACCGAAGGCTCCTGCGCCGCCTCCTGGAGAAACGCGGGAGGAACCGTTTGCGGTCGAAGTACTACGACGGGCGCAACGAGCTCAAGGACATCGGCTACAGCCTGCCGCCGGTCGCGAAGGACATCGAGATCGTGGTCGGCTGGCCGGAGAAGGCGGTCGAGGCATTGGCGAACCGTGTCGTACTGGACGGGGTCACCATGCAGGACGGTTCGGACCTGTCCCGCAAGGTGGCTGATCTGCTGGACGAGAACGACCTGCGCAACACGGCTACCTCGGCCCATGCTGACGCCCTGGTCCACTCCTGCAGCTTCATCGCTGTCCTGCGTGGCGATACCTCCATCGGGGAACCGGAAGCGATCATCCAGGAGTTCAGCGCCGACAACGCCACCGGCATCTGGGACAAACGCCGTCACGGCCTGAGTTCGGCTCTTCTGTTCGAGGTAACCGATGACGGGAAGACCGTCCAGAGCATCTATCTCATGGACTATGAGCATACGGTCGTGATAGTCCCCGCAGGGCCCGGGTACCAGGTGTATGACTGCACGCCGAACACAGGCCGCATCCCGTGTGAGCTGCTGGCTTACAAGCCGGACGCGAAGCGGCCTTTCGGTCGCAGCCGCATCAGCCGCACCGTCATGAGCCTGACCGACAGCGCGGTGCGAACCTTCCTGCGCAGCGAAATGCAGGCCGAGCTGTACTCCGTGCCGCCCAGGTACTTCCTGGGTGTCGAGCCGGAGCTGTTCCGGGACGAGAACGACAACGAGATCCCTACCTGGAAGCTCATGATGGACCACATCCTCGCCATCCCGAAGGACAAGGACGGGGAGAAGCCGGAAGTGGGCCAGTTCCCCCAGTACTCGTTCGAGCCGCACAGCGCCCAGCTGCGGCAGACGGCCTCCATGTTCGCGGCTGCCACGAGCATGCCACCGGACATGATGGGGGTGCTCACCGACAACCCGTCGAGCGCGGAGGCCATCGACAAGGCCCAGAAGGAGCTCTGCCTGGCCGCCGAGCAATGCCAGTCCTGGTTCGGGCCCGCCTGGGAGCGGATCATCGACCGCGCCCAGAAGCTGGCAGGACCGGACGGCAGCGTGCAGGCGGTCGCCTGCCAGTGGCGCAACCCTTCCACGCCGAGCCGCGCTGCGGCTGCGGACGCGGCGGTCAAACTGGTGCAGGCCGGCATCCTGCCCGCTGACAGCGACGTGACCTACGACATGCTGGACCTTTCCGACCGGCAGCGAAGGACGCTGCGCAAGGAGCAGCGGGCCGCCAGGGCGCAAGGGAACATCGACCAGCTCAGGGCCAGGATGAACATGGAGGCCGCAGGTGGAAGCGAACAACCTGAAACCGACCGGCGAAACCCTGACGGAACTGCGGAAACTGCTGGAGCGGGCGCACAAGGGGTATGAGGACGACCTGGGAAACCTGACCGAGTCGGCCGGCGAGGACATCACGGAACTGCTGGCCCGTGACCCGCAGGACGTGAAGGAGCTGGTCGCCGAGTACGTCAGGGACGCCAGCCAGCTCAGCGAGGACTACTACGACACTATCCGGCAGCTCTGGCAGCAGGCGGCCGGAGCCGACTTCCCCGACTTCGAGCACGCCGGTCTGACCGACCCCGACCTGGCACTGTGGAAGACACAGGGCGGGTTCAACAACACCGGGTCGCCGGGCCTGACCTACCGGCAGGTGAAGGAGGGACGCTCCCGGTCCGGGTTCACCATGGATGACCTGTGGCCAGACCTGTCCAACCCGGATGACGCCATGCAGTTCATCGCCGACATGATCGAAACCAGCGCCAGGCTCACCATGCAGGCCAACATCAGACTCGACCCGACGAAGCCGCGATGGGCCAGGGTCCCCAAAGGGGACAGCCCGTGCGCGTTCTGCGTCATGCTGGCCGGCAGGGGCTTCGCCTACCGGTCCGAGCAAACCGCCACATTCGGCGGCTCCTTCCACAACGGGCATTGCCGCTGCCAGGTCGTGCCGAGCTGGGGGGCAGACCGGGCCCTCACCCGGGCGCAGACGCAATGGCGGGACATGTACCGCAAGAGCGTCATCAATGCCGGAGGCGCGAGCCCCGACAAGGTCACCCAGGCCATGCGCGCCCTCTACCCGGAGGGTGTGCGCGACGGGCACTACACGCTGTCCAAGCCGTGGCCCGATGAGGTCATACAGCCGTACCGGCAGGTCTGGGAGCACATCCTGGGCAACCACGGGCCAGGGACAGAAGTGTCCGGCAAGACCGCGTTCCCTTCGTCATGGAGCGAGAAGCGCGTCAGGTATGAGGTCATGGAGACCGTAGCGGCACCAGACCTTGTCAAGAGCATGAAGGACGGGAAGCGGGAGGAAAGATATAGACTGGTTGATGAGGAGATAATCCGCGTGTGGCTGCAGAAAAAACGGAACACCCACGGACGGTACATGATCAACACGGCGTTCCCGACAATAGGCAAGGAGAAGGAGAGGGCATGGCGACTGATCAAGAAGCAGCACAGGCCTTCCGCCGATTGAGGCCCTATCTCGCTCCGGTCATGGACGACTGGGAACTCACAGCGCTTGACGGCGGTTTCGAGGCCGGAGAGCCGTATTTCGCCCTGTCCGACGCTGTGGCATCCATCCCCTCGTACAAGGTGGATGTCCCCCGTGACGTGCTGGTGCAGGCGTTCTCCTGCCTCAACGAGGACGACCGGCAGGAGTACGCGGACATCCTGAAGGGCGCGAAGGCGTAACCTGAGCTCACTTTCAACTTCTTTTCTGGCCATCCCTTTCCGGGGTGGCCTTTTCCATGCCCTGAAGGGCTATCAAGTTTTCCGCGGACCCCGCACGCCGCGTCGCTAATCGTGCGTCCGATTATCAAGGAGCAACCATGCCCATGCATTTCATCCACCGTTACGACCGGCTGCACATGCGCCTGGCCGACTCCCCGCAGGGGGACGCCGGTTCCGGCGGAGGCCAGCCCGGTCCGGAAGCCGGGCCCGACCAGGGTGCGGAGCAGGGCCAGGAGTCATCGGAGTCCAAGGAGTTCAGCCGTGCACTGTCCAAGCGCACAGCGGAGATCCGCGCCAAGTACTCGGACTACGACGAGCTGAAGGCCAAGGCCGCGAAGCTTGACGAGATCGAGGAGGCGCAGAAGAGCGAACTGGACAAGCTGCGCGAACAGGCTCAGAAGGCGGAACGCGAACGGGACGAACTGAAGGCCGCCCGGGAGCGTGACCAGCTGGTCGGCGACATCGCCAAGGAGACAGGACTGGACCGGTCCGTGGTGGAGATGCTCTCCGGAGACGGGGACCAGCTCAGGGAGCACGCACAGGCACTGGCCAAGATCATCGGAGAAACCAGGAAACAGCAAGAGAGCAAACTGCCCCCAGCCCCGCCTCTGACGAAGGCCCAGCCGGTGTCCGACATGAGTCCGTCGCAGATGATCGCCGGGGCCTACGCGGACAAGTAGCGCATCACACGAAAGGAGCCATGAGATATGGCCATCACATTACAGGAATCGGCGAAGCTGTCCCAGGACATGCTCGCCAAGGGCGTGCTGGAGACCTTCACACAGACCAGCCCCATACTGGACCGTCTGCCGTTCATGGATATCGAGGGCAACGCCTTCGCCTACAACGAGGAGGCCATGCTGCCCGGCGTGGAGTTCCGTAACGTCAACGAGGCGTACAGCGAATCCACGGGCACCGTCAACCAGAAGACCGAGACCCTGAAGATCCTCGGCGGCGACGCGGACGTGGACCGGTTCATCCAGCAGACGCGCAGCAACCTGAACGACCAGCGCGCCGAACAGACAGTGCTGAAGACCAAGGCCCTGAGCTACAAGTTCCAAGACGCGTTCTTCAACGGGGACACGCAGGTCGACACCAAGGGCTTCGACGGGCTGCGCAAGCGCCTGGTCGGCAAACAGGTCCTGGAGGCCGGCGGCAACGGCCTGCCCATCGTGGGCGAGTCCAACAAGGACATCCACGCCTTCCTCGACAAGCTGGACGACCTGCTGGCGGCCGTGCCGGGCATCAACGGGCAGAACGGCGCTCTGTACGCGAACGCGGCAATCATCCGCAAGATCGGCTCCGCCCTGCGCCACGTCAGCCTGGACGCGGTCCTGGAGGAGGACATCGCGGGCAAGCGCGCCATCCAGTGGAACGGCATCCCCATCCTGGAGGCCGGGCAGAACCCCGACGGCAGCCAGATCCTCGCCCAGGACGAGACCCAGGGGACCAAGACCGACACGACCAGCATCTACGCGGTCAAGTTCGGCTCCACCGTGGGCGACCAGGCCGTCACCGGCCTGACCAACGGGGGAGTGTCCGTGATGGACCTCGGCCAGCTGCAGGAGAAGCCCGTCTACCGCACCCGCATCGAATTCTACGTGGGTCTGGGCGTCTTCGGCGGTAAGGCCGCCGCACGCCTGAAGGGCGTCATCAATGGCTAAAGGAGCGACAACCAGGAGGAACTCGGGCAGAACTAGGAAACCAGCGGAACCGGAGCCTGAAGAGGTCACGGAGCCGGAAGAGGTTGCGGAGGCGACCGAGCCCTCGGGCCCTGAACTCGCTGAGGAGGTTCAACCGCAGGAGCCGCCCGCCGGGCGCATGGAACGGTTCCAGACGGCAAGGCCCGACGGGAGCATGGTCGAGATCGTCAGGAACCTGGACACCGGCGAACAGAGCGTCAAGGACATCCAGGGGAAGCCTTGACCGAGAAGACCGAGGAAATCAAGGCGTTCGCGACCGTATCGGAACTTGAATCCGGCTGGCATGAACTCACCGGACCGGAGCGCGACAAGGCTGTGGTGCTGCTCTCTCGGGCCTCCCGCAGGATCAGGTCCACCTGCCCGGGTTGGAGGGAGGCCGAACGGCGCGAACCTGGCCTGTGCGCGGACATCTGCTGCGCCATGGTGCAGCGGGCCATGAGCGTTGACGAGTCCGGCCTGCCGCCTGGAGCCTCCCAGGTCAACGACACCACAGGCCCGTTCACCAGCGGGTACACGTTCAGCAACCCGCTGGGCGACCTGTATCTGCTGGACAGTGAGAAACGGTCCCTCGGGGCCGGACAGTCCAGGGCCTTCGCCATCGGCATGAGACAGGGCGAGTAATGGAGCGGGTCGATGTGTACCGGGGGCGGGAGACTACGGACCAAGACGGGAACACCGTCCAGGCCTCGCCCGCCCTCTGGGCTTCGTTCCAGGCGCTGGTCGCCCCCGCCTCGCAGGAGCAGCCAGGGTCGACCGACTCGCTCCCCGTCCAGTACGACCACACCGTCTACATCAGGTCCGACACCGAGACGGGCATCAGGGAAACCGACCTGCTCGACGTGAGGGGCCGCATGAGCGTGGTCGTGGGCGTGGTGGCCGTCTGGCTGGACCGGGCCGGACGGCACATCGGCGACGTGATCACCGTCAGACGCAGGGAGGGATGACATGGCGAAACGATGCAGGTTCGTGTTCAACCGGAGGGCTTTCTCCGACCAGGTGCTCAAGGGGGGCCGCACGCAGCAGGTCATCCATGATGCCTGCGAACGGGCGGTGGGCTCGAACCCCAGGGGCCGCATCAAGGTGCGCGACCAGACCCAGGGGCGCACCAGGAACGGCGTGACCATGATCACCGACGGGCCCAACGAGACCAGGAACGGTGCCCTCACCCAGGCCCTCGGACGGGTACGGGTATGAAACACCCACCCGTCAGGCCTGTCAGGGTCGAGGAGACGCTCCTGCCCCTGCTGCGCCGCGAGTACCAAGACCGGGGGGTCGTCTTCGGCTCCCTGCGGGACAGGGGAAACCTGGAGAGGGAATGTGTGCTGGTCGCCGACCCGCAGGGCATGGCCACGCCGGTCAGCCAGTACGTGCGTGTCAGGGTGAGCGTGATCGTGCGCAGGTTGGACGGCAGCGGCGACTTCATCGAAGCGCAGCACCTGGCCGCCGATATCATCCACACCATCACCGAGACAGGTGGCGGCGGGCCGGTGATATCCGCCGCCCTTGATTCGGGCCCCGTCCGCCAGGAGGAGGACGGGCTCGTCTTCGCTTACGCGGTCCTGCTCCTTCAGGCGCGCACACAGTAGCAGCGAAACAAGCGAGCATGCCGCCACATGCCCTTTCATCATCAGCAATCGAACCGAAAGGCAAGCAATGGCAGACAACTCGTACATCAGCTCCGGCAACAACGCGGACCTGGTCAAACTCATCAAGGATTACGCGCTCTTCCTCTTCCCCAAGGGGGAGACGTTCACCATGCCCACATCCACCGACTGGCAGCCCCCGGAGGGCAAGAAACCGGTCGGCTACAACAGCGAGGACGGGGCGGTGCTTCACCCCGAGCCCGGCGACACCACGGAGATCAAGGCCCACAACGGGGACGTGGTCGTGTCTGAGTCGGCACCAGGCCAGTGGACCTTGCAGATCCCCGGCATCGAGTCCACGAAGGACATCGTGGAGGCGTACTTCGGCACCAAGGCGGACAAGAATGGGGCGCTGCATGTCAAGGACGCGACCAGCAACATCGAATACGGGTTCGTGCTTGCCGCTCTGGACCAGAACGGCAACCCCATCGTCGTGTGCGGTCAGAAGGCCAAGGTCACCGACCGGGACGACGTCACCTTCTCCGACACCGAGGTGGTCACCTTCAACATCACCCTGGGCATGTTCAAAGGGGCGGATGGCTTCCAGTTCCACGCCTACGGGCTCCTGCCTAGTTCCGCGACGCCAAGCACGAAGGGCTCACTCGCCAAAAAGTCCTGACCCGATCCCATGCGGAACCCGCAGGGGCACCACACTTCCTCTCCCCAGCCTGATGGCGGTCTCGCCGGGGAGGGGACCTTCCCATCCGACCGCCGAGCATCAAACCAATAGGAGACCGCCATGAGCGACACCGATTATGTGGAAGTTCAGCCCGAGATCGACGAGGACGCGCAAAAGTACCCCGACGTCCGCCTGGAGGCGCTGGGGCTCAAGTTCGACCTGCCCAACCTGAACAGCGCGGACCTGCCCATCGAGCTGGTGCAGACCATCCTGATCATCAAAAGCAGGGTCGTGCTCAGCGAGGAGGAGCAGTACCATGCCATGGCCGTCTGTCTCGCCTACTTCGAGCAGATGCAGCCGGACCTGTGGAACAGGCTGCGTTCCAGCGGCAACGCGCTCGGATGGCTGGCGGGCATCGTCCGGGCCTGGGCCAGGGAAAGCGGCGTAGACCCAAAAGCGTTTACCTCCTCATCCTCGAAGCGGAGCACCACAGCGCGCTAGACGCCGACTGGCTCACCCGATACCGGCGCACATGGCGGCCGGTCCGTTTCCTGGACTGGCTGGACGCACCCAAGGGCCATAAACCCAGGGCGAGCTTGGCCCTCGGCAGGGCGTGGGGGCTGACCAGGGAGATCCTGCGCGACAGGACCAGCAACAGCTTCGCCGCGCTGGCCGGATGGTCCTACACTCCGACAGGGGCGGAGATCGCCCTCTGGGACCAGATGGAACTGGAGGGCAGGCTCAAACGCAAAGGCTACAGGCCCTGGGCCGACAGCCGCAGCGACTTCCTGGGCTCGCCGAACCCGGAGACCGGGGAACAGCGCCGGGAACGCCTGGAACGCAGGGACCGGCTCAGGGACCGGTACCACATCCACTGACAGACAACCGCGTCCGACCGCCATCGGGCCCCAATCACAATCAAGAACGGAGCACCCGATGGCACAGGACGTGGGCACCGTATACGTGCAGGTGGAGCCCTCCGGGCGAGGTTTCGGCAGGAAGATCGAAGGCGACCTGGGCGACTCCATCGACAAGGTGTCCGACCGTGGGTCGAAGAGCCTGTTCAGCAGGCTCGGCGGGGCGTTCACGAAGGTCGGCAAGGCAGGCCTGACCACCATCGGTGCCCTCACAGGCGGCATTGTCGGCCTTGCCGCCAAAGGCGGCTTTGACAGGGCTCTGGCGATCGAGAACGCCCAGGCCAAGCTCAAGGGGCTCGGGCATTCGGCGGGCGACGTGTCCGAGATCATGAACGACGCGATGGCCGCCGTCAAGGGCACCGCCTTCGGCTTGGGGGACGCGGCCACCGTGGCCGCCAGCCTGTCAGCCTCCGGCGTGGCCTCGGGCGAGCAAATGACCAAGGTCCTCAAAACCGTGGCCGACACCGCCCAGATCAGCGGACGCAGCCTGACCGACATCGGCACCATCTTCGGCTCCGTGGCCGCCAGGGGCAAGCTCCAGGGCGACGACATGCTCCAGCTCATGAGCAGCGGCATCCCCGTCCTCCAGCTGCTCGGCAAACACCTGGGCAAGACCAGCGCCGAAGTGTCCGACATGGTGTCCAAAGGCAAGATCGACTTCCAGACCTTCGCCGACGCCATGCAGGAGGGGCTGGGGGACGCTGCCCTGTCCGCCGGCGGCACATTCCAGGGTGCGCTGGCCAACGTCAAGGCCGCCCTGAGCCGCATGGGGGAGACGGTCGGCAAACCCGTCCTGGACGGGTTGAGGGGCCTGTTCAACCAGGCGATCCCCCTGATCGACAACTTCACCGCATCGGCCAAACCGACCATGGAGAGCGTCGGGGCATCCCTCCAGCACGGCATCGAGAACGCAATACCCGCGCTCCAGAGCCTTGCAGGGCGGGTTAAGGGATACCTCGCCCCGCTTTCAGGACCGATCGCGGACCTGAAGGAACAGCTCGGCTCCTCTTTCTCACAGATAAGCGAAGGCAGCGCCGACATGGGCAAGGCCGTCGAATCCGTCATCCAGGGCATCGTCCGGAACGTGAAGACGGCGATCGACCTGGCCTCATCCATGCTCAGGCAGCTCAACGGGTACGCCAGGATATCCGGCCTCGCCGGGCTGGCGACGAAGGCCGTCCAGCTGCTCGGCGACGCCCTCAAATGGGCGGGCGACAACGGGCACTGGCTGCTGCCGCTCGCTGCTGGGATCGCCGGCGTCGTAGCGGCAGGCAAGGGCCTGGCCATCGTCAGCTCCGGTCTCGGAAAGCTGGCTGGGGTAGCGGGAACTGTGGCATCGACCGCGACGGGGATCGCGAGAACCGTCGACATGATGAAGCAGCTGGGCGGCGTACTCCCGGCGCTGAAGCAGCTGGCCACGGGTGTGGGCCTGGTCAAGAACGCGCAGTTGGCATGGAGCGCCGTCACCAAGGCGGCATCGGCGGTGCAGCTGGCTTTCAACGCGGTCCTGAGCGCGAACCCGATCGGCATGCTCGTCCTGGCCATCGGAGCCGTCGTGGCCGCCCTCGCCCTGTTCTTCACGAAGACCGAGGCGGGCAGGAAGATCTGGGCCGGGTTCACCGACTGGGTCAAATCATCCTGGCAGAGCGTGACCGGGTTCTTCTCGGATTCCTGGGGCACCATCACCGGGGTTTTCGACAGCGCTCTGGACAAGGTGAAAAGCGTCTGGAACGGTGTGTCCGGCTGGTTCTCGGGCCTGTGGGACTCGCTCTCCTCCACCATCTCCTCCAAATGGCAGGCCATACACTCATGGCTGGTCGGGGCTATGAAGGGTGTCCAGGGCTTCATCGGCAACGTGTGGACGGTGATCGGCGCTCTCATACTGAGGCCCCTGCAGCTTGTCAGGGATGGCATCAACGCCGTCTTCGGCTGGATGACCGGCTTCATCTCCTCGCAGATGGACCAGACCAGCGGGGTCATGCACTCCGTGTGGACGGGCATCTACGCAATCGTGCAGACCGTCTGGACCATGATCAGCGGGGTCGTGTCCACGGCCATCAACGCCGTGCGCACGGTGATAGTGGCCGTGCTCCAGTTGATCAAGGGCGACTGGAGCGGGGCATGGGGAACAGTCAGCAGCTTCTTCACCGCCACCTGGCAGAGCATCGTCGACTTCTTCGCCCCCGCCATACACTCCATCCAAGCCATGATCGACACCGTGCTCTCCTATGTGAGCACCGCTTGGAACAACGTTTGGGGAGCGGTCAGCGGGTTCTTTTCCAGGGTGTGGAACAGCATGCTCGCGTTCCTTTCCCCGGTGGTCGACAGCATCCAGACCACCATCGGCAACGCGCTCTCATTCATCAGCACGACATGGAACAACGCATGGGGAACCATCAGCGGGTTCTTCTCCGGAATATGGCAGGGGATGGTCAACACGGTCGGGCAGAAGGTGACGGAAGTCGGGGACAAGATCGCCGGAATCAAGAACCTGGTCATCGGGAAACTGTCCGACGCGGGGAACTGGCTGATAGATGCGGGAAGACAGGTGGTGAACGGCCTGATCAACGGGATCAAATCCAAATTCGAGGGTCTCAAGAGGACCGTCACCAGCATGGGCAGCAAGGCTGTCGAATGGGCGGAAGGAGTGCTCGGTATCAATTCCCCGTCGCGCGTCTTCCGTGACCAGGTGGGCGTGATGATAGGGCGCGGCATGGCCGAAGGCATCGAGGACAGCCGGAGGTTCGTGAACAGGAGCATGGACCGTATGGCAAGAGGCATGACCCTAGATGGGCGGCTTTCCGACCTGACCCGGAGCGGGGCGACGGGGCTGGTATCACCCGGGGCAAAAATCCAGGAGGGGCGTCAGGTGGAGTATGCGCCGACCTACCGGATCACCCAACAGGATCCTGGTGTGGTCATTGCCGCCATCAACGCCAGGGACCGGAGGGCGATGGCAGGATTTGGAGGCGTGCTGTGAGGGTGCGCGTGACCAGTCCAGCCGACACCTTGACTTTCCATGACATGGGGTTCGGGCAGCAAGGGGCCGGATGGTTGACGGATGCCGGTGTGACCGGCTGGTTCGGTGCGGTGAAGCCTCGCGAGGAGGGTGTGGACATCCCCCAGCAGGACGGGTGCTACATGCCTGCCCGGCTCACGTCGGCGGGCAGGACGGTCACCGTCAACGGGGCCGTCGTGGCCCGTTCGAGTGTGGAGGCGGCCGCTTGGCGCGACAGGATTAACGACCTGGCCGGCAGGCGGCTGACCCTGACGGTCGAGGACGCGTCGGGGGAGCGGGGCGCGGTGTGCTGGCTGGCCGATGACCCGGAGCCTTCCATGTGGGTGCGCGGGGACGTGTTCACGTTCGCCTTGGTCCTGTACTGTCCCGACCCTTTGAAGTATGGCGCGGAGACGGTGTTCGGCCCTGCTGGGTCCGGCCCGCTGACGGTGTCGAATGACGGGCTGGCCGCGTCATGGCCCCGTGTGCGTGTGGACGGGCGCGTGTCGGGTCTGCGCCTGTCCTGCGGGGACGGGGTGGTGGAGTGGCGTGGGGATGCGGATGGTCTGGACCTGGACTTTCGCGACATGCTGCCTGGCGCGGGGGCCGTGTCGGTGAACCGCCCCTGGCGTGTCCCGCCTGGCGTCTCGACGGTGCATGTGACGGTCTCTCAGGGTGCCCGGGTGTCGATGATGGTGCGCCCTGCATGGAGGTGATGACGGTGGAGCCTTTGAGGATACTGGTGTTCGACGCGCAGGGAGGGCCTATGTTCGCCCTGCCGTACTCGTCATGCGAATGGTTGGATTCGATCAGTGAGCCGGGGAGCCTGGACGTGAAGGTCGTGTATTCGGATGTGGCCTTGCGGGTGCCTGCCGGCCTGTTCGCGGTGATGCGCGTTTGGGGTGTGATCCTGGCTGCGGTGCGTGGCCGTGACGTGGTGCATGCGGGCTGGCTGACCGGCTACCAGTGGGACCCGAAGACCGCGACCCTGGACCTGCAGTGCGGGGGCGGGTGGAGCATCCTGTCGAAACGGCTGGTGATGAGCCACCGGCTGGACTCTTCCTGGCGTGATGGTGACGTGTTCATCGATCAGGACCATCCGGCGGGGGACTGGCTGCTGGAATTGCGCGGCTCGTATCGTGACATCGCTTCTGGCCTGGTGCGTGAGGCGATGAAGTGGGGTGCCCTGCCGTTTGACCTGCCGCCGGTGGATGGCGGGTCGGCGCATGACCTGCCGTACGCGGGGTATGACCTGGCGACGACGGCGGACCGGCTGTCGGACCTCGCTGGACGTGAGGATGGGGACGAGATACGCATGGACCCGGTCCTCTCCGGCGGGGGGCGACTGTCGTGGCTGCTGCGCAGCGAGCCGGAGATCGTGGACCACATGTACACGGCTGACGGCCTGGGTGTGCTGACCGCCATGGCCCCTGGTCAGCGGGTCATGTTGACCGGGGTGAAGGGCGAGGGCGCGTCCATGACGGGTCAGGTGTATGCGGCGGGCGGCAAGGATCAGGACAGGACGCTCATGTGCCGTGCGGGTGAGGGCATCCCCGGCTTGCCCCTGTTGCAGTCGAAGGACACGGAGCATACGACGGTGAGCGACCTGGACACCCTGCGGCGGCATGCGCGCGACGACCTGGCTTACGGTGGCAGGCCTGATGTGACCTACGGGCTGGATGTGGGGCAGGAGACGCCCCTCGCGCCGGGCGACTGGGTGGATGTGCAGGTCGACGACCTGTTCCTGGGGCCCAGGCTGCTCCGGTTGAAGGTGACGGACGTGTCCGGCTCCTCGGGGTCGGACTGGACCACCGTGCAGGCCAGGGAGAGGGTGATGTCATGACCGGTGCCAAGTACGCGCCCGGAAGGATGGACGAGTCCGCGAACCGGGTGCGTGACCAGCGCCGCCTGGAGCGGGAGAAGCGCGAGGCGAACCGTCCCACGGGCACGGAGATCGCGCAGGTGACCCGCAGGCTGGACGAGCAGCAGGAGCGCATCATGAGGACCACGCCGGTCTTCTCCACGGTCTCAGGGTCTTCGCCCGGTGCATCGCTGGGCGGCGGCTGGACCCGGCTGGTGTCAGTGCATGCGGCGCGTGACACGTCGCACGGCAAGAGGAACGCCGTTCTGCTCATATCAGTGACTGCAGCAAAGACCGGTGACGGCATGCCCCTGTTGAAATGCCTGGCAGGTGGAGCCGCTGCGGGCACTTTCCCTGGTGTGACGGCGAATGGTGATGATTTCGGAGGGTCATCCTCCACGATGGTGGACCGTGACGTGGATGTGGTTTTGTACGGGAGGTCCACGGTGTCGGGTGCCTCCCCGGTGGGATCGGTTTCCATGACGGTGACAGTGATCAGCCTGGCATGAGAGGAGTCCGCTGATGAGTGATGGCGTGCTGGCGGAGCGGGTCGGCAGGGGTGACCTGCTGCTCCTGCGTGGTGCGACGAACCGAGTGGGTGTCCTGTGGGAGCAGGATGCAGGACACGGGTTCAAGCCGGTGGACCTGACCGACTGGGATTGCCGGTTCGAAATGGACGGCCCGGACGGCTCCACATGGTATACGCGCCCCTGCGACGCGGCAGGGCCGGACGGGGAGGCGTGCGTGTACATGCCGCCCCAGGCTTTCAACGCCGACATTTGGAAGGCCAGGTCCTCGGGCTCCTGGCGGATGACGGCCGCCAAGGATGATGTGACGGAGATGCTCGGCTACGGGTACTGGACCATGACAAAGTAAGGAGAACAAATGACGGATCAGATTATGGACAAGCGCACGGTGGCGATCCCTGGGCCGGTTGGGGATATCACCCCGCAGGCCCGGCAGGCCTGTGCGGATGCGGTCAAGGCGCGGGACGAGGCGGAGGTGTTCGCCGTCCAGTCAGGCGTGAAGGCCGACGCGGCCCTGGCGGGTCTGATAGGAAAGAAGGGGTCGAGGACGCAGGACGCGCTCCAGGCCTGGCATGGGGGGCTGGTGACGCCCCGGACGATCCTGGTGGGTGTGGGCGACTCGTACATGGCGGGCTTCCGCACCTCCGCCCCGTCGACCATGAGCATGACGCGCCGTTGCGCGGACATGCTCGGCTTGGAGTGCCGCAACTACGCGGTATCCGGCAGTGGCATGCTGGGTGGTTCCGGCGACCGGTTCGGCAAGCAGTTGGACACGGCGGCAGCGGACCTGAAAGACAGCCTGGACCGGGTGGCGGTGGTGCTGATCGGCGGCGGACGCAACGACGGCGGCGTTTCGGGCCAGTCCTCCTACCAGGAGACGGTTCGGGCGACCCTGCAGCATGCGGTGGACCTGTTCCCCGGCGCGAAGGTGGTGTTCGTGCCTGCCATGTGGGATTCGTCCTGGCCGAGCATCGACCTGCGTCACGTGTACGACCGGTCGATGCGGGCCGCGGTGCAGGTGCCGCAGGTGCAGACGGTGCGTGGGGCCTGGTCGTGGGGGATCGCGGACCCGGGCTATGTGGACATCCACCCGGGTGACGCCCTGGCGGACACGTTCGGCAGGCTGATGGCTTCGGCGATCCTGCATGGCGGGGACACCATGTGGCGCGACCGTGAGCTGCATTTGACAGCGGGAGCGGACAACGTGACCAACTATATGGGGACGGCGGTGCTGACCGGCGGCATGCTGCATGCCAGGATCAGAGCGCAGCGTCCCAGGCTCAACGGAGCGAACCTGCTGTTCACCCTGGACAACGCGTCGAAGCTGGGCATCTGGACGACTTTCATGGGCATGACCGACGACTGCATCGTCTGGCAGGGCCAGTTCGACGGGCGGACCTTCATCCGGGTGGGAGACATTTTCGGCGTCTCCAACGACAACAGGATCTACAACGCGCAATTCTCCTACAATCCGCTGATCACCGTGTGAGTGTGGGCATCATGGCCGTCTGCGTACTTTGACAGGTAAGGAGCTCAAGCATTCATGTCCGAGCTTATGCAGACCCTCCTGGAGGCGGTGATCCCCATGCTGCTGACCGGGATCGGCGGGGCCTGCGGCTGGCTGCTGAAAAGCCACCGCAGGGAGGAGGCGCGCGACCAGGCGATGGAGGCGGGGCTGCGCACGCTCCTGCGGGCCGAGCTTTTGGAGATCCATACCAGGCATGTGGTGCATCACGAGCCGATCAGCGTGTCCATCCAGGATGAGGCCGACCGCGTCTACCGCGCCTACCACCGGCTGGGGGGCAACGGGACCGGGACCATGATGCACGAGCAGATCATGGCGCTCATGGCGTATGTGGATCAGGGGGGTGGTGATGAGGATGCGTCGTAGGGTGCTTGCAGTGCTGGCGGCCTTGGCGCTGGTGATGGTCGCGGCCGTGTCGGTGGCTGCCGTCCTGTATGTGTTGGGTCGCGTGTTGTCGGCCCTGCTGGGCTTCTGTCTTTTCATCTGGAGCATCACCGTGTAGCGGTGGTCCAATCCAATCAAAGCCGTTCCGATCGGGGCGGCTTTTCTCATTAAGGAGGATCAATGGCATATCAGGATATCACCCAATACAATGCGGCCTGTTTCACGCAGGGCAGGCCGTATGGGATCGCGTCCATCACGATTCACTGGTGGGGCGATCCGGGCACTCATCCCACGTTCGAGGGGGTGGTGGACACCTTTGTGACGGGGGCGCGCCGCACGTCGGCGCATTATGTGGCGGAGGCGGGCCGTGTGGCCTGCCTGGTGGACCCGGACGACCGGGCCTGGGCGTGCGGGGACGGGATCGGCTGCCGGTCGGGCGGCAATGATTGCTCCATCAGCATCGAATGCAATCCGCGTCAGAGCGACGACGACTATCAGACGGTCGCGGAGCTGGTCAGTAATCTGCGCGCGGTCTACGGCGATCTGCCCCTCTACCCGCACAAGCACTGGTTCAACACGGCATGCCCGGGTACGTACGACCTGGCGCGCATCGACCGTTTGGCGCGCGCCCTGCCTGCGGGCAAGCCTGGGCTGGCTCCGGATTCTGTTGTGCCTCGGATTGCGGTGGACGGCTCCTGCGGGCCGGCGACGGTCAGAAGGTGGCAGCAGGTTATGGGCACCCGGGTGGACGGGGTGGTTTCCGGCCAGGTGAAGCCTGACGGGCTCGCTTATGCCTGGCCGAGCCTTGTCTCCTGCACGTATGGGGGGTATGGGAGCCAGCTGGTCCGTGCGGTGCAGGCCAGGCTGGGGCTGGCCCGGGACGGGCTGCTCGGGCCTGCCACCATTCGCGCCATTCAGGCGCATCTGGGGGTGGCGCAGGACGGCAGTTTCGGCCCTGCGACCGTCAGGGCCCTCCAGGCCCGGCTCAACCAAGGAATCTTCTGAAAGGAGGGGACCATGACAGGCGATCCTATGCCGGAGCATGCGTCGGGCCAATCCGGCTATACGCCGGTCTTTTCTGACGCGGTGCGCACGGCCGTCTATGTGCTTGGCCTTCTTGCCTCGGTGGTGGGGCTGGGTTTCATGTGCTTCGGCCGCCCCGGGATCGGCGGGTTCATCAGTACGGCTGCGGGAGCCGTCACAGCCGGGTTCGGCGTCGCCTACAACCCCGTACGACTGGCAGACAAGTAGATCAGGATTTCCCCGGCCAGGGTGGCCGGGGCAAGCAATGAGAGGAGTTCATATGGATCAATGGAATGGAGGTGACCTGCATGGCGAGCGTGGCGAAGCTGATTGAGCGCATGCGCTACTGGTGTGCGGAAGCCAACATGGGCTACTCGCAGTCCGACCGCTGGAATTTCAACCCGGCGGGCGGCAACTGCGACTGCAGCTCCCTGGTGATCCATTGCCTGCAGGAGGCCGGGTTCGACACGGGGGGTGCCTCCTATACAGGCAACCTGAGCGCGAACCTGACCGCCCGCGGCTGGGCAAGGGTCGGCAACAACGGGAACCCGCAGCCGGGTGACATCCTGCTCAACGACGCGGACCATGTGGCCGTCTACCTGGGCGGTGGCAAACTGGCCCAGGCGTCGCACAGCGAGAACAATTCAACGGTCGGCGCACCCGGCGACCAGACCGGCGGCGAGACCAACATTCGCAACTACTACAACTTCCCGTGGAACTGCTACCTGCGGTGGACGGGAGCAAACGACACAAACAATGAACAAGGAGACGATATCGTGTACGCATTCGCTTATGCATCAGACAACTTCGGTGGCATGAAATTCTTCGACGGAACTCGCATTCACCCATTGACGCATCCCGACGAGCTGAAGATCATCCAGCATACTTTCAAGCAGGCGACAGGCAAGGATCTGCCAGTGCTGAAAATCGGCGAAAAGGGAGCCCCCTGGAATGTCCGATTCGAAGATGCCATTCACCGAGCAGGCTGATTACCTGCTTCTAAGACGCCCCTGTTCCGGGAGACCGGGATGGGGGCGTTTTTCTTGTTTTTGGTGTGCTGTTTTTGCTCGGCTGGCTTGTGGTGGTATTGTGAAGACAGGGGATGGGGGTTGGCCTGTGTTGTTTGCGGGCCTGCGTCTATGAGGAAGTGGATATGTCTGGTATTCGAAGGGGATTGTTGACAAGGCTCCCGGCTCTTGTTGTGGGTGCTGTGGCTTGTGTGGGGATGCTGGCGGCGTTGGGTCCGGTGACGCCGGCTCGTGCGGATGGGGGCGGCGGCTCGTTGCCGCCTGCGGCTGCCCGTGCTGTCCGTGAGGCCAGGGCGAGGAAGGATCCGGCCCGGCTGGCTGCGGCTGCGAAGGCGGCCAGGCCGGTGGTGGAGCCTGTGGCGCCGGCGGCTGCTCGGTCGGCGGAGCCTGACGGGCTGGTGGCGTCGGGCGTGTGGGGGTCCAGCCCCTGGGAGTACCGGGTGGAGAATGGTCAACGGGTGCTGATCCTGCACGCCGGAACCATAGGTCAGAATGACCCCGACGAGGGGCCCTCCGCGCATCAGGTTGCTGATGTGCTGCCGGACAAGGGGTCGGGCCTGTCCGTGATCCGCATCGACCCTGGCGTGGCGGCCGCATATGGTGACCACCTGTTCGCTGGGCTTCCCTCGCTGTTGCGGATCGAGGGCGGCGGCAACCTTGATGTCAGCAAGGTCACGTCGACGTATCGGATGTTCGAGGATGACGTGGCTTTGCAGAGCGTCGACGTGGGCGACTGGGACATGAGCAACGTGGTTAACGCGGCAGCGATGTTCAAGAACTGCCGGTCGCTCAGAAGCCTGGACGTGGGCAACTGGAATACGAGCAAAGTCTTTCAGACGGGATGGGGCGGTGAAGACGAGTCTGACCGTGGCATCGGCCAGTACAACGAGGCTGACCATCAAACGCAGGGGATGTTCGAGAACGATTCGATGCTGACCTTCCTGGACGTCGGCCGGTGGGATATGGGAAACTTATATGACGCGGCCGGGATGTTCAAGGGGGACACCTCGTTAGATTTTGTGGATGTCAGCGGTTGGAACGTGCAGAACCTCAACTACACCTCCCATATGTTCGAGAACGATACCATGCTGCAGGACGTGGACCCGAGCGCCTGGCATCCGTGCAACTATGAACTGCTGGGGATGGCCTACATGTTCAAGGGTGACACAAAGCTGAAATCGATCACCTTCAACCGCATTCCCGGTCAGACCGCCCTCGACTCCCTGGTGTACATGTTCGCCGATGACCCCTCGCTGGTGAGCGTGGACATGAACCACAGTGCCTTTCCTGCTGTGAAGTATGTCGGGCACATGTTCGCCAATGATCCCGCCCTGGTATCGGTGAATATGAGCCATATCAGCATTGGGGAACTCTTGCGTGCGGATTACATGTTCGCGGGGGATAGATCCCTGACCGACGTCAATTTCCGTGGTGCTTGCATAAGTCCGGCATTCAATCCAGCTGGGGATTATTATGAGACGACGTTTGAGCATATGTTCGACGGGGTTTCATCCCTGTCCTATCTTGACCTTTCGGCATTAATCAGGTCCTACATGGTGGATACTTCCCCTACATATGTTCGTTCTAAGGACATGTTCGCGGGGGCGACGTCGCTTCATACGCTGGTGCTGCCGCGTGATGCCTACCACTGGATGGCGAATTCCGGCCTGCCGGATGTGCCGGCTGCGGGCAGCCGTGTGCCGGAATCGTCGCAGGTTGTGGCTTCCTCCCGGTGGGTGGCATTGAACGGGTCCGCGAAGGGTTCGATGTACACTTCGCAGCAGCTGATGGACATGGGCCTGCGCCCCGAGGCGACGGTCTACCAGTGGGATATGAGGGATGCCTGATTCCTGGATCCCCTGTGATCACCCCCCTGGGGGGCGAATGAGCGGTTCTTGGGGGTTGGGGCCGGCCGTGGTGCGGGTGTGATTGGTGTGCGCGTGCTCCGGCAGCCGTGGGACACGGTGGCGGGGGGATCCCTCCTGGAGGCGCGCAGGCCTCTGTCATCCGAAGGCATGTGCATTCCCGATGATGCCAGCCAGATGCCCGACAACCACCCCGGCTATGTGCCGGCCCTTGAGGACCGCCGCGAGCGCCTCACCATTTTCCTGCACCAGCGGCTCGACCAGATCATCGACCAGGAGCAGCAGCCAGGCATCAGCCCGCAGGAGAGGAAGCGGCTCGCAGGTCTCCACCAGCAGATCAGGACCGACATGGCCGCTATCCGTTATGGAGCCACAGAGAAAACCGTCAGAGACCTGGAGCGCAGATATAGGTAGGAGCTACTTTCCGCTCCATCCGATCTGCTCCAGGCCGAGGCTCTCATCCAGCGTCTCCATCGCCTTCAGCCGCTCGGCATCATCCGCATGCCGGTAGTGCTCCACCATCGCGTCCGAGGAGTGGCCGACAATCTCCTTGATGAGTTGGGCATCCACTCCCATGGATGCGAGTAGGGTGACCACGCTGTGCCTGGTCTCGTGCCCCGAATGGGTCTCGGGATGGGGTATGTGGGCCATCTCCATAAGTTGTCTGAAATCGGCCATGTCCTCTTTGGGCTGGATCATGCTCCCGTCAGCGTGGTGGAAAAGCAGGTCAAATGGGTTGGGCTGTCTCTTCGTGGCATCAAGGTGTTGCTTGAGTACCTGGGCGAGGATGGGGATGATAGGGACCCTGCGGCCTGTCAGACTCTTTGGATGGGTGAGGCACCACCTGCCCTGGAGGTGGATCATGTCGAATCCTTCTGGGATGCGCCAGACGGCATCCGGGCAGTAGGCTGCTTTCTTCTTGCCGCACGGCCATCCGCCACGGGTCTCCTTCCCGCACCCATGGTCCTTCTGCACTTCTTCCAGTTTCCAGTTGACGGAGTATTCCCCTACGTAGGCCTTGGCTTTGACGGGTACCTGCTCGGTGGTCTTCACTTTGCCTTTCCTTATCTGCCCGTCAGCGTCGGTGTACTCGCATTCCTTCTCGACCTCGCGGCTTTCGTAGGTGACG
This sequence comes from Bifidobacterium sp. M0353, assembly GCF_016100645.1. Taxonomy (NCBI): domain Bacteria; kingdom Bacillati; phylum Actinomycetota; class Actinomycetes; order Bifidobacteriales; family Bifidobacteriaceae; genus Bifidobacterium; species Bifidobacterium sp. M0353. The sequence goes on along the minus strand of NZ_JACFSB010000001.1, from coordinate 904,162 downwards.
GTCTCGGATGTGTGCAGCCGCAGGTCGGGGATGCGAGCCCCGATGATCTCCCCCTGGCGCATGCCAGTGAGGAGCCGGAACCACATGCGTACACCTGTGGCCTTGTCCTCCATGCCTGCCGCGGCTCGGAGCATGGCCTCCATCTCGGGGACGCTGAACGCGGTGCGCTCCTGCGCCAGGGCGCTGTAATTGGCGTCCTTGCTTTGGGGGATGGGCACTCCCTGCGCCGGGTTGGTGGGGATCATCCTGTCTCGTCGTGCATCCTCGAAAATCGAGTGGAGCGTAGAGCGTATCTGCCTTTTCAGGCTGATGCCCGCACTGCCAGTGACTTTGCCCTTCCTGTCGTACGACTTGGCGGTGCCCAAGATGTGGCTGATCGAGGATGGGGTGAAAGCGGAGATGGGACGGTCCAGGTAATCCGTAAGGTGGTTGTGGACGATGTTGGTGTACATGCGGTAGCTCTTGGGGTCCACGATCTGCTTCTTCTTCGAAAGGAAGAGCTCCGAATAGTCGCCCAGTGACGTCCTGCGGTCCACGTCGATGCCGCCGTTCTCCTGGAGCTCCTTGCGCCATGCCCTCACTTTGGCGGTGACAGCCCCTGCGCTGTCCCCGGTGAAGGTCCTCTTCCTCGGCCTGCCGTCCGGATAGTAGCCGACGTAGATCTGCTGCTTCCACCGCTGCCTGCTCTTGATGACGGGGTTGCCGTCCTTGTCGTGGCTCTTCCACTTGGCTTCGTACCGGAAGGGTCTGCCGGCCCCGTTCGCTCTCTGCCGCTTCGGCATCCATACCCCCAGAGATTTTTGTGTGACATTTGTGTGACATAGAACTGCATATCAGTAGCATGTCAGTAGCCTATTAGTTGTACCACAATCGTTGGTATTCCGCCATTCTCGGAAGTCACATCATTGGTACTTATTCAGTATACCGCTGACTACGGATCAGCAGGTTGCAGGTTCGAATCCTGTCTGGCGCACCACACGGAAGCCCTACAGCCACAATGGTTGCGGGGCTTTTTAGTAACTGTGGACGAGCAGGTAAAGCTCGAGTTTAGGATGATATTTGCGTGATGAGGGTAGTCGTGAAAAGGGCAACGCGAAGCGGGGATGATTTATTAGTATTGTTTATGATGAAGCGCTGTAATGTTCGCTTACTGATCTAGGCTAAGAGATCAGTTAAATAAGCACTTATGGGACCATCGTTGTTAGGGGACATTCGATAATCGGATTCCCGTCAGACTCTGATTGGCTTGTAATGCTCTTTATGTTGTTTTTCAGGCAAGCTTTGCGGGTGTCCGATTTCTATGGCCCAATATGGCCCAATGAAGTTCGTCTGACTCCAGTATTTCGCTCAATACGCTACCAGCGACGTACTGCTCAGGTCATCTATCGAGATGGGCATGATATCTATGAAGTTTTCGCGGGAGTGGTTGAACTTCGATCATTTGAACTTCATTCTCTAGCATTGCTGTTTATGTGTTTCTTTTACTCTTTGGATATGTTTTCAGTGTTTTGAGATGATTCTTGTTTCTTGTCGAGCGGCATTCGCTTTTCTCTCCTCATTTTGTAGGTATTATGAGCAGGTGTGATTGCCAGTTTGGCTTTTAGGGTGCAGGCAGATCTTTCATGCCATGCGTTTGCTTTCTATAACTTGAAGAAGAGAATCTGATGCGTGCGATCTGTATAAGAACCTTAAAGTTACCTGATTGCAGTCTTGTCCAACTTTCAACATGTCGTTGCGTAGGATGTGGATCATGCCAAGCTTTCGCGGGTCGGGTAGTCTGTTGAATTCAGTGTGCACAAAGGAGCCACCTGATGGCTAGAAGAGGCGGAAGCTTATTAGTTTTTGCGTACAGTGGTTTACACAAAACAGAAAATCGCCCGCATAACTGGACATATCTGAGAGCTACTCGCGGTAAACGCCAGCAACCTCTCAAAAGGTAACCAGCAATTACGGCATCCCTCTTCCCGAATTGATACAGTTAGCTTCTCCACGTATCTTGACTATTCCAACAGGTGTTCTAATAGTGGGAAAAGGTAGTATCTTATCGATACAATTCTCTGAGATGATGGAAACGCTTAACACAGAAAGTAGGGGAAGGGATCCATCCAGCTAAGTTAGCACTTCTGAGTAGCCTATGATATATGAAGAATGGCAGGGGCATGTTTTGGAGAGTTATCGCTGGGATCATTGTCATCTTTCTATTTTTGGCATATCCCGCGGTTTCATTAGTGCTAATTGTGGTCTTCTTGATTTTAGCTTGTCTCGGCTCTAGTCAAACAAGCAAAAACCATGCCAATGGTGGCAGAGTTGAGGAGAGAGCTAACCGGTCAACTCCGACTTATCAGAAAACCATGCTGCCAGATGACTACGTGGTTATAGATACAGAAACTACAGGTCTTGACTCAGCTACTGATAGGATAATTGAAATTGGTGCAGTAAGGGTAAGAAGCAGACAAGTCGTAGATCGTTTTTCTGTCCTGGTTAATCCTGCAAGAGCACTTGCGCCGTACATTATTGCTTTAACGGGAATTACTGATGAAATGCTCGCGTCTCAGTATGATATTTCGAGAGTTCTGCCCAATTTTTTTAGGTGGTTAGGCAACGATCCGGTTGTTGGACACAATATAAAGTTTGATATCAGTTTCCTGTCTGCCGAAGCTAAACGTGTCGGAGTGCACTATTATGTAGCAACCTATTTTGATACTATGCAGATTAGTCGATCATTGTTCCCCGCTGAGCGATATCATCGCTTAGAAGATTTGATTCGAAGATTTGGAATAGCAGACGTAGAAGAGCATCGCGCTTTGTCTGATGCCCTGCAAACATATCAATGCTTAGAATGGATGAGAGTTTATGCAAGCAGTAAATCTGCTGGATTGCCTGCCCAGCAATCAGACGGTCAAATATATGGGGTAAGGCAAGATCTCTCTCGTAAGAGAGCAAGAAAACAATATATGGAAAGCCATGACTGTTTTCCATGTAATGTGAGGCCGGAGGGTAAGCTTATAGCCAGGATCGAAGAGTGCGAGGGGGTGGATGTCAGCAGGCGAGGTGATCACCAAGAGCTTTTTGCGAGTTTTGGACAGGACGCTTGGATGTGGGTTGTGGTCACCAGGAGTTACGTAGACAAGGGTAAGTATGTCGGATGTCCGACTATCGAAGTTTGGCTTGATGGAGAATCAGCTGGATACTTAACTCCACTTCAAGCGTCGCGCCATTATTTGCATGTCCCTGAAAAAGGAGTTGTGACTCAGGCTCATATCAGACAAGATAAGGTTTCAGGACGATATTGGATGCGAGTTGAGTTACCTCCGGCGCATCAACAGATTGATCTGTATCCATATTCGAGATTATCTGACGAGGTTGATAGCGTGGCATCTACTTTTCCACCCTACCCACCTTGTCAATCGTAATTGAAAGGCAACAGTCCTTCATTTATTTTGTGGCTAAATCTCTCGATGCAGTTGTTTTCATTCTTGGTTCCCTCTGAAAATTGTTGTTTCATTTAGTTGGTTTGTTATTCTACGTTGATGAAGAAAGGTTCGCTATATGCAGTGCATTGCGCATTTTTTATTATGAAACATTGAACATAATGTTTGCCCGTGTATGCGGTTGTTTCATAGCGTGTATTATTGCCCTTTCCCATATTGTTCGACTCTTCAAATTCGCCCCTTAAACATTTAGCTGCCCTAGCTTCATCTCCTGTATTAACTATTTGCCATTTAATTGATTGTTTAGCGTGGGGTGCGTATGCGGCGCGGTAATCGATAGAGGTCCCTTTGGGAAGCAGTTTTCCGTCGTTTTGATATCGTTCGTGAACGCCCTCAGGATAAGTTACCTCTGCGATTATTCTGATTGAAGGTTTTGGTGGCATAGGCCATTTTGGTTTTTTGCGCTGTGGAACGGTGAGATATGCACGGTGGCTTTCATTTTTTGCTTTTCTGGCACTTGAGTCTGTGGGGTTTTCACTTGGGAAAGCATCGCCCATTATAGCTTTCCATGTTTTATTTGTGAGGCCGCACGTGTTCAATTTTTGTATGTCTAGATATAGGCAGTCTACAAAACCTTTTAAGTCGCTAAGTTCGTAACCTTCAAGTAGATTATTGTCGGGCACCGATGGGTCTTGCACTGCAGGGATTAAGCCATTAGTAATCTTGTCTTGATATGAATCCAGGATATTGGTGAAAGTCTCGATGAGGAGGCTTTCATAAGGCAAAGAGGTGTCCCCAATATTGTCTGCTATAATCTTTTCAAGAGTTATTCCTTTGGGGTACCTTCTTTGGTCTGGACAGTTTTCTTGTCTCCACCATTTAATGAGCTTTACGAGAGGTACAAATTTATTATTGTGTTCTGCATTAAATTTACTACACCATTCCTTATGCCCAATTGGATCAGTGTATTGCCAATAAGAATCATTTGTTGAACCTATAAGAAATTTACCTGATGAATTTTTAACAAGAGGGACGATATCTATGCTGAATTTTGACATTATGACTCGAATCGAGTGTGTCTGAATTCTGATATTGTCATATTTTCCCGAGCTGCTAAGGGCATTTTTTAATTCATCGAACAGAGTGATGGGTGTTTCCGAGCTGCTATGGTTTGTGACAATGTCGATGTCTACATCACGTTTATGATCTTCAGAAGTCGGACGTATACTTGTATGCTTCGCATAGGATCCCGAAAGAAACGAATAGGTGTAGACATCTTTGTAAGTTTTGTTGCTTTTTAAAAAGTCGCGCATGGCACTATGGAGCCTTGCAATCTCGTCGACCGTAGATTTTGATGGTTCAATATCATGTAGGAATTGTTTAAAGTATTTGTCTAGAGTCACTTTGCTATTCTTCTTTTTTGTTGAATTTTAAGGTTTTGAGTGTCGCATTGGCGTACTGCCTAATGTCCACGCCTCCAATCGTTCCAATTTTATACAATTCATCTAATATGATGAAAAAGAATGCTAAAAGAGCTTCGTCTGCATTTTTTGTACACTTAAATGAACTGGATGATGGCTGCTGGTCGACACAGTAGAACGAATACTTGTTCGCTGCGCAGCCAAGATTAATATATTTGAGTGTATCACAATATTTTCTCACTTTGCTACTTGAAATTGCATCCGCAGCTAAGATCCCGCCCAAAATGGGTGTTAGGCCTCTAGGTTCCTTTTTTTCTCCAGCAACAATGACACCCCGAGATGTCCTTTGCAGTCGCTGCACGGAAGCGATTTTTTTATCTGTATATTCTAATGTGGCTTTTGTAATTTTTGATTTTGAATCAAAAACGGCATATACGCTTTCTGCAGTAACGTACTTTTCTCCAGATGTTGTACCGAATATCAAGGGAGTATATAAGGAATCATAAATAATAATATCTATTTGCTCGCTAATATTCCCTTTTGAGTCAAATACAAATCCTTTATCAATGGCGTATTTGTTAGGCAAAAAACTACGGAAAAAATCAATCCATGCACCCTCGCAGTTGTCACCTTTGGTTACTGGGTGATTCAAAATAAGATTTAGAGATGAGCGGAGTACGGTTTGCTTAGCGTACATCAAGTTATCGATACTTGTCTGCTGTTTTTTGTTCTTGCTTTTCATCGGTGCCTTTCTGTTCAGTGGACCATTAAATTGGTTGTTCTATGCCGATTGGTGTTATGCAGTCGAATGGGTATAAGTTCATTTTAAACAAAGTCAGTACTCGATTTGTTGGTTGTCTTAATCACACCGGAGTAGATCGCACAGCCAGTTCCTCTTAATTCCGTGTTAGTTGGTGGTTTGGAACTTAGTTATGTTGTACAAGTGGTTGGGTAGAAGTTGGGGTTGTTATAGTCCGGTAGAGACGGATGGTGTCTTTGGCGAAGTCATTCGTATCGATAGAGCCTTGAGAAATAATGTGACAATTGACCTGGGGCATATATAATTGTGCATTTAATTTATTTATTTGTCTGAAGTCGTTAAATCATTTGAAAATAACCCGTGGTGAACCTTGATATACGAGTATGCCTCCGCTTTGGGTCTTTTGCCGGAAAGCATGAGATGGACTTATCCTGACTGTATCCATCCGGAGCTTCTCTTTCAAATGATGGACTCCTGTTGGCGATCGGATAGATTGCCTTAGTCAATATGATGACTGCCGGCACCAATACAATGACCTTTACGTGACCTTGCTTATGGATAGTTTTCGGCGATAATCAAACAGCGCGAAGGAAGGCGTTTTGTCTTCATCGCAGTGAACGAGGACTTCAACCCTGTGTCTGTGTCGGCCTCGGAGATGCACAGCCCTGATCAGGTGAAGTTCATCAGAGCTGTCAGAAAGTGCTATGGCAGATTTAGTTGCTGTCTGAGCACATTTCGACTCAATGCTGATCTATCAGCTTCTTAGCTTGGACTGGTTAGTACATTACCGCATCACTCGGCAACATGCACCATCTATTGCGAGTCTTTGTTGCGGGTTAGGGAGGGTGTTATATCAGAGATCTTCTTGTCATTGGAACAGATTGTATGCTGGGACTTTTCCGAATTCTGTTTCATTTATAAGCAAGTAGAGACAGTCAAAAGCGTAGAAAATCAATAATCACACATTGATGCAGAGTTTGAGATACTTTGATAGGGCAGGAGAGGCGGTCAGCATAATGACCGGGCATACCATGCCTTTGATCGCTATTCCGTAGTTCAGCTACGTTATGATTTATTTCATATTGATGTATGCTGTGCACTGCTTTACATCTTGGTCTTGCAGGTGGTTGGATGTCGTAGGTCGCTATTATGAGAGCCTGAAGGGAATCGAACGGGTCCGTCGTTTGGGTCCAAAAGATTCCTGAGGCTGACGACAAAGTTATTTTGTTCTTACCTACAGGAGAGCAGGTAAGGAGAATGATGGTGATTCTTTGAACAGCCAGTCATACGTGCACTAGGTTCGACGACAGGCGAACAACAGGACGTGGCTGTCCGAACTGATGGCAATTGGCCAACTTCAGTATCTTGCCCAAGAGGATCGACGCAACGAACCCGATCCGCGTTAGACAAACTTCCATCTTGTCTGTTGGGGACTGGTGACGTTTGTAAGAAATCACATTCGTATTTCTTTTCTAGTAAGTCATTGTCCCGTGACTGTCGGTTGTGCTCTGATATTTCGCTGGATTTATTTTTCTAAAGGTTTCATTCAGTAAAGTAGGGTCTTGGTTATGTCAGAGATGGTAATATAAACCCCTATGATTTTGCTGTAGAGAATGTGCCGCGGAAAGGGAATCATGAGCTTGCTCTTGAGCAGTCGTACATTGACTTAAACCGCCAGTGCATGGCGCCACTAGCTGGTCTACCGTCGGCTTAGTCTTTCGTTCAACACTTATTTTTTTTTATTGCGGATACTTCATGCCTGCCTTGGCCTTGGTGTGTATAATCCGAGCGATGATGGACATGTTTCGGCATCCAAGTTAGGCCTTTTTATACGTGCCGGTGTTCCCAGGTCTGGGCTACTGGGCCATTTTCAACGATGAGGTCGCCTACAACGGCCATGGCCGTAAGTAGTAAGGCCATGGTTCAGTAGTCCACGCGCTTGAGGTTCTGTATGAGTGCGCCTGGAGCTAGGAGAGAATGGCAAGATGAGCGTGATCGGGAACGAGAGCGCCCTTTCGAGCATGACAAGGATCAACTTTTTATCTCCGAAGGCTCGTGAATCGGCGTGGTTACGAGTGTGGTTCTGGTGCATCAGTGCTCCCGTATGACTGTCGGATCATTGCATATCCACATCATGCGTGGCACTGCAACATGCCGGCGCCCCCCTGATAATTTGTTTCAGCGTACCATGGAATACCAATGATGAAATGGGTTTGGCTTTGTAGTACTTGCGAATGGCTGATAGGGGAATAAGACAGTAGTTCTGATGCATGTGCTTCTTAGTTTCACATATCTTCTCCTGCAGCGTTGCATGGGCACAGAACGGGTGGTTCAGTGCATGTCAGATATCAGCCGATTGGCTGATAATCGTTGTGATGGTGACAGGGGGATGAGTAGGTTTCTGATATCGTCCGTCTGCCGCTATACGCTGCATGAATCGATTGGGGAAGCTGTTCCAGCTGCTTGGCTTTCACAACTGCGGACGTCTCGATTGATGCCAGTCTAATCGACATGGTTGCACTGCACGCGCCAAGCGATTGGAGGGATCCCGGTTTCCCTGGTGAAAGCCGCGCTGAATGAGCTGGGGCGCATATATCCGACCTGCCTGCCAATCCAGGCAATGTCCTCCCCAGTGAATGAGAGAAGGAGGCGGGCCTGGTCCATTCTTTGCTCTCTGATGTACCTGGCCAGACTTGTGCCGGTCTCACGCTTGAATGCCAGGCATAGACGTGTGCGTCCCACATACAGGGATTGGGCTATCCGATCAATGGAGAGGTCGCCGCCCAAGTGGGATCGGATGTGGGCTTTGACCTGCTGGACCAGGTCGCGGTCGTGTGACGGTTCGTGGCTCTGTACAAGGGCGGAGAAAGCCTGGGCCAGCATGGCCATGAGGAGGTCGATGTGTGCTTTTATGAGGAACTCCGTCTGGCCCGGCCTTCCGGGGGCAAACGTTGACAGGGCGGTTAAAGCGGCCTGTGCAATATCGGATGGCCAGGGTTGGCAGAAGGCGTCAAAGAGTCCCCCGACCTGGCTAGGCCATTGGTTTTCCAGCTCCATGAAATAGCCGGGCAGGATGCAGATGCTCCGGGTCCGCGAGCGAGAGCCTGCCGGTATGCGGTTGGTGACCGATCCCGCCTGCTGGATTAGGGAGACCATATTGCCCTCCTGCTTTGTACATGGCTGCAACCCATAAGGAGCGGGGTTGGCTGCCGGGCTTTCATCCAGGGTCAGGCAGGCATAGTCGGTCATGGCGTACTCGTTAAAGTTCATTTCGCGCAGGAAGGTGATGTCGTGCCATATGACCAGGCAATGAGGACCTGCCGGATTGGCTTGGAATCTTCCCTGGCAGATATCGCCATCGACCTGCCCTTCCAATCCTTCCGATCGGTGATGGAGTTCCATGCCGAGTTGCTCCGCCTGGGGGCGATACAGGGTCTGTATCTCGCGGGACTCGGAACGTATCGTGTGGTCTGTCATGGCTCACCTGCTTTCATCCTGCCGGCTTTCACAGCAATCTCGGCGGACTTTCGTTTTCGTTCGCACCTTTTACGGATTCATTCGGCGCTCTGTGACGGTCTTCCGGGCATTGACTTCTCAGATTACGTTCGATGGCAGCGAACGACAAGAGTTTTGGATGAACCTGGAGGAAAGAGATGACCACAGATCAGGCGGATTCGAGAAGCAAACCGGATCCTGCAGAAGGTAAAGCACAGGGCGGGGGAGGTGCGCCTAATCGTGAGAGGTCGCATGGGCGTAGTTCCCTCAGGCGGCTGCTTGATTTCGCCGGCCCTCGTAAGGTGTTCTCCTATCTCGGCTGTGGTCTGTCCGCCCTCTCCACGATTGCTGGCCTTGGACCCTACATCTGCATATGGCTGGCGGTAAAAGACCTCCTCGCCGTTGCTCCGGGGTGGTCTCAGGCTACGGAAATCGCCATTTATGGATGGCTGGGATTCGGGTTTGCGGCGACTTCCGTCGTTCTGTACTGTGGAGGGCTGCTGATGACGCATCTGGCGGCTTTCCGGAGCGCATCCAGCATGCGCAAAGCGGCCATAGGCCACCTGCTGAGCCTTCCCTTGGGGTATTTCGACCTCCATGCCTCCGGCGAGCTGCGTCGCACCATTGATGGCTCGGCGGGCGATACCGAGAATCTGCTCGCTCATATCCTCCCCGACGCGGCTGGCTCCTTCGCCATGATTCTGGGTATGCCGATACTGATGCTGATTTTCGACTGGCGTATGGGCCTGGCCTGTCTCTTCCCCATCCTGATTGCCCTGGTCTGTATCCGTGTCATGATGAACGATCAGGGACAGTCCTTTATGAAGGAATACCAGGATGCCTTGGTGCGAATGTCCAAGACGGGAACCGAATATGTCCGTGGCATTCCGGTGGTCAAGGTCTTCCAGCAGACGGTGTACTCCTTCAAGGCCTTCCATGAGGCCATCGAGCATTACAGCCGAATAGCCAGGAACTATGCCATGCAAATCTGCCACCTGCCCCAGACCATTCAGATGACGGCCCTGAACGGGACCGTGATCTTCCTGATTCCTGTGGCCATCCTGCTGGCTTCGGGGCAGAGTGACTTCACCTCTTTTGTGGCCGATTTCGCCTTCTACGCCGTCTTCTCGGGCATGGTCCCCACGGCCATGACCCGTCTGCAGTTCTCCAGTGAGTCCTTCAGCAAGGCCGACGATGCCTTAAACAGAATTACCGGCGTGCTCAGTATTGATCCCCTGACGGTAGCTGACGAACCGGAACGCCCGAAGTCGGCAGATGCTTCCCTGGAACAGGCGTCATATACCTATCCAGGTGCTGATCTCCCGGCATTGGATCGGATTGACTTCAAGGTGCCGGAGGGTGGAATGGTCGCTCTGGTCGGTCCCTCGGGAGGCGGCAAATCGACCTGTGCCAGTCTGTTGCCACGTTTTTGGGATGTGGATTCGGGCAGGGTCGCTGTGGGTGGCATTGATGTCAGATCCATCGATCCACATGATCTGATGGGGCAGGTCGCCTTTGTCTTCCAGACCAACAGGCTCTTTTCGACCACCCTGCTGGAGAACGTTCGCGCAGCCAGACCGGACGCCGCTCCTGAGCAGGTTATGGAGGCATTGAGAGCGGCTCAGTGCATGGACATCGTTGACAAGCTTCCCGAGGGGCTGGATACCATGCTCGGCTCAGGTGGAACCTACCTTTCCGGGGGAGAGGTCCAGCGTGTGGCCCTGGCCAGGGCAATCCTCAAGGAGTCTCCCATTGTGGTCCTGGATGAGGCGACTGCTTTTGCCGATCCCGAGAATGAATTCTTGATACAGAAGGCGCTGACCAAATTGACACGGGCCGAAGGGGGCCGACGGCGAACCGTTCTCATGATTGCCCACCGTCTATCGACTGTGGCTCATGTCGATCGAATCCTGGTGCTGGATGGGGGCCGCCTGGTTGAGCAGGGCACTCACCGCCAGCTTCTTGATGCGCAGGGTACCTATGCCCGTATCTGGTCTGATTACGAACGGGCGGTCTCCTGGAAGGTCGACAATTCTCCGAAGGCTGCCGCCGGAGCGGGTCAAAATCCCGCAGGCCCCATTGCGGGTGAGAAGCACGTCGTTCCCGGTGTCGGGCCATTCGCTACGGACTCGTCTACCGGTGATTCCGACATCCAGAGGAAAGGAGGTGAGGCATAAGTGTTCGCCTCATTCAAGAAGAAGTATGCCCTGTCCGACCGAGGCATGAAGATCGTGGTTTTGGGAACGCTGTGGACCACACTGACCAATCTGATCATCATGGCGGGAACAACCTCCCTCCTGCTGGTCATGAACGCTTTTGTTGAGCACCTGACGGCAGGGGCGTCTTTACCGAAGGTCCTGCCCTATCTGGTTGGTCTCCTGGTCTTTGCGCTTATTCTCTTCGGCTCCTCCTGGTTTCAATACAGTTATTCCTACGGTGCGGTCTTCAGCCAGACCGGAACCCAGCGGATCGACCTGGCCGAGAGACTGCGCAAACTGCCGCTCTCATTTTTCGGGCGGCGTGACCTGGCTGATCTGACCGATACAATTCTGGGTGACGTGGCCACCATGGAACATGCCTACGCCCATGCGCTGAGCCAGCTCTATGGCGCAGTCGTTTCATCCGTCCTGATATTCCTGTCGCTTCTGCCCATCAATTGGGCACTTGATTTGGCTGCATTCTGGAGCGTGCCGGTGGCTTTCACTATCATCTTTGCCACTCGACGATTCGTTGAAGCTTCGTCACGGAGTACGAGGCAGGCCCAGATTAGGGTCAGTGACGGCATTCAGGAGGCGCTTGACTGCGTTCGGGAGATTCACGCCACCAACCAGGAAGAGAGGTATCTGGAAAGGCTTTCCTCGACCATCGATGACACTGAAGCCACTACGGTCCGAACCGAGATGACCAATGGCCTTATATTGAACTCCGCCATGGTGGTTTTGAGGTTGGGTGTGGCAACGACCTTCCTGGTGGCTGCCGGATTGATCATCCAGGGCAGGATCGACTTCATGGTCATGTTCCTCTTCCTCCTGATGGTCTCTCGGATCTACTCGCCCTTTGATCAGGCGCTGATGCTGGTTTCGGAACTCTTCCAATCCCAGGGCTCGGCCCGGCGGATTCGCTCCATCAAAGAGGAACCTGTAGCCGAGGGGAGTACGGAATTCCATCCCGATGGGCACGATATCGTCTTCGACCACGTTGCCTTCTCCTATCCCGGCCTTGCTGGTAAGGCGGCGGGTGAGCCGGTTCTTGAAGATGTCGCTTTCACTGCCAAGGAGGGGGAGATTACGGCCCTGGTTGGCCCCTCGGGGTCCGGTAAATCGACCTGCGCTCGGTTGGCGGCCCGTTTCTGGGATGCCGCTTCAGGTTCCATCACCGTAGGAGGGGTGGATGTAAGCAAGGTGGATCCGGAGGTTCTCTTGCGGGACTATGCCGTGGTCTTCCAGGACGTGATGCTCTTTGACGACACGGTCATGGGCAATATTCGGATGGGGCGGTGCGGTGCCAGTGACGAGGAGGTGTTGGCTGCGGCCAGGGCCGCCAACTGTGACCAGTTTGTATCGCGCCTGCCACAGGGGTACCAGACGATGATTGGTGAAAACGGCTCCAGACTTTCCGGAGGTGAACGGCAGCGGATTTCCATTGCCAGAGCCATTCTCAAGGATGCCCCGATTGTCTTGCTTGACGAGGCCACCGCCTCCCTGGATGTGGAGAACGAGACGCAGGTCCAGGGAGCCCTGTCACAACTGCTGGTGGGGAAGACCGTCATGGTCATCGCCCACCGGATGCGCACTGTCGAGCAGGCCGACAAGATTGTCGTTCTTGACCACGGGCGTGTGGTCGAGCAGGGTTCTCCGCAGAAGCTTATGGCCGCAGATGGTGAATTTGCGCGGATGGTTCGTTTGCAGGCAGAGAGCGCAGACTGGTCCTTGTAGAGAGGGCTTGGACCGACTCTTGGTATCGCCAAACGGCAGAGAAGGGCAGCACTACATCATAGGCAGTCTGAATATTTCCGAACAAACTGAGGAACGAGTAGCTGAATGCGAGATTTCATTCCCAAATTGATTGTTCCGAAGATTGTTCCGAGTAAGCTTGAACCTTTTACATTTATGTTGCTGCCTTTTATCAACGAATAGTATAAAGTTATAATTTATAAGTTTTAATGTAAGCTCACATGCTTCACAAGGAGGTGGCTTTACAGAGAGAATTGGATCTGACTGAGCCTCTTCTGTCGCTCGAAACAAGCCATGAAATTTGATCAGCATCATCAAAGGTAAGTTTCGCTGGACAATTAAGCAGCTCGGACATGTCGAAATTAGCCCTGTGGCATCTGCGAAAGGTGGCATGGTGAGACGCTTTATGGATAGATCCATACTGAGGCTCAACAATCGCCTTGAGTTGATCTTTCTGTATTTGGGCTGCTTTCTGCTGGCTGGATTTTTCGTGTATTTGAAACACCAGGCGGATGATTCGGAAGTGTTGATGAGTTACATCAAATTCATGATCGAAAAACGGCGCGCTTTCGTTCTGGGATTTTCTGCGTTTGTGCTGGTGTTTCTTTATCAATTGGTGACAAAAGCCAGAACTGAGGTCAGATGCCGGGTACTGGTGGGAGATACGTTGAGGCAGGTAAAACTCCGGTATCTTGTCGAATGCCTGATATTGCTCGGCATCTCTTTCTTGCTTTCGACTGTGGTCCATCTGCTGTTGGGCTTCGAGATAGTCGATAGCTTCTATGTGCTCCTGGCCCTGGCCGTATACGTCCTGTTGAGCGCTGTGTTCTTGGGGGCAAGATGAATGTTTTCCGCTTCTTTCTGACTCGTGTATTTCTCAGGAAACCAATCTTTGCCATAGGTGCGCTGGTCTTGTTCTTGATGGCCAACTACATGGCATTCCTGACAGCTCATAGTGTTTTGTCCACGCGTGAGGGATACCAGCAAATGGCGCATTTTAACAAGGAGGGAACATTCATAGCGAACATGGATCCGGATTCTGATTTTGGTAACAAGGACATCTCAAAAGCATCGATTCAGAAAGTCTACGATCGTCTGGACAACCGATATCACTACGCGCTCTATACAGACGGAATGATGACCAATCTGGCCAATGGCCGCGGGGTTAAGGTTCCGGTGAGTTATATGAACCAGCGATATAACGACCTGGATGGGTTTCCCATTGCTCAAGGAAGCGGGTTGAAGTTTGATTACAGCCTGGTGCGGAACGATGCCATTCCCGTGTTGGTGGGCGAGGGACTGGCCGACGACTATCCGCTTGGCACGCAATTCAAGATGTATGACCCTGCCCTGCTGCGAGAAGTAAGGGTGAAGGTCGCCGGTGTCATCGCCGAGAACTCGGTGCGTTCAAACTTCTACGCGCTTAATTCAAAGAAGTACTACAATTTTTCAGTAGTTGTGCCCGTCACCACGGCTTTCATCAAACAGGCTGATGTCAGTTTTAATATCAACGCGCTCAACGATCTCGTTCTATCTGATACCGATCGTGCGGACGTGTCCGAATTGGGCGATTACATCGACAAGACGATTGGGGCCAAGTTCAACCTTTACAGTTATCAGGATAACATTGACTATTACAACGAATATTTGTTCTCTTCTTTGCGTTTTCTGACCGTGGCTTCCGGTGTACTGCTTATTCTCATCGTTTTGCTGTCTGTCTGGAGTGCACTGATCAGTGTGCGGGTAATGATGCGTGATTTCACGATCAACCTCATGGTGGGGCTGAGCTATGGCAGACTTCGTCGGCTTTTCTACGCATATTATGCGGGTTCTTCCTTAATTGCATTGCTTGCCGTTTTCGCCATGGCAGCTTATTCGCGACATAGCTACTGGCGAAAGAAGGATGCATTCTTAATGACCTATGGCTTGTGGGGAATGATCAGGATGGACTGGCTGGCCTTACTTGTCGCGTCGCTGTTCGATTTTCTTCTGGTTGCCATGCTCGCTCAATTGATCACCTGGAGGCTCAGGCGTGTTCCTATCTCATTGGGGGTGCTGCAATAATGGACAAGGTCATCGATCTCAACCTGGATCATAAAACATACAGGAAGGGCTCATCTTCAGTCACTCTTCTTGAACATTTCTCGCTGACGGTCGCCGAGGGCGAGAAGGTCGCAATCGTTGGAGAGTCTGGCGTTGGTAAGAGCACATTGCTGAACATCCTCGGTCTGCTCGATACACGCTATGAAGGCTCTTACAGGCTGCTGGGCAGATCCGCGCGCACGCTGTCGGACCTCGAATCGGCTGCATTGAGGAACCAGAAAATCGGATTCGTCCTGCAGGAATCAGCACTCATCAGTTCCTTGAGCATAGAGGACAACATCAGGTTGCCCCTGCTTTACGCGCGGACACCGCGCAAGGGGGATTCTCGAAGATTCGACCAGGTGGTGGACTCTTTAGGCATCGGGTCGATACTGAGCAAAAAACCGCTTGAATGCTCCGGAGGGGAAAAATCAAGAGCAGTCTTCGCACGGGCCGTCATTATGAACCCCGAGGTTGTTCTTGCGGATGAGCCCACTGCCTCACTCGATTCAGAGAACCGGTCGAGGATCATCGCCCTGCTCTTTGCCCTGAACCACGATTCAGGATCCACAATCGTCACCGTTACCCATGATGCCTCACTGGCTGACCAACATGATCGAATCATCAAACTTCAACGAAAAGACTAGAGCATGGGTTTCTGGATTATGGTATTCGAGGCTTTGCTCGGGCTGGTGCTTCTAATTCTG
Organism: Bifidobacterium sp. M0353; assembly: GCF_016100645.1. NCBI lineage: Bacteria > Bacillati > Actinomycetota > Actinomycetes > Bifidobacteriales > Bifidobacteriaceae > Bifidobacterium > Bifidobacterium sp. M0353. The sequence goes on along the minus strand of NZ_JACFSB010000001.1, from coordinate 888,313 downwards.
GGAGTCGTTCGGGGCAAGAATGACAAGCGCTGGTTTGCGCTGTGCATATTGGGCGTAGCATGCCTGGCGTTCGCGGTTTGGCTTGCCATATAGGCACCCGGCGAATAGTATCGTCGGCTAGCATTGGGCTAATATAGGTCTGGGCTGCTGACGGTGGGGGTTGATTGTGTCCAGTATGTGGCTGGACATACTGTGTATGGGGAAAATCTGATAGATTCAAGCAACTTATAGTTTTGTTTGAGGTGCTTTGTGAGAAGGCTTGATGTTTCTCAATAGAGAAAAGAGTCTGACGTGACCTCTTGCATCTGTAGAAGTTGGATAACGGGTCCGGTTGCGGTAAATACAACGCCCATCAACCTGTGAAACACATTATTTCAGCTTAGGGACTCCGCTATTTGAGATTCAGCTATTTGAGCAGATTGCTTGCTGAAGCCATGGAGAGGAAACCAGGTGCTGGGAGACAGTGTTTTGGTTGGCTGGGAAGGATGCAGCAAAACAGAGGGCGGCGTATTAAAAAATCCCAGAGATTCCGGATGACCAGTATCAGTCTAGATAGCAAGCATTGAGAGTCCTGGGTCCATTAGGAACAGCGCACATAGGATACCCAAGTTTCCCAGAATACTGTTTTGGGACGTTATGATATGGCTTCATCTCCTAGGAGGTGTGCCCTTCTCATGTGGAACATGCCATATCAGGGTCATATAAATCCGACCTTGGGCACTGTGCGTGTTATGTCGGAAGCCGGTTATTCGGCCACTTATGTCTGCAATCCACGATGGAGATGTTAGTAGAAGATTCGGATGCGTTGTTTGCACCCTATGATGATTATCCTGAGTGTTCGAAAAGGTGCAGAGTCTTCGTGGTGGGGTTTATGTGATAGAGACAGCCCGTCGTTTGGCTGCCGAGAGAAAGTATGATGCCCTCATGTATGAAGGCCTCTTGCTCTTGGGCAAGTGTCTTGCTGATTAGATTGCTGTGCCCTCTATCCGTCTGTCTTCTACATTTGCTTACAATCGGTCGATTCTTGCCAAATTGTCTGATACAGGCGGGCTGCACGTGACCGGTCTGCTGAAGTTTCTGCCGTTGTGAGACTGATGTTGCTTTCGATGCGGGGGCATGGGCGCATCGAATTTGATGATTTCGTCACGGAGATGGTCGATAACAATCCGATACTTTACGTACGTTACACCTTTCGGTCTTTCCAGCTTGACAATGAAGCATTTTCAGACAAGCAATTCAAGTTAATCCGCCCCTATCTAAACGGCAGAGCAGCGTAAGCCGAGGACGTCCCCTGGACGGTGAGCTCAATAGTGGCGGGGGACGGCCTGTCATCTACGCATCCTTGGGCACGGTGTTCGATACCTTCATGCCGTTTTACCAGGCGGTGTGCAGCGTTCGGGGGACAGAAACATCACGGTAGTGCTGTCAACAGGCCATAATTCCGACCAGAAAAAATGAGCCGGGTTCCTCAGAATATATTCATCCACCAGTCTGTAGACCAACTGGCCGTCCTTGAGAAGGCTGACCTGTACATCACGCATGGCGGCATGAACAGTGTCAACCAAGCCTCTTACTACAAAGTGCTCATGTTGGTGGTTCCTATGACCGATGATCACCCGACGATAGGATCAAGAATCGCGGAGTTCGGGCTGGGAACGGTCATGAGCCGAAGAAACATCAACGGGCAGAAGCTGGGGCGTGCAGCCTGGATAATCCCTGGCAGAAAACAAATCGCCGGGAATGTCAGCATGATCAGCAATGGCATGCGGGAGTCCAGCGGCAACCAGTAAATACATATCCTCAAGCACTCCTGACCAAGTTCGTATACCGCAATCACCATGAATACAAAGAACCTCCATTACTAGTGGCAGCTGTGAAGTTGTAGCGTTTTCAACAATGTCGATCAATCATCTGAGCTACCTGAAAAGCAACAGGAGCTCCTAACGTTTAATTAGGGACCTCTGGTTTTGAGATCATGGAGCAAACCAAGACCTATAGGTTATAGGAACCAAATAGCTAATAGGAACAGAATGTGTTGTTTCGGATTTTATGTATAGCTTAATCATGTACTTGTCGTAGTACATGTCAAACTGCTCGTAGGCCAGTCTATGCTATTGGGATATCTGACAAGTGCATGCAATTCGTTCTAGTCGATGTCTGCGCCGAGGCGATCAGACATGATGGTAGTCGAGTGCAAGTCGTGCTGGCTGTATCGCCAGACGAGGTCGTCGAATCATTTGAATTCCTGAATGCTGCAATGTGGTTTGCGAGCTATGTCCCGCTTTGGGGAGTACCGATGTTTTGGCTACACCACCAGCAGATCAGTCTTGTCTTGCTTTCCTGGCTCAGACCGTTGCGGCAGTAGAGCATGGCGCACAACTGCTTGTTCCAAGATGCGAGCAGATTGTTAGCGGTGGGGATAGTGTTCCTGCGATAGGTGAGCATGATGATGAAGCTATTCACGGTGCCTTCCCTGATGCTTTCGCCTAACATAGTGCTTCGACCAGACCCTGGTGAGCAGCTTCTTACGACTTCTTGGCGTAGGTGTGCCTAGGATCTATGTGCATGCACCAAATCGAATTTATCCTGTCGGATTGCAACCTGAGCTAAACAAACTTGCTGCTTCCATTCTTCAGTGCCGAGTGACTTAAACCATGTAGATACCCAAATCAAGTTTACCTATATTTCTGCCGCCCAACTCACCGAGATCTTGGTAGTAGCTTTGTTGTATGAGCAATAAGCTGTCTTAGGCGGCGCATACAGAAAAGATGCAATCCAATCGAGTACATTTTGGGCATATTGATATACTGATTTACTCGCTTCAGCCCGTATCAGTTAGTAATGAGAAAATGTTAGGCTCGGAGATTAGCAAAGGTTAAGAGCAATAGGCATATATACGAATGGCAGCCTTGCTTAACAACAAGCCACAAGTTTGATTCCTTTCTGGCGTACTTAAAATAATTGTTCTAGGGTCGAGATACTTGGGAAGTTTTCGTTTCTTGGATACAGTGCATCAACACGCTGCTTCCTTTTTCCATATCTACTGGTTTGTGTTTTGTAAAATGCTGGTATCGGCATACTTCAGTCGATAAAAGTGTTAGCTAGGGAGTATGTTGTACCATTTACTAGACGATGAAGTATCCCTAAGCAATCACGTGGTCTTATGATTGATAAAGAAACTCGGTTGGCAAAAGGAGCACAGTATGGCGAAAGTGAGTTTCGAGGCATTCAAGAAGCTGAATGATGTACCGATTCTCTCGGAAGATGATTTGCGGTCTTGGGGTTCGATCGTAGTGTCGAAAAAGACACGCAGAACCCTGGCTGATAACCTGACTGGTTACCCATTGTCGGCAAGTGGCACCTGGGCCACATATCTGGGCAACCAGCTCGGGGTCGACCCGCCCGATTCATTAGAAGCGCAGTATAAGGCCGTTAAGGAAAACCTTACTAACGAGTTTATTATCGTTGAACTTAATTGGGCGGGCGGGGATAATGGTGATAAACCTTACGGCGGCGAACCCTACAGGTGGCATAATTTTCATGACTGGGCCTTTCACGGTTTCGATGCACAATGGAAGGTTGATGAGAGTGGTGCTGCAGGACATCATCCCAATGGTGTCTACCGTCTGGCTCAGGCTGTTTGGAATACTCCCATCGAAGGGGCCTGGGTTACTGACTTTTGGAAAGGCATGCCGAGCTCAAGTGGGCCGAAACTGAATGCAAATCTCAGTTCTATATCGCAAGCGGAGCGTGACCAACTTGAGGAAGGCATGGTTCAGATTTTGGCTAAAGAAGCCAAGAGTTTGGGCGCTGTCAGACCAATTTGGCTGGTTGTAGGGCATGATTACGATCGGGTCTTACGGCATGCACGAGAACTCGTAGGCGATGAAACCTGGCGGATTATCCTGATTCCCCACCATTCTGGAGGCAATCAGGGGTACGTTAAAGGCAAGGCATCTATGAGGCGTTGGTGCCCCGAAGCTCTTACAGCTATGTACGATTCTATAGGAAAAGCACGTTCCGCTCTCGGACTGGAGTGGGAGGTCGATACAGCTAAGCAGACTAAGTTTGTTTTTCGGCGAGCTAGCTGACATATCTCAGTAACACTGATGACTACTCTGCTATAGGCTTTGCACCTGTATCAGAAAGGAACAGATACGGGTGCAACTGCTATAGCTCGGACTCAAAACATGCTGCGGCAGTGATTTGACTGGTATGTGGTTTAGTAGTGTGAAACTATAGCTCGCTTGGTCCTTAGTCCGCTTGTCAACTTACAGAAGAGGGAAATGGATTGAGTGGTGCGAAAGGTCGAGTGCGGCATATGCGGCTGAGGCTGGTCGGGCTGGGGCTTGATGCTGATATAACGTGAGGTCAAATATAAAGTTGAATCAAATCAACTTGATGAGCTTTTTTGAGTTTGTGAACTACAACCTCGGCTGTAGATGGGTAGGTTGCAAATTAGGTGATGCATACAGCCATCGGGTGCTCTTCATCAATTCCATGGCCTATGAACGAATTTCAATACTTTACTAAATAATCATACCGGATTAACTGCACTTGTGACTCAATAACTGTAAGATAACGCGCTTTCTAGTTGCTTTGAATATTCTTTTTTTAATAATCATAGATACAAGGCTTTACAGGAAAAAGCTAGTTAACAAACAAATCTTTGTACCTACTTAAAGCCATTCGGCTAATTTACTGTCAATAATCTACTAGGTTGTGCCAGATATGACCGGAACGCTACCTATTTGAGTTATTGTCATCAAACATTTTGATGACCCTGTGAAGGGAGTATCCGCCAATAAAACCAGACTTTTTGGTAGAATATCTTGCCGAACAGCAGTACTTGAAAGATATCTTTGACAGCTTTCTTTGCAACACTCAACATATTTTGTGGAAACGTATCCACAGTGATTCTGTTTATTCAATTTGGTCTGGTCGTGTTCCTAGCTCTGGGTTATTTGATGGGCGGTTGTCTTTCCTCTTACCATTTGGCAACCAACTTGGGAACTCTCGTGCAATTGTTGGCAATGTTTCTCAGCGGCCTGACCATACCTTTCGCCATCTTTCTGGACTGGTTGACGAATGTTGTCACGTGGATTTCGTTGACTCTCTTTGGAGACTCCATTTTTAGGGCATCAAAAAATCCTATGCGGTGAACGGGTGCTATGCTTTCAACCTCCATTGTGCTTGCTGTTACTGCAGTGCTTGTATTTTGGGCAGTGTTAGTTTCAAATGGGATGTGGATTGAGTTAGAAACGCGAGGCATCATTGATTAAGCATGTAGGGCAGTTGAAATATTTGAGCAAATCGTAGGTTATCCATGCCACCAGCTATATGACGTTTGAGGTTCGAACCAGGCCTTTCTTAGTTATTTGTCCATGTCTGTGACTGCAGCACCATACTCCGTTGATCTGATTCAGCTCGGCCACGCTACTCGCAGCGACTGCGGTGATTTCTTCAGATATGAATCTGGTCCTGCCCTCAGCCGGGCGGCGGGGGGCAGCTATCATGAGAGCCGGAACAGGATCGAGCGGGTCCTTGGATTGGGGCCCGATGAAGGAATGCGCATATGGCGGATATGGTTGACAATCACAATGACGATGAAGGCCCGGACCTGGGCAGGACCTACCACAGCGGTCCGGTCATCATGCGCGGGCCCATGATTCCCGAGGCGGACGCCAACGCTGGTTTGCTCTCATCGGGCGGTGATACGGACTGGCTGCATATGGACCCCTGGCGGGTGCTGCGCATCCAGGCTGAGTTCGTCGACGGGTTCGGCGCACTGGCGGAGCTGGGGCCGGCAGCCGCCATCTTTGGTTCAGCTCGGACCGTCAGAGAGGATCCTAACTATGCTGCTGCACGCAAGATGGGCGGCGACCTGGCCAAGGCCGGCATGGCGGTCATCACCGGGGGAGGCCCCGGCATCATGGAGGCGGCCAACAAGGGCGCTGCTGAGGTCGGCGGCAAGTCGGTCGGTCTGGGCATCGAATTGCCCATGGAGCAGGGGCTCAACCGCTGGGTGAATTTGGGCATCACCTTCCGCTACTTCTTCGTACGCAAGATGATGTTCATGAAATACTCCTCGGGCATCATCGTCTGCCCCGGCGGGTTCGGCACCCTGGATGAGATGTTCGAGGTGCTGACCCTGGTCCAAACTCATAAGGCACCCAGCATGCCCATTGTTCTCTTTGACACGGCCTACTGGCAGGGACTCTTCGATTGGATCTCGGACACGGTGAAGCAGCGGGGCATGATTTCTGATCTGGACCCCGATCTGGTCATCCGCACTGATGATCCTGATGAGGCTGTCGAAACCATCCTGCGTCACCGTGCCTGAATACTAGGTGCGCGGCACTCAGTGGGCGCGGGTGGCCATGATCATGCCCGTGCCGATGGGCAGCAGGCAGGATTCCCAGGCGTTGTCTTTGCTTATGGCCTCCATGATGGTCCGTAGGGTGGTCGTTTTGGCGGTTCTGTTGGCCGGGTTGAGCACGCCGCCCTTATCCGGGTCCTCCAGCAGATCGAAAGCATCGGTGAAAATCAGCTGTCCCCTGTCCTTGAGCAGGCGCGGGGCCTGATCCATGACCTGTTGGTAGTTTTCCCCATTGCCCGAGACGACGATAAGGTCGTAGTCGCTGGGGTTGAGCCTGGGGAAGTAGGTTCTGGCAGCGGCATTGACCGCCCGCAGCCTCATGCCTGGGTGGGCTTTTTCCATACCAGCGAATATTTTTTTGACCAGAGAGGTGCCTTGGGCTGTGGAGTCAACGGCGGTGAACTGGCCATGGCCGTGTAGGCCCGTCATCAGGCGCAGAGCTTCAACCACGGAGCCGTTGCCGACCAGGATGATGGATGCCGGAGCGTTTCGGCCTGCCAAAAACTGCAGAAAGGCGCCTTGAGACCGGGAACACTGGGCGAATCCGGCCTCCGAAGCCTTGTCTCGCAAGGCCTGCAACTTGTCGGATTCGACGTTCAGAGCGCTTGCCTCGGCGAATTCCCATCCTCTGGCGATGTTGTTGTACGAGGTTTTGTCCATGCTAACCATGGTAACGACCAGAGGGCACAAGCCTGTCGTCAGCTCCTAGTGCCCTGTGTGTGCGCAGGAGTCTGACTACTCCTTGACGGCTTCGACAAGCTTCCACATCTCTTCACCCACGTCGATGCCTCTGGGGCAGGGTCGGGTGCAGGCCCGTATGGACTGGCATGCCTGGATCCCGTCCACCTGGTCAATGGTCTCAAGACGTTCCTGACGATGGCCGTCGCGGGAATCGTTGATGAATCGAGCCGCTGCGATCATGGCCGCCGGACCGGCAAAGGCCTCACCGCCCGCATAAATAGGACAGGCGCCCTGGCAGAGCCCGCAGGCGATACAGGTGCTGAGCAGTTCATACCGGGCCAGCTCTTCCGGCGTTTGCTTGTATTCTGACACTGGTTCTGTGCTGGCTGCTTTCGTCCGGTTCGCTTGGCCGCTATCGGCAGAGGAGTCATCATGGAGCAGATAAGGCTTGAAGCGCCGAATCTGCTCGAACATGGCATTGGTGTCCACTATCAGGTCCCTGAGCGGGATGAAGCCGGGAAGCGGGCGAATCTCTATTATGAAAGATTCTGCATGACCCGATGTTTCTGGGGGATGTGGGGTGTCTGCTGTAAGGCGTCTAGCTTCTGTAGGGTCTGCAGGCACTGGGGTTCCTGCAAGATCTGTGGCCGTAGAGTCTGAGACCGAATCCGAATGCGGTGTCGGTTGGGGCACGGTCGTTGCTGTGGCCGCCGCACCGGTACGACGGAAAGCTGGAGGCTGTTGGACCTGTGGATTTCCAGCAGCTACACCGGGTGAGGCAAATGCGTTTGGTATGGATTTGGACGCAGACAGGTAGTCGGCGATGGTGGCTGTGCAGAGCAGATCCGGACGGCCGTTGATGAGCACGGCATCCGATCCGCACATGCCATGTCCACAGGAGTACCGGAAGTTCAGTGTCGGATCCACCCTCCGCTTGATCTGCAGAAGGGCATCCAGAACAGTGCACTGTGGAGCAATCCGGATTGTGTACTCCTGCGTCCAGCGGCGACCTCGAGCCCGTCGGTTGCCTGTCGTGGCGAAAGGATTGCTTTTGGAGAATGGGTTGGTTCGTGCCGACCGCTCTGATTGAGGTCGTGGGGTAAACCGGGCTATTCTAAAGGTCACTGGACGAGGATCGCGGTCCGGTGAGGAATCCTTGGATCCTTCTGATTCCGTGGACTGTGATGTCACGGTTGCTCCTGTCCTTGTTCGTGAAACGGTCCGATGCCCACTGATATGCGCGAATTCCATCCTAATCCCTGACTGACCTGGGAAGGTGCTGAACAGGTGCCTGACTGAACAGATTGGGCCCAGATTCCCCATAATCAGGGTCCATCAGTAGTTGCGACCCTTGGGAGGCATGTCGACGATATGAACGGGCTGCCAGGAGACGTTTTCCTCGGCATCGATCATGGTGTGAGCCAGGTAGTGTTCGTCATCGCGCTGCGGATAATCACTCCGGTACAGGGCACCGCGGGACTCCCGACGCTGCAGGCTGGCGTTCAGGACGGCCCGGGCCAGGGTCAGCAGGTTGTCCACCTCCATGATGGCGGTCACCTCCTGGTTGAGCACTGCTGTGTCACTGTGCGCATGCAGCTGTCTGGCATCGGCATCCAGTTGATTTAATCCTTGCAAACCCTTTTCAATGCTGCTTTGATCGCATCGGACGGCAACGGCCTCCTCCATCAGCCGTCCCAGTCGACTCATCAGCGCATAAGGGTTGTTCAGGTCGGCATCGACACCGGTGTTGGCTTCTTCGTTTTGGTTGTCGGCCAATGCTGGTTCCGTGGGCTCGGCCTTGCTTGCGCCAGCCAGCAACACGTCCATGAAGGCCTGACGCCTTTGCAGGGCTGGTGCGAGCGGAGACGTGTCGGTCATGTCGTTTGGCTCGTCGGCATTGGACATGGCGGCGGCGATGGTCTGCCCAGTCCGGGTGCCAAAGAGGCAGGCGTCCAGCAGGGAATTGCCGCCCAGCCGGTTGGCCCCGTGAACGCTGACACAGGAGCATTCCCCGGCGGCGAACAGTCCGTTGACGATTCGACGGTGGCCATTCTGCCAGCGGTAGACGCGACCACGATCGGTAATGGGAATGCCTCCCATGGTGTAGTGGGCGGTGGGTTTGACCGGAACCATGTCCACAGAAGGATCCAGATGTGCGTAGCGATGGATGGTCTCGGTGACCTGGGGGAGCAGGGTGGTCATGCGCTGGCTGTCAATGCCGGTCATATCCAGCCAGACGCAATCATGAGGTCCGTCAGGGTCCGATGGATCGGCCACTCCCCGGCCTGCATCAATCTCGGCCATGATGGAACGGCTGACCACATCCCTGGCGGCCAGGTCGCCGTGTCCCGGCGCGTAGTCCTGCATGAAGGCCCGTCCCTGACTGTTCCTGAGCACGCCGCCTTCTGCGCGGGAGGCTTCTGAAAGCAGGATGCCCGTGTGGCCCAGGCCCGTGGGATGGAATTGGATAAACTCCACATCCTCCAGCTGCAGGCCGGCCTGCAGGGCGAGCGCCATGCCATCGCCGGTCAGATCCCAGGAGTTGGAGGTCGTATGGAAGAGGCGGCCGGCCCCGCCCGTGCACAGGACGATATTGTCGGCTTGGATGGCCTGCAGCTTGCCGACGTGAGTGTCCAAAACGATCAGTCCTCGGGCCTGGCCGCCGGATTCCTCATCAGCGGGCGGATCCACGACCAGATCGGTCACATACCATTCCTCGGCGAACTCGACTCCTTGACGCAGGCACTGCTGCCAAAGGGCGTGCAGGATCTGGTGGCCGATACGGTCGGCTGCATAGGCTGCTCTTCGGACTGGATGGCCGCCATAATCGGCGGTATGGCCGCCGAACTTCCGCTGGGCGATGTGCCCGTCTTCGGTTCTTGAGAAGGCCACCCCGTCATGCTCCAGCTCGATGACGATGCCCGGGGCCTGCTCGGCCAGAATCCGCACGGCATCCTGGTCAGCCAGCCAGTCGCTGCCCTTGATGGTGTCGTAGTAGTGCCAATGCCAGTCGTCCTTCTCCTGGTTGCCCAGACTGGCCGCAATGCCGCCCTCTGCTGAGCCGGTGTGGGATCGCAGGGGCTGCAGCTTGGAGACGACCAGGACCTTTGGTGACGAGCTGTTTTCGCTCTGTTTGCCCTCTAAAGCTCTGTAGAGTCCCAGAGCCGTCGACAACCCGGCGGCTCCGGCTCCGACGATGACGGCATCATAGCGGTTTCTGACCTTCTGCGGATTCATACCATTGATACTGTCACGACCTATTGATAGCGGCGGCTCCTCCAGCCCATGTCTGCTTGCGCGGGCAGAATGGGTCTTATGACCGAACTTTCCTTCTCCCAGCAGGTGTATCAGGTCGTCAGGCGGATCCCTCGCGGCAAGGTGGCCACCTACGGTCAGGTCGCCTCTCTGACTGGCCATCCGCGCAACGCCAGGTTCGTGGGTTATGCGCTTCATGACAATCCTGAACCTGGGGTGATTCCCTGTCATCGCGTGGTCTTCCGCGATGGTTCTCTGGCACCTGGATTCGCTTTTGGCGGGCCTGAACGTCAGCGTCAGCTGCTGGAGGATGAAGGCGTTCATTTTGTTCCTCCCCGCAGCGATGAATCGGCTGGTGCGGACGGCTGGGTGGTGGATTTGGATCGCTGTCGCTGGAAGGCTTGATTCTTCTGGTCTTCAGCTGCCACGCATCCATTCTGCAGGCTGATCAGACCACAAATCTCCAGGGAACCCAGCAGCTGCATCAGATGCCTGACTGAGAGCTCATGTCCCTGATTGGCCAGCTCAGCGCGAAGCTGTCCCATCATGGGCGGACCGCCCCAGCGCTGGCAGGTACGGATAGCCGCCAGCACGGTTGCCTCTTCCTTGGTTAAAGGCAAGTCGTCAGTTTTTTCACATTCACAGTCCCTACCTGGATTCGATGGCGGGGTTGGAGGATGCTCTTTGTGCTGAGAGTGGGTCGGAAGCCTACCTCCATTAGTGCCGGATTGTTTGAGTGTGATTGGGAGCGGCTGATTGCCGTGAGTGGTTTGGATCGGATAATCACAGTCAAGCGGCGGTGTGCGCTGCGTGGGTTGTCTACTTGCTTGATGCTCATGATCTTCGGTGGTTTTGGCTGAAACTCCGGCTCCTTGTTGAACAGACTCGTCAGGGTGGATAGGTGCATGGGCGGGATGGCAGATGTCTTGGACGTCGGAGGCCGACAGGAGCAGCTCCGCCTTGCCTTCATGGATAAGCCGGTTGCAGCCGTTGTTTTCCGGCTGGTCGATTCTGCCTGGGGCAGCCAGTACGCGACGGCCCAATTCCACACCCCAATTGGCGGTGTTCAGCGCACCGGATCGGTGACGAGCCTGTGCTACAACGATGTCGGAGGCCAGGGCGGCGATGATCCTGTTGCGCAGAAGGAACCGACGCGCCTCGGGGATGGTGCCAGGCGGCAGCTCGCTGATCAGCGCGCCGCCATCTGCCTCAATGTTCTCGAACAGACGGCTGTTGCGTTTGGGACCCATATGCAACAAGCCTCCGGCAAAAACGGCCACCGTGCGTCCGCCGCCGGCGGCCAGGGCTCCCCAGTGGGCCGCGGCGTCCGTGCCCATGGCTCCGCCGGAGACGACCAGGTGGCCTTGGCCGGCGGCCTGTCTGGCGATCTGATGGGCGATGGACCGTCCATACTCGTCGCAGGCTCTGGACCCGACCACGGCCAGGGGGTGGTCACAGCAGATCAATGTTTTAGGATTGCCTCGTCCCCACAGGCAGAGGGGAGGGGCCCAGTCGGAGCGGCGTGCCAGGTCATCCACCTGGCCTGGCCAGCAGGGGTCATCTGGGGTCATCACCCAGAATTGGCCCCCACCTGTCATCATGGTTCGTACCTGGTCGGTGTCCATGGCCAGCAAGGGCGCCAGGCGTTTTCGCCAGGAATTGCTGATTTTGTGGAACCGGGTGAGGTCCTCAGGGCTCGTTTGCCGTCCCCATCGAACCGCCCCTTTAAGAAAGCGTTCGTCCAGACTGACACGAGCAGCATCATGGGGACTGCCGCTCTCCGACTGATTCGGCGCTCCCAACTCGATCAGATTTCGGCACAGGTCGGCAGCCTGGTCCGAGCCCAGCAGGCAGGCAATCATGAAGGCATCGGGGCCGTCTGCCGCCAGGGTCAGTACAGCTCTGGCAAGCCAGTCGTTTTCAGCCATGGACATCGGTCGCGGTTTACCGGCGGGCATGGTTCTCATCAAAGGTTTGGACATCTCATACGGCCCTTGTCCTGAGAAGGATGCCTGTGGTCACATCATCGGCACCGGGGCTGGTCCGCCCGTCCAGGTCAGCCAGAGTCCATGCCAGGCGCATGGTTCGGTCGGCTCCGCGCAGACTGATACGTTGCTTGTGCAGGGCCTGATCCACGACCGAACGTGCCTTGGCTGATGTGTTCTGGCGCAGCCATTCGCCGCTGATCTGTGCGTTGCAGGTCCAGCCTTCCTTGTGGAAACGCTCTTTCGCCGCCTGGCGGGCGCGGGTTACCCGCTGGCGGATCTTGGCGCTGCGCTGGCGTGGACGGTGGTCGTCGAAATCCGGGTTGGTCACCGGAGGGACTGTGATCTGGATGTCGATGCGGTCCATGATGGGTCCTGACAGCCTGTTCCAGTAGCGGAGGCGTTCGCGGGGCGTGCAGGTGCAGCGCTCGCCGGTGCCGTATCCGTATCCGCAGGGGCAGGGATTGGCGGCCATGACCAGCTGGAAACGAGCAGGGAAGGTGGTGCTGCCCTTGGCGCGGGACAGGAAGATTCGTCCGATTTCCAGGGGCTCGCGCAGGGATTGGATCACCCTTGGAGAGAACTCCGGAGCCTCATCCATGAAGAGGACGCCACGATGGGCACGGGTAATGGCGCCGGGCGTGGCCAGTCCTGCGCCGCCCCCGACCATGGCCGCCATGGAGATCGTATGATGTGGGGCCTCGAAGGGCGGCACATCGGTGATTCCATACTGGCTCAGCGTACCGCACAGGGATCGGACGGAGGCTACCTCCAACTGTTGAACAGCATCCAGAGCGGGCATGATGCTGGGTAGCCGTTCTGCAAGCATGCTCTTGCCGGCTCCCGGGGGACCGACCATGAGCATGTGGTGACCGCCGGCTGCAGCCACCATCATGGCCCACTTGGTCTCCTCCTGACCGATCACGTCAGCCATATCCGGCTTGGGGGGAGTTGGGCCGGCATTGGCGGGGGAGTTGTCTTGATGACCTGGGTTCCTGGGGTGCACACTCGCTATGTCGGCCGGTTTGTCAGAGTTCTTGTGGCTGTCTGACTCAGGTACGGCAACCCTGCTTTGCCCGCCCAAGGCCTGGATGAGCTGGCCCAGGTGGCGCAGTCCCACGACTTCTATATCGGGAACCAGACGGGCCTCGTCAAGGTTGTCTGCGGGGACGAAAGCCCGTGTGATTCCCTGAGCTCTGGCCTGAGTCAGAATGGGCAGCAGGCCATTGATGGGCAGAATCGTGCCGTCCAGGTTGAGTTCGCCCAGGATGACCGTATGGTCCAGGCCTTCCGTCGGCAGCGCTCCGCCGGCTTCCAGAACACTGGTCGCAATGGCCAGATCGTGTGAGGAGCCATGCTTGGGTTTTGAAGCAGGGGACATGTTGACGGTGACCCTGGTCTGCGGCCACCGGAATCCGCAGGCCGAGCAGGCGGATTTGACCCGTTCTCGCGACTCCGACAAGGAGGCGTCCGGCAGACCGATGATGGAGAAGTAGGGCAGACCAGGGGAGATGAAGGACTGTACGTGGATGAGAAAGGCCTTGAGGCCTATCAGTCCCACGGATTCAGCGGATCCAAGACGCATCAGAAGGCCTCCCTGGTGTGTCTGAGGAAGACCGATCCCGGATTCCAGCCGCCCCTGCCCGAACGGTTGGATCCCCTGACGGCCTCGGTGGATGCCTGACTGGAAGCCAAAGGATAAGGGCTCTCGGAATGAATGTTTCTGCCAGGGTCGGACTTGACTGACAGACTGATGACATCGAAACGGGTGCCGCGATGTCGCGCGCTGGGATCTCGGTCGTGGCTGATCAGCCATTGGACTGCTGCGCGACGCAGGTGGGTCTGCTTGCGCGGGCCGACAGCCTCTTCTGGGGATCCGAACCGACCGGTGCGCCTGGTCTTGACCTCTACGAAGACCAGAATCGCCTCGGGATCCAGGGCGATGATGTCCAGCTCGCCGAACCGGCTTCTCCAATTCCGGGCCAGGATTCTCCAATTTCGTTGCCGCAGCCACTGGCAGGCGTAGTCCTCGCCCAATCGTCCTAGCTCTCGGCTGTTTATGCCACTGGCTCCGATCTGTCGTTCAAGATCCGCCAGCTCTATGTCGAAGGATTCATCGTTGCTTGTGCCTAACCTTGTCCTCCCAGGGCGCATGGTTTCTGGATTGTCGACGGACCTTATGGAATCGGGCAGAGCGCTTATGGGCTGTGTGACCGATGGGTCTGCGATCATAGCGTCAGCATCGGTTCTGTCGTCTTTGTCATTGATGAATGCGCGGAGATTGGTTGGTCTAGTCAGTGCTTGTGTGTCCATGTTTCTAGGAGACCACTGGAAGGAGGTCGGCGACTAGTCGAACCAGGCATGTGGTCGAATGAACCTTTGCACGCACGAAAGTGGATGAACGAGTGGATTGACGATGCTGACGCTGTATCGATTCTATTCATTTCTGTATCAGGCAGCGGCCACAGAGGCAAGAAGAACTGAGACGGAAGAAAGCAGTGCCAAGTAAAGTAGAAACCGGGCAAAAAGGACCAGGTAAAGCCGAACTAGGGGAACAGAAACCAAGGAAGCAAGGGAGGGCATGACAGTAGGCAGCTAAATGAACCAGAAACAAAGAGATAACAGAGACCGGAAGGCACCGCCGGCGAATTCGTTGGCAATGCCTTCCGATCTGCTGTGGTCAGCAACTTATCTTTATGACTGATTTGTCACCCTGTCGACCGGGTCTTTGGCTGGCAAAATGCAGTGATTTATGCGGTCTGGATTCCATTCATCCACCTTGGCCTCCCACTCTTGACACATGCCTGGACGCCTATGCCGCTTTCACCGGGCTTGGGCTCACCGCTCCTGCATCAGAGCGGTCATTTGCCCCAGATCCAGCTCGAAGCTGACCCCGCGCTGCTGATAATCGGGCTGATTGCGTGTGTGTTGCATGGCCGAGCGGACGAACTCGCCGGCGATCCGGGCGGCATCGGCCAGGCCTCGTCCCGCAAAGAGCGCCCCACAGAGGCTGGAGGCGAAGGCATCGCCGGTTCCGTGAATCATGAAGGGCAGCTTGTCGTGGACCAGCTCAGTGCGCTTGCTGACACCGCCATGATCCGCTGAGGCCACGAAGTTGCGCAGCTTGCCGTCCTTCCGGTCGATGCCCTTGATGATGACGTTTTTCGCGCCCATGTCCAGCAGAAGGCCCAGACGCTCGCCAACCTGGGCATCGTCAAGGTCCTGGCCTTCGTAGTCGATGCCGGTCAGCAGACTGACCTCGGTCAGGTTGGGCATGAGCAGGTCGGCTCCATCGACCAGATTGGTCACGGCCCGGCACATCTCCTCGGTGTAGGTGGGGTACATGGATCCGCCGTCGCCCATGACCGGGTCGACCAGCCGCAGGGCCTTGGGGTATTCCCGATACATGCGCTGGATGATGTCGACCTGCTCGGCGCTGCCCAGGAACCCGCTGTAGATCCCGTCCAGCTCGACGCCCTCCTTCTGCCAGGCGTCCAGGTATCCCGGCAGCATCTCGGTGGTGTCGTGGAAGGTGTAGTCCTTGAACATGGTGTGTGCGCTGAACAGGGCCGTGGGCACCGGGCAAACGTCGCATCCTGCTGCCGAAAGGATGGGGATGGCGGCCGTCAGCGAGCACTTGCCATACCCGCACATGTCATGCACAGCGGCGACTCGGGGGATGTACTTGCTGTCGCGCTGGTAGAGCCTGTTCTGATCGTCCGTCTGTCCGGCCATCTTTTGAACTCCTTCATGCCTGCTGAGGCTGTTCGCAGCGGAGCCTTCTCCGTTGCTTACCCGACTCTACAGCGAAGGGGTTAAACGGGTACCTCCGCGTGTGCAATGTCGAGACGGAAAAGGCCCGCTTTCAACCTTTTGGAAGCTGTTATAAAAAAGGACGATACCGAAAAGTCCTTTCCGGCTTGAACAGGTGGGCTTGGGCCGCTTATGGTCACATCAAGAACTTGACCGATGACGTACGTCACCAACAGATAGGAATCGACATGACCGACCAGAACCCGCACAAGTACCATTTCGAGACGCTTCAGCTCCATGTAGGCCAGGAGCAGGCCGACCCCGCCACTGATTCCCGGGCCGTGCCCATCTACGCCACCACCAGCTACGTCTTCCACGACTTCGATCACGCCGAGGCCCGATTCGCCTTGAAGGATCCGGGCAACATCTACGGCCGCCTGACCAACTCCACCCAGGGGGTCTTCGAGGACAGGATCGCCGCCCTGGAGAACGGCACCGCCGGTTTGGCCGTGGCCTCGGGAGCGGCAGCCGTGGAGTATGCCTTCCGGAACATCACCCAGACCGGGGACCATATTGTGTCCTCCAAGAACATCTATGGGGGCACTTTCAACCTCCTCAAGCACACCCTGCCCCGCGATGGTGTCGAGACCACCTTCGTAGATCCTTCGGACCCGGCCAACTTCGAGTCGGCCATCCAGGAGAACACCAAGCTGGTCTTCTTCGAGACCTTCGGCAACCCCAACGCCGACCTGCCCGACTTCGAGGCCATTTCAAAGATCGCCCATGACCACAACCTGCCGGTGATTGTCGACAACACTTTTGCCACCCCTTACCTGTTCCGTCCGCTGGAGCACGGTGCTGACATCGTCGTGGAATCGGCGACCAAGTTCATCGGCGGCCATGGCACCACCCTGGGCGGGGTCGTCGTGGAAGGCGGCAAGTTCGACTGGGCGGCAGTGCCCGGCAAGTTCCCCACCTTGACCGAACCCGACCCCAGCTACCACGGTCTGCGCTTCTATCAGGATCTGGGGGCTGCGGCCTTCGTCACCCGTATCCGCGCCATCCTCCTGCGCGACACCGGCGCCGTCATTTCGCCCTTTGCAGCCTTCCTCCTCCTGCAAGGGACCGAGACGCTCTCGCTGAGGGTTGAGCGTCATGTCGAGAACGCCCTGAAGGTGGTGGATTACCTGCAGACTGTGCCGGAGGTGGAGTCGGTCAGCCATCCGGCCATCGAGGGCCGCCCTGACCACGAACTCTACAAGCGCTACTTCCCCAACGGCGCCGGCTCCATCTTCACCTTCGATCTGAAGGGCGGCAAGGACGCGGCCAGGGTCTTCATCAACAACCTGCATCTCTTCTCCCTTCTGGCCAACGTGGCAGATGTGAAGTCCCTGGCTATCCATCCGGCATCGACCACCCACTCCCAGGAGACGCCGGAGGAGCTGGAGGATCAGGCCATCCATCCCGGTACCATCAGGCTCTCCATTGGCACGGAGAACATCGAGGATATTCTGGATGATCTCAAGGGTGCCTTCCAGGCACTGAAGGAGTCCGGTCTGGCCAAGTAGCCGGCAATCACACTTCCTTCTTGGTCCCGTATATGCGTGATATATGACCGAGAAGGCGAAGAAATACAAGGTGCCTGTCGAAACCTCATTACGTTTCGATGGGTGCCTTTGTATGTGCCCTCTCTTCACCCCTTTCCAGTCGCAGACACCACCTGACCGGTCAGGCGGAAATGTTGCGGTGAGTAAAATGGAGGCATGAAACATGGAGCAAAGACGAGGTCGTCTTCCGATCCGTCGTCCGGTGTGGGGAAACCGAGGCAGATTGCCCAGGTGGCCATCAGGGCCAAGGGATTGACCAAGGACTATGGGAGTGGGGAGAACCTGGTCCATGCCCTGCGGGGTGTCGATGTCGAATTCGAGCGGGGCAGGTTCACGGTCATCATGGGTCCCTCCGGATCGGGCAAATCCACCCTCATGCATACCTTGGCCGGCTTGGACACTGTTACCTCCGGACATGTCTACCTGAACGGGACCGATGCCGCCGGGGTGAAGGGCAAGCGGACCAGCCGTCGTGGAGGGCGGAGGGGAGTGGTCGACCTGACCAAGCTCAACGACAATCAGCTGACCCTCTTGAGGCGCCAGAGTCTGGGCTTCATTTTCCAGAGCTTCAACCTCCTGCCCATGTTTACGGCCAAGCAGAATATCCTTATGCCCTTGATCCTGGATGGGGTCAAGCCAGACACAGCCTGGCTGGAGGTTCTGGCCAAGACCCTGGGCCTGGAGGAGAGGCTGAGCCACCGGCCCAGTGAGCTATCGGGTGGTCAGCAGCAGCGTGTGGCCATCGCCAGGGCCCTCATCACCAAGCCTTCAATCGTCTTTGCGGACGAGCCTACGGGAAACCTGGACACGGCCTCATCGACCGAAGTGCTCAGCTTCCTGCGGGATTCGGTCCGCGAGCTGGGGCAGACCATCATCATGGTCACTCATGATGTCTTTGCGGCCTCATTTGCCGACCGGGCTTTGGTATTTGCGGATGGGCGGATCGTGGCAGACCAGGACAGACCCACTGTGGATTCCATGAACTCCCTGCTCTCCGAGGAAGTCATGGCCTCCGCAGCTACAGCTGGCTCAGCTGCTCATCGCTGAGGGGAATGCTCATGTGGTTCGTCGCCAGAAAAATGATGCGGCATGACCTGGGCATGATGGTTCCCGCGGGCATCGCCATTGTCGTCGGAACACTGTTTATTGCCATGATCTTCCTCTTCGGCAACACCATGGACGTTTCCATGCGGCAGATGGTCTCATCCGATGCGGCCCAGGCCAACTACGCCATCATCCCCGCGGAAGGCAGCAATCCAGATCAGAAGAGAGTGAAGGACTTCAAAACCGAGGAGCTGGCAAAAGTCCCAGGCGTTCACGCAGTCAGGTCAGACACCCAGCTCATGGCGGATGTCCGCGCCGGCAAAATCAAAAGCGAGAGCGTGATTGCCATTCCTATGGCGGATTCATCGCTGATGCCGGTCGGTCTCGCCAAGGGATCCTGGCCCAGTGCCGACGACCAAGTGGTCCTACCCGGGCCGACTGTGTCCAGGCTCAAGCTCTCCCTGGGTGACAGAGTGAATCTGAATCTGTCGCCTAACATGCTGTACATATCCGAGGACCATGGGTCGAAAAATCAGGCCAGTGCCGACCAGGTGGCGGGCAGGTTCATATCGAAGCCCCTGACCTTGTCGGGCGTCAGTTCGAACCGGGGGAACGAGGGCGGCGAGTTTGGCGAGTCGGGCGGTGCAATCGTGCTGACCCCCAAGACCATAGATGACTTTATGGCTACAGCAGGCCTTGGCAACATGGGTAATCTGTATGCCCAAAATGCATACTTGAATGTTGCCGGGCAGGGCAGCGACCTCGATGGGGCTCTGGCCTCTCTGCGCAAGCTCATGCCTTCGGGCTATTCCCTAGAGGACCGTCACACCGTGGAGGACCGACTGGTCAAGACCGCGCTCGGCGGTTCCCAAAACCCCGTGACCACCTTCCTTCTGGTCTTTGGCACACTGGCCATGTTCGTGGCTGCCACCGTCATCGCCAACACCTTCCAGGTCATGGTCGCTCGGCAACGTCGCTATTTGGCCCTCCTGAGGACGATTGGCGCCAATAAGAGCCAGGTCAGGGCCAGTGTTCTGATGCGTTCAATCATCCTGGGCGCTGTGGCATCCCTGATCGGGGTTGGCGTCGCCATCGGCATCATGGCTGTTCTGGGTGTAGCCAAGGCTCATACGAGTTCCCTCTACTTCCAATTGAAGCTGACTCCGGCAGTCTTCCTGGTGCCTCTTGTTTTCGGCATCATTGTTACGGTCCTGGCCTCCCTGGGCTCCTCATGGGCCGCCACCAGGGTCAGTCCTTTGGAGGCGCTGAGGCCTGCCGATCTTCTGGAGAACAAGCGGACGAGCAGGATGCGTCTGTTTGCCAGCGTGGTCATGATTCTGCTGGGCATCACCATGACGGTCTGGTCCCTCTGGCAGGTCAGGCTCAGTGTCACGGAAGACAAGGCCAGCAAGACATCCGGAGACGGGCCGAACATTGTTGCTGCCATGGCTGTCATCGGCATTGTCCTTGCCTTCATGGGCATTCTGTTCAGTGCCAATCGTTGGATTCCTTTCATCCTCAAGGGAGTCGGGTCCCTGGTTTCTCGGATCGGGCCCTCGTCCACAATCGCCGTGGCTAACATCGCGCGGAATCATTCCCGTGTGGCGGCTACGGGTACCGCCCTCCTAATCGGCGTGACACTGGTCGCCACCCTGGCCACGGGCGCCGCCAGTGCCAAGCAGACCATGGCCAACATGCTGGACGAGCACTACTCCGTCGATCTGCAGATCAGCGCCGATGGCCTGGATGACAAGGCTCTGAACGCCATTCGACGAATCGAAGGGGTCGCGCAGGCCGAGCTGGTGCCCCAGTATGCTGCCATGGTCAAATCAGGCGGTGAGAACGGTGCGGGAATGACTATTTTCGCCCTGGATTCACACAAGATCGATCGTCTCCTGAACGCCAAGGTCGGCAAGGATCTTTCCGGACAGGATGCCCTTTTGCTCCCGGAAAGCCTCATGGACAAACAGAAGGATTTTCACGACGGCGGGAATCTGGGGCTCAACATTCTCAACCCGATTCAAGGCGATGCTCATGGCGGATCCGCATCGGTGGCTCAAAGACTCTTTGTGACCAGTGTCTATGCGCCCTTCCAGGGGATTGATGCCGGCAATTTCTATGGTCTGACTGACTCATCCTCGCTAAATGGCGTTCAGCCGCAGACCGTGCAGATCTGGGCCAAGGTCGATGGCTCACCAACAGTCCCGGCATTCATCGACAAGGTAAAAGACGCGCTTTCTGGTTATTCGGCTGTTGCCGTCAAGGGTGGGTTGGCTGAAAAGCAGCAGTGGGATCGGACCATCGACAGCTTGCTCATGATCATCCTGGCTCTCTTGGCGGTGGCGGTCGCCATCGCCCTGATTGGCGTGGCCAACACGCTTTCCCTCTCGGTGCTGGAACGCCGACGGGAGTCCGCCACCCTGCGGGCTATCGGGATGACCCGGAAACAGATCAGACGGTCCCTGGCTGTGGAGTCAGGACCGATAGCTCTGGTGTCGTCCTTGTCTGGCATGATCCTGGGCCTGCTCTTCGGCTGGGCTGCAGCCTATGAGATTTTCTCCTCTCTGGGGACGGTGGCTTTCCCCATTCCTTGGACCATAGGCATAGTGATTCTGCTGGTGGCGCTCGTAGCCGCGATCTTGGCAAGCGTCCTGCCTGCAAGACGCGTCAACCGGACTCCACCGGTCGTGGCTCTAGCAGAGGAATGACGACAAGCCAGCCTTCACCCAGGCGCATCTTGGTTGAAGCCGGGAATGAATGACTCATTCTGCCGGGTGATGGTTTCCTTGATGCTGCTTGAGGTGTTCCTGTAGTCAATCACGGGAATCCAGGCAACTGTTTCAATCCCTTGGTCCGATGGTTGCATGTCTTGTGGCTCGTGTCTTTTGTGCTGAACATGATGTTCTTCAACTCCGCAAATGTTTATCCCCGTTGCCCCGCGTTGGTTTGGATGGTGTCAGCCTAACAGGAGGAGTTCTTCATCGCACTCATCCGTAAGGATGATTATCTTCATCGCTCCCAGGGAGCATATCGCGGCAGCTAATAGCCGCATAGGGTCGGAAGCTGACGGGAGAAAGGTTTCCTCGCGGATAAGGAGCACCATGCAGAACAAAGCGGATACTTCGTCTTCACAAGGGTTGATCGACAGAGCAGGTCCAGGCGTCGCGGGACCGCCGGCTGTCAGTGCCAGACAGCTGACCAAGGATTATGGGCAAGGATCGAACGCCGTCCATGCCCTGCGTGGAATCGACGTGAATTTCGAGCGTGGCCGGTTCACGGCCATCATGGGACCTTCAGGTTCGGGCAAGTCAACGCTCATGCACGTTCTGGCTGGTCTGGATACTGTCACCTCAGGCCATGTCTATATGGCCGCTGATCTTCTGCATCCGAAGAGCGGAGATCGTCACCATCCATCGATTGACCAGGCCGGCCGAGTCGACCTGACACGAATGGACGACCGTCAGCTGACCCTTATCAGGAGACGGCATCTGGGATTCATCTTCCAGAGCTTCAACCTATTGCCTATGTTCACCGCCAAACAGAACATCCTCATGCCGCTGGTACTGGACGGCGTTCGGCCTGACAGCTCGTGGATGGAGCAACTGGTAGAGACTCTTGGTTTGTCGGAGAGGCTGGACCATCTTCCCAGTGAATTATCCGGGGGGCAGCAGCAACGGGTCGCCATCGCCAGAGCGCTGATAACCAAACCCGGTCTGGTCTTTGCGGACGAACCGACGGGCAACTTGGACCTGGCCTCCAGCACTGGTGTTCTGAAGTTCCTGCGTGATTCCGTGCGCGAGCTGAATCAGACCGTTATCATGGTCACTCATGATGCCTATGCCGCATCCTACGCAGATCGTGCGCTTGTCTTTGCCGACGGACGGATAGTCGCGGACCGACAGAATCCGACAGTGAAGGCCATGAATGACCTTCTGGCTGAACAAGTGTCGGCTGGCACTGCTGACGATTCCCAGGTACAGGACTAGGGGGTGCACTGTGTGGCGGATAACCCGTACGATGATGAAGCGCGATGCACGTATGATGATGCCGGCTGGTATGGCCATTGTTATCGGCACCCTCTTTATGTGCCTGACGCTCCTTTTTGGCAACGTGGCGAATGCCTCCATGCGTCGCGAGATGAGCGTGGATGCTGGTCAAGCCAACTATGTTGTGGCCTCCAGAGAGGATCAGGACAAGCCAATCCTGTTCGACGAGTTTGACAGCAAAGGACTGTCGAACTTGCAGGGGGTTCGTGGTCTGCGCCCTGATGTCAGCCTCTTGGTGGATGCAGAAGCAAACGGTCAGTCCAGCAAGGAGATCCTGGCCATAGTAGGTGCCAGGCAGGAGCTTATGCCTATCGATCTGGTTCGGGGGCAATGGCCGGATTCAGATGATCAGGTTGTGCTGCCGCAGCCCGTCTCCGACAGGCTCCAGGCGGGCCTGGGTGATAAGGTGCGCCTCCATCTGTCCCCGATGATGCTGCCAGGTAGTGATAGCGATAGTGCTCAGGATTCTTCAAGCAAAGAACGTCTTGTTGACCAAGGAACCGTGGACTTGACCGTCTCAGGCATCAGCAAGAGCCGTGGTCGACAGTACGATGACTTCGGTGGAGCTGTGGTGCTGACGGATTCTCGGATTGAGCGTCTGCTGAGTATGGCGGGAATGGTTGGACCGGAGTCCCTTCCTGTGAATAATGTCTATCTGCAGGTTGATGGCCAAGGCAAGGAGCTTCAGAAGGCTCTGCAAAATATCAGGCGATACGTTCCCAAGGGATACCAGCTGGAGGATCGTCGTACCATGGAGGACAGGCTGCTCAGAGAGCAGACCGGCGATGGTGTGGACATCACAACTCTTTTCCTCATGACTTTTGGTTTGCTGGCCATGGTGGTGGCTGCCTTGGTGATTGCCAACACCTTCCAGATCATGGTTGCCAGACAGCGCAGGTATCTGGCCCTGCTGAGGATTATTGGTGCTGATCGACGGCAAATCAGGGTAGGCGTGCTGCAGCAGGCCCTGCTTCTTGGCGTCATATCGTCCCTGATCGGCATCCTGCTGGCCATGGGCTTGATGGGCCTTGCCGGTTGCCTTGGTTTGCATTCGGGCACCATGAAGTTTGAACTCCTGCTTACACCCGCCTCCCTCCTGGTTCCGTTTGTGCTCGGTGTATTGGCAACCCTGGTGGCTGCCTTTGGATCTAGTCATAGGGCTATCAGAGTCAGACCGCTTGAAGCCCTGCAGCCAGTGGATTATCAGGAGCAGGGCAGCAGGAATCGGACCGGTTTACGAATCAGTATCCTGCTGGCTGTCATTGGTCTGGCGTTGGTGACCTGGTCATCTTGGCGCGTAGGGGAGTTAGTCAGGACAAACTCTGGCGATACAGTCCAGACCAGTAATCAGCAGGAACGATTGCTAGGTCTCGCAGTATTGGGTGTTTTGCTGATCTTTCTGGGTGCGCTGATAGGGGCTCGTCGATGGATTCCGGCTCTTCTGCGTTGTTTGGGTAAACCTGTGTCCAAGATTGGACCATCTTGCAGTGTCGGAGTGGCGAATATCGCTCGAAATCCCTCACGGGTCGCTGCCACAGGTGTTGCTCTGCTGATTGGCGTGACTCTGGTCTCCACTCTGGCTACAGGTGCGGTAACCGCTAAACGGACCTTGTTCAAGGATATTGATCAGCGTTATTCCGTGGATATTGAAATATCTGGTCAGGGTCTGAACAAGAGAAATGTGCGGGCCATTGAGCGTATCCAAGGTGTTGCAGATGCGGAGCTGGTGCAGCGATTCGATGCCAAGGTCCAGTCAGGAGGCCCATCACAAGCTTCCATGACTGTCTATGCCTTGGATGCTTCACGGATCAGGCGAGTGCTTCATGCCGATCTGGGTCCAGGTATGCAAAGGTCGGATGCGCTGCTGGTGTCGACCAGAACGATTTCCAAGCATTCCGGTTACCGGGATGGAAGTCAGCTGAAGTTGTCAATAGCCGATCCTCAGGCGGACGATGAACGTGAAAAGGAGGCAGATGCAAGAAGAACATTGACTGGGGTCTTTGCCGGATTCGGCGGGCTGGATACCAGTGGCGTCTATGCAATCACGGACTCCCGGAATGTTGCTGGAATTGACACCAAGACGCATGAAATCTGGATTAGGACGCAGGGAGATCGCGATACCGCACTGCTCTTGGATGACATACGTCAGGCTGTAGGAGAGCATGACGACATGGCTATCAGCGGAGGGCTGACGCAAATGAGGACATGGAACGAAAGAATCGATTCCTTGTTGGCGATCATGGTGGCATTGCTGGGCGTTGCTGTGATTATCGCCCTGATAGGGGTTTCCAACACTTTGATGATGTCGGTGCTGGAACGCCGTCGTGAGACTGCCACGCTCAGGGCAATCGGCATGAGCAGCGTCCAGGTTCGTCGATCCTTGGGAGTCGAGGCCTGCATGATAGCCCTGGGAGCCAGTCTGGCTGGAATCGTTCTAGGAACGCTCTTCGGATGGATAGGAGCCTACCAGGTCTTTGTGCCCTTAGGGTCCGTGACCTTCACCGTGCCATGGTCGGCTTTTGTGCTGATACTGCCAGTGGCCTTGCTGGCTGCTGTGGCAGCCAGTGTGCTGCCAGCCAAGGAGGCAGTCAAGGTTTCACCCATTGAGGCTCTTAGTGACGATTGATGCTGCATGACGTCCAGGTTCATACCAGATGGTTTTCGTAAGCGAAGACCACCGCCTGGACGCGGTCGCGGGCATTGATCTTCTGGAGAATGTGAGTGACATGAGTTTTCACTGTGGGCAGTGAGATCCCCAGATTGTCGGCTATCTCCTGGTTGCTCAGACCTTGGGCTATGTGAATCAGGACCTGCAGCTCGCGATCAGTGAGCAGGTCCACTTCGGGATCGCGGTAGGTCGATCCCGATGGCATGGACCCGGCCGCAGGCACGTCATGGGCCATGTGTTCGATCAGGCGTTTTGTAGCCGAAGGAGCGATGATCGCATTGCCCCGGTGAACTGTACGGATGGAGGACAGGAGGGTTTCAGGCTCGGTATCCTTGAGCAGGAATCCGGATGCACCGGCTTTTATGGCAGCCATGACGTATTCGTCAAGATCGAAGGTTGTTAGCACAATGACCCTGGACTCCGGACGGTCAGGTGACAATGCAGTGATTCGGCGGGTGGCTGTCAAACCATCCACGCCGGGCATGCGTACATCCATGAGGATCACATCGGGCCGCAGGCGTGAGGCCAGGTCCACTGCTTGCTCGCCGTCCGCGCCTTGGCCGACCACGGTCATGTCATCCTGGGAGCCGATGACCATGGCAAAACCGGCCCGGACCAGATTCTGGTCATCCACGATGGCAACGCTGATGGGTTTGGTCCGTTCCATGATTGCCTGCTTCTTTCCGTTAGATGGTAGCCAGCGCTACCATTCGATTTTATCTGAGTTGAGTGTTGCCAGGAATTACGGCTGGTTTCGATTTGTGGCTAAGGCAATAGCTGTAAGTGTTGTCTGAACATCCGTTGCCGGAGTAACTGTCAAATAACAAAACGACTTACCCTAGTCATTAATTCCTGGGGCAGGCTAATGTTCGGATGCATGATTCGTGGGGTGCTTGATTCTTCGGTTGTGCTGATTACCTGCTGTGCTCATTAGTGCTCATTAGTGCTCATTATCAAGAATGCTCATGCCTGGTGTCCGATTGGACATGCATCGGTTTCTTGTCCCGTTGCGAATGTTGCGAAGGGTTGTCAACCTGATCGTCAAGATCTACTGGCAGGGGTTTGGCTGGGTGAAGAGCCGTCATAGGTGGGGTTTTGTGGGTGGATTCAACCTTGTGGCTCCCATCTGAATTAAAACTCTTGTTCGGGTCATGGATGGTCTCGGTGTCTGAATGCGGGTCGGTGCTGGAACTGTGGCGCAGGACTGTTAGCAGTTGCCGCATTCGAGCCAGGGCCTCGCGTCCTTGGCTTGCAATGTCGCCGAAGGCTTGTGCTATCTGTTCCGGGGGAGGGCTCACTCCCTTGACTTGATAATCGTTCAGCACGCCGATGGCATTAGTGGTGGATGCAATGACAGTATTTAGTGTGTCCGCTACTTCTACCTGCATGGTGGCGCCGATCAGTTCCCGCTCCTGATTGGCGGCCAGAGCCTGGCTTTCCTGCAGGGTCTGGCTTAGCGCGCGCTCGCGTTCCTGCTGCAGAAGAAGGACCGAGCCACGAGTGCGTTGGTGCGACGCAATCAGAATGGTCAGCAGACAGATCAAGGCCGGCGCGGCCATCACTGTGAAATGCGTTAAATTGGATGCAGAAAAAGGTGATTCTGCTGGTCGTTCTGTAATGTATGACAGAACGGTGGGACACCCTTGGTTATTGGCCACACATCTGGCAGCCCATAAAACCACATCCGTGATGACCGCGAATGGAACCCATCGCCTGGTGGTGTCTTTACCGTAAACCACTGCCGAATAGATGGCGATTGGGGAACAGATCGCAGCCTCTGGCAGCCATGGCGAGAAGAGCAGCAGCAGGGCGGCAGCTGCAGCCACTAGGGCGGCGCAAATGCCGGGACGGACTCTGCGCACAATCAGAGGCAAAGTGATACCTAGCGTGGCGATGATCCTTACTGGTCGGCCCGGATCATATTGGGGCGTGACAGGTGCTATAGAAAGAGCTTGACCTGGATTCCCTACCAACACAAGTCCGATTACCAAACCCAGGTCGGCCGTCAATGGATGGCGTTGAAACCAAATGAAGAGCTTGGAGACAATCGAGCGCAAGGACCACTGAGCTTGTCGATTTGCGTATATTCCCATTTCGGGGTCGGATTTTGGCGGAGCGACAAAAGGAATCCATACCTGAAGGTGGTAACCGCCATCTGGTTTGGGGCCAGCTTGAAGGTTGCCTCCCAGAGACGTCAGTCGTTCCTGCATCCCCAAAAGTCCGAAGCCTGAATGCTCAGGTTGTTCCATCTGCGTCTGAGAATCTGAAATAGTAGTGGTAAGGTCAAGCGGGTAGTCGTCAATAGTCAGGCTCAGACCGTCCGTGAGCCACTGCTCTTCAATCAGCACGTGTGAAGCAGGAGCGGCATGCTTGCGAACATTGGTCAATGCTTCTTGCAAGACCCTATAAGCAGTTATGGCGCGGCTGCGATCCAACCTTTGTGGTTGGGGTCGGCCTTCGACGTGCCGGCTGAATTGGGATTCCGGCTGAGTGAGTCGAGCCGCATCTATCAAGTCTGTCCAAGATTCGTAGCTGGTCGGTGGGTTGCTTGAAGAGGTGGCAGCCGAGGACCAAGTATGTGCATTGCTGGCCGTATCAACATTGGCCTTGACAGTGTTAACAGTTGGAGTCTCTTGAATTGTGGGAGGATGACCGCTGGCTTGTCTTGGTTGAGCACCTTCTGCATCAACTGAATTGCGATCATGCTCGTTCGCGAATTGACGAGTAGAGCTCGTTGGGGCAGTTGCTTGAGATTGGTCAAGTATTCTTGGGGAAGACAGGTGTTGACCTGGAGGGATATTCGTTGTTTTTTGGCTGGAGTCGGCCGCTTGGTTGGTTGGAGCCCTGAGTTTGCCGAAGAGCGAGCTCAGCTCACGTAGGGCGCGACGGCCCTCTTGATCAATGGTGCGCATGGTCTTGAGGGCCAGGTTGGCATCGGCAGTGGCAGCATATCTGCCGGCATCTGCCTGCACGATGACAATGGACAGGGTGTGTGCGACGACATCGTGCATATCACGGGCCATGCGGGCCCGCTCAGCGCTTGCAGACAGGGCCGCGCTTTGTTCTGCCTGCAGGGCCAAGGCGTGGTTGCGTTGCCGGGCCTCGTCAAGGGCATCCCGCCTGGTCTGCGTCCAGTAGGAGGCAATGATGGCGACGAGCAGCAGAAGCCCATCGAACAGAAAATTCAATAGGAAGTTGATCGTCAGTTCTCTCAATGAGCTCGGCGACATGAAGGTGCGGTCCTGCCGTGTCCTGCCTGGAGGCAGAAACCCCGAATTGACCAACGTGAAAGCCAGGCAGGCTAAGGACATCATGACCCAGGTCAAGGTCAGGTAGAGTCGACGCAAGGATGGGCGTCCGTAGAGCAGACAGGAATAGACCATTACCAGGCAGACTGCATCAGCTAGCATGATGGCAGGCCCCAACAGGAGCTGAGCCAGAGCCACAGCGATGAAGAGCCCGGCTGCCAGGTCGGGGAATCGGCGACGGATAATGACAGGCGCTATGATCAGGATCGTCCAGATCAGGATTTGGATTTTCTGCGAGGGGATCAGGGCTCCATCTATTGGAACGGAAGCGGAGGTGGGGCCGCTCACCAGTAGAAGTAGAAGGATGGCCAAGAGAGTGTCAGTCAGCAGCGTTCGACCGTTGGACCTGGTGATCGGCCGCTGCGCTGTTTGACTGACTGTGTTCATGGAACCAACAATATTCGTGGGTGATGGGAGGCGCCATCAGTCCGAGGGATGATGTGGTCAAATGTGGTCCCTGGCTGCCGAAGAATTGTGGCTTTGCAGATGTGGTTACTGATCATCGGTTTAGCCACCTCGAGGGGTTTAATGCCGTTCCTTCGCTCAAATACCAGTCAGGCCGACTCCCCGTCGTGCATTCCACAACGGTTCGTCGGCCTGACAAAGCCGGGGGAGGGGCCGGTCCACCTGACTAATCGTCGGACCCTGACCAACGTACCTTGGTCATAAGATCCCGGTGGACTGATCCCGATGGCTCGACCTTGATGTTCCGCCTCCGAGCGCCCGGTCTCAGGAGAAACGCAGCCGAATCTGCTCGGCCGTGCCGTAGGAGGCCTGCGCCCCCTGCCCGGTGGCGGCGTATGCGGAGACGTAGGAGGCCAGCTGGGCGGCCTGCACAAGGGTCATGTCGGAGGCAAGGCCGGCCAGCACGGTGCCCATGAAGGCGTCCCCGCAGCCGGTGGTGTCCACGGCGTCCACATGCACGGCGTGAATCCGGTAGGTCTGGCCCTGGTCCAGCACCATGGATCCCTCGCCGCCCAAGGTGACGATGGCCCGGTGGAAGCCGAAGTCCTGCATGGTCTGGTTGATCCGGTCCCAGTCGGCCCCCAGCCAGTCGCCGTCCTCGGGCTCGTCGATGCCCAGCAGCTGAGCCATCTCATGCTCGTTGACCAGGATCAGATCCGAGTTGGCGATCAGGTCGGCAGGCAGGTCGGCGCGGAAGGGGGAGTCGTTGAGCAGCACGGTCATGCCGGCCTCGTGGCCCATGCGCGCGGCCTCGGTGACCGTCTCGATGGGGCTCTCCAGGCACAGGCCCAGCACCTTGGCCGAGGTCAGGGCCTGGCGGGAGCGGTGGGCGTAGTCCACATCCACCTTGCCGTTGGAGCCGGGGGAGTAGACGATGGTGTTCTCGCCGCGCGCATCCACGGTGATGACTGTGGTTCCGCTGGCTCCCGGCACGGTCATCACATGGGAGACGTCCACCCCGGCATTGCCCAGCTGCCCCAGCAGGAAGTCGGCGTTGGAGTCGGATCCCACGGCCCCGAAGAGCCTGACCTGGGCGCCGATGCGGGCCGCGGTCGCCGCCTGGTTGGCCGACTTGCCCCCGGGCAGCACCTGCAGGGGACCGCCGTTGATGGTCTCGCCGGGCTTGGGCAGCCGGTCGGTGTTGACGGTGTAGTCCGCATTCATGGATCCGACCACCGAGATGGACCCTGTGATGGTATCCAGTCCCTTGAGCACCTGGTCGGGTGCCGCCGCCATATCTTGAATCATGTTTCTCCGTTCCTTGATGAGCTTGTCCGCCTTGATGATCACGCTGTGACAGGTTCAGGGATCCTGGCCGGTGTGCGCGGGCGGGCGACCCACCGAGGCGCAGTGGCGGTAGCTGGTCTGCAGCCGGACCGACCGCACGGGCGAGCCTGCCATCAGAGCCAGGAGCATGTCCACGCAGCGGGTCCCCATGGTGTCGATCTGCTGGGAGATGGTCGATACGGCCGGGGTCAGGATGCGGAAGACGGGCAGGTCGTCGAAGGTGACCATGGACAGGTCCTCGCCGATGCTGATTGCTCGCGACTGTGCCGTTTTGATGGCGCGTATGGCATCCAGGGAGGATCCGAAGAGCACGCCGGTGATGCCCTGCCGGGCCCAGAGGTCGATCATGTCGGGGTCGAAGGTGCCGGGCTCCACCTGGTCGGCCAGGGGGTCGTCCATGCCCTCGATGCCTGCCAGCAGGTTCCGGTAGACGTCCAGGCGTTCGCGGAAGGTGGCCGATTCCTTGAGGGGCCCGGGCACCAGGGTGATGCGTCGGTGGCCCTGGGCGTGCAGATCCTCAAGGGCCTGCCTCAAGCCGGGTTCGGGGTCGGCGTCCACGCAGGGGATGGCCCGCCCGTCGTGTCCGGTGGCACCCTCGGCGGCACGGTCCACGCAGACCAGGGGCAGCCCGCGTCTGGTCAGCTCCTCCAGGGTGTGCGAGGAACGCGGCCCGGGCACGATGATGGCTCCGTCGATGTGCTGGCCCAGCAGGTTGCGCACCTGGGCACGGTCCTCGCCGGGGTCGCCCTGGGTGGAGGTGCAGATCAGGGTCTGGAAGCCATGGTTGAGCAGCTGGCCCTGGATCAGATAGGCCAGATCCGCGAAGTAGGAGTTACGGATGTCG
Organism: Bifidobacterium sp. M0353; assembly: GCF_016100645.1. Taxonomy (NCBI): domain Bacteria; kingdom Bacillati; phylum Actinomycetota; class Actinomycetes; order Bifidobacteriales; family Bifidobacteriaceae; genus Bifidobacterium; species Bifidobacterium sp. M0353. The sequence continues at coordinate 856,991 of NZ_JACFSB010000001.1, read as the reverse complement.
GGGATGAGCAGGCCGATGGTGCGCGAGTGGGCGGAGTGCATGGACCGGGCCCGGGAGTCCGGCACATAGTGCAGGTCGTGGATGACCTGGTTGATGCGCTGTCGTGTGGCGGGGGAGATGCGCCCGGAGTCGTTGAGGGCTCGGGAGACCGTCGATACGGAGACACCGGCCCGTTGGGCCACATCCCTGATCGTCGCGTACGCCATCATGGCCTTTCGTCGAAGTGGTCGGCCGCCGGGCCGGACTGCCGACCTCGGCGGTTGCCTGACCGCCGCCATGGGCAGGCGAACGGTTCTGACAGCCTTCAGTTATATCAGTGCGGTAACGATACCGCAACTTTCACTGCATGGCCCGTCAAGGCTTGGCTATGAGTGAAGTCAGACGAGGCTAAATACTTAGCAGAAAGCGGCTACTTGCAGAAGTGCGGTGGGCGCGAGGAGCGCGTCGGATCCCCCTGGGGGAGGTGAGCGCGGGAGCATCCGCCTAAGCTGGCTTCGACAGCCAAACAGGTCGGAACGGAACCCGCTCCGTTTCACAACATCACTGCATCTACCGTGCTATCCGAAAAACAACACACGAGCCAGGTCCAACCGCCCGGGGACAATGAACCCGACCGATCTCAAAGAAAGGAGCCAGCGTATGACCAACCAGGGATACTATCTGCCGGGACTCTACGTTCGGGAGGGGTCCGTCCCCGTTCCCTTGGACTGGGCGGGCAGTGAACCTGGCGTCTGGCGAGCCGAAGATCATTCGGACCAGGCGGTTATCCGCTGCTTCTACCGCGTGGTCTGCGCCCCCGAGCACATCCACGACGACCTGCCGCTGCTGGTCTACCTGCAGGGCGGACCCGGCTCGGGCGCCCCACGGCCGTTGAACGCCACTGCCGACGGGTGGATGGCCGAGGCCCTGCGCCACTTCCGCATTGTCCTGCCCGACCAGCGGGGTACGGGCCGGTCCAGCGCCATTGACGGCTCCACCATGGCCTCCCTAGGCCAGCCCCGGGCCCAGGCCGACTATCTGAAGCATTTTCTGGCGGACTCCATCATCCGGGACTTCGAGCACCTGCGTCGCACGGTCTTCGCCGGCCGTCCCTGGGTCGCTCTGGGGCAGAGCTTTGGCGGCTATCTGACCCTGGCCTACCTGTCGAACTTCCCAGAAGGGCTGGCTGCGGCCTTCACTGCCGGAGGCGTGCCCCACATCCCCACTGATGCATATGAGCTCTTCTCCCACACCTTTACCAAGATGGCCCAGCGGTCCCAGGCCTTCTATCAGCGCTATCCGGGGGATCAAGACCGAGTGGCGGCCATTGCCGACCGGCTGGCCCAGGGCGATGTGGTCCTGCCCGGCGGCGACCCCCTGAGCGTGGAGCGGCTGCAGACCCTGGGCGCCGACCTGGGCAAGAGCGGCGGGTTCGAGCGCCTCCACTGGCTGCTGGACTCGGCCTTCCTGGACGGCGACGGCAGCCTGCCCGCTTCCGGCACCAGCAGCTCCCGGGCCATCCTCTCTCAGGCCTTCCTGGAGGGGGTGCGGGCGGCCACTGCGGTTACACAGCTCTACTGGCCCCTGCAGGAGTTCATCTACGCCGATGGGGACTGTGAACCCCTGCACTGGGCGGGGCAGCGGGTGCGTGATGCCCGTCCTGAATTCAGCACTGCTGCCCGCCCGCTCATGTTCACCGGGGAGGCGATCTTCCCCTGGATGTTCGAGCAGGAGTCGGCCCTGCGTCCCTTCGGACCGGCGGTCAGTCTGCTCATGGAGGAGGGCTCCTGGGGTCACCTGTACGATCCCGACCGCCTGGCCGACAATCAGGTTCCCCTGCAGGCAGCGGTCTATGCCGACGATCTCTACGTGCCCTCCGAGCTCCAGCTGGACACCCTCTCGCGCGTGGGTCACGCCCATGCCTGGGTGACCAACGAGTTCGAGCACGACGGTCTGCACGGGGACAGGGTCTTCGCCCACCTCTACCGGCTGGCCCTGGAACGCGGCGATCTGGAGGGGCTCTTCCCGGCGCGCGGCTAGACTTGAGGGCATGAACACGGACTCATTGACTCTCGGCTTCATCGGATACGGCAACATGGCCCAGGCCATGGCCCAGGGGCTGGTCGACGCGGGCGTGCTGCCCGGCGGCCGGATTGTGGCCTGTGCAGCCCACTACGACCGGCTGGTGGAGCGGACGGCCCAGTTGGGTGTTCGGCCCATGCACTCGGGCACCGAGGTGGCTGCGGCCGCTGATCTGGTGATTCTGGCCGTCAAACCGGAGCAGGTGGCCCAGGTCTGCGAGCCCATCCGCCATGAGCTGGCTGACCCGGACCGCATGGTCCTCTCGGTGGTGGGCGGCATGACCCTTGAGGACTATGCCGACCTCCTGGAGGAGGGCACCCACCTGATCTGCGCCATCCCCAACACGCCCATTTCAGTGGGGCAGGGGGTTCTGGTCACCCAGGAGGACGATACCCTGACCGACCAGCAGCGGGAGCTCTTCACCCAGGTCTTCGACCCGGTGGCCATGATCGAGCGGCTGCCCCGGGATCTGGTCTCGGTGGGCACGACCATCGCCGGATGTGCGCCCGCCTACACGGCCATGTACATGGAGGCCCTGGCCGACGCCGGGGTGGAGCATGGGCTGCCCAGGCAGGCGGCCTACCGGCTGGCGGCTCGAATGGTTCAAGGGACCGGGGCCCTCTACCTGGCCACCGGCACCAACCCCGGAGCCATGAAGGACGCGGTCTGCTCGCCGGGCGGAACCACCATCAAGGGGGTCGCCTCCCTGGAGAAGCACGGCTTCCGTGGAGCGGTCATCGAGGCCATCGATGCGGTGGAGCGCGGCGACTAGGGGGAGCCACGCCGGGGCAGTCCGGGCAATAGACTGGTACATATGTCGTTAACCATAGGAATCGTCGGGCTGCCCAACGTCGGCAAGTCCACACTCTTCAACGCCCTCACCCGCAACAACGTTCTGGCGGAGAACTACCCCTTCGCCACCATCGAGCCCAACACCGGCATCGTGCCCCTGCCCGACGACCGGCTGCCAGTCCTGGCCAAGCTGGTCCACACAGACAAGATCGTGCCAGCCACGGTCACCTTCGTGGACATCGCCGGCATCGTCAAGGGGGCCTCGGAGGGGGAGGGGCTGGGCAACCAGTTCCTGGCCAACATCCGCGAGGCCGATGCCATCTGCGAGGTGGTTCGCGCCTTCAATGACGACGACATCGTCCACGTCAACGGCAAGGTGGATCCGGCCGACGACATCGACACCATCAACACCGAGCTGATCCTGGCCGACATGCAGACCATCGACAAGGCCCTGCCCAAGCTGGAGAAGGACCAGCGCGGCGGCAAGATCAAGCCCGCCTACCTGGACACCGTTCGCAAGGCCAAGGAGATTCTGGGCCAGGGGCGGACCATCGACCAGGCGGCCCAGGCCGGGGACATCGACAAGGACGAGCTCTACGACCTGCATCTGATGACCGCCAAGCCCTTCATCTACGTCTTCAACGTGGACGACGACGAGCTGCAGAACGAGGACATGAAGAAGCAGCTGGCCGACTCCGTGGCTCCTGCGCCTGCCATCTTCCTGAACGCCCAATTCGAGTCCGAGCTGACCGAGCTGGACGAGGCCGACGCCCGCGAGATGCTGACCGATGCCGGGCTCAAGGAGTCCGGCCTGGACCAGCTGGCCCGGGTGGGCTTCGACATTCTTGGCCTGCAGACCTTCCTGACCGCCGGGGTCAAGGAGGTGCGCGCCTGGCAGATCCACAAGGGCTGGACCGCCCCCCAGGCTGCCGGGGTCATCCACACCGACTTCGAGAAGGGCTTCATCAAGGCCGAGGTGGTCTCCTACGACGACTTCGTGGCCGCCGACGGGTCCTACGCCAAGGTGCGCGAGGAGGGCAAGATGCGCCTTGAGGGCAAGGACTACGTCATGCAGGACGGCGACATCGTGGAGTTCAAGACCGGCATTCCCTCCGGTTCCAAGAAGTGAGCGCCAGGCCCGGGTTCGCCATTCGTCGGGGTCATGGGCTGCCGCTGATCTTTGTGCATGGGTCAGGTGTGGACCACCACATCTTCGACGATCTGGACCCCGTCTTCGAGCGGGTGGGTGGCTTTGAGCGAATCTACCTGGACCAGCCCGGCTTTGGCCGCACACCGCCCGACCCGTCCATCCTCGACCTGGACGGTCTGGCCCGGTGGCTGGATGATCAGGTGGACATTTTCAGTGGTGGCGGCCCCTTCGCCCTGGTGGGCAACTCCCTGGGTGGGCTGCTCAGCCGCCATGCCGCCGCCGGTCGACTGGACCGCTGCCGGGGGATGGCTCTGCTCTCCTCGGTGGTCGACCCTGTGACGGCACACAGGCGCCTGCCCCCGCGTCAGGTGCTGGTCCGGGATGACCAGGGTCTGGCCGACGTGGACGAGTTCACCAGGCATGCCTACCGACAGATGGCCGTGGTGGAGTCCCGGGAGCACCTGGAGGCCTACCAACGCACCATCATGCCTGGCATTCGTTCGGCCGATGCCGACACGGTGGCTCGAATGGAGGGGCACTACCAGCTGGATATGGAATTCGACCAGGTTTGGTCCGGATTCATAGCCCCTGTGCTCTTTGTCTGCGGCCGCCAGGACGACCGTGTGGGCTACCTGGACCAATTCGACCTGGCCTGCCGCTTCCCCCGGGCCTCCTACTCGGTGTTGGACCAGGCCGGCCACAATGTGCAGATCGAGCAGACCGCCCTGGTGTGCGACCTGCTGGAGGATTGGGCCAGGCAGGTGCTGAAAGGCTGAGTCCTCCCTGGTTTCTTTCGCCACTACAATGAACTGTGCATACAGGTTCGTTCGATGGCGACGAAGGGGAAGGACATGGCTGTCTGGGGATTGCAAAGCAAGCGCCTTAAGCGGCGTGTGCTTGCCATGCTCCGTTGGCTGCTGGACCCTGTCCGCCGCACGCCTGTGGTGGTGACAACCGCCCTATTGACGTTGCTGCTGACAGTCCTGATCGTCAACCTGATCCAGCCGGCGGATGCGGCCCATGCGGAACGTTCAGCAGGTGCGAGCGCTTCCAGCACAGCCACCGTTTCGGCGAGACAATTTCCCAAGGCGCATCATTCCGGTAAATCCGAGTCCTCCGCTTCATCAGCGAAAAAAGAACAAGCAGGGGAGCGGACAAAGGTTCAGAAGACCGAGCCTGCTGGCGCATCTGCTCAGCCTGTCGATTGGCTCAAGCCTTCGCAGCAGGTCGATTACCCGGATCCTGCGGTCCATCCTGGCCTCTCCCTGGAGGTCAGCCTTCAGGATCAGCGGGTCTATGTGCGCGACGGGTCTCAACTGCTCTACACCATGTACGCCTCGACGGGCATGGACGATTCCACGCCCAAGGGCAGCTTCCGCATCCAGTCTGAGCGCGGCGACCACTTCTACAACCCCAGGGAGGGGATGGGCGCCCGTTACTACACCAGCTTTCTGAACCACGGGGTCTTCCTCTTCCACTCGGTCCCCACTGATTCCAGCGGCAGCTACATCAAGGAGGAGGCCGATATGCTGGGCATCCGCCCTGGCTCCCACGGCTGCATCCGACTGACGGTGCCCGACGCTCGGTGGATCATGCAGTCCGTGCCCACCGGCACGCCCGTCCTGGTCAAGTGAATTCCATAGCCCTCTGTGCAGTCCGCAGCAACAACACGGGATTATGTGCTGACGCATGTGCCTTGGGTTTCTGATTTTGCATTTGCCAAAAGAGAACAATAGAAAAATGACTAGGAAGTATACGTCCTGCGATGTCATTTTATTGAACAATCGTTTGTCACTTTTAGCAAATTCGCATCAGAGTCGACTAGAGCTTAACTTGTTTCGTTGCCTATTCTCTGAAATATCATCTTTTTTATGTTTAGATGATGTTGAATGTTTTATATTCACGACATTTACCGTCATTGTGAGCACTATAAGTTACTACATCAGTATTTGTAACTCTTGTTTTCCGGATAGCCGCGTATTCTCGTATAAGTGCGAAGCTTGTTTTAAAACTAATTCTGACTATCTACCGTCTCCCTAGTTACTAAAATTTACTAATTAAGCCTTATAGTAGGTGCAGCATGATAATTTTCACTTAATTGTCTGCCCTAATAAATAAGAGCAAATCTTTGGTGATACTGAAGGGGGAACACAGATTGGCAAGGAAGCCCAGCACAGAAACTCGTATGACGTTGTACCGCCTCATAGGCTTGCCCTCATATGATGCCGCGATACGCGCTAAATATCAGCAGTCAGATGATGATGAATATGACAATAGTGAAGAAGTTGTCCATGTTGCGGAAACAGAGGCTTATCTTTACTGGAGCACCGTTAATCATGATCAGGCTAATTGGACTGATACCGTAAAAGGGCTTACTAAAAAAGAACTGAGAGTGGGGAATGCTACAGCCTCAGCAGTTCTCATTATTCCAGATGCGGATAGTACTCAGTCTGTATCAGGAGCTGAGTTGGTATCGGGCACTGAATCAAGCAACGACAATGATTCGGCTAAGACCGGTAAGAAAACAACTTCTTTTTCTGCTTGGGCAATAACCTTTGGAATGGGTTTTCAGATGCTTGAACCGCAATACGTAGATCCTAGGTTTGGGTTACGTGTAGCAATTAGATGTGCAAAACCTGCTGGTTTAAATGTTCTTAGCAAGACAACTCTCGATGAGAGACCTGAAATGATTCGCTCAACGATACCTGCGGGTGCGGAACTCAGAAGTTTCGGATTTGAGGAACTCGGTGATTTTTCAACAAAACTCGTCGCTGAAGCACACATAGACGGCATTGGTGACTCTAAGAAACCGATAAAACTCAGAGGGGCAGACTCGTTAAGCATTCCTCTCTCCAAGTCACCGGAAAAATTATTAATGAACTTGGAGCAGATCAAGGCGGTGCTTGACCGAAAACCCGCGAGTTCTGAACTCGCTGCATTAGAGCATCTTTCATTGGTTAAAAACAAGGCAATGAAAAACGAACTCGATCGGTGTCTTATTAAAGCTATCGGAGAGAAGAGCGACCAAGTGGCCCTCTCATATCCCTATGAAATCATTGATGATTTCGGACAAGTCGAAAGTTTCAGAATCTTTGGTACTGGAGATAGACAGCATTATGATTATCTGCCTACATTAAACAATATTCTTAAACCGCTTCAAGAAGTAGATGAGAAGGAGCGATTAAATAGACTTCAAAAGATATATATTGTCCTTTTTAAGGGTCCCGACGACTCAGATGTTAGCAGTCCAAAAATTCCTCTAAAAAAATGGTTTACATTCCAGAAAACTATCGGCGACAAGAGGTATTTTTTGCAAAATAATCGCTGGTATGTCATGGACAGCGATTACATTGCGAATCTTCAAAAACAGGTAAAAACAATCTTTGATCGTGGGCCATACTTTAAGAACCTTCCCGATTGGCCTATATATGAAATACCGGAAGATGGGAATGCTCAAAGGAAGGCAAATGCTGAATTAAATTACAACAAGCAGCTCTCAAATAGACTCGGTGGACTTTGTCTTGACCAGCAGCTAATCCGACCGGAAAACCATGGTTCAGGGATCGAAGCCTGTGATGTGTTAATGCCTCATGGTGTCTTCGTCCATGTTAAAAATGTATCGTCTTCTGCCCCGGCAAGTCATCTACTGGCTCAAGCTCTTGTTTCAACGGAAGTACTGCGAACCAACGAGGAAGCACAGAAGCTTCTCCAAGAGAAGATTAAAGAAATCGCACCAAGCGGTGTTGACCTTCAGAAATATGAGACGAAACCTCGTCGTGTCGTTATTGTTATAGCGAAGGATGATAAGCCGATAACTGCCGGTACGCTTTTCACATTCACCAAAATCAATCTTGTCAGACATGACCAGGAACTCGCCAGCATGAATGTAGAACTGAATATTGCTCCTGTGGTTCGAAAGAAGCAGCCTATGTGAGCTTGTCTATGTCCGTAGTTACTTGATTTCCCTAGTTGCTTGCATACCTTATTGTTTCAAGGATCTTTGGTTTGAATGTTCCTCAGTTTCATATGCAAAATGCAGATTATTTGTGTTTCCCTGAATATGAGACAATAGCGGACCCAAGCGAGGTCCTTAACATTATTGATTAGTTTGTTTGCGCCGCTTTAGATAATTCCCCCGGTTGTAGCCTGTGTCAAACGGGGGACTGAGTACTCACCAAAACAACGGATATGGAACTTATATCAAGTATAAAAGGAATCCAGAGTATCTGGATTATCGCCACTCGGTCCCCACAGATTCCAAGGGCAGCTACATCAAGGAGGAGGCCGATATGCTGGGCATCCGCCCTGGCTCCCACGGCTGCATCCGACTGACGGTGCCTGATGCTCGGTGGATCATGCAGTCCGTGCCCACCGGCACGCCCGTCCTGGACAACTGAATTCCAGTCGGAGCCGGAACGGCCTCGTCCAAAATGTGACCATTCGCCGTCGCGCCTGCCCTCGGTTTTCTAACTTTGCTCTACCACATAGAGAACTATCGAGAGGAAGTGGTCAGGAATCATGCAAAAGGTGCAGCGGTTCAGTGACTGGTTGACTAAGTGGTTCATCCTGGTGGTCCTAGCGTGGGCCGCCATCAACTTCTTTGTCCCGCAGATTAGCATTTGGGCCCGCAGCTACACCAACTACTTCCTGAGCATTATTCTCTTCGGCATGGGACTGACCCTGAGCCTGGACGACTTCAAGCGAATCGTCAAGATGCCGCTCATGGTCATCGTCGGCACCATAGCCCATTACCTGATCATGCCCCTGCTGGCCGTGCTGCTCTGCCGCATTTTCCGGCTGGACGGCATGATCGCCGTGGGAGTCATCCTGGTGGGCTGCTGCCCCTCGGGGACCTCCTCCAACGTCATGTCCTACCTGTCGCGCGGCGACGTGGCCCTGGACGTGTCCATAGGCCTGCTCTCCACCCTGTGCGCGCCCTTCATGATCCCCATGCTGATGAACCTGCTGGCCAGCCAGTATGTGGCCATCCCCACCAAGCAGCTCTTCCTGACCGCCCTTGAGGTGGTGCTGATCCCCATCGCCCTGGGCCTGGCCGTCCACGCCATCTTCAAGGAGAAGGTGCAGAAGGTGACCGTGGCCCTGCCGGCCGTCTCGCAGATCGCCATCCTGGTCATCATCGGTGTGGTCGTCTCGGTCAACCATGCCAAGCTCTTCACCGCCGCCACCGCCCTGGTCCTGCCGGTGGTCATGCTCCACAACCTGTGCGGATACGGTCTGGGCTTCCTCTTCAGCCGGCTCATGTACCGCATCTACCCCAAGGGGTTCCGCTACGCCCAGCAGAAGGCAATAACCTTCGAGGTGGGTATGCAGGATTCGGGACTGGGTGCGACCCTGGCCCTGCAGGCCTTCGCAGCCGACCCGATTGTGGCCATCCCCTCCACCTTCTTCAGCGTCTGGCACAACATCTCCGGCTCGGTGCTGTCCGCCTGGTGGCGTCGGCATGACGACCGTCTGGGGATTGCCGCAGACTCCGCCCAGGGTCGTCCGGAACCGGTTCGTGCCTGATTCTCGAACGCCTTGATTGCTGGCTGGATCTGCTACATGCCCGGTCCGGCCAGCAGGAACCCAAGGACCGTCAGCAGAGGCGGCAGAAAGATTGAAGCTGCCAGATAGCCCAGAGCCGCCAGGTGCCGTCTCTGCCGGGTCAGGGCCAACACTTCGTTGACCGCTGTCGAGAAGGTGGAGAAGCCGCCCAGCAGTCCTGTGGCCAGCAGCAGCCGTCCCCAGGCGGGCAGTCCGTGGAAGGCGGCCAGGGCAGCCACCAGCCCTGCGGCCAATCCGGCCAACAGGTTGATGATCATGGTCGCTAGGGGCAGGTCCACCTGCCAGCGGGCTTTGACCAGGGTATCGAGCAGGTAGCGCAGTCCGGCCCCCAGGCCGCCGCACAGGCAAATCAGCAACGTAAACGTAATGGTCATCGCACACCCGCCTGGATGCGTGCGGCCAAACGCGCTCCCAGCCCTGCCATGGCCCAGGAGACCAAGAGGCCTCCGACGAAGGAGACCAGCAGGTAGGCAAGGGCTGCCTGGACTTGACCGCCCGACAAGCCTTGGACCAGTTCCAGCGAGAGCGTGGACATGGTCGACAGTCCTCCACACAGGCCCATGCCCAGGCCCTTGTCGGTCAGCTGTCTTCGGCGCGCATGCCTGCTTTTGGGCAGCCCGGCCAGGAAGGCGGTCAGCAGGGCGTAGCCTGCGCAAGCGATCAGGTTGGCCAGGAGGGTTCCCGGATGCAGTGGGCCGCTCTGGCCCGGCAGCAGGCTTAGGGCGTACCGGCAGCCGGTGCCCAGGGTTCCGCCCAGCATCACCACCAGGGCCGTGGCCATGTCAGGTCCGGTAGGGGGTTTGGTCATGGAAGGTCTCGGTTCCCGACGAATCAGCATCCGCAGGGTCGGGCTGAAAGACATGTGCCTGCACCCGGCCCACAGACGGGTCGTCGAATCATGGTGCAGGAACTATCAGCAGTTTGCGGTTCGGGGCTCAAGCCCCGGGCGGGTTCCATCGCCCGAGGCTCATTCTAGGGGCGCCAGAGGACCGTGATTTCCGTACTTGCTGCAGTTGTTCATTCGGTGTGATTCTCGGGGTCCAGGGTCAGCCGGTCGTCGTCGGCGTCGTAATCGAAAAGCTCGCCGTAGCGGCCCCAGGTGATGGCGGTGTCGAACTGCTGGACGGCCTCCTTGTCCGAGTGGTGGGCCCGCAGCAGGTCCAGGATCAGGGAGCCATGCAGGCTCTTGTCGTCGCTGTTCTTCAGGGCCCGGTCGATGATGCGGATCAGCGGGACGTGGTCCATCAGCATCTTTGAGAACATCTCCTTGCTCTCCAGAATGTCCGCGTCGTGCCAGGCCCGGCCCTGGTCGGTCAGCCTGACGTGCCCGTTGTCCGCCTGGAAGATGCCCAGCATGAGCCCGGCGTCGATCAGGGGGAAGAGGTCGTCCACCTCGAAGGAGAGCTTGGCCGCCAGGTCGGCCAGGTCCATGCCGTTGGGCTGGTTGACCATGACATCGGCCAGACCGGCCAGGCCGCCGGGGGTGGCGTCGGGCAGGTTGCGCTCGGCGGTGTCCTCGTCCCGCACCGAGTCCCGCACGGCCTGGCGGTTGCGCACCTTGGTCTGCAGACGGCGGCGGATGTCCTCGCTGTCGCGCTGGCCGGTCAGGATGGAATAGAGGTAGTCCACGCAGGACTGGAAGAGGTCGGACTGCTTGTCCCGAGGCCTGTCCAGGTTGATGGGCACGTTGGCGATGACCCGGCCCGGATGCGAGTCCAGGACCAGGACCCGGTCGGCCATCTCCACGGCCTCTTCGATGTTGTGGGTGACGATCAGGACCGACTTGACGCTGCCCGCCTCCTCGGACCAGACCTTGAGGACCTCCTGGCGAAGGTTCTCGGCAGTCAGCACGTCCAGGGCCGAGAAGGGCTCGTCCATGAAGAGGGCGTCCGGCTTGAGGACCAGGGCTCGGGCGATGCCCACGCGCTGGCGCATGCCGCCGGAGAGCTCCTTGGGGTAGGCGCTTTCGAAACCGTCCAGACCGATGGCGTCGATGGCGGCCAGGGAGAGTTTCTCGCGTTCCTTCTTGGGCACGCCACGGGCCTGCAGGCCCAGCTCGACGTTGTCCCTGACGGTCAGCCATGGCATCAGGGCGAAGCTCTGGAAGACCAGGGCCACACCGGGGTTGGGCCCGTCCAGCTGCTTGCCCCGGTATTCGACGCTGCCCTTGCTGGCCGGTACCAGGCCGGCCAGGATGCGCAGCAGGGTGGACTTGCCGGCGCCCGAGCGGCCCAGGATGGCCACCACCTCGCCCTCGTGCAGGGTGAAGTCGATGTTGTCCAGAACGGTCAGCTCCGCGCCCTTGTCGGACTGGTAGGTCTTGGTCACGTGCTCGGCCGTGATGATCCCGTTGGAATTGATCTTGGTCATTGTCGAACCTCTCAGACTTCTCATGTCAGGGAATAGCGCCGTTGCGCCAGTGATTGCAGGGGAGACCAGAAGAACCGGTCGGCCAGGACCACGAAGATGCTCATGACGGCCACCCCCAGGATGATGCGTGGGGTGTCGCCGGTGGCGGTCACCTGGGCGATGTAGGCACCCAGGCCCTTGGCCGTCAGCTCGGTCTTGCCGTAGGAGACCACCTCGGAGACGATGGAGGCGTTCCAGGCCCCGCCGGCCGCTGTGATGCCGCCGGTGCACCAGGAGCCGAACAGGGCCGGCAGGATCAGGGTCTTCCATCGCTGCCAGCGGTTCTGGCCCAGGCTGCGCGACATCTCCAGCAGGTCGTCGGGGATGGCCGAGGCCCCGGCGATGACGTTGAAGAGGATGTACCACTGGGTGCCCAGGGCCATGAGCAGGATGCTGCCCCAGTTGATGTCGATCCGCCAGATGATGAAGACCATGGTGACGAAGGGGAAGATGAAGTTGGCCGGGAAGGAGGCCAGGATCTGCACCAGGGGCTGCAAATAGCGGGAGATGCGCGGGTTCATGCCGATCAGGGCGCCGATGGGCACCCAGACGATGGTGCAGACCACCATCAGGATCAGCACCCGCAGGAAGGTCAGCAGACCCAGCTGGAAGACGTGGCCGACCTCGCCCAGGCCCAGCGGGCGGATGACCAGGCGGTCCAGCTGCCAGAGTCCCCACAGGCCAATCAGGGCCAGGCAGGCCCACCAGACCAGGTCGCCTGTCCGCCTGCGTCCGTCGCCACGGCTCCAGCGCGCCCCGGTCCGGCCCAGGGGGCGGGTGATCCGGTCCAGCAGGTCGGCCAGGGGGTGGCCCACCAGGCCCAAGAGGTCCTTGACCCCGGACAGGCGGATGACCGTCAGCACCAGGCTGCGCCGGGGCTCGGTGGACTGGCTGCTGGTGTAGCGGAACTTCTCGGCCCAGGCGGTCAGCGGCTTCCAGAGCAGGAAGTCGATCAATAGGACCACCACAATCATGGTCAGGATGGCCAGGCCCACCTTGCCCAGGTCCTGCTCGGCGGTGGCCTCCTCCACGAAGGAGCCGATACCGGGCAGGGCCAGGGTCCTGTTGTTGACCGAGATCATCTCGGAGGCGGTCAGGAAGAACCAGCCGCCGCCCATGCTCATCATGCAGTTCCAGAGCAGGGGGATCATGGAGTTGGGCACGTCCAGCTTCCAGAAGCGCTGCCAACGGGTCAGGCGCATCAGCCTCACCGCCTCGTCCAGGTCGGAGGGCTCGCTGGTCAGGGAGTTGTAGAAGGAAAAGGCCATGTTCCAGGCCTGGCTGGTGAAGATGGCGAAGATGGAGGCCGCCTCCACGCCCATGATGGACCCGGGGAAGAGGACCAGCCAGATGGAGATGGTGGCCGACAGGAAGCCCAGGACGGGCACCGATTGCAGGATGTCCAGCAGGGGGATGAGTACGGAGCCCAGGCGGCGGGAGCGTGCGGCGGCCAGTCCGTAGAGGAAGGCGAAGACCAGGGAGATGATCAGGGCCGTGAACATGCGGAAGAGGGAGCGAAGCGCGTAATAGGGCAGATTGGCCGGGTCGGTGGAGACGTGCGAGGGTACCCCGGCCGGGCCGATGGGCGCGCCCAGGGCTGGCAGCAGATAGGCTAGGGCCCCCAATAGGACCAGAGCGCCTATGGCTACGGCCAGACCCGTCCATATACGGGTGGAGCGCGATGCCTGGCTACGGTCGTCGTTCAATGGAGAACGGAGCATTCCTGGCAGTGCGACAGTATTCACGATGGCCTCCCTCCAAGGTGCGGAACATCCCTGTCGGCAGCCTCGAAGACGGCGTGGCGATCGGCCATGCGCCGATCATTGTCATCGTTCAAGCTTCGGCTTCGCATGGTATTTGGCCCTGCATTAGTCCCTGCCTTGATCCGACGGGGACTGTTGACCTGCGCGGGGTGTCTCCACCACTTTGCGGCAGCATGCCTTGTCCATGCGGTAGCTTCACCTACCGACCACCCAATAACATAGATGGGCCCAGGAGCAGTGTCAAGCATTTGCCAAACCAGTGTTGCCGTCCTTGCCAGGACTGACAATGACAAGGGTCTGCACGCAGTCGGTGCAGGCGCGAAATGGAATGTAAGGAGCGAATCCCCATGAAGATCGTGGCAGTCACGGCCAACCCCGAACCCAAGAGCCTGACCGATGCGGCGGGCAATGCCCTGCTGGACGGTGCGGCCGAGGGCGGGGCTCGCACCGAGTTGATCGACCTTTGCGCCGAGGGGTTCAATCCCGTCTTCGGCATGGAGGACAGGACCCACTACCTGGGCCAGGGACCCCTGCCCGAGGATGTCCAGGCCATGCAGGAGCGCATCAGGGATGCGGACGTGCTGGCCCTGGTCTTCCCCGTCTACTGGTACAGCATGCCGGCCATCATGAAGGGCTTCATCGACCGGGTCATCTGTCGGGGCTTCGCCTACCACGCTGACGGAACCCCGGGGGCCTTGGCCGGGCGCCGGGTGGAGCTGATCATGCTGACCGGCGGGGAAAAGGAATGGTACCAGTCCAGCGGCGTTGGTGAGGCCCTGGACAACCAGCTGCGCAGGCAGACCTTCCTCAAGTACTGCCAGGTCGCCCAGGTGGAGACCATCTATGTGGACAATCTGGACTCGGGCAACGACGAGCAGCAGGCGCGCGAGGCCGCCGACCGGCACCTGGTGGCCCTGGCCCTCAAGGGTCGTCAGCTGGCTGCAGGGACCGAGCCTGAAGCAGGCCAGGACGCTCAGTGACGCTCAGCATTGGGTTCGTCTTCGATGACACCCTGGATGTGTTTGACGGGGTCCAACAGCACATTCTGACCCTGGGACGGGAGCTGGGCAGGCGGGGCCATAGGGTCCAGTACCTGGTCGGTCAGACCGCCCATCCGCCCGTTGATGGGGTCCACTCCCTGTCCCGCAACGTCATGGTCTCCTTCAACGGCAACAGGATGCGCATACCTCTGCCTGCGCCCAAGGCGCCCATCCGCCGGGTCCTGGAGGCCGGGCACTTCGACCTGCTGCATGTTCAGGCACCCTACAGTCCCTTCCTGGCCGGGCGGGTCATCCGCGCCGCAGACCCTGCAACGGCCCTGGTGGCCACCTATCACATCGCCCCCACAGGGAATCTGCAGCTCTTGGGCGGCCGGCTGCTGGGGATAATCAACCGCCGGACCCATAGACGCATCGACAGGGTCATCGCGGTCTCACCTGTGGCGGCCGGCTATGCAAAGCAGACCGCCGGTGTGCCCAGCAGGGTGGTGGCCAACCCCGTGGACGTGGCCGCCCTGCGCCAGGCCCGTCAGGCCGCCGGCGACCAGGAGGTGGCGCGCCTGCACGGCCAGGGGCCGCATCTGGTCTTTCTTGGACGATTTGTGGCACGCAAGGGGGCAGGGATCCTGCTCTCGGCCCTCCGGGCGGGGGAGCGGGCCGGCATCCTGCCCGAAGGCCTGCATGTGACCATGGCCGGCAAGGGTCCGCTGCTGGAGGACTGCCGTCGACAGGCCGCCGCCCTGCATACCCCGGTGGCCTTCCCCGGTTTTGTGGACGAGAAGGACAAGCCCGCCCTGCTGGCCTCCTCCGACCTGACCGTCTTTCCCTCCACCGGGGGCGAGTCTTTCGGCATCGTCCTGCTGGAGGCCATCGCCTCGGGCACGGCTCCGGTGCTGGCCGGGGACAATCCCGGCTACCGGTCCACCCTGATGGGCGATGAGCGGGCTCTGGTGCCCGTCGACTCGCCCAACACCCCCGAACTGCTGGCCCGGCGAGTTGCCCAGGCCCTGGGGGACCCCTCCTGGAGGCGGAAGGTGCGCCATGACCAGATTGCGCTCCTGGACCGCTACGACGTGACCACCGTGGCCGATCAGGTGGAGGAGGTCTACCGGCAAGCCATTCAAGACCGCCGTCTCATGTAGGGTAGGTACATGTCATTCTTTGATTTCTTCGGTTCCATGTTCGACCCTGAGGGCGGTCCAGGAGGACCAGGCCGGCGTCGCAATGAAGACGACCCGGTCATCCTGCACGTGCAAACCGATGGGGAAGGTCCCGGCCAGGGGGGCGGCGGCACACCCCGTTTTCGCTTCCCCGGACCAGGTGACCCCCGGCTGACTTCCCGCAGAAAGGGCAATGACGGGCCCTCGCGGGGTTCGCGGATCCTGGCCGTGGTTGTGGCAGTCGTCCTGGTCGTCTTCCTGCTCCTGTTCGCGCTCAGCCGCTTCATCACTGACGTCATGTGGTTCTCCCAGCTGGGGGCGGCCCAGATCGTCTGGACCCAGCTGGGCATCAAGGTGGGACTTTGGCTGGCCTATGCCCTGCTGCTGGCCGCGGTGACCCTGCTCTCGGCCATCCTGGCCATTCGCAGCCGTCCCGATTCGCCTGACGGGTCCACCATCAGGGTCAAGGGCGATCTGATCGAGGTAGGCAAAGGAGTCTCCTCACGCACGGCGCTCAAGGTGGCCGTGGTGGTCTCCCTGGTCGTCGGCGTCTTCTTCGGCTTCCAGTTCAACGCGGACTGGAAGCAGGTGCTCCTGCTCTTCAACGCCCAGTCCTTCGGGGTGCGCGACCCCCAGTTCGGCCTGGACAACGGCTTCTATGTCTTCATCCTGCCCGGCCTGCAGCTGCTGGTCTCCTCCCTGCTGATGATGCTGCTGGCGGCCACGGTCTTCAGCCTGGTCACCAACTTCCTTATGGGCGGCATTCGGCTGACCATGCCCGTGCATGGACGCGGCATTCTGGAGATGACCCGTCCCGCCCGTCGTCAGGTGGCCGTCTGGCTGGTCCTGTTCATGCTGGTCTGGGCCGGTGATACCGCACTGGGCGTCTTCGGCAGGCTGACCGAGGAGGGCGATCGGATCACCGGTGCCTCCTACACCTCGGTCAAGGCGGCCATCCCCGTCACCCTGATCATGTCCGTGGTCATGGCCCTGCTGGGCATCATCCTGGCCGTCTGGATTCTGCGCTCTCGCACCCTGGAACCCGGCCGTATCCATGCAGGTTCCCTGGGTTCGGCCGTCAAGCAGTGGCGGGTGCCAGTCCTGGCTGTGGCCGTCACCATCGTCCTGTCCCTGCTGCTGACCGTCTTCTGGCCGGCACTGGTCCAGCGTTTCCGGGTCAACCCGAACGCCCAGGAGATGGAGTCCGCCTACATCCAGCGCAACATCGCCGCCACCACCAAGGCCTATGGTCTGGACAAGCTCAAGACCGAGGCCTATGACGCCACCACCGAGGTCCAGTCGGGCGCCCTCTCCCGTGATGCGGAGACCACCGCCCAGATTCGTCTGCTGGATCCCCAGGTGGTTTCCCCCACTTTCCGCCAGCTGCAGCAGTCCAAGCAGTACTACACCTTCGAGGACACCCTGGCCGTCGACAAGTACGACATCGACGGAGTCAGCCAGGACACGGTCATCGGCGCTCGCGAGCTGGACCTGGAGGGCAACGACAACCGCAACTGGGTCAACGACCACACGGTCTTCACCCACGGCTACGGCATCGTGGCCGCCTACGGCAACAAGGTCACCCCGGACGGGCAGCCCGAGTTCTTCGAGCAGGACATCCCCACCAAGGGCAAGCTGACCGACAGCCAGCACTACGAGCCGCGAATCTACTTCTCGCCCAACGCGCCCGAGTATTCCATCGTCGGCGCGCCACAGGGCTCGTCGGGCTGGGAGTTCGACTATCCCACCGGCTCCAAGGGCGCCACCAACACCTTCAAGGGCAACGGCGGTCCCTCGGTGGGCAACTTCCTGGCCCGGGTCCTCTACGCCATCCGCTTCGGATCCGACCAGATCCTCTTCTCGGACCGCGTCACCCCCGATTCGCAGATCCTCTACAACCGCTCACCCAAGGAGCGTGTGGCCCAGATCGCCCCCTATCTGACCCTGGACGGGCGCGTCTACCCGGCTGTGGTTGACGGACGTGTCAAGTGGATCGTCGACGGCTACACCACCTCTGACGCCTACCCCTACTCCCAGAAGGTGGACTTGGGACCCATCACCCAGGACACGACCACCCTGAGCTCGGAGGCCGTCAAGGGCTTGGGCTCCCAGAAGGCCAACTACATCCGCAACTCCGTCAAGGCTACGGTAGATGCCTACGACGGTTCGGTGGACCTGTATGCCTGGGATGCAAAGGATCCGGTGCTCAAGGCCTGGCAGAAGGTCTTCCCCGGCCAGTTCAAGCCGCTCTCGTCCATCTCGGGCGACCTGATGAGCCACATGCGCTACCCGGAGAGCCTGTTCAAGGTGCAGCGCCAGCTCCTGTCCCAGTACCACGTCAACTCGGCCAGCCAGTTCTTCTCCGGAGAGGACTTCTGGCAGACCCCCGTGGATCCGACCGGGACCAGCAAGGAGCAGACAGCGGGGATCAAGCAGCCTCCCTACTATCTGACCCTGCAGACCCCGGGGACCGACAGGCCCGCCTTCTCACTGACCTCCACCTTCATCCCCGCCGGCACCTCCACCAGGGAGATCCTGACCGGATTCCTGTCCGTGGACTCCGACGCCGGATCGACCAAGGGGGTGATAGGACCGGACTACGGGACCATCCGGCTGATGGAGCTACCTAAGAATTCCAATGTGCCCGGCCCTGGGCAGGCCCAGAACAACTTCAATTCGGATGCTGCGGTCTCCACCGAGCTCAACCTGCTCCAGTCCGGGTCCACCAAGGTCAAACGCGGCAACCTGCTGACCCTGCCCATAGGCGGCGGACTGATCTACATCCAGCCGGTCTACGTGCAGTCCAGCGGCGCCACCAGCTTCCCTCTGCTCAAGCGGGTTTTGGTGGCCTTCGGAGACAAGGTCTCCTCCTCGGCGACGCTGGATGCGGCCCTTGACAAGACCTTCCAGGGCAACTCGGGCGCATCGGCAGGTGATGCCGACAATACCGGACGCACCAATTCCGACGCTGACCAGAGCGGGCAATCCGGTAAGGCCCCTGACAAGACCACCGGGTCCGGCGGGGCATCGGCGACAGGAGGGCAGGCCATGAAACAGGCCCTGGACAAGGCCAACCAGGCCATGAGCGACGGCGATGCCGCCCTGAAGAAGGGCGACTTCAGCGCGTACGGCGAGGCGCAGAACCGCCTGCGTGAAGCCCTCAAGGAAGCCTCCGACCAGGAGGGCGGCAACAAGTGAGCGCCACCCCGCGCATCCGGCTCTGCCGTCGCGGGGACCTGGAGGCGGTCACCGCCATCTACAACCAGGCGGTCATGGACGGTGGTTCCACAGCGGATACGGCCCCGGTCAGCCTGGACCAGCGCCTGCAGTGGTGGCTGGGCCACGAGCCGGACCAGGGCCATCCGGTCCTGGTCCTGGAGCAGGAGGGCAAGGTGCTGGCCTTCGGCTCCCTGTCGGCCTACTACGACCGGTCCGGCTACCAGGAGACCTGCGAGCTGGGCTACTACGTGGACCGCGACAGCCGTGGCCGGGGCCTGGGGGCCCTGATGGTCCATTCCCTGCTGGAGTGCGCCCAGCAGGAGGGCATGCGTCTGGCCGTGGCCATCATCTTCGATGACAACTCGGCCTCCAAGGCCCTGCTGCAGCGGTTCGGGTTCAGCCGCTTCGGCCTCCTGCCCCAGGCCGCCTGGGACAGGTTCGCCCTGCATGATGTCTCCTACTGGAGCCTGTCCCTTGAGCGAAACGGGGTCGGGGAGCCTGTGTAGAATCTCACCGTCCCGTTTGAGAGCAGGAGGTATCACCTACATGGCATCCGATTTCTGGCTGATAGCCGGACTGGGCAACCCGGGTGACGAGTATGAGGGCACCAGGCACAACATGGGCTTCATGTGCGCCGATCTGCTGGCCGAACGATGGTCGGTCAACCTGCGCGACCACAAGGGTCTGGCCCAACTGGGCCGTGGCACCCTGGATCTTGACGAACGGCGCATACCTTTCTTCCTGGCCAAGCCGCTGACCTTCATGAACGACTCCGGCGATGCCCTGGCCTCCATCTGCTCCTATTACCACATACCGGTTGGCCGGGTCGTGGTCATCCATGACGACATGGACCTGGAGTTCGGCCGAATCAAGGTCAAGGCTGGTGGGTCCTCGGGCGGGCACAACGGCATCCGCTCCATCGACCGCTCTTTGGGCAGCAACGCATACGCCCGGGTTCGCATGGGCGTGGGACATGCCCGGAGAGGCCCGGAGGCCCACCGCCGCACTGTGGACTGGGTCCTGGGCACCTTTGTCGGCGATCAGCGCAAACGTCTGCCCGAGTTTCTGGCCGACGGCGCGGATGCCGCAGAAATCGTCATTACCAAGGGCCTCAGCCAGGCTCAGGAGCAGTTCAATGGTCGATGAGGATACCCAGAAGTCGGAGCGCAAGGAATCGTTGAACGGGTCCCTGCGTCCTCTGTTGGACGACCTGCAGGCGGATGCTGCCTTCAAGAGGTTGGTCCAAGGGGACTCCGAACCTGCGGCTGACACCGACACCTCCCTTATGGTCCAGGCTCCCCAGGGCATCAGGCCGGCCCTGGCCGCCGCAGCAGCCGTACGGGCACCGGTCGTCCTGGTTGTCCCCTCCGAGCGTGACGCCCAGGAGATGACCGGTGCCATCCGCTCCTGGTATGAGGGCGACCCGGGTGACGTAGCCCTGCTGCGCTCCTGGGAGACCCTGCCTCACGAGCGGCTCTCGCCCCGGGCAGACACCGTGGCCTCCCGGATGGCCGTCTTCAGGCGGCTGGCCCATCCGGTCCAGGACGATCCCGACTTCGGACCCATCCGCATCCTGGTCATGCCCGTGCGCTCCCTGCTGCAGCCGGTGGTCAAGGGTCTGCAGGATGTGGAGCCCCTGGTCTTCCTGCGCGGCCAGGAGCTGCCCCTGGACCAGGCGGTCGAAGCCCTGGTCCGCAATGCCTACACCCGGGTGGACCTGGTCATGGAGCGCGGCCAGTTCGCCGTTCGAGGCGGCATCCTGGATGTCTTCGTCCCCACCATGGCCCACCCGGTGCGCATCGAGTTCTTTGGCGACGAGGTGGACACCATCCGCAGCTTCCATGCCTCCGACCAGCGCACCTACGGCAACGACCTGGACCGGATCTGGGCGCCGCCCTGCCGCGAGCTGCAGCTGACCGACCAGGTCCGCGCCCGTGCCCGCTCCCTGATCGGGAGCATTCCCAACGCCGACGACATGCTGGAGTCCATCGCCCAGGCCATTCCGGTGGAGGGCATGGAATCCCTTCTGCCTGCCCTGGTCGACGACCTGGTGCCGGTGGGGTCCATGCTGCCCGAGGGCGCTCTGATTCTGCTGTCGGAACCGCAGCTGCTGGCCCGGTCCGCCCAGGACCTGGTCAAGACCGCCAACGAGTTCCTGGCCGCCAGCTGGCATGTGGCCGCCTCAGGACAGGGCTCGGGCGCGCCCATCAGCTTCGACAGGGCCAGCTTCCTGGACTACGACGAGGTCATCACATCCCTGGAGTACCGCAAGGGGGAGGTCTGGAAGCTGACCGACCTGTCGGTGGATCCGGACCGTGAGGGGGCCGAGCGTCTGGATGCCCTGGCACCTGACCAGTACCGCGGCGACGAGGACCGGGCCGCCTCGGGCATCGCTTCCCTGCTGGAGCGCGGCGACCGGGTTGTGGTGACCGCTCCGGCTCAGGGGACGCTCAGCCGTCTGCGTCGGGCCGTGCAGACCACCGGTGTTGTCGGGGTGGAGTACCACCGCTCCCTGGCTG
The DNA here is from genome assembly GCF_016100645.1 of Bifidobacterium sp. M0353. NCBI lineage: Bacteria > Bacillati > Actinomycetota > Actinomycetes > Bifidobacteriales > Bifidobacteriaceae > Bifidobacterium > Bifidobacterium sp. M0353. The sequence goes on along the minus strand of NZ_JACFSB010000001.1, from coordinate 835,355 downwards.
TGGACGGCTTCGTGGACCAGTCCGCCCATCTGGCCCTGCTGACCGAACGTGACCTGACCGGCCGTACCAGCGTGGCCGCTGGAAGCAAGACCTCCAACCGTCGGCGCAAGGCCATCGACCTGGACGAGCTCAAGCCCGGCGACTACGTGGTCCACGACCAGCACGGCATCGGCCGCTTCCTGGGCATGCGTCAGCGCAGCGTGGGCGTGGGCCCCAGCAAGGGCAGCCGGGAGTATCTGGTTTTGGAGTACGCCCCCTCCAAGCGCAATGCCCCGCCTGACAAGCTCTTCGTGCCGGCCGACCAACTGGACCAGGTCAGCCGATACATCGGCGCCGAGATCCCCAGGCTCAACAAGCTGGGCGGATCCGACTGGTCGGCCACCAAGGCCAAGGCCCGCAAGCACGTCCACAAGATCGCCCAGGGCCTCGTCAAGCTCTACTCGGCCCGGCAGCGCACCAAGGGTTTCGCCTTCAGCCCGGACACCCCCTGGCAGAAGGAGCTGGAGGACGCCTTCCCCTACCAGGAGACCCCCGACCAGCTGACCGCCATCGACGAAGTCAAGGCCGACATGGAGAAGCCGGTGCCCATGGACCGGCTGATCTGCGGGGATGTGGGCTTCGGCAAGACCGAAATAGCCATTCGTGCCGCCTTCAAGGCCGTCCAGGACGGCAAGCAGGTGGTGGTCCTGGTGCCCACGACCCTGCTGGTCCAGCAGCACTACCAGACCTTCACCGAGCGCTTCGAGGGCTTCCCGGTGGATGTGGCCGCCATGAGCCGCTTTCAGACCGCCAAGGAGAACCAGGCCACCATGGAGGGCCTGGCCAGCGGAGCCGTGGATGTGGTCATCGGCACCCACAAGCTGCTCAACCCGCGCATCCGCTTCAAGGATCTGGGCCTGATGATCGTGGACGAGGAGCAGCGCTTCGGCGTGGAGGCCAAGGAGACCCTCAAGGCCATGCGGACCAACGTGGATGTCCTGTCCCTGTCGGCCACGCCCATTCCCCGCACCCTGGAGATGGCGGTGACCGGCATCCGGGAGATGTCCACCCTGGCCACGCCCCCCGAGGACCGTCTGCCTGTCCTGACCTATGTGGGCGCCTACGAGGATGCCCAGGTGACGGCGGCCATTCGCCGCGAGCTGCTGCGTGGGGGGCAGATTTTCTACATCCACAACCGGGTGGAGGACATCGGCAAGGTCTCGGCCAAGGTACAGACCCTGGTCCCCGAGGCCAGGGTGGGCGTGGCCCACGGCAAGATGGGGGAGAAGCAGCTGGACGGGGTCATCCGCGACTTTTGGCACCGGGACATCGATGTGCTGGTCTGCACCACCATCGTCGAGACCGGCCTGGATATACCCAACGCCAACACGCTGATCGTGGACCGGGCCGACCGCTTCGGGCTCTCCCAGCTCCACCAGCTGCGCGGCCGGGTGGGACGAGGCAGGGAGCGCGCCTACGCCTACTTCCTCTATGACCCCAGCAAGCCCATGACCCAGACCGCCCACGACAGGCTGGCCACCATCGCCCAGAACACGGCCCTGGGGTCCGGCTACGACGTGGCCATGAAGGACCTGGAGCTGCGCGGCACCGGCAACCTGCTGGGCGACGAGCAGTCCGGCCACATCGAGGGGGTCGGCTTCGACCTCTACGTGCGCATGGTCTCCGAGGCGGTGGAGGAGTACAAGGAGCCCGGGCGGACCGAGCCGGTCACCGTCAGCATCGACCTGCCCCTGGAGGCCTCCATTCCGGTGGACTACATCGACTCAGACAAGCTGCGTCTGGAGGCCTACCGCAAGCTGGCCTCGGCCCGCAACGAGCAGGACCTGCGCGACCTGCACGAGGAGCTGACCGACCGCTACGGTCGTCCGCCGGCCCAGTTCGACACCCTATTCGCGGTGGCCAGGCTCCGGGCCAAGGCTCGCTCCCTGGGCATTGTGGAGATTGCCTCCCAGGGCTCCAGGGTGCGGATCAGGCCCGTTGCCATGCCCGACTCCCTCCAGGCCAGGATTGCACGCATCTACAAGGGCAGCCAGTACCGCCCGGTGACGCAGACCCTGCTGATCCCGGCGCCCTTCGCGGGCTCCCTGGGTTCGGGACCCATGGATTCGGCGGCTATGACCGCCTGGGTGGACATCCTGCTGGACGACCTGGCCTGGGGGCTGCCCAAGTCCTCCGATGATGGCACGCCAGCGGGTCCCGCGCCCGTCCAACAAAACTAGTATCCTGTAAGAGACATCACAACAACTTATTGAAGGAGCAGTTGTGGCAGCAATTGAAAGCGTGTTCGCGCGCGAAATTCTTGATTCCCGTGGCAACCCGACCGTCGAGGTCGTTCTGCAGACCGAGGACGGCGCCGAGGGGCGTGGTCTGGTTCCCTCCGGTGCCTCCACCGGCGAGGCCGAGGCCTGGGAACGTAGGGATGGCGACAAGAAGCGCTATCAGGGCAAGGGTGTGCTGGACGCCGTCAAGGCGGTCAATGAGACTATCGCTCCCAATGTCATCGGCATGGACGCCACCGATCAGCGCGCCCTGGACGAGACCATGATTGACCTGGACGGAACCCCCAACAAGGGCAAGCTGGGCGCCAACGCCATCCTGGGCGTCTCCCTGGCTGCGCTCTATGCGGCTGCCGAGTCCGCCGAACTGCCTCTCTACCGTTACCTGGGCGGCACCAACGGCCACATCCTGCCTGTGCCCAACATGAACATCATGAACGGCGGCGCCCATGCTGACTTCGCCACCGACATCCAGGAGTACATGATCTCCCCCTACGGCTTCGACTCCTACCGGGAGGCCCTGCGCGCCGGCGTCGAGGTCTACCACACCCTCAAGGGCATCCTCAAGAAGGACGGCCACGAGACCGGCCTGGGCGACGAGGGCGGCTTTGCCCCCAAGATGAAGTCCAACGAGGACTCCCTGAAGTACATCGTCGATGCCATTGAAGCCGCCGGCTACGAGCCCGGCAAGCAGATCGGCCTGTGCCTGGACGTGGCCTCCTCGGAGTTCTACAACAAGGACACCGACAAGTACCACTTCGATGGCGAGGACCGCGACGCCGACTACATGCTGGACTACTACCAGGGTCTGGTCGAGCGCTATCCGCTGGTCTCCATCGAGGATCCCTTCGCTGAGGAGGACTGGGGCGCCTGGCAGAAGATCACCGCCGCCATGGGCGACCGCCTGCAGTTCGTGGGCGACGATCTGCTGGTGACCAACCCCAAGAGGCTGCAGAAGGGCATCGACCTGAAGGCCGCCAACTCCCTGCTGGTCAAGCTCAACCAGATCGGCACCGTGACCGAGACCCTGGACGCCATCGAGCTGGCCACCGCCAACGGATTCACCTCCATGGTTTCCCACCGTTCCGGCGAGACCTCCGACACCACCATCGCCGACCTGGCTGTGGCCAAGAACACCCGCCAGATCAAGACCGGTGCCCCGGCCCGTGGCGAGCGCATCGCCAAGTACAACCGTCTGCTGGAGATCGAGGAGGAGCTGGGCTCCACCGCCGAGTACGCCGGCTACAGCGCCTTCAAGGCCTGCAAGAAGTACACCAAGTAAGGTCCTGCCGGTCGGGTCGGAGCCTCTGCAGGTTTTGACCCGACCGTGAAGTCTTTCACCCGTGGCGGTCCGCGTCGGCTGCCGCGGGTATTTTTATGGGTATGGCCAAGAACAAACGTGACGGCGCCGACCGGCGGACAAGCAGGCGGTCGTCGGGACCCATCACCTTCTTTGTGGCGGTCATCGTCGTGGCCCTGGGGCTGATTCAGCTGGTCTCCACCTTCCACGCCTACGCCATCAATCTTTCCGAGCTCAACGGCCTGCGCAACCAGCAGGCCCAGCTTGTAGAGCACAAGCGTGAACTGGAGAACCAGATCCGCCGCTGGGACGACAAGGCCTATGTGACCGCCCAGGCCCGGGACCGTCTGGGATTCGTCTTCCCCGACGAGGAGGCCATCCGGGTCCTGCATCCGGAGGCGGTCACGGGCAGCAAGGACAAGGACCAGGCCGGGAGCAAGGGGGTTCGGGCCCCCAGGAGGAACTCCCTGCCCTGGTATCAGGAGATGGCCTACTCCTTCGCCAAGGCCGACCAGGACCCGGTGGGCAATAGGAGCAAGGGGAGCGCAGGTCAGCAACCTGGTGACGGAGCCAGTCCGAGCGGATCTGCTGGTCCAGTTGGTTCCAACAGTCCAGGTGGCTCTGACAGTCCCTCTCCATCCAAGGGCGGGGGAGCGCAGTGAACTCCGAAGGTTCGGATTCCGTTGCGTCAACAGTCAATGAACCCATCATCGGCAAACAATCAGGAAAGACGAGGACAGCGTGATCAAGGCCCAGGGAAGGCCCCAGGCAGCAGTGGAACCTCAAGCCGGCGACAAGGCCCGGGTCGAGCCACAGGTTGGGCAGGACAAGGTCGAAATTTCCGGCCAGGTTGCTGACCGGGATCTGGCCGCGGTAAGAGGAAGAGTCCAGGAGCTTCTGGCGACTCCGGCCACACCGGATCAGATAGCCGTCGTGAACCGGCAGCTTGGCCGCTATCCGCGGGGCATGGTGGCCGTCGGCGCCCGCTGTGTCTGTGGCAACCCCCTGGCTGTGGTCACCCGGCCCCGGCTGGAGGATGGCACGCCCTTTCCGACCACCTGCTATCTGACCAGCCCCGAGGCCGTCAAGGCCGTCTCACGACTTGAGGCCGACGGCATCATGGCCGACTGGAACACCGAATTGGGTTCGGATGCGAACCTGGCCAGCGCCTACCGCAGGGCCCACGAGCTCTATCTGGCCTTCCGCTCTGCCCTGGCCCAGCGGCTGGGCGACGACGAGGGGCACATCACGGGAATCTCGGCCGGGGGCATGCCCAAGCGGGTCAAGTGTCTGCACGCTCTGACCGCCCAGTCCCTGGTTATGGGCCCCGGGGTCAATCCCCTGGGTGACCGGGTTCTGGGTCTGGTGCGTCAGGTGTTCGATCCGCAGGTCTGCAGGTGTGCCCAGCCCTGGTGTGAGGCATCCCGGCAAGAGGATCGACAAGAGAAGCTATGAAGGGGGTTTCCATGGATCAGGTGACGGTGGCGGGCGTGGACTGCGGCACCAACTCCATACGTCTGCTGATGGCCCGGGTTGACCGGCAGGGACTCCACCCGGTGGCTCCCAGGCTGATGCGGGTCATCCGTCTGGGGGAGGGTGTGGACCGCAACCACCGCTTCTCCGACCAGGCCCTGGAGCGAGCCTTTGAGGCCTGTCGGCTCTTCGCCCAGCAACTGCAGGAGCATCCTGTGGATGGCCTGCGCTTTGTGGCCACTTCGGCCACCAGGGATGCCGACAACCGAGAAAAATTCGAGGAGGGGGTGCGCTCCATCCTGGGGGTCACGCCCGAGGTGATCAGCGGCTCCCAGGAGGCCTCGCTGAGTTTTCTGGGCGCGGTCAGCGTGCTGGAGCAGCGGGGCAGCGACGACATGCCGCCTGCACCATACCTGGTGGTCGACCTGGGTGGCGGATCCACCGAACTGGTCCTGGGCGGGGACGGAAAGAATCTGCCCGTGGATCAGGTCAGGGCCTCCTACTCCATGAACATCGGCTCCGTTCGGATGACCGAGCGGCATCTGCTGGATGATCCGCCCACTCAGGAAGAGATTGACCAGGCCCTCGGGGATGTTGACGACTGGATTGACCGGGCCTTCGACCAGGTTCCTGTAGCCGGGGTGGGCAGCTTGATCGGGGTCTCCGGCACGGTCACCACCATGAGCGCCCTGGCCCTGGGATGCCAGGTCTACGATCGCCATGCCGTCGATGGCCAGTCCATTTCCGTTGATGCGGCCCGCCGGGTTGACGACCAGGTGCTGACCATGAGCCGTCAGGAGCGTCGGAAGCTCAAGACCATCCATCCAGGACGTGTGGATGTGATAGGCGGGGGCGCCCTGATCTGGAGCCGTTTGCTGGAGCGACTGGGTCAGGCCAGCCCGAGCGCGCTGGCTTCGGGTACCTATGTGGCCAGCGAGCACGGCCTCCTGGATGGCCTGGTCCTGGACTACGGTCGGACCCTCCTGCGCGAATGATATACTAAGGCGTTATGGGTTACGGCCCCGGTGGCGAAATGGTATACGCATCGGACTTAAAATCCGCCGCCTTCACCGGCTTGTGGGTTCGATTCCCACCCGGGGCACCAAGGCCTCATCGGCTTGGAGGGCAGTGTCGCAACTTGTCACCCGGCCGACGAACCGATACTCTGGTACGCAAGAAAACCAAAGGAGTTGTCATGAGTGACCAATCCATGCCCGAGGTGAACGCCGAATTCGGCGCCACGCCGACCATAACCTTCCATGGTCCGGCACCCAGCGGGCTGCGCGCCGTGGAGCTGGTCGAGGGGGACGGTCCGGTCGTCCGCAAGGGCGATACCGTCACCGTCAACTATCACGGTGTCGTCTGGGGTTCGGATCAGGTCTTCGACTCCAGCTTCCAGCGTCATCAGCCGGCCAGCTTCGGCATTGGCGTCGGGCAGGTCATTCGCGGCTGGGACCAGACGGTGCCCGGTCACAACGTGGGGTCCAGGTTAGTGGTCTCCATTCCGCCGGAGTATGGCTATGGTCGTCAGGGGATGCCCCAGGCGGGCATCGGCGGCGACGATACCCTGGTTTTCGTGATCGACATCATATCGACACGGTAGACAAGGGTCTCCAGGCGCCGGTGAGGGCCGGCGCCTTTTTCATACCCTTGACTTTGCAGTTCAGGTCGGGCCACGAGACAAGTGCATCAAACAAGGAGGAATCACATGGCTGAGGAAAAGACGATTCTGCTGACACAGGCCGCTTACGACAAGCTGAAGGAGGAGCTTGACCACCGTCAGGGCGAGTACCGCGACGAGATCACCGAACGCATCGCGGCGGCTCGGGCCGAGGGCGATCTGAGCGAGAACGGCGGTTATCAGGCTGCCCGCGAGGAGCAGGGCAAGAACGAAGGGCGGATCAACGAGCTGATTGTCAAGCTGCGCAACGCCAAGATCCTCAAGGCCCCCAAGGCGGGCACGGTGGGCAATGGCTCCCTGGTGACCCTGACCATGGCCGGCAACGAAATGGTCTATGTACTGGGCTCCAGGGATCTGACCGTGGCCACCGACTACGACGTCATCAGCCCCGAGTCGCCCATCGGCGCGGCCCTGATGGGTGCCAAGAAGGGTCAGACCGTGACCTACAAGGCTCCCAATGGCAAGGACATCTCGGTCACCGTCAAGGATGCCCAGCCCCTCAAGTAGCGGGACGACCCCTCACCGTCCCAGCCCTGCCTGAATGAAGCCACTCCCCGCCCTGGTCGACGGAGGGCGGCTTCTTCTATAAGAGACCGCTCTATGGGCGACCGCTTGATTCGTACGGCAGACCGATGGTCTTTGTTGGGCGGAGCTTGATGAAAAGACCACCAGACTGGCCATTTATTCAGCGCAGATTGCAGACCACCAGGTAGATGGCCACGATATGGCAGGCGTAGCCGATGACCGTGCCGCAGTGGAAGATCTCGTGGAAGCCGAATACCCGGGGCCAGGGGTCCGGCCGTCGCAGACCGTAGACAATCGCCCCCAGGATGTAGGCCAGGCCGCCGGCCACAATCAGCCACACCACCGGCGGACCGGCCATGGGGGAGTCCCAGAAGAGCTTCAGGAAGCCTACACCCGAAACCCCGAAGACCACGTAGACCAGGGTGTAGAGCCAGCGGGGAGCATCGATCCAGAAGACGTGGACGATCATGGCCACCAGGCTGGCCCCCCACATGCCCAGGATGATGATCCGCCGCCAGAAGGGGTCCAGCGCGAAGGAGATCGGCGTGTAGGTGCCGGCGATGAGCAGAAAGATGTTGACGTGGTCCAGGCGGCGCAGCACGTCCGTGGTCCCCGGGGTCCAGTCGCCCAGATGGTAGAGGGCGGAGTTGCCGAAGAGGGCCAGCGAGGCGACCATGAAGACCGCACAGGCCAGCTTGAGCCCAGTGCCGTGGGCCAGGCAGATCAGCACAATGCCGGCGGCCAGGGCCAGGGGGGCGGCCACGGCGTGGATCCAGCCGCGCAGTAGTGGCTTGGGGCGTCCGTGCACGTCCAGACGGACCTTGCGCTCGATTTCCATGTCGGGGATGCCCTCGATCCGCGAAGCCTTGATCTCCGCCTTGGTCATGATCCGTGCAGCCTTGGCCTTGGCCTTGGCGCGCACAGCGTCGGCCCTGGCCTGCAGATGGGCCTCGTGGGCCACCTCCGCGTCCCGGCGCAGGTAGGTCAGCTCCTGGCGGCGCTGCTGGCGGCGGCGTTCGAGATCGGGATCGACCTCCTGATTCTCGGGCGATCCGCCGTTCTCGCTGGTCCTGGTTGCCATGGCCCTCCCTTGGCCCCTTGGCTGGTCCGGGCCTGTCGGGTCCGGTCGCCGGGGCGAAACATCCGTGAACCACCCTACCCCAGACCTATGTATTGGGCGCGCATGTCATCATCGCCCTTGGCATGACCCGCCTGTCTGCTTCCGAGGGCCCTTTGTATGATGGAGTGCATGGCTGATTTTTCCGAGATTCTGGCATCCTGTGACGACTGCAATGAGGAGGACCGCGAGTGGCTCCACCACCTGGTGGCCGACTGGCAGGTCATCGCCGATCTGAGTTTTGCCGACCTGCTGCTCCTGCTGCGCACGGGTGAAGGGGAGTTCACCGTGGCCGAGCAGTGCCGGCCCTCTACGGTCATGTCCCTGCGCACCGAGGATGTGGTGGGGGAGCACTTCCCGGCGGACCAACGTGAGGAGCTGGAAGCAGCCATGCGGTCCAAGGGTGTGCTGCGGTCCAACAAGCTGCGCACCATCGGCCGCGCCACGGTCTGCGATGTCTACGCTCCCATCCGCCACCAGGGCAAAACCCTGGGCCTGGTGGTCCGCGAGACCAACATGGCCACCCGCGAGTCCAACGGTCGCTACGAGAGCGAGAGCATCAACGCGGGCAAGGAACTCTTCGAGATGATCACCCGCGGCGAGTTCCCCTATGCGGATTCGGTGCTCAACCAGCGGCACAACGCCAGGGTGGCCGACGGCTTCTTTGTGCTGACGGCAAGCGGCGTGGTGCGTTACGCTTCGCCCAACGCCATCAGCTGCTTCCGCAGGCTTGGCTCGGTGGAGACCATGATCGGTCAGTATCTGAGCGAGATCGGCACCTCCCTGCTCAAGGAGAACGATCCGGTGCCCGACTCCCTGCCGCTGGTCCTGTCGGGCAAGGCGGCTGTGGACTCGGAGCTGGACGCCAACGGGTCGGCCGTCTCCATGCGCTCCCTGCCCCTGTACGGCAAGCAGGGAAGGACGGGCGCCATCGTGCTCTGCCGGGACGTGACCGAGCTGCGCCGCCGGGAGAAGGAGTTACAGACCAAGGATGCCACCATCTCCGAGATTCACCACCGGGTCAAGAACAACCTCCAGGCCGTGTCGGCCCTGCTGCGGCTGCAGGCCAGGCGGACCAAGTCCGACGAGGTCCGCAAGGAGCTCGAGGAGGCCCAGCGCCGCGTCCAGACCATCGCCGTGGTTCACGAGGGCCTCAGTCAGACCGCCGACGAGATTGTGGACTTCGACAAGGTGATCGCCAACCTGCTGAAGATGAGCGTGGACCTGGCCACCACCAGCGACCAGCACATCACCATCTCCTACGTGGGCAAGTTCGGAATGATGCCCGCCCAGGATGCCACGCCACTGTCCCTGGTGCTGACCGAGCTGGTCAACAACGCGGTCGAGCACGGCTTTGAGGGCCGTGACGAGGGGCATATCACCATATCGGTAGGCCGGGGCGGCAACAACCTCAATGTCGTGGTCGAGGATGACGGCAACGGCTACAGCACGGAGTCGGATCAGGGCCAGGCTCGTTCCACCGGGTCCGGACTGGGCACGCAGATCATCAACACCTTCGTCACCAACGACTTCGGCGGCACGGTCAAGTGGGAGCCCCGCCGGGATGGCGGCACCCGGGTGGTCATCAACATCAAGCTGCGCGTTGCCCAGGACGTGTGATACCGGGCATCTTGCAACCCGTACACCTTACAGTCCGGACTCCTTTTGCGAGGAGTGCTTTTCGGAAAAAAGAAGGGGGCGATGGCATCGAGCCATCGCCCCCTCTGCTGTTTGGCGCAATCAAGAAGATTCAGGACTGCATCTGCATGGCCTGGGACCTGCGTGCACGCATGGCCCGGCGCTTCAGAGCCCTGCGTTCGTCCTCGCTCAGTCCGCCCCAGACGCCGTAATCCTGATTGGTGTCCAGCGCGCACTTCAGACAGGCGTCAATGACCTTGCAGGTCCGGCAGACAGCCTTGGCCTCCTCGATCTGCTGATAGGCCGCACCTGTGTTGCCGACGGGGAAGAACAGCTCAGGGTCCTTGTCTCGGCAAGCAGCCTTGGCGCGCCAATCGAACGCATTACTCATCTACCTAAGCCTCCAAGAAGTTTTTATCGGTGCTTTATCACTACCCTATGCAAGATAAGCACGATAAGTGACTTTTTTCAAGGGTCCGATTGTTTTACGGCTAAAGAGAACACCTGTAGCGGAATGGCGAGACCTGCCTCCAGGACCAGACACCGTCCGGGAATGGCGCTGGCTCGGGAGGATAGGTTGGCCAGCTGATCGGCGGGGATGCCAGCTGCCAGGTCGGCCCCTCTTTCGCCACAGGGGAACACCAGACGACGGCTGAAACGCTCAGGTCTGCGCAGGGCACCGGCCGTCTCCACGGCCAGAACCACGGTGGTTCCCTCCTGCCCCAGAGCCTCCTGCAGAAGAGGGGCCAGAGGATCCCGGCAGAGCGGATCCAGCAGGTCCTGTGCATCGTCAAGGATCCAGACCAGCCTTCGGCTGCCATTGTGGCGACCCTTAGGCGGTTCCGGTACCGGGCCGGGGAAATCCCTACTGCTGTAGCCGTGGCCTGTCCGGCGGGTGATACGCAGGTCGAAGCTGGGTCCTGGTCGGGCCCCCGGCTGCATCAGGGGGATCAGGGAACGAGCCAGCAGGGCCAGCAGGGTGCTCTTACCACGGCCAGGCGGTCCGATCAGGGCCGTATGACCTTTGAGTGGCAGGCGATAGAGGTGGAGCAGGACCCCGTCGTCGGAGCGTCCCAGGGGTATCAAGGGCCGTCCCGACTGCCAGAGGATCTTTCCGCAGGCCGGATCATGCTCTGGCAGGGGAGGGGAGAAGAGCGGCGCTGGCGGACGGCAGCCGCAGAAGCGGCTGGCTTTGATGACCTGTTCCACCAGGGTCCGCGGATCGACCGCAGGGCAGGTGCGGAAGGCTTGTGGGCCCCGACCCTGCTCCAGAAAGCCCAGACCAGGACAGGCGGGGTCGATCGTCGTGGCGCAGGAGGACCCCAGCAGCTCCCTGGACTGCAGTGGGTCCCGCACCCGTAGACAGATGCCCAGGTTCATATTGGCCCGCATCTGGGCACTGACCTGCCCCATGGTCTGCTGGGTGCAGGCCACCAGGTTCATGCCCAGGGACCGGCCCTGGGAGGCCAGTGAGGTCAGCCTGTCCAGATAATCGGGCAGAAGTTGGCGCAGGGCCTGGAATTCGTCGATGACCACCACCAGGCGTGCCGGGGGGTCGGCCATCAGGGCCGTGTCCCCCACTCCAGCTTTGGCCACCAGGCGCTGACGTCGCTCCAACTCCCGCTGAAGGCCGTTCAGCGCCCGCACCGCTCGATCCAGATCCAGATTGGTCACGCAGCCCACGGTGTGCGGCAGTCGGGCCAACAGGCCGAATCCGGCACCGCCTTTGAAGTCCAGCAGGACAAGATTGAGCCGATCTGGCGGCTGGCTGGCGGCCAGGGCCAGGCACCAGGTCTGCAGAAAGACCGATTTGCCTGATCCGGTGGTGCCTGCCACCAGGGCGTGGGGTCCGTCACGGGGCAGGTCGATGACCAGCGGACGGTGATCGGGGCGGATGCCGATGACTGCCGGCGCTGTAGGACCAGATGCGGCAAGCCAGGCATGGACGATGCCCTGCCAAAGCAGGCCATGTGCACCCGGAGCCCCTGATGCCAACAGTCGGGACTCTAGTTCAGGGCCTGGGTCGGAGACCAGTTGAGCCAGGTCTTGCCGGGTCTGGTCCTCTCTGGTTCTCAACGGTGATGCACGATCCGATGCTGGGCTGTATGCCAATTGCGCGCGAGCGGGGAAAGCGGGGGATGGCCGACGGTGCGCTCGCAGCAGGCTCAAAAGCACCATGGCCAGGGTACCGGTCAGGCTGGGCAACAGAAGGAGAAGCAGCATCCAGCGGCCCTGGTCGACCACGTACCAGATCATGCCCGCCTGGGCCAGGGCCGGAGCCGTCTGGGCAACCACGGTCAGAATGACCTGGGCTCTGCCCTTGTTGGCATAGCGTGGATGGTCATACTCAGCATCGTTTGCAGACCCGTGGCCGACAGCCGCCGATGAAGGGCGTGCAGATGCTAACGAATGGACCTTGGTCATGCTTCCAGCATGAAAGGTCCGGTGCCTGAATGCCAGGGCGAACCTGGCATGTGGTCGAACGTGGACGGTGCCTGCCAGGTGGTGCTGTCAGTTGCCGCCGACGGTGCCCGGGTCGTGACTGCCCTGGACCAGCTGGTCGAACAGCTCGGTGTTGCGGGCCTGATCCAGCAGGACGGTGGAACCGACTCGCCTGTTGGGGAAGTAGTTGGGGTTGGTCCAATACAGGCTTCCGGTGACGCCCTTTGGGCCGCTGGCGCTGCGGAAGGCCAGGACCATGCGCACCAGGTCTATGGCGTTGGCCCGCTCATCCACCACCAGGGAATCCAGACCTGCAGAAAGGACCTTGCCGGCCGTGACGGGATTGAGCAGGACCGAAGGCTGCAAGGCCTTGGAGGTAATGGCTGAGATGGCCTGACGCTGCCGTTCGGCCCGCCCGAAGTCACCCTTGGGATCCGAGTAACGCATGCGGGTGAAGGCCAGGGTCATGCCGCCATCGGCCTGATGGCAGCCCTTGGACCAGACCATGCCTGATCTGGCGTCGTTGACATCGGCGTCATAGCAGAGATTGACACCACCCATGGCATCGACCACCTTACTGAGGCCTCCGAAGCGGATCAGGGCCACATGGTCGACCTTATGGCCGGTGATGTCCTCAATCTGGCTGGTCAGGGACCGATAGCCCGAGGTGTAGGCCACGGCGTTGATCTTCATGTATCTCCCGTCCTGTTTGACCAGGGAGTCGCGAGGGACGGAAATCAGGGAAGCGGCCCCGTGCCGGGGCTTGGTCAGCACCAGGATGGTGTCGGTCCGGAAACCGGTGATGCTGGTATCCTGGCCGGCCCCCGGGGAGCCGTCGCGCTGGTCCGACCCCAGCAGCAGCCAGGTGGTGGCTCCAGAGCCCGGGGCGTCCGTCAGCATTTGCTCGCGGTTGAGTCTGGCGTTGATCCAGAACCATCCGCCGCCCGCCAGTACGACCAGAGCCAAGAGGATGATCAGCAGCAGTATGCCTATGAACCTGCGCACTGGATGCTTATGGGCCAGGGCGGTACCGGAACGCAAGCCCCGATTGCCTCGACCACCGCCGTTACCCCAGCCGTTCCCACTGGGAGCAGGCTGGGCCGCTGGTCTGGGCGTGGTCCGCGAGGAGCCGCTGGTGCGTCTGGCTGTTCGGGTCCTGCCGACTTGCGTCGGCTGAGTTGCGCCTCTTGAGGAAGGCGAGAAGCTTGGAAGCTCCTGCTGTCTGCGGCTGTGCCTGGACGAGGCGGCGGGAGCGCTGGCAGCACTTTCGGGACGACGATGCCTGGAGGGCATGAAGCTTGGTGGCTCCTGCTCTTGTCCGCCTTGGTCTGAACCAGTCCGCATGCCTTCAACCTCCATAGCTTTGGCCGACTAGGCAAGCAATAGCATGTCTGAACGACCCGAGAGAGTCAATCCGCTATCTCTGCGCCGGAACCGCACAGACCGTGGCGAACAGGTAGCGGTCGGCCATGCCGATGTACTGTCCGGTGTTCGCGTCCTTGATGGTCCCGTCGTTCGGATCGACGATTCCGCCTGTGCTTGGATCAATCAGGGTCTTATTGGGCATGGTGATCAGTCCCGTGCGCGGATCCGGATCGGGCAGAGCGGTGGTGGAAGCGGAGGGGGTCTGGGTGGGGGACTGTGTTTCGGAGTTCCTGCTCCGGGTTTGGGCCTTGCCCTGTGCTCTTTGGGTGCCTTGGGTCTGATTGTCCGAGGAGGAGGTGGATGACGAGGAGGCTGTCTCGGCTTCCTCATTGGCCTGTGTCAACGGCTTGCCCTGGCGCAGCAGACGCCAGATGGTTTCGGCTTGCTCGGTCCATACCACCCGGTAGCGGTCCTGGGGCCATTCCTTGACCGGTATGGTCCGGGCGTAGATGTGCGCGGTGTCGATGTGTTTGAGCGAGTTGCCCAGGCCCAGCAGGGTCTGGAAGCTACCAAGACCCTCGCTCAGCTGCAGGGTGGACATGGAGGTGGTGGCCAGGCGGTAGGCCTTGGGAAGGTCTGAATAAATGTCGACGTTCTTAGCCTCGTTGACCAGGCTCTTGATCAAGTACTGCTGGCGGGTTGTGCGCATGATGTCCGATCCGTCGGCGCCGGTGCCATGGCGCATGCGGGCGTACTCGGTGGCCTGGGTCCCGTCCAGATGGTGCAGGCCGCGCTTCAGATCAATGCCGGTGTAGCTGTCCTTGGTGTCCTTGGGGATGCATACGTCGACCCCGCCCAGGGCGTCGATGATGGATTTGAATCCGTTGAAGTCGGCCACCACGAACTGCTGGATGTCCAGGCCGGTCAGGGAGCGGACCGCAGCAAGGGAGCAGCTGGCGGCCGAATTCGCATCGCCGCCTTGGTTGTAGCCCTCAGCGAAGATGGAGTTGAACATGACCTGGCGGCGGGCCGGGATGGTCTCGCCCTTGCTGGTGGCGCAGGCCGGGGCGTTCACAATGGAGTCCCTGGGGATGGAGACCACATTCACATAGGAGCGGTCGGCGGCGATCTGGACCACCATGGCCGTGTCGGACTGGTGGTTCTCCTCCAGGCCGTCCCCGCTGCCTCCCACCTCCGAATTGCCCTTGCCGTCGCGCGTGTCCTGGCCCAGTACCAGGACGTTCAGGGTCTTGCCCTTGTAGATGTCTTCCGGGGCCTTGTGGGCTTGGGTCAGGTTGATGGGCTCGAGCACGTGCATATGCCCATTGATGTCTGTCCAGAAGGCTGCCACGGTCGAGGCCAAAAAGCAAAGAACGAAGGTGAGGGCCAGACAGATGCCCGTGCGCAGGGAGTGGCTGCTGCGGAACCCGTCGCTGTGCTGGGGTTTGCCGTTCCTGCCCGCCTTGATGTTGGGCAGACCCATCTTTCTGGTTGGGGACGTCAATGGTATGCCTTCCTCATCGGCTGTCGCTGTAGGGGTCATTCCGGCGGGAAGAACCGGGATGGCGCTGGCGCGTGCTTGAACCAGTCACAGTATAGTCTGACCCCCCATCCGCAGCTCCTCTTGGGGCGATACGAATCCCTCAACGTGTCGCTCAGTTGCGCTTGCAGGCATTTAGGGGTTGACAGAAGACCCCGGCAGTGTCTGTAATAAAAGTGTGTAAACACACTAGGGACTGGGGGGTCGCTATGAGTGGTTTTGTAGACACTCGATACAGCAATACAACTAAAAACAGGCTGACGCCGCTGATGCAATGGTTCGAGGTCAACATCGGACCATCCTGGCGGAGCGAGGCGCTCTGTGCACAGACCGACCCGGAGGCGTTCTTCCCGGGCAAGGGAGGCTCCACACAGGAGGCCAAACGGGTCTGCGCCGACTGCACCGTCCGCAAGCAGTGCCTGGACTGGGCGGTCGAACACGACGAGCGCTTTGGCATCTGGGGCGGCATGAGCGAACGGGAGCGCCGCCGTTACAAGAAGAGGATGCGCGCGCAGCGTCAGGTCTGAATCGCCGCAGGTGCCCGAGCGAGGCATCCGGTGACCTGGATTGCGTAGACTGGAACGCATGAGTTTCGTCGCGCCTCAAGCCCAGGATGTCCGGCAGGTACTCTCTGCAGTCATGAACGAATGTTCGCCTGCCGCCAGCCCTCATGTTGAGGATGCGGTGGCTGCGGTGATCACCGTCGAGCATGACCTGACCTACCTGCCTGACACCCTGCGTGCCCTCTTGCGGCAGAGCCTCTTGCCGCGCCTTCTGATCATCGCGGACTGCTCGGGGGCCACTGTGGAACCTCTCTATGCGCAATTCCCTGTGGACGGGCCAGCGCGGATGGAGGTGCAGGTGGTTCGCGCCCGGGGTGCCTCCTCCTTCGGCGATGCCGTGGACAAGGCGCTTGGCTATGCCCGTCTGCCTGGTCGGGTTCGCGCACTTTGGCTTCTGCACGACGACTGCCGTCCACTGGACAATCATTGCCTGGACAAGCTGGTGGACACCTGGCACAGCAATCCCACTGCCTCCCTGTTGGGCGCCAAGCAGTATGACTGGCAGGGCGAGGGCCTGCGGGACGTGGGTCGGTATGCCTACCGTCACCGAACGGTTGGCCTGGTAGTGGACAGTGAGCCCGATCAGGAGCAGTATGACGCGCGCCAGGATGTCTTCGCGGTGAGCCTGGCCGGCGCCCTGGTGCCCATGCAGACCATGAAGGACTTGGGCGGACCGGGTGCCTGGGCCGGCACTTTCGGCCAGGCCGACGATCTCTGCCGCCGCATCTGCCTGTCAGGCGGACGTGTGGTGGTGGTGCCCGGCGCCCGGATGGCCCATGCCGGCGCCCGGTTGAGCGGATTGCGCGACCGGAATGGACGGCCGGTGCAGCCCGACCACCGCTTGGATGCCTCCATGGGCCCCATAATGGCTCGGGAGCGTTACCTGCTGACCGATTTTGTCCTGCCCTGGTGGCTGCTGGTCTGGCTCTGGCGGGTCCTGGCGGCACTGTGGTTCACGGCCGTTGATCTTATCGGCAAGCGGCCCTACAGGGCCCTCTGCCGTCTGTGTGCGCCCTGGCGGATCCTGGCTCGTCCTGCAGCCTTGCTGACCATGCGTCGCCGTCTGACTTCCGCCTGCCATGGCGGTCCCCGTCGATTGGACGTTCTTCAGGCCAACGGTCAGCAGATCCGGCAGTGGCGGCAGCGCAGGCAGGCCTTCCGCGACCAGCAGGAGCACCCCATGCTCAGCCACCTGGCCCTGGCCCATCTGCGCCAGCAGTTTCTGCGTCGCCTGGCCTGGGCGACAGGGATGACCCTGGCCGTTTTGGTGCCCCTGGTGGCCACCCACTGGCCCCTGTGTCGTGCCATCTTCTCGGGAGGGGCCATCCATGCGCCCTCCCTGCCCTCGTCGGGAGCCGACTGGTCCCGCCTGCTGGCGGCGGCAACCACCTCATGGTCCTGGGCCGGGGGCGTGGGACAGCCCGCAGTTCCTGCCCCCTTCCTTCTGGTCCTTCTGCCCTTCGCTCTGCTCACAGGCGGTCATGTGGCCCAGGCCATGGCCCTGATGCTCCTGGCGGAGACGGGACTGGCCGCTCTGTCTTTCTGGGCGCTGGCCGGCGTGGTCACCAGGTCCAATCCCATCCGCGTCCTGCTGGGGCTGCTCTGGGCTAGCCTGGCATTCGCCCTGGGCATGGTGGATGGTCTGCAGCTGCCCATGCTGACGGTCATGGCCTTCATGCCTGCCGCCTTTGCCTTCGTTTTCAAGGCCGTGGGGCTGTATCAGACCGAGGCTCCCGTGCACCCCAAGGCTTCGGTGCAGCAGGCGGCTCTGGCCTCCATCTGCTTTCTGCCGGTCCTGGCAGCCGAACCTCAGCTCATACTGGCCATGATTCCGCTCTTCATCATGGCGATCTGCCTGGTGCCCTCCCATCGGATCATGTTGCTGCTGATGCCCCTGCCTTCGGTGCTGGCCCTGGCGCCCACCCTGGTCAACTCCCTGCATCATGCCAAGGATGGGCTTTGGAGGCAGCTTTTCGCAGACCTGATGGTTCCTTCGGCAGACCTGACTGGCCAGCCTCGAACCGGGAGCCTCGGGGAGTTGCTGGCCCGCCTGCTGGGCCTGGATACTTCGGCCCTGTGGCCTATCAGGTGGCGGGCTGAACTCTGGCGGCCGGCCACGCTGGTCTGCTGTCTGCTGGCGGTTGCCCTGCTGGCCTTTGTTGCCCTGGTTGTGCCTCGGGCGCTCAAGGCGGCCAGGATTCTGTGGATCACGGTACTGCTGGGTCTGGTCCTGGCGCTGGTCTCGCAGGCGGTCTGCACAGGTCTGGATGAAACAGGTCCAGTGGCTGGTTCGGTCCTGCCCGGTGTGATGATGGCCTTCATGGGGTTGCTGACCTGTCTGGGCCTCCTGGCAGGCAGGGCCGTCCGTCCCTTCTCGCCCCTTGCTCCCGGGCATGACCAGGCCCCCGACAACGATGCCGATCGTCCGCCCCTGCCTCCTGCGCAGTCATCCCCGACGTCAGCGGTTGCAGTCGGTGGTGGCGGAAGGGTTTTAAGGCTCCTTCTGGGCCTGCTCCTGACCCTGGTCACTGCAGGCGTGGCGGTGGCCGGTCTGGCTGCGCCTGCCGGCGGGCCCCTGTCTGCTGACGGCCGACGGCTTCCGGCAGTGGCGGTGGACTACCTTGACAAGGACCCATCCCATCGGGTGCTGGTGCTGACCTCGCCCTCCCATGGCCGCGTGGCCTACACCGGTCTGCACACTTCACGAGGGGATCTGATCGATGCCTCGCCTGCCCTGCGTGCCCAGCGGGTGAACGGCGGGCGGATGACCGGCGAGGATGTCCTCTCGCATTCGGCGGCGTCTCTGATGGCCAATGCCGACTCCAAGGCCGTAGCCGCGGTGACCGACCTGGGCTTCGGCGGAATCTACGTGCCCGTCGACCGTTCCGGGGCAGCGGGCTTGGGGTCCACGCCCAACGATGACCTGGTATCCAACATCACTGCCAGCGATGGCGCGCAGCTGGTGGTGGCCAACGCCCAGGGAACCTATTTCCGTTTGAGCTCGCAGTCCGGCAAGGATGTGGGCGTTGATATGGCCGGGGTCGATCAAGCAGAGGCCAGCACCTGGAGGAGGGTCTGGCTGTGGACCCTGGGTCTGATCCTGCTGGGATACTGCCTGGTGGCGCTGCCGCGTCCGGGCTATTTCGGAGGGGAGCAACTATGAGTGGACGAAGCAAGGGATCCCTGGTGGCCGCTCTGGTCACGGCACCCCTGGTGGCGGTTTTGATTGCAGCGCTGCTGATCTGGACGCCTCCTGCCTCCCTGGCCGATGGGGCCAAGGGCTCGACTGTCGTAGCCAGCCGGGTCAGCCAGCGGGAGGTGGCGGCCTACTGTCCGGCCCGCCTGGCGGTAGCGGACGAGGACAAGGTCGGCGATGACCAGTTCAAGGCATCGGAGGGCGATCTGAGCTCACGTGTCACTGCTGCCGCCTTCGGATCCATCGGCGGTTCCAGCCTGACTCCAATGGGGGGTGGGCAACGCACCACGGTGACTGATCCTGATCTCTTGGACGGGCAGAAGGCCATGGCCGCATCGCTCGATCCCGGTGCCTCGGCAACAGCCTTCGATTCCCGGATGCTCAAGTCCCAGCCGGGCACAGGGGCTGCCGTCGGCATGGTCTCATGGGCCACCAAGGGCGATCTTAGGGGGATTCAGGCGCTGGCCTGCCCCCGGGCCGTCATGAATGCGGACTTCCTGCTGCCCGCCACCAGCAGAGGGACCACCCAACGGCTGGTGGCCTACAATCCGTCATCCAAAGCCACGGTGATCAGTATTGAGGTCCAGGGTTCGCACTCCTCGGGCCATTTGTCCCTGGAGACAGGGAAGACCATGACCGTGGCTCCCGGCGGCCATGCCTCATACGATCTGTCTGCGGCGGCTCCTGGCCAGCAGGCCATTTACGTCCGGGCTCGCAGCTCCCAGGCCCCGGTGGCCATGTCGGTCTCCGTCAATGTCATGTCGGGGCTTGATCCACGCGGGTCGGATCAGATGGCTGCCTTGCCGGCTCCAGGCCGTGATCTGGTCATTGCCGGCCTGCGAGGTGCAGACCAGGCCACCCTGCTTCTTCAGGGCTCCCATGCCACGGCGGTGGACCTGTCCTGGGTGGATGAAGGCGGTCAGCAATCCCTGCGACGGGTGGATCTGGAGGGTTCTCAGGCCACGGCGGTGGATCTTGGCGGCGTGCCCGATGGCAAGCTGGCTCTGCACGTGCATGCCGACCGGCCTGTGCGAGCGGTCCTGCAGGTGACCGGCCAGGGCAGTCAGGACCAGTCGCAGTCCGACCTGGCTCTGATTCCTGCGGGGACTGCTGCAGCATCCTCGGCCCTGACCATATCCCAGCCTGCCCAGGCTGCGCTGACCCTGGTCAACCCATCGGCGAATCCGGTCAAGGCCGAACTGGTTGGATTCGATGACAAGGGCAACAAATTGGAAGAGCGCTCACTGACTGTTGAGGCGGGTCGAGCCAGCGAGCTTTCGACTCACGATCTGGGCGATCAGGTGGCCGCCGTGCGGCTGAATGAGGAATCTGGGCATGGCTCCTCACGGCTGATCTGGAACGCCCGCCTGAGTGTGGACGCGGTCAACCAGGCTGGCCTGGCCGGTCTGGCGGTCATGGTCTCTGACGGGCTCATGCCCACCACCACCGTGATCCGCTCCGGCCCCGACTCCACCGTCCTGCCCTAAGATTCGGCCCTCAGCGTCCCCACATGGGGTCGATCTCCTCGGGGTCGCGCCCGTAGAGGTCTGCCAGCTGCAGGACCAGCTCGTCGCGGATGATCAGCTCCAGCTCGGTGCGGTCCCGGGTCTTGCTTTGGATTGGCATTCGGTACAGGACAATCCTGGCGGGGATGCCACGTCCTGCCGGGAAACTGCGCGAGAAGAGGTCCGACCTGTCCTCCCAGGGGGTGGGGTCGGAGGGTGGCACATCCTCGACCGCGAATTGGACAGGTTTGACCAGCTGAGGCCAGCCGGCGCCCAGCCGCCGGATCTGGGCTGCGGTCAGATCGTCGAAGATTCCACACCTGGTGCGATAGCGGGGCAGGCGGGTGCCGAAGGTGGGCCGACGAATCCCCCGGCCATGGCTGTCCCGATAGACGGTGCGGGCCCAAGGCGGCTGATCGTTGATCATGACACTCACCATAGCCCCTCAGGTCTGTGGCAGTTTCGATTCAGGGTGTCTTGTAGCATGGAGCGATGATCGACAAGCGGATGGGAGCAATCATGGCGGAGGACGGTGCGATGAACGTGGCCTGGTGGGGCAGCCAGGACATAGGGTCCATCTGCGCACGGGCACGGGTGCTGGCCTTCGATCTGGACAATACTCTGGCGCTGTCCAAGACCTGTATGGACCAGACCATGGCAGTCCATTTCGCCGCCCTGACCCGGCTGCGGCCCGTGGCCATCGTCTCGGGCGGACGGTTCAGCCAGTTCCGCGACCAGGTGCTGGATGCCCTGCCCGACGACACCCGTTTCGACCAGCTGCATCTGATGCCCACCAGCGGCACCCGCTACTACCGCTGGCAGGACGGAAGCTGGAATTGCGTCTACGCGCACGACCTGAGTGCCCAGGACCGGCAGGCCGCCGAGGCCAGTCTGGAGCGCAGGGCCAAGCAGCTGGGCGACTGGGAGGATCAGGTCTGGGGGCCTCGCATCGAGGATCGCGGCAGCCAGATAACCTTCTCCGCCCTGGGTCAGCAGGCGCCCGTGGAAGCCAAGGAGGCCTGGGATCCCGACAACAGCCGCAAGGATGCCCTGGCCCGGGCCGTGGCCGCCGATCTGCCCCACCTGCAGGTGCGCTCCGGCGGCTCCACCAGCGTGGACATCTCAGCCAAGGGCATCGACAAGGCCTATGCCATGACCTCCCTGGGCAGGATACTGGGCGTGGAAGTCGGCCAGATCGCCTTCGTGGGCGACCGGATGGATCCGGACGGCAACGACTATCCGGCGGCTGAGGCCGGGGCCATGGCTCTGCGTGTGCACAATCCGGCCGATGCACTGGACCTGATCCGGGCCTTGGAGGCTGACCTGGCCTGAACCTGTCTGCAGACAATTCTGTGAACAGCGATTCTGTGAACAGCTGGCCCGTTCATGCACATGGTCTTCCCCTGCTTGCCTATCCTCTGCACTTGAGGGTTGGCTGGGCTATATGCGCAACCTTTCATTAGCATCCGTCCGACTCCGACAGGCGGTTTGTGCTGTTGCCTCAGCCGTGGCCAGCTCGGCCCTGGACCTGCTGGCTCCTCGGGCCTGCGCCGGCTGCGATCGCCCTGACTTTCTGCTCTGCTCCTCTTGCAGATCTCTGCTCTTCCGGCCCCTGTTGGTGCCTGCGCCCGCCTATGCCCTTGGTCTGGCCCTGGCATGCGCTCCATATCGCGGACCCGTCCGGCGAATCATTCTGGCATGGAAGGACCATGACAACCGGCCCTTGGATGGACCCTTGGGCCAGGTCATGGCCGAACTGGCCCCGGTCCTGTCCAGGCTGATCGATCCCCTGCTCCGGTCCAAGCCCGCGAAGGCGATTCTGGTGGTTCCCGCCCCCTCCTCGGCTGCCTCCTTGCGGAGGCGGGGGAGGGTTCATCTGCAGCCGATCCTTTTGTCTCTGGTCCAGGCCCTGCAGCGGCAGGGTCTGGACGCCCGGGCGGAGCCGGCACTGATCATGGACTCCGTGAGAACCAAGTCTGTCCAGGCGGGCGGCCGCCGGAACCGTTCGCGTCGGCTGGCGGGCCGGATTACAGTTGCGGATTCATCGCGGTTGGTCGGCCATCCTGTCCTGGTGGTGGACGACATCATCACCACGGGATCCACCATCCGCCAGTGCGCTCGTGCCCTGGAGGCCGCAGGCGCCCTGCCCTTGGCCGCCCTGGCTCTGGCGGCCGTTCCTCCAGGTCACGAGGATCTCTAGCGGGCCTGGGCCACGGCCATCTCATCCCAGCGGGTGGTGGACCGGGGTGAGAGCATGCCCCGGTTCATGGCCCAGTCGGCACCCGTATCCTCATCGCCCCGGCCCTGGCCGCGGATGCCACCGTAGCCTACGCCTACCCGGAAGGGACCGAAACGGCGGGTGGCATCCTCCAGGACGTCCCCCAGGCCATGGGTGTCCCGGGCTGCGTCCAGGCCTTCCAGGGTGTGGAAGTGGTCAGCATCGGTCAGGTCCAGTAGAACCACCCCGGCCCGGATCCAGCGGGCGTGCGGATCCACACGGCCCTTGAGCGCCCGGCTGGCTGCGCCGGCGATGACCAGGGGATCGTCGCTGGGATCCTCCAGGACGACGGTCCTGCTGGCTGCGCAGAACTGCTGGGGTGCATAAGGGCTGGTGGAACAGAAGACCCGCACTTTTCCGCACAGACCATGCTGCCGACGCAGGCGGCGGCAGGCCTTCTGGGCGTAGATGCTCAATGCCTGGGCCAGGGTGGCGTAGCCCTCGATGGGGTGGGAGAACATGCGCGAGCACAGAATCTGATTGGTGCGCACGCCCCTGGCGGCATCCGTCTCGGGCTCGATGCAGGGCCGTCCCCTCAATTCCAGCACGGTGCGCTGCAGCATGACGGAGAACCGGTGACGGATCAGTGAGGGGTCGGCATCGCGCAGGTCCAGGGCGGTGGTGATGCCCATGCCCATGAGCCTGCCGGTCAGCCGTCGGCCCACCCCCCAGACCTGGTCGACGGGCACTGATGCCAGAGCCTGATCGCCGTACTGGGCCTCTACTTGGCTCCAGAGGGTGATCCCTTCGGTCGAGGGATGGTCCTTGGCCCAGTGGTTGGCCACCTTGGCCAGGGTCTTGGTGGGCGCCACACCCACGCTGACGGGGATGCCGGTCGATCGCAGGACCGCGGCGCGCAGCTCCCGGCAGATTTCGACGGTGCGTTTGTCGTTCCAGATGCTGTCCATGAAGCACTCGTCGATGGAGTAGACCTCCTGGTTGGGCAGGAAATGGGCCATGATGGCCATCATGCGCCTGGAGAGACTGGCGTAGAGCTCATAGTTGGAACTGCGGGCCACCACCCCGTCCTGCAGGGCCCGTTCGCGAATGGTGAACCAGGGTGTGCCGTTGGTGATGCCCAGGGCCTTGGCCGAGCGGTTGCGGGCCACCACGCAGCCGTCGTTATTGGACAGCACGACCACCGGGCGGTCAGCCAGGGAGGGGTCGAAGACAGCCTCGCAGGAGGCAAAGAAAGAGTTGGCATCAGCCAGGACCACCTGACTGGTCAGAGCGGTCCCGGCTGCAGGATAGGCCGGTCTCTGCGCGCTCATGCCGAGCCCCAGCCCGTGGAAGGGTAGACGGGTTTCCGGCCTTGACCTCCCGTCGTGCGCCCACGCCCGTGCGGGGTGTGTCCGGGATAGGTGACCTGAGGCAGGGGAGAGCCGCTCCGGGATTCGCCTTTGGTATTCACCCGCTGCCAGTGGTAGTTGCCGATGACCACCCCCCAGATGACCAGTTCCTCGCCCTCCTGGGGCATGAAGTCGGGGTAGGCGGGGTTTTCGGCCCGCAGCATGGTCCGTCCCTTGCACCTGGCCAGACGCTTGACCAGCAGCTCATCGTCCAGAATGGCGATGACGATGTCCCCTTCGCGCGGCTCCAGGGAACGGTCGACCACCAGCAGGTCCCCATCGAAGATGCCGGCGCCGGTCATGGAATCGCCGGCCACATGGATGATGAAAGTGGAGTCGGGGTGGACGATGACGTTCTGGTCGAAGCTGAAGTCGCCGCTGAAGTAGTCCTGGGCCACTGAGGGGAAACCGGCGTGGACGGCCTCCAGGGCCTGGGGGACAGGGCTGGGGTGTCTTCGGAAGAGGCTCAGGGCATCGACCCGGCACTCCGGCAGGGAAGCAGGGGCCGCATCCGGCGACCCATGAATGGTAGCGACCATGGCACACCTCGAACTCGATGGCATTCGAACAAATGTTCGATTTCATTATGAGCCGAAGTGCGCCTCCCCGTCAATGCGGCGCGTCGGGCCCGCCGGAGTGGCTCCCGTCCTCCTCGTCCTCGTCGGGGTCGCGGTGATATCTGGGCAGGGTGATCTCGAAGTCCGCTCCGCGCGGATCGTCCACCACCTGTACCTGGCCTCCATGCAGCTGGGCCGCCCAGCGGGCGATGGACAGCCCCAGCCCGGTGCCGCCGGACTCCGTACCAGGCCCGGCCTTGCCCTTGACGAAGCGCCGGAAGATGTCGGTACGGGCCTCGGGGGGTATCTGCGAGCCGAAGTTGACTACGTTGGTGACTATGGCCTCCTGCTGCCGGTCCTCGTGGGCCTGGATCAGCACCGTGGTGCCGTCGGCCGAGTGCTTCAGGGCGTTGCTGATGACATTGGTGAAGAGCTGGCGCAGCCGGTCCTGGTCGCCCTCCATTCTCAGGCCTTTCTCCAGATCCACCTGGATGTCGTGGGCGTGCCCGGCGTCGGCTATGGCCAGTGGCTGGAGGGTCTCGTCGATGAAGTCCCCGAAGTCGAAGTCCTCGATCTGCAGGCTGGCGGCCCCGGCCTCCATCCTCGACAGGTCCAGCAGGAAGGCGATCAGGTCGGACAGGCGGTGGGTCTGCTCCAGGATGCCCTCCAGGTTGGCTGGCGTGGGCTCGGTCACCCCGTCCGCCATATTCTCCACCATGGCCTGCAGGGCCGAGACGGGGGTGCGCAGCTCGTGGCTGACGTTGGCCACCATGTCCCGGCGCATCTGGTCGGCGTGCTGGAGCTCCTCGGCCATCTCGTTGAAGGACTGGGCCAGGAGCCCCACCTCGTCATGGCTGGTCGTCGTGGCGTGGACCCGGACCGTGTAGTCCCCGTCGGCCATGGCCTCGGCCGCATCCCGCATCTGCCGCAGGGGAGCGGTGAGCCCCCGTGAGAAGAAGTAGGTGATCCCCAGGGCCACCACCAGGGTCAGCGGCATGGCGATCCAGCCGCTCCAGCCCATCTTCAGCAGGAACCAGGCCATGACGAAGGCGATGGCTGTGGAGATGATGATCAGGACGCTCAGCTCCACCTTCAACGAGGCGAAGGATCCGATGGGCCGTTCGCGGTCCACCCGCGCACTCAGACCGGGCCCCTTGCGCCGGCTTCTGCCGTCCTTGCTCATGGCGTGCATCCGTGGCCGCTACCGCTGATCCTGGTCCTGTTCCTGATCCTCGGGCGGTTCGAAGGCGTAGCCCACCCCATGCACGGTACGGATCATCTGGGAGCCCAGCTTGTGGCGCAGGGCCTTGACGTGGGAGTCCACCGTCCTGGTGCCCGAGGCATCCACCCAGTCCCAGACCTCCTCCAGCAGCTTCTCGCGGGTGAGCACGGACTTGGGCCGACGGGCCAGCGTGGCCAGCAGGTCGAATTCGGTGGGAGTCAGGTGGATCTGCTCCCCGCGCAGGGTCACGATGCGCTGGGCCGGGTCGATGACCAGGGATCCGAAGTCCAGCACCTTCTCGTTCTCGGAGTTCTTGGCGATGACCTTGGCCCGCTCCACCCGGCGCAGAAGGGCCTTGCAGCGGGCGATCAGCTCGCGCATGGAGAAGGGCTTGGTCATATAGTCGTCGGCCCCGGCGCCCAGACCGGTCACCTTGTCGGCCTCGTCGTCCCGGGCGGTCAGGATGAGCACCGGCACCGGCCGCTCGGCCACGATCCGCTTGGTGGCCTCCAGTCCATCCATGACGGGCAGCATGATGTCCATGATGACCAGGTCGGGTTTGATCTGGGATGCGGCCTGCACGGCGCTGGCACCGTCCGAGGCCACCCGTGCCGTCCACCCTTCGGCGGTGATGCGCTGGGCGATGGCGGTGGCCAGGGTGGGTTCATCCTCAACCACCAGGATGGTGCTGGGTGTAGTGTAGCGGCTTGTGTTTTTGATCATGCCTACCTCTGTCTTCGATCACTGATCCGCAAAACGATGCTCGTCATGCGGGGTGGAGCCTTGCCGGCATTTGTTCCACCACCGTCGTTTCTTCCAGAATAGTCTCCAGAGCCTCCAGGGGAAGTGTGCTCGCAGAGAATCGCGTCGCCTCCGAGCCCCATCGGCAAGTCCATGCGCAATGACATTATTATATGGTATTTTATCGACTCGTTCTGGAGGACATATGGGTTACAAGGTCGGTGACATGGTCGTCTATCCGCGTCATGGGGCCGCCAGGGTGGATGCCATCACCGAACGGACCGTCAAGGGCGTCACCCGCAAGTACCTGCAGCTGTCCGTGCTCTCCTCTGACGGGCTGGTCATCAACGTCCCCGTCGAGAACGCGGCCAAGGTGGGCGTCAGGGACATCGTCGACGCCAAGGCGGTGGCCAAGGTCTTCGAGATCCTGCGCACCCCGGTGGTCGAGGAGAAGGAGATGAACTGGTCACGCCGCTACAAGCTGAACGTGGAGAAGATCGCCACCGGCGAGGTCAACAAGATCGCCGAGGTGGTGCGCGACCTCTCCCAGCGTGACGTGGACGAGCATGGACTTTCGGCGGGCGAGAAGCGGATGCTGATCAAGGCCCGCAAGATTCTGACCTCCGAGATCGCCCTGTCAGAGAAGCTGGACGAGGACGAGGCCCAGCGTCTGCTGGACGTCAACCTGGGCTATGCGGAGCCCATGCCCGGCGACGACAAGCACCATACCAAGTCCCCCAAGGAGCCGGCTTCCAAGACCTTGGCACGGGTGGCCCAGGAGGCCGCCAAGAACAAGGGCAAGGGCAAGACCAAGGCCAAGCGCTGAGGCCGGATCCGGTCATGGGCCATCCAAGCGTCGGACTGGGCTTTGACGCCCATCGCTTCGACCCGACCGGCGGGCGTCGCCTCTGGCTGGCCTGCCTGTCCTGGAATGACGGAACCCCCGGCCTGCTGGGCGATTCCGACGGCGATGCGGCCGCCCATGCGCTGATCGATGCCATCCTGTCAGCCGCCGACCTGGGCGACATCGGCACCTTGTTCGGCCTGGGATCACAGTCCCCCGGAGCGGGCATGCATGGGGCGGCCATGCTGGAGAAGACCATGGACTGCCTGCATGGGCACGGTCGTAGATTGCTCAACGCCTCCCTGGTCATCGTCGGACAGCGTCCCAGAATTTCCTCCCGTCGTCACCTGGCCCAGCAGGCCATGAGCCAGGCTGTTGGTGCACCGGTTCGGTTGACCGCTACCACTACCGATGGCATGGGCTTTACCGGTCACAACGAGGGCATCGCCGTCATGGCCACCGCCCTGGTGGACTGACCGGCATCAGGCGCGCAGTGCGGCCCATCCCTTGGCCAGAGCCCAGAAGAGGGTGGACAGGGTCACGATGACGAAGCTTGGAGGGGCTGGCACCATGGCCGAAATCACCAGGCCTCCCCAGATGGAAGCCAGGCAGATCAGTCCCGACAGGAGCATGGCCCGCAGGGGAGAGGCCACCAGGATGTTGGCCGTGGCCGCCGGGGTGACGACCAGGGCGAAGATGAGCAGGGTCCCCACCGCCGGCACGGCGATGGTGATGACCCCCGCCATGATGGCCATGAAGGTCAGGTTCATCAGCCCGATGGGCACGCCACGGGCCTGGGCCACCTGCTCATCCAGGGAGCTGAAGAGCAGGGGCCGGTAGATCAGGGCCAGCAGGATCAGCAGGATTGCATCGAAGATTATGAAGCCGATGACCTGGCCCCGGGTGATGGTCAGGATGGATCCGAAGAGGATGGCCTGCATCTGCTGGGAGGCCGAACTGGACATCCTGGCGAAGAAGAGCCCCAGACCGGTGGCGAAGGCCAGGACCGTGCCCGTGGCGATCTCCCTCTGGGAGGCCCGCTTGCCCAGGGCTCCGATTACCAGCGCCCCGCCCAGGGCGAACAGCCCCATGCCGGCAGAGACCGGCAGCCCCAGCAGGACGGCCCCCGTGGCGCCGGGCAGGCCGATGTGGGCCAGGGCATGGGCGGCGAAGGTGGAGTGTCTGGCGATGGTGAAGTAGCCCATGGCTCCGGCGGCCACGGCGATGCACAATCCGGCCACCATGGCGTTGCGCATGAAGGGGGCGGCGAGGATCTCCGTCCAATGTGGGTCGAAGACTGGCGTGGTCATGAGGTCCTTTCCCGGTCCGCCCCGTGCAGGCGGGCCACCTGGCTGGGTTGGTAGCGATTGTGGACGGGGCCGATCGGCTCGTCCATGTCGGGGGCCACGAACATGTCCCCCTGGGGAGTGGTGACCACCTCCACCTTGGTGCCGTAGAGGTGGGTGAGCAGGTCCGAGTCCAGCACGTCGTCCATGCGGGCGTAATGGGGATGCCCGTCCAGCAGGTAGACCGCCCCGGTCAGCACAGGCAGCAGCATGTTCAGGTCGTGGGCCACCACCTGGATGGTCATGCCCAGACGGCTGTTGAGCTGTGCCAGCAGGTGGACGGTGGCTCGCTGACCGGCCAGGTCCAGATTGGCCAGGGGCTCGTCCAGCATGAGCAGGTCAGGATCGCAGACCAGGGCCTGGGCGATGGCCACCCGCTGTCGCAGGCCACCGGAGAGCTGGGACAGGCGCAGGTGGGCCCTGTCCTCCACGCCGACGAAGCGCATGGCCTTTCTGGCGCGCTCGCGGTCCTGCCGGGTGACGGGGTGGATGCCGAAGCGGGTGCCGGTCAGCCCCAGCAGGACGGACTGTTCGGCCGTCAGGTTGGAGTCGATGTCCGAGGTGTAGCTCTGGGGTACGTAGCCGATGCGGTCGTTGGCCTGGCCGGCCGGCTGCCCCAGGACCTGCAGACTGCCGGCATCCAGGGGGAGCAGACCCAGCTCGGCCTGCATCATGCTGGTCTTGCCGGTGCCGTTGGTGCCCACGATGGCGGTCACGGTTCCCGAGGGGATGGTGAAGGTCCCCTCCGACCAGATCAGCCGCCCGGATCGCCGGATGGCGGCATGGTCGAAGACGATGCAGGCCTGCGTGGATGTTCTATCCGTGTCCTTGTCCATGGCGTCCTTCCCGGAGGCATCCCAATTGGTGATCCTGCTCTTATTGAGCATGATTCTCATTATCGCTGGGGAGAGGACAGCGCGCAACTTCATCGCCAAGTCTTCCGTACCGGCTCTTGGACGATGCTTCCGGTCGGGGAGGAATCTGCGCTAGTCTGGCCCAGACGACTTCGACAAGGGTTTGCGCCCGCTTGGATGATGGAGATGTATTGACTGCAGTGAAACTGGACGGCAAGGCGGCGGCTGCGGAACTCAAGGAGGACCTGCGCGCTCGCGTGGCGAGGCTGACGGCCATGGGACGCACTCCCGGCCTGGGTACCATCCTGGTGGGGGAGGACCCTGGCTCGCTCAAGTATGTGGAGGGCAAGCATCGTGACTGCAGCCAGGTGGGCATCCGGTCGATCAGGATCGATCTGCCCGCCGACGTCGGCAAGGAGCGGATTCTCGCTGCGGTGGATCAGCTCAACCAGGACCCTGACTGCACCGGCTACATCGTCCAGCTGCCCCTGCCCGAGGGCGTGGATACCACGGAGATCATCGATCATATCGATCCGGCCAAGGACGCCGACGGCATGCATCCATACAACCTGGGCCAGCTGGTCCTGCATACCGACGGCCGGGTGCGGACCCCTCTGCCCTGCACCCCACGGGGGATCCTGTACCTGCTGGACCATTACGGGATTGACCTGACCGGCAAGGAGGTCTGCGTGCTGGGCCGAGGACTGACCGTGGGCCGCACCATCGGACTGCTCCTGACCAACCGTGGGGTGGATGCCACCGTGACCCTCTGCCATACCCGCACCAGGGATATCGATGCCCACCTGCGCAGGGCTGACGTGATTATCGCAGCTGTGGGTCAGGCCGGGCTGGTTGGCCCGGACCAGGTTCGCCAGGGTGCCGTCCTGGTGGATGTGGGCGTCTCGCGAATCCGGGATCAGCAGGAGGGGCGTTGGCGGATCAAGGGCGACATCGATCCGGCCGCCAGGCTGTCCGCAGCCGCCTATACGCCCAACCCCGGCGGGGTGGGACCCATGACCCGGGCCATGCTCCTGGTCAACGTGGTCGAATCCGCTGAGCGGGCCGCCGGAATCCCTGCCTGCGACACGCCCGAGGCTCCCCGGCGACAATGACCGTGGTGTCTCCTATCATGGAGAATGTTCGCGCCCGCCGGCGGGAACGCATAACTCAATACGGAAAAATATCCACCAACTATACAAGAAACAATTCAATTAATGGCAGAGAACAAGAAGGAAGTCCCCCAGGTCGCGGTCAATGACATCGGGTCCGAGGAAGACTTCATCAAGGCAGTCGATTCCACCATCAAGAACTTCGACGATGGGGATCTGGTCGAGGGGACGGTCGTTAAGATCGACCATGACGAGGTTCTGCTGGACATCGGCTACAAGACCGAGGGCGTGATTCCCTCCCGCGAGCTTTCCATCAAGAAGGATGTCGATCCCGACGATGTGGTCCAGGTCGGTGACACCATCGAGGCCCTGGTCGTCACCAAGGAGGACAAGGAAGGCCGTCTGATCCTGTCCAAGAAGCGTGCCCAGTACGAGCGCGCCTGGGGCGACATCGAGAAGATCAAGGAGGCTGACGGCGTCGTTGAGGGCACCGTCATCGAGGCCGTCAAGGGCGGACTCATCGTCGACATCGGCCTGCGTGGCTTCCTGCCCGCATCCCTGGTCGAGATGCGCCGCGTGCGCGACCTGTCTCCCTACATCGGGCAGAAGATCAAGGCCAAGATCCTGGAGCTGGACAAGAACCGCAACAACGTGGTCCTCTCCCGCCGCCAGTACCTGGAGGAGACCCAGTCCGAGGTGCGCGAGACCTTCATGGCCCAGCTCAAGAAGGGCCAGATCCGCGAGGGTACGGTCAGCTCCATCGTCAACTTCGGCGCCTTCGTCGACCTGGGCGGTGTGGACGGTCTGATCCACGTCTCCGAGCTCTCCTGGAAGCACATCGATCACCCCAGCGAGGTCGTCAAGGTGGGCGACAAGGTCACCGTCGAGGTGCTGGATGTCGATATGGACCGCGAGCGCATCTCGCTGTCCCTCAAGGCCACCCAGGAAGACCCCTGGCAGCGCTTCGCCCGGACCCACGTGCCCGGACAGATCGTCAAGGGCAAGGTCACCAAGATCGTGCAGTTCGGCGTCTTCGTCTCCGTCGAGGACGGCATCGAGGGCCTGGTCCACATCTCCGAGCTGGCCAATCGCCACGTGGAGAACCCCGAGACCGTGGTCAAGCAGGGCGAGGAGATCTTCGTCAAGGTCATCGACGTCGACCTGGATCGCCGCCGTATCTCCCTGTCCCTCAAGCAGGCCGACGACTCCGTCGATCCGACCTCCGAGGACTTCGATCCGGCCATCTACGGCATGCCCGCCGAGTACGACGAGGAGGGCAACTACAAGTACCCCGAGGGCTTCGACCCCGAGAGCAACGAGTGGATCGCCGGCTACGAGAAGCAGCGGGAGGAGTGGGAGTCCCAGTATGCGGCCGCCCACGACCTCTGGGAGCAGCACAAGGCCTTCGTGGCCAAGGAGCTGGAGAACGCCGAGGCTTCGGCCGCCGAGGACAGCCGGTCCTCCCAGGCGCCCGCCTCCGGTTCGCGCTCTCGTCGTCAGAGCTCCGAGGAGACCACCAACTACAGCTCGGAGTCCAGCTCCGAGGGCACCTTGGCCTCCGACGACCAGCTGGCCGCTCTGCGCGAGCAGCTGCTCAAGGAAAAGAAGTGAGCATCAAGCGGTGAATGGAGGGGTCCGGCCTCGGTCGGGCCCCTCCATTTGTATCTGCTGCCATAAGGTATATGCGGGAGGTCGGGATGATACGTGTGGGATTGACCGGCGGAATAGCGGCTGGCAAGAGCACGGTGGCGGCTCGGCTGGCCCAGGACGGGGCCAGGGTCATCGACTACGACCGGCTCTCCCATGAGGTCATCGCCCCGGGCGGACCCGGCGTGGGACCGGTCCTGGAGCGCTTCGGTTCGGACTGCGGGGACGGTCATGGTGGTGTGGACAGGTCAGCCTTGGCGGCAAGGGTCTTCGGCGGGCCGACGGCCGACCGGGATCGCAGGGACCTGGACGACATCATCCATCCGCTGGTCTATGACCTGGCCGCCAAGGCCGAGCAGCCCTGGCTGGAGGGTTCCGAGGTGGTGGTCCATGAGGTGCCCCTGCTGACCGAGGTTAGGTCGGCAATTCCCTTTCATTTCGACAGGGTCCTGGTGGTGGAGGCCCCCAGCCAGGTGAGGATTGCGCGTATGGTGAATCAGCGGCATATGACTGGAAGCCAGGCTGTTGAGCGCATCGGTTCCCAGACCAGCAGCAGTTCGCGACGCGCCCAGGCCGATCTGCTGGTGGACGGGTCCCAGCCTATCGAACAAATGTTCGAGTCTGTTGATAGAATATATGAAGAGTTAAAGGCCTTGGCCAAGGGATCCTCGCGCAGCGACTGACGGGCCTTGGTGAATGACGCATCCTGGAAGGGAGTTTCATGGGGTTCAACATTGAGCGGACCAATAAGCCCTTCGTGGTCAAGTCTCCCTACAAGCCCTCCGGCGACCAGCCAGAGGCCATCGAGGAATTGGCCACGCGGATCGAGAACGGCGAGAACGACGTGGTGCTCATGGGCGCCACCGGCACCGGCAAGACCGCGACCACGGCCTGGCTGATCGAGCGCCTGCAGCGGCCCACCCTGATTCTGGAGCCCAACAAGACCCTGGCCGCCCAGCTCTGCGCCGAGTTCCGCGAGCTCATGCCCGACAATGCGGTCTCCTACTTCGTCTCCTACTACGACTATTACCAGCCTGAGGCCTACATTCCCCAGACGGATACCTATATCGAGAAGGACTCCAACATCAACGACGACGTGGAGCGGCTCCGTCACGCCGCCACGGCCAACCTGCTGACCAGGCGCGACTGCGTGGTGGTGGCCACCGTCTCCTGTATCTACGGCTTGGGCACGCCCGAAGAGTACGCCGGGCGCATGCTCTTCCTGCACGAGGGGGACCGGATCAACCGGGATGACCTGCTGCGTAAGTTCGTGGACATGCAGTACAAGCGCAACGACATCGCCTTCACCCGAGGCACCTTCCGCGTGCGAGGCGACACGGTCGAGATCATCCCCGTCTATGAGGAGCTGGCCGTCCGCATCGAATTCTTCGGCGACGAGATCGACCGCATCTCCACCCTGCACCCGCTGACCGGGGACGAGATCGCCCATGAGAGCTCCGTGCACATCTTCCCCGCCTCCCACTACGTGGCCGGTCCTGAGCGGATGGAGCGGGCGCTGAAGACCATCAAGGAGGAGCTGGACTGGCGTGTGGGCCAGCTGCGCAAGCAGGGCAAGGAGCTGGAGGCCCAGAGGCTGACCATGCGCACCACCTACGACCTGGAGATGCTCACCCAGATCGGCACCTGCTCCGGAGTGGAGAACTACTCCAGGCACTTCGACGGGCGCGAACCCGGGACGCCGCCCCATACCCTGCTGGACTTCTTCCCCGACGACTTCCTGCTGGTCATCGACGAATCCCACGTGACCGTCCCCCAGATCGGAGCCATGTACGAGGGGGATGCTAGCCGCAAGCGGACCCTGGTCGAGCACGGCTTCCGTCTGCCCTCGGCCATGGACAACCGTCCGCTGAAGTGGCCCGAGTTTCTGGACAAGGTGGGCCAGACCGTCTATCTGTCGGCAACGCCGGGCGACTATGAGATGGGTCTGTCAGACGGGGTGGTGGAACAGGTCATCCGCCCCACCGGTCTGCTGGATCCCGAGGTGGAGGTCAGGCCTGTCAAGGGCCAGGTGGACGACCTCCTGGACGAGATCAAGGCCCGGGTGGCCCGTCACGAGCGGGTCCTGGTGACCACGCTGACCAAGAAGATGGCCGAGGACCTGACCGACTACCTGCTGGAGCGCGACATCAAGGTGGAGTATCTGCACTCGGATGTGGACACCCTGCGGCGGGTGGAGCTCCTGCGGGAGCTGCGCGAGGGCAAGATCGACGTCATCGTGGGCATCAACCTCCTGCGTGAAGGGCTGGACTTGCCCGAGGTCTCCCTGGTGGCCATACTGGATGCGGACAAGGAGGGCTTCCTGCGTTCCTACCGTTCCCTGATCCAGACCATCGGCCGTGCGGCCAGGAACGTGTCCGGCAAGGTCATCATGTACGCGGATGAGGTCACCGACTCCATGGAGAAGGCCATCAGCGAGACCAACCGTCGCCGTGCCAAGCAGATAGCCTATAACAAGGAGCATGGGGTGGACCCCAAGCCGTTGATCAAGAAGATCAGTGATGTCAACGACATGCTGGCCAAGGAGGATGTGGACACCCAGACCCTGCTGGCGGGCGGCTACCGCAATGCCAACAAGGCCGGCAACTCCCACCTGGGCGTGCCCCTCTACGACAAGGAGGAGGCCGACAAGCGGCATCAGGAGATCCTCCAGGCCGGTCTGCCGGCGCAGGACCTTGCCGACCTGATCCGTCAGCTGAGCGACCAGATGCACACGGCTGCGCAACAGCTGCAGTTCGAGCTCGCAGCCCGTCTGCGCGACGAAATCAAGGACCTGAAGAAAGAGCTGCGACAGATGACCGAGGCCAAAAAGTAAGTCTGGCCTTTGGCCGGTGGTCCCAACCCCGACCATGCATGTTGCGGGCCTGTGATGCGAGGCAAGTCATCACAGGCCGGACCAGCAGACAACTCTCTGTGAGGATGTTCTGACATGCGGAGGGGCAGATGAGCACGTCATATCTTGCCGCTAAAGTCAGGTGATATGTCCGAAACACCTCTGCCGTTCATGGTTGTGAGCCTGGTTGTGCTGGCCGTCTTCTTCGTGGTTGATCTTCTGGTGATCGGGCGGCGGCCACACGTACCTTCGACCGGCGAATGCGTGAGGCACATCGGCTTCTTTGTGGTCATGGCCCTGATTTTCGGGGCGCTGATCTGGAAGGTGGCAGGTTCCAAGCCAGCCATCGAGTTCTACTCGGGCTGGCTGACTGAGTACTCGCTCAGCATCGACAACCTCTTTGTCTTCGTCATCATCATGGGCAATTTCGCCGTGCCCCTGCGGCTTCAGCGTTATGTGCTCAGCGTCGGCATCACCATCGCGCTGCTGCTGCGCGGCGTCTTCATCCTGGCCGGAACGGCGCTGATCACCCGCTTCACCTGGGTTTTCTTCATCTTCGGCTTCTTCCTGCTCTACACTGCCTGGAACATGGTCTCCAGCCGAGGCAAGCAGGAGGAGTACCACGAGAACGGGCTGATCAGGGTCCTGCGCCGGGTTATCCCCATCACCAGCCACTATGACGGTGAGCACCTGCGGACCACCTTCGAGGGTAAGCGCTACTTCACGCCCATGCTGGTGGTCTTCCTGGCCATCGGCACCACCGATGTCATGTTCGCCTTTGACTCCATTCCGGCCATCTTCGGACTGACCAAGGACCCCTTCATCGTCTTCACCTCCAACGTCTTCGCCCTGTTGGGCCTTCAGCAGCTCTACTTCCTGCTGGGATCCCTGCTGGACAAGCTGGAGTATCTGCCCCTGGGGCTGGCCGTGGTCCTGGCCTTCATCGGGGTCAAGCTGATCATGGAGGCTCTGCACGGTAACACGCTGCCCTTCATCAACGGCGGGCGGCCCCTGACTGTCGTGCCGGAGATACCGACCTGGGCATCTCTGCTCGTCATCGTTTTGGCCGTGGGCATCGCGGCCCTGGCTTCGGTGCTCAAGAGCCGCCATATGTCCTCTGCAGCCGCTCCCCAGGGAGCAAAGCAATAAGGGAAGCGTTGAAGCACAAGGGTTGTTAGCGCTAACGGGAAATAGTGGTTCCCTGCGGCCTGAGTCTGTACAATAGAACGGTAAGTAAGAAAAAGAACAGGCAGGTAGCATATGCGCAAAGCCAAGATCGTCGATACCATCGGGCCGGCTTCGGAGTCGCTGGAAAACATCACCAAGCTGGTCAAGGCCGGCATGGATGTGGCCAGGCTCAACCGGTCCCACGGCACCCCCGAAGATCACCTCAAGGTTTACAACAACGTGCGTCAGGCCAGCAAGGAGACCGGACGCAACGTGGCGGCCCTGGTCGATCTGCAGGGTCCCAAGATTCGTTGTGGCTGGTTCAAGAAGAACGAGCAGGGCGAGGACAAGGTCATCCTCAAGGAGGGCCAGGAGTTCACCATCACCACCGACGATGTCGAGGGTGACGAGCACATGACCTCCACCACCTTCAAAGGTCTGCCCGGGGATTGCCACCCCGGCGATCCCATCCTGATCGATGACGGCAAGGTCCGTCTGGAAGTCACCAAGGTCGAGGGCAACCAGGTCCACACCAAGGTGGTCGTGGCTGGTCCGGTCTCCTCCCACAAGGGCATCAACCTGCCCGGCGTGGCCGTGAGCCTGCCGGCACTGACCCCCAAGGATGAGGAGGACCTGCGCTGGGGTATCCGCACCGGCGCCGACATCATCGCCATGTCCTTCGTCCGCTTCGCCACTGACATCGACCGCGCTCATGAGATCATGGACGAGGAGGGTCGCCGCATTCCCATCGTGGCCAAGATCGAGAAGCCCCAGGCGGTTGAGAACCTGGAGGAGATCGTGAAGGCCTTCGACGGCATCATGGTGGCCCGTGGTGACATGGCCGTGGAGATGCCCTTCGAGCAGGTCCCCCTGGTGACCAAGCGCTGCATCGAACTGGCCCGTCAGTATGCCAAGCCGGTCATCGTCGCCACTGAGGTCCTGGGCTCCATGGTTCATTCGCCCATCCCCAGCCGCGCCGAGGCCTCCGACTGCGCCAACGCCGTCCTGGACGGTGCCGATGCCACCATGACCTCCAACGAGACCGCCGTGGGCGACTACCCCGACACCACGGTCTCCACCATGGCCCGGATTTCCGAGTACGCCACCACCCACGGGTTCGACCGCATCCCGGATATGCACGACCTGGACATGTCCAACTCCGGTGCCGTCTCCTCCGCCGCTGTGGATTTGGCCGACAAGATCAACGCCAAGGCCATCGTGGCCTTCACCCAGACCGGCAACACCGTGCACCGCGTCTCCCGTGAGCGTCCGGCCGCCCCCATCTATGCGCTGACCACCGATGAGCACACCTATCATTGGCTGGCCCTGAGCTGGGGCACCGAGGCTTTCATGTGCGAGCAGGACTACCACGACTTCAACCGCGCGGGTCTCATGGCCTTCGTGGACGCCACCCTGAAGAAGCAGGGCAAGGTCTCCGACGGCGACTGCCTGGTGGTGCTCAGCAGCGCCCAGGGCGAGTATGAGCCAGGAAACACCGACTGCATCTACGTGCATACGGTTGGTGCCAACGACTGATTCTCCGGACTGCCGCCTGGCTGTCGACTGAGTCAGCCGGGCAGGTGGCCGTCAGGTTCATTCGGCACTGATAGAGCAAGGAACCGGTGGTCTTTCCCGCCTGCCAAGGCAGGGGAGAGGCCACCGGTTCGCTATGCGAGGGTTCTTGCCTCAGTGCAGGTCCGACAGTCCAATCTTGGCCCGCAGGATGGCGATGGTGGTTTTGGCATCCAGAATGGTCCCTGCGATCACCATGTCATAGGCCTCGTCCACGGTGAAGAGCCGCACATTCTGGTGGGGGGTCTCCGGTGCCAGGCTGGCAGGTTGGACCGGGGTCAGGCCCTCGGCATAGAAGAGGGTGGTGTGCTGCGTGGAGAAGCTGGGGGTGTTGATGAACCTGGCGAACTGGTTGAAGGAGGCAGCCTTGTATCCGGCCTCCTCGCGCAGTCGTCTGGTGGCTACATCGATGGGGGCCTCCTTGTCGTTGAGCGGATGGCCGGCCGGCAGCTCAAGGGTCCAACGGTGAGTTGGGAGTCGGTACTGCTCGACCAGGGGTATCCTTCCGTCGTCGGTGATGGCCAGGACCGCGATGGTGTCTCCGTGCTTCTCGCTGACGATGCTGCGGTCGAAGGTCTGATTGTCACTGGATTCAAAGGTGACCCTGTCGACGCTGAAGTAGTGGCTGTCCATAATTTGCTTGCGGGCCTTCTCCTGGACGGGGGAGGTGCGCCAAGGATCGAACCGTCGATAGATATGAGTGGTCATCATGCTCTCCTTCGACTGCTGATGTGCCTGTATACATAACTGTCTTCATTCTAGGGCAGATTCAACACGAATAACCTTGCGTCGTCGCCAAAGTATGGTAGATTCTCTGTGGTGATGAAAAGCCCCCGTATCCCAATTGGTAGAGGAAACGGCCTCAAAATCCGTGCAGTGTGAGTTCGAGTCTCACCGGGGGCACGATAAAGCGAACCCCAGCCGTCCCTCATCGATTTCCGGTGAAGCTCGGATGGACTTTCAGGAAACGAGGTTGAAAGTGGCTTCAGAGAGTAAGAACCGCAGCGATTCTCCCGAGGGGCGGACCGTGGTTGTGGCGGAGGATGAGGCTTTGATCAGGCTCGATACCGTCGAAGCTCTCGAGGATGCCGGCTATGACGTGGTCGGCCAGGCGGCCAGCGGCCAGGAGGCCATTGATCTGACCCGCGAGCTGAGACCCGATGTAGTCGTTATGGATGTGAAGATGCCCGGCACCGACGGCATTACCGCCGCCACTGAGATCGGCAAGGAGAATCTGGCCCCGGTGGTTATGCTGACGGCGTTCTCCCAGCAAAGCCTGGTCGAGAAGGCGGCCGATGCCGGAGCCATGGCCTACGTGGTCAAGCCCTTCGCTCCGGAAAAGCTGCTTCCGGCCCTTGAGGTGGCCATCTCCCGCTTTGACCAGATCAACGCCCTGAAGGACGAGGTCACCGACATGAAGGCCCGTTTCGAGGCCCGTAAGCGGGTGGACCGGGCCAAGGGGCTGCTCATGGAGAGCATGGGCATGACCGAGTCCGAGGCCTTCCGCTGGATTCAGAAGACCTCCATGGACCGCAGGCTGACCATGCAGGAGGTGGCCGACGTGGTCATCAACAACGTGGCCAACCAGAACGACCGTTAGCCCGCCTATGGAAGACCAGACGAAGAAGCAGGACAAGGACGGCCGCACCCTGCTGGTCGTCGATGGACATTCGCTGGCCTTCCGGGCCTTCTATGCCCTTCCCGTCGAAAGTTTCACCACCTCGACCGGGCAGCCCACCAACGCGGTATGGGGCTTTGCCACCATGCTGGCGGATGTCATGGCCAAGGAGAAGCCCACCCATATGGGCGTGGCCTTTGATGTCAAGGGCGGCACCTTCCGCAACACCATGCTGCCCCAGTACAAGGGTACCCGTGAAGCCGCCCCCAAGGAACTGCTGACCCAGCTACCCCTGATCCAGGACCTGCTCAAGGGCCTGGGCATCACCTATATCGAAAAACCCGGCTATGAGGGCGACGACATCATCGGCACACTGGCCACCATGGGGGAGCAGGCAGGGTTCAAGACCCTGGTCCTGTCCGGGGACAGGGATGCCTTCCAGCTGGTGGACGACGAGATCACCGTGCTCTACCCGGGCCACCATTTCAAGAACCTCAAGCACATGACGCCCCAGGCCATCATGGACCGCTACAAGGTGACCCCGCAGCAGTATCCGGATCTGGCCGCCATGCGCGGCGAGGGAGCCGACAACATTCCTGGTGTGCCGGGCGTGGGCGACGGCTATGCCGCCAAGTGGATCAACAAGTACGGATCGTTGGATTCCATTCTGGAGCACGCCGACGAGATCGGCGGCAAGAAGGGTCAGGCCCTGGCGGAGAACGCCGACCAGGTGCGGCTCAACCGGAAGGTCAACGCTCTGGTACGCGACCTGGACCTGGGCGTGAAGGTGGAGGACCTGCGTTTCGGCACCATCCATACAGATCAGGTCCTGCCCATATTCGAGCAGTTGCAGTTCGGACCGCAGACCCGCAAGAAGATCCTACGCGGATTCAACACGGTCGCCGATTATGACTACTCTTCAGCCTCGGCACTGGTCGATGTCAGCAACAAGCAGGAGGAGTTCACCCAGCCTGAGCGCGATAAGGCGGATTCCGCCGACCAGCTGCGGGACTGGTGTGAGAGGCATCTGCCGGATAAGGCCCTTTGTCGGCGCTCGGCGGACCATGTCAAGGCCATGGCCGATTCCCTGGACAAGATCAAGGACATCGGCGACACCGACCAGAATGCCATGCGTTGCAGTGAGGCCATGAAGGAGCACTGGGTGCTTCACGCCATCGGCTGGGCCAAGCACGGCGACTACGGCCTGGAGGAGTTGTCCATTCTCGCCATGGATGGCCACGGTCTGGTCCTCATGGCGGAAGACATTGACGAAGACATGCGTGTGGCCATCCAGGAGCTGATTGACCAGCGGATCGGCACCTGCGTGGTCCACGGCTACAAGGAGCATCTGCACTTCCTGGAGAGCCAGGGGCTGCACATGCCCCTGCCCCTGTTCGACACCAAGCTGGCAGGCTATCTGGCTGAGCCTGATTTCCATGCCGACAATCTGGAACAGGCCGTCGCCCATTTCCTGGCCATCCCCATAGAGGAGGAGCCCGAGGCCACACAGGGAGCCCTGGCCCTGGACGGGCGAGAGGATGAGGACGAACGTAGGCGTGGGACTCGGATCCTTCGCCAGGCGCAGTACGTCATGATGGTCTCCGAGCGTCTGCAGGAGTTGATGGACGAGCGCCACCAATACGGCCTGCTGCGCACTATAGAGCTGCCCACCTCCGCAGTCCTGGCGCAGATGGAGACCGAGGGCGCCAAGGTGGACGATGCCCGCCTGAAGGATATGCACGACCGGTTCGCCGCCGAGGCCCGCCAGGCTCAGGAAATCGCCTGGGATAGGGCCGGCAGCCGTGTCAACCTGCAGAGCCCCAAGCAGCTGAGCAAGGTGCTCTTCGATGACATGGGCCTGGTGCCCACCCACAGGACCAAGACCGGGTCCTATTCGACCAACGTCTCGGTCCTGCAGGACCTCTACATCAAATCAGTCAACAACGAGCGGGCCAACGACTTCCTGGGCGCCCTGCTCAAACACAGGGAGACCAACAAGCTCAAACAGATCGTGCAGACCCTGCGCGAGGCCGTCAACCCCCGGGATGGGCGGCTGCACACCACCTACGAGCAGACCGTGGCCGCCACTGGTCGGCTGAGCTCGGTCGATCCCAACCTGCAGAACATCCCCAACCGGGATGCCCGGGGCCGTGAGATCCGTTCGGCCTTCGTGCCTGGCAGCGGGTATGAGGCGTTGCTCTCTTCGGACTACTCCCAGGTGGAGCTGCGGATCATGGCCCACCTTTCCGGGGACCAGGCCCTGATCGACGCCTTCAAGTCGGGTGCCGACTTCCACCGGTACGTGGCCAGCCTGGTCTACGACATCCCCATGGAGGAGGTCACCGGGGACCAGCGCTCCCATGTGAAGGCCATGAGCTACGGCCTGGCCTATGGACTGAGCACCTATGGCCTGGCCCAGCAGCTCAAGATCAGTCCGGCCGCGGCTGATGTGCTGCGCGCCAAGTACTTCGCCACCTTTGGCAAGGTCCATGAGTACTTGGAGTCCCTGGTGGCCGATGCCCGGGAGAAGGGCTACACCGAGACCATGTTCGGGCGGCGGCGCTACTTCCCTGGGCTGCGCTCCAAGCGGCGTCCCACCCGTGAGGCCGCCGAGAGGGCCGCTCTGAATGCGCCCATCCAGGGGTCGGCTGCCGACATCATGAAGATCGCCATGATCAAGGCCAGCCGTGCCTTGTCCGACCAGGGGCTGAAGAGCCGCATCTCCCTGCAGATACACGATGAACTGCTGGTGGAGATCGCTCCCGGAGAGACTGACAAGGCCACTAAGCTGGTCAAGGATTCCATGGAACATGCCGTTGAATTGGCCGTGCCCCTGGACGTGTCCACCGGCATCGGCCAGGACTGGGAGCTGGCTGCTCACTGACCTGACATGGAGTGGACTGGGCCCAGCAGGATCCGAGGAGGGATCGTCATGCCTGATGAACAGAATGAGGTTCAGAGGTCTTCGGTGCCCCTGGGCCAGGTGGTTGATCTGCTTGAGGGACTCTATCCTCTGGACTACGCGGAGGACTGGGACCATCCAGGCCTGGTGGCGGGGGATCCGTCCTGGCCGGTCAGGCGGATCTGGTGCGCTGTGGACCCTCGGCCCGATGTGGTTCAGGAGGCTCTGGATCACAAGGCCGACCTGCTGATCACCCATCATCCGCTCTTCTTCAGGTCGGTCCACCAGGTCTCCGGCCTGGACTTCCGGGGGGACATGATAACCAGGCTGATCGAGGGCCACTGCGGGCTCTGGGTGGGGCATACCAACGCTGATGCCGCCTACCGTGGTGTGTCCCAGGCGGCTGCCGATGCCCTGGACCTGCAGGATGCACGACCACTGGCCCCTCAGCCGCTCTCAAACCGTGACCTGCACGCTGATCAGGGAATTCAGGTAGGCCTGGGTCGTTGGGGCCGGCTTCCGAGGCCCGTACCATTTGAGGATCTGGTCCATACCGTGGCGGGCCTCCTGCCCAGGACGGCTCTGGGTGTTCAGGCGGTCGGTCCGTCCGAGGCCATGGTCTCCACAGTCGCCCTGCTGCCCGGCTCAGGGGACTTCGAATTCGACCTGGTCCGGTCTACGGGGGCCGATGTCTACATCACCAGCGATTTGCGCCATCACCCTGCCACGGATGCCTACCAGCAAGCCCTCTATGAGGCCCAGATGGCCGGTCAGCCCAATCAGCCCAGACCCATGCTGATCAACACCCCGCACTCGGCAATTGAGAGCCTCTGGTTCCGCTACGCCAAGGGAGACATTGCCAGGGCCCTGGAGACGGCTACCAGTGTTCGCCCGCAGGTGGGGGTTTCGCCCATCGTCACCGATCCCTGGACCATGGTGGTGCGTTGACGGCTGAGGATTGATGGTTGAGGAGGAGTGATTTCATGAGCGATGAAGCGCAGGATCTGCAGGCACGATTGGCCGCCAGACTGGCAGACCGGGATGGCCAGGGGCCCAAGGGCATCGACATGACCCGCGCCCCCGAGCTGGTGGATGACAGGGAGGTCTTCCGGGGCCCGATATTCGTTATTGACCAGCAGCAGGTGGCCATCTTCCGGCGTGATGGTTCCAAGGAAACCATCGACCGGCAGCTTATCCGTCACGCCCCTTGTGTGGTCATGCTGGTGCACGACTGCGCTTCCGATGCCTATCTGCTGACCCGCGAGTACCGGGTGGGCGCCCAGGCCTACGTATTCGGCCTGCCAGCCGGCTTCATCGACCCGGGGGAGAGCCCGGTCAAGGCCGTCCTGCGCGAGCTGCGTGAGGAGACGGGTCTGGTCCCCGGGCCCGAGGGCGCTCGAGGCTCCGAAAGCAATCTGGATCCGGAGGACGGCTGGATCGATGCCGCTCCCGATGTCTACTCATCCCTAGGCATGAGCGACGAGCTCGGCCAAATCGTGGTCCTGCATCTGCGTCGCTGGCATCAGGGGCCCACCGACTTCGACCCGGGTGAGCATATCCAGTCGGCCTGGGTCTCCTGGCAGGAGCTCTGTGCAGCGGGAGTCGCCGATGCCAAGGCGGTGGTGGCCATCCAGCATGAGGCCATTCGTCGCCTGCAG
The DNA here is from genome assembly GCF_016100645.1 of Bifidobacterium sp. M0353. Lineage (NCBI taxonomy): Bacteria > Bacillati > Actinomycetota > Actinomycetes > Bifidobacteriales > Bifidobacteriaceae > Bifidobacterium > Bifidobacterium sp. M0353. Next base: position 791,019 of record NZ_JACFSB010000001.1, on the reverse strand, counting down.
AAGAATTAATGTCGAGTTGGCAAGTGCTATGAATAGGTAGACATAACATACCAGTGGTATGATAGCTTCCTGTAAGAAGAGGTCGTCGGGCCATGATGGTCAGACGTCGATGCGTTGACAAGGAGGGGAGCACCGCATGGGCACGCCGAAGGATCCCGAAGGGCATCGTAATCAGATCCTTGATGTAGCCCAGCGGCTCTTCCTGGAAAAGGGTTACGACGGAACCAGCATCCAGGACATCGTCGATGGTCTGGGCGGTATGACCAAGGGAGCTGTCTACTACCATTTTCCTTCCAAGACGGCCATTTTCCATGCGGTCACTGAGCGCATGGCTTCGTCCTCATCCCAGGGGGACTGGCTGGGGGAATGGCCCGGAAAAACTGGCCTTGACAAACTGCGCAACGAGCTGATTGCCTCCCTGTCGGCTTACTCGCGTCTCGATGTGACCTTTTCAGCCAGAACCCTGTTGAAGAGCCCCCGCATGGTCGGGGAGATGTACTTGAAATCCATGGACAGGATTGTGGACGTGATCACCCCCTACGTTCGAGAAGGCGTGGAGGACGGCTCCATTGCCCCTTGCAATCCCGAGGATTTGGCCCAGGTGCTCTATATCCTGCTCAACATGTGGATAGGGATTCGATTCTCGACCATGACCCGGGACCAGGTGGTCTCCAAGTTCTCCCTGTTGGCGGATATGCTCAAGGGAATAGGGGCGCCTGTCATCGATGATCGGGTTATTCGTGCGGCCGTGCATTTGCACGCACATCTGAAGAGCAATCCTTTGACTGCCACCAGCGGGGAGTCCACGCAAGAGGAATCTGACAAGAATCAGGATCAAGGGGTCTCTTAGAGCCGATAGATATCTTAAGGCCAAGAGGGCTCTGTCTACTAGCAAGATTCGGGCACTCAACGAGTAATGGTTTTTGTTTCCACCAAACATACCATCGGTATTTTTGAAAGGAGTTTTATGCAGGTGCTGAAGGCGGACGGAATTGTCCAAGTGTTTGAAGGCAGGGAGGTGCTGTCCGGACTGGATTTGACCCTGGGACAGGGCGAGATTCTGGGCTTGCTAGGTGCCAACGGGGCTGGCAAGTCCACGCTGTTGAAGATCCTGACCGGAATGCAGAGGCCTGTCGGCGGCAGAGTCTGTTTTCTGGGGAGGCCTCTGAGCGAAGACTACCCGGGCAATCTGGCCAGGATGGGAGTGTTCATCAACGAGCCGGTCTTTTATGAGTCCCTCAGCGCTAGGGAGAATCTTGAGATTGACCTGACCTACCTGGCATTGGCAGACCGGGAGCATAGGGATGCCGAGCCTACCGGGATCAGCCAACTTTTGGACAAGGTCGGTTTGGCCGCCGATTCAGCCACGCCTGTCGGCAGGTATTCCATGGGCATGAGGCAGAGGCTGGCCCTGGCCAGGTGCATGGGCCATCATCCTGACCTTTACCTACTGGATGAGCCGCTCAACGGATTGGATCCTGTGGCCATCGGACAGCTGCGAGATAGCCTGTGCAGCCTGGCAGCTCAGGGGAGTGCAATCCTCTTTTCCAGCCACATTCTCTCCGAAGTGTTGCGCACGGCCGACCACGTGATGGTCGTGGCGGACGGCAGAGTCAGCCTGCGGGCCAGCGTGCCGGAGCTCCTCAATCAGGGCCAGGAGGTCGCCGAGCGAACCCTGGTCAAGGCCATGGAGGGCTGATATGAAGATGCTGCTGAAATTAGAACTGAAAAAGACCAGGCTATGGCCCTGCATCTTCGGAGGGCTGGCAGTAGTGGCCGCAGCCTTGGCCATCGGAGGCATGTTCCTGGCCATTGGCCATACTAGCGGACGGTCAGATCCTCGGTTGTCAAGCCTGGCCTTCGTGCTGCAGATGGCCATGGTCATCCTTCTGGTGGGCTTCTCCCTGGTGGCTGCTGCCCTCTGCAACCTGGTCTTCATTGAGCCCTATATGGGGAGGAACCTGGCGCTCACCCTCTCATTCCCCATATCGCGAAGCCGAATCCTGCTGGCCAAGTTGATCTTCGTCGGCCTCTTCACTGCGCTCTCCTACTTGGCTGGGACGGCCATCACCCTGACCGTCATGCTACTAATCGACCGTCTTGTGGGTTCGCTTGGAACGGGCTCGCCAGGCAGTCTGCTTGAACAGGTTCTCCTCATGCTGGTTACCAGCCTTGCCGGACTGGTGGGGTTGGTTGGCATCGCCCTCTCTATAGGCTTCTGGAAGCGTTCGCTGCCCATCATGTTCGCGGTCCTGCTCCTGCTGGACGCTGTAGTGGGCAACCTGCTCTCCCTCTCCCCGCTGCTGTCGGCGCTGGTGCTTCTGATCATTTTCCTGGCCTCCCTGCCGGCTTGGTGGTTGCTTCACCGGACTCTCATGAAGATCGAACTGCCCTGAACGGCTGCCGACCATGCAGGAACTTCTGAAGAACAAGCCTTTCGTGACCATGGTTCTGGCCAGTCTGTTGAATACGGTCGGAGGCGAGCTCTTCAACATCGTCTTCATTGTCTATGCCCAGACCATGCCCTTTGCCGGACTGGCCGTCTCCGTAGCCTCAATTGCCTGGGTGGCTCCAGCTCTGACGGCCATCCTGACCGGATACCTGGCCGACAGCACCGCGCACAAGACGCGGATGCAAGTTGTGATCAAGCTGATTCAGGTGTGTATTTACCTGGCTATGGCCATGACAATCGGCAGGTCCAAGAGTTTGCCCGTCTTTCTGCTGCTGGTAGCCATGGACATGACATCTTCCATGTTGGAGGGATATGCAGGAAGTCTGTGGATGCCGGTCCTCAAACACCTGGTCCAGCCAGGCCAGCTCCATCAGGCGACCTCAATCACCTCCGCTGCATCCAATGTCGCGGCTGTCATCAGTGCAGGCGGAGGTGCGGTGTTGATCGCTATCCTGGGCAACAGATTCGCTGTATTCGCGCTGATCAATGCTGCCACCTTTCTGCTGGCGGGAATTTTGGTGGCCATTGGCTATAAGGCATTCGCCAGGGCGGAGGTCACGGGCAATGGTTCACCTGTGGGCAAGCATGTGGGCCTGTCCTCCAGCCTCCGTATGGCCTTGGGGGAGTTCCGCAGCTCTACATTCCTGGTCCTGATGGTGGACTTCGGCTGTCTGGTCAACCTTCTGGGGACGGCTCTGCAGCCCCTGCTCAATCTGGGGCTGATTTCCATGCCCGAGGTCTGGTGGGGAAGCTACGGCACAACCATAGCCGTAATCAACGGCATCTCCTCGCTGGGACTTATCCTTGGCGCACTCCTTGCCGCAGATCCGCTCAGGCGGCTGCCCATGGCCCATTTGCTGACCGGAGTCATGGCCGCAGCCGCCATGGTAGGGATCAACCTGGTATGGCTGCACATTCCTGCCCTGCTGTTCCTCCCGCTCCTGGTCATGAACTATCTTTTGGGCAAGATCAACCCCCGGTTCATGACCATGCTCATCAGCACAGTGGGCGAGGACCACCTGGCTGCAACTATGGGAGTGGTACAGACTGTCATGATGATAGGGGCGCCTCTGGGGCAGATGATTTTTCTAACGCTGGGAAATCTGGTCGGCATCGCCATCACCATGTCGATTTATGCGAGTCTGACGGGCCTTCTGGCTCTTACGATTCTCCTTACAGGATTGCTGGGCATGAATGTCAAGGATCCGACTCCCGAAATGGGACGAAAGCAAAAGTCGGGCTAGCCGGATTTGAACCGGCGACATCCTGCACCCAAAGCAGGCGCGCTACCAAGCTGCGCTATAGCCCGGCGCTCATAAGTATCAACGTATGAGCACAATGTATCAATATAGCACAGGGCCAGGTCCCCGCTGGACCCTTGGCGGGTGAACAGGGAGTGGGAACAGCTCTGCGCCTGCGGTTACCATGGTGACCATGACAGTGGAAGAGACATGGGCGGCGCCGCAGGCGGGTGGCCCCTTGGATGCAACGGTGACTATACCAGGGAGCAAGTCCCTCTCGAACAGGTATCTGATTCTGGCGGCCTTGGGAAGTCGACCCGTCAGGCTGACTGGTCTGCTCAGGTCGCGTGATACGGACCTGATGATTCAGGCTCTGGAGGCCCTTGGCGTGAGCTGTCGGGTTGACCCGAACAGTCCCACAGAAGTGGCAGTTGCTCCACCGGCAGGCGGACGTTTCCGTGGCGGCGCCCGGGTAGAATGCGGACTGGCTGGAACCGTTATGCGTTTCGTGCCGGGTCTGGCCATGCTGGCTGATGGTCCCACACACTTCGACGGGGACCAGCAGGCCTATCGGCGACCTATGAGGCCCCTGTTGGACGGCCTGACCCAGTTGGGAGCCAAGATAGATTACCTGGGCCAGGAAGGTTTCCTGCCCTTTGTGCTCACACCGCCGGACCGCCTGGTGGGCGGAGAGGTGACTATAGACTCCTCGGCATCCTCGCAGTTCATTTCCGGCCTCCTGCTGCTGGCGGCCAGGGCTGATGGCTCGACGACCATCGTCCACTCCGGCCAGCATCTTCCCAGTCTTCCGCACATCGCCATGACTGTTGAGGATCTGCGTCAGGCCGGAGTCCAGGTTCAGGCCAATCCTGACCGTTGCTGGTGGAGTGTTGAAGGCAAGGGATCTGCTGGGACGCAGCTGCCCGATCGGGTCCGGGTGGAGCCCGACCTGTCGAATGCGGCCCCCTTCCTGGGAGCGGCCCTGATAGGTGGCGGACAAGTCAGCGTGCCCAACTGGCCAGATCGGACAACACAGCCAGGTGGCTTGCTGCCCGGGTATCTGAAGACTATGGGCGCGAAGGTAGACATGGTTCCCGACGGTCAGGGTGGCGCCACCTGTAGGGTGACCAGCGGGGAAGCCATCCATGGACTTGGCGACTTCGATCTGTCTCCCGCGGGGGAGATTGTGCCCTCTATTGCAGCCATCCTGGTTTTTGCGGACGGGCCCAGTCGCCTGCACGGCATTGGCCACCTGCGTGGTCATGAGACCAACCGACTGAAGGCGCTGGCCACCGAAATCGCCAGAATAGGAGGTCGAGCCCGCGAACTGGATGATGGCCTGGCCATTGAGCCTGTGCCGACTCAGCGTATGCACGGGGCCGTCATGGAGACCTATGCCGACCATCGCATGGCTACTTTCGCCGCCATGATCGGGCTCAGGATACCCGGCATCCGGGTGCGCAACATCGGTACCACGGCCAAGACCATGCCTGACTTCCCGGGTATGTGGAAGCGAATGCTGGCAGGCGAGGTTCAAGGCTGAACCAGAGCGATTCAAGCGAAAGGAGCCGTGTTATGAGCATCGAGGATGAAAGGCAGACCTGGCAGGAGGATCTGGATCTGGCCATCGCCATGGCCGATCAGGCCGATCAGGTCACCGTGGGTTACTTCAAGTCGCCAGATCTTAAGGTGGAACGCAAGGCGGACAATACCCCGGTCACCCAGGCTGACAAAGAGGCGGAGGCAGTGATTCGTCGTGTTTTGGCCCGAGCAAGGCCCAACGATACCATCTATGCCGAAGAGCTGGGAAAGCAGGAGTCCAACGGCAGACGGTGGATCGTCGATCCGATTGACGGGACCAAGAACTATGTGCGCGGAGTCCCCGTCTGGGCGACTCTGATTGGCTTGGAGGTAGACCATCAGATGGTGGTCGGCACGGTATCGGCCCCCATGCTGGGCACCCGCTGGTACGCTGCACGGGGTCAGGGAGCCTACATGGCGCGTCAGGGCGAAGCCCCCAAGGCCATCCACGTATCAAATGTGAACCGGATGGAAGACGCATCCATGTCCATATCGTCGCTGACTGGGTGGAAGGCCATAGGACGTCGGGAGCGGCTTCTTAACTTGACCGATCGGATCTGGCGCCTGCGTGGTTTCGGCGACTTCTGGCAATACATGCTCTTGGCTCAGGGGGCTATCGACCTGGCGGCAGAGCCGGAGCTTGACCTCTATGACATGGGTGCGCTGGTTCCCATCGTGACCGAGGCAGGGGGCAGCTTCACTGACTTGGCAGGCAACCCGGGTCCCTGGGGTGGCAATGGCCTTGCCAGCAACGGTCTTCTGCACAAGGAAGCCCTGGCGGCCTTGGGCGATTGAAGCATATGACTTATAGAAGAAGGCTGGTGACCACAGCAATGCATGTGATCACCAGCCTTCTTGGTTCTTAGGACCAAGTTCTCAGGACCGAACCCTTATCTCAATCATCCCTCATTCGACCATCAGTTGGGTTGAGGGGGCAGGCCCGGTCAGCGGTCAGGCTTGGAACTTGTTGCCGTAGGCATCGCCCTGGCTGGCGACGACCTCGGCCTGACGGGCGATGGAGAGTTCCTCGTTGGTGGGGATGACGCAGACGGCTACCGTGCTGTCGGGGGTGGAGATGATCCGGGCCTCCTTGGAGCGCTGGTCGTTCTTCTCCTGGTCCAGCTTCACGCCGAAAGGCTCCAGCTGCTCGATCACCCGGCGACGCACGATTTCGTCGTTCTCGCCCACGCCTGCCGTAAAGGTAATGGCATCCAGGCCGCCCATCTGGGCCGTGTAGTTGCCGATGTAGCCGACGATGCGGTGGATGTAGATGTCCAGTGCCAGCTTGGCATCCTCATCGCCCTCGGCGATCAGCTTGTGGACCTCGCGCATATCGCCGTGGCCGGTCAGCCCAGTCATGCCGGAGCGCTTGTTGAATAGGGTGTCCAGCTCATCCACGCTCATGTGGGCGTTGCGGATCAGGTGGAAGACAACGGCCGGGTCGATGTCGCCGGTGCGGCCGCCCATAACCAGGCCCTCCAGGGGGGTCAGTCCCATGGAGGTCTCGACGGGATGCCCGGAGACCTGAGCAGAAGCGGAAGCCCCATTGCCGATGTGCAGGACGATCTGCCGCAGGCCCTCTGCAGGCTTGCCCAGCAGACCGGGAACCAGCTGGCCCACATACTGGTGGCTGGTGCCGTGGGCGCCGTAGCGACGGATATGGTACTGCTTGGCGATGTCCTTGTTGAGGGCGTAGGTGGAGGCTTTCTTGGGCAGTTCAAAGAAGAAGGAAGAATCGAACACGAAGACCTGCGGGGTCTGCGGCATCAGCCGGCTCATGACCTCGGCGCCCTCGGCCTCGGGTCCGTTGTGCAGGGGGGCCAGCACGGCCAGATCCTTGACCTGGCTCAGGGTCTTCTGGGTCAGGAGGGCAGGCTTGGGGAAGATGGCTCCACCCTGGACGACACGGTGGCCCACGGCGATGATGCCCGCCTTGTCCAGATCAGGGCCATACTCCTTGAAGAAGCCCAGGACGCGCTTGAGTCCGGTCTCATGGTCGTGTATGGGTTCCTCAAGCTCATGTTTCTCGCCGTTGACCTCGTGCTTGTAATGGCCATCGGTGGGCTCGCCGATCTTCTCGACCAGACCCGAGGCCAGGCTCTGGCTGGTCTCCAGATCGACCAGCTGGTATTTGATCGAGCTTGAACCCGAATTGATGACTAGGACGGTTTTCGCCATTGGGGCATCCTCCTGATGTGCTTGTATAGAGCCTGCGCTCCTCAATCAGTCCTCAAGATTACTCGTCGGCCCTTACAAGGCGCGGTATATTGCCAGGCCGACATGGTTTTGGGGCTGCTGCTGAATCTGTGTCGGAGATATGAATCAGCAACAACCCCTGAGGTTTATAGGGACATTAGATGGACGGCGATCAGTCCTGGGCTTCGACGGCGGTCAGAGCCACGGTGTTGATGATGTCGGCAACCAAGGCACCGCGGGAGAGGTCGTTGACGGGCTTGTTCAGACCCTGCAGGACCGGTCCGACGGCCAGGGCGCCCGAGGTGCGCTGTACGGCCTTGTAGCCGATGTTGCCGGCGCTCAGGCTGGGGAAGACGAAGACATTGACCTTCCCGGCGACCGGATCACCCTTGGCCTTGGTGGCCGCAACAGTGGGGGACCAGGCCGCGTCGAACTGGATGGGGCCCACGATGGGCAGTTCCGGCGCTTTCTCCTTGGCCAGGCGGGTGGCCTCTTCAACTAGGTCGACATCCGGGCCCTTGCCTGATCCCAGGGTGGAGTAGGAGAGCATGCCCACGCGCGGGTCCACGCCGAAGGAGCGAGCGGTTTGGGCCGACTGGATGGCGATGTCGGCCAGCTGCTCGGACGATGGGTTGAGGTTGATGGCACAATCCGCGAAGACCGCCACATGGTCGGGGAAGCACATGAGGAAGGCTCCGGATACCAGAGATGCGCCCGGCTTGGTCTTGATTACCTGCAGGGCTGGGCGGACCGTATTGGCGGTGGAATTGATGGAGCCGGACACCAGGCCGTCGGCCTTGCCCAGCACTACCAGCATGGTGCCGAAGTAGGAGGGATCGGCCAGCTGCTTGCGCGCCTGCTCCGGGGTCATGCCCTTCTTGACACGCAGCTGGCAGAGGCGATCGACCATGGGGGCCAGCACCTGCTCGTCGTCCATGGGCTGGAAGGAGGCCTTGTCCAGGTTGTTGAGGCCAAGCTCCTTGCCGCGCGCCAGAATGGAATCCTTGTCGCCCACAATGATCAGGTCGACAATGTTGCGGGCCAGCAGGTAGTCGGCCGCCTTGATGATGCGGTCCTCTCCGCCTTCGGGCAGGACAATGGTCTTCCTGTTGGCCTTGGCCTTGGCCAGCAGATCGTTCTGGAATGCTACAGGTGTGGTGGCCTTGGGGCTGGCGGCGTCGGCGGCCTTCAGCACCTGGTCGACGTCCACCTCCTGCTGGAATGTCTGGCTGGTGGTCTGGCGGGCCTGATCGGCGGACGGATCCGTGTCGAAGTCCATCTTGGAGACGGTCCAGGTCGGCAGGTCGTACTCCTGGAAGGCCTGGGTAAGAGGTGCCTTCTGCTCTGGCTGGCATCCGGTAATGAAGACTCCGGCAAGCACGGCTCCTTGGGCCTCGATGGTCCTGCGGCAGGCGGCCACGGTCTTCATGACCTGGCCGGGTTCTCTGCCGATGGTGCAGACGGCCAGCATGACCGGGGACCTCAGGTCGGCGGCGATCTGTGCATTCAGAGCAAACAGGCCGGGGTCGAAGAGTTTCGAGGCATCGCTGCCCACGATCAGGACGCGCTCGGGATGGGTGGCTTCCATCAGCCCGTCATAGGCGTTGAGGACATCGGCCCGGGTCTGCATGGGGTCCTCAGTGGCGTGCCCAGGACATTTGCCACGGCAGATTTCAGGGTCCGTGTCAGGGAATGAGCTGGCTGCAACCAGTTCCGGGGTCAACGGGTGCTTCCTGCAGGCGATTGGTCTGAATACCGCCGTTTTGGCCTTGGCGCTCAAGGCCTTGGTCAGGCCGTAGGCCACGACATTGCGACCGTTGGCGGCTTCTGGGCTGATGATGGTGATGCTTGCAAGACTCACTGTGTCTTCTCCTGTCCGGACGTGGTTGCCTTGATGACTGCTTTGTGCACAACCTTGTCCAGTATACAGAAACCGCCCGCCATGCGGGCTGCGCATGACGGGCGGTTCCAGGGTCGGATCAGCGTATCACTCGTTGTCTCCGGCGGTCGCGGCGGTGGCGGAGATGGTCTCCTGGCCGGCGCGGTTGGCATCGGGCCAGACCCAATCGGTGTAATCGGGGTGGTCGTAGCCCTTGTCCACGGCGAACTGGAAGGCCTCGTCGCGGAACTTGGTCCACTTGTCGATCTGGTCGGCGTACTTGCCGGCGTCCACCAGCTTCAGGGCGGAGGCGGCCAGGCACCAGCGATCCATGTCGTTGACGCGCACCATGTCGAACGGCGTGGTGGTGGAGCCCTGCTCCTCGTATCCGTGCACGGAGAAGTTGTCGTGGTTGGGACGTCCGTGAATCAGGCGGTAGATGGAGCCGGGGTAGGCGTGGAAGGCGAACAGGACCGGCTTGTCCTTGCTGAAGAGCTCGGTGAACTCCTCGTCGGACAGGGCCTGATCGTTCTCCTCGGTGTCTTGGATCTTCAACAGGTCGACCACGTTGACGAACTGGACCTTCACGCCCAGCTTCTGCAGCATGTCGTCGGCGGCCAGGGCCTCCTGGGTGGGGATGTCGCCTGCGGTGGCGATGACGACATCAGCATCCTCGGCATTCTTGGCGTTGGAGGCCCAATCCCAGCGGGCGGCCCCCTTCTCCAGCTCGGCGGCGGCCTCGTCCACGCTCTGGTAGGTGGCGGCGGGCTGCTTGCCGGCGAAGATGGCGTTGATGCAGTTGGTCGACTTGTAGCAACGCTCGCCCACGTTCAGCAGCATGTTGGCGTCGGCGGGGAAGTAGATGTTGACCACGTGATCGTTGTTGAAGTTCTTGTTCAGCAGGATGTCGACGAAGCCGGGATCCTGGTGGGAGAATCCGTTGTGGTCCTGACGCCAGACGTGCGAGGTGACCAGGAGGTTCAGTCCGGCGATGGGCTTGCGCCACGGGATTTCGCGGACGGTGGCCTCCAGCCACTTGGCGTGCTGGTTGATCATGGAGTCGATGACGTGCACGAAGGACTCATAGGAGCTCCAGATGCCGTGGCGTCCGGTCAGCAGGTAACCTTCCAGGAAGCCTTCCATCTGGTGCTCGGAGAGCTGCTCGATGACCTGGCCGGTGTGGGCCATATGCTCGTCGGTCAGCTCCGACAGGTAGTCGGCATCCCACTGCTTGTTGGTCACCTCATAGGCGGCGGCCAGACGGTTGGAGGCCGTCTCGTCAGGTCCGAAGATGCGGAAGTCGGTGGGGTTCTTGGCCAGCACGTCGCGGGTGTAGTAGCCCAGGACGCGGGTGGCCTCGGTGGCGCCCCAGCCGTGGCCGTGCTTCTTGATGTCAATCTCGTAGTCGTGGATGTCGGGCAGCTCCAGCGGCTTGAGCAGCCGCCCGCCGTTGGCGTTGGGGTTCTCGCCGATGCGCAGGTCGCCCTTGGGCATGAAGCTGGTGACCTCGGGGCGCAGGGTGCCCTTCTCGTCGAAGAGCTCCTCGGGCTTGTAGGAGGCCAGCCAGTTCTTGAGGATCTGGAAGTGGGCCTCGGTGTCGCGGGCGGAGGTCAGCGGCACCTGGTGGGCGCGCCATGATCCCTCGGTCTTCTTGCCGTCGATGAACTTGGGGCAGGTCCATCCCTTGGGTGTGCGGAAGATGATCATGGGGTAGAAGGGCCGGGTCATGTCGTCGGTTTCGGCCCGGGCCTTGATGTCGCAGATCTTGTCGAAGACGGTCTCCAGCATGTCGGCGAAGCGACGGTGGATGGACAGGTGGTCCTCGTCGTCGAACCCTGCAACGAACTCGAAGGGCTCATAACCCATGCCATGGAAGTACTCATGCAGCTCCTCGTCGGAGATGCGCGAGAGGATGGTCGGGTTGGCGATCTTGTAGCCGTTCAGGTGCAGGATGGGCAGGACGATGCCGTCGGTGCGGGGGTTGACCAGCTTGTTGGACTGCCAGCCGGTGGCCAGAGGGCCGGTCTCGGCCTCACCGTCACCCACGATGCAGGGCACGAAGAGGCTGGGGTTGTTCATGATGGCGCCGTAGGCGTGGGAGAGAGCATAGCCCAGCTCGCCGCCCTCGTGAATGGATCCGGGGGTCTCAGGGGCGAAGTGGGAGGGGATACCGCCCGGGTAGGAGAACTGGCGGAAGAACTTCTGCAGGCCAGCCTCATCGTTGGTGATCTTGGGGTAGTACTCGCTGTAAGTGCCGTCCAGGTAGGACTGCGAGGTGCCGGCGGGTCCGCCGTGGCCGGGGCCCATGATGATAACGGTGTTCTGCTGATGGTCGGCGATCAGACGGTTGATATGGCCCAGCAGGAAGTTCAGGCCGGGGGTGGTGCCCCAGTGGCCGACCAGACGATGCTTGACATCCTCCCGAGTGAAGGGCTCCTTCATCAGGGGGTTGCTGCGAAGATAAATCTGTCCGATGGAAAGATAGTTGGCCGCCCGCCAATACTTGTCGACGGCCTCGAGGGTCTCCTCGGCGATTGGGGTCTCCAGCTTCGCCCAAGGGGTGCCGATAACAGGATTCGTCATGTGTACTCCTGCACTATAGTGCGATTGTTTATTTACTTCGGTTACGGGCTCGTACGGTGTCATTTCAGGCATCCGTCGGGTTCGTACCCAATGCCTACATGGTACGTGAACGAGCAGACTTTTCTGAACGTTTTCTTGCAGTGTGTGTTCGCTCTTGTGAGAAAATGCGAGGGAATTGTCTGCTTGCAGACAGGAATTTCCGCCGGGGGTGCCGGTGAGGGCTCAATCACGGTAGCATTGTCGAAAACTGGAACCATACTGGACTTGTCCGCGTGCGTTGATTCGTCGCTCTCGGGCATCCACGGCAGATACAGCATATATATAAGGAGTTTTATGGCACAGGGTCCCGTCCTGGTGGTCGATTTCGGTGCGCAGTACGCCCAGCTAATCGCTCGTCGAGTCAGGGAGGCGGGGGTCTACTCCGAGCTGGTGCCTCATTCGATGAGTCTGGATCAGATGCTGGCCAAGGATCCCAAGGCGGTCATCCTTTCAGGCGGCCCGGCCTCCGTCTACGTGGACGGGGCGCCTACCATCGACAAGAGGATTTTCGAGTTGGGTGTGCCTGTGCTGGGCATCTGCTACGGCTTCCAGGTCATGGCCCATGAGTTGGGCGGCGAGGTGGACAAGGCGGCCCTGGGGGAGTACGGCAAGACCGAGGCCTTCATCGACAGCGCCAAGGGAATACTGCAGGATTCGCCGGCGCGGCAGGATGTATGGATGAGCCATGGCGTCGCCGTCAACCGTGCGCCCGAAGGCTTTGAGGTTTTGGCGCATACCGAGGGTGCTCCGGTGGCGGCCATGCAGGATCCTTCCCGGGGGCTGTACGGGGTCCAGTGGCATCCCGAGGTCACCAACACCCCTCTGGGGCAGGACCTGATCGATTGCTTCCTGCATCAGTGCGCCGGACTGCCGTCGGATTGGAACGCCTCGGGTATCATCGAGCAGCAGGTGGAGAAGATCCGTCGCACGGTGGGTGACGACCAGGTCATCTGCGGCCTGTCGGGCGGCGTCGATTCAGCCGTGGCGGCCGCTCTGGTCCACCGGGCCGTCGGCGACCAGCTAACCTGCGTCTTCGTGGATCATGGTCTGCTGCGTAAGGGGGAGGCCGAGCAGGTCAAGCATGATTTTGTGGCAGCCACTGGCATCAAGCTGATCGCTGTGGATGCCTCGCAGGACTTCCTGACCGCCCTCAAGGGCGTTTCCGAGCCCGAGCGCAAGCGCAAGATCATCGGGGAGAAGTTCATCCGCACCTTTGAAAAGGCCCAGCGGCAGGTGATCGAGGAGGCCGGCAAGACCGGCAAGGAAGTCAAGTTCCTGGTGCAGGGCACGCTCTATCCGGACGTAGTCGAGTCCGGCGGCGGAGACGGAGCGGCCAATATCAAATCCCACCACAACGTGGGCGGTCTGCCCAAGGATGTCAAGTTCAAGCTGATCGAGCCCCTGCGCACCCTCTTCAAGGATGAGGTCCGGGCCATCGGCACCGAACTGGGCCTGCCTGACCAGATCGTCTGGCGTCAGCCTTTCCCGGGCCCCGGTCTGGGCATCCGCATCATCGGCGAGATCACCCAGGAACGCTTGGAGACCTTGCGTGAGGCCGATGCGATTGCCCGTGAAGAGCTGTCCAAGGCTGGGCTGGATCGGCAGATCTGGCAGTGCCCGGTGGTGTTGCTGGCCAATGTGCATTCAGTAGGTGTGCAGGGCGACGAGCGTACCTATGGTTCGCCGATCGTGCTGCGTCCGGTCTCTTCCGAGGATGCCATGACTGCCGACTGGACCCGTCTGCCCTACGACGTGCTGGCCACCATCTCCACGCGCATTACCAACGAGTGCCCGGGCATCAACCGCGTGGTCCTGGACTGCACCTCCAAGCCTCCGGCAACCATCGAGTGGGAGTAGGCTGATAGGGTTTTGACCTGCATTTTTGAGTGCCGCACTGTGCCGCTGAGTTTCGTTTCGTACGAGAGTCATGGCAAAGCCGCCAGCGATGTTGGTGAGTAAATACGATAACCGAGCCTCCGTTCCCGCGTTGGGACGGAGGCTTTTTCTTTGTCGTTTTACTCCCTTTCACCTGCGATTTCGCAATTTACTCCCCCGTGTTTCAAGACGGCAAGGCACGGTGCGGCATTCGGAGGAACGGGAGTAAGGATTCATCCCAAGTGAGTAGACGCGCGATTTTTGTCTCCGAGAGCCAAACGGGGCCGTTTCGGGGCCTGTGAAACTCAAATCGAACTCAATAGGCTTTTCGGCGGTCTTCTCACAGCGTTTTCCCAGGTGGTTAATGGGGAGTAAAGAATCTCGCCGCCTCAATGAAAACGGGAGTAACCAGGGGAAATGCCGCGGCGTACTGCCGCGTGCCGCCGTGTAAGCCACCGCGTCATTTACTCCCCAGGTGCGCCGGAAATGCCTTGGCATGCAATGGGGAGTAAAAACTCAGCTTACGCAGGCCCGAGCGGCGCTCGCCGCCTGGTCCACCGTCCTGATTCGGTTGCGTTGATCGCGAAATGCGGAGAGCCGCTACAGCGAGGCTTTCCAGTCCTCGTATTCGTCGGCGTCGATCTTGCCGTTTTCGAGCTGCGCGCGCTTCTCTGCCCACAGTTCGATCGCCATCGCGGCTTTGGGCGCGTGCGGCGCCTTGGGGTTCAGGGAGAGGCCCGTGCCGTCGGCTGCGGGCACGATGCCGAAGGAGTCCTCGAGCCGCACGAGCAGCGACATGAGGTCGCCCGCAGTCTCGACGCCGTAATCCTTGAGGGCGTTGACGGACACGCCGAGCGCCGCGGAGATGGACTCGAGCAGCTCGGGCTTCACGGCGCGGATGCCGCTCTCGTAGTGGCGCACGGCCCCCTCGGTCAGGCCGACCGCCTCGGCGAGCTGCGCCTGCGTCATGCCGCGCGACTTGCGGTACCGCCTTATGTTCTCGCCTACGGACATGAGCCCTCCTCCTGGAATTACGTACCAGCACATCTTATCAGCGTACGCAAATGTACGCAATTCTATTGACAGTACAGATATGTACGTTTACTCTGAATCTGTGAAACGTACGTATCCGTACGCCATTGATTGGAGGAGCCATGGACGAGAAGGTGGCGAAGACGCCGAGGCCGCACATGCTGGACGCCGACGAGGTCGCGGAGCTGCTGAGGATCAAGAAAGGCAGCGCCTACGAGGTGATCAGGAAGATAAACGCCGAGCAGGAGGCGCGCGGGCGCGTGGTCATCCGCGGGCGCGTTCGAAGCGACGTCTTCGACGCCCTGTACTTCCCGGAGGTGGACTGACATGCCCGTGTACAAGGACGACGGCAACGGCACGTTCTACGTGCAGTGCTACTACCGCGACGCCCGCGGCTCGAAGCGCCACAAGACGAAGCGCGGCTTCTCCTCCGAGGTGGAGGCCGCAGTGTGGGAGAGCCAGTTCAAGAGCCTTAACGGCGGGGCCATGGACATGACGTTCTCCGAGTTCGTCGAGGTGTACGCCTCCGAGGTGAAGCCGCGCATACGCGAGCACACGTGGATCACCAAGGAGTACATCATCAACGACAAGCTCGTGCCGTTCTTCGGGGACATGCGCATGTGCGACGTGAGGCCGATCGACGTCATCAGGTGGCAAAACGAGCTCACCGAGCACCGGGACGCCGACGGGAAGCCCTGGGCACCGACGTACCTGCGCACAGTGAACAACCAGCTCAACGCCATCTTCAACCACGCCGAGCGCTACTACGGCCTCAGCGACAACCCGGTGCGCAGGGTCGACAAGATAGGCTCGAAGAAGGGCGGCGAGATGCAGTTCTGGACCAAGGACGAGTACCTGAGGTTCAGCGAGGCCGTCATGGACAAGCCTCTCTCATTCCACGCCTTCGAGCTGCTTTACTGGACGGGCATACGCTGCGGCGAGCTCCTGGCGCTCACGCCGTCCGACTTCATGCTGGAGAGCTCGCGGCTGCGCATCAACAAGTAGTACCAGAGCCTCAACGGCGTTGACACCGTGACCGACCCCAAGACGCCCAAGTCCGTGCGCACGATCGTCATGCCCGCCTTCCTGCGCGACGAGATGGCGGACTTCATCGAGATGCGCGACGACGTCGCCCCCGACGAGCGCCTGTTCGCCGTGACCAAGCACTTCCTGGCCCACGAGATGGAGCGCGGGTGCAAGGCGTCGGGCGTGAAGCGCATCCGCATACACGACATACGCCACAGCCATGTGAGCCTGCTGATAGAGATGGGCTTCTCCGCGCTGGCCATCGCCGAGCGCATGGGCCACGAGGCGGTGGACATCACCTACCGCTACGCGCACCTGTTCCCCACGAAGCAGGACGAGATGGCCGCCGCGCTCGACGGGGCGAGGGGGTAAGAAGGATGCCGTGCGAGAACAGCGCCCGCAAGCGCAGCAAGACGATGGCGTTCCGCTGCACGCCCGAGGAGCGCAAGCTCATATGCGAGATGGCAGCCTGGAGCGGCATGAACAGGCAGGACTACATCATCGCCAAGCTCACCGATACCCAGGTCGAGGTGAGGCCCTCCGTGAGCGTGCAGAAGGCACTGAGGGACTCGATGGCGGAATTGGCCAAGGAGGTGCGGCTGGCGGCCTCCTACGGCGAGCTGAGCGAGTCCCTGCAACAGAGAATTGAGCACGTGATGAGGTTCTTCCTAGCGCTCGGCGAGCCTCTTGACGCGCCGACGGAAGAGACATCGCCACGAACTACGTTTTTGGAAGAGCCGGTTCCATCCGTCATCGATGCGGGTTCCGACACCGCAAGCATCTTCGAGATGGGACGCAGGTAGGGCCTAGCGCCAGACCTCCAACGCCTTGTCCGCAAGCCATTCGGCGCGATCGGCGATATCGCCCTCGTTCCAAGACTCCTTCTCTAGGGCGCCGGCCATGGTCGCAAGGCCGGCGGCGCAGAGGGCAAGGCCGTCCTTGTATCCCTTTCCCTGCTTCTTGGTGGGCCAATCGGCATCGCGGATGGAGGCGTTGAGCGAATGCGTGATGATGGCGAGGTTGCCGAGCGTGAGGAGCTTCCGGTCCCTTCGCGTGGCAGCCTCATCGTCGAGGGCTCCCCATTTGTTGCGCCACTTCTTGGGCATCATGTGCTCGAGGGTGTACTGGTTGAACCCGAGCAGGGCCGTGCTGCTCATGCCCGGACGAATGGCGCTTTCCAGCAGATAGAGGACGCCCTTGGACTGGAGGTTGTACAGACACGATTCCTCGAATGCCGCTCGAACCTCGGCGTCGCCGGGCATGTACGTCGTCGCCTCGTCATTGGCTTCGAGAGCCTTCCTCAGCGCCTCCGCGTCCTTCACCTCGTTCAAGATCAGCGAGGTGAACAGCCTGTTGTAGTTCTTCGTGGTCGCCTGAACCAGCATTCGGCGGACGATGTAGCTCTCAAGCAGGGCGTAGATCTTAGATTCCTCGCTCGAAGACTCCGCGTTCTTTCGAACGTAGAGCACGTACGGGATGAGCGTCGAGTTCTTGAGGCCGAATATCAGCACGTTCAGGCGCTCGACGCCGGAAGCGGAGGGGATGTCCGCGTCGCAGTAGCCAGGGTCGAACGTGGACTCGAACGCCTCGGCATACGCCTTCATGTTGTCGAGAATCTCGACCTTGTCGCCGTTGCAGTACCTGCCGATGAAATCCTTGTAGGACTGGAAGAGGTTCGAAGTACGCGAATAGAAGAGCTTGTCCTCGGTCGTGACGCCACGCCTCTTGTCCTGGACCAGAATCTGGAGGAACGCGTCGAAGAAGAGGTCGACGAGCGTGCGCTTGATGCGCCCGGTAACGATCTCCTGCTCCCAATACTCCCTCTTCTCAGCCGTGGGCTCGAAGACGTCTTCCCAGCACTCCTTGAACGCCTGCTCGTTCTCGCGGTTGAAGAAGTAGTTCTTAAGGAGCTCCGCCGTCGTCAGGCGCACCCCGAGCGAGTTGATGGTGTCGAATATCTGCTGCTCGTCCTCGCCCTCGGTAAGATCGATGCAGACGAACTGGACGTTCGACTTGATCGTGTTCCTGTCGACCTTCTCCGGGTCGATATTCTTGAGGAAGTAGTTGTAGGCAAGGACGATGGCCGAGGAGCCCTCGAGGGGTTCGCAGCCCGTGGCGCTGACGACCTTTTCGAAATCCTGCCGGTCGTACTTGCCGTGCCGCAAGGCGACATCGCCGGTCTCCAGGACGAAATCTCGCTCAAACAAATTGTTGGTGCCGTTTTTTGCACAGAGTGCCTTGAAGAAGATGACCATGGTCGTGAGTCGCTGCTGGCCGTCGATGACGGTGCGAACCTCGGAGACCTCGGACCAGGTGTTGCCGGAGGAGGCCTGCTTCAGGATGATGGAGCCCAGGAAATAGGGCCGCTTCGAGGCCGTGACGAACTCCATGTCGCCGAGGAAACGCTCCCATTGCTCTTCTCCCCAGACGTACGCCCTTTGGTAAAAAGGTATTTCGAGCAGGCGCGATCCGTTGAACACGCCGCTTATCGTTGCTTTTCCTGCATCCGTCCTTAAAGCCCTATCTATCCTTTGCGGTTATTGCTGGCGGGGTCAATTTTATCAATACGCTGCTTGACCCTTTAATGTTCCCGGTCCTTGCCGTCTTCTCCCCAGAAGGTGCTCGAAGATGATGCGCAGGTCCTCGTCATCAAGGCAGCCGCCCTCGAGGCAGCCACGGTCGATGGTATCGATCATCGTCTGCCCCTTCTTCTTCGAGCGGTCGTAGATCACTGTGTCGAGGGATAGCTCCCTGCCGTCGCGCGTGAACATCTCGTGCATGAATTCGGCACTGTTCGCTTGACTTCAATCGCGTACCGCGTGCTCGAGCGGGCCGCTTCCCCTCGATATGGCGACATCCCAATGCTCGCAGTTAAGCAGAAGAAGTCGGTTCATGAACTCGACGCCCGAAAAACCGAGTCTCGCAAACGGCGGAAATAGAGGGTCATCTGAAAAGACCGCAGCATACTCACTGCTCAACGGCATATACGCGAGATGAAAATCGTACGAGTCGTCCTCGGGCCCGATGATGAACATAGGCATCGACGTCGTAACGAACCCTGAGCCGACGGGTGCCCTAAGGATGGAGAAGCTCTTCTCAAAAAAAGCCTTTCGAATACGGTTAACTGGCACAATATCATCGTTGGAGAAGAGCATGGTTGCGGCGGCGGCAAGCTCGACCACCGCTTGGGAATCCCCGCGCCAATCCGACCAATCGAGCAAGCCGAGCTCATAGGGTGTCAGATGAACGTTTCTGAGCAGCTCTTCGGCAGTCTCGCGTGACCATTTCTTGTCGACGCGCATACTGATAGGGTGCCGGACGATGATATTTGCTGCCAGCTCGCAAACGGCGGCTTTCCCATCAGAATACCCTTCGTCTTCGCACTGGTCTTCTTTCTGGCGTTCCAAAAAGCGATCGTAAAGCGGCGCGATGCGGCTCTCGAGCTCAGATAGCTTAACCTCGATGAGGTTCTGCGCATAGAATCTGTCTGTCGCATCGCCTGTCGCATCGGCATGCTCGACCTCATAAAGATCGCGCATGCTGCAAAGGTTCTCGCAATTCGTGCGGAAGAAGGAGCCCTTCTGTCTGCTGTAGGCATGAAGCTGCCCGGAGGAATCCGCGAAATGGCGCAGGTAGAACCGCGGCACCCAGTGCTGCTTTCGCGTCATCTTTCCGGGCAGCTTCGACATCCTAAGCCTTCACCGCCTCGTATTGGTAGGTCGTGCGCACGTTGTAATGGAAGTCGTTTCCGAGGTCCAGCGCCTCGAAGTGCTTCTTGGCGCAGCCGATCTTGATCTTCTCCGCGTCGCGCAGGGCGGGCTCGCCGTTCTTGCCGCCCTTGGTCTCGGTCACGAAGTACACGCGGCGCTCGCCGTCGGCCTCCTCGACGTACGCCCAGTCGGGGTTGTAACTGCCGAGCGGCGTGTCGATCTTGAACGCCGAGGGCAATTTCGCGAACACGAGAACCTCCTCCTGCTTGTCTAGAGCCTCGGCAAAGGAGCGCTCGACCCCCGCCGAGTCGTAGACCACGTAGTTGTACAGGCTCTTGCTCGTCATGTCCGGCTTCCACGCGTTCTGCCCAAGGTAGGCCGTGTAGTCGTCAAGCTCGAGGTCGCGCATGGTGTACCACTCGTCCTCGGGAAGGCGCACGTACTTGATGCCCTGGGCGATGAGGTCGTTCTTCACGCGGTTGATCTTGTCGCCGACCTGCGCGAGGAAGGTCGCGGGGTCGATCTCGAACTCGTCGAGGCGGCTGCAGCCCTCGAGGATCGCCTTGATGGTGCCGCGGGTGAGCCCGACGGCGTCCTGCAGCTCTGCGATCGGGTCGGGAAGGTCGTATTTCACCTTTCCCGAAACGGACACCACGGAGGTGCCCGTGCCCTCGGCGCTCACGCCCGCGTCGTCGATGCCCAGCGAGGCACGCTCGCTCGTCACCTGGGGCGGGCGCACGGCGAGCATGCCGTCGACAGCTTCGATGGCATGTTCGATGAGCTTGCCGGAGTCGACCTCGACCTGGAAGCGCGTGCGCTGGCGGATGCGGTCCCACAGGGCCTGGAACGCAGGGTCGAGCGTGACGTCCTTCTGCAGCTCGACCGAGACCTCCTTGGCCTTGTCACGGATCTGGACCCTCTGGGACTTGTGGATGATGATCGCCTCGACCTGCTCCTTGGCAGGCTCGAGCTCGGCGGGGAGCTCGACCTTGCCCTCCTCGGCGGCCGCCTTCAGCTCGGGCGTCACCGCGCCCTTGTCGTCGACCATGCCGGTCGCGACGAGGTGGTCGTAGACCTGCTTGGACTTCTCGTAGCCCAGGCGCTCCTCGACGCCATCATCGCCCTTGACCGTGACCTTCGTGAAGCTCTCCGGAGTGATGACGCCGAACTTGAAGTCCTCAGCCTCAAGCTCCTTCTGCAGGCCGTTGGCGAAGTCGTCGTAGCTCTCGTTCGCGATGACGGTGAGCACGTTCGCCTCTGGGTCGTACAGGCGCTCGCCATCCTGGTTCACGCACAGGCGCAGACCGCGGCCGATCTTCTGGCGCTTGGTCAGGTTGTCCTTTGTCTCGACGAGCGTGCAGATCTGGAACACGTTGGGGTTGTCCCAGCCCTCCTTGAGCGCGGAGTGGCTGAAGACGAAAGAGACGTCCTTGTCCGCGTCCTTGCCGTCCGGGAAGGAGATGAGCGTCTCCTTCTTCTGCATGATGAGCTCGAAGGCCCCGGCGTCGTCGGCGGTGCCGGCGGCTCCCTTGGAGTCCTTGAACTTGCCCTTCTTGTCCTTGGCGAAGTATCCCTGGTGCACGGCGTGGGGGTCGCGCACCAGCGGGGCGCCGACGGCTTCGTAGCACTCGAGCCACGTGCCCTTGCCGATCCCCGCCGCCTTTGCGATGCGACGAGGCGCCTTCGAGTTCAGGGCACCTGCGTACTCCTCCTCAAACATCAGGGCGTACAGGCCGCCGTGGACTTCGGGCTCGTAGACGCGGTATCGGTCGACGCGGTCGATGAAGAAGAGCGAGAGCACCTTCACGCCGCGCGGCCACAGCTCGAACTGGCGGGCCAGGTGGTCCTCGATGGTGCGGCGGATCTGCGCGCGCTTGACGACCTCCTCGTTGACGTCGCCCAGCGCCTCGCCGAGCTCGAGCACCTCGCCGTTCTGGAACTCTATGAACTCGTCGCCCACTGCGGCGCCGATGTTGTTGACCACCCAGCCGCTCTCGTAGTCGCTGTTCTCGCCGCTCTTCTGGTAGAGGTCGTTGCCGGTCTTCACCGTGACGGCCTTGCGCTTCTGCGTGCCGTCGGCCTGGCGCACGTCGATGGACACCTTGGCGGAGAACGGGTCGGACTTGACGGACTCGAGCCTCACGTACGCGCCGTTGAGGTTCGCCTCGGCCTTGATCGAGTCCACGCAGATGCCCTTCACCAGGTGGCGCTCGAAGGCGTCGACCGGCGTGAGGCGGTAGATCATGTTGTAGGCCTGCTTGTGCGTGGCCGAGTAGCGCAGCACGAACAGCGGGTTCAGGCTCTTGATGGCGGCCTTGGCCTGCTTGGTGTTGTCGACGCTCTGGGGCTCGTCGATGATGACGACGGGCTTGCAGGCGCTCACGAGCTCGCGAGGGCTGAAGCCGCCGGTGAGCTTCTCGCTGGGACGGTGGAAGAGGTTGCCCTCCTTCGCGGTGCCATCCTTCTCGAGGCCCTTGTTGAACGCGTCGATGTTGATGACCATGACCTGGATGGAGCTCGACGTGGCGAAGTTACCCACCGGCCCCATGTCCTTCGAGTCGTACACGAAGTAGTCGAGCGGCGTGCGGTCGTAGAGCGTCTCGAAGTGCCTGCGGGTGGTCTGGAGGCTCTTGAGGACGCCCTCGCGGATGGCCACGCTCGGCACGACGATAACGAACTTGGTGATGCCGTAGCGGCGGTTTAGCTCGTAGATGGAGCGGATGTAGACGTAGGTCTTGCCGGTGCCGGTCTCCATCTCGACGGTGAAGTCTCGCAGGCGCCCATCGGTGAGGACGTCGGTTGCCGGGAGGCAGCCCTCCTCCTGCACGGCGTGCAGGTTGTCGAGGAGCTGGCCCGGCGCCACGCGAAGCTCGTTGCCGTGGCCGACCATGAGCTCGCCGATTGCCGTCTGGCCTTTGCGGCCGGAATCGGCGGAGAATACGCTGCCAATAAATTGTTGTCCGCGGAACAGGTCGCAGGTTGCTTCGATGGCCTCCAGCTGGTGCTGCTGGTCGGATGAGAACTTGAACTCGAGCGCCGCCATGCTAGACCGTCCTCAATTCGATCTCACAGCCCATGCGCTCGCCGGCGTGCTTGAAGATCTGCACGGCGTTGAGCTTGAGGGTGTCGTCGAGGACGGAATCGAGGATGAGAACGCGCCTGGGCTCCATGTCGGCGATGGCCTCGAGCGCCTCAATGGTGAGGCCTCGGGACATGCAGCAGACGAGCTCGTCGCAAGCGACGGACCAGATGGGATAGCCCGCGGCTTCAGACTTCTCGACGGGCAGCGTGAGCTCGAGGCCCCATTTGAGCATCATCTCGAAGACGATATCCATATCGGAGCGATCGGGCTTGACCACGTCGAAGAGGAGCTGACCGGGCTCGGGCTTCTCAATGCCGGACTCATCGAGCTCGAACACACGGAAGCCGATGTCGGGAAGCTGCTTGGGTCCCTCGCCAAGCTTGAGTTGACGGTTGGATTCCTCGAGCTCGGTTTTGATTTTGTCGCCTGCGCGGCGAATGCGTCCTTCGCCTATGTCGCAGAGAGTCTCATACCCGTCCTTGTAGGCGTCGCGTTTCGGGTCACAAGGCTCTGGAAGCTGGACAAGGATAAACTGATAGCGATCATCTTTTCCGAGCTCCTGCAGGAACATGGCATGGGCGGTCGATGCTGAGCCTGAGAAAAAATCAAGCACAATATCACCCGTGCTTAAATGCTCATGTACGGTAAAGAAGCAAGCAACCGAAAACAATAGATAGACCGCCAGCACTACACTATTCCGAACCAAAGACCAAAAGATAAGCATTTTGAGAAAATCTAAACTTTTGGATTTTCCTACAATGCCGACTACGGCGGAATCCCTCCCACTCCTTATATATTTCTTTCTGTATACATTGAATTTGTATTTAGTAAAATGCAGACAACACCACGGATCGGCTTTTGGCTGGACAATTCCAACCAAACACCGCAGCAGACAGTAGAAACCATTCTGAACGTTAGGAAGCCGGTATGATTGTTACATATAAGGGGAAGAAAAATTTCTTTTAGATACTTGTTTTCCTAAAACTGATGTGATATAATAATTCAAGTCCAGAAAAGGAGTAAAAAATATGCGGCAAGGTATTCTTAAATAAAACTATAATCAAATAGTGGGAACAAAGGATTATGATAGTCCATTTTGTAGGGGCTTAGTTTTTTGTACCCAATTTAAGAATACTTTTGCCTTATCAATTTTGACATATCCCCAAAAACAGCACTCACAAACAGGTGTATGCTGCATATGTGTATGTCCGCAAATTATCATCCCCAGTGGTAAAAGTATTTTACTGCTGGGGATTTTTATGCCCTTCGGGGCAGTAAAGGGAGGACAATCACATGAAAATAATCAATATTGGAATTCTTGCCCATGTAGACGCTGGAAAGACGACCTTGACGGAGAGCCTGCTATATGCCAGCGGAGCCATTTCAGAACCGGGGAGCGTCGAAAAAGGGACAACGAGGACGGACACCATGTTTTTGGAGCGGCAGCGTGGGATTACCATTCAAGCGGCAGTCACTTCCTTCCAGTGGCACAGATGTAAAGTCAACATTGTGGATACGCCCGGCCACATGGATTTTTTGGCGGAGGTGTACCGCTCTTTGGCTGTTTTAGATGGGGCCATCTTGGTGATCTCCGCTAAAGATGGCGTGCAGGCCCAGACCCGTATTCTGTTCCATGCCCTGCGGAAAATGAACATTCCCACCGTTATCTTTATCAACAAGATCGACCAGGCTGGCGTTGATTTGCAGAGCGTGGTTCAGTCTGTTCGGGATAAGCTCTCCGCCGATATTATCATCAAGCAGACGGTGTCGCTGTCCCCGGAAATAGTCCTGGAGGAAAATACCGACATAGAAGCATGGGATGCGGTCATCGAAAATAACGATAAATTATTGGAAAAGTATATCGCAGGAGAACCAATCAGCCGGGAAAAACTTGTGCGGGAGGAACAGCGGCGGGTTCAAGACGCCTCCCTGTTCCCGGTCTATTATGGCAGCGCCAAAAAGGGCCTTGGCATTCAACCGTTGATGGATGCGGTGACAGGGCTGTTCCAACCGATTGGGGAACAGGGGAGCGCCGCCCTATGCGGCAGCGTTTTCAAGGTGGAGTATACAGATTGCGGCCAGCGGCGTGTCTATCTACGGCTATACAGCGGAACGCTGCGCCTGCGGGATACGGTGGCCCTGGCCGGGAGAGAAAAGCTGAAAATCACAGAGATGCGTATTCCATCCAAAGGGGAAATTGTTCGGACAGACACCGCTTATCCGGGTGAAATTGTTATCCTTCCCAGCGACAGCGTGAGGTTAAACGATGTATTAGGGGACCCAACCCGGCTCCCTCGTAAAAGGTGGCGTGAGGACCCCCTCCCCATGCTGCGGACGTCGATTGCGCCGAAAACGGCAGCGCAAAGAGAACGGCTGCTGGACGCTCTTACGCAACTTGCGGATACTGACCCGCTTTTGCGCTGCGAGGTGGATTCCATCACCCATGAGATCATTCTTTCTTTTTTGGGCCGGGTGCAGTTGGAGGTTGTTTCCGCTTTGCTGTCGGAAAAATACAAGCTTGAAACAGTGGTAAAGGAACCCACCGTCATTTATATGGAGCGGCCGCTCAAAGCAGCCAGCCACACCATCCATATCGAGGTGCCGCCCAACCCGTTTTGGGCATCCATCGGACTGTCTGTTACACCACTCCCGCTTGGCTCCGGTGTACAATACGAGAGCCGGGTTTCGCTGGGATACTTGAACCAGAGTTTTCAAAACGCTGTCAGGGATGGTATCCGTTACGGGCTGGAGCAGGGCTTGTTCGGCTGGAACGTAACGGACTGTAAGATTTGCTTTGAATACGGGCTTTATTACAGTCCGGTCAGCACGCCGG
Organism: Bifidobacterium sp. M0353; assembly: GCF_016100645.1. Classification (NCBI taxonomy): domain Bacteria; kingdom Bacillati; phylum Actinomycetota; class Actinomycetes; order Bifidobacteriales; family Bifidobacteriaceae; genus Bifidobacterium; species Bifidobacterium sp. M0353. The sequence goes on along the minus strand of NZ_JACFSB010000001.1, from coordinate 765,490 downwards.
CGGACTTCCGCTCATTGGCCCCGATTGTATTGGAACAGGCATTGAAGGAATCAGGGACGCAACTGCTGGAACCTTATCTCTCCTTCACCCTCTATGCGCCCCGGGAATATCTTTCCAGGGCTTATCATGATGCACCGAAATACTGTGCCACCATCGAAACGGTCCAGGTAAAAAAGGATGAAGTTGTCTTTACTGGCGAGATTCCCGCCCGCTGTATACAGGCATACCGTACTGATCTGGCCTTTTACACCAACGGGCAGAGCGTATGCCTTACAGAACTGAAAGGGTATCAGGCCGCTGTCGGCAAGCCAGTCATCCAGCCCCGCCGTCCAAACAGCCGCCTGGACAAGGTGCGCTATATGTTTCAGAAGATAATGTAACGTCTTGCGCAATGCAAGCGTTCATTGCTGGCTATTGCGAAATATCATTGATAAAATCAGTATCAGAGAGGAGAAACTATTTTGAACCAGGAACAGACGAATAGAACCGCAAGCAGGACTGTTATATCTGCGGCAGCTACAAGAAGCGTACCCGTGACTGTACGGCACACTTTATCCGCACCGACCTTTTGACGGCGGGCGTGCTTTCCAATCTCCGGCAAGTGACGGAATACGCCGCCAGGCATGAGAGCCGCTTTGTAAAGCTGCTCATCCAGCAGAACGAAATCGGCGGCAAGAGAAAGACCGCCGCAGCCACGAAGCAGCTTGAACAGGCCCAGACACGCATTGCCGAAGTGAACCGCATTATCAAGCGGCTGTATGAGGACAATGTAAGCGGCAAAATCAGCGACGAGCGTTTCATGGAGCTGTCGGCGGACTATGAGCAGGAGCAGCGGGAACTGAAAGACCGGGCTGCCGCTTTGCAGGAGGAACTTTCCAAGTCGCAGGCCGCCACCGTCAACGCCGAGAAATTCATGGGGATTGTGAGAAAGCACCTTGCTTTTGAAGAATTGACCCCCACCCTCTTGCGGGAAATGATTGAGAAAATCGTCGTGCATGAGTGCAGCTATGACGAGAACGGCACCCGCAGGCAGGACATTGAGATTTATTACAGCTTTGTCGGCAAGATAGACTTGCCGGAAGCCTAACGCCTGACCTATCCGACACAGCCCTAAGTGCCGGATAGGAACGGCAAAATTTTTTACACTTCTATTACTTCTTTATCGCACATTAGCAGATTCGCAAGGGTTATCAGGCGCTGAAGTAGTTTCGTCGGTTTCGGTCCATCGAAATAGCCCTTTCCGTCAAATAGAGATACGAGCTCCTTGGCGCCTTCCTGGCTGTGACCCACTTCTTTGTAAAACATGATTGAAGTTGGAGCCATTCCATCATATTTGAGCTCTGTTAGGAAACGCTTGATGCAAGGGACGCTGTCGCCGTTTGGGCCAAACCAAATGCGGTTATCCTGGAGTCTCTCGCGAAACGCGTTTCGCGAGAGCCTCCAGCAGCGTCCTGCTGGAGGCTCTACAACACGCCCCGAGGGCGTTGTGATTGGATAGTCGGAATCTGGGCTGTAAGTCTTTACACTGAGGTCGCTTGGCTTCCAAACGCCTCGAGGGTCGTTGTCTGGATTCTTGTAGCGGGCGTTTGCCTCGTCTGTTCTCGGCAGGCGTCCAATCACAAAGCGCTCAATGGATTTGGCGTATACGAGAACATAATCATGGCTATTTGAAACGTATTTGGCGTCATTCTTGGGCGAGTAAGCTCGTTCCCAGATTAGCTGAGAAACGAAATTTGCCTCTCCGAACACCTCGTCACAGAGGATGCGCAAATTGCGGTCTTCGTTATCGTCAATCGAAATGAAAATGACGCCATCGTCGGTTAGGAGCTCTCGAGCCAGTCTCAACCTAGGGTACATCATCGAGCACCAGTCGCTATGGTAGCGGCCACTTGTGTCGGCGTTGGACTGGCCGGCGAGTCCCGCCTGCTCCTTATAGTTATCGACAGAGTTGCCGAAATTGTCCTTGTAGACAAAGTCGTGACCCGTGTTGTAGGGTGGGTCGATGTAGATCATCTTGACCTTGCCGTGGTAGCCGCGCTGTAGGAGCTTCAGCACCTCGAGATTGTCGCCTTCGATATAAATGTTGTCCGAGTCGAAGGACCCATCCTCTCCATCGCGGCTGCGGCTTTTCTCGATACGGGGACGCAAAGTAGCAGTGCTGGACATCTGCGACTGGCGGATGGCATCGGCCTTGCCGGGCCACGTGAACGCATAGCGCTCCAGGCCCTCGTCTACCTCGTCGCCAAGCTCCAGCCGCAGTTTGTCGAAGTCGATTCCGCTCTCGGAGAACACTTCGGGCATCAGCTCCTTGAGCTTATTCAGGCGGTCGTCAATAAGACTCTCCGATTCAAGAGTCATCTTTTCTATCTCGCCCATGAGGTCTCCTCCTAGGAAAGTTGAGATTTGATTAGTTGAACTATGTAGGGCATGGCGGCAATAAAAACGTCGGTGCCCTTGCCGGCAAGCCAGCTCAGGAGTTTGTCAAGCTTGCTGCCCCGTTTGCTTTTATCTTTTGTGTTGAGATCGCCCATCATCCCTTTGAGCAGCGTCTTCTCGTCATCGGAAAGCGTTGTCTCTGGCAATTTGTCAATCTGTTCAAAGGTTGCCTCTAACGTGACCTGTACGTTGCTCGTGGCGGATGCCGTGAGGCTGACGCTAGCGCCCTGCGCTTCGGCGATTTTCAGCTTACGGAGCTCCTCATCACGGAAATGCTTCAGTTTGTCGATACGTAGTTGCGTCTGTTCATCGTTGAAATCATTGCGATTGGAAGACCCATAGGAATAGGAGGCTAGTCCGTCCGTGTAGGAGTCGTAGCCCCTCGCGTTTGCGTAGACGTAGTCGATTGAGTCGTATACGGCTTTGAGCTCGTCGTCTTTCACGCCCTCTTCAAGAGCTTGCTCCAGTCTCCTGATATGCTGCGTTATAGTTGCGCAGAATGCGGCACCGAACGCTTTGTCGTCTGAGTCTTCCCGCTTTAGGCGCAGCTTCTGGAGAATCATCCCTAGGTCGCTTTTCGAGTAGCGAAATGAGCTTGAGGAATTGATATATTTTAAAGCCTCGGGGTTAGTGTAGTCGAGGTCGAAGACCTGCATGATTTCACGGCAGAGCGCATCAACATCCTCATCTGCAGCATCACTCAAAAGGCGCGCCGCTCGCAAAATATACTCATCTAGAACGGCCATTGCAGATCTCCTTTATCTCATCGGCGACCGCCCTCAGGCGTCGCTCCTCTTCCTTCATTTCCATCCTCAGCTTCGCGGACTCGTTGAGCGTTATGTCCTTCGACCGCCGCTGCTCCTTCAGCCGCTTGACGGAGGCTCCCATCTCATCGTAGCGCGACGTGAGGGCGATCAGCTTTTCCCGGTCTCGAGCGGGGCATACGGGGTAGAACCCCAGGCCGCCAATCGCGCGGGACAGCGCTACGGTGCGCGACAGGTCGACCAGGTACTCCCAGAGGTCGCCCTGCGAGAGCCGCCCGAATGCCAGCGCGCCTAGGAAGTCCGCGTATTCTGAACGGCCAGGATCGAACGCGCCCGTCGACTCGACTCGGTCGACGACCGTCGCGCCCTGCTCGGCCTGGCTCCTCCGCGTGAGGGCGACCGATATGCACGCGCAGCCGCCCGCCTCGACCAGGAGCACCGTCGGGTTCGGGAAGCACTTGTGCACGAGCTCCGCCACCTCGGCCACCGCCATGGTCCCGGCTGTCATCTCGCAACGGAGGAAGACGACGCTCTGCACGTTGCGCTCGTCGTCCTCGTACGGCGGGATGCGCGTCGTGGACTTCTGGACCGTGGCGAAGTGCTCGAGGCGCGCGACCTTGTCGAGCCTCTTCTGCTCGGTCTTGGTGAGCATGGCCTGCTTGACGAGCACCGTCTTGGGAATGCGGCGGCATCCCGCGAGCGCCGCTTCGGGCAGGCGCAGGATTCCGTTCCAGTCGATGCCGCTCATCGCAGCACCGCGAAACATACCAACGAGTAGTCGTTGAAGCCCATGACGGTGCCGCTGCCGACCTCTCCCAGGCTGAACAGGCTCTCGATGCCTTTGTCCTGCTGCGTTCCGGTGATGGCCGCAACGACATCGTCAAGCAGGTCGGTGTAGGCGTCCATCCTCGTCCCGTCGCGGGTCTCGCGGTTGAACTCGCGGCACAGCTTAGCGATGGGCTCGGGATGCCCAGAGCAGACGGCGCGCATGATGTCGAGCGCCGGCTTGGGCTGGGTGTGCTTCGTCATGACCTCGCCGTCGGCCGACACGTACACCACGTAGTACGGGAAGACAGGGTTCGTGTCCCTGGGATCGTTGCCCTCGTCGTTCTGCTTGAGGCAGAAGACCACGCCTGGCTTCACGTCGCTGCGAAGCTCGTCGGGGATGGGGGCCACGGCGTGCAGTCCCGCCGGCGAGTTCTCCAACGCGCCGGGATGCTCCTTGGCGTAGCGCTGGAGCTCCACGCGGAAGTCGTCGAAGGCGAAATCCGTGATCGAGATGCCGCCCGAGATGTCCTCGAGGTCGAGCACCTCGCTCTTGAGCTGCTGGAGCTGCCGGCGACGGTACTTGAGGTCGTTCATCTCTCCATTGCCCTTGGCCTCCAGCACGTTCTCCTCGCCGGTTGCCGACGCGTCGAGCAGCGCCATGCGCCCCTTCACGCGGCCCTCGAGCTGGATGTACTCGTCGAGCGCGATGTCCGGCCAGAAGTTGACCAGCTGGATCTGGGAGTTCTTCGATCCCAGGCGGTCGATGCGGCCGAAGCGCTGGATGATACGCACGGGGTTCCAGTGGATGTCGTAGTTCACCAGGCAGTCGCAGTCCTGCAGGTTCTGGCCCTCGGAGATGCAGTCCGTCGCGAAGACGACGTCGATCTCGCCGAGCTCCCGCTGGCTCTCCGGCAGCTCCTTTGAGACGGGAGAGAACCTCGCGAGGATGTTCTCGAAGGTGGTCCTGGGAAGCTTCAGCGAGTAGGTCCGGTTGGAGCTGCCCGCCACCTCGGCGCACTCGATTCCGAGCTCGCGCTTCAGCCAGGGCGCCAGCTGCTCGAAAAGGTACGCCGTCGTGTCGGCGAACGCGCTGAACACCAGCACCTTGCGGTTGCCGGGGTTGTACGGCTCGCTGACCTTGCCCGCGATGAAGTCGCGCAGCTTCACGAGCTTGGCGTCGCGCTCGGGCGTCACCGCGTCGGCATAGGTTAGCAGGGCCCGGAGCACCTGGATGTCGAAGTCGAGGTCCTGGCCCAGGCGCAGGGCGTCGACGTCTCGCAGGTCGACTCGCACCTTGCCGCCGGCCTCGAACTCCTCGGCATCGTCGTCGTCGAACCCGTCCTCGAGGCCCTCGGTGCCGTAGGCGACCCCCGACGCGTCGGCGTCGAGCCTCGCGCGCAGGTCGACGCAGCCGTCGAGGATTCGTCGCAGCGTGATGCGGAAGCTGTTCACGGAGGACTCCATGCGCTTGAGGACGTTGACGCGCATGAGGTTGGCCACCGCCGTCGTGCGGTGGACCTGGCTCTCGAAGTCCTTGCCCCACGTGTCCCCGTAGCGGTCCTCGTACTTGCGGCGCTGGTCGGCGCGCACGTAGGAGAGCACCTGGTACTGGGCGAACGTGAGCTGGGCGATCATGTCGTTGAGCACGGCAATCGGCGGCAGCTCGCCTTCTAGGTCAATGGGCGTCTGAAACGACAGGGGCGGCCGGCGCGCCGGGAAGGTACCGCTCGCGGCGCCGTAGTACTTCGTGATGTGCTTGCGGCTGCGCGCGATGGTCAGCACGTCGAGCAGCTTGAAGTAGTCGGCGTTCACCGCGTTCACGAAGCTCTCGGTCGTGCGCTCGGAGTCGGAGAGCTTGCTCCACTCGTTGAACCTCTGCTGGGCGACGCGCGTCACGTGGGTGATCGACGGGATGCCATCGGTATCGGCGAGGTACGCGTCGTCTCCCTCGGTGATGAGCTCGATCTGGTTTCGCAGGTCGAGCAGGCGGTTGTTCACCGGGGTGGCAGAGAGCATGAGCACCTTCGTGCGCTGGCCCGACTTGATGACGTCCTCGATGAGGCGCGTGTAGCGGTCGGTCTTGTCCGCGTCGGTGCTCTTGTTCCTGAAGTTGTGGCTCTCGTCGATGACGAGGAGGTCGAAGTGGCCCCAGCGCAGGTGCTCGAGGTCCACCTCGCCGCTCATGCCGTGGTAGCGCGACAGGTCGGTGTGGTTGAGCACCGTGTAGCTGAAGCGGTCGTCGGCCAGCGGGTTGCGGTCGTCGTTGTCCTGCGTCCACAGGGTCCAGTTGTCCCGCAGGCGCTTCGGGCACAGCACGAGGATGCGGTCGTTGCGCTCCTGGTAGTACTTCATGACGGCGAGCGCCTCGTAGGTCTTGCCCAGGCCCACCGAGTCGGCGATGATGCAGCCCTTGTACTTCTCCAGCTTGCGGATGGCGCCCACGACGGCGTCCTTCTGGAAGTCGTAGAGCTTGCTCCAGACCACGGACTCCTCGAACTTGAGGCCGGGGCGGATGCCGTTGTCCTCGTCGTCCTCCATGAAGTCGCGGAACAGGTGGTACAGGGTCAGGAAATAGATGAACTCGGGCGGGTTCTCGCGGTAGAGCGTCTCGACCTGGGCGGCCACCTGCGCGGTGACCTCCTCGACCATGGCAGGGTTGTCCCAGACCGACTCGAACATCATCTTGAGGCCGACGGCCTCGGTCGCGTTCTCGAAATGGCTCACGCAGGTCACGGTTCCCGGACGGCGCTCGTAGCCGAGGCCCTCCTGCGTGAAGTTCGCGGCGGCGCCCATGAAGGCGTGGTCGTCGCCGGATGGGTTCTCCACCACGTAGGTGCCGCCCGGCTGAATGGCGCCGGACGTCTTGGCGGACTTGAAGACGCCCTTCTCGCGGATCCACTCGGCGCATTCGCGGGCGAGCGCGCGTTGGTTTAGGTTGTTGCGCAGCGTGAGCTCGAGCCCCGAGCCGCCGACGCCGACCTCGCGCGCGCGGCGGGCTACCTCGAACTCGCGCGGCTCCTTCGAGTCGGCCATGCGCTTGATGAAGGTGGGCTCGCTGAACAGGAAGCGCACCTCGTCGACCTTGGAGAGCTCCTCTTTGAGCTCCCCGTAGGCGAACACGGTGAAATACGAGCTGATTATCGACAACTTCGCGCCGTCGTCGATGGATTCGCCGAGGGCGTCTCCCAGGCGCTCCGCGCCGACGTTGCTTAGCGACTTCACGCCTCTATGCCCCCTTTTTCGCGAGCTCTTCGATCATGCAGGTGCGCACGAAGGCGGAGAAGCTCATGCCCCGCAGGGCCGCCTCCTCCTTCGCCGCGTCGCGCAGGGTGTCGGGGATGCGCAGGGTCACGGAGACCTGGTCGCCGTCCACCAGGAAGCTTCTGATCTCGGTCTCGTCGGGATTGCTCTTGATGAGCTCCTTGTAGCTGTCGGGCATCTGCGCTCCCATCGCTCGAAATGCAATACAAATGCGTTTGCAGCATTATAACGCGACGGCACGCGGCGGCACTGGGAATGCGAGGACAGCCGATGTCCAGGCTTTATATGAGCGCGGACGGCGATGGACGCCCTGATCGGGCTTGGATGGCCGCTTTCGTTCGGGTCCTCATCTCTCGTTTTCGCGAGGTTTGGCGTTTGCCCATTCCTCGGCGTAGAGAACCTCGTTCTGAGCCTCCAAGATTCGCGCGGCGTCGCCGATGCGCTCGGCGCACCTCTCACTTATCGACTTCAGGGCCAGAATCCCCTCGACGTCGAGCGGGTCCAGCTGGTCGGCATGCGCCAGGGACTCGAGCAGCTGGTCCAGGCCCCTCGCCAGCCTCCCGGCATCGCACACGGCATCGATGAGCTCGATGCGCTCCAACTTCTCTTCGTGGCTCAACATCAGCTCGCCTCCTTCTCTCAACGGACGTGTCGCGCAGCACCGTAGCCGTTCCATGCGGAGAACCATCTCGCCGCCCGCGGTCCCGTGCGCATATCGGCCGCAAGCGGCACGGGAAAGCCGTCCGTCCCGACTCATGCCGCGGCGCCGCGACTCGGGAACCCGCCTCCGTCCCCGCCACGACGTCGTCGTCAATCCCCGCGGGAGCCCAGCAACCGCCGATGGGCCGCATCCCATGCCCGGAGGGTCTCGGCGCCCACGCCGGATTCCATGCCGCACGCCTGCGCCCCTTTGATCCGAATACCCGCCCCGGCGCTCCTTGGACGCGCAGGGTCGCACGCCGGCAGGCGGCCAGCAAGGGCCGCGACACTTTTTCGGGTTCTTCGCCCCATGCGCTCCGCGCGCGAACAACGCGAAAAACTGCCGTCGGGAGACTTCTATTTCCATGCCCGACTTCGCTTCCTCCCTTGCAGGCACGCCCGCGCTGCATGCGACTCACGCGGCGCAAGGCACGCCACAGGGGCGGGCCTCAGAGTCTAAGGAGCAAGACATGAACGACATGAAGGAAAAGGCGATGGGCGCGGTCAAGGCCTTCCTCGAGCGCAAGGGCTACGAGATCGTCGACGAGGCCTGGCAGGGACCCGAGGGCATCGGCGGGATCGACCTCGTGGCGGTGGACGAGGACGGGACCCTGGTCTTCGTCGACGCCACGGTCCGGATCGGGACGGACGGCTTCCCCGAGGCCCACAGGGCGCGCGGGCTGCGCGAGGCGCTGGCGGCGAGGTGGCTCGCCGGCAACGGCGACGACTACGCCGACACCCCGGTCCGCTTCGACGAGGTGGCGATGATGGTCGTCAAGGAGAACCGCGCACTCCTTCGCCACCACATCAACTGCTTCGGCGAGATGGAGCCGCTCTCCTAGGCGGCGCGCCCGGCCCCGGGCTCCCGGGGCCGGGCTTTCCCCCGAAACCGGCCCCTGTACCACGAAAACGTACATATACGTACGTTTTCGTGGTACACTCCGCTTGTCGGACAAATCCGTACGGTTTTGTCCCGACGCTCCGAGACTCGGGGCGCGCCGGACCGGATGCGGCGAGGCGCGCCCCACGCTAGAGAGGACGCGACCCATGCGCACGATAGCCATTTCCAACTACAAGGGCGGCGTCGGCAAGACGACGACCGCCGTCAACCTGGCGGCCATCTTCGCCGCCAGGGGCCTTCGGACCCTGCTCGTCGACCTCGACCCGCAGGCGTCTGCCACCGACTTCTTCGGCCTCTACGACCGCGCCGCCTCCGAGCGCCGCACCTCGGTCGAGCTGCTCTACGGCGGCGCGCCCGTGGAAGAGGTCGCTTACGCCGCCGGGGAGGGCCTCGACGTGGTGGCCTCGACCATCGACCTCGTCGACCAGAACGAGATGCTCCTGCGCGAGCAGCGCCTCAAGTTCGCCCTCGACGACGCCTCGGGCTCCTACGACGTCTGCCTCATCGACTGCAGCCCCGTGATGCGCAGGCTCGCCTTCAACGCCTACCTCGCCGCAACGGAGGGCGGCATGGTCGTCATCCCCGTGAAGCTCGACTCCACCGTGATGCGCGGCACGGCGCTCACCGTGGAGGCGACGCGCTCCATCGCGGACGCTCTGCGCATGTCCACGCCCAGATGGAAGATACTGCGCACCTGCGTGCCCGGCCGCATGACCAACGCCGAGGCCACGGGCGCGGCCGTGCTCGACGGGTTCTTCCCGGGCGAGCAGTTCGAGACGGTCATCCACGCGAGCAGCAAGGTCTGCGAGGGCAGCTGGCAATGGAAGCCGGTGGCGGCCTTCGAGCCGGGGAGCCGCCCCGCACGCGACTACGAAGCTCTCGCCGACGAGGTGTCCCGTGAGCTCGCCTAGCCAGGTGGCCGCGGGCTTCACCATCACGGGGCTTCTCGACGGCGCGTCGCGCACCCGCGGGCGCTACCCGGTGTCCGAGATAGCGGTGGCCGACATCGCCGACCACCCGGCGAACGCCGCCTACTCCATGGACCCAACGGGGATAGCCGAGCTCGCCGAGTCCATACGCGAGGACGGCCTCACCGACCTGCCGCTCGTGCGCAAGGTCGGCGACGGCTCGTGGCAGATGGTCTCCGGGCACCGGCGCAAGGCCGCCTACGCGCTGCTCGCCAAGGACGACCCCGCCTACGAGAAGATGCCCTGCCGCGTGATAGAGGGCATCGACGACGAGCGGGCGGTGACGCTGCTCCACGCCGCGAACTACTTCACCCGCGCGCTCACCGTGACCGAGCGCGCCGCAGCGACCGAGGCGCTCAGGGGCGACGCCGTGCGCCTGCGCTCCGAGGACCCGTCGCTTTCCGGCATGCGCGTCGACGACGTGAAGGCCGCCATCATCGAGCGGCAGACGGGCCGCAAGGTCTCCGGCAAGACCATCGCGCGCGAGGAGAGGCTTGCCCGCCGCATCGCCGAGGACCTCTCGCCCGAGTGGGCCGCCGAGGCCGACCGCGGCAACCTCAGCGCCGAGGCGGTGCGCACGCTCGCGGGCATGCCGAAGGAGCGCCAGGCGGAGATGCACGCCGCGATGGAGCCCTGGCGGCGCACCAAGCGCGAGCTCTCCGACTACGTGAGGAGCGAGGGCAAGACGCAGGCAGGCCCCGACGGCCGCATCGCGAAGGCCGCGAGGCTCGTCGCCGACTTCCTGGAGAGCCCGCCCGAGAGCCCGAGCCCGGCCGACCTCTCGCTGCTGCGGGAGATGGCGCTCATGACCGCGCCCTACACGGATGCGGGCACCGATGCCCGAAAGCGCCGCAGAAGGGCCTCAGGCCCGAAATCCAGCAAGTAGCCTATGGCGTCCGACATCGCGTCGGGCGTCCATAGCACTTGGGGACCGGGCGGCCTCGGACCCGTCATGCCGCGGGCCGTTCGGGAGCCCGCTTTCGCGAGGCCCGGTCCCAGAGGCGGCGCCCGAGCCGGGCCGCCGCCTGCGGGGGATCCCCCGCACCCCTAGAGAGACGCGCCCGCCGCGCGGCGGGCCCGAGGAAAGGAATCCGCCATGGAAGAGGAAGCCGGCGCCGCCAAAGGCAAGGAGCGCCGCGTCACGTTCCGCATGGAGGGAGGCGACTACGACGCGCTCTGCGAGCGGTGCGAGCGTGCCGGCCTCAGCAAGTCGGAGTACCTGCGCTACCTCGTTCGCATACCGCTGTCGACGGAGGCCAACGCGGGAGACGAGCACCGCATACTCGTGGACCGCAGAGCCCTGTGGGCGATGTCGCGAGAGCTCACGAAGTGGGGCTACCACTACAACCAGGCCGTGCACGCGATGAACCTCATCAACTTCCACGCCCGCCACGGGCACGTCGACCGCGACCTCGTCGCGGATAGCATCCCGACGATCGAGCGCGAGCTCGCCGACGTGAACGCCGCGGCCCGAGAGATGGCGGCGGAGCTCGGTCGCATCGGCGCCGACTCGCTCGTGGAGGGCTCGCCATGCCGATCCTGAAGCCGATAAGCGGCCACGGCTCGACGGGCGGCATCCGCCGCTACCTCGAGAAGGGAGGCCGCGCCCTGGCGCGCGACCTGTTCAACCTGAGCTACGACGAGCGCGACGCCGGCGCGCTGGGGGAAGACGCCAAGGAGGCCTGCGCCTGGGACGCCGAGATGGACGCCACGCGCGCCGCGTTCGGCACGGACGCACCCTGGAGGGGCAAGCCCGCGCGCACGTTCAAGCACTTCGTGCTCTCGCCGGACCCCGGCGACGACATCGACCTGGCGACGCTGCGCGAGCTCGCGTGCTCGTGGGCGCTCAGGCACTTCGACGACCACGAGATCGCCATCGTCTACCACGACGACAACGCCCGCGGCATACCGCACGCGCACATCGTCGTGAACAACGCCAACCTCCGCACCGGCTACCGCATGCAGACCCAGCACCCCGAGGACCTCAACCGAGACCTGCAGGACATGGCGCGCGAGCGCGGGCTGTCGGGGCTCTCCAACGACCGGGCGCCCGAATCTCCGTCGAAGGCGCGCGGGCGGGCAGGTGCGGGCGGGCCCAGGAGCCGCAGGAGCGTCTACCTGGGCCGGGCCGAGAAGGAGATCATGCGCTCGGGCGGCTACTCGTGGGTCGGCGACATCCGCGCCCGCGTCGCGCTCGCCAAGACCACGGCGCGCGACGAGGCGGAGTTCTTCGGCATCCTCGACGCCCTGGGCGTGCACGTCGCCGACAACTCGGCCAAGGCGCGGCGGGACGACTGGGTGTTCAGCCTGGCGGAGGAACCGTCCAAGAAGGTAACCGGCGAGCGCCTGGGGTTCGTCTACGGCAAGGAGATGCTGCGCCGGCGCTTCGAGCGCGAAGGCGCCTACCGCCCCACGGACGCGAGCGCCGCGCGGATCCGCGAGGCCGCCGAGCGAGCCCTCGAGCTCAACGACCTCTCGGAGCTGAGCAGGCTCTCCTCGGCGCTCGAGACGTGCGCGAAGTTCGACGTCGAGTCCATCGAGGAGTTCGGGCTCAGGATGGCGACGCTCGAGCGGCGCGGCCAGGCGGGCGGCGAGGGATACCGTCGCCTCGAGGCCGCCCGCGCCTACATGGCCGAGAACGGGCTCATGCCGCTCAAGACCCGCTACGGGGACGGTGAAGGGCGCGACGATGCCAGCGGCAATTCGCGCCAGTGCCACCGAGCGGACGAGCAACAGCGCATCCTCGCCGCCGAGCGGCAGCGGGCCCAGCAGGACCAGCGCAGGGAGAGGGGCCGGAGATGATGGTGAGGATAGAGTACGAGGGCGGCAGGACGACGCTGTTCGACACGCTCTCGTTCACGGAGGGGTCGCCGTTCTCCGGCGCGAACATGCTCACGGAGTTCGAGCTCGAGATGCGGGAGGAGCCCGAGAAGGGGCTCTGGCTCACGGCGAACTGGCACCAGGTGCGCGACGACTGGCGCGCCGACGCGCCCGCGGACGGGATACCGGCCGCGCGCAGGTCCCGTGGCTGGCGCTTCATGCTGGCCTCGGAGGCCGAGCTGGGGCGAGCCCGCCGCGTCCTGCTCGACGGCGACGAGGCGTTCGCCCGGGTGCGGGGCTTCCTGTGCGACGCGGCCGCGATCGGCGCCTGCTACCGCGAGCACGTGGGCCCTCCCTCAAAACCGCTGAAATCGCAGATAAGGGACCTGCAGCGCGCTCTGGGGAGGGCAGAGGTCCCGGGCGTGCCCGACGAGCTGGCGAGGCTGCTCGCGCAAGAGAAGGAGGAGGGCGCCGACGAGGGCGCCCGCAAGGTCAAGGAAGATTGGGGTGACGTCGATGAAGAGGCTTGGTAGGTTCCTCATGGCGGCGCTTAAGGTCACGCTGGGCTTTTTCGTCTGGCTGTTCCGTGCCGTGTTCAAGTGGGTGATGTGAGAAGAGGCGGGCAATTGCCCGCCTCTTTCCGTTGTGCGATTTCGATTTCCCACGGCTAGTCCCGGTCGTCGTCGCCGGCTGCGCAGCAGGCGTAGGCCGTGAGCGTGAGGAGCCCCATGAGGAGCCCTATTCCGAAGGGCGCGAATCCCATCCTTCCACCTCCTTCGCGTAGACGACGGTGCGCGAGTTGCTCGTCTGGTAGCTGCACGTCACGAAGGCCCAGGCCTGCGCGATGTCCGCCGGCTCTTCCAGGACGACCTCGCACCGGGACAATTTGTCCCCGAGGTAGGCGGCGAGCTCCGCCGCGTCGGCGAAGTCGGTCCGCTTGCCCTCCGAGCTCGCGTCGACCACGTCGGCCGCGAAGACCTTGAGCTCGATCGCCTTCTCGCGGGTGTAGATCCGGATGGTGCGGTGCCCCTCGGCGAAGTCGCGCGACGAGTACTGCGCGAGCGGCGCGAACATGGTGCCGTCGGACATGTGGTGCCCGTAGACGATGACGAGCGGGCTCTCGGCACCCTGCGCGCACCCGGCATCTATGTAGGGAGCGCCCCACGCGGATCTTTCGCCGCCGGCGTCGTGCGTGAGGTAGAAGTCGGGCGATTCGGGCCGGCCCTGGACGATCGGGTAGTCGACGGTCGTGCCCGGCACGCGCACCCAAGCGACGACGGAGGCGGGAAGGGCGTCCCAGTCGATGCCGCCTCCCGTCTCTTGAGCCTCCATTGTCGCGTCCTCTTCCGCAGTAGGCACCTCGTGCACCTCGTAAGGGTTCCTCTCGGACAGCGGCAGGACGGCGAGCGCCCCCATCGCCAGCAACGCCACGGCAATGGCGAGCGCCGTGGCGGCTTTCCCTTTGTTCATGTCCTCCCCCGTTCGCAGGGGAGGCCCCGGGCGAGCGCCCAGGGCCTCCGGTTCGGTATCGATGCGGCGCCGCTACTCTTCCGGCTCTTCGTCTGCCGCGTCCTTGCTTGCGCCGGCCGTCTTGCGCTTGCGGTACGCGAGCGCCCCGCCCGCACCCGCCGCAGCTGCCAGAGCGATGCCCGCGGCCACGGCGTAGCCGGTGCCGTCGGGGGCGTCGGCCCCGGTCTTGGCGTAGGGCTCCTCGGGGACCTCGGGCGTGCCGGGGTTGTCCACGACGACGCTCTGCTCGGCGGAGTCGATGTCCTCGTGGGCCGCCACGACGTTGCCGGCGGAGTCCAGGACCTTCTCGAAGACGACGAGCTCGTCTCCCTCGGCCAGGCCCTCGGTGTCGAACTCGAAGGTCACCTCGACGGTGCCGGAGGGTGCCTCGGGCTCGAAGGGCGTGCGCGCGGTCACCTCGTTGCCGTCCTTGTCGAGGAACGGCTCTCCGGTGCCCTTGTCCATGAGCGTGCCCACGGCGATGTAGGTCTCGCCGGGGACGAGGCCCTTGTAGGCCACCGTGTCGATGACCTTGGCCTTGCCGGCCTCGATGACCTGGTCGCCGTCGGCGGCGTCGGCCGCCTGCGTGCCCACCTCGACGGCGACGTGGACTGTCTGGCCCTCGTCGGAGAGGTCCGCGTGCGACGCCACCTCGGCCTCGTCCTTGCGTAGGCTCTCGAACGCGACCAGGTCGCGGCCGCCGAGCAGGCTCGCGTCGAAGGCGATCTCGACGTCCTGGCTGCCGGTCGAGAGCGCGGGGGCGAACTCGGCCTTGGCCTCCACGGGCACGCCCGAGGCGTCGGCCACGGGCTCGCCGGTCGCCTTGTCGACGAGGGTGGCCGAGAGCTCGTACTCCTCGCCGGCCTTCAGGCCCTCGTAGGCGACGGTGTCGACGACCTTGGCCTCGGCGTCGGCCGAGACGTCCTTGTCGCCGTCCGCCCCGTCCTTTGCCGTGGTGGAGATGCGCGGGCCCTCCTGGTCGTCGAGGCCCATCCACACGGCCTTCGCGACCGTCGAGTCGCGATCGACCCAGAAGCTCCTCGTGATGAGCTCGAGGCCCTCGTTGGCATCGCAGCGCAGCTCGGTCATGGTGTAGGCGCCGTACGGCAGGGCCGCCAGCGAGTCGTCGACCGGCGCCGAGGAGCCGTCCTCGCCGAGCGAGAACCAGATGCCGGCCTTCGGGTCCATTTCGGCGGGCTCGATCGGACCCTCATGGCCGAGCAGGGCGTCGTTGGCGTTGGTGTCCCTCGAGTGCCTGTTCCAGCTGCTCGCGGTCGACGCGTCGCCGTTGCGGTCCGTGACCAGCACGTGAGTCTCGCCGGTGGCCGCGTTCTCGATGGCGAACGGGACCATGAGGCCGGCGTTGTCGGACTCGCTCTTCTTGGAGAGCTCGAGGTCGTTGCGCACCACCTGGTCGCGGAACTCGAGCGCGGCGCCGTCCGCGGAGGCGCTCACGATCTCGCCGCCGGTGCGGACCTCGAAGGTGCGGGGCTCGCCGTCGGTCAGCAGGTAGCTCCCGTTCGTCGCCGTCTCCCGCACGTCGTAGGTCCCGTACGGCAGTGCGTCGGCCGCGGTCTGCGCGGTGTAGGCGCCGGCCTCGTCGTTCCATGCGGTGGTCAGCGTGGCCACGGCTTCGCCCGGCTCGCGCCATTCGCCGTCAACGAGGACCTTGTGCGCCGAGCGGTTCGTGACGGTGAACTCGATCCCGTCGAGGCCGGGGTGCTCGCCAGGCGCCTCCTTGTGGCCGCTGCCCGCGAGCGCCTCGGACGCCTGCAGCTCCTTGTCGGACTTGGTCACCTGCACGCCGCCGCGGAAGACCTCGTCGGTCACGGGGTCGCCCGTGAGGTCGCGCATCTCGTCGGCCTTCACGGTGAACGTGACGGAGGCGTCGCTGGCGTCGTAGCCCTCGGGCGCGCCGGACTCGACGATGCGGTAATTGCCCGCGGGGAGGGTGTCGGCGCCGGTCGCGGCGACGTGCGACCCGTCCTCGGGCGCGGTCTTTATCGTGGCGCATACCTCGCCGTCGGCGTAGTACTTGCCGCCGACCAGCACGTAGCGGCCGGTCTCGTTAACGACGGAGAAGCTCGCGCCGTCGAGCGAGGCGTCGCCCTGGGGCTCCGCGCCCGCCTCGGAGTCCGTTTTGGCGACCTTGACTCCGCCCGTGGACCAGCTGAAGCTCACGAGCGTCTGAGAGCCGCCGCCGGTCCTGACGCAGAATGCCTCGAACCCGGCGGATACCTTGCCGGCGCCCGCCTTCATCTTGGCGAAGGTCCCGCCGATCAGCTCGGATTTCGCCCAGGAGGCGAACTCGGCGCTCGTGCCGTGCGTGGCAGCCGACTCGGACCCAGAGTAGGCGTAGGCGATGAGCACATGGCTCGCCGCGGCGTACTTCGCGTCGTCCCAGCCGCCGCCGTCGTACCAGCTGCCCGGGAACATCGACGCGTCGAAGCCGGGAGAGCCGAACGAGTACCAGATCGCCGCTGTCACGTCGCCGCTCGGCACGGGGCTCGTCGAGTAGGAGCCCGGCGCGGGCGTCGGGGACGAGGGCTCGGCGCAGTAGGCGATGTTCCCGTCGGCGCTCATCCACGTGGTGGCGAAGCCGCCGTAGGGGATCTTGCCGCCGATGGACACGTCTACCGTGCTCGGCGCGGCGTAGGCGGGCGAGGCCGCCACGGAGGCGAGCAGCGCCCCCGCCGCCAGGATGAGCGCCATGGCGCATCGGAGGAGCTTTTCCTGCAGGGTGCAGTCTTTCGCTGCGTTCATCTTTCCGCCTCCCTATCTCTCGACGCTTCGCTGTGCGCGGGGCGCCTCGTGCTCGGCGGCGCGGCTCGCCTGGCGGGCGTGCTCGGCGCGCTCCGCGAGGTAGCGCGAGCGCCCTGCGTCAACGGCCTCCTTGAGCTGCGCGGGCATGACCTTCACGGTGTCCTTGACCGCGCGGCCGTCCTCGTCGAGCTCGGGCTGGCCGTCCGGGCCCATCACCGTCTTCCTCAGCCACACCTCGCGGTTCGCGAGCAGCGGTATGTCCCGGAAGTCGGCCCCCTTGAAGCGGCTCTCGTTCACGAACATGGGGCTGAACTCGTAGCCTCCCACGTCCACGCCGTCGACGACGGTGCCCTTGGGAAGGGTCGCCGAGTTGAAGGTCCTGGTCTCGCCGGTCGCGCGGTCGGTGTACTCGATGCCCTCGCGCACGAAGCTCTTGTGCAGCGAGAGGTACACGTTCTTCCTCTCTTCCATGTCTTTCCTCCTTTTCGTTTTCAATCGGTCCTTGTCTTCATCCGCCGGGACGCGTGCCCCGGCGCGGTGCCCCTATCTCATGGCGACCGCCCCCTTCCTCGCTTTTCCGCTAGAAGCCGCTCACGATGTCGCGCGCCCAGGAGCCGCTCTTCACGAGGGCCAGGATGAGCAGCACGCACATGGCCAGGTACTGCAGCGCGTAGGTGAGCCCGTTTGCGACCGCGTCGGCCGGGGTGCCCGTCCCGGGGTTCGCCCCGGTGAGCCCGCCGAGCACGAGCGGGAACGATATGAGCAGCACGAGGATGATGACGCCGGCGATGCAGACCGCCCCGAAGCTCTTCAGGTAGCCAAGGCCTATCTGGCGCGTGGCGTCCATGCCGAGGAACGCCAGCGGGATCGGGGCGAACGCGGCCATGATGTAGAGCTGGAGCGCGCGGGCCCAGCAGACCACGAGGGCGACGACGTAGGCCGCCAGCACCACGACCCAGCTGATGAGGCTCACGACGAGCATGGCGATGAGCGACGGGATGTCGTCGTCGGTGGTGACGACGGACACCTCGGGCAGGTCGAGCGCGCCTCCGGCGCCGAAGAGCGCCTCGACTCGGTCGATGGCGAGCCCGCAGACCTCGTAGATCGACGCCATCAGGTCGAAGCTGTTCTGTATGAGGAACAGGAACACGGCGAAGAACACGAGGAGGAAAACGACCTCCTTGACGCCGGGAAGGCTCTGGCTGCCGTCCATGCGCTGGGAGATCTCGACGAGCTTCAGGGTGAAGACCAGGCCGAGCACCCCGCACCCGATCGGCAGGATGGCAACCTGCCATACGCCCCGGGCGACGTCGTGCATGGTCAGGTCGCTCGAGCTCGTGAGCATGTGCGCGAAGTCGGCCGAGAGGATCCCGTTCGCGCCGATCGACCCGAGCACGCCCGTCTGAGCCTTGAACATCCAGTTGCAGCAGTCGCGCAGAAGGCCGCACAGCCAATCGTTGACGTCCCCGGCTATGTCGGCGTATGCCGGCTGCGCGGGGACGAGCAGGAGCGCGCAGAGGGCGAACGCCGCCGCGGCGGAGATGGCGAACGCCCTGCGGCGCTGCGCCTTGAGCGCCCGCACGGCTACATCGCCTCCAGCGAGCCGCCGCGCGAGACCACGGTGACCACCGTCGAGGCGGGGTCGTCGAGCGTGAAGGTCGTCGACGCGACGTTCCCGGCGTAGTCGAGCCACACCTCCTTGTCCCAGGTGGCTCCCGCCGCCTGCGGGGACACCTCCGCCGCCTTCCCGGCGACGGCCTCCTCGATGGCGGCGGCATCCGCGCCCAGCGCCTCGGAGAGGCGGTCGTCGGTGCCGGTCACGGAGAACGCTCCGTCTTGCGCCTTCTGGGGCACGTAGGCCTGCGTCAGGAGGTCGCATGCCAGGGTGCGGGCGTCCCCGTCGCCCGAGACCTGGATGAGCGAGAGCCCTCCCGCCTTGTCGCCGGTTCCCTTGACCTCGATGGGCACGCTGAGCACGCCGCCGGCCTCGGAGGGCTCCTCGGCCGAGAAGAACCAGGCGCGCTCGGTGCCGCCCGCGCTCTCCACCATGGCGCCCTCGACGATCCGCAGCGTGGCTGTCGGGTCGTCGGCGCCCGTCCATGCGGTGTTCCAGAGCGCCTCGGCGCCCGAGGCGGCCTTCCCGGTTGCCGCGTCGGCGCCTGCAGCCGCGGGCTGCTCTTGCTCCTGGGGACTATCCTGCGCGCCTTCCTGCGGGGCGATGGCGCAGCGCGCCGCGCCCGCGCCGAGCGCCACGGTGAGCGCGCCTGCCGCGACGGCGGCCATGACCCTTGACTTTCCCTGCATTGGTTTCTCCTATCTCGCGGTGAGCGCGCAGCTGAAGCTGCCGATGCCGCTCGCTATGCGGCACACGTCGCCCGTTCGCGGCTCGTGTATGTACCTGTCGTCGCCGATGTAGATGGCCACGTGGCCCGAGCGGTAGAGGATGTCGCCGGGCTTCGCCTCCGAGAGCGGTATGCGCCTGAGCTCCTCGTACTGGGAACCCGTGTAGTGGCTTATGCGGATGCCCGCCTGCGCGTAGCAGTACTGCGTGAGCCCGCTGCAGTCGAGCGCCTTGCCGGGGGTCGAGCCTCCCCACACGTAGGGCACGCCGAGCTGGCTGTACGCCGCCTCGACGATCGCGTTCCCGTTCGCGGTCGAGTCCTTCAGGTCCTCGACCGTCATGGAGTCGAGCCGGTAGAGGCCCCATTGCGCCATGATCGACTTCAGGGACTCGACGTAGGACGAGTCGGTCGCCCAGCCGGCGTCCTTGAGCCCCTCGGCCATCCTGTCCGAGTCGTGCCTCTCGATCGCCTCCCGGATGAGGGCGTTGCCCGAGTAGCGCTCCGCCTGCAGGAAGACCCTGCTGCGGAAGCGGATGCACTCGGCGTCGCCGGTGAAGCGGATGAAGCTCGCCGTGATCTGGGTGTGCTCGCCGGGCACGTACTCCTCGCTGGTGGCCCAGTTCGCCTTGCCGGCCACCTCGGGGCAGCCCGCGTAGCCCGACCACCACTTCATGCCGAAGAGGTTGTGGTCGCGCTCTGCGAGCTGGCTCATGCGGTCGCCCTGGCCGGACTCCTGGATGATCTGCGCGATGGTGCAGCCCGCCGGGTGCCCGTACTCCTCCTGGCACTCGAGCGCCGCCTCGACCATCTCGTAGGTGATGTAGGGCGGCAGCCCCTCGAGGCCCTGCTTGGAGGCCGCGTCGTCCCAGAAGCCGAACAGCGCGCTCAGCAGCTGCGCGACGGCGAGCGCGCAGGCGACGAAGGCCACGATGCCGGCCACCGCCCCGAGCAGGGCGGGCGCTGCGCCCGAGACCGCGCCCGCGATCGCGGAGGCGGCGCCCTTCGACCCCGCGGCTCGGGCCGCCTCGCCCGACGCCTGCGCGGCCGCCTGGGCCGCCTGGTGCTTGGCCGGGGCGGTCGCGCCGGCTGCCTCGGGGCCGCGCGCGCCTCCCTTTGGGGCGCCGAGCGCGGTCGCCGCCTTGCGGCTGCCTTGGGCTGCTTTCTTCGCCTTCCTCTGCCGCAGCCTTCCCGCGGCCTTCTTGGCCGCACGCCCCGCGTCGTACATGCCCGAGGCGCCCTCGAGCTCCTCCGAGTCGTCGAGCTGGGAGACGGCCTCCCGGGCGATCGCCAGCTTCGCCGCATCGACGCGCGAGCGCATCGCGGCCGCCGCGCGCCGGTCGCCGGCTGGTTGGGACAATTTGTCCCCGAGCCCGCCTTCCGGCGCGTCGGGCCTGGAAGGGCGCCCCTTCGCCGTTGCGGCGGGGCCTCCCGCCTCGTCGAGCGGGCCGGCACCCTCCGAGACGTTTCCCAGGGCGTCGCGCTCGGTCTCCGCGACGTCGCCCGCGGTGAGCACGTCGCGGCGCTGCGCCCCGACCACCTCGAGCATCCCGCCGCCCTCGCTCGGGCCGGCCATTCCTATTCCTCCGCCTCTCGCGCCGCCCGGCGCATCTCGCGCTCGGCGACCTCTGCGGGCTTGGTGTTCCACAGGTCGTAGAGCGGGCCTTTCGGGAAGTCGTCGGTGATGGGCACGCGGATCCCGGCGCTGATGAGCAGGCCCTCGCCGGGCTTGACGGCGTCGCCGATGTAGCCGCGCTCCGTGGCGGAGAGCTGGAGCATCTCCGCCCATGCGTCGAGGTCGGCGGTGGACTGCTTGTGCAGCAGGAAGAACTCGGAGTTGAGCACCATGTCGCGGGCCTCGGCGTTGGCCAGCATGTGGCTCGTGTTCTGGCTGATGCCGGTGCAGATGAGGCCGAACTTGCGCCCCTCGCGCCACAGGCGGGCGAAGTACTCGACCACCGTCGGGTGCGCGAAGAGGCTCTGCACCTCGTCGATGTAGAGCCAGGTGTAGTTGGGGCGCGGCGGCGTTACCATCACGCGGTTGCGCACCATCTCGAGCGCCGTGATCATGCCGAACACGCGCATGTTCTGGCCGAGGCCGTGCATGTCGATGTTGGTGATGCGGTTGTCGAGCGCCACGTTGCTCTGGCCGTTGAAGAAGGAGAACGCGCCCTTCACGTAGCGCTCGTAGCGCAGCGCGATGTCGGCGGCCTCGGGCTCGGGCTGAGCGAGCAGCGCCGCGTGGAAGTCGCCGAGCGTGGGCAGGCGGCCGTCCCTCGCGCACTCCCGGTACGCCTCGCCGACGCAGCGGGCGATGATCGAGCGGTCGCGCTCCGGCAGGCCCTCGCGGCCCTCGGCCATGAGCGCGCTCGAGAGCGCGAGCACCGCGTCGGTCTTGTACGCGAGCTTGGCGGCGTCGGCGCGGTCCGCGACGTCGGCGGTGTCGAGGGGGTTGAGCACCGCCGAGCATCCCGGGGCGAGCTCGACGTTCGCACCGCCGAGCGCGCCGACGAGGTTGCCGTACTCGCCGGCCGGGTCGAAGATCACGACCTCGTCCTCGGGGTGCGCGAGCACGGTGTTGGTTATCTCGCGCTTCACCGAGAAGCTCTTGCCCGATCCGGGCTTGCCGCACACGAAGCCCATGGGGCTCGCCAGGCGCTTGCGGTCGCACAGCACCAGGTTCCCGCTCTCCCTGGACTGCCCGTAGTAGCCTCCGCCCGCCTCGTCGAGGCTCTGGCTGGCGAAGGGCATCTGCATGGCCACCTGCCCCGTGGTGAGGTAGCGGCTCACGGTGACGTGGTTGTCCCCGAGCGGGAGCACCGAGTTGAGAGCCTGGCGCTGCCGGAAGTGGAGCGGCTCGAGGCCGATCGTGCAGCCCTGCGCGACGCTCGTCACCTGCTGGACGCGGCGGTCGAGCTCCTCGAGGCTGTCGGCCCAGGTGTAGACGAGGCCCGTGTAGACGAACAGGCGCTCGGACTTGTTGCGCAGGAAGTCGAGCAGCTCCTCGGCCTCCTCCTTCGAGAAGCGCAGCTCGGGCGGCAGGATCTGGTAGTCGTAGCCCTTCTTCACGGCGCTCATCTGCTCGTCGATGATCTCCTTGTCCATCCAGTCGATCTGGCGCTTCACGAGCGCGAGCGCCTCGCTCTGCGCGATGGGCTGCACGTGCAGCGTCACGTTGAGCGGCAGCGGCAGGTCGATGATGGAGGCGAGGTAGGTCTCCTCGATGACTGACCCGAAGCTGCGCACCGCGAGCACCGCGCCGTAGCGCCCGTCGCTGCGGAAGCAGTCGGACCTGCCCTCGGGCTTGAAGTCGAGCGTGGAGGGCATGACGAAGTCCTTCGTGCGCGCTCCCGACGTCGGGGACAATTTGTCCCAGGAGAACTCGAAGCGCGACCCCGGGCGCAGCTGCCCCTGCAAAAGCTCGAGCCTCTCGACGCCGTCGAGGGCGCGCGACGAGCAGCGTATGCGCGCGAGCGTCTGCTCCACGTCGCCCCGGATGCGCGCGAGCTTGGGCACCGCGGCGTCGACGTCGTCGGCGCCCACGGCGTAGGTCAGGTAGCGGTGGCGCACGAGGTTCGAGACGCCCTCGCGCATCTTGTCGTTGAGGATCCGGTTGTACTCTTCGGCGAGCCCGGCGGTGGCGCGCTCCCCGGGCTCGAAGAAGACCTTGCGGCCGACCTCGTCGGCGGGGATGGGCGCGTTCACTACCTGGAGCTGCACGTGGGAGTCCGCCGGGAAGTAGTTGAACAGCGAGCTCATCACGGTGAAGGCCGTCTCGCGCGCCTCCTTGCGCGCGGACTGGTAGCTGATGTCGGAGAACTCGACCGTCTGGCTGAACACCCCGGGCATCACCTGGGCGATGCCGTCCCTGTACATGGCGTCGTAGCCGACGTAGGCGGCCATCTCGCGCGAGCGGTCGCGCTCCCGGCGGCGCCTCTGCCGCTCGGCCTCCGCGCCCTTCGAGGCGTCCTTGCGCCCGCCCGTGCCGCCGAGGAGCAGCCCGAGGGTGCTCGGGCGCTTCGGCCTATTCTCCTTGTTGCTTCTTGCTCGGCTCATAGAGCTCGGCTCCTTTCTTCCTTGCCCTGCGCCTCGCGCGACGTCCCGGGCGGCCCGGGCGCGGCGAGCCCTCGGGGAGGCTCCCGGCGAGGCAGGGCTCGTACGCGAGCAGCTGCGGGGAGAGCTCGTGTGCCGCCAAAAGCGGCAGCAGCTCCTCGGCGCGCATGCCGAAGGGCCGCCAGAACCCGGCGAGCCAGAACGGCATGCTGCAGAGCATGATCGGGAAGGCCGCGTCCGCGACGTCGGCGTGCAGGCCCAGGTGGACGAAGGCCGCCGCCCCGACCGCGCTGCCGAAGCCGAGCGACACGCATGCGAGCGTGCGCAGGCTCATCTTCCCGACGATCTTCTCCTCGTACTCCCCGATGTCCTTCTGCACCGGTATCCGGAGCGCCATCCGCGACGCCCCCTATGCCGGCAGCCAGGACGTGTCCAGCTGCCCGAAGTAGACCGACGCGGCGATGATGATCGCGCCGCCGGCGATGGTGGAAATGGCGGTCGCGATCTGCGGGCCGCCCTGCTGCTCCCTGATGGCCAGGCCGAGCGAGACCGCTCCCCACACGACCAGGAAGCCGCCGAGGAAGGTCACGCAGCCCGACACGAGCTTGATGACGTTTGCGAGCATGCTGCTCTCCTTTGCTTTCGGTTGACGATGTTCCTTGCTGCTCCTCCCCCGCGGCGGGGGAGGCCCGCGCCCTCCGCGGCCCCGTCACGAGGCGCCGTCCTTCCGCCTGCGGTACTCCGCGAAGTCGAACGGGCCGCGGCGCGTGGCCTCCTCGAGCAGGCGCGAGCGCGGGTGGCGCTCGAGCCGGTACTTCCGGTCCATGAGCGGCATGCACCCGTTCACGAGCACGAGCGCGTCCTCGCGCGGCATGCGCGCCACCTCGGCGGGCTGTATGAGGTCGCGCTCGGAGATGCCGCGGTTCACGGTCCGGGTCCAGCCGGCGCCCCGCGAGTCGCTCTGCGTCTCGCTCGCCACCGTCTGCTTGCCGGCCATCTTGCTGATCTCCTCGTTGGTCTCGTTCGCCTTGCCGCCCAGGTAGAGCAGCGTGTCGCAGGCGTTCACGATGGTCTCGGCGTTGTTGTCGCCGTAGGTCTCCTTCAGCTGCGAGAGCGACTGGGCGATCATCGAGACGGCGATGTTCCTGCTGCGGGTGACGGCGATGGTCCGCTCGAAGTCGGGTATGCGCCCGATGTTGGCGAACTCGTCGAAGACGAAGTGCACCGTCGTGGGCAGCGAGCCGCCGTGCGCCTCGAGCGCCTCGGCGCAAAGCGCGCTCACGGCCGTATCCATGAGCAGGGCGAACAGGAAGTCGAAGGTCGAGTCGGTGTCGCTCATAGACGCGAAGAGCGCGACCTTGGCGCCCTCGTCGCCCATGTGGGCGAGGTCGAGCTCGTCTTTGGAGGTGAGGTCGCGCACGGCGCGGATGGAAAGCGGCTTCAGGCGGACGTTGCAGCTCGAGAGCATCGACTTCATGGTGTCGCCGGCGGCCACGCGGAACTCGCGGTAGCTCGCGAGCGCGAAGTCGTCGGGCGGCGCGGGCTCGCGGACCTTGACCCACTCCCACGCGCCGTCCTCCTCGGAAAAGCCGCGCAGCGATCCGCCCTCCGCCGAGGCGCCGCCGCGCCTGACGTAGCGCTCGCCGGTCTCCAGCTCGCGGAACACCATGTCGAGCGGGCTCATGTAGCCCGGGTCGTCGCGGGCGTCGGCGAGCGAGAGCAGCGTGAGCAGCCCGTCGAGGTTTCGGTCGGCGGGCTCGCAGTGCATGACGAGGTAGGCCGTGAGCGCGGTGTAGACCAGGCGCTCGGCCTTCTCCCAGTAGGGGTCGCCCTTGTGGTCGGCGTCGCCCTCGGTGTTGGCGACGATGCCGCGGGCGAAGCGGATGACGCCCGCCTCGTCGCGTATGTAGGCTATGGGGTTGAAGCGCATGGAGCGCGTGAAGTCGATGGTGTCGAACGCGCGGATCTCGTAGCCGAGCTCCGCCAGCGCGCTGCCCATCTCGCGGATGAGCGTGCCCTTCGGGTCGGTCACGAAGAAGCTGGCGTTGGCCTGCAGGAGGTTCGGCTTGACGTAGTAGCGCGTCTTGCCGGTGCCGGGTCCTCCCACCACGAGCACGTTGTCGTTGGTGTCGGTGGAGAGGTCGAACCTGCGGCTCACGAGGCGGATGCGCGCGTTGTCGGTGAGGATGATGTTGTTGTCGGGGTCCTTGGGGTCGCCGAAGGGCGCGATGTCCTTGCGCGTGGCCCACCTGGAGCTACCGTGCTCCTCGCCGTCGCGCCGGGCCCCCTTGGTCCCCAGTGAGCGGGCCCAGGCGAGGAGCGCGCCGCACGCGCAGGCGGTCCCGGCGCACAGGGGAACCGCCTCCGCGGAGAAGACGCGCCCCGCGCGGAGCGCCGCGGGGATCGCCGCCATGGCGGCCTCCGGGTCGAGGATCGGGCTCGTGCCCGACGCCGCGATTGCCGCGGCCGCGAAGTCTCCCGCGGCGAACGCCGCCGCGGCCAGCGCGGCCGCCGCCTGCCACCTCATCTCTCGGGCCCCTCGATCTGGCGCGGGCCGCGGTCCCGGCCGATGCCCTGGCTGTGGGCCCTCGACGCCTCGCGCGCCCGCTCGGCGCGCTCCGCCAGCCGCTCGGGCGCCTGGCGCCTCTCGGCGATCTCGGAGAGCCGCTCCCTTGCGCGATCGGCGGCCTTTCCCGTCTCTTGCTCCAGCTGGCGGAAGGCCTCGTCGACCTCGGGGGCGTCCTCCACCTTGAAGAGCAGCCAGTCGCGGCCCTCGCCGGGGATGATGTGGTGCTCGACCGACGCGGCGCGCAGCTTGTCGGAGACGACCTCCTTGATCGTCGCGTACTCGGGAAGCCCAGAGAGCTCCTCGAGGCTGAGCTTCGCGTAGGCCGGCACGCCGTCGGCCGCGATGGGCTCGGCGCGCCCGCCGGCGATGGTCCCGCGGATTCCCGCGAGGCGCTCGGAGAGCTCCCTCGCGCTGCGCGCCATTGCCTCGGCGCCGGCCTCCTGGCCGATCCTCAGCATCCAGTCGAGCAGCTTGCCGCCCGCCTCGTCCCCGTAGTCGCTCGCCATCCCGCGCCTCCCTTCCAGTCGAGATGAAAAAGGGCGCCTTCGCGCCCCGGTCGTCCCTATTCGACCCCGACGGCCCTCTCGCGCGCCATTGGGGCGCGGGCTTCCTGCCCGGCGTGCGCGCGGCTCGCCTCGCGGGCGGACGCGGCGCGCTGCGCCAGCGGCTCGGGAGCCTTCTCGTGCAGATGGGCCCACTCGCCGCTGCGGCACTGCTCCGGCGTCGCCTCGCACATGTCGCGCATGGCGCGCTCGAACCGCTCGGGCTCCTGGGCGATGGCGCCGAAGCTCCAGCTCTCGAAGCCGGTCCACGCGTCGCCGTCGCGCTTGAGCGTCCACCACTCGTCGCCGCCGTTCACCTGCTGGATGAACGCGAGGTCGCGGTAGCAGAACCCCTGGCGTATGGCCCAGTTGCCCGAGCCGAGCGCCTCGCGGAGCCTGTCGACGCTGTCCGTGCGGGAGAACTCGTAGGGGTACTCCTCGAGGAACGGGTCGTCCTGCCAGTCGAAGCCGCCGACCTTGAGCCAGCCGTTCTCCTGGCACTTCTCCACGAGCCCGTCGTGCTCGCGGCCGGTTATCCTCTCGAAGCCGTCCATGGGCCCTCCGCCTTTCGTTTGTTGCTTGGCGGGCGGCGTCCTCGCGATGGGGGCACGGTGCGAGTCGGAGCAGGCGTGCGTGCCGGCGCGTCGGCGCCGCCCAAGACGTGTATAGCGATTTCGATTGCGGCGGGCATCGGGGCCGCCTGCGATGGGTCGAGCTGGGTCGAGCCGTCCGCGCCTCCACGGGAAGCGCACAAGCTAGCCGAGGCGGCGCCTGTCCCTTCCGCCCAGGTAGACGGTCCTGCAGGTCTGGGAGATCCTGCTCGCGATCGCCTCTGCCGTGACGCGCTCGCCGCGCCTTGCGAGCCTGTCCGCCAGCGCGCCCGGCGCGTAGTTCGACGTGACGATGGTCGGGCGCATGTCCTCGTAGCGCGCATCGAGCACGCTGAACACGGTGCCGACGGACCATTCCGTCGCGTCCTCCTTGCCGAGGTCGTCGAGCACGAGGACGTCGCACTTGGCGTACCGCGCGACGGCGGCCTCGGTGCCGCCCTCGTCGAACGTGGCCTTCACGCGCTCGAGCATGCCCTTGGCCGTCGTGAAGGCGACGTCGTAGCCGGCCTCGGCGAACAGCCTGGCCATGGCGGAGGCGGCGTGCGTCTTGCCGGCGCCGACGCCCCCGTGTATGTAGAGCCCGGCGCCCCCGTTGCCCGCGAACGAGGCGATGTACTCGGCGAACTCGGGGCGGTCGGCCTCGGCGGCCCAGTAGCGCCTGGGGATGCCCGCGCGCGAGAGCGCCTTCTCCCGGCGGGCGGCCTCCTCCTTGGCGGCGAGGGCCGCGCGCCTTCGCGCCTCGGACTCCCGCTCGCTGGCTGCGCCCTCGCACGGGCAGGGGGCGGCGGAGACCCAGGCGACCCTGCCCGCCAGCGCCGCGCCGAGCGGATCGAGGGCGGCGCCGCAGTGCGGGCACGCCCTCGGCTCCGGCTCGTCGAAGGAGAGCCCGGCCGCACGGGCCTGCTCCAGGGTGATGAGTCCCGCTCGGTCCATCGGGCGCCCCTTCCTTATCTTCTGAAGTCCTTGTTGTCCCTTTTGCTTATTGGGTGGCATATCGTCAGGGGTTTCCCTGTCATCTCGTCAGGGGTTCGGGCTGCGAACCCTGACGGTTCGTCACCCTTGTTCTCGGCGAACCCTGTCATTTCGTCACCCTTTCGCGCCGGGAACCCTGACGAATCGTCAGGGGTTGCCAGCGCTCCGGGCGGCAGCCTCTCGCGCACGATGCGGTACCGCTTGGTGGCGTGCCCGCGCGCCGGGGCGTGCACGCCGCATTCCTCGATGAGGCCCCGGTCGAGCAGGTCGCGGATGGCGCGGTGGACGCTGCGCTCCTGCACGTTGAGGAATCGTGCCAGGCCACCCTTGCTCTCGAAGTAGCCGCACCCGGCGTCGCAGAAGCCGAAGATGCGCGCGTAGACGAGC
Organism: Bifidobacterium sp. M0353; assembly: GCF_016100645.1. Taxonomy (NCBI): domain Bacteria; kingdom Bacillati; phylum Actinomycetota; class Actinomycetes; order Bifidobacteriales; family Bifidobacteriaceae; genus Bifidobacterium; species Bifidobacterium sp. M0353. The sequence goes on along the minus strand of NZ_JACFSB010000001.1, from coordinate 737,128 downwards.
AGGGGAAGGCCGGAGAGGCCCAGGTCCGCCATCATGAAGTGCCGTACCGCCGTGAACTCGCGCGGGGAGGGGCCGTCGCGTCCCCTCGGGCCTGCGGCTGCCATCGGCGCTAATCCCTTCTGGGCGAGCCGACGATGCTGTTCCGCTCGACCCATGCGACGAGCTCGTCGTGCAGAACGATGCCGTCGCGCGTCTTGCCGCCGATGTAGCGGATCGGGAACGGGTCGTCGGGGTCCTTGGCGAGCCGGTACATTGCGTCGCGGCTGATGCGCAGCATCGCGCACGCCTCGTCGGCGCCGAATATCGCGTTGGTCGATGCGATGAGCCTCACCTGGCTCCTGCTAATGCTCTTGGTCATGGTCGTCCTCGAGCTCCTTTCGTCTCGAGGCTCCCTCGCGTGCCCGGCCGCGGGCGGCTCCCGGGGCGGTCGCCGCCGTCATTTCCTGCCGCTCCTCGACTCGATGTAGGCGTCCACTGACGCCCTCGACACCAGGAGCTTCCTTCCGAGCCTGTACGAGTCGATCTCTCCCGACCAGATGAGGTCGTACGCCTTGTTTCGGCTCGCCCTCATGTACTCCTGCATCTCGATCACCGTCATCCATTCGTCCCGATCTCGGCTTCCCTCGGGCGCGGCGCATTCGGCTGTGCGTGCCATGGTTCCTCCAATCTTCCCGTGCGGCACCGCGCGAGGACACCGCACGACACCGTGTGCCTTTTCGTCTGCACGACGATTGAACCGCCTGATGGCGATTGGTGAGCACGGCAGGAGCGGAAACGGGTCGAAGTGGGTCGAGCTGGTCGTGCCTTCACGAAACGGCCATGAGCCGCGTGCCTTAGCTCGCGGCTAAGTCCCTGAAAAGTAAAAGGCACCCATGCGGGCGCCTGCCTAGTAGCTGGAGTTGTTCGGTTGTGGTCGGAATGCTCGTCTTCCGCGGTGCTGTCGTCCGGGGTCCGGCATCTGTCGTTCGCCTCTTCTGTCGTGTTTGATGTTGCGTGTTCTGCGAGCGACCTTGTGCAGGTTCTTCAACCCGTTGCCCCAGGTGCACCCGGATAAATGGTACCCATCCGTTGGGACACGACCTGCTGTGGTTGTCATTTCGGACGAATGGGAGCAGACGAACGGCGCGAGGATGCGAGCCGAATTCGAGTTAGTCAATATTGGCTTTTGAATCGGACCGATTGGGATTGCCTCATTGCCGGCAGCTCTTCGAGTCCAATCGTGAAATAGCTGCATCCAGTGCGGCTTTGTAGCCCTCTGATGCTGCTTCGTAATCTTGGATATAGGATTCTAGGTCGGAGGCGACGGCATTCGGGAAGCTCTCGACCCACCGTTTCCCCTTAGGCTTCGCCAGCCTCACCGCGCCGTCCATCCCGAATAGCCACCTGTAAAAGGTCGGAGACGGCATCACGCTGACGCAGGCGTAGCCGATGACGTTTCTTTCGTCGCTCTCGTCGATGTGACAGAATTTGAGGTCGTGGCCGAACCTTTCGTAAACGTACTTGGCATGAGTGCCGGATACTTCCAGGAACAGCTTTCTGGCGGTGCCCGAGCCGAACATGTCGACCCGCTGGCGCGTGTCCGCGACCACGCGCGTCCTCAGCGCCTCTACCTTATCCCGATCCGACACCGGTTTTCCTGTGATAACTAGGTCTGTGATGTCGTCTAGTCGATGGAAGTGGGGGATGGGAAAGCCGCTTTCATCGAGATGCATACTCTCGAGATAGTAACGGCCGAAGCTGAACACGATCGCAACCGGGTCCTCCTCATAGAACCCGACTTTTACGGTGGGTCCGCTCATCAGGTGAACCTGCTTCTTGAAGGCGACCTTTTCGTTCATCCGGATTGCTCGGGATACGGCATGGAGGACGCCAAAAAACATATCAGTGTCTTTACCGGCTTTGCGGTCGACAAACACGGTTTCTATGCTTTCGTCAACGTCGTAGTCGGAGGAGAAAACGAGCACCTTCGAGGAAATTGCTTCCTTCTGCGCCTCGCCGATGAAGGAGCTTGTCCCCACTACGTCGGAAATCAGGATTGCCTCCTCGGATGACAAGGGCTTGTTTATAGCTCTGAACCCAATGTTCTCACCGTGGCTTGGTATCGCTACGCGGATTCCCATTGGCATGCTTTCGCTTATCTGGTGGAGGTCCTTGAGAATGGCATTCTCCGACGTCGGCCTCTCGGAGCAAATGCCTATGACGCGCGCGATTTCCGATGCGGATATGCCCGTCCTCTCATCGGTGAAGCGGACGAGGAGGTCGAGAACGGACAGGATCCTGCTTCTCGATGTGCCGCTCGCCGCGAATCCGGCTTCCTTTAACTCGGAGATCTCCTCCTCGGTGAATGTCCTAGACATTGCAGGTCCTCCATAAACAGCTTTATTGCCTATGAAATTGTAGGCAATCCAAACCAGTCAGAGGAGACGAAATTCCGATGACGGTTGAAAATAAGGGTCGAAGCAATGGAAGAGAGAGTAGGGAGCCAACTATGAACGACGCCGGACGGGCGGTGAACGCCCCGACGATTTCGTCAGCCGATGCCGTAGCGGAGGCGGCGTGCGATAACGGAAGGAGGATCCTCGGCTTTTCGCCGGAGCAGCTGATCGCCGCTTGCGGTCTGGCCTTGATGGGCATCGCTGTTTTAGTCGGGTCGAACTACAGCCTCTCTATCGCCAAAGGTGATTTCAGGCTTGATCTGCGCCCTGCGTGCTAGGCGATGCGCCCACGCGGAAGCAACAACCGCTGTTGTGGGACGCGGCGTCGTCGACGCGTGACGCGCCCCAAGGAATTAACTCTCGATTCGAATGATAGGAGACGATATGGAATGCAATGATTTCCCCGAAGTTGGCACCAGGTTGACGTACGGGGAGGCGATCCCCGTTTACGATCGCTTCGAGCGGTCGATGCTCGAGAAGGCGTACGGGGCCGGGCTCCTGCCCGCGGTGGGGCTGTACGACCTGCTCTGGCAGCTTGAGTCGCTCGCGCAGAAGTTCGGAATCGAGGGCAAGGGGGGCCTTCTCAAGGCTCAAGAAGGAGATTCGGTCGTTTTCGAGCGAGAGGACCGCTCTGGCGAACGGGGTGAACGGCGAGAGGTTCTACCTTTTGCAGAACCAATCGGCGCTCAAGCAGCATGATGAGACTCATCTTTTCAAGGTCGGAATCGACGGAAACAAGCTTGCTGATGACCTCGACGAAGCTCTCGAGCTGCTTTCGAAAGAGGCCTCAAAGAGCGACGAGTACGGCGATACGTATTCGCGCGACTGGATGGAGCGAGCTTCCGACAAGCAAGAAAAAGACCCTTTCTTGAAATGGGCCGGAATCGGGTTTTGCGCGATGATGGTCTGCCTCGGAATCTCGATGCTCGTCCATTCGGTCTTCCAGATCGGCTTCTGCTCCAAGTGGTTTCTCTGATGCGGAAGCTGGCAACTAGGACGACCGTCGTTCAGGTCATCAACTCATAGACGCGTCAACGTGGGGCTTCTCGTTTCGTCGATAGATGACGGAGATGTTTGACCTGCGAATTTGCCACCAGCGTGCAAGCCACGGCGCTGCCTCACCTGCGGTTACGGACTGGTGGCTTGCGCCCGGGAAGGCATGAACCCTACGGACATTCCTCGCGCTCCCGCCCTTAAAACCGGCCACGATGGTCTTTAGGGCGGGAGCGCGAGGTCCACGCCCTGGGTTCGAAGTCACTCTGCGCTCGTGTCCCCAAGGTAATTTCCGTCTCTGTAGATGACCTTTTGAGGCCCCATGAGCTTCAGCCCCTCACCGCAGATAATCAGCATCCCTTGTTCAACCAATGAGGGAAGACGGTCAGTTGGGTACGAGATATCGTAACGCTTATGCGATCCGATTCTCTTGAAGTACACACCCGAGAACGATTGGGCTTTTCCATATCGGTCGGGATCGGATTCTTCGTCGTCGGGGCAAGCAAACAAGGCGGCCTCGGGGGAATCGTCGCCATCGAGATAAAAAACGGGAAACTCAAGAGGATTGCCTTTAGGAACGGCCGCCGATGCCACGTAGTTGCAGAGCTTCCACTCCTCGCTTTTCTGCACGCAATCGCTTTCGATGCCGAGGAGGCTTCGCATTTCAGTATCGATGCTGTAAGAACCTAGGACTAAGTAGAAAGCCAAGAGGACTGACGACCGGGCGCTTTCCATCTCGGTCCAATCGTAGAGATTGTCTTTGTGAGCAATGCCGTTCCTCATCGTTCGAGCGCTTTGGAGTGCGCGAATTATCGACTCGTACGTATCCTCGCTTATCGCCGTATCGAGAAGGTCTTCATTGCGGCTGTACAGCTGCTGCTTCTCGCAAACATAGTCGCCGAAGAACCTTGTGAGCCTACCGAGGTCTAAGACATATTCGAAACCATCCGTGAAAAGCTCATCGTTGATTTCGATTTCTCCGTCCTTGACTTCTATGTGTCGCGATTTGTCGGGAACGCCATCTCTTTTCGCAGGCAGGTAGTAAGGGTTTTCTCCGAGCTTTTTGCCGTAGTAAATACGCCTACTCTTCGATTTCGAAGTCTTATGTATGGCGTAAAGAAATCTGTACAGGAATTGTTCGAGCGATTTGAAGTACTCCAACGCGATGGGGGCGAAATCTATGCATCCTGCATGCGTTAAAGAATCCCTTAGCCATTCTGCGGTCTGGAAGCTTACTGCGAAATCCGTGTCACCGGTCAACGCCGAGTATCTGCCGTCTACGACAAAGCTCTTGTCTATGGCCATTCTCTGTTCGGACCCCAATTCCACGTCTGGTTTGTAGCCGATCAGACGGTCTCGGATGTCTCTCCTGAAATGGCCCATGCGCAAATGGTTAAGCGATTTGGTTATGCTCAAGCCATAGTAGGAACGCGCTTTCTGCCTAAGCTCAACCACAGCCTCCTCGAATTTGTCGAACTCCTCTTGTGGAAAGAACAGGCGGAAGAACTCTTTAACCGAGATGTAGGGCGTAGCGTCCTTCACCGACTCGTAATTGAGAACCTCCCTCTTCGCTCCGTCCATAACCAAAGAGACGTAGGTGATTTTCGATACCCCAAAGTTTTCCCTCAGCGAATCCTCAAGCTCTTTCGGGAGACTCTGGTCTAATCCAGGTTCCTTGAATACAAAAACGCTCGGGGAGCCATCGACATCCACCTTGATTATGCGGACCACCCTCTTGCTCGCTTTGAGGACGGTCGGCCCGGCTAGGCCGTCTTTTGGGAGATATTGGTAAGCATCGCTTCTGCGAACGCGGGCACGTAGTGTTATGTATCCATATTCTGTAAGAAGCATGGAAATCGACTCGCAAATCAGTCGATACATGCACTCATTGGCTCTGTCCATGATGAAGGTATAGTTAAGCCGTTCGGACCCTGAGACATTGCATAGATTTTCAGGTATTAAAGAGGTTCCTCCCCTCGACTCGGAATAGCCGCTTTCATCCCTCCAGCCATCTCGAATTTTCTTCAACTCGCTTAAGCCTTCTCCAAGAAGGAATTCTTTGTAGATCGGTTCGCTATTCATCCAATACCTCGTTTTCTCTGCGTGTTTACAGCCTTGCACGAGCGAATCGCTCCCATAGGCGTATCGCGGACCGCATATGAAAAAGGAGGCTACGGAGGCGGGCCAAAAGTGCTGGCTCGGGCCATGCCGCCGTCACCTATATTTTCAGGCTCCATTGCCTGCGTTGGATGGCATTATCTCACCGCGTTGCCTCGGGAGCCATCCCGTGCGGCGGACAAAGGCAAACCCAGGGGCAGTTAGTGGAGAAGCCGCTATTAGGCCCCTAATCGCGAAAGCGGTTCAACTCATGAGTAAGCCACCTGAGACTACTCACTTTTCCCACGAATGGCGAAGGGTCGCGACCTGGGGTTTTGCAAATGGCGCGCAAACCACCCGCGCTGATTCACTTACGATTGCAGCTGGCGGCTTGCGGGTTAAAGGGCGGTTGAGTTTCAAAACGGGCGCTTTCGGCGCTATTGAGCCTCCAAAGTCGGCCCGCTGCACTCTTTGGGACAAAAATAAAAACTCAAAGCCCTGAGTTCGAAAAAAGTATTTGAAGTTGTCCCGACTTTTGTCCCCGAAGCCGACGAAGCGCGACATGGCGTTACCTGGCGGCACTCGATTCGAGACGGCACCGAAAACTGGATGCAACTGGAATGACGGGACATCAGAACTGCTGCCATCGAGTGGGAGTGAGCATCTGGGCCGACAAGTCGTACGGCAATACGTCAAAAACAGTATGGTCATATGGCATGTCGGCTTATCCGGTTATCTTCTGACTACTCGAACGCCGATGGTCGATTGAAGAGCTTGGGTGCTGTAATCCGTCGTTTACTGCTTGGTGATGGCCGCGTTGATCCGGTCAACCAGCTCGCGGGGATGTTCCACCCCGAGCACCAACCGGTCATAGTGCTCGTCCTTGAGTTGGATGACAATGGGAATTTCCGGTCTGGTGACATTCCAGAATGTCTTTTCCCCATGCTCAATGTATGTGCCGGCCCATTTACCGGGAACATGAAGGCCGGGCGCACGCAGCCCCTTGGTATCATCAAGAATGCCCGGATCTTCGCTCGCACCCAGAACATGCTCGAGCGGCACCACCAGTTTCCCCTTGAATGACCACATCTTATCCAAGCCCTGCGGTTCAACCTCCAGCGTCCGCCCGACAATTGCCACCTTGTTGTTCATGACTTGCCTCTTTCATCATCGGACTGCAACCGAACATGTGCACGCTGCAACAGCGTCTCACCAAGGAGCTTGACGACATCAACGGTCACAGCATTGGTCTCTCCTGATCCCGAGCAGGACAGCTTTGCAAGGTAATCCCTGAGCAGACCACGAACCTCAAGATCATGATCTGACAGCTCCATGAGTGCCACCAATACCAGATTGAGCACTCCTGAATCGCGCGACTCCGAATCCGTTGCATCACGAAGCGCAGCCACGAACATGCCACGCTTGCTGCCGAAGGCACCGTAGAGACTGCCCCGGAGCAGACCCGTAGCCTTGACGAGGGCATCAATCGACGTGCCCTCATAGCCATGTTCCAGGAAAACCTCGCGGGCACGGGCAAGTACCTCATCATCATCAAAACTTCTCTTGCGACCCATACTCGTCAAGATAGCATTATTTGACTAAACGGTCAAGAATGATAAACGGTATTTTTACCCACAAATATCGTTTCTTCTTTGTGGAAGCTGTCGGTGCTGGGAATAGTAATTCGCTGGTTAAGCTACCGGTAATGAACACAAGAATTGTGAGCCATGAAGATGACCCCCACCCGAGCATAAATTGCGATAGGAGGAGTGATGACCAGTGTAATAATTACGTATCCAACTGACACTGCTTGCCTTGAAGCACTCTCCGTATTCTGATTTTTTGATTGAATGAATATATTCAGGGCTTTCAGGGAACCGATCAGGAATACGAGTACCAGCTGGGTAGTCACGAGAATTGTTGAACTAGTATGCGCAGTTTTCCAAAAAATTGTTACAACGAGAAAGATCAGTGTAAATATCACCCCTTCAACACCGCTAACGATGATATTACCAATCCAGATATCTATAAATAAAGGTCGAAACCGTTCCGCTTCTCTTCCTGGTTTCATTCGATACTCTTTAATTATAAGTAAAGTTGGCGACTGCCAACATTTTTAATGTCAGTCCTTGCCAGAATTGCAAATGTTCAGAGCATAAATCAGCTGAAGCACCACCGTATTAGGCAGTCAAATCCCAATTATTCCCAACAGTACATTGGGGGCATCTTCTCTAGTTGGAACCTGTTCAATTATTGGCTTCTGCGCAGTTGTAGTGGGTTCTGGGGTGCTAGCCGTTTTAGTAACACCGACATCAGTGCCGCTGACGCGCTTGTTGGTACTGGGGCCTATAGCTTGTATTTTCTTTGACCGAATTTCAATATTCTTTGGTTTATATGAATGCCCAATGGCATAGCCCTACAGTAGCTGTGGCAAAACAAAAATCGACATATTGCCGATGAGATCAATCCTGCAGGAAAGACACGAGATGATTCGAAGTCTTGTATAGCGCAATTGGGGAATGCTTCATTGGCTCCGAATAATGCGTTGGTAAGGTTGGCAAGCGCTCTAAGTCAAGTCGGACCGAGATCTTCAGCAATCCACGCAAGCGTTCTGGCAAGCACCATCAGAATCATCAAGACCAGGGTATGGCCATACTGGTGTTACACCTGGTCAGAGGGCAGGCGGCTCATTGCCGCAAAGCAGCGGAGAAGGCGAGGAGCATTGTCCTCTTGGGACAGAAGGTAGGCCAAAACAAAAGAGTCTCAATCACAGTGAGCCGAATATATTGTCTTAGATGACTTCGAGGAATACCCATATGCCCAGTTCGCTTGAATGGGACTGGTGGGGCTCATGGAATATTGCGATCGGTGTCCAGCAGACTCTTGATGCCTGTTCCATCTGTGTTGCCTTCAGTTCGGTAATCTCGCGCTGTCATCTGGGCAAGATACACGACTGATTTCAGACTTAGACTCGGCTCTGCACGCCTAAGTTCACGGATAAACACAACTTGATTCTTGCGGGGATCTATTCGCCTAGATGTAGCGATGCTTTGAGCCCATTCCACTGCAGCAGCCATTGGGTCTTCGTAGCCAGCAAATATCATTGTGACTTCAACCCTCGGATTGTTGTCATTCGTCAAGCTCATGGCTTTTCCTCTCAAAGTTCCTGGTGCTCATTTTCTGGCCGCTGAAGTGCTGACCACTTCAAGAATCCAACCTAGAAAGTCGTCGTCACAGAACCCGCCGAAACCCAACGCTTCCATGAATCGCCTGTGACTCAATTGTCCAGTAATTGTATAACAACATTCCACTACTAGTTTCACGTTGCGGCCGGCAGACTGTCACGGCTTGGTTGCTGTCAACTACCAAAGCCTTCCGGTAATAACAATTATTAGAGATACTTCTTGTTTTCGTAATGTCATATGGGTGCTCTTAATAGTTTGACTGGCATCAACTTTTGCTTACATGCGGTAAGTTCGCCTTGAAGTCTGCGTCCCAACAAATTACTTGGTGATCGCCGGATGGCAGATTCCGTTAACTCAGACTGGCGTAACGTCTTCGGCATGTACAATTCTTAATTATGTATATACTGCTAACAAAATATCATCTGTCGAAGTACCTGAGGACCAAGATGGTTCATGGAATCTAGTTGTTTGCAGTACATGAGTGAAACGATCATTCGCCATTGTGAATGGGAGAGCGACGACAGTCCCGAAGAAGGGACCTTCATGAAGTCAAAAGGGATACAGTGAAGGGCGGTCCAACGATTTTGATGCCAGGCGTCTCATCTACATCATTTCTGGTGTCGGTCGGCAATGCTGTCTTAGCGACCGCCACACTGATGAAGCGGCACTTTTCCAACATCTCCTGGAATTTCGCTTACCTGACATTCCTCCTCCTGATCGTTCCGATCAGCCTTGTCTCCTTGTCTTGGTTTGGATACTTGTCATGAAAAACCGGCTTCAAGATCACGTGTGTAGCAGTCTGCTACGTGCGCCTGACCCTTGATGATATTTTCGTTGTCAGGAGGGGCAAGCTGACCAATTGAGGTCCGGCTCGGACGTGTCGTGTTAATCAGCAGAACAGAGGTAAATAATAATGAGCGATACCGTGGAATGGTTCAAGCAGGCCAAGTACGGCATGATGATCCACTGGGGTCTCTATTCACTCCTGGCAGGGGAGTACCAGGGGAAGTCGTCAAGCAATTATGCAGAGTGGATCCAATCCAAGCTCCAGATCCCCAACAAGGAGTACGAACGCCTGACCCAAGCTTTCAACCCGATTTATTTCGATGCCGATGCCATAGTCGACCTGGCAAAGCGCTGTGGCATGCAATATCTGGTCGTCACCGCAAAGCATCATGACGGGTTCGCCATGTACAGGTCACTGGTGGATCCCTACAATGTCTATGATGCGACGCCATTCCACAGGGATGTAATTGGCGAGCTGTCCCTGGCATGCCGCAAGGCTGGTCTGCGATTTGGCATTTACTATTCCCAGGATCTGGATTGGCATGAACCTGATGGCGGCGGATACCTGTCAAATGATATCGAGACGGCAGGCACCACTTGGGACAATAGCTGGGACTTCACAGGGGAGAAGAACTACAATCGGGCCTTCAAGCACAAGATCATGCCGCAGATCGAAGAGATCATGAGCAACTACGGGGAAATATCGGTCGCCTGGTTCGACATGCCCATGACTCTCAGCGACGAGCAGAGCCAGACCATTTACGATACGGTCAAGCGTCTTCAACCCAACTGTCTGATCAATTCCAGACTGGGCAACGGCCGCTACGACTATGTCTCTTTGGGAGACAATGAGATCCCTGAAGATTCGGATGCCAGCGCCAAGGCCGCCTCGGTGGAAGATGTCGATTACAATTCCGTCGAAGGATTCAAACCCTCCAAGCTCGGCCTCTATGAGACCGCCGGGACCATGAACGATTCCTGGGGATTCTCCTACCATGACCAAAACTGGAAGAGCCCACGGACCATTCACGGTTACAAGGTCCATCTGAACAAGTACGGCATCAACTACCTGCTCAATGTCGGTCTGGATGGCCTGGGACGCGTGCCTATGGCGGCTGAGCAGGCGCTCTTGGGAGCGCGAGCTTTGGAGGCTTGAGGAGTCGGAATTCTGCCAATTAGTGAGGGACCCTGTCGTAAGGACGCTGATTCTGCTTTACAGAATCCCTTGCTACATGTCTACTTCATTTTGCACAGCTTGGCGGCTTTCAAGAGCGAGCTTTTGTGTTCAGCAGCTGTGAATCTAATAGGCTGTGGACGGGTTCATCTGAATGAGCATGCCCTCGATGCCCCTATTCTATTTGAATTCGACCGTGGGGTATCGTTTGATACCTCGTTTATTGCCTACAAGTCCTTGGCATGGACCATCAGAAAGTCCCAGACACGGGTGGGGAGCAGGGCATGAAGGGCGACCAGAGGTTTGGCGCCGAAGCCCAGAAGGTAGCGTGGATGGGGATGGCGTACCGTCGAAGCGCGGACGATGGCCTTGGCGATGGTTGATGGTTGGGTCAAATGCCTGCTGGAGTACAGTTTGCGCAATCCAGCAGCAGCTCGGGATCCTGACTCTTGATAGGGGCTCTTCCGAGTAACCATCTGGAGATGGTCGGCGGCGATTGCGCCCCAGTTGGTGGCAACGGCTCCGGGCTCGATCAGGACCACGTCGATGCCGAAGGGACGCATTTCCATGCGCAGGGCGTCACTGAAGGCTTCAAGGGCATACTTGGTGGCATGGTACCAGGCACCCATATAGGTGACCATCCGGCCTGCCATGGATGAGGTGTTGACGATTCGGCTGCGTCTGGCCCGGCGCATGGCGGGCAGTACCAGCTGGGTCAATCGGGCAAGTCCGAAGAGGTTGACCTCGAATTGTCGACGAACCTCGTCAATGGAGACCTGCTCGACCGGCCCATAGGACCCGTAGCCGGCGTTGTTGACCAGCAGATCGACCCGCTTCTCCTTCTGCAGAATTCGACCGACTGCCTTCTCGATGGAGGCAGAGTCGGTCAGGTCCATCTGCAGGGCCGTCACCCCCTTGTCGGCCAGTGGCTTCAGTCGCTCGACTCGTCGTCCTGCCGCATATACCCGGTATCCATGATCGGCGAGCATTCGAGCGGTTTCGTACCCGATGCCGCTGGTTGCCCCAGTGACCAGCGCTACTCGATTGGTCATTCCCTCACCGCTTTTGACCGACATCCAAGAGTTTCTTTTCTTGCCTGTCTTTGAAGGAAAGTATATGACAGAGATCCCAAAGCAGAGGCCTGACAGTCAGGCAAGGTCGGTGTCGTGATCAAGTTTGGCAGTACGACACCACTTAGATATGGTTCATCACCCTGATTCGTTCTTGCCGATCATAGCGAAAAGATTGCGCTCAGCACGCAACCGATCAATGCGTGGGGTGGGATGGGTTGGAATGAGATGAGAGCTTATGTGTGGATGAGGGTGGGGCTATCTCAATGTGCTGATAAAGATCCGCAGGCCGCGATTTGCCAGCCTGGTGAATGGCTGATTCGAGGAAACCTTCCAGGGAATGTCAAGATAGATCCCGGAAATTTAGAGATTGAACCGGTCTGTCATTATGCCACCTGCCATTAGCAAGTTTTTTGGATGCCAGTCGCGTCCGCAAAATGGAAGAGTTTGGTCAAATAATGGTCGCGTTTATAGGATTGCCGAAACTTCGCTGTACGCTTCTTAACAATGCTGATTGTAGATTCCGCAGGAGGTTTCAGCATGCAGGGCACACGATTTACCTATTGGTGGCACGGATTCGATCTGTGACGCCGCGTGCCTTGTAGGAACGGTTGCATGGATCGGAACCCACCGGCCCTGCAGTCGTCGACAGCATTTCCCGTGCATCGTCACCGCATAGTCGGTAGGGCGGCACCAGCGACAATGGTTGTAGTAACCGCATGGGAAAGGACAAGCCAATGACATTGGCGGATCATATGAATGCCAGGGTCAAAGCCCTGGCACCGAGCGACATTCTCGAGTTCAACAAGGAGATCGCCGGAATAGACGGCATCGTGAAGCTGACCTTGGGGGAGCCGGACTTCTTCACCCCTGAGCACGTCAAGCAGGCGGGCATCCAAGCCATCCGGGACAACCACAGTCATTACACCGAGAGTCGCGGCATGCCCAGTCTGCGCAAGGCGGCGGCCGGCTACCTACACGCCAAGTACGGTCTGGACTACGACCCTGACAGCCAGATTGTGATCACGGCAGGGGCCACTGGGGGCATCTTCTCGGGCCTGACCGCCATGATCAACCCGGGTGATACGGTCATTCTGCCCACGCCCATCTTCCCCCTTTATATTCCAATCGCCCAGCTGAGCGTTGCCAGGACAGTCTTCGTCGACACCTCCGATGACGGCTTCATTCTCAGGCCGGACAAGCTGGAGGCCGCCATCGAACACAGCGATGGTCCGGTCAAGGCCCTGGTGCTCAACTATCCGACCAATCCCACCGGAGTGACCTACGCCCGTGAGGATCTGGAGGCTCTGGCCCAGGTGGCGCGCAAGCACGGCTTCTTCGTGCTCAGCGATGAAATCTACGCCGAGCTGACCTATCAGGGCACCCATGTGTCCATGGGCACCATCCTGCCCGAACAGACGGTCGTTCTTGGCGGGGTTTCCAAGTCCCATGCCATGACTGGATGGCGGGTCGGCATCGCCGCTGGCCCGGCCGACGTCATTGATCAGATCAGCAAGGTCAACGAGTTCACCATCACTTCGGTGACCACCAATGCCCAGTATGCGGCCCAGGAGGCTTTGACCAAGGGCATGAATGACACGGATCCTATGCGCGAGGCCTACCGCAAGCGGCGGGACTATCTGGTCAAGGCCCTGCCCGAGGTCGGTCTGGACGTCATCGATCCCAAGGGCGCCTTCTACATCTTCGCCCGGCTGCCCGAGGGCATGCGCGACAGCTGGAGCTTCGTCTACGACCTGGCTCGAAAGGCCAAGGTGGCTGTAATCCCCGGAGCAAGCTTCGGGCCTGGGGGAGAAGGCTACGTCCGCATCTCCTATGCTGCCTCCATGGAGGATCTGCATACCGCCGTGGAGCGGATCGGCGACTATATGCTCGCTCAAAATCGCGGCTGATCCCTCCGGCGATTCACTCGGCGATCATCACAACCATCATCTAGTAACAAAATCAACGAGGACAGTTACCAAGGACTAGAAAATGACCAGCATTCTCATGTATTCAGTACGCCCCGACGAGCAGGAGGCCATTCAGGCCTGGGCGCAAGCCAATGACATTCAGGTGGACACCACCGACCACGATCTGGGGATGAAGACCGTGGACATGATCAAGGGATACGACGGCATCGTCATCCAGCAGCACGCGGCCCTGCCCGAGCCCGAGCTCTACCAGCGGCTCAAGGAGTATGGCCTCAAGCAGCTGACCCTGCGGATCACCGGCTATGACATCGTCAACCTGCAGGCCGCTCGGGAGAACGGGCTGGTCGTCACCAACGTGCCTGCCTACTCGCCCCGGTCGGTCTCCGAACTGGTCCTGGCCCAGGTCATGCGTCTGGTCCGGCATCTGGGGGAGGCCAGCGCTCGCGAGGCCAAGGACGACTATACCTGGGCTGGGCTTCAGGCCCACGAGATCCACAATCTGACCGTGGGGATCATCGGAGCCGGCAAGATCGGATCGGCAGTGGCCAGGATCTTCCGGGCCCTGGGCTCCACCGTCATCGCCAACGATCCGGTTCATCGCCCCGAGCTGGCAGACACCCTGGATTACGTGGACCTGCCCACCCTTTTGCAACGGGCCGACATCGTCACCGTTCATACGCCGCTTGACGAGACAACACACCATCTGATCAACGCGCAGGCCCTGGAAGCCATGAAGCCCTCGGCCTTCCTGATCAACGCCGCCCGTGGCCCCATTGTGGACACCCCGGCCCTGATCAAGGCCCTGCAGACCAAGTCCATTGCCGGTGCCGCCATCGACACCATCGAGGGTGAGGCCGGCATCTTCGAAAATGATCTGAGCGGAACCAAGGTCGATAACCAGGCCCTGGAGACCCTCAAGGTCATGCCCAATGTGGAGGTCTCGCCCCACATCGGCTTCTACACCGATGCCGCCGTGACCGCCATGGTCAACATCTCGCTGAACGACGTGAAGACCATTCTGGAGGGTGGCACCAGCGAGCATCAGGTGGACTGAGTCCATCGTTTATGCGACCCGGACCGGGTGCCGACCTACTCAGGCAGGATTGTGAGCAAAGGTGATGGTGCCCCGGTCCGGGTCCATGCTTTCCACGATGGCCAGGGACTTGAGGTTGTAGCCCTCTTTGCGCAGGGTGCGGCCGCCCTCCTGGAAGCCCTTCTCCACGGCGATGCCGATACCCTCGATGACGACCTTGGCATCATGGCAGATGTCGATCAGACCGTGCAAGGCGTTGCCCTTGGCCAAAAAGTCGTCAAGGATCAGCACGTGCTCGCCCTCCTTGAGGAAGCGCTTGGCCACGATGACGGGGTACTCACGCTGCTTGGTGAAGGAGTAGATGCGGGTCGTGTACTGGTCGCCGTCAAGGTTGATGGACTGGGTCTTCTTGGCGAAGACCACCGGCACGTCCCCGAAGTGGCGGGCGGCCAGGCAGGCGATGCCGATGCCGGATGCCTCGATGGTCAGAATCTTGTCGATTTGGTGACCGGCGAACAGGCGGGCCCATTCAGCGCCCATGTGGTCGAAGAGCCGCACGTCGCACTGATGGTTGAGGAAGGCGTCCACCTTGAGTACATTGCCAGGCTTGACCGTGCCCTGGCGGCGGATTCGCTCCTCAAGTTCCTGCATGTCATCGTCCTTGTCGTCATCAATGCGGGGCCCCTATGGTCCCGACGGATAGACACCAAGATAACCCGGTTCTGGGACTGTTGTCCGGCCGCCCTGATCCGCCAGGTTTCACCTCCAGCGGATTGGAGTGTCTTCCTGGCGTGTCAGCCCGTCAATCCGCGGATTCAAGGCCCTGACTGTTACAGTGAAAATTGACCGCAATGGTCACGCATCGTCACGGTGCGTTCAAGGACCTAAGGAGGACCATATGGGGATTCTGGATGATGCAAAGGATGCCATGAAGTCTGCCGGCGAGAAGATTTCCGATGTCGCTGGCGATGTAAAGGACACCGTTATGGACAAGGCATCCGATGCCAAGGACGCCGTTGCCGACAAGATGGGCGACGCTAAGGACGCTGCCCAGGACAAGATGGGCGACGCCAAGGACGCCGCCTCCGACAAGATGGACCAGGCCAAGGCCGATGCCAAGGTCGGCAAGGCCAAGGCTGAGCAGGGCGCCACCGAGGCTGTCAACAACGCCAAGGACCAAGTGCGCAACTGACCGGGTCATCTCGACTTCCCCGACTAAACCCCGTTCGCTTTCCCTATTCTCAAGGCGGACGGGGTCTTTATTTCTGTTGGTATGCTTGCTGGCTAACCCATGAGCCAAGATCGATGACACCGCTTTGTGGTAGAAATGGTTGTTTGCCGGGTGTGCGCCATCCGGCCTGAGACGGTGACCGAGACCAGATGGCAAGAGGTGGCTTGTGAACGAGGAACCGGACTTGATCCAGCGCAGCGCCAGGGAGCTGCTCAAGGGGCTCAACGATCGGCAGGCCGAGGCGGTGCAATACCAGGGGCCGGCCCTGCTGATCGGGGCAGGCGCAGGCTCGGGCAAGACCAGGGTGCTGACCCGCAGAATCGCCTGGATCCTCAGTCAGTTCGGCGCCTGGCCCAGCCAGATCCTGGCCATCACCTTCACCAACAAGGCGGCTTCCGAGATGCGCGAGCGTCTGCGTCGGCTGATCGGGCCCGTGGCCGACCGCATGTGGGTGTCCACCTTCCACTCGGCTTGCGTGCGCATTCTGAGGCGGGATGGCAAGGAGATCGGCCTGCGATCGGGCTTCACCATCTATGACACGGCCGATTCCGAGCGTCTGATCAAGCTGATCGGCAAGGATCTCAACATCGATCTGAAGCGCTACACCCCCAGAAACATTCTGGGCCACATATCCGACTACAAGAACAACCTGCAGGATTGGCGCACCCAGCTGCAGGAGTACGCCCCCGACTACCGGCCCGGGCAGCGCGGCCAGCAGATCACGGCCCGCTTCGGCAACGAGGAGGAGCTCTACTCCGTGGTCTACGCCGAGTACGAGCACCGGCTGGCTCAGGCCAACGCGGTCGACTTCGACGATTTGATCGTACGCACGGTCCAGTTGCTCCAGCAGTCCCCGATGGTGGCGCAGTATTACCACCATCGCTTCCGCTACGTGCTGGTGGACGAGTACCAGGACACCAACCATGCCCAGTACGTGCTCATGCGCGAGCTGGCCGGTGCCGATGCCGGCAAACAGGACCAGGCCTGGATCACCGTAGTGGGCGATTCGGACCAATCCATCTATGCCTTCCGAGGGGCCGATATCAGCAACATCAGGGACTTCGAGAAGGACTTCCCTGGAGCCCGGACCATCCTTCTGGAGCAGAACTACCGTTCCACCCAGACCATTCTGGATGCGGCCAATGCCATCATCGTCAAGAACGAGGGCCGCAAGCCCAAGAAACTCTGGACCGCCCTGGGCAAGGGGGAGCCCATCGTGGGCTATGCCGCCGACAACGCCCAGCAGGAGGCCGCCTGGATCGCCACCGAGATCGCCCGACTGCGCAGCGAGGAGGGCATTCCCTACTCCGACATGGCCATCATGTACCGGGCCAACGCCCAGTCCCGCGCACTGGAGGAGGGGCTGATCAACGCCGGTCTGCCTTATCAGCTGGTGGGCGGGACCCGCTTCTACGAGCGTAAGGAAATCAAGGACGCCCTGGCCTATCTGCACGCCATCGCCAATCCCCAGGACGACGTGAACATGCGCCGGATACTCAACGTGCCCAAGCGCGGCCTGGCCGCACGTGCCGAGGCGGCGGCGACCTCCTATGCGGATCTGCATCAGGTCTCCTTCTGGGAGGGGGTGCAGCATATCGAGGAGGTGCCCGGGGCCTCCACGCTGATGGTCAAGCGGATGAAGGCCTTCAGGGATCTGATCACCTCCCTGACCGGCTTTGCCGCAGAGCACGATACCAAACCCTCCCAGATCGTTGAAAAAGTGCTCGAGGAATCCGGCATGCTGGACGAGCTTCGCAAGTCGGTCGATCCGCAGGATGCCTCCCGGTTGGAGAACCTCGGCCAGCTGCAGTCAGTGGCCGCCGAGTTCGAGCAGAAGACCCCCGACGCCACGCTGGCGGGCTTCCTGGAGACCACGGCACTGGTGGCCGACTCTGACCAGTTGCCGGGCCTGGGCGACGACTCGGGCAAGGTGACACTGATGACCCTGCACACGGCCAAGGGCCTGGAGTATCCGGTGGTCTTCCTGACCGGCATGGAGCAGGGAACCTTCCCGCACTCCCGCTGCCTGGAGGATGCCGACGAGATGCAGGAGGAGCGTCGGCTGGCCTATGTGGGCGTGACCCGTGCCAAGCGGCGTCTTTACCTGACCCGGGCGGCCGTCCGCTCCCAGTGGGGGCAGGTCAATGAGATGCTGCCCAGCCAGTTCCTGGATGACATCCCTGACGAGCTGATCGACTGGAAGCGTAGGCAGGCCGGCAACGAGCGGATGCGCGCAGGCTGGGACCTGGGTGACGACGAGGACGAATTCGGCGGCTTCGAGGATGAAAGCGACGGCCGTGCATTCGGCCATCGTTCATTCGGCGGCTTCGGCTCCGGCCTTGGCTCTTCCCGCAACGGATACGGGCGCTCGCGGACCTCCTCGCAGCGGTCGTTCGGCTCCTCCTCCAGAAATGGAAGGGTCACGACCCGGCGGAGCACGACAAGCCCGTCGTCAATCTCACACGCTGGCAGGGCCTCGGCCCAGCCCAAGTCGAACGGCCTATCCATTCAGGACTTCTCCTTGGGAGACAGGGTGGCCCACGACCAGTATGGCCTGGGCAAGGTGGTCGACATTCAGGACAAGGGGCACAACTCGGTCCTGACTGTGGACTTCGGTTCCGAGGGGACCAAGCGGCTGATGCTGCGCTTGGCGCCGATCGAAAAGCTCTGAACGATCGAGACTCAGGGCCTACCCACGGACGGGACCACAGAATCTATGCGTTCATGACTCTTGCGAGGACAGCCATTCAACGGCGAGCTGGGTGCGGTTGGCCAGGTTGGTCTTGGCCAGGATGGCGGAGATGTGATTGCGGACTGTGCCTTCGCTGAGGCAGAGCCGCCTGGCGATGGCCTGGTTATCGAGGCCATCGGCCACCAGAGCGACGATTTCACGTTCGCGGTCGGTCAGGGTTTGGAAGCGCCGGGGAACAGGCTTGGACGGGTCCTTTCGCGTCTGCTCCTCCTGCTTGCCAAGCGACAGATTAGCCACGGCCTCGGCTCCGAGAACCGTCTGCCCGGCCATGACGGCCTGGAGGGCCGGCACCACCGAGGTCACGTCCTGCTTGATCACATACCCCTTGGCTCCCAGGGCCAGGGCGCGGGAAATATATTCCTTGTCGGCAAAAGTGGTCAGAAAGAGCACCCGAGCAGCCGGATCCACGGCGATGATGCGCTCCGCCGCCTCCAGGCCGTCCATGCCGGGCATCTGCACATCGAGCAGCAGCACGTCAGGCCTGCCGCCAGCCGCCTGGAAACACTTGAGGGCTGACTGGCCGTCATTGGCTGTCCAGATCACGTCTGCAGTACCGGTTGCCGTCAGAATCGTTGACAGGGATGAGCAGACGATCGGATCGTCATCAGCAATAGCGACTTTCATGCCATGACCTTCCTATCCTCTACATGCTCAGCTGCACTCTCGTTGGACCAGGGTTCCTTAGGCAAGGATACGAAGACCTTCCATCCTTGTCGGTTGGGACCGCTGTTGGCCGTGCCGCCCAAGGCTCTGGCCCTGGCCTCCATATCAGCCAGCCCCATGCCGCGCTGGAGCTCTGGCTCCTTTGGGTGCGTGCCGTCAGGCTGCGACTGCTGACTCCCGCCGTCATCCTGCACCACCATTTGCCAGAAGGCCGGGAGGTCGCGCAGAACCACCTGCGCTGACTTGGCTGAAGAATGGCGGATCGTATTGGTAAGGGCCTCACGAACAATGGTGGCCAGGCAACGGCACACTGGTGCAGGCGCTGTCTCGATGCCGTTGTTCAGATCGACCTTCAGCCGCCCCATAGAAGCCTCGGAGCTGGCTTCCTCCATCTGGGATGCGAAGTCGGTGCCCTCATCCTCCAAGTCATGCACCGAACGACGAATTGTGGTCATGGCCTCATTCAGGGTCTTGCCGACATCATCCAGTATCTGCTCGGTACTTTGATCGCCCTTGCTCTGCGCAACCACCCGGCCAGCCTGGACTTGCATGATGGCGCGGGTGAGCTGGTGGCCCACATTGTCGTGAATATCTCGGGCGATCCGGGTCCGCTCGGATAAGTGCGCCATTCGGGTCGCCTGGGCCCGCTCCTCGTCCAGGTCGTTGATGCGGCCGTGCAGTTGGCGGATCCTGTAGCGCTCGGTGTCTTCGATCTGCCATACACGCCCCCTGGCTACGGCCAAGTGCGCGCACGTCAGCCCGCCGCCTTGCGCCAGTGCTGATGTCAACAAAGTTAACAGGGCATAGCGTTGGGTGAGGCCTGTGAACAGGATGAGGTCGGCCATGGCAGGTATCAACCAAAGGAATGCCGGAAGCAAGGCCGAGAGTAGCCTGGGCCAGGCCAGTCCAGAATCCTTGGCCTGGGAGTCTTTCAGGCTGGCTGATCTTGTAGCCGGGACCATGCTTCCGAGCCCGACTCCCGCCTCGAAGGCCAGGGCCGGCAAGAAGAAAAGCCAATCTGGTATGAACGTTGCCAAAATCGACACCAAGCCACTGACCCACATGGAGCCTGGCGCCGGCAGCAGCCATTCACACAGGGCTCCTGCGGCCAGCGAGGCCAGGAGTCCGGCGATCAGGGTTCCTGAAACCCCTGAACCAGACCATGATCCGCATAAGGTCCCAAGGGCAAGCAGGACCAGCCATCCAGCTATCCTGCCCATGACTATCTCCTCGCCCAGTTGCCCTATTGTCTAAATAGTAATTGTCGGGCTACCCCTTCCTGAGCCTGACAGCAGGCAGGCAGAATCACCCATGACAAATGTCACTGATCTGATTCGAACATCCACAATATCGATGACGGCTGTCACGGTGTTGGGCCAGCCGTAGCTGGGATGATGGAATCATGAACAGTTCAGATGAGCAAGAGCCGGCCTTGCAGGTCAGCGCATTGGTGAAGCGCTACGGTGACATGGTGGCCTTGGACCACTTCGACATGGAAGTCAGCAGAGGTGAGGTATTCGGACTGCTCGGCCCCAATGGTTCAGGCAAGTCAACCGCCATCAACTGCATATTGGCACTGCTCAGCTTTGAATCGGGGACGGTTCGGATATTCGGGCAGGAGATGACCCCGACCTCCTATGACCTCAAAAGTCGTATCGGCGTGGTTCCACAGAATGTGGCTGTTTTCAACGAACTGAACGTGCAGGAGAACATTGACTATTTCTGTTCCCTCTATGTGCCCAGGAAGGCCGATCGCAAGGAGCTGGTGGAACAGGCCATAGACTTCGTAGGGCTGGGCGACTTCCGCAAGTTCCGTCCCGGCAAGCTGTCGGGCGGTCTGTTGCGCAGGCTCAACATCGCCTGTGGCATCGCCCATCAGCCCGACCTCATCTTCTTCGACGAGCCCACCGTCGCCGTGGATCCCCAGAGCCGCAACGCCATCCTGGAAGGCATCGAACGGCTGAACGCCCAGGGGGCCACTGTGGTCTACACCAGCCATTACATGGAGGAGGTGGAGCAGATCTGCACGCGGATCATGATCATGGACCACGGCCGACAGATCGCCCTAGGCACTGCTGAGGAGCTCAAGGGCATGGTCCAGGCCGGCGAGCAGGTCACCGTCGAGACCCTGGACCTGCAGGAGTCCACTCTGGCCAAGATCCGCGCCCTGCCTCTGACCCAGTCCGTCGACTATGACGGCAAGGAGCTGGTCATCCACTGCCGGCAGGGCGAGCACAACCTGCAGGATGTGCTGACGGTCCTGGAATCCACCCAGACCAGCTACGGCCACCTGACCAGCCGTCCGCCATCCCTGAACGACGTGTTTCTGGAACTGACCGGCAAGGAACTGCGCGACTGAGCGCGGTCCCAGGCTCAATTGCCGTAAGGAGCACCTATTCATGTGGAACTCATTCCTGATCAACGTCAAGACCTCGATACGCAACACCTCCTCCCTCTTCTGGGTACTGGCATTTCCGGTCATATTGGCCGCTCTGATGCTGGGCATCATGGGCAACCTGCAAGACGGTTACTCTGCCGAGGCGCAACATTTCGCCATAGTCTCTGACGCCAACTGGAAAGCCAGCCTGGGTGCTGACGAATTGGTTTCATCACTATCGAAGAAACCCAAGGCAGGGTCCGATGAAACTCAGCTGCTTATCCCGACGACAGTGGCTTCAAGGGATGAAGCGAACGCGCGTCTGGATAGTCAGAAGGACATCGGCTACCTGTACGCGGGTTCTGACGGACGGGTCAACATGGTCCTGTCCGATCGTGAAGCCGCCAACATCCAATCCGACTCAACTGCCTCAGAAGGCATAACGGTCTCTATTCTCTCCGCCTCGCTAGTCAGCTTCAATCAGGCCAACTCGGCAAGCTCAACCTTGGCCTTGCCAAATACTCAAATACTGCTGCAATCCGGCCAACAGACCTACACTAAGCAAATCCGTCTGACCCATATCAATCCTTCGATGACCGCACCTTACTTCTTTGCCGTGCTCGCTATGGCCTGCCTTATCGGCGCCAGCACCGCAGCAGAGATGATTGCCAGGACCCAGCCCAACCTTTCAGCCCTGGGAGCCCGACGGGCCAGTTCTCCCAGCCCCAAGTGGCGGCAGGCAGCAGGTGCCTTCCTGGCCTCCTGGCTCTTCTCCGCAGTCAGCCTCCTGGTCGCCTACATCTTCGTCCGCACAGTCTGCGGCGTGCAAACCGGCGGCCGTGACCCGATAGCCCTCATAGCCATCGCCGTGGGCACCTTCATGGCCACTGCTTTCGGTTCTATGATGGGCGCCATTCCCAAACTTTCCACCGAAACGAAGGTTGGCCTGGTCATAGGCATCGACTGCACGCTGAGCGCCTTCATCGGTCTCTACGGCAGCCTGGCTATGGACCTCAACAACGCCATCCAGGAGCACGCTCCGATCCTTCACTTGATCAACCCCGTCAAGCAGGTCTCCAACCTCTTCTACGACATCGTCTACTACGACAGCCTGGCACCCTTCGCCCGGACCTGCGGCATCCTGGCTATCATGGCCGCCGTCTTCCTGGCCATCTGTGGTCTGTTCCTAAGGAAACAACGTTATGAATACTTGTAAAACGGCACTGCGCGTCATCTGGGCGCATAAGTTCTACCTCCTCCTGTACCTGGTGGGGATGAGCCTCATCATGATCGTCATCGGTTCCACAAACATGCAGGCCGCGGTACGTGCCAATGCCTCAAGCTCGGTTGGGCGCTTTGAACCCGCGAAGGCGAAAATAGTCGTTATCAACAGGGACCGTGGCAACCAGGTCGGTTGTGAGCTGGGCCAAGGTCTGGAGCGGTACCTGGGCAAGTCGGCCCAACTGGTGACAGTCGAAGATAAGCCTCAAGCCCTGCAGGACGCCAATGTATCCGGCAAAAGCGATTTGACCGTCATCATTCCAGCGGGATATGGCCAACGCTTTCTTGATGCGCTTGAAGATACTGCTGCCCAAGCTCACAGCGGTAGCAAAGCCACTGATTTCCCTAAAGTTGAAACAGCTGCCTCCTATAATTCCAGCCGCGGCAGTTTGGCACAACTGCAGGTGGACAGTTATTTCGATGCTCTTCGTACTGCTCTGCTACCAGATCTGGGTCAAAACGGTCCCATGAAGCTGCATTCGTCTGCAGCGATCGAGGATGCGGCTGCCTATGCAGTATCGCACTATGCCAGCAGCCAGCCACATGTGGGCATCCATGCCAGCCCAAAGGATGATGACCATGGCGCCCTCTTGGAAGGCTTCGCCACCACCGTCGGCCTGGCTGCCTTTCCCCTGATGACAGCGCTGACGGTCTGTGTTGCTACGCTTTTCGGAGCCTTCAGTTCTCCCGACCGACATCGCCGCCTGCTTGCCTCTCCAATGCGATCAAGCAGCCTGAACGGACAGGAGCTCACAGCAGCCCTCATCCTGGCGGGCTTCTCCTGGTTATACTACGTGGCACTCGTCGCTTTCAGCATGGCGGCGTCAGGGGTGTCCTTGGTTTCGCTTGGCTGGGGGAGGGTGCTGCTGAGCTTTTTCGTCATGCTGATATTCGCTGTGTCGGCGGCCTCCTTTGGATTCATGCTTGCTCAGTTCAATCCTTCCTCTTCTCTCATAAACTCGGTAGGGGTCATCTTCGGCCTGGTGGTTATGTTCACCTCCGGGTCAAGTTCGGGAGGCCCCCTGCCTCCGGTCATGCAGACCATCGGCAAATTGACGCCGGGCTGGTGGTACAACACAGCAGTCCAATCAATCATGGATTCCAGCGCAGCAGGTCCGGCCTCCTGGGGTCTTCCGTTGACCGTGGTCGCACTGTTTGCACTGGCTTATGCCTGCCTCGGTCTCATGGTCTCCCGCCTGATGCGCACGCGGGCCACCCTGGTCGCTCCTGTCAGTTCCGACCCCAGCATGATCGGGTAGTTTTTCCGCATTCATATCATCTTTCTGTCAACGGTTTTGCTTATGGTAATCTACCGAATATAAAATAATTTTGGAGAATAGAGCCAAAACCGAATGCAGCACAACTGAAGAAGTAAATGATATGAACATACTCGTTATTCAAGGATCACCCTATGGAGGTAGTTTCAGCCACACCAACGCCCAGGCTTATGCACAAGCTGCCCGGCGTAAAGGCCACACGGTCGAAATGATCGACCTCAGCCAGGAAGACTTTGACCCAGTGCTTCGCTACGGCTATGTCAAGCACATGGAGGACGAATCAGCGCCTAAGCGTTATCAAAACATGGTTGCACGAGCCGATCATCTGGTCTTCGTCTTCCCCATTTGGTGGGCGGGCGAACCGGCCATCCTCAAGGGCTGGCTGGATAGGGTACTCACGCCCCAATTTGCCTACAGATATGAGAGCAGCCTTAAGTCGGAGGGGCTGCTCAGAGGCAAGACGGCGCAAATTATCAGTAGCAGCCATGGGCCGGCCTTCGTCTCCAAGATGTATGGCTCCACCGTGACCCGATGGAAGTACTCCATCCTGAAATTCTGCGGTATCAAATTCACCGGGGCCAGCATTCTGGGCTGCATAGATTCGAAGATTGATACACCTGAACGCCGCGACGCCTTCACTCGGAGGATTTGCGAGACAGTCCCCTCAGCAAAGTAAGGCCTGTCAGCCTTATTGAGACGCTTTTGTGTCTATGTCGCTAAGCGATGGGTCCCTGGTCGTCAATGGCGAAAAAGCGCCGGCGCGGCATTCAAAAGGCCTTCACTTCGTTGATCATTCATCCGGCTTCATGGCCAGTCTGGCAATCAGACATGTCAGTAGTGTCACCGTGACCACCCCAGTGATGATCAGGGTCATGGGGCAGTGGTCGATCAGCGGGCCGAAGGCGGCCTGTCCCAGCGGAATCGCGCACATGCATAGACTGTTGGTCAGCCCTATTACTTTGCCTATCAGCATTGCAGGGGTATGAATCTGCTCGTAGGACATGGAAGTGATGTTGACCGTCTGCACCATTCCCGCAGCCAGAGCCATGCATCCGGTTACCAGGGCGAAGAGGACATAAGCCGGCAAATGCAGAAGCAGTCCTGCTGCAATGGGCAGGAGGACCAGGGCGCTGCCCGAGAGCAGCATGGGTATCCGTTGCAGATAGAACCAGGTTGGGCGGATGGACACCAGGATGGCTCCAAGCAGGCTCCCGCAGGCCAGTATCCCTTCGGCCAGCCCCTGCATGGCATTGCTCAGACCCAGTGTCCGAGTGATCATATATGGCAGGGCCACGTTGATGTACGAGGCAAAGATCAGGTTGGCCGCCAGGCTGAGTCCTATGACCACTTTGAGGTTGCTGTGCCTGACCAGAAATTGTGCAGCGGCTTTGGTGTCCGCGACCAGATGGCCCACCAGTGCTCTCGGACCTTGGGAGGTGTCCTGTGCTGGTTCAGGAATCCTGACGGCAATTCTGATCCAGACGGCAGAGAGAAGACAGACCAAGGCGGCAACCCCGACCACTTGCATGATTCCGAAGAAGCCCATGACCATGCCAGCCAACACTGGCCCGATCATTCCCACCAGGGAGATCGCCTGGGAAACCAGGGCTGAGGCGCGGGTCAGGTCTTTGCTGTCCGCCAGGCAGTGAAGGGCTGCTTGCACGGTTGGGCTGTAACAGGCCCTGTAGGCATTGACCAGCATCATGCAGGCCACGGTCAAAAAAACCGGGTCAATCTTCTGGCTTATCAGGATGTACAAGAAGGCGGTCAATGCTGACAGAATGTCCAGCACCGCCATGGTGGACTGCTTGTGCAGCCGGTCGGCCAGAGCTCCGCCCAGGGGGGTCAGGAGTATGGATGGAAGGACCGCCAGAGCAGAGACCATGCCATAGAGGGATGCCGATCCTGAGATGTTGAGCAGGTGAAGCGGAAGGGCGAAGACCAAACATGTTTGCCCCAGATTGGAGAGAATCTCAGTCGTCAGAAGAGCAATGAAGGGCAGTGTCAGCAGCCCTCTGCCCTTGGAGCGGTCTCTACTTGGAGCTTGGTCGTGAGCGGGCGGGTTCATATCGCGACTTCGCTTTCAGTCTTCTCATGGTCGTTGCTTTTGGCGTCGGTGCCGAAGGATGCCAGAAGGTCCGAGAATCCCTGATCTTGCAGGGGGATGCCCAAGCTTTGCATGATCGTGAAGAAACAGGCGGCTCTGGTGCGCAGCTCAGCTTGCGTGCCTTGGCGAAAGAAGGGCAGCAGCCACATGTTGGCCAGCAGGCGGAGGATCTCCGCGGCTTGTTCGACCTGGTTCACATGCATTGATCCGTCCTGATTGCCCTGTGTGATCAGGTCGACAAAGTCGTCCCGCTCGTCCACCAAGGCGGTGAATTCCATGCCGATCATCTTGGGATTGGCCTTTGGGTTGAATTTGCGGAACATCAGATTCGCGGCATCCAGTCTCTTTTGCGCTCGCTTGGTGGAGAAGAGGGACTGCAGCTGCTCCAAAGCCGTGCCTTGCTTCGAGCGAGCATGGTTCTTGCCGGTCGTCTCACTCATCGCCTTCATCAACCTGTCGGCCACGGCGTCGAAGAGGTCTTCCTTGGATCGAAAATGGTGGTAGACGGCCCCTCTGCTCAGGCCTCCGGTCGCATCGATGATGTCCTGCATACTGGTTTTGTCGTAGCCCTGACGGGTGAAGAGCTCCGTGGCGGCTTTGATGATTCGTTCCTGCGTCAGCTCAGGATGTGCGTTGCGGGCCATGGCCGTTTTCCTTTCAGGTCGCTGAGACGAGTCGTCGCTGATCGGTTGGGGGGAGTCAGCCAGCCTTGACTGAATATCATACCGACCGTTGGTATGAATATATCACAACATACCTACTGTCGCCGGTCGGGCTCATGTGGTTTAATGAACACTTGGTTTGCGCATTTGTGCGCGGACCTATCTGGAGTCTCAGCCCATCAATGGGTCGGCGGCCGCAAGGTCGTTCGTGCTTGGCACGGTGAAGCATTGGAGAGGCCTGACTCGACGGTTCCGGCCGTCTTCGTTCAGATAACGACAGAAGCAAGTAAGGATTGCATCAATGACTAACATTCAGCGTGCGCGTCGCCAGGTCCGCCTGTCCCGCGCTCTGGGCATCGCCCTGACCCCCAAGGCCCAGCGCCTGTTCGAGAAGCGCCCCTATGGCCCCGGCGAGCACGGCCGCAGCCGCCGTCGCACCGAGTCCGACTACGCCGTCCGTCTGCGCGAGAAGCAGAGGCTGCGCGCCCAGTACGGCGTCTCCGAGAAGCAACTGCGTGCCGCCTATGAGCGGGGCACCCATGAGTCCGGCCAGACCGGTGCCGCCATGCTTCGCGAGCTGGAGTGCCGCCTGGACAACCTGGTCCTGCGCGCCGGCATCGCCCGCACCACCGCCCAGGCCCGTCAGTACGTGGTTCACCGCCACATCCTGGTCGACGGCAACATCGTGGACCGTCCCTCCTACAGGGTCAAGCCCGGCCAGACCATCCAGGTCAAGCCCAAGAGCCAGACCATGGTCCCCTTCCAGATCGCCGCCGAAGGCGTCCACCGGGATGTGCTGCCCGCAGTCCCCGGCTACCTGGACGTGGACCTGGCCTCCCTGAAGGCCAGCCTGGTCCGCAAGCCCGAGCCGGAGGAGATCCCGGTTCAGATCAACATCCAGTACGTGGTCGAGTTCTACGCTCGCTGACCACTAGGAACTTCCACTAGTAACTTTGAGGCCCCGGTCCGTCCGGGGCCTTTTGCATGTCAGGATCTGCCGAGCCTGCTGGGACATGGGTGGGATAATGGGGGCATGTTGCTCCATCTGTATGCCGTCCGCCATGGGCAGACCTATTTCAACCGCTACAACCGTCTTCAAGGCTGGTCCAACTCGCCGCTGACTGCATCGGGGCTGGAGGATGCCGACCGTGCGGGCCATAAATTGAGCAAGGTGAACTTTGCTGCAGCCTACTGCTCGGACACCACACGCGCCCAGGAGACAGTCCGCAGAATCCTGGACCAGAACCAGTCGGAGAAGAAGCCTGAGCCGGTCAGCGACAGCCACTTCCGCGAGCAGTTCTACGGCTACTTCGAGGGGCAGGACATGGCCATGGCCTGGTGGGCCGCAGGCGCGCCTCATGGGGCGGGAACCTACCAGCAGATTGTGGATCAGTTCGGCCTTGCGGCTACCAGGGACTTCCTCAAGGAGGCCGATCCCTTCGGTGACGCGGAGTCCGACAGCGAGTACTGGACGCGCATTGCCGGCGGATTCGCACTGATTGCCGCTGACCCGCATCTGAAAGATGGCGACCGTGTCCTGCTGATCTCGCACGGCAACACCCTGCTCAGTCTGGTCAACCGATTCGGCGGCGGGCGTTATGACACCAGCAGCCGCCCGAGCAACGGAAGCGTCACCATATTCGACTTCGATACGGAGGCCCCCTTTGAGCGCGCCCTGCAGGTTCGGTCCTTCAACCGTTGAACCGGCTTCAACCGGCCGGTCATGGCCTGGTCTGATAGACGGCGCGTGCTAGCGTTGTCCCCAGTATCGTACCAATGGAAGAGAGGTAGCAGATGGACGTAGGACAGATTGCCGGCCTGATAGCGGCCATTGCCTTCGCTATCCTGGCAGGGTTTCTGATCTATCCCCTGATTCGTCTAGGGAAGCTCTTCGACCAGCTGGCACAGACCATCAAGCAGGCGGGCGACCATGTCGTGCCCACCCTGGACGAGTCCACCAGCACGGTCACCCAGCTCAACCAGACCCTGACCGACGTCAATCGCATCTCCGCAGCGGCCTCGACCACGGCAGGCAACCTCGGCGCCCTGACCGACCTGTACGGATCGATGCTGGGCAAGCCGGTCATCAAAGTGGCAGCCTTCCTCTATGCCCTGCGCAAGACGATCTCGTCATTCCTTTCTGGTGGCCGCAACAGCGCCGAATCCAAGTCCTCCACAGCAAAAAAGGCCAATGACGGCCAAGGGAACGAGGGGGGTACCCGCTGATGTTCAAACGGATCTTCTGGATGGGCCTGGGCGTCACGGCAGGCGTAGTCCTGGTGACCAAGGCCGAGGCCTATGTCAGGGCCAATACCCCCAAGCGTGCAAGGGAATTCGTGCTGGGCGAGGACCAGGACCAGGTGGCCTCACGGACCCTGTCCGGCCTGGTACGCCAGTTCACCCAGACCATGCACCAGCGGCAGGATGAGCTGGACCGCCGCTATCTGGACCGTTTCCAGGGCTGAGCCTGGGGCGGACAGGCCAGGACAGATGCGCCTGGCCGGTGTAAAATCACCATATTCAGCTAAGAGTCCGGAGTGCGGGCGACCTGTTCGCACCCCGGACAACCGAGTCATTTGGACGACCCGTTATCCCCTCGGCGTTCACCGGGTCTGAAGGAGCAGAAGCAGCATGCGCACATCGGAAATCGCCAAGCGTTTCCTCGATTATTTCCAGGACAAGGATCATCTGGTGGTTCCCTCCGCCTCCCTGATCTCGCCCAATCCCACCACGCTCTTCACCATCGCCGGCATGGTCCCCTTCATCCCCTACCTGCTGGGGGAGCAGACCCCGCCCAGGAGCCGTATGGCCAGCAACCAGAAGTGCGTGCGCACCCTGGACATCGACGAGGTGGGCAAGACCACCCGTCACGGCACCTTCTTCCAGATGCTGGGCAACTTCTCCTTCGGGGACTACTTCAAGGAGGAGGCCATCCACTATGCCTGGGACCTGCTGACCAAGCCCCAGGACCAGGGCGGCTACGGCTTCGACCCCGAAACGATCTGGGTGACCACCTACACCGATGACGAGGAGGCTCGATCCCTGTGGAAGAATGAGGGCTTCGACCCCGAGCACATGGAGATCCTGGGCATGGAGGACAACTTCTGGACCACCGGCGGCCCCGGCCCCGGCGGCCCCTGTTCCGAAATCTATGTGGACCGCGGCCCTGCCTATGGCAAGGAGGGCGGCCCCTCGGCCGACGAGAACCGGTACATCGAGATCTGGGATCTGGTCTTCGAGAACTACGAGGTGGACAACGTACGCTCCAAGACCGACCTGCACATCGTGGGCGAGCTAGAGCACAAGAACATCGACACCGGCGCCGGACTGGAGCGTCTGGCCTACCTGCTCCAGGGCAAGCAGAACATTTACGAGACCGACGAGGTCTATCCCGTCATCCAGGCTGCCGAGAGCCTGTCTGGCCGGCACTACGGCGATGACGCCCAGGATGACGTGCGCTTCCGCGTGGTGGCCGACCATGTCCGCTCGGCCCTGATGATCATGAGCGACGGCGTCCGTCCCAGCAACGTCGGCCGTGGCTACGTGCTGCGCCGTCTGCTGCGCCGGACCATCCGCTCCATGAAGATGCTGGGCGTGGACCAGGAGGTCCTGCCCCAACTCTTCCCGGTCTCCAAGGATGCCATGGCACCCAGCTACCCAGAGCTCAACGACACCTTCTCCGAGGTGGCCGAATCGGCCTATGGCGAGGAGCTGGCCTTCCGTCGGACCCTGGACAAGGGAACCACCATTCTGGATACGGCCGTAAACAAGGCCAAGAGCGGGAAGGGCGAACCCGAGGTCTCCGGCAAGGATGCCTTCACCCTGCATGACACCTACGGCTTCCCCATCGAACTGACCCTGGAGATGGCCTCCGAGCAGGGCGTCAAGGTGGATCAGGACGAGTTCCGGAAGCTCATGAACGAGCAGAAGTCCAGGGCCCGCGCCGATGCCATGAAGAAGCGGCACAACGTGGATCTGAGCGTCTACGACGATATGCGCAAGAACCTTGACGAGCCTCAGGTCTTCCTGGGTTACACCGACTTCTCCAGCCGCTCGACCGTCCTGGGCATCATCCAGGAAGGCAAGGGAGCGGTTCCGGCCGTCAAGGCGCCCGCCCAGGTTGAGGTGATTCTGGACCGCTCTCCCTTCTACGCCGAGGCCGGCGGCCAGCTGGCCGACCAGGGAGAGATACTGACCGACGATGGGGCCGTACTGGAAGTGGACGACGTGCAGAGGCCCATCAAGGGGCTGACCATCCACCGCTGCCGACTGACCGAAGGAACGCTGACCCTGCAGGCCAAGGTCACGGCCACCATCGACCGGAACCGGCGCGGTGCCATCGCCCGTTCGCACACCGCCACGCACATGGTCCACAAGGCCCTGCGAGAGGAACTGGGTCCCCAGGCCACGCAGCGTGGTTCCGAGGATGCACCCAACAGGCTGCGTTTCGACTTCCAGTGGTCGCAGGCCCCCAGCCGCCAGGCCATGGATGCTGTGGAAGCCCGTGTCAACGACCGGCTGCGCGACAACCTGGCTGTGACCGCGCAGGAGATGAAGTACGACGACGCCATCGCCCTGGGCGCCATGCACCTGTTCGGGGAGAAGTACGGCGATGTGGTCCGTGTGGTCTCCATCGGCGAGGACGGCTGGAGCCGTGAGCTCTGCGGGGGAACCCATGTGGACCACGTGGGCAAGATCGGCGCGGTCTCCATCATGTCCGAGGCCTCGGTGGGCACCGGCGTTCGTCGTGTCGATGCCGTGGTGGGCCAGGGGGCTTACGAATACAACGCCCGTGAGCACGCCCTGGTCTCTCAGCTCTCCGACAAGCTCAACGCCCGCCCTGACGAACTTGAGTCCAGGATCTCTGCCCTGCTGGCCAAGCTCAAGGAGTCCGACCGCCGACTGGCGGCCACCTATGAGCAGCAGATGGCCCAGGCTGTGCCCGAGTTGGCCAACCAGGCCCTGCATGCTCCGGGCGAAGTCAAGATCGCATCCCGGAATATGGGGCATTTCGGCTCGGTCGATGCCCTGCGCAAGGCGGTGACAGACCTGAGGGCCCGCATGGGCGATGAATATCCCGTTGTGGTCGCCTTGGCCGGAGTCAGCGAGGATGAGAAGCCAGTCATCTTCGTAGCTACCAACCAGGCGGCCCGTGACCGCGGTCTCAGGGCCGGCGACCTGGTCAGGACAGCCTCCAGGGTCCTGGGAGGAGGAGGCGGCGGCAAGCCTGACTTCGCCCAGGGCGGCGGCCAGGATGCTTCGGCCATCGATCGGGCCTTGAAAGACCTGAGTGATCAGGTCCGAGAGGGCTGAGCTCTCCCGTGGGATCACAGACAGCCGTGTGGCTGGGGGTGGATCTTGGCGAAGCCAGGGTGGGTCTGGCCCTGTCGGACCCGGAGCTGACCCTGGCCTTTCCCGCTGGCAATATCAGGGTTCAGGGCGACTACTTTCAGGCCCTGGACCAGGTGGAAAACCTGATTATGGACAAGTGCGTGTCCCGAGTCGTGGTCGGACACCCTCTGCTTCTGAGCGGCCAGGCTGGTCGCAGCGCCAAAAAGGCGGCTCGTTGGGTGCGTGCCCTGACCGGTCGTCTGCAGGAGGATGCACACGATGCTGGCGTTGCCCCTGAGCGGCTGCCCAGTGTAGTATTGCGAGACGAACGACTGACGACCGTCAGCGCCCATCGTCAGCTGTATGATGCCCGCGTGGACGGGCGAAGACATCGTCCCGTGGTCGATCAGCAGTCCGCTGTTGTGCTGTTGCAGTCGGCCCTGGACGACCAACGTGCCGACAAGGAGTGCTAATTGGCCGATGACATGCAGGATTTCTTCCAGGACAAGGTCCAGTGGGTTGCCGACGGGCAGGCCCCGGTTTCCGCTATGCCGCCGCGTCCTCCTCGTTCACGTCGTGAGATGCGCCGTCGGCGGGAGAGACGCAAACATCGCAAGCAGATCATGATCGTCATCGTCACCCTGGCTGTTGTGCTGGCCACCTCCTGCGTGGTGATCCTGGTGGGCGGACTGCGCCATGGCGCCCCACGGATCGTAGCCACCAAGGAGGTCGCCCCCGACTATCCAGGTCCCGGCGGACAGCCCCTGGAGTTCACGGTCGAGAGCGGTCAGGGTGCTGATCAGGTAGGTGCCAACCTGGTCAAGGCCGGGGTGGTCAAGTCCACGGCTGCCTTCCTGCATGCCATCACCAGCACCCAGTCCGAATCCAGGCTCCTGCCCGGCACCTTCGATCTGCGTCTGCGGATGAAGGCCTCTGACGTGGTGGCCATTCTGACCGACCGAAGCAAGGCCGGAGGCTTCCTGCAGGTGAGGGCCGGCGAGCGGGTCCGCGATGTGGTCGCCCGGGCCGCCCAGCTCTCCGGGGTTCCGCAGAGCGAATTCGACGCCCTGATCCAGGCCAAGGGCGAGGATATCCTGCCCCAGGAGGCGCAGGGCAACTTCGAGGGGTGGCTGCAGCCTGGCGAGTACGACGTGCGCAAGGCAGGTTCGGCCAAGGCCATCCTGGGCAACCTGGTCTCCAAGCGGATCGAGCACCTGGACCAGTTGGGCGTGCCAGGTGGCCAGGAGCGGCAGACCATACTCAACACGGCCTCCATCACCGAGGCCGAGGTAAACAAGTCGGAATACTACAGCAAGGTGGCCCGGGTCATCGAAAACCGATTGGCCAAGGGAATGCCCCTGGGCATGGACAGCACCGTGGCCTACTCCAACAATGTCTCCGCCTTGAAGCTGACCGATGCCATGCTGAAGAATGTCAACGACCCCTACAACACCAGGGTCCATCAGGGTCTGCCACCAGGCCCCATCGGCAGCCCGGGAGACGAGGCTATCCAGGCTGTCATGCACCCCGAGTCAGGCGATTGGCTCTATTTCGTGACCGTCAACATGGACACGGGAGAGACCAGGTTCAGCGACAACCCGGATCAGTTCAACCGTGACGTCAAGGAGTACAAGGCCTGGGAGTCCCAACATAACGAGCAGGGCAGGTAGCGCCTTGTCCCTGGATCCCAGTTGTCGGTCCTAGAGGGCTTCGATGATCAGGGCCACCACCGCTGCGGTTAGGATGACCGGGACATAGGCCAGCGAGAGAGGGCTGTCTGTCCTGGCCGACCCGCGACGACGAACCAAGCAGACCAGAGCCAGGGCAGCCAGCCCCAGCAGGCCCATCATCAGCCACCAGACCAGGATGGCCGTCCATCCCAGAACAGACAGGCTCAGGGCCACCAGACCCGTTGCCGTCACATCGCCCAGTCCCAGGGCGCCGGGTCGGACCAGGGCCAGCAGGAGCTGAAGGCCTGTACATGCCAGAGTCAGCAGCAGGCACTGCACCAGCAGCATCGGACGACCCTGGATCAGGGAGAAGCCCAGCAGGGTCACGGCCTGCAGCACCAGTCCCAAGAGCACCAGAAGACGTGGGACTCGCCGGGAGCGGATGTCGATCAGGGCCAGGAGGAGGGCGGTCAGCAGTCCCGGCGCTGGGATGAGGTAGACCATCTTCTAAGATAATCATAGGTAGCCCTAACCTGGCAAACGAGGAACGAACGAGGAGCTTGAATATGTTACGCTGGCAGACGGCAGGGGAATCCCACGGAGAGGCCCTGGTGGCCATGATGGAGGGTCTGCCCGCAGGGGTCGCCGTATCCACTAAGGATATCGAATCGGCCCTGGCCCGTCGTCGGCTGGGCTATGGTCGCGGGGCTAGGATGGGCTTTGAGCAGGACAAGGTGCATCTGCTGACCGGAGTCAGGCATGGACGCACGCTCGGTTCACCGGTGGCCATCGAGATCGGCAACACGGAGTGGCCCAAGTGGGAGCGCATCATGAGCGTGGACGAGCTGCCCGCCGATCAGGAGTCCCCGGCGACCGGTCGCAACGCCCCCCTGACCAGGCCCAGGCCCGGCCACGCCGATCTGACCGGCATGCGCAAGTACGGGTTTACGGATGCGCGTCCGGTCCTAGAGCGCTCCTCTGCCAGGGAGACCGCATCCCGAGTGGCACTGGGATCGGTGGCCGCCGACTTCCTGCAGCAGGCCCTGGGGATACGGACCGTTTCCCATGTCATCTCCATAGCCGGGGTCGGCCTGGAGGGGCATGAGGTCACGCCCGGCCCTGAGGACGGACCCGCCCTAGATGCCTCTCCGGTCAGGACCCTGGACAAGGATGCCGAGAAGCGGATGATGGCCAGAATCGACCAGATCAAGAAGGACGGCGACACCGCCGGCGGGGTCTTCGAGGTCATTGCCTATGGTGTGCCTGCGGGGCTGGGCACCTACGTGGAGGACGACCGACGTCTGGATGCGGCCCTGGCCAGCGCCTTCATGGGCATTCAGGCCATCAAGGGCGTGGAAATCGGCGATGGATTCAGGGAGGCTGACCGCCCGGGATCACAGGCCCATGACGAGATGGAGCCCGGTCCTGACGGTACCATCCGCAGACTCAGCAACCATGCAGGCGGTCTGGAGGGTGGCACATCCAATGGCCAGCCCATCAGGGTCAGGGCCGCCATGAAGCCCATCTCCTCGGTGCCCCGGGCCCTTCGCACGGTGGATGTGGCCACCGGCCAGCCAGCCCAGGCCATCCATCAGCGTTCCGATGTGACCGCCGTGCCTGCCGCCGCGGTGATCGGCGAAGCCATGATGAATCTGACACTGGCGCGCTTCGCCTTGGAGAAGTTCGGCGGTGACTCGCTCGAGGAGGTTCGGCGCAACGCCCAGGCCTACCTCCAGTCCTGGCCCGAGCATCTGCGGTGAGGGGCGGAATCGCATGATTGAAAGCAGCAGTATGCCCAGGGCCGTCGTCATCGGCATGCCGGGTGCGGGCAAGACCCGGCTGGGCAGGGAGACGGCCGCCCTGATCAAGGCGCCCTTCCGGGATACCGACCAGTGCATCGAACAAGAAGCAGGTCGGTCGGTCAGCGAGATCTTCGACACTCAGGGCGAGCAGGCTTTCCGTGAAATGGAGACCCGGGCGATCCTTGACCTTTTGAAGGATTTCCCTGGCGGCATCCTGTCCCTGGGGGGAGGGGCTCCCATGAGCACTGAGGTCTTCCAGGCGCTGCAGGACTATCGGCGGGCAGGCGGTGCTGTGGTCTACCTGCAGATCGACCCGGAGGAGGGGGTCAGCCGGGCGGCACGGTCGGATCATCGCCCCCTTCTTCGCGGCGGCGCATCGGAGCGCTGGATGGCTCTCTATCGCGAGCGTCGCAGCGTCTACCAGGAGCTGGCCACCATCACCCTCAAATCCAGGAACACCACCCCCCGGGCCCTGGCCAGACGGCTGGCCGATGCCCTGACTGAGCGGGTGGTTCACGTCAGCGGTCCCGATCCCTACGATGTGAGGATCGGCGCCGGGGTGACCGGTCGACTGCATGAGCTGCTTGGCGACCAGACCATGCGTGTGGCCCTGATTCATACCCAGCCTGTCCAGCGCCATTCCGACCATGCGCGGGCCCTGCTCCGCCAGGCCGGGTATCAGGTGGTGGATCTGACCATTCCCGACGCGGAGGCCGGCAAGACCATCCAGGTCAGCCAGGGTATCTGGGAGCGCCTGGCAACCGAAGGCTTCACCCGTTCCGACGCCGTGGTGGGGCTGGGCGGGGGAGCGGCCACAGACCAGGCCGGGTTCATCGCCGCCACCTGGATGCGGGGCATCCGTTATGTGAACTGCCCCACCTCCCTACTGGCCATGGTAGATGCCTCCACCGGCGGCAAAACCGGCATCAACCTGGAGCAGGGCAAGAATCTGGTCGGCAGCTTCTACACTCCTGCTGGCGTCCTGGCTGATCTGCGGACCCTGCGGACCCTGCCCAATGAGATCTTCGTAGAGGGGCTGGGCGAGGTGGCCAAGTCCGGTTTCATCATGGACGGCGGCATCCTGCGTGAGCTGGAGGAGCGGGCTGAGTCCCTGCGCGCCTTCGACGGACGGGAGTCCGACCAGTGGTTGGGCACGGTTGTCCAGGAACTGATCGAACGTACGGTAGAGGTCAAGGCCCGGCACGTCTCAGTGGACCTCAAGGAATCCGGCTTGCGGGAGTTCCTCAACTATGGTCACACGCTTGGCCACGCCATTGAGAAGATCGAACACTTCACCTGGCGGCATGGTCAGGCCGTGTCCGTGGGCATGGTCTTCGCAGCCGAGCTGGCCAGGATCACCGGCCACCTGGATCAGGAGGCGGTCGACTACCACAGGAGGCTTCTGTCTTCGCTGGGACTGAGAACCTGGTGGAATGGTGGTGACTTCGACCAGGTGCTGGCCCTCATGCATCGGGACAAAAAGGCCCGTGGCAACAAGTTGCGGTTTATCATTCTTGATGGTTTGGGCAAACCCACCCACCTGGACGACCCGCCGGTCTCGGCGATCAAGGAGGCCTTCCAGGCCATACGCAAGGAGGAATGACAGATGGCGGATGCCGACAAGGGCAGGCGGAAGGTTCTGGTGGTCAACGGACCCAACCTGGGTCGGCTGGGTGTGCGCGACCCCGATGTCTACGGTCGTCAGGATCTGGCGACGCTGACCCGGGACTGCGAAGACTGGGGTCGGCAGCTGGGTCTGGATGTCCAGGTGCTGCAATCGGACGACGAGGGCCAGGTCATCCGCTGGATGCATCAGGCCGTGGACCAGGGCAGCGCGGTGGTACTCAACCCGGCCGCCTTCACCCACTACAGCTATGGACTTGCCGATGCCGCCGTCCAGGTCACCCAGGCAGGGCTGCCGCTGATGGAGGTCCATATTTCCAATCCTTCATCCCGGGAGGCCTTCCGCCGACGCAGCGTCATCTCGCCGGTGGCAACCGGCACCATCACCGGCTTGGGTTTCTACGGCTACAGGCTGGCACTGGAAGCTGTGGCCCACCTGCTGGAGAACGCATGAGTGACAGCGGGGAGACCGGCAGGAAACTCCCCGCACCGCCCAAGGCCATCCTTGTCCGCGGCGCCAGGGTCCACAACCTGCGCAATCTGGATGTCGACATTCCTTTGAATCACCTGGTGGGCATCGCCGGTGTCTCGGGCTCCGGCAAGTCCTCCCTGGCTCTGGGGGTCCTCTATGCCGAGGGTTCCCGGCGCTACCTGGAATCCCTGTCCACCTACACCAGGAGGCGGATGACCCAGGCCCAGCGCCCACAGGTGGACTCGGTGCGTTTCCTGCCCCCCGCACTGGCCCTGCGTCAACGCCCGGGCGTGGGCGGCATGCGCTCCACATTCGGCACCGCCACCGAGCTGCTCAACGTGCTCAGGCTGATGTTCTCCCGGCTGGCCAGCCACGTCTGCCCCAATGGCCATCGCCAGGAGCCCACCCTGGCTGTGGCGGCCGAGATGCCCATCACCTGCCCGATCTGCGGTGCTACGGTGGAGCCTCCCAGCGCCGAGGAGCTGGCCTTCAACTCCCTGGGAGCCTGCCCCACCTGCCAGGGGACCGGGACGGTGCGCGAGGTGGACGACGCCACCCTGGTTCCCGACGACAGCCTGACCATCGACCAGGGGGCCGTGGTGCCCTGGCGGACCTTCGGCTTCAACGTACAGCCCGACATCGTTCGCGAATTCGGAGTCCGCACCGACGTGCCCTGGCGGGATCTGACCGATCGGGAGCGGAAGATCGTCTTCGAGGGGCCGGCCGAGAAGAAGCACATCACCATCACTTCGATTAAGGGTGTCCACGAGCTGGACTTCACCTTCCGCAACGCACGGCTGACAGTGACCGAGGAGCTCAAGAGGGCCAACGATGACAAGCGCCTGGCCAAGGTCGCCAAGTTCCTGACCGAACGGACCTGCCCGGACTGCAAGGGCACCCGGCTCAACCAGCGGGCGCGTCTGCCCGAGATCAACGGGGACAACCTGGCCGAGGTCACCTCATGGCCCCTGGATAAGGTGCTGGACTGGGGTCGGAAGCTGCCGCCCACGCTACACGAACCCATGCGGCCCATGGCCTCGGCCCTCTGCAAGACCCTGGACGAGATGGGCAGGCGGTTGATCCAGCTGGGACTGAGCTACCTGACCCTGGACCGCTCCAGCGCCTCCCTGTCCACAGGGGAGCGGCAGCGGGCCCAGTTGGCCAGGGCCGTGCGTAACGAGACAACCGGCGTGCTCTATGTGCTGGATGAGCCCTCGACCGGCCTGCATCCTGCCAACCTTGAGGGGCTGATAGGGGTCATGCGCGACCTGCTGGCCGACGGTAATTCGGTGGTTTTCGTCGACCACGACGTCAAGGTTCTGCAATCAGCCGACTATCTGATCGAAATGGGTCCCGGAGCAGGGGAGCGCGGCGGCAGGATACTTGCCCAGGGGACCCCTGAAAAAATCGCCGCTGATCAGGATTCCCGCATCGCCGGTTTTTTGGATGGCCGCGAGTCCGTTTTGGTACGGGACCGGCATCCCATGCCTGCAGGGAATGAGTGGATCCGCATGCAGTCAGGACCCATTCACACGGTCCATCCCCTGGACCTGGCCATTCCGCGTGGATGCATGACGGCTGTGACCGGCGTATCCGGCTCCGGCAAGACCACCATGATCCTGGAGTCGCTGGTCCCGGCCCTGCAGGCCCGCATCCAGGGCGACCCCATGCCCAAGCACGTGCAGAGTCTGAACCCGGCCGGCATTGACAGGGTACGCCTGGTGGACTCCTCGCCCATAGGTATCAACGTGCGCTCCACAGTGGCCACCTACTCAGGGCTCATGGACCGGCTGCGCCGCCTCTTCGCGGCCACTGACCAGGCGAAAAGGGACAAGCTGGGCCTCTCGGCATTCTCATACAACACCGGCTCCCTGCGCTGCCCCCAGTGCGACGGAACCGGCCAGATCAGTCTGGATGTGCAGTTCCTGCCCGACATCCCCATCACCTGCCCCAGCTGTCATGGTCGTCGGTACCGTCCGGAGGCCGAGCACTACCGTCTGTCCACCCCGGCCCACCCTGAGCCGCTTAGCCTGCCGGATCTGCTGGCCATGGAGGTGGGCCGGGCCCTGGAGGTCTTCGCACAGGGCCGAGAGTACACAGCCATCCGCCGAGGCTTGCAGACCTTGAAGGACCTGGGCCTGGACTACCTGACCCTGGGGGAGGACACCCCCTCCCTGTCGGGCGGGGAGGCCCAGCGGCTGAAGCTGTCCAATGAGTTGGGCCGCAGGCAGAATGGCTCCATGTTCGTCCTGGACGAGCCGACCACCGGCCTGCATCCCCTGGATGTGCGTGTCCTGATCAGCGTGCTGGAGCGCCTGGTCAGTAAGGGGGCCACCGTGGTCTTCATTGAGCACGATCTGGACATGATCGCCAACGCCGACCATGTGGTCGATATGGGCCCGGGCGGCGGTGATCGAGGTGGAGGAATCGTGGCCCAGGGCGACCCCGAATCCGTGGCCCGCAACCCGCGCTCGGTGACCGGTCGCTACCTGGCCGACCACCTGCATCTGAGCCGTCCCTGAATCCGACCTTCCTTCTCGAGTGTTGGCCGGTTTCTGGTCGCTCCTGCCTGATAGGCTGAAGTTCCATGGTCAGAGAACATGGAAATTCGCAAGGGCATATCACCAAACACATTTTCGTCACCGGCGGCGTGGTCTCTTCACTGGGCAAGGGACTGACCGCATCGTCTCTGGGCCGACTGCTGAGAAGCCGCGGAATCCGCGTTCTTCAACAGAAGCTGGATCCCTACATCAACGTCGATCCGGGGACCATGAACCCCTTCCAACACGGCGAGGTCTACGTGACCGAGGACGGGGCCGAGACCGACCTGGACATCGGCCACTATGAGCGTTTCACCGATGTCTTCCTCTCCCAGAAGGCCAACGTGACCACCGGCCAGATCTACCAGTCCGTGCTGCGCAAGGAGCGGGCGGGGGAGTACCTGGGCCAGTGTGTTCAGGTCATTCCTCACGTGACCAACGAGATCAAGAGCCGCATGCGGGCCCAGGCCAGCGACGACGTGGATGTGATCATCACCGAGATCGGCGGGACTGTGGGCGACATCGAGTCCCAGCCCTTCATGGAGGCCGCCCGCGAGGTGCGTCGGGACATCGGCCCGGACAACTGTATGTTCGTCCATGTCTCCTTGGTTCCCTACGTGGCCGCCGCCCACGAGCTCAAGACCAAGCCCACCCAGCACTCGGTCATGGCCCTGCGCCAGCTGGGCATCGCCCCCGACGCCCTGGTGCTGCGCTCGGACCGGCCGCTCAACCAGGGCATCAAGGACAAGATCTCCCTGATGTGCGACGTGGATGCCGAGGGCGTGGTCAACTGCGTGGATGCGCCCAGCATCTACGACGTGCCCAAGATCCTCTACAAGGAGGGTCTGGATACCTACGTGGTGCGCAAGCTTGGTCTGCCCTTCCACGACGTCGACTGGAACGAGTGGGAGGACCTGCTGGACCGGGTCCACAACCCCCGCACCAAGGTGGCCATCGCCATCGTGGGCAAGTACATCGATCTGCCCGACGCCTACCTGTCGGTCATCGAGGCGCTGAAGGCCGGCGGTTTCGCCAACCGGTCCCAGGTCCAGGTCAAGCTGGTGGCGGCCGACACCTGCGAGACCATGGATGGCGCCCGGAAGGCCCTGGAGGGTGTCGACGGCATCGTGGTCCCCGGAGGCTTCGGCATTCGTGGCATCGAAGGCAAGATCGGCGCCCTGCGCTACGCCCGTGAGACCGGCCTGCCCGCCCTGGGTCTCTGCCTGGGACTGCAGTCCATGGTCATCGAGTTCGCACGCCACGTCCTCGGGCTGGAGGATGCCAACTCCTCGGAGTTCGAGCCCGACTGCGAGAACCCGGTCATCGCCACCATGGAGGAGCAGAAGGACATCGTGGCCGGCCATGGCGACATGGGCCACACCATGCGGCTGGGCGCCTACCCGGCAGTGCTCAAGCCCGATTCGCTGGTGGCCCGGCTCTACGGCTCCACCGAGATCTCCGAGCGTCACCGCCACCGCTACGAGGTCAACGTGGCCTACAAGGAGCGGCTGGACAAGGCCGGCCTGCACATCTCGGGCACCAGCCCGGACGGGCAGCTGACCGAGTTCGTGGAGCTCTCCCAGGACCAGCACCCCTTCTATGTGGGCACCCAGGCCCACCCGGAGTTCAAGTCCCGGCCCACCAAGCCGCACCCCCTCTTCACCGGCCTGGTCAAGGCCAGCCTGGAGCACGGAGGCCAGGAGGCGGCCTGAGGTCGATTCCTTGCGTACTCTTTCGCTATGATCGCCCGTTTCCCTCTCATAGGGAGGCGGGCGATTGTCCATATCGGCGCTTTGTCAAGAGGAGGGGTCGGATTCCTTAGAGAGCGTAAGCCCGGGTCTGGCGGTTCACCAGTGCCCCGGTTATCCTGTAATGGTGTGATCGGCCGCATATGGCGGCCGTGCGTGTGTTAGGAGGTCTCAGCTCGTGGACAGCACCTCGCAGCGGACAGACACATCGCGGGATGTGGAAATGAGCCAGTATGTGGCCGACCGCTCCCGCGTAAATGAAGAGAAAATCAAAAAAGACGACCAGATCATCTCCGAGTTCGGCGACTATACCTATGGCTGGCACGACTCC
Organism: Bifidobacterium sp. M0353; assembly: GCF_016100645.1. NCBI lineage: Bacteria > Bacillati > Actinomycetota > Actinomycetes > Bifidobacteriales > Bifidobacteriaceae > Bifidobacterium > Bifidobacterium sp. M0353. The sequence continues at coordinate 694,557 of NZ_JACFSB010000001.1, read as the reverse complement.
GACGATGCGGGGCGCAACGCCCACAAGGGCATCGACGAGGACGTGGTCCGGGCCATCTCGGCCGACAAGGGCGAGCCTGACTGGATGCTGCAGATGCGTCTCAAGGGCTATCGGGCCTTCATGGAGAAGCCCATGCCCAAGTGGGGCGTGGATTTGAGCGGGTTCGATGCCGACGACTTCAAGTACTACGTCAAGCCCTTGAAGGAGCAGGCCAAGGACTGGAAGGACCTGCCTGACGACATCCGCACCACCTATGACCGGCTGGGCATCCCCGAGGCCGAGAAGAAGCGGTTGGTCTCCGGAGTGGCCGCCCAGTACGAGTCCGAGGTCATCTACAATTCCATCCGCGACGACCTGCGCAAGCAAGGGGTCATCTTCCTCGATACGGATACGGCCCTCAAGGAGTACCCGGACCTCTTCCGCAAGTACTTCGCCACGGTCATCCCTCCGGACGACAACAAGTTCGCCGCCCTGAACACGGCGGCCTGGTCGGGCGGCTCCTTCGTCTACGTGCCCAAGGGGGTCCATGTGGACATCCCCCTGCAGGCCTACTTCCGTATCAACACGCCCAACATGGGCCAATTCGAGCGCACGCTGATCATCGCCGACGAGGGTTCCTACGTCCATTACGTGGAGGGCTGCACCGCACCCATCTATTCCACCGACTCCCTGCATGCGGCCAACGTGGAGATCGTAGTCGAGCCTCACGCCCGTGTGCGCTACACCACGGTCCAGAACTGGTCCAACAACGTCTACAACCTGGTCACCCAGCGTGCCTACGTACGTGAGGGTGGCACCATGGAGTGGGTGGACGGCAACATCGGGTCCAAGGCCACCATGAAGTACCCGGCCTGCATCCTGGCCGAGCCCTATGCCAAGGCCGAGACCCTCTCCCTGGGCTTCGCCGGCAAGGGCCAGTACCAGGACACGGGCGCCAAGATGATCCACCTGGCACCCCACACCTCCTCCACCATCGTCTCCAAGTCCATCTCCCGCAACGGGGGAAGGGCCGCATACCGAGGCCTGGTCAAGATCATCAAGGGCGCCGAGAAGTCCTCCTCCTCGGTGGTCTGCGACGCTCTGCTGGTGGACGACTACTCCCGCTCGGATACCTACCCGCATGTGGATGTTCGCGAGGACGACGTCTCCATGGCCCACGAGGCCACCGTCTCCAAGGTCTCCGAGGACCAGCTCTTCTATCTGATGAGCCGCGGCCTGGAGGAGAAGGAGGCCATGGGCATGATCGTGCGCGGGTTCGTGGAGCCCATCTCCCGGCAGCTGCCCATGGAGTACGCGTTGGAGCTCAACCGCTTGGTCGAATTGCAGATGGAGGGTTCGGTAGGCTGATGTCACAGAAGAGCGAAATAACCATTCCGCATGCGGATCCCAAGGATCCCTATGCTTTCCCGGCCACCATGCCGTCCAGCGCCGACAAGGAGCCCCGATCCTTCAATCCTGACGACTTCCCCATGCCCACCCGCAAGCAGGATGACTGGCGGTTCACCCCCATCGACCGGATGGAGGAGTTCTTCACCGTCTTCAATCCCAGCGGTCTGACCAAGGTCTCGGTCACCATGATCGACGGGTCCGAACCGCCCGCGGATCAGGTCAGCGTCAGCCGGATTCCCATGGATCAGGCCCCCTGCGGCACCGTCCTCAAGCCCAGCGACCGAGCAGCCGCTGTGGAGTGGGCCAGCGGCAAGCAGGCGACGGTGGTGAACCTTAAGGGCACCCTGGATCAGCCCGTGCTGGTTCGCGTCATCGGCGGTGGCCCCGAGCTGGACGCCTTCCACCTGGTCATCAAGGCCGAGGCGGGCACCAAGGCCGATTTGGTGGTCGAGCACCAGGGCCAGGCACGTCTGGCTGAAGGGGTTGAAATCGACATCGGTGACAATTCGCAGATGTCGACCACCTTCATCCAGGAGTGGGACAAGGGCAGCAAGCATATAGGCAACCACCGCATTCACCTTGGTGCCGAGGCCTCCCTGCGTCACTCGGTGGTCAGCCTGGGCGGCGATGTGGTGCGGCTGCGCATGGATCAGGACTTCGGTGGCGAGCAGGGCGACCTGAACATGCTGGGCATCTACTTCGTCGATCCCGGCCAGCACATGGAGCACCGGACCATGGTGGTGCACAACCATCCCAACTGCAAGTCCCGTGTGGTATACAAGGGGGCCCTGGACGGAATCGGCGCGCACACCACCTGGGTGGGCAACGCGCTCATTCAGCCCACCGCGCCTGGAACCGACTCCTACGAGCTCAACCGGAACCTGGTGCTCACCCCTGGGGCCATCGCCGACTCCGAGCCCAACCTGGAGATCGAGAACGGCGACATCATCGGGGCAGGCCATGCCAGTTCGGTCGGACGCTTCGACGACGAGGAGCTCTTCTACCTGCAGTCCCGCGGCATCCCCGAGCAGGAGGCCCGCAAGCTGGTGGTTCGAGGCTTCTTCGGCGAACTTGTGGAGGAGATCGACGTCCCCAGCGTCTCCGGGCACCTGATGGGGGTCATCGACCGCAGACTGGCGGCCGGCGAGGATCAAGAGATGCAGCACGTTTTGGAGGAGAACTGACATGTCCACATTGGAAATCAAGGATCTGCACGTCTCAGTGGAGACCAAGGAGGGTCGCAAACAGATCCTCAAGGGGGCCACGCTGACCGTCCACTCCGGCGAGACCCACGCCATCATGGGGCCCAACGGGTCCGGCAAGTCCACCCTGGCCTACACCCTGGCCGGCCATCCCAAGTATGAGGTGGATTCGGGCCAGGCCCTGCTGGATGGGCAGGATCTGCTCAAGATGACCCCGGACGAGCGGGCCAAGGCAGGGCTCTTCCTGGCCATGCAGTACCCGGTCGAGGTGCCCGGCGTGTCCATGACCAACTTCCTGCGTACCGCCAAGACCGAGGTCGACGGCAAGGCCCCGGCCATCCGCCAGTGGACCAAGGATCTGAACGATGCCATGAAGCGGCTGCGCATGGATCCCAAGTTCGCCCGGCGCTCGGTCAACGAGGGCTTCTCGGGCGGCGAGAAGAAGCGGGCCGAGGTCCTGCAGCTGGAGCTGCTCAAGCCCAAGTTCGCCGTTCTGGACGAAACCGACTCCGGTCTGGACGTGGACGCCCTGCGCATCGTCTCCGAGGGGGTCAACAGGGCCAAGGAGAACACCGGCATGGGCGTGCTCATGGTCACCCACTACACCAGGATCCTCAAGTACATCAAGCCCGACATCGTCCATGTCTTCGCCGACGGCCGCTTTGTGAAGACCGGCGGCCCCGAGCTGGCCGACACCCTGGAGGAGACCGGGTACGACCAGTACCTGCCCGAGGGCGCCGACTCGGAATCAGCCCTGGCCTGAGGATAAGGGAAGAGGCCCGCAATGGTCATTGATGACAGCATTAGGCAGCAGTTTCCGATTCTGGACCAGCAGGTGCATGGCCACCCCCTGGTCTATCTGGATTCGGCTGCCACTGCCCAGAAGCCACTGGCGGTCATCGATGCCGTTCGGGACTTCTACCTGAAGGACAACGCAGGGGTGCACCGGGGCGCCCACGAACTGGCCGCCCGCAGCACCGTGGCCTTCGAGCATGCTCGCTCACGCGTGGCCGCCCTGGTCGGCGCAGAGGGCCAGGAGGGCGGCGAGGAGATTGTCGTCACAGCCGGGGCCACGGCTGCTCTGAACCTGCTGGCCACCGCCTTCGGCAACGCCAGCATGGGCCGCGGAGGCAAGGCGGCAGGTCGGTTCGCCCTGAAGCCTGGCGATGAAGTGGTGGTCAGCAAGGCCGAGCACCACTCGGTCCTCCTACCCTTCCAGGAGCTCTGCTACCGGACCGGAGCAGTCCTCAAGTACTTCGATCTGGACCCGGAGGGCCGTATTCTGGCCGATACCGCCGACCAGGTCATCACCGAACGGACCAAGGTTGTCGCCGTCACCCACGTCAGCAATGTGACCGGTGCCATCACTGACATCAAGCCCATCGTCCGCCGTGCCCATCAGGTGGGTGCCCTGGTGGTGCTGGATGTGTGCCAGTCGGTGCCTCACCTGCCTATCGATCTGCACGCCATGGATGTGGACTTCGCCGCCTGGAGTGCGCACAAGATGTATGGCCCCACTGGCGTGGGCTTCCTCTATGGCCGCCGAGAACTTCTTGAGGCGTTGCCTCCGGCATCGTTCGGCGGATCCATGGTGGAACTGGCCTATCTGGACCGTCCGGCCAGCTATATGGATCCTCCGGCCCGGTTCGAGGCCGGCACCCAGCCGGTGGCCCAGATGATAGGTGCTGGCGCAGCCGCCGATTGGCTGATGGATCTGGGCATGGAGAACGTAGCCGAACACGAGAAAGCCATCACCACTGGTCTGTTGAGGCTGGGGGCGTTGGACGGGGTACGCATCCTCGGGCCGACCACTCCTGAGGGCCGGATCGGCACGGTCGCCTTCGACGTGCAGGGGGTCCATCCCCATGACGTGGGCCAGTATGTGGATTCGCGCGGCATTGCCATCCGCGTTGGACACCACTGCGCTCAGCCGGTCCATCGACACTTCGGTCTGATGGCCTCCAACCGGGCCTCGACCGGCGTGTACAATACCGTGGCCGACACGGATGCCTTGCTGGACGCCGTCTCCGGAGTCCGCAAGTTCTTCCGGGTGGCCTGAGGGTCTTCACCGGCAGCACATTGACGGTTTTGACAAAGACATACTGGTAGGTTTAAGGACATGGCGGATTTCGGGATGGATGACGAGGAACTGGAGCAGATGTACCAGGAGGTGATCCTGGACGCAGCCCGCGATCCTCACGGGCGTGTAGGGGATCAGGCTGATGGGGGAGAAGACTCTGACGGTGACGGCGTGACCATCAGGGTTGAGCACGAGGCCTGCCTGGCTGCCGAGTCCCACCAGTTCAATCCCACCTGCGGGGATCAGGCCACCATCCATGTGGAGGTGGCGCCTGGCGAGCAGGGAGGTCCCGACCTCATCCAGCGAATCGTCTGGCAGGGTTCAGGCTGCTCCATCAGCCAGGCCAGTCTGTCCATCATGGTGGATTTGGTCCAGGGGCAGACCGTTGACCATGCCATGGATCTGGCCGCCGACTTTCGTAAGCTTATGGAATCGCGCGGAGCTGGAATCGAGGACGAGAAGGCGCAGGAAGCCCTCGGTGATGCCATGGTCTTCCAGGGCGTGTCCAAGTATCCCATGCGAATCAAGTGCGCCCTGCTGGGCTGGGAGGGTATGAAGGCCTCGGTGGCCCAGGCCCTGTCAGCTGGGCGAGAGAGCGACAAAGGTGAGAAGGAGGAGCAGGTATGAGTGGCAATACGAATTTGGTGCCCGAACCCCAGGACTCCATCCTGGCCTCGGTGGGCAGGGCCATCAGCGATCCTGGCACGGCACAGGCTCTGGCGAGCAATCCCCTGGGCGCGGAAACGGTTCTGAAGTCGGCCGAGGGCGGTTCCATGCGGCAGGTCGACGGTCAGGCGGACAAGAAGTCCGGTTTGGCTAAGTCTGACAATCAGCCTGCCAACACAGCTAACTCTGAAAGCTCCCCTGAAGGCCTGTCAGCGGACCAAGGCTCGAGTGCCCAGACTTCGGCCAGTGCGTCGGCCGTCAATGGTGAGAAGATTGCAGACCAGAATGCCGCTGATGCTGAGGCTGCCGCTGAGGAGGCCATCCCTCTCAAGGCCGTCGACGACATCGGCCGGGCCACCGCGGAGGATGTCAGGGAGGCCCTGCACCAGGTCATCGACCCCGAGCTGGGCATCGATGTGGTCGACCTGGGGCTGGTCTATGGCATTGAAATCGACGAACTGGGAAGGGCCATCATCACCATGACCCTGACCACGCCGGCCTGCCCCCTGACTGACCTGATCGAGGACCAGTGCGCCAGCGTCCTGGCGGGCCTGGTCGAGGAGTTCCGCATCGACTGGACCTGGTCGCCGCGCTGGACCTTGGACATGATCACTCCTGAGGGTCGTGAGCAGCTGGCCGCCATCGGCTTCAACTTCGAGAACATGCCTACCTATCAGTGAGGCATTCCGTCCTCTAGGCCATTTCGGGTCCTCCCGTGCGAATATACTGATGATTCCGGTCCGCCGTGACCGGCACGGCGCACGAGAGAAAGCACAGTGAAATGGCATTGTCCATGGGCTGGAAACTGCACGGCGACGGGAAAACATTGGCTCCGGGCGAAGTGGTGGAACCCGATGAGCGACTCACATGGCCACGTACGGCTGGCATAGGTGCCCAGCATGTCATAGCCATGTTCGGCTCCACCTTCCTGGTCCCCATTCTGACCGGATTCGACCCCTCTACGACCCTCTTCTTCACGGCCATGTCCACGGCCCTCTTCCTGCTGATCAACCGCAACCGTCTGCCCTCCTACCTGGGCAGCTCCTTCGGCTTCATCGCCCCGGTCCTGGCAGTGACCACCGCCCACAAGGGTCTGGCCGTGGCCTCCTTCGGGATCATGGTCACCGGCGCCCTGCTCTTCCTGATCGGCCTGATCGTCCACTTCGCCGGTTCGCGATGGATTGATATGATCATGCCACCGGTGGTCAACGGTGCCATCGTGGCCATCATCGGCTTCAATCTGGCCCCCTCGGCCTGGAAGAACTTCAAGTCGGCCCCGCTGACCGCCCTGGTCACCCTGGTGGCCGTCATGCTGATAGCCGTGCTCTTCAAAGGTCTGATCGGCCGACTCAACATCCTTTTGGGCGTCATCGTCGGCTATATCTTTGCGGTCACCCAGGGCCAGGTAGATTTCGCAGCTGTGGAAAAGGCCGCCTGGTTCGGTCTGCCTCACTTCCACACCCCTCAGGCCGACCCGTCCGTCCTGGCCATGTTCATCCCCGTGGTCCTGGTCCTGGTGGCCGAGAACATCGGTCACGTCAAGTCCGTGGCCCTGATGACCCGACGCGATTATGACGATCAGATCGGCACCGCCCTGATGGCCGACGGACTGGGCACCACTCTGGCCGGACTGGGCGGAGGCTCGGGCACCACCACCTACGCGGAGAACATCGGTGTCATGGCCGCCACCAAGGTCTACTCCACGGCCGCCTACTGGTGCGCCGCAATCTTCGCCTTCCTGCTCTCCCTCTGCCCCAAGTTCGGGGCCATCATCAACACCATCCCCACCGGGGTTCTGGGCGGGGTCACCACCATGCTCTACGGCATGATCGGCATGCTGGGCATCCGCATCTGGGTGGAGAACAAGGTGGACTTCGGCAAGTCCGTCAACATGACCGTGGGCGCCGTCGTCATGATCGTGGGTATCGCGGACTTCACCTTCGCGGTGGCCGGGGTCAGCTTCAATGGCATCGCTATTGGCTCTGTGGCCACGCTGGTCATGTACCACGGTCTCAAGGCCATCGGCCGCTGGCGGGGAACCATCGACCCGGACGACTACATCCATGAGGATTCGCAGGCCGTCTCCCAGGAGAGCTGATTGCGCCAGAGTCGCCCGACCCGCGATAGTTACTCGATACTCGAACGTTGTCTGCGGTCAGATATCGCCTGATGCCAAGGGTCGTCTGATGTCAAGGTTGGCTCGATGCAGAAAATTAACTGATGTCAATGGTTCTCCGATATTAGGTGCCCGGTTATGAAGCGAGGCGGCGGATGGCAGTAGGAATTTGCTACATATCTGAGGGTTCAGTCGTTGGCTTAGTCAACTGACTGGCTCGGTTGGTTGATTGACTGGCTGATTTGGATTGCTTGGTCAGTTGCTCAGCTGGGCTCATCTTGGCCGAATTAGTCAGCTAGCACGCTCGGGTCTGGTCGCGTAGAAGGCCACGGCACTTGAGGCAGCCACATTAAGGCTGTCCACGTCATGGCTCATGGGGATGCGCACGGTCAGGTCCGCCCGGGCGATGGTCCTGCGGCTCAGCCCGTCGCCTTCGGTACCGAATATCAAGGCAAGGCGATCGATCCGGTCGGGCCCGGGTTCTAAACGCTCTGTCAGTTCATCCAGGCTGATGGCATTCCGGTCCAGGGCCATGGCAGCTGTGGTGAAGCCCAGATCATGCAGCTGCTTCATGCCCTGGTCGGGCCAGGCGTGGACGTCGTCGCCACCGATCCTGGTCCAGGGAACCTGAAAGACCGTGCCCATGGAGACCCGTGCGGCCCTGCGGTACAGGGGATCGGAGCAGGAGGGGGTGACCAGGACCGCATCCACCTGCAGGGCTGCCGCCGAACGCATCAGGGCGCCGATGTTGGTGTGGTCGACAATGTTCTCCATGACGGCTATCCGTTTTGCCGAGCGGCAGAGATGCTCCACGGTGGGCAGAGGCCAGCGTCTCATGGCGGCCAGTGCGCCCCGATGCAGCCGGTAGCCGGTGATGGTCTTGAGCTGTGCTGGGCTGGCCACGTAGACGGGAATGTTGGGTCCGAAGGCTGCGTCCACCTGGTCGAACATGGAGCGCATTCCCTCCAGCCAGGGCTCTTCCACCAGGAAGGAGATAGGCTCAACCCCGGCATCAAGGGCGCGGGCGATGACCTTGGGGGACTCGGCGATGAACAGGCCCTTGGCGGGCTCCAGACGATTGCGCAGCTGCGGCTCGGTCAGCCTGGTATAGGCCTCGATCCTGTCATCGTCGATGGAGCCGATTCTCACCTTGAGCACGTCTGCCATACCTCCTTCTGGTTCTGTCAACAGCATAGGCAAAGCAACCGAAAACCGAACATGAGTCATTTTCGACGGAGAGCATGGATAACAGGTCAGAAAGAGCCGTGTTGATCAAATACGGAAAGCAGGGAAGGTACGAATCGTAGAAGTCCCCAACGATGTGGAATCGAGTGTCCGGAACGGGAGTTGAACCCGTACGCCTGTATATATATAGGCACTAGCACCTCAAGCTAGCGCGTCTACCATTCCGCCACCCGGACAGGTGCGTAATCGCAACGGAGACAATCATAGCATCTCAGGCGACATCGTGCACTGGGCGATCAGGGGAGCGTGTCGTCGCAGTGAGTGCTTTTCGGCGGCGGGCTGTAGCCTAACACCATGACCGCACCCCTCTTCCTGTTGGATCCCGACCACGATGATTCCCCGCTGGCCAGCGACGAGCTCCATACCGGCTGGCGCCTGACCCTGCCCGAGCACATCCGTCGCCATGCCCTGGGCTCCATGAGGCTGAAGAACGGGGACCAGCTGGATCTCTCTGACGGGGGCGGACTGCGCATCAGCGCCCTGGTAAGGGATGCCTCGACCGGTCTCGTGGAGGTCACCGCTGTGGGGCGGCAGGCGCCTCCCGAGAAGGAACTGATTCTTGTTCAGGCCCTGGCCAAGGGCGGCAGGGACGAGCAGGCCATCGATATGGCTACCCAGATTGGAGTTGATCAAGTCATGCCTTGGCAGGCTGATCGGTCCATAGCCAAATGGAGGCCGGGCCGCAACGACCGGCACTGGCAGGCCACATTGGATGCAGCCACTGAGCAGAGCCGGAGGGCCTACCGTCCTCGACTGCTGGACAAGGTGGACAGCCGTGGTCTTGCCTCCTGGTGCCGGAAGGCGACTGATCAGGGATGCCTGGTCCTGGTCCTTCACCAGGATGCCGACCTTGGGTGGGATGCGGTCCGCAAGCGCGTAGACAAGCTTCCAGCGAGCTCGCCTGTTGCCGTGGTTGTGGGCCCGGAAGGAGGGATTGCCGACCAGGAGGTTCAGACCATGATGAGGGAGGGAGCCCTGGCAGTTCGGTTGGGCGGCAACATCCTCCGGGCCGCTCTTGCCGGACCTGTGGCCCTGACCCTGTTGGCGGACATGCTGGGCCGCTGGCAGTCGGAAGCCCCTGAGCCCAGCGCATGAAGTCGCGCACAATATACAACCTCGACAATAAGATGGAAAACAGCGAAAACACCAAAAACAACAATGTCGGCAAACAGTAAGGAGTGGTCATGAGCGATGACGATCGACAGGAGGACTGCATCTTCTGCAGAATCGTGGCAGGGGAGGTCCCCAGCGAGAAGGTCTATGAGGATGAGACCGTCTACGCTTTCAAGGATGCCAACCCCAAGGCCGCCGTCCATGTCCTGATCGTTCCGCGCCGCCACTACGCATCGGTGGCCGAACTGGCCAAGGCTGATCCTGAGACTCTGGCCCACATCGTCCAGGTGGCGCAGCAGATCGCCGACCAGGACTTTCACGGAGCCTACCGACTGATCTTCAACACGGGGGAGGATGCCGGCCAATCGGTCTTCCACGTCCACGCCCATGTCCTGACCGGACAGGTATTGCCCGAGTGAGGCCCATGTTCACCATCGTCATCGTGCAGGAAGGGAACCCGTGGCGGTAACTACGCGAACCCTGGAGATTCCGGAGGGGATCGACCCGGTTCAGGTGCTGGGGCCGGAGGATGCAGTCATCGACAGGATCGAGCGCGCCTTCCCCGCAGTATCCATCCTGGTTCGGGGCAACCGGATCGTGCTGCGGGCCCAGGACCGGAAGGGCGATGTTCAGGCGGCCCAGATCCGGGACCTGCTGACCGAACTCATGCAGACCGCCGATCAGGTTCCCCTGGATGCCGATCAGGTGGGGCGAATACTGGATCACCGTCGCTTGGGGGCCGTCGACGCAGCCGATTACTCCCGTCCAGCAGAGCAAAAAATCACGGGCAGCAATACGCCATACCAAACCTTCGTAAACTACAAATCGCAGGATCGCAATACGACAGACAGTACTTCTGTAGACCGCAATCATCGGGGAAGAGCCATTGCAGAGCCGGAGAGGGCCAAGGCCATAGAAGACACCAAGTATCCGGGTCAGGCAGCTCCTGCTGCAGTTCGTCGCCGCCCCCTGACCCAGGCCTCCAAGGGTCCGATCAGGCCCAAGACGGCTGGCCAGTCCGCCTATGTGGCGGCCATTGAAACGCATACCATCACCTTCGGCATCGGTCCGGCCGGCACAGGCAAGACCTATCTGGCGGTGGCCAAGGCCGTTCAGGAATTCCGGGCCGGGCGCATCGGGCGAATCATTCTGACCAGGCCTGCCGTGGAGGCGGGAGAGAGCCTGGGCTTCCTGCCCGGCACCCTCAATGAGAAGGTCGATCCCTATCTGCGGCCCCTCTACGATGCCCTGGCTGACATGCTGGGCACCTCGCGGCTCCACCGACTTCTGGCCGATGAGACCATTGAGGTGGCTCCGCTGGCCTACATGCGCGGACGCACCCTGAACGATGCTTTCGTCATCCTGGATGAGGCGCAGAACACCACCCGCAGGCAGATGAAGATGTTCCTGACCCGTCTGGGCTTCAACACCAAGATGGTCATCACCGGCGACGTCACCCAGGTGGATCTGGGCGGACCCGCATCCGGTCTGGCCACCATCGAACAGATTCTGTACGGCATCGACGATATCGCCTTCGTACACCTGCAGGCGGCCGACGTGGTGCGCAATCGGCTGGTCGGGCAGATTGTCCGGGCCTACGACCGCGCCGATCAGGCCCGCAGCCGGGGACGGGAGCAGGCATGAGCGTAGAGGTGACCAACGAGACCCAGTGGCTGATCGACGCCAAGACCTTCTCCGACCTGGGTGTGTGGGTGCTGGACCAGATGCGGGTGAGCACCCAGTCCGACATGACCATCATCTTCAATGATCCCGAGCCCATGGCGGTGCTGCACGAGCGCTGGATGAACCTGGCCGGGCCAACCGATGTCATGAGCTTTCCCATGGACGAGCTGCGCCCCGGGGACGAGAACCATCGGCAGGAGGGCATCCTGGGCGACATCGTCATCTGCCCCTGGGTGGCGGCACAGCAGGCTCTGGCTGCCGGTCATTCCACCATGGAGGAGATGCTGCTGCTGGCCATCCATGGCACCCTGCACCTGCTGGGATACGACCATGCCAGCAGGGAGCAGGAGGCGCAGATGTTCGGACTGCAGCGCCAACTCCTGCTGACCTTCCTGGCGCTGCGCCAGGGGCCCATTGCGGATGCCGCGCTGCCGGCCGGGGCCACCAATGCGCTGGAAATCTACGAGCGGTACGGCCGTGATGCCCACCGGAGAGGCAGATCCCATGAGTGAGCGGACCATCGCCGCCCTGGTGGTCATGGCTCTGGCCGTCATCGCCCTGGTCGTGCTCTCCCTGGCGCTTGCCGAGGCCCAGGGGGCGCTCAACCGGGTGACCCGATCCAGTCTCAACAATTTGATCCTGGGCCTGCAGACCGACCAGGAACTCAGCCAGTTCTCCAGGATGAAGCGGATTGACCGCATCCACCGGGCCCAGAGCCTGATTTCCCAACGGCAGGTGACCGGAAGCGCCTGTGCCTTTTTCCGCATCATCTGCGACATCATGGTCGGCGTCCTGGTGGCCTGCATGGCTGCTCTTGGCGGCCTGCCCTTCTGGGAGCAACTGCTGTGCGGAGTGGTCATGGCCATCCTGGTGGCCGCCGTCTCCGTCACCCTGGGTCCTCATGGCCGCTCCCGCCAGCCCATGGAAGCACTGCTCAAGCACGTCCGTCTGGTCGGGCTGGCTGTCCTCCTGACGCCTTTCAAGCGTCGGCGGCAGGCCCAAGCCCGTTCCCGCATAAACCATCGCGGTGACCTTTCCGACGACGAGGAGCTGGAGAAGATCCAGATCGAGCAGGGTCGTGCCATGGTCGACCAGCTGGTGGAGGCCGGCGCCTTCGATCCGGAGATCTCCGAGATGCTGAAGAACGTGCTGACCCTGTCGACCACGCTGACCCGAGAGATCATGGTCCCTCGCACCGACATGATCTGCATCTCCAAAGACGCCAGTCTCGATTCGGCCCTGAAGCTCTTCTCCCGGTCGGGATTTTCCCGTATACCCGCCATTGGGGAGGACGTGGATGACCTGGTCGGCATCGTCTACCTGAAGGATGTGGTCCGGGCCCTGGCCTTCAGCCATAAGGGCGACAGATCGGTCGCCTCCATCATCCGTCGGCCCGTTCTGGTGCCTGAGTCCAAGCCGGTGGACGACCTCTTCCACTACATGCAGCGCTCCCGCCACCACCTGGCCGTGGTTGTGGACGAGTACGGGGGCATCGCAGGCCTGGTCACCATTGAGGACGCCATCGAGCAGATCGTGGGAGAGCTGGAGGACGAGCATGACCGGGTCCAGCACGACGATCCCAAGCAGATTGGCCCGCATACCTGGCAGCTGCCAGTCCGCACGCCCATCGCCGACCTGGAGGAGCTCTACGAGATAACCATCGACGAGGACGATGTGGATACGGTCTACGGCCTGCTGACCAAGCTGCTGGGTTCCGTGCCGGTCTCAGGCTCATCGGCGGTGACCCGGGGCATCAGGCTGACTGCGGGCGAAGCGGTTGGCCGTCGCAAGAAAATCGCCACCATCGTGGTCGAGCCGGCCAACGGATCCAGCATCGCCCTAGAGGACGATGTGGAGGAAGACCAACAGACCGACGGGGAACAACCCGAGCAGGACAGTCAGGAGAATTCATGACCAAGGAAGAACACAGCGATGCCAAGGCGCCGGTCCACCGATCGGGCTTCGTGGCGGTAGTGGGCCGACCCAATGTGGGCAAGTCCACGCTCATGAACGCCCTGGTGGGCAGACCCATCGCCATAGCTTCCTCAAGGCCGGAGACCACCCGCAAGGCCATCCGGGGTATCATGACCCGTCCCGAGGCCCAGGTGGTCCTGGTCGACACCCCGGGCATCCACCGTCCGCGCACACTGTTGGGCCAGCGGCTCAACGACGTGGTGGAGGCCTCCCTGTCGGATGTGGATGCCATTGCCTTTTTGTTGCCGGCCGACCAGGCCATAGGCCCAGGCGACCGTCGCATTTTGAGCCGGCTGCGGTCCGACTTCGCCCGCAAGGACAAGGACGGCAAGTGGATCTGGCGAAAGCCCCTGATTGCCGTAGTGACCAAGATTGACCAGCTGAGCAAGGGTCAACTGGTGGACAAGCTCCTGGAGATCGGCGCCTTCGCCGACTTCTCCCAGATCGTTCCGGTCAGCGCCCTGGAGGCCGACAACGTGGACGAGGTGGCCCAGGTGCTGATGGATGCCATGCCCGAGGGCCCTCAACTCTACCCTGACGACCAGCTGACCGAGGAGCGTCCCGAGGACATGATCGCCGAGCTGGTCCGTGGAGCCTACCTGGAGGAGCTCGACGACGAGCTGCCCCACTCCCTGGCCGTCCGCGTGGAGTCCATAGAGCCGGATCCGGATGGCGGGCGCGACACTGTACATATAGGCATTTATGTAGAGCGCGACTCCCAGAAGCCCATCGTCATCGGGCGGGGGGCCGAGCACCTGGTGCGGGTGAAGAAGAAACTTCGTACCGCAGTCAACCGGACCATGGGACGCAAGGTCCGGTTGGATCTGCACGTCAAGGTGGCCCACAACTGGCAGACCGACCCCAAGCAGCTGGAGCGCCTGGGGTTCTGATCGTGCTCAGCGGCGGGGTGCCGGGGTGCGCTTGGCCGTGTACATCCGGCTGTTCAGCAGGTCGGCGTAGCGCTCGATGACCTTGGGCCGGATCACCTTCATGGATGGTGTCATCAGCCCGTTGTCCTGGGTGAACTCCTCGGGCAGGATAATGAACTTGCGTACCGATTCGGCCCGGGAGACGCCCTCATTGGCCCGGTCCACATACTCCTGGACCTCGGCCCGGACCACGGCGTTCTGCGCAGCCTCCTGCAGGGACATGTTCCGATCCAGTCCCTTGGAGGCCAGCCAGGGCCGCAGGGCGGACTCGTTCAGGGTGACCAGGGCCGAGATGAAGGGCCGCTTATCGCCCAGAACCAGGGCCTGGGAGACGATCTCGGAACGCTCGATGACCTCCTCGATGGGCCTGGGGGAGACGTTCTTGCCGCCGGCGGTGATGATCAGGTCCTTCTTGCGCCCGGTCAGGAAGAGGAACCCGTCTCGGGAGAGCCGTCCCAGGTCGCCGGTGGCGTACCAGCCGTCCTCGGTGAAGGAATCGCGGGTGGCCTCCTCATTCTTGTGGTAGCGGTGGAATACGCAGACGCCCTTGATCTGCACCTCGTCGTCCGAGGCGATGCGGATGGTGAACCCCGGGAAGGGGATGCCCACCGAACCCCTGTGGTAGGGGGTGCCCAGGGGGTTGAAGGCGCAGGGCGCGGTGGTCTCGGTCAGGCCGTAGCCCTCATAGACCGGGACATTGGATCCGCGGAAGAACCCCAGCAGCTCCGGGTCCAGGGGAGCGCCTCCTGAGACGATCCACTTGGCCCGTCCGCCCAGGACCTGGCGCAAAGAAGAATAGACGAGCGGGTCGTAGAGAGCACGCCGCAGGGCGCTGCGCCTGGTAGGCCAGCCCTGGCGGGAGATGTCCTCCATGTAGGTGCGTGCCGCCCGTGCCGCTCCATTGAAGATTCTGCCCTTGATGCCGTGCCCGGCCTTCTGGGAGGCGGCGTTGTAGACCTTCTCGAAAACCCTGGGCACGCCGATGATGACCGTGGGCTTGGACTCCTGCAGGTCGGACAGCAGGGTGGCCAGTCCGGAGGAGATGTACACGTGCATGGTTCCGTAGACGACCCCGTAGCTGATGGCCCGGGCGAAGGTGTGTGCCTGGGGCAGGAAGAGCAGGATGGATCCATCCGGGTCGTGGGTCAGATTGGGGATGAAGGCGTTCAGGTTCCTGGCCAGCTGGCAATAATGCTCATGGGTCATCTCGACGCCCTTGGGCGCCGCCGTGGAACCCGAGGTGTAGACGATGGAGCATAGGTCGGTCTTATGGATGGAGTTGATCCGCTCGTCAAGCTCGGCGTCGCTGACCGACTCCCCGTAGGCCTGCAGCTCCTGCAGGGCCCCGGACTCCAGGCAGGCGATCCGCTCCAGGGTGGGGCACTCCTTGTCGGCCCCCTCGGCCTTGGCCCGCATCTCAGCGGTCTGCACCACCAGCAGCCTGGCATCGGAGTTGTTGACGATGAATCGGATCTGCTCGGCCGAATCGGTGTCGTAGATGGTGGCGATGACCCCGCCGATGGACAGGACCGCGGCATCCACGATGTCCCACTCGTAGCTGGTCCTGCACATGAAGGCCACGGCATCGCCCTTCTTCAGCCCGTAGTGCAGGAAGCCCTTGGCGGTGGTCCTGATATCGTGCAGGATCTCCCGGCCGGTCCGGTAGGTCCAGCTGCCGTTCTCCACAAAGTGCAGAACCGGCTGATCGGGGGTGCGGCGGGCCCGGTCGGCGTAGATGTCATAGACGGTCATGTCGTCTGGCACCGGTCCCATGCCGGCGGTGGTGGCCGAAAGCAGTCCCGAGGCCGGATCCATGCGCGTGGTGGTGGCGTAATCGGCAGACCAGAAATGCGTGTTGGGCAGGGCGAGTGACTCCTCGGCGGCCCGGGGGGTAGCCTGCGACGGATCCTCATTCTCCTCGCCAGTCGGTCCCTCCCCATGACCCACCTGGTGTGCCACAAAAGATTTGACCGATGCTAGTAACGACACGTTGTCTCCTTCAATAATCGCGGGATATGTCCAGAATAGCCGCCTACTTGGAGAAGGGCGGGCCCGGTGCTAAAGTGGGCACGTTGCTTTGGCGAGGGAGGCTTCACGGCCTCCGTTATCGACTCGGCTGGATCATCGGCGGCCATTCCTTATGGGCGGTCCGGAATCCGACGCGGCGATGCGCCAGGACCGGCCCAGGTCGGTCTTGAGGAACCAGACAAGGAAGGAAGCCAACATGGCCAACACAATTAAGCTCGAGGGCGAAGTCCGCGACCAATTCGGCAAGGGAGCGGCACGCCGCATGCGCGTGGCCCAGCAGATTCCCGCCACCATCTACGCCGGCGGCGCCCAGCCCGACTACATCAAGCTGCCCATGCGAGAGACCACACTGGCCCTGCGCCGCGCCAACGCACTTTTCTCCATCAGCTTCGGCGGGCAGACCAAGACCGCCGTGGTCAAGGACGTGCAGCGCAACCCGGTCAAGCGCCAGGTGGAGCACATCGACTTCTATGAGGTCCGCGCCGGCGAGAAGGTCACTGTCGAGGTGCCTGTCTTCGTCAGCGGCGAGACCAAGGGCGCTGCCGTGGCCCTGATCGACACCCAGAACCTGCAGGTCCGGGCCGATGTGTCCAACCTGCCCGAGCGCATCGACATCAGCGTGGAGGGCCTGGCCGAGGGCGATAAGATCCTGGCCAAGGACATCAAGCTGCCCGAGGGCTCCGAGCTGGTCATCGACGATATGGAGGAATCCATTGTCTCCGTCGAGATCCCCAAGGAGGAGAGCCTGGAGACCCCCACCGAGGAGACCGAGCAGGCCGATGCGGAAGCCGCTCCGGAGGCCGACGCCCAGAGCGAGTGAGCTTAGAGGTTTGTTGTGCAAGGCCATGGGATCATCAGGATCCTGTGGCCTTTTTGCGTATGACGGTCACTATGCGAAATGGGATGAACAGGTCGGCGCCTGCCTATGCGATAGTTCGGGTACCGGGCATCGCCATAAGCATTGCACCCGAGCAACCAAATACAGTAGCAAGAAGAAGTGGTAGACAATGGCAGAGCAATCACATCACGACCCGAAGGCACTCAATGAGTTGGCGGACGCTTTCAAGGTCATTCCCAACGATCATCCCGCCTCTGACGAGGAACGTGCCCGGCTGATTGACAAGCCCGCCTTCGGTCAGCTCTTCTCCGACAACATGACCCACATGGGATGGACTTCGGATGACGGCTGGAAGGATCGCAGGGTTGAGCCCTACGGACCGATCAGCCTGGATCCGGGGGCCTCGGTGCTTCACTACGCCCAGGAGGCCTTCGAGGGGCTCAAGGCCTACTACCACGACGACGGCTCTATCTGGCTCTTCCGGCCCGATGCCAACGCCCAGCGCTTCTACAACTCAGCCAAGCGTCTGGCCCTGCCCCCGCTTGAGCCCGATGACTTCCTGGGTTCGGTTGCGGCCCTGGTTCGCCGTGACGCGGCCTGGGTGCCCAGGCGGCGCGAGTACACGCTCTATATGCGCCCCTATATGTTCGCCTCCGAGCCCTTCCTGGGCGTGCGCGCCCCACATGCGGTCGACTATTGCGTCATCGCCTCGCCCTCGGGACCATACTTCGCCGGCGGTGTCAAGCCGGTCAGCATCTGGGTGGAGGACAAGTGGTTCCGCACCGGCCCCGGCGGCACCGGCTTCGCCAAGTGCGGCGGCAACTATGCGGCCTCCCTGCTTGGTGAGAACCGAGGTGCCGAGCATGGCTGCGAGCAGGTCTGTTTCGTCGACGCGGCCACCAAGACCTACCTGGAGGAGCTGGGCGGCATGAACATGTTCACCGTCCATAAGGACGGCCACCTGGAGACCCCCAGCCTGACCGGGACCATTCTGCCCGGCGTCACCCGCAACTCCCTGATCGCCCTGGCCCAGGACCACGGTCGTGACGTGGTGGAGACCATGATCCGTCTGGACACCCTGCTGGACGACATCCGTTCGGGCAAGGTCACCGAGGTGTTCGCCTGCGGGACCGCCGCCATCATCACCCCGATCGGGCGCTTCAAGTCCGAGAACTTCGACGTCCAGGTGGCCGACGGTGGTTCAGGCAAGGTCACCATGGACCTGCGCAACGAGCTCCTGGGCATCCAGCTGGGCGAGATTGAGGATCCGCACGATTGGATGTGGAAGGTCTGCTGAGCACTGACCCCATTCCTGCCTGACAGGTCTTGAAAGGAAGGCGGCTTCAGGGCAACTTTTTGCCCTGGGCCGCCTTCCCTCATCTTTGTGGCCTTGGACACATCCCCGGCCTGTTCAGCCTTGGGGTTGGCTAATCTATAGACAGATTTGAGTGCGGGACGATTCCGGGAGGAGAAGCGCGGGATGAAGACGGCCTTGGAGGGGAACCTGATCTTCATGGTCATCGAGTACCTGGGCATCTTGAGCTGCGGGCTTTCGGGCGGTCTGGCTGCCGTGCGCAAGGGCTACGACATCATCGCCATCCTCTTGGTTTCCTGGATCAGCGCCCTGGGCGGTGGGGTGGTTCGTGACGTCCTGCTGGGACAGGTACCGCCCAGTGGCATCACCGACAAGGGCTCGGTCATCGTCACCCTGGCATCCGGCCTGGTGGTGGCTGTCGCCCATCCTGAAATCAGCCGAATGACCTGGTCCATGCTGGTCACCGATGCCATGGCCCTGGGATCCTTCGCCGTCAACGGGACCGCCAAGGCCCTGATGTGCGGAACCGGCGGCATGACGGCCATCTTCATGGGCATGGCCACGGCCCTGGTCGGCGGCCTGCTGCGCGACATCCTCCTCAACCAGGTGCCGGCGGTCATCCAGGACCAGCACTGGTACGCGCTGCCCTCCCTGATCGGTTGTCTGCTGACCTTGGCCTCCACGCGCGCCCAGCAGCATGGGCTCTATCCGGCCCGGGTCGACATGATCCTGGACCTGGCCATTGTGGCCCTGGTGGTCGTCCTGCGCATCATCTCGGTGAAATTCGACATCCTGGTGCCCGGGGCAGTGGACCGTCGCTCGGCCCGGCTGCCGCTCAACGACGCCCAGCTGGCCAGGGCCATCCGTCACTTGATGCGCGGCAGGTCGAACATCAGCGTCACCATCAAGCACACCGGCGAGGACCCGGACAGGAAATCGGATACGAAAAAGGGCCGGTGACCCAAGCGCTTGGATCACCGGCCCCAATGGGGCACCCGGTTCAGAGGGCGTTGACGGCGTTGGCCAGACCGGACTTGCGGTTGGCGGCCTGGTTGCGGTGGATCACACCCTTGCCGGCGGCCTTGTCCAGACGGCGGGCGGCCACCTGGTAGGCAGCCTGAGCGGCCTCCTTGTCACCGGCATCCACGGCCTTGCGCACGGAACGCACGGAGGTCTTGATTGCACTCTTGACCTCCTTGTTGCGCAGGTGCGCCTTTTCGTTGGTGATGACCCGCTTCTTCTGCGACTTGATGTTTGCCAATGTTGCTCCAAACGATGAATGTATCTGTACAGACAACCCACCATAGTAGCACCCGACCGGGAGAAGAATCCGCCAGGGGCGGGCGCTTCGGCCCAGGGCATCGTCTAGAATCGTTAGACCAGACATACGTGAGGAGAGCAGACCGGTGCAGGAAGCCAAGAACCAACCAGGATTCACCGACCAATCGCTGATCCGCAACTTCTGCATCATCGCCCACATCGATCACGGCAAATCCACGGTGGCCGACCGGATCCTGCAGCTGAGCGGGATCGTGCCCAAGCGCGAGATGCACGACCGGTTCCTGGACAGGATGGACATCGAGCAGGAGCGCGGCATCACCATCAAGTCCCAGGCCGTCCGCCTGCCCTGGGTCAAGGACGGCGTCGAATACACCCTGGGTATGATTGACACCCCCGGCCACGTGGACTTCACCTACGAGGTCTCCCGGGCCCTGGAGGCCTGCGAGGGCGCTGTCCTGCTGGTGGATGCCACCCAGGGCATCGAGGCGCAGACCCTGTCCAACCTCTATATGGCCCTGGAGGATGACCTGACCATCATCCCCGTCCTCAACAAGATCGACCTGCCCTCGGCCGAGCCCGACAAGCATGCCGAGGAGATAGCCAACCTGATCGGCTGCTCCACGGACGAGGTGCTGCGGGTATCGGGCAAGACCGGCGAAGGTATCCGCGAACTGGTGGACCGCATCGTGGACCAGGTGCCGGCCCCCAAGGGGGACCCCGAGGCTCCGGCCCGGGCCCTGATCTTCGACTCGGTCTACGACTCCTACCGGGGAATCGTCACCTACATCAGAATGGTGGACGGCGAGCTCAAGGAGCGCCAGAAGATCCGCATGATGGGTCGGGCGACCGTGCACGACCCCATCGAGCTGGGTGTGATCAGCCCGGACATGACCCCCACCAAGGCCCTGGGCGCCGGCGAGGTCGGCTACGTGATCACCGGCGTCAAGGACGTCAGCCAATCCAAGGTGGGCGACACGGTCACCACCGAGGCAAACCCGGCCAAGGAGCCTCTGCCCGGCTATCAGGACCCCCAGCCCATGGTCTATTCCGGGCTTTTCCCCATCGACAACGCCCAGTTCCCCGAGCTGCGCGACGCCCTGGACAAGCTCAAGCTCAACGATGCCGCCCTGGTCTACGAGCCGGAGACCTCGGTGGCCCTGGGCTTCGGCTTCCGCTGCGGCTTCCTGGGACTGCTGCACATGGAGATCGTCACCGAGCGCCTGAGCAGGGAGTTCGGCATGGACCTGATCGCCACAGCCCCCAACGTCACCTACCAGGTGACCATGGAGGACGGCAGCGAGCACACGGTGACCAATCCCAGCGAGTTCCCCGACGGGAAGGTTCGCCGGATTCAGGAACCCGTGGTCAGCGCCGACATCATCACCCCCAAGGAGTTCATCGGGCCGGTCATGGAGCTCTGCCAGGACCACCGCGGGCAGATGGGGACCATGGAGTACCTGAGCCCAGAGCGCGTCGAGATGCACTACCGGATGCCCCTGGCCGAGATTGTCTTCGACTTCTTCGACCAGCTGAAGAGCCGGACCAAGGGCTACGCCAGCCTGGACTACCAGCCCGACGGCACCCAGTCCGCAGACCTGGTCAAGGTGGACATCCTCATCCAGGGGGAGAAGATCGACGCCTTCTCTGCCATCGTTCACAAGGACAAGGCCTACGCCTACGGGGTGATGATGACCAAGAAGCTGCGCAAACTTATTCCCCGCCAGCAGTTCGAGATCCCCATCCAGGCCGCCATAGGGTCGCGGATCATCGCCCGGGAGACCATCAGCGCCCTGCGCAAGGACGTGCTGGCCAAGTGCTACGGCGGAGACATCACCCGCAAGCGCAAGCTGTTGGAGAAGCAGAAGGCCGGCAAGAAGCGCATGAAGATGCTGGGCCATGTCGAAGTGCCCCAGGAGGCCTTCATCGCCGCCCTGAGCACTGGCCAGACCCAGGATCGGGACACCAAGGACAAGATCCGGGCCGCCGCCAAGAAGGAGGGCTGAACGGGTGGGATCCTACCAGGTCTACATCCATGTGCCCTTCTGCATGCGCCGTTGCGGCTACTGCGACTTCAACACCTACACGGCCCGCGACCTGGGCGGGGGCGCCAGCCGGGAGCATTACGCCGACCTGGCCATCCAGGAGATGCGCATGGTCCGCGACTGGCAGACTTCCCGAGGTCTGATAGAGCCGCCCGTGTCCACCATCTTCTTCGGTGGTGGCACGCCGACCATTCTGCCTGCCCAGGATCTGGTGCGCATGGTCGAGGCCGTGGCCGACCTCTGGGGTCTGTCCCCTGGGGCCGAGGTCACCACCGAGGCCAACCCCGACACCGTGGATCGGGCCTACCTGGAGCAGCTGCTCAAGGGCGGCATCAACCGGGTGTCCTTCGGCATGCAATCGGCGGTGCCCAGCGTCCTGGCCACCCTGGACCGCACCCACACTCCGGCCAATGTGACCACTGATGTGGCCGCCGCCCAGGATTTGGGGCTCAGGACCAGTGTGGACCTGATCTACGGAACGCCGGGGGAGCGGCTCGAGGATTGGCGGACCAGTCTGCAGGCGGCCCTGGACCTGGGCGTGGACCATGTCTCCGCCTATGCCCTGACCCTGGAACCGACCACCAAGATGGGCCGAGCCGTGCGCCGGGGCCAGCTGCCCGCCCCCGATGACGATGACGAGGCGGCCAAGTACGAGATGGCCGACGACATGCTCTCCCAGGCAGGTCTCAACTGGTACGAGATCTCCAACTGGGCCCGCCCCGGCCAGGAGAGCCGTCACAACCTGGGCTACTGGCACAACGTGGACTGGGCCGGCATCGGGCCCGGCGCCCACTCCCACTATCGGGGCCTGGACGGCCAGGACACAGGCATGGCGCCGGTGGAAGAGGCCCGGGAGCAGGAGCCCGGTCGCTCCGTCTCGCCCGGGTTCAGGGCCACAGGAACAGCGGCAGCACAGGAGGCCGATTCCGGGGCACACTGGTGGCTTTCGCCGGAGCCCGGTCCGGGGGAGCGGCACGCCCGGGCCGTTCGCTCCTGGGACATCGCCCACCCCAGGGACTGGGCCGCCGCCATGGATGCCGGACACGTGCCCTGGCAGGATGCGGAGCTTCTGGGTTGGAGGCAGGACCTGGAGGAGACGGTCATGCTGGCCCTGCGACTGCCCGAAGGCCTGGGGCTGGACCGGCTGACCAGACAGGCGGGCCGTCCGGCCGACCCGAAGATCCTTGAGGATCTGGTCGACCAGGGCCTCCTACTGCCCGTGCGTGACAGAATCCAGGTGACCCGTCGGGGCCGCCTGCTCAACGATCTGGTCATCGATCAGGTCCTGGAGGCGGTAGGAATTCGTTAGACACCGCGGAACGTTACACGGATGTCACCTGTGGATGCATTATCCTGTTGAGTCACCAATGACCAGGCTCTTCAAGGGTGGAGCATGCCGGCCCCGCCCGCGTCCACGAATGAGGTGATTGCGGTGTCATTCACGGCCCCTCTCGATCTGCACGTTCACGGCCCGCAAGGGCTCTATGACCCTGATACGGAACACGATGCCTGCGGTTTCGGCATGGTGGCCACCCTCAACCGACGGGATGAAAGACTGATCGTCGAGCAGGGCATCCGCGTCCTGGTCAACCTGGACCACAGAGGAGCCGTGGGTGCCGAGCCCAACACCGGCGATGGTGCCGGCCTCATGCTCTCCATGCCTGACGAGTTCATGCGCACCCGTGTCTACCGGGATCTGCCTGAAGCCGGCCATTATCTGGCGGGTATGGCCTTCCTGGACAGGGATCCGGCACAGGCTGCCAGCCAGGAGGAGGCCATCGCCTCGATTGCGGGCCAGGAGGGGCTGCGCGTTCTGGCCTGGCGGGCGGTGCCCACCAATCCTGACGGACTGGGTCTGCAGGCCTTGGCCTTCATGCCCCGCTTCCTCATGCCCATCATGTGCGACGCCGGGCCTCAAGGCCGAGGGGGACTGGACCTCGAGCGGCTGGGCTACCGGGTCCGCAAGCGGGCCGAGCACGAGCTGGGCGTCTACTTCGCCTCCCTGTCCTGCAGGACCGTCACCTACAAGGGCATGCTGACCACCAAGCAGCTGCAGGGCTTCTTCCCCGACCTGAGCGATCCGGCCATGAAGGCCCGCCTGGCCATCGTCCACTCCCGCTTCTCCACCAACACCTTCCCCTCCTGGCCCCTGGCCCAGCCCTTCCGGACGATTGCCCACAACGGGGAGATCAACACCATCCAGGGCAACCGCAACTGGATGTCGGCCCGCGAGGGAAAGCTGAGTTCGGAGCTGCTGGGCGACATGGCCCCGCTGCTGCCGGTCAACACCCCCGGAGCCTCGGACTCGGGCACCTTCGACGAGACACTGGAGCTGCTCCACCTGGCCGGGCGGTCCCTGCCCCACGCCGTCTCCATGATGATGCCTCCGGCCTGGCAGCAGGATCCGGACATGGACCCGGACCTGAAGGCCTTCTACCAGTACAACGACGCCCTGATCGAGCCCTGGGACGGCCCGGCGGCCATCGTCTTCACCGACGGGACCCTGGTGGGCGCCCAGCTGGACCGCAACGGCCTGCGCCCGGGTCGCTGGCAGCTGACCGAGGACGGGCACCTGGTCCTGGCCTCGGAGGCCGGCGTCCTGGAGGATACGCCCCAGGAGTCCATCGTCGCCAAGGGCAGGCTGGAGCCGGGACGCATGTTCCTGGCCGATACCAAAGAGGGCCGGATCGTGCCCGACAGCGAAATCAAACGCCAGCTGGCCGGGCTGCACCCCTACAGGAAGTGGATTGCCGAACGGACCATCCGCCTGGACGACCTGCCCGAGCGTGAACACGTCAATTACTCGCGCATCTCGGTCCACCGCAGACAGCAGGCCTTCGGCTACACCCGGGAGGACCTTACCATGCTGCTGGGGCCCATGGCCGAAACCGGCGGCGAGCCCATCGGTTCCATGGGCAATGATGCGCCCATTGCCGTGCTCTCACGCCGGTCGCGCATGCTCTTCGACTACTTCACCCAGAAGTTCGCCCAGGTCACCAACCCGCCCCTGGACTGGGAGCGTGAGGAGCTGGTGACCAGCATCGCCTCGGCCATCGGCCCCGAGCCCAACCTTCTGGAGGACACCCCCGAGCACGCCTGGAAGATCCACATCGACCTGCCTGTGGTGGATTCCGTGCAGATGGCCCAGATCAAGCGCCTGGACCGGGCACCGGTCCTGGAAGGCCGCTTCCGCCCCCGTCTGATCCGCGGCCTCTACCAGGTGGCCGGGGGCGGCAAGGCCCTTGAGGAGCGTCTGGAGGCCATCGAAGGGGAGGTGGATCAGGCCATTGAAGAGGGTTGCAATGTACTCGTCCTGTCCGACCGGGACTCCAACCACATCTGGGGGCCCATACCCTCCCTGCTGCTGACCGGGGCCGTTCAGCACCACCTGCTCCGTCGGCACACCCGCACGCAGGTCTCGCTGGCAGTGGAGGCCGGCGATGTGCGCGAGGTCCACCATGTGGCACTGCTGATTGCCTACGGAGCCGCCTGCGTCAACCCCTACCTGGCCCTGGAGTCCGTGGAGAACCTTGCCAACAGCGGGGACCTGCACGTGGACGCCAAAAAGGCCTCCGCCAACCTGGTCCGGGCCCTGAGCACCGGGGTGCTGAAAATCATGAGCAAGATGGGTGTGAGCACCATCATGTCCTACCGGGGATCCCAGCTCTTCGAGGCCGTTGGGTTGAGCCGTGAGGTCATCGACCGCTGGTTCACCGGCACCACCTCCCTGGTGGGCGGCATAGGCCTGGACGAGATCGCCGCCGAGGTGGCCCAGCGCCATCGGGTGGCCTACCCCATCGAGTGGACCGCCGGATCCGGACATGACCTGGAGACAGGCGGCAACTACCACTGGCGTCGCACCGGAGAGGACCACCTGAACGACCCGGAGTCCATCTTCCTGCTCCAGCAGTCCACCAAGCGCGGGGATTATGGACTCTTCAGGGCCTACACCGACCATGTGAACGCGGCGGCCAAGCGCGGTATGACCCTGCGCGGCCTCATGGAGCTGCACTCCGACAGGGCACCCATACCGCTGGATCAGGTTGAGCCCGCCGAGTCCATCGTCACCCGCTTCTCCACCGGCGCCATGAGCTACGGGTCCATCTCCCAGGAGGCCCATGAGACCATGGCCCTGGCCATGAATCGGCTGGGGGCCAGGTCCAACTCGGGTGAGGGCGGTGAATCCCCGGACCGGATTGCAGACCCGGCCCGGACCAGCCGCATCAAGCAGGTGGCCTCGGCACGGTTCGGGGTGACCAGCGACTACCTGGTCTCGGCCACCGACCTGCAGATCAAGCTGGCCCAGGGGGCCAAACCAGGGGAGGGCGGCCACCTCCCCGGCGCCAAGGTTCCGCCCTGGATCGCCCAGGTCAGGCGTTCCACACCCGGGGTCGAGCTCATCTCGCCTCCGCCCCACCACGACATCTACTCCATCGAGGACCTCAAGCAGCTCATCCACGACCTTAAGATGGCCAACCCCAGGGCCCGTATCCACGTCAAGCTGGTCTCCGAGCACGGGGTGGGAACCGTGGCCGCAGGCGTGGCCAAGTGTCATGCCGACGTGGTCCTCATCTCCGGCCAGGACGGCGGTACGGGGGCGGCCCCGCTCAACGCCATCAACCACGCGGGCACCCCCTGGGAGCTGGGCCTGGCCGAGACCCAGCAGACCCTGGTCATGAACGACCTGCGCTCGCGGATCGTGGTCCAGTGCGACGGGGAGCTCAAGACCGGCCGCGACGTGGTCGTAGCGGCCTTATTGGGGGCCGAGGAGTTCGGCTTCGCCACCACGGCGCTGCAGGTGGAGGGCTGTGTCATGATGCGTGCCTGCCACAAGAACACCTGTCCCCAGGGCATAGCCACCCAGGATCCGGAGCTGCGATCGCGCTTCACCGGCCGGCCCGAGGATCTGATCAACTTCTTCATGTTCATGGCACGCCAGGTGCGGGAGATCCTGGCCTCCCTGGGCTTCGCCAGCCTGGAGGAGGCGGTCGGCCACGTGGAGTGTCTGCGCCGGGACCCATCCGTGCGCACCTGGAAGAGCCAGGGCATCGACCTGGATGCCATCCTGCGCAAGCCGGGCCCGACCCCGGGCACTGTGCTGCACCACACCCAGGCCCAGGATCAAGAACTGGACAAGTCCCTGGATGTGGACCTGATCAACCAGGCTGTCGACGCCCTGGACGAGGGTCGGCCGGTGGCCATCAAAACAACCGTGCGCAATGTCAACCGGAGCGTGGGCACCATGCTGGGCTACAGGATCACCCGCGAATACGGTGCGGCCGGCCTGCCTGCGAACACCGTGGACATCACGCTGACAGGTTCTGCCGGTCAATCCCTGGGCGCCTTCATCCCCAGGGGCGAGACCATCCGGGTGATCGGCGAGGCCAACGACTATGCAGGCAAGGGTCTGTCCGGTGGTCGTCTGGTCCTCCACGCCGCCCAGGGTGTCCGCTTCGATCCGCATCAGACCGTCATCTGCGGCAATGTGGCAGGATTCGGTGCCACCTCGGGCGATATGTTTGTGGCAGGCCGGGCCGGGGAACGCTTCGCCGTGCGCAATGGTGGCGGCCGCTTCGTGGTCGAGGGCCTGGGCGATCACGGCTGCGAGTACATGACCGGCGGCTTGGTGGTGGTGCTTGGACCCACAGGACGCAACTTCGGCGCCGGCTTCTCGGGAGGCGACGTCTACCTGCTGGACATGGATGCCTCCCGGATCAATCCTGAAGCCTGGAATAACGGCTCCCTGATGGCCCTGGAGCCCGACCAGGACCAGGCTGCCATGCTCAAGGGACTGATAGAGGAGCATGTCCGTCTGACCGGCTCAAAGGCTGCCGCCGCCCTGCTGGAGGACTGGCCGAGCGCGCTGGCCCGGTTCACCCATCTGGTTCCCCGTCGTTATCTGGCCATGAAGAAGGCCATGGAAGATGCCGAGCGTGAGCAGGTGGACTTCAACGCGCCCGGTGTCTGGGACGCCACCTACGCCCAGGTCATGGAAGGAGCGCACTGATATGGTCGACCCCAAGGGATTCCTCAAGGTACGCACCCGGCACGAGCTCGCCGAGCGCCCGGTCGCTGAACGCCTGAAGGACTGGCGGGACGTGCACCAGTCAACCGGCCCCGGGCCCTGGACCGCAGAGCAGGCCGCCCGCTGCATGGACTGCGGCACCCCGTTCTGCATGACCGGCTGCCCCCTGGGCAACCTGATCCCCGAGTTCAACGACCTGCTGTCCCGAGGCCGTTGGGAGGAGGCCTACGAGCGGCTGAGCCTGACCAACAACTTCCCGGAGTTCACCGGACGGATCTGCCCGGCTCCCTGCGAGTCCTCCTGCGTGCTGTCCATCCACCAGCCGGCCACCACCATCAAGCTGGATGAACAGACCATCATCGACCAGGCCTGGTCCCTGGGTCTGGTCAAGCCCAGGCCTCCGCAGCGGCTGACCGACATGACCGTGGCCGTGGTCGGGTCCGGTCCCGCGGGGCTGGCCTGCGCCCAGCAGCTGACCCGGGCCGGGCACACGGTCGTGGTCTACGAGCGCGCCGATGCCATTGGCGGGCTCCTGCGCTACGGCATTCCCGCCTTCAAGCTGGAGAAGTCGCTGCTGGACCGCCGGCTGGAGCAGATGGAGGCCGAGGGGACCCGATTCCGTACCGGTGTCGAAATCGGCCGAGACCTGGGCTGGGATCAGCTGCGGGCCCGCTATGACGCCCTGGTGGTGGCCATCGGTTCCACTGAGCCACGACGGGTGGACCTGCCAGGGCGGGAGCTCAAGGGCATCCACTATGCCATGGACTTCCTGCCCGACCCCACCCGCAAACTCATGGGCCGCGAGCCCATCAACAACATCGATGCGGCCGGCAAGGACGTCATCATCATCGGCGGCGGCGACACCGGGTCGGACTGCCTGGGCACGGCCCTGCGAGAGGGCGCCAAGTCGGTCACCGTCCTGCAGATCCGGCCCCGGGAGCCCTCTTCCAGGCCTGATAACCGGCCCTGGCCGACCTACGCCCGGCTCTACAATCCCACCTCCTCCATGGAGGAAGGCGGCCGCTACGAGTACGCGGTGGACAGCCTGGAGTACCTGGGCGACGGTTCCGATGACCGGATCAACCTGGATCAGACCAGCGCCCCCACCGGCTTCGATCGGGATCATGAGGGACGGGTGCGCGGTGTTCGCGTGGTGGACGTCAGCCGGGACGACCAGGACCGGATCGTCCCCCATCCCGAAACCGAGCGGGTCCTGCCTGCCGACCTGGTGCTGATCAGCATTGGATTCGCCCATCCGGAGACGGCTACCCTGACCGGACAGACCGGCATAGGCCTGGACCCTCGCGGCAACGTGGCCCGGGATGCCGACTATGCCACCGACCGTGATGGGATCTTCGTGTGCGGCGATGCCGGACGTGGCCAGTCCCTGGTGGTCTGGGCCCTGGCCGAGGGTCGTTCCTGCGCTGCGGCCGTGGATCGGTATCTGACAGGCGCCACCGAACTGCCCGCCCCCATTCGAGCCGATGAGCGCGCCATGACCCTGCCAGCGGCCGACCGGCACCCACGCTAATATGAAAAGGAATGGTGCCGATCGAAGGGATGGAGGCAGTGGGATATGACCAACCGCGCTGAACGTAGGGCGCAGGCCAAGCGGAGCCGCCGTGGCGGCAGTGACGACCGGAGGATGACGGCCAAGGGCAGGGCCGGAGTGATGGACGAACGGGCCTTGCAGGAGCGCTCCCGTCGGCTTGAGGCTGGCCAGGGAGCCGAGTGGAAGCCCACCGGGCACACCGATGACCTGGTGCAGAAGGACTCCGTGGATCCCAACGACCGCAACCCCCGTCTGTTGAAGGCTCCCAGCGGCCTGCGTCAGTGGCTGCGAATCCTGGTCTGGGCCCTGATCATCTGCTCAGGCCTGGCCTTCCTGGTCTGCATGTGGCTGCCTCATGTTCCCATCTGGGCCACCATCGCCATCGCGGCGGTCTTCTGCCTGGGTGTGCTGGGACTCTTCCTGGTGGGAGGCAACCGGGACAATCCCCGTCTGGACTCCTACGGAACGGCCCTGTGACCATGAGCGAAAGCGTGGCAGAAAAGCAGGCCGTGCTCATGCAGCACGTGGGATTCCGCCGTCAGGGCCGGGTCATACTGGACGATGTCAACCTTGAGGTGGGCCAGGGGCAGAAGTGGGTGCTCTTCGGGCCCAATGGCGTGGGCAAATCAACCCTGGTGGCCATGATGAGCACCCGGGGTTTCCCCAGCACCGGCAGCGTGGAGATCCTGGGCAACCGGCTGGGTAAGGTGAACGTCTTCTCCTACCGGCATCGGATAGGTCTGGCCTCGGCCGGCCTGGCCAAGACCATCAGTCCCCAGGAGGATCCCTACGACGTGGTGCTGACCGCCTTCAGCGACACCACCGGCCGCTGGAGGGAGACCTTCACGGCCGAACAGGAGGAGGCCACCCTGGCCCTGATGGACCGGTTCGGCATCGCCTACCTCAAGGGCAAGCGTATGTACCGGCTCTCCGAGGGGGAGCGCGGCCGGGTGCTGATTTGCCGGGCGCTGATGGCCGATCCCGATTTGCTCATCCTGGATGAGCCGACCACCGGGCTGGACCTGGGCGGCCGGGAGCTGGTGCTCAGGGCCCTGAGCGACATCGGCCGTGAAGACAAGGACCGCACGGTCATCCTGGTCACCCACCGGCTTGAAGAGATTCCCCTTGGCTTCAATCGGATAGCCATGATGGGCCGGCGTCCTGCCGACACTGCAGACACCGGCGACCCGGATCCGGGCACCATCGTCTATCAGGGACCCTTGGAGGGTGGACTGACCGGTCCGCGACTGAGCGAGCTCTTCGGCCTGGACCTGACCGTGGTCCACCGCGACGGCCGCTGGGGTGCCTTCGCCGTCTGAACGCCAATGCCTGCGGACCTGTTCTGACATGCCCGTATCAGCTCAAGGAATAGCAAATTCATCAGCCCAGACGCAGGTATAGACTGTGGTGGTTTGTCTGCCCGGGGACCGCGGCAGACCTGTATGCGTGAAGGATGTTGACGTGATCAAAATATGGACTCGCTACCTGCGGCCTTACTGGCTCCAGGTGGCCGTTCTGGTGCTCTTTCAGGTGGCGCAGACGGCCTTGAACCTCTACCTGCCCAACCTGCAGGCGGACATCATCGACAAGGGCGTGGCCGTAGGCGACCAGGATGCCATCTATCGGATCGGCTGGCAGATGATGGGCATCACCGCCATCCAGATTGTGGCCAACGTGGTCGCCGTCTACTGCGCCACCCGGCTGGCCATGAGGATGGGCTACGAGCTGCGCAGGGACCTGTTCGCCTCTGTGGAGGGCTTCAGCCTCAACGAGATCGAGCGCTTCTCGGCCGGTTCCCTGATCACACGCACCACCAACGACGTCCAGCAGATGCAGATGACCACCATGCAGACCCTGATGATCATCCTGCAGGCCCCGGTCATGCTGATCGGCGGACTGATTCTGGCCCTGCGCCAGGACGGCCCCCTGACCTGGTCCCTGGCGGTCATCGTCCCCTTGATTCTTCTGGTGGCCCTGGTGCTCATGGGCAGGATGGGACCCTTGTTCACCCGCCTGCAGAACATGCTGGACTCGGTCAACCGCCTGGTCCGCGAACAGATTTCCGGTGTGAGGGTCATCCGCGCCTTCGTTCGCGAGAAAACCGAGGCTGCCCGCTTCGACAAGGCCAACCGCGATGTCTACGGTGTCCTGATCTCCACCGGTAGGCTGATGAGCATGATGGTGCCGCTCATGTGGTTCCTGCTGAACATGTCCAATGTGGCCATCATGTGGTTCGGCGGCCGCCGCATCGACTCCGGAGCCATGCAGATCGGCGCCCTGCAGGCCTTCATCCA
This sequence comes from Bifidobacterium sp. M0353, assembly GCF_016100645.1. NCBI lineage: Bacteria > Bacillati > Actinomycetota > Actinomycetes > Bifidobacteriales > Bifidobacteriaceae > Bifidobacterium > Bifidobacterium sp. M0353. The sequence continues at coordinate 662,785 of NZ_JACFSB010000001.1, read as the reverse complement.
GTACCTGATGATCATCCTGTCGGGCCTGATGATGGCCGCCATGATGTCGGTCATGCTGCCCAGGGCCGCTGTGGCCGCCCGAAGGATCAACGAGGTCCTGGAGGCCACCAGCGAGATCGCCGCTCCCGAGCACCCCTACCGCAACGAGCACCCCCAGGGACTGCTGGAGTTCAAGCACGTGGACTTCAGCTACCCGGGTGCCCAGGATCCCGTCCTTTCTGACATTTCCTTCACCGCCCGGCCGGGCACCACGACGGCCATCATCGGGGCCACGGGATCCGGCAAGTCCACCATCATCCGGCTGGCCAACCGCATGTTCGACGTCACCGACGGTCAGGTCCTGGTGGATGGCCACGACGTGCGCGAGTACGACCCCGACCAGCTGGCGCTGATTTTCGGGCCGGTCCCGCAGAAGGCCACTCTCTTCACCGGCACCATCCGCGACAACATGCACTATGGGGACCCCAAGGCTGACGACGACCGCATCTGGCAGGCCCTGCGCATCGCCCAGGCCGAGGACTTTGTCCGTGAGATTCCCGAGGGCCTGGATGCCCGCGTGGCCGAGGGCGGCACCAACTTCTCCGGCGGGCAGAAGCAGCGGCTCTGCATGGCCAGGGCCATCCTGCGCAACCCCTGCATCTACACCTTCGACGACTCCTTCTCCGCACTGGACATGACCACCGACCGCGCCCTGCATGCGGCCCTGGTGCCGGTCACCCGCCAGGCCACCCAGATCGTCGTGGCCCAGAGGGCGGCGTCCATCCGCCAGGCCGATCAGATTCTGGTCCTGGACCGGGGCCGCATCGTCGGCCGGGGCACCCACGACCAGCTCATGGAGGACTGCCCCACCTACCAGGAGATCGTCCAATCCCAGGGCGGGCAGGGTCCCGACGTGGAAGAGCTCAGCATTGACGAGGGGAGGGCCGAGTAGATGGCCAAGGACTTGAGCACGAATACAGGCCCGCAGGCCGTTGGCGACCGCCGTCACACCGTGGGCCGGCTGGTCCACTATCTGCTGGCCAGCCCCTGGAGGGTCATCGTCATGGTCCTCGCCGGGATGACCGCCGTGGCCATGATCGTCATCGGCCCCAAGGTCATGGGCGAGGCCACCAATGTACTCTTCGAGGGTCTGCTGGGTTCCATGCTGGTCAAGATGGGCGCCAAGCCCGGCACCCCCAAGCAGGCTGTGGTCACCTACCTGCAGTCCCGCGGCCAGGACAAGTTCGCCCGGATGATCGACTCCATGAACGTCCAGGTGGGCGTGGGCATCGACTGGGGCCGCTTCGGCACCATCCTCATGTTCGTCATCGGCATCTACCTGATCTCCATCCTGGTCAGGCTGGTGCAGAACTTCCTGATGACCCGGCTGGTCTCCGACGCGGTCTACACCATGCGCAGGCAGATCGAGGACAAGCTGGACCGGCTGCCCCTGCAATACTTCGACCGGACCCCGCGCGGCGAGGTCATGAGCCGGACCACCAACGACATCGACAACATCTCGGGCACCCTGCAGCAGATCCTGGGCGAGCTGCTCTTCTCCGTCTTCTCCATCATCGGCGCCTTCATCATGATGCTGACCATCTCGCCCCTGCTGACCCTGATCGCCTTCATCATCATCCCGGTCATGGCCCTGTGCGCGGGCGTCATCCTCAAGAAGACCCAGCCGCAGTTCACCAGGCAGTGGATCCGCACCGGTCAGGTCAACAGCCACGTTGAGGAGATGTTCTCCGGCCACATGGTGGTCCGGGCCTTCGGTCACCAGCGCAAGGCGGAGGAGGAGTTCGAGGAGCGCAATCAGGAGCTCTACCAGGCCAGCTTCAAGGCCTCCTTCTTCTCGGCACTGGTCACGCCCATGTCAACCTTCTTCGGCAACCTGAGCTTCGTGATCGTGGTCATCGTCGGCGGCGTCCATGTGCTCAACGGCAGCATGAGCCTGGGCGGCCTGCAGGCCTTCACCCAGTACACCCGTCAGGCCTCCCAGCCCATCGGCCAGCTGGCCTCCATGGGCACCATGCTCCAGTCCTCCCTGGCCTCCTGCCGCAGGGTCTTCGACTTCCTGGACGAGGCCGAGGAGGTGCCGGACATCGAGCATCCCGACCATCTGGGCCAGGAGACCGGAGGCAAGGTCGAGGGCCACGTCCGCTTCGACCACGTTCGCTTCTCCTACGATCCGGCCGAGCCGCTGATCAAGGACCTGTCCATCGAGGCCAAGCCCGGGCAGACCATCGCCATCGTGGGACCCACCGGGGCGGGCAAGACCACCCTGGTCAACCTGCTCATGCGCTTCTACGAGATACAGGGCGGACACATCACCATCGACGGCGTGGACACCTCCAGGGTGACCCGTCACGACCTGCGCAGCCACTTCGGCATGGTTCTGCAGGACACCTGGCTCTTTGACGGGACCGTCCGCGACAACCTGCTCTATGGGCTGGACGAGGGGCAGACCATCCCCGAGCAGACCATGATCGATGGCGCCAAGGCCACCCACGTGGACGAGTTCATCCGCAAGCTGCCCCAGGGCTACGATACCGTCCTCAACGAGGACAGCAGCGAGCTCAGCCAGGGCGAACGCCAGCTGATGACCATCTGCCGGGCCTTCCTGTCCGACCCGGACATCCTGATCCTGGACGAGGCCACATCCTCGGTGGACACCAGGACCGAGCTGTTGGTCCAGCAGGCCATGAACACCCTGCGCAAGGGCAGGACCTCCTTCGTTATCGCACATAGGCTGTCCACCATCCGCGACGCCGACCTGATCCTGGTGGTCAACCACGGCTCGGTGGTCGAGCAGGGAACCCACGACCAGCTGCTGGAGCGCGGCGGCGCCTATGCCTCCCTCTACAACTCCCAGTTCACCAAGGGCGAGGAGGACTGAGGAGGCATGAGCCTTAAACGCGGTCCGCTGAGCGTAGGGGAGCGGGTCCAGCTGACCGACCGGCGTGGCCGCAGGTTGACGGTCATGCTTGAGCCAGGCGGCCTGACCCAGACCGACCATGGCCTTCTGCCGCACGAGGCCATGATTGGCCTGCCCGAGGGATCCGTGGTCGTCACGATTTCTGCTGACAAGTGGCGGCGGATGCGCCACAAGCAGGATGTCGATACCGACACACAGGCGCCTGACAGGGCCAAACCCTGGAAGTCCTCGCGGGGCATCGGCGGATGGGCTTTCACCGTCATGCGCCCCCGGCTGGAGGACTACATACTCTCCATGCCGCGCGGTGCCCAGATCATGTACCCCAAGGATGTGGCCAGGGTCATCCTCCTGGGCGACATCCGTCCGGGCATGAGTGTCCTGGAGTCGGGAGCCGGATCAGGGGCCATGAGTCTGGGCCTGCTGGATGCCATCGGCACGGAGGGGAAGCTGACCAGCATCGAGCGACGGGAGGAGTTCGCACGGGTGGCCATGGGCAACGCCACGGTCTTCTTTGGACAGCGCCCTGCCCAGTGGGACCTACGTACCGGCGACTTCGATACCGTTGCCGCCGACCTGCCCAAGGACGGATTCGACCGTATTGTTCTGGACATGCTGGACCCCTGGAACCGTCTGGAGCAGGCCTACCGGGTCATGGCCCCCGGCGGCGTGCTGACCGCCTACGTGACCACCACCACCCAGTTGAGCCGATTGGCCGAGGCCCTGCGCGCCGACGGGCGGTGGACCGAGCCCGAGACCATGGAGAGCCTGGAGCGCTCCTGGAAGGCCGACGGTCTGGCGGTCCGACCCGAACATGAGATGATCGGGCACACCGGTTTCCTTTTGACCAGCAGGGCCATGGCTCCCGGCCGGCAGGCTCTGCGCAAGCATGTCCGGGCCACCAAGGATTACCAGACCGACGTGGATCAGGGCCGGCCGCCTGCCAAGAGCAACGGCTTGGGTCATGAGCGCGAGATGGTGGACCTGGTGGATCTGGAGGATCTGGAGCTGCGCCGGGTCTCCGATCGCAAACTGCGCAAGGTGCTGCGTGACCTGGACCATCAGGTGCGCACCCTGCAGGGCGGACAGGATCAGGAAGACTGACCGCCCATGACCGGCGTATCCTCTGGGCTCTGCCATAATGGAAGGGCGACTGATGAGATCGTCGGGAAAGGAAGCATGCATGGGTTTGCGAAAGGGTCTGAAGGCCGAGGATCTGCGGCGGTGCAGCCGAACCCTCATGCTCATGCGTCACGCCAAGACCGAACGCCAGGGGGCACAGGGCGATCGCAGCCGCCAGCTGACCGACCGTGGCCAGCGGCAGGCCCGGATCATGGGCCGTGGATTGACTGCTTTGGGCCTGGTGCCAGACCGCATCATCTGCTCGGGTGCGCCACGGGCCCGTCAGACCCTGGACGCCATGCTCAAGCCCCTGGGGGACGGGCCGCGTGTCGACTATCGGGAATCCCTCTATGAATCAGGCATGCAGGCGGTCTTCGACCAGTTGGCACAGACCGAGGACCGTGACCGCCGGGTCCTGATCCTGGGTCATGAGCCCACCATGTCTATCTGCTCACAGTGGCTGGCCGAGGACAACTCCGACCCCGACCTCTTGGACCTGCTCAATCTTGGACTGCCGCCGGCCACCATGGTCCTGCTGGGCTCCGAGCGACCATTGACCGACTGGGGAACCCACCAGGCCCGTTTGCTTGGCATTCTGGGCCCCCAGGATCTTGAAGACTGACCGGCAGAACAAGCCGTTGGCAATCCTCCTTAGGCAGTCTTAGCGACCAGTAATCCCGTGGCTGCTGTCATGTCGTTATCGATTCAGGTTATGGCGACACCTTATTTGCACCAATTACCCGCCTCCCTGCGCCGCTGATAGGCTGACCAAAGACATCAGGACGAAACTGGGAGGTTTCATGGCAGCGATTACATCCGTGTCCGGATTCCCGCGCATCGGCGCGCACCGCGAACTCAAGAGGGCCATCGAGGGCTATTGGAAGGGCGAACGGAATCTGGACGAGGTCCGGCGCACGGCCGCCGATCTGCGGGCCAGGCACTGGCAGCTTCAGCAGAAGGCCGGCGTCGATCTGATTCCCGTCAACGATTTCAGCTACTACGACCAGGTCCTGGATACCTCCATCCTCCTGGGCGTCGTGCCCGAGCGCTATCGGAAGCTGGGCCTGGGCCCCGAGGACACCCTCTTCGCCATGGGCCGGGGCTACCAGGGGGAGCAGGGTGACGTGACCGCCCTGCCCATGAAGAAGTGGTTCACCACCAACTACCACTATCTGGTGCCCGAGATCGACCAGGATACCAAAATCGCCCTTGAGGGCGACAAGCCTTTCAAGGAGTTCCAGGAGGCACGCGAGCAGGGCATCGCCGCCAAGCCCGTGCTGATCGGCCCCTACACCTTCCTCAAGCTGGCACGCGGCCCCCAGGGCGAGCTGCTGGATCCTGACCCGGCACTGGTCCAGGACCTGGCCAAGGCCTATTCGAGCATACTGGAGCGGTTCATCGGCCTTGGCACCGACTGGATACAGCTGGACGAGCCCTATCTGGTCCTGGACAAGGAACCGGGCGACCAGGACCTCTTCGATACCCTCTATGGGCCCATTCTCAAGGCCCGCCAGAGCGGTCAGGGCAAGGTCCGTATTCTGCTCAACACCTACTTCGGCCATATTGGCGACTGCTATGCCCGGCTGGCTGACCTGGGCTTCGACGGCATCGGCCTTGATCTGGTCGAGGGCAGGGATGAGAATCTGGCCGCCCTCAAGGAGCACGGCGTGCCGGAGGGAACCACCATCTTCGCCGGCCTGGTCAACGGCCGCAACATCTGGCGTAACGACTACGCAGTCAGCCTGGGCCTGCTGGATGCCCTGCACCAGGTGACCCCGAACGTGGTGGTGTCCACCGCATGTTCACTGCTGCACGTGCCCTATACCGTGGCCGACGAGGACGGGTTGGATGCCGACACCGTGCGCCCTCACTTCGCCTTTGCCCTGGAGAAGCTGGGCGAGCTGCACGACCTGGCCCGGCTGGCCGATGCCGATGAGGACCAGCGCCGCTCCAGCAAGGCCCTTGCCGACAACCAGAAGCTCTTCGACGGCAGCCGCGTCCAGCCCGACCCCCAGGTGCAGCAGCGCCTGGCCGGCCTTAAGGACGAGGACTTTGTGCGTACCCCGGCCCGGCCCGAGCGCCAGAGGATCCAGGCACAGGAGCTGGGTCTGCCCCTGCTGCCGACCACCACCATCGGCTCCTTCCCCCAGACCGCCGAGGTCCGCGCCGAGCGTGCCCGCCTGCGCAAGAAGGAGATCAGCCAGGAGGACTACGACGACTTCATCGCCCGAAAGATTGACCAGGTCATCGACCACCAGGAGCAGATCGGCCTGGATGTGCTGGTCCATGGCGAGTTCGAGCGCAACGACATGGTCGAGTACTTCGGCCAGAACCTCAAGGGCTACCTGTTCACCCGGAATGCCTGGGTCCAGTCCTATGGCACCCGCTGCGTCAAGCCTCCCATCGTCTGGGGGGACATCTCCCGCGCCCGGCCCATCACGGTGCGCTGGTCTTCCTACGCCCAGTCCCGCACCAACCATGTGGTCAAGGGGATGCTAACCGGGCCGGTGACCATTCTCAACTGGTCCTGGCCCCGCGAAGACATCGATCACAAGCAGCAGACCCGCCAGCTGGCCCTGGCCATCCGAGACGAGGTCCTGGACCTGGAGGCCGCGGGCATCCGCATCATCCAGATCGACGAGGCTGCCCTTCGCGAGAAGCTGCCACTGAGGCGCTCCGACTGGCACAGCCGATACCTGGACTGGGCCATTCCCGCCTTCCGGCTGGTGCATTCCGGCGTCAAACCAACGACGCAAATTCATACCCACATGTGCTACTCGGAGTTCAACGACATCATCAAGGACATTGATGCCATGGACGCCGATGTGATCTCCTTCGAAGCCTCCCGCTCCGACCTGACCGTTCTGGATGCCATCCAGGAGGCCAAGTTCGAGACCGAGGCAGGCCCCGGCGTCTACGACATCCACTCGCCGCGCATCCCCTCCACCGAGGAGATTGTGGACCGGATCCATGCCATCCTGAAGAAGCTGGACGCGGCCAAGGTCTGGATCAACCCCGACTGCGGACTCAAGACCCGAGGCGACAAGGAGACCTGGCCCAGCCTGGAGCACATGGTGGCCGCCGCCCATCAGGTGCGTGCGGAACTATCGTCCAGTCAGGAGTCGGATCATGCATGAGCCTATCTTTTCCCTGGAGGTCTTTCCCCCCAAGCGTGATGCCCCGGTGGGCACTATCTACGACACTCTGGATGGGCTTGAAGGGTTGATGCCCGACTTCATCTCGGTGACCTACGGGACCGGTCGGCGCTCGGACCGCACAGCCACGGCCCGCATAGCCAAGACCATCCATACCGAGTACGGCATCCCTGCCGTGGCGCACTTGACGGCCCAGTATGCGGACCGCGAGGTGATCGACCAGGCCCTGGACATGTTCGACGACGCCGGGGTGGCAGCGGTGCTGGCCCTGCGCGGCGACAGCGTGGAGGGCCGTGAGCCCGCCGGAGTCTTCGACCATGCCAGCGACCTTGCCGCCTACATCCGGTCGCGTCGGCCCAACCTGTCGATATACGGAGCCTGTTATCCGGAGACCCATCCGGAGGCCGCCTCGCCCGAGGAGGACATTGAGAATCTGAAAATCAAGGTGGATTCCGGTGTGGACCACCTTGTTTCGCAGCTCTTCTACGACAACGCCGATTTTCTGGACTTCCTGGACCGGGCACGGGCAGCCGGCATCCAGGTGCCCATCGAGGCCGGCATTATGCCCATCACCAACGAGGGCCAGGTCCGGCACATGAGCGAGGTCTGCAAGGCGCGGATCCCGGCGGCTGTCGAGTCCATACTGGAACGCTGGGGCGACGACCGGGCCAGCCTGCGCGAGGCGGGCATCATCTACGCCTCACAGCAGATCGCCGACCTGGTGGCCCACGGGGTGGACGGCATCCACCTCTACTCCATGAACCACTCCGGTGTCACCCGGCGCATCTGGCACAACGTCCGTCACCTCTTCCATCAGGCGGGGGCCAAGGAGGAGGCGGCAGACCCTCAGCGGTGATGAATTCCTTCTATTGAAGTCGCCTTGGTCTATTCATCAGCTACAGATATTGCCTTAAAAAAGGGCGGAGCAGGAAGGTCGGCATCATTCATCAATGGTGCCGGCCCCCATCCATGCCAGGCGTAACGAAGCCATCGTGGATTTCTGACCTTGTTCAATGGCAATATGATGATTCTGCGGTCGTCTTGTCTGCAGATTGGTTGACGGGATTGCCCTAATGGCACGCAGGATTGCTTTCCTGAAAACGGTAGAATCTTCGCCGCAACCGGATAAAATCGTCTATCAGGTCCTCCCACTTCAAAACCAGATTCTCCTGCCTCTCTCCAATCAGAGGGATGAGCAATCTCAGCATGCCGCAACCCTGGAATGGTCGCACTAAAGCGCAGACCAGCAGCGTGAACCATGGTCAGAGACAGATGGACTGGATCAATTTTTCTCGGCGTGAGTGGACTCGGCCCATTTATCGGTAGTGCCTGTTGACCGTACACCCAATGAAGGGCATGAACTGCCAAACGCTCACCTGGAGTGCGCTTGTCCTTCGGATGCAGGTTATGTTCCTCTCCGCAATCAATCAAACAAATTGTATGCACAGCACCCCTGGCCTGACTCATTGACAATTGCGCTTTTCTGATACAAGGCCAATCGGAGTCTGTTACTGTTTGGTCTTCACTTTGTGAGGGCGACCACTGGGGCAATTGGACGATAAAGAACGGCAGCTTTTTCTGCGCAGCACTATCAAATGTGCTTATCGTATGATCCGGTAGCTGCCATAACAACCTCCATCGGTCTATAAGCAATCCAAGCAAAGTTTGGTAAGTCGAGCTAAATGGCCCATCTTCTTCTCCCTGGTACCAAAGGATACCTGCTAGAGCATAGGGGGCTATCCGTTCAAGCATAGAGGAGAAAGCCCCTGTTGGACGATATTTAGAATGTCGGGTCATTGGGGGCGGCCACGGGCATTGGCCACATGCCGAGGTGATCTCTTCGTCTGATATCCCGGGATATGCCTGCCGTATTCCCGATACCCGTTTGTTCCACGAATCAAAGCTTGATTGCCACGATTCGGCTTGAGCTTCCAGCTCTTCGTCAGTGCGGCCCGATACTGTCCTACTGAAACGATCCAGATACTCCTGGCCTTCCGGACAGAATCGCAAGGTTTCTTGATCAAGCCAGACGGCTATTGAAGTACCGCCTATATAGCAATCGATGATTCCCACTGCGGTCTTTGAAGAGAGACTCTTGCGAAGCTTGTGGGCAAAGTAGTAGGCCACTGCAGACATTTGTCCGCTTGTTTTCGGATCGCAGCAGTTCCAACATGCCTGGGCTTCTGCCTGCCTGTCAATACGACCAGTCTGAGGAACCTGATAAAACCTCATCAATGGGTCCTGGCTTTCAGCCACAACAGTTGCTCCGTCGGCGCTATCCGCCAGGTTGAATGCCATATTGCTCTGACCCGAAGCCAGCCATACTTCACCAATCATCAGATTCTTCAGATTAACGCACTCTTTTTCAGTGCGAACGGAGAGGCTGTACGGCCCACCAGAGTGGCATGGTGGAAGAACGACCAGCCATTTTCCGCTGGTTTCGACCCGACAGGTTGCGCTGATTGATCCGCTCAATCGATCCGAATTGGTCGGAGTTAATTCAATGTGGACTGTGTCTTCCGGGCAAGCCCATCCGAAAATCGGGATTGGTTTGGAACTTTGGAGGACTGCACCATCAGTGAAGATGGCAGCAAGCTGTAATTTATGATGGTTGAAGTCGGTTGCAGACACTTTCCATCCCTTCGGACCACTTGTATTTTTGTAATGCTCGTTTGTCATCAGAGCCTTTTCTGTCACCAAATTCTGCTGCCCAAATCCTGAATAAAAGCCACAAGCTCATCAGCCATTTCCTGCTGTTCGCTTATACGCGGATGACCGCTTGTGGCAATGCCATTGCGACGATATACAAGATGGTGAATACAAGATCGGCCTAACTCGCGGCATGTCTCCTCTATGGCCCGGTCCCAATGCTCATTGTGGGCCAGGACGGATGTAGCGGTTATGATTTGTGCTCGAGGATAAATCTCCATAAGAGTCCGAAGAAACTTTGCATAGCTCTGCCGCCAATGTTCAGCCTGCGATCCTGAGTAGTCTTGAGCCATGAAATCTCTTGGATGAGCATCATTCTGGCCGAGAGCAACAATAACCACTTGCGGCTGGTATTGTGAAAAATCCCAGGGTTTGCAAGGACCGATAAACGAATTGTATTCAATTTTATTCCAGATACTCTCCATGCCAATGGATTGTGGTGCCTGGAACCAGCCAATGCCATCAAGCAGAGCGGCCCCGCCCTGTGAAACGTCATGGAGCTGTGCCCCCAGCGATCTTGCGGCAATAGCGGCGAAGGAATACCAAGCATTACTATATGAACTAAGATCTGCTGATGGATCCTCGCGGCCTGTATACAGGCTGGCTTCATTGCGCTCTCCGCAAGCGATTGAATCTCCGAAGACCTCCATTCTTCGTTCTGACGGCTGTTCTTTATCAGGATACAGTTTTGCTGATTGTTCAAGCATGATTCCGGTTAACTTAAGATAATGCTGTCCATCCTGACGTTTGAATATTACTGCTTCATGCTCGATGTCAGGCAGGTTGTCAGCTATGGTTACTTCAACCGAATATGGCGATACAGCTGAGTCAGGCCAGACAAAATCTTGATCTGCGACAGGCACGTTCCTTTGTGAAGGACAATGCACGAGGTCTATTCGATATTCAAATCCATCTATGAATGCGCCCAGACAGCTGGTTCCATATTGGCGTGCGTTTATCAGCCGGACACCAAGGTACTTGCCAGTGAATCTGAACCTGACCTGCGTATAGGGAAAGACCCATAATGGGCACTGATCAGCCTTCCAGTCCACCCTGCCCATGTATGTTAAAGACTTGTTTGCTGGCTTTATAAGTCGAAGTGTGTTCGCCTCGTTTGGCTTCGCATAGCTATCACTCAATGACAACGCCTCTCATCCCAACGCCATTCGACGATGACAGACAGCAACCGTCGTGTTCGTCTCGAGGTCGAACGGCATGCAACCTCACTGTTTGTGTTTATCAATTAAATAATAACTGAACCGATTCATTGTAGCAAAATGCAATAAGGTAGGATCGCCGGCATTTTATAACTGAATGCCAGGAAATGAACGGCTGGATGTTTTCACTGTTTGCACCATATTGCAGCGATTTTGCTGGGGATGATTTTAGAGTGCGCAATAACCGAGCAATAAGCAGGTTTGCAGAAATGAACTTAACCGGTTGACAAAAAGACCATGGGTTGATATTTTGTCAAGTATCGACTCCATTCATGTGATTCAGGAATGAATCGATGCTGAACTATTTCCAATAAGGCCAATAGGTGGCCTTTATCGGAACCGCTCAAAATGTCGCATAAGTGAATATCAGTGGATTTCAACGAGGAGATTTCAATGAAGAATGCACGCAAGTTGATTGCAGTAGCCATGGCCGGCTTATGTTTTTGGCCCTTGTCCGGATGCGGAGGAAACGGAGCTGATGATTCAAATGCCCAAGCGACAAAACTGAATTACTCATCCATCAAACTCGGTACTACCGGAAAGGATATTCACACCAAAATCAAGCTTTTTAATCACAAAACAGACATGTCTGTTGATACTTATCCTGGGAAAAACTGGAAGCAGTACGTCGCTGATTTCAACAAGCTGTATCCAAACATCTCCGTTGAAGTTGAAACCGATACCAATTATGCCGGCGATGCCCTGACGAGGCTGCAGGGCAAGGATTGGGGCGACATGATGATGATACCTGCAGTGGATCGTTCTGATCTGAGTACATATTTCCTACCCTTTGGCGCTCAAGAGGAGATGTCAAAGTTGATTCGTTGGTCCAATGCATCTGAATATGGCGGGAAAGTGTATGGCGTGCCGAGCAATGGAAACGGTCTGGGGATCGTCTACAACAAACGAATCTTCAAAGAAGCTGGGGTTAGTGAGAATCCAAAAACGCCTCAGGAATTTATACAGGCCCTGAAAGCTATCAAAGAGAAGACAAAGGCTATACCACTTTATACTAATTATGCCGCAGGTTGGACCATGGCAGCTTGGGACGGCTACATTGGCGTCAACGCCACTGGAGATGGGCGTTATATGAACCAGAAGCTGTTGCACACCAAAAATCCGTTCTCTGATCCGGGAGATGACACCCACGCTTACAATGTTTATAAGATTCTTTATGATGCTGTTTCAGACGGCTTGACCGAAGATGATTATTCTACGACCGACTGGGAGTCAAGCAAAGCCAAAATCAACAGAGGCGAGATAGCCACAATGGTTCTAGGTGCCTGGGCGGTTTCACAATGCAAGAATGCTGCAGACCATCCGGACGATATCGGTTATATGCCATTCCCGATCAGCGTCAAAAACAAGCAATACACCGTTTCTGCCGGGGATTATGCATACGGCATCAATAGCCATGTGTCCAAGACTCGCCAAGAGGCATCCATGATCTTCATCAAATGGATGACCGAGCTTTCCGGCTTTGCCAAGAACGAGGGAGGCATACCTACAGCGCAATCTGACAAGAGCATGCCTGATGCCTACAAGGAATTCGCTGATGTTCGTTTTGTCGAGGACCAGCCAGCTGTCAAAGGCGAAGAGGACCTGTTCAATACTTTGAATTCTGACTCGGAGCTCGCTGTTAATGCGGGCGGCAATGCGCGAATTCAAGCCATTGTTGAGCATGCTTCCAAGCATGACAAACCATACAATGACCTGGTCAAGGATTGGAATTCCAAGTGGAATGATGCTCTGGAGACCGAAGGTATCGAAGCGCAGTATGACACAGCAGGCAAGTAAGTATCCATGCTGATCAAGAGGCTGCCGACGGCACTTTACCGTCGGCAGTCCGGACAGATCGAGGAAGAAGGAGTTATGACAGCAACAATGGTTGGATCTTCGCTGTCTCCTGAAGTTCCGGACAACAAGCGGCCCTTTGATTGGCGAAAGGGCATCATTATCGTGGCCTTTTGCGCCATTCCATTGACGCTTCTTGTTGTTTTCACTTATCTGCCTTTCGGGCAAATGGTTGGCTTCAGTTTCTATCGCATGAAGTATATTGGTGTTCCCCATTGGGTAGGGTTGCAGAATTATCGCCAGATTGTGACAAGGCCGGACATACTGCCCTCTCTGAAACTGAGCTTATATTACATGGCGGGGTCAGTACTTCATATTTCACTGGCATTGTATCTTGCAACCATACTGAGTTTTCGGGTACGATGCGGCAATCTTTTTAAGGGTTTGTTCTTCTTTCCTTACCTCATTAATGGGATAGCTGTCGGCTTTATATTCAAATTCTTCTACACAAGGGGTTTCATATTCGACAGCGTTCTTCAATGGTGCGGTTTCAGCTTGAACAGCCTGCCATATTGGCTTAAGGATCAGTCCATAAACAACTGGTCATTGGTGGGTGCCTCTGTGTGGCGGTATATGGGCCAAACCATGATCCTGTTCATAGGAGCGATCATGTCAATCGATCAGACGCTCTATGAGGCTGCCGAAATAGATGGGGCCAATAAGTTTCAGCAATTTCTACATATAATTCTTCCGAGCATCAAAACAATCCTGGTTTTGAATGTCGTGCTGTCGGTTACTGGAGCCTTGAGCGTTTTTGAGATTCCATTCGTTATAACCACTGGGGCCAACGGCACAGGAAGTTATTTCGTGCTTATGGACCGCATAGCACATACAAATCAAAAAGTAGGTTTGGCCTCGGCCATGGCTGTTGTCTTGTTGATTGTCATTTTGATATTCGCCCTTTTACAGCAGATTCTGTTCAAATTCCTTTTCCGCAATCAGGATGATGGGGTTAAAGCAGCGAAAAGGCGTGCCCGCCGTGCCAAGCGTCAAAGGAACCGCATCGCTGCAGGAAAGGCGCCGTTGCTTACAAATGGTAGAAGACAGAGGGCTTACAGCCTGGAACGGGGGCAGTGATGCAGATGAAAAAGATGACCGCGACCATCGGCAAACTAGGTCGATCCCGAGCGAATCCACCGGTCCTCAAGGATGCCGTCTTCAATGTGCTCAAATATGCAATACTGATATTCCTGGCTTTCTGGTTTATGCTGCCTTTGATAAGCTGTGTGATCACCGCGGCCAAGACAGATAAGGAATACGCCACAACCACAGTTACGCAGTTGCCAAAGAACTGGTTCAATATACAAAGCTATATCAATGCTTTTAATCTCTCCAATATGGGTAACGCCTTTAAGAACTCGTTTATTATTCTTGTGGTCGTTTTAGTCTGTACTACCTTGATTGGCACGCAGCTTGCCTACGTTCTGAGCAGATTCACTTTTCCGGGCAATACTCTTATCAGGGGGTTGTTTACTGTGGCTGCTCTCTTGCCCGGCATTGCAATGCAGGTGGCCCTGTATAAAATGATGGTTGGCATGCACGCAGTCAATTCGCTGTGGGGATACATCATCATGTCGATGGGCACTGATGTGATCTCCATATACGTTTTTATACAGTATTTTGAGAATATTCCAATTTCTTTGGATGAATCCGCGATAGTGGATGGTGCTTCATATTTCACCGTCTACTCAAAGATCCTGTTGCCGTTGCTTAAGCCTGCAATCGTTACCTGCGTCATTCTGAAAGGTGTTGGGGTCTATAACGAGTATTATGCTGCAAACTTGTATCTGCAAAGTGCGCATTTGAAGACCGTTGCCATAGCGCTGTATACTTTCACTGGTCCGCAGGGGAGCAAATACAATCTTATCTGCGCAGGAGTGATTCTGACTCTGCTTCCGATGCTTGTGTTGTTCCTGCTTTTCCAAAAGCAGATATACACCGGTATAGCAGCTGGAGCAGTCAAGGAGTAAATCACTCTCCCTAACAAAACATAGATGTTGATGCAGAGGCGACGAGATCAATTAATTTGTGCCTCGGTTATGAAAATTTCAGTGGCCGGGTATAAACCGGCTAGCCGTGGAAAAGGAAAATAATGACGTCTGGACAGTTGCACTCATCAGGTGATTCTGCGCGTTTCCTATCACTCGACAAAGATTGGATCGTGCGGGCACTCAATCCCGAAAAGGCTCCTACCAATCTTCGAGAAAGACTGCGTGAGGGTCTTCCTGCAGAAGTACCGGGGGAGGTTACCCTGGACCTTCTGAGGGCGGGGCTGATACCCGATCCATTTGATGGCGA
Source organism: Bifidobacterium sp. M0353 (assembly GCF_016100645.1). Taxonomy (NCBI): domain Bacteria; kingdom Bacillati; phylum Actinomycetota; class Actinomycetes; order Bifidobacteriales; family Bifidobacteriaceae; genus Bifidobacterium; species Bifidobacterium sp. M0353. The sequence goes on along the minus strand of NZ_JACFSB010000001.1, from coordinate 647,516 downwards.
CAATGAGCGGATGCAACAGTGGATTGGCGATATTGATTGGCAATACACTTGTCATTTTTCATGGCATGAAGATGATCAGCAATGTCATGATTTGGCGGCCTACGGATTAGACACCGTGGCTTTGGTGCAACTCAATGGCCGTGTTCTGGGGACCGGCAGGAATTTCCATTGCGTCTACCGGTGGAATGTTGACGGTTTTCTGCAACAAGGCATAAATACGTTGGTCGTTACTCTGAATTCGCCTGTTCGAGAGTCTGAAAAGCGCGAAAGGCTTATCGGGTATTATCCGCATACGGAGCATCACGCATTCAATCAACTGCGCAAGCCGGCTTTCCAATTTGGCTGGGATTGGGGCATTGATGTGGCCGGAGTTGGTATATGGAGGCCAATCGGCATTGATTCTTGGTCACAGACAAGAATCCGAGCCGTGCGTCCGTCCATTCAGGTGCAGGATGATGGCACCGGCGTTGCTGAGGTTCATGTGGATCTCGACTGGGCTGGACTTTCTACGTCTCTGTCAGACAAGCAACCGCCTTCGGAGAATGTTCCGATGGAATATCAACTGACGGTTGAAGGTCATGGGACGAGAAAGGCTGTGGGGGGAACCATTGCCTATGGAGTTTCTGAACTGGTTTCGACTTTGAAGGTTCCTGAAGCCATGCTGTGGTGGCCACGCGGGTACGGGGAACAGCCTCTATACGATCTGTGTGTGCGTGTCGGAACGGCCGAATGGAAGGGAAGAATCGGCTTTCGTACGGTTACGGTGGATACCAGGGCAGATAAGAATGGACGTCCTTTCCGCTTATATATCAACGGGCTTCCAATTCATGCAAGAGGATTCAATTGGGTGCCTCTGGATGCGTTTATTTCGAGGGCGGATTCAGCGGCATATCGAGCCCGATTCCAAGATCTTGTCGAATCAAACGCCAACATGGTCAGAGCATGGGGAGGTGGCATTTACGAAACAGATGAATTTTATGATCTAGCAGATGAGTATGGAATCCTGGTCTGGCAGGATTTCGCTTTTGCCTGCGCCGCTTATCCAGAAACAGCCGAAATGCGGCAAGAAGTCGAAACTGAGGCAATACAGCAGATAAGCAGATTATGCCCGCATCCGAGTCTGGTTGTATGGAATGGTTCTAATGAAAACTATGTCGCATATGCGCAATGGGGTGGTTTCAAACAGGCCTTGAACGACGATCAAGAACCGAAGAACGCATACGGCTATGGCGAAAAGGGGTGGGGAGATTATTACTATTCTACGCTACTGCCCAAACTGCTGAAGAGACTGGATAATACTCGGGTTTATCTACCAAGTTCTCCCATGAGTTTCACTCCATTTGTGGACGCCAATGCCGATACGGATGGCACCATGCATATCTGGGATGTATGGAACAATGCTGATTACCATCGATACCGCGCCTATCGTCCTCGTTTCGCTGATGAATTTGGATACCAAGCCCCTCCTGCCTGGAGCACTTTGATGAGAGTAATCCACGATCCTCAGCCTGGGCCGTCCTCTCCTCAGATGTTGGCCCACCAAAAAGCCTCGTCCGGTAATGAAAAACTGGCAAAGGGCATGCGGTCCCATTTGACTCCAGGACAATTTGATGACATCGCTTACGATTCGGATGGCTCACGAAATTGGTTAATCCCCAGTGACCGTTGGAGTGATCTGGAGGATTGGCACTGGGCCTGCCAGTTGCAACAAGGGCAGGCAATTCGTTTCGGGCTGGAACACATGAGGTCATTGGAACCGCTTAATGCTGGAACACTGATTTGGCAGCTCAACGATGATTGGCCGGTTATTTCCTGGTCGGCGATAGACTACGACGGGCACAAAAAACCGCTTTGGTTTGTGGCGCGCTCATGCTTCGCTCCCTGCCTTGCGACAATTCAGCCATGGACTTCCGATCAGAGGCTACAGGATCGGAGCTGGGAGGGTTCCCAGGTGGATCCAGACAGCCTCGCTCTCGTGCTGATCAACGACAGCATCTGTGACCGCCATATGACTTGGAAGGTTGAACGACGTACCTTAGGGGGAACTGTATTAGCGCAGCAGGTTTTCCACGTCGATTCAGAACGGCTGAGTAAAAGGACCCTCTTGCTGAACGACGAAGTGGCAACCTGCTCCGATCCATATAATGAGCTGCTTGTGGCTGCGCCGAATGGTCAGGAGTTCTGTGATACGACATTTGCCAGAACCGTTTACGACTTTGCTGAAGTGATCGATCAGCGTTTGAATCCCAATCCTCTATCAGTAGAGGCAAAAAAGTGCACAGATGGATATCTTTTGAAGATTACGGCCAATGCGTACGCTCGCGATATCTTCTGCATGGTTGACAAAATTGATTCTTCAGCTTCAATCGATGGTGGAATGGTGTCTTTGCTTCCGGGAGAAAGTCTGAACTGGCATATAGCTTCGCGAAAGAAAGTGGATCCCCGGGTTTTCGTCCAAAAACGTGTGCTGTGTTGCGCCAATGATTTGCGAGAATGCCATCGGTGAATCTTGGGCTACTAGAATATCTTCGTACGTGCTGCATTAAGTGCACGGGTCTGCATTCGCCCTCCTTTCCAAACTATGCATTGACGGGAGAACAGAGCATGGTATTGCCGAAGTCGAAAGTGACTATTTCTGATGTGGCCCACGAGGCTGGCGTCTCCAACAGTGCTGTCTCCTATGCTCTCAACGGCAAACCTGGTGTTTCAAGCAAAACACGGCGAAAGGTATTGGACGTAGCCGAACATCTCGGATGGCGGCCTAACAGCGCGGCCAAGGCGCTTTCCGATGCCAAGACCCACAATGTGGGACTCGTGCTTACGTACGATACCGGTATCCTTTCAGTCGAGTCCTACACAATGGAACTTATCGCCGGGTTGACGACAGAGCTGGAGAAGAAGGGTTATTCCTTATTATTGCGATCCTCGCAAAGTCGGCAACAGGAGGTGGCTATTCTCAAAGAATGGATCAGTGCCGGTGCAGTTGACGCCACGTTGATCATGAACCTGGAGCTGGGCGACCCACGGATGGCTTTATTCAAGCGTCACCCTGATATGCCTGTGCTGGCTTTGTGCGATGTCTCAATTGCTGATGGGTTGCCGTCTTTGTCTGACGATGCTCAGAGTGCAGCTCATCTTATTGTTGATTATTTGCATGAAATAGGTCATCGCAAGATTGCAAGAATAGCTGGACCCGAGACTTTGGAGCATACTTTCATCAGAGATAATGCCTTTGTCGAGGAAGTAGCGGAATTAGGTTTGCAGTATAGTTGTTTTCACACTGATTATTCGCCTGATGAAGCACGAGCAAGCACGAAACGATTCTTGCAATTACCTGAAAGGCCGACTGCCATCGTTTATGACAGCGATGTAATGGCGCTTTCTTCGCTCAAGACCATTGCGGATATGGGGCTGCGCATCCCTGACGACCTCTCGGTGATTTCATGGAACAATTCCTTTATGTGCGAGGTCGGCCTGCCTAGTATCACAGCACTGGACCGCGACGTTGTGGCACGAGGTCGGAAAGCAGCTCAAATGATGCTGGCTTTGATTGCCGGAGACACAGTCCGTTCTCAAAGAGAGGATGATAGCAGTCTCATTTTCCGCCAGTCGAGTGGCCCCCTGAGAATCCACTGACTCTTTAGACACAAGACTGGTCATTCAATCACATGTTCTACGATTATGGTGCAGGTCGAGGAGCAACCCGGAGTAAAATTGCATTCGTAATATACGCTGTGACACCTGTTCCCGCAACGCTCCATACAATCCCAATGACAGGAAGCGCGTCAGGTGCAACGATCACGAGTATCAGGGGCAATAGCTTCAAAGCGGCTATTGCGCATGCATATAAGGGATGCAGCAAGGCCAGCCGCGCTGATGCTGTTATCAGTTGCATAGCCTTTGCGTCGCTCCGAGCGGCTAGCGGAAACACGAATGAACCAGCCGCCATTAACACAAAAGAAGTTGTCGCAACGATGCCGTAAGCCAGTGAAGACAAATCAGAGCCAATCATTCCGTTGGAAAAATACCATAGGTCAAAGCCGGTCAAAAAGACTAGGGATACCATCACGATCGTCAATTTGAATGATCGTAACTTATTTTTAATCAGGCCACGGAAGAAGTGTCTGATCATATGGCTTCCGCGGCCAGTTTGAAGTTGGTCGATCTGGGTGTACAAGGCTGTGTCGGCTGCACCTATGGTAACCAGGGGTATACAGGATATGATCCAGCAAATATTGAGTATAGCTAAGTCTCCGAGGGTTGACATTACGGTATTATATGGGCTGTCCTGTCGAAACATAGATGCCATCAGTTCACCTTCCACACGCAAACTTCGCGAACCGTGCAGCATCATGCATGTGAGGACTATTCACTGCCAGTCCAATGACTGCTTGATCAGACGATGCGCTGTTTGGCCTTTGCAAATCCGTGCTTTTCGCTTTCTTTTCCTGGTGTGGTTGCCAGCGCTGATTTTGAATGGAATCGCACATTAAACCATAAGGCTTTACCGGGCCTTTGTTCATTGAGGCTTCTGCGTCGTCGTCCTGGCCGTCATCTGTCGGACCGGGCAAAAGCGCTTGTTTGCCAAACTGCTTATCCGGGAAAATTTGGCTCAAATCACTCATATATCCATAACTGGCCAACCGAGCGAAGGTGCTCTTTGGTGCAATGATCACATCGACAGTACCGGCACTGAGCATGGTCTGAAGTTTAGGAAGACCATCACGCGAAAAATCAAACCCGTCATCGACAACCAAACCGGAATTATCATCTGCTTTCATATGCAGGGTCATTGCTGCTTGCGAGCTCATTTCATCTGCTTCTGCACTCTCTATGGGATGATCAACAAGAGCTACGTATAGCTTGGGGCCGGGAGCCGGGTTCAGAATGTGCATGATCAGCCAGATTAACAAGCAGCATATGGTGATGATCGCGATAATTAGAATCAAAAAATGATCGACAAAGTAAGACCAGCGTTTTTTCCCTGAAAGCGATTGCAAAACGGCGATCCGGCCTCCAGTCCTCACTCGAGACGATGTCAAGGCATCCACAGCTTTGGAACGGTGCTCTTTCGGTGCAGTCAATGCAATCCTCCTTTCTGTAGCTTCTCAGGAGTCACGGCAGACTCAGCAATAAGAAGTCAAATAGGTAAATCACTGGTTACGATGCTATATTTCAGTATAACTGAACCGATTCATCTGTGCGACTTTGCCATAGTTGGATGTCTGTTCTTGTTATGACCTTAGTCATGGCGTCGGTTCAGAGGCTCTAATCGATAAAGCAACTGCCTGGAAAGAGGAGATATGCATCATATAGGGTCGCCCATCGATAGCCATCCAACAGATCAATTACTAAGTCTGTACTCGCGTTTAAGGCGATTGACCGGGAAGAAAACAATGCTCGGCCACCAGGACACCACACTATGCCGACGCATGCACGAATGCGACAGTGATGTTGAGACTCTTACGGGAGCATACCCCGCCATTTGGGGGTTTGATCTGGGGCGTATTGAATTGGGTTGGGAAAAGAATATCGATGATGTTTCTTTTGCCCATATTCATCAAGAGGTTTTGCATGCAAACAATATCGGTGCAATTCCCACCCTCACATGGCACTCGGTAAACCCGGTCACCGGCGGTGGATACGGTAGCAATATAGCTCCAGGCTCTGTTCGTGCAGTGCTGCCGGGAGGCGATTGCCATGGGCGCTTTCTTGACTGGCTTGACCGTGTGGCTACGATGCTCAACTCTTTGACCGATGACGACAACTTACCGATTCCTGTGGTGTTTAGGCCTTTTCATGAGCACAATGGCACCTGGTTCTGGTGGTCCCTCGGTTCCCCCATGCAAGCAACTGACACCTCAGAAGAGGAGTTCAGGCAATTATGGCGAATGAGTATTGATTATTTGAGGAATAGCTGCGGTATTCACCATGTGCTGTATGCCTATTCCCCGGATCGCAGCAGAATAGACCTAACCAATGAAACTGCTAGGACAGAGGAATATCTGTACGGGTATCCGGGAGACGACTATGTCGATGTGCTCGGAATCGACGATTATTGGGACATGGATCAGCATCATTCAAGCAAAAGTCCAACAAAGCAGCATGAGGAGCTTATTACTATGCTCACCCTGGTCGGACGTCTCGCCGAAGAGCGGGGAAAGCTTGCGGCTGCTACGGAAATCGGTTCTCCAGGAGCTTTTGCCTCAAGACTTAACAATGGAAGAGATGGGGAAGATCTATACGATTCCCGTCCTTGGACAGGCTATCTGCTTTCCGCCTTGGAAGCGAATCAGTTCACTACTCGAATGCTATGGTGCCTTCCGTGGCGTAATTCCTTGGAAGCGGAGGGCACGGGTGCTTATGGAACACCTTCGGCTGATTCTCCTTACGCACAAGATTTTATCGATTTTGCGGGAAACCGGCGCATCGTTGTTGTTAAAGAATCGACAAAATCGCCAGCTGACGAATAAGCCATTATTCATACAAACTCGGAATTGCCATGCTGGTCCAACTGGGGCTGACGACCGTCACCCCTATAATGCCTGTACCGGTTCCGCAGATATCAGAGTCGTCGCGGAGCCTGAGGAAAGGCAGGGGATAATTCATGGAAGATCCGGTGCGACCGACCACTTCGACCCTGATCCACCTCGGGTTGCACGACCTGGACAAGGCCCGGGTTCGGCTGGATCGGCTTGCCCGCCTCGTGGACGACCAGAATCTGGCGCAAACCCTGGTCCAAGCCCTGGGACGGGCCTGCGATCCCGATGAAGCCCTGGCAGGGCTGATACGAATTATGGAGCAGTATCCACAGGTAGCCCGGCCGAACTTTCTTTCCGGATCCCCGCAGGGAAACCAAGGGTCCGCCCAGTCGCTGATCAGGGTGTTGGGAGCCTCGGAGGCCATGGGCCGACTGATGCGCTCGCGACCGGACCTGGTGGAGGCGGCCGCCCTGGACCCCGATCACCTGGCTGACTGCCCGGCGGAAACCAGGCAGAAGCGGGTCTTGGATGCCTTGGACAGGGTGGAGAAGGATTCGGAAACCTCACCTACCCTTGTGGCCTATGCCGATGCACTGCGGTCCGAATATCGGCTGCAGCTGGCTGCCGTCATGGCCCGAGACCTGGCAGCCGAGGATCCCCTTGCGCTGGAGCCGGCAATCAGTCGGGCCCTGTCCGATATGGCCGACGCTGCACTGCAAGGGGCCCTGAGCATTGCCTGCCGGCAGATTCCCGACGCGGATTCATGTCGTCTGACGGTCATCGGCATGGGCAAGCTGGGCGCCCAGGAACTCAACTACGTATCCGATGTGGATCTCATGTACTTGGTGGAGCCGGCATCGAGAGCGGACACGAGCCGGATCGATCCCATCGCCGTGGGCACTGCCATGGCCGTCCTCCTGCAGCGGGTCTGCCAGGCGGTCATCCCCGGATCGACCGAGCCGCCGCTCTGGAAGGTCGATACCGCCCTGAGACCCGAGGGTCGTGACGGCCCCCTGGTGCGCCGTCTGGCCTCCTATGCCGACTATTATGCCCAATGGGCCGAGAATTGGGAGTTCCAGGCCCTGCTCAAGGCCCGTCCGGTTGCCGGCGACAAGGCCCTGGGACAGGACTATTCGGCCATGATCGAGCCGCTGGTCTGGGGAGCCTGTCAGAGGCCCAACTTCGTATACGACTGCCAGAGGATGCGCCAGCGGGTGGAACGGTTGATACCCGAAGGGCGCAAGGAGCGTGAAATCAAGCTGGGCCAGGGCGGACTGCGGGACGTGGAATTCACCGTCCAGATGCTCCAGCTGGTCCATGGCTCCAGCGACGAGGACCTGCGTTGCCCGGCCACCCTGGATGCCCTGCAGGCCCTGTCACTCGGCGGCTACATTTCACGCAAGCACGGCGACCAACTGGACCATGACTATCGGTTTGAGCGGGTCATGGAGCATCGTCTGCAGATGTGGCAGCTGCGCCGCACCCACCTCTTTCCGAAAATCTACCGTTCAGGCACCCTCGGCCAGCGGCCGCCCAGTCTGGAGGAGCTGGAGAGCAACCGCGATCTGCGGCGGCTGGCCCGGGCCTTCGGCCTGCATGCCGACCAGATGCTGGCCCAATACCAGGCCACCAGAATCGAAGTCCGCAACCTTCACCAGGCCATCTACTTTCGTCCCATGCTGCCCATCAACGCCCAGGTGGACGAGGACGAGGTCAGCCTGCGCCCCCAGGCGGCCCGGGCCAGGTTCGCTTCCATCGGCTTTGCGGATCCCGATGCAGCCATCCGCCACGTCACGGCCCTGACCACAGGGGTCACCCGGTCGGCGCGAATCAACCGTATTCTCATGCCCGCCGTCCTCCAGTGGCTGGGGGAGGGACAGGACCCTGACATGGGACTCCTGGGCTGGCGAACCCTTGAGGAGCACTTCGGGGGCAAGAGCACCTACCTGGGCTTCCTGCGTGACTCCACCTCGGCCGCCCGCCGCCTTTGCCACGTCCTGTCCAACTCACGTTATTTGTCCGGCGCCCTGGCCCGCTCCGTCCAATCGGTGACCTGGCTGGGCCATGACCAGGACATGATCCCCCGTGATCGGGCCACCCTGGACAAGCGCGCCGCAGCTTATCGGACCCGCCATGCGGATTCGCTGGAGGAGTTCTCCACTGCGGTCCGTGCCATGCGCCGCCAGGAGATCGAGCGGATCGGGCTGGGCTGGATGAGCGGGGTGGACGATCAGCAGGCCTGCCTGGCGGGCATGTCCGATGTCTACGATGCGGCCATCAATGCCGCCCTGGACTGGGCCGTGGACCACCGTTCGGAACAGGCTAGCGCGCCAGCCGATCTGGCCGTGATCGGCATGGGTCGCTATGGGGGCAGGGAGGTCAACTTCAACTCGGACGCCGACATCATGCTGATCTACCGTCCGGCCTCGGGTGCCGGCCAGGACCAGGCGGCGGAATTCGCGCGTGGAGTGACCGCTGACCTGCGGGCCGTTCTGGCGGGGCCGGCCAGTCTGGAACCAGGCATCGACCTGGACTTCGACCTGCGCCCCGAAGGACGCCAGGGGCCTCTGGTGCGTTCCCTGGACTCCTACCAGCGCTACTACCGCGAATGGTCGGAGACCTGGGAGCATCAGGCCCTGATCCGGGCCAGATTCGCAGCCGGAAATGTCGGCCTGGCCAAGGACTTTCTGGAGGGTACAGCCAATCCGCTGCGCTACCCTCAGCAGCCGCCCAACGAGGAGGAGCTGGGGCAGATCCGCCGTCTCAAGGCCCGGATGGAGGCTGAGCGGCTGCCGCGTGGCGTGCGCCGGGACCGACACCTGAAGCTGGGCCGGGGAGGGCTGTCTGACGTGGAATGGACGGTCCAGCTCCTCCAGCTGCGTCACGCCCACGACCTGCCTGAGCTGCAGGTCACCGGCACGCTGACCGCCTTGGGTGCCTTGGAGGCGTCGGGACTTATCGAGGCCAAGGATGCCAAGGCACTGCGCCGCAGCTGGGTGCTCTGCACGGCAGCCCGCAACGCCAACTTCCTCTGGTCCGGAAGGGTATCGCAGGCGGACATCCTGCCTGACGACGGGCAGGTGCTGGGAGGCATCGCGGTCTGCCTGGGCTACCCGGCCCACCGGGGCCAGCACTTCGTCAACGAGTTGCTGGCGGCCATGCGCCGCTGCAGGCAGGTCATGGAACGGCTCTTCTACGGCGGTTGACCCTGGGTCCATCCGGGGTCGTATGCTTGTTCAGGTCACATAAGGTGGCCACCTTGAGGAAGGTGAGCCGTTGTCCCAACAAGTTGATCACGCATCCAACACCTCTTCCGCCGTCGTTCCGCTTCGTGGGCGAAGTGTGGTAACCCTCGACGACATTCCCATGACCCAGATCCTGGATCTGCTGGATCGGGCGGCCTACATCGACACCCATCGCCGTCAGGTGGCCCATACCTGCGACGGCCGGGTCCTGGCCACGCTCTTCTATGAACCCAGCACCCGCACCCGGCTCAGCTTCGAGACCGCCATGCTCCGTCTGGGCGGCCAGGTCATCGGATTCGCCGGTGCCCAGCTGGCCAGCGTCTCCAAGGGGGAGTCCATCAGCGACACCCTGAAGACCGTCTCCAACTATGCCGACATCGTGGCCATCCGCCACCCCAAGGAGGGTGCCGCCCTGGTGGCCTCCCAGGCAGCCACGGTCCCGGTCATCAACGCCGGTGACGGCGGGCACATGCATCCGACCCAGACCCTGACCGACCTGGCCACCATCCGCGCCCGAAAGGGTCGGCTGAACCACCTGACCATCGGCCTGTGCGGGGATCTGACCTTCGGCCGCACGGTCCACTCCCTGATCACCACCCTCTGCCGCCTGGGCCACGTGGACTTCGTCCTGATCAGCCCCGACGAGCTGCGCACCCCCGAATACGTCCTGGAGAGGATCCGCTCCTCGGCCGACTGCACCTACCGGGAGACCGGGGACCTGAACGGGGTCATCGGGGACCTGGACGTGCTCTACATGACCCGTGTCCAGCAGGAGCGCTTCTTCAACGAGGACGATTACCTGCGTCTGCGCGACACCTACATTCTGGATGCCGACAAGCTTAGGGGTGCGCGCCCCGACATGGCCATCCTCCATCCCCTGCCCAGGGTCAATGAGATCGCCGTGGAAGTGGACGATGATCCGCGTGCGGCCTACTTCCAGCAGGTCCGCAACGGCATGCTGGTCAGAATGGCCCTGGAGAGCGCCCTGCTGGGCGACGAGCTGCCCGGTTACCGCGAGCGGAAGGAGGTGGCGGCATGAAGGTCACCAGCATTGTTGACGGCATCATCATCGATCACGTTCGTGCGGGCACGGCCCTGAAGGTCCTGCACTACCTGCGTGTGGACCCGGCGAAGACCCGGCTGGCCCTGATCATGAATACGGACAGCCGCAAGTACGGGTCCAAGGACATCATCAAGATCGAGCAGACCGGGGACCTGGATCTGACCGCCCTGGGCTTCATCGCGCCCGAGGCCACCGTCGATGTGGTCCGGCAGGGCAGGATCGTCAGCAAGCATCAGCCTGACCGCCCAAGCCACCTGGTCAACGTCATCACCTGCGTCAACCCCCGTTGTGTGACCACGGTGGAGACCGGCGTGGACCAGCGCTTCCACCTGGATGCTGCCGGGGTCTACCGCTGCGACTACTGCGACGAGAAGGCCGAAGACTGACATGCGGTTGCTGGGGTTGACTGATTGGCGCAGCGGCAGGACGGTCGATCTGGTGCTTCCCCAGGCCGTCGAAAGCGCGCTGATCGACGAGACCGGTGCCATGTCGGCAGAGGTGGATCGGATGGACGCCTCGGGGCTGGTGCTGGCTCCGGCCCTGGTCGACCCCCATGTCCACCTGCGCGACCCTGGACAGACCGACAAGGAAGACATGGTGACCGGCACAGCTGCCGCAGCGGCCGGAGGCTACGGGCTGATACTGCTCATGCCCAACACCCAGCCCGCCATGGACGGCCGAGCACGGATGGCCGATGGGCGCACGGTCATCGACTATCTGGAATCCTATGAGCGGGACCACGGACTGCATCTGCCGGTGGACTACGCCCTCTGCGTGGCGGCCACTCTGGACCGGGCCGGCCGTCAGGCCTCAAACCCAGACGACTGGTCGGGGCACCTGCCTGGTCACGGATGGGTACACCCTGTAGTGGCCATCAGCGATGACGGCTCGGCCGTGACCGACCGGACCCTGGAGGCTGTGGCCGCCAATGCCCGGTCTGTCGACCTGCCCATCCTGGATCACTGTGAGCACCACGAGTGCGGGCAGGTCAACCTGGGGGCGGTCAGCCGCCAACTGGGGCTGGAAGGGATCCCCGCCTCAACCGAGACCGCCATCATCAATCGGGACATCGCCCTGGCGGAACGCACCGGCACCAGGGTGCATCTGCAGCATGTCAGCACCGCCGGCGGGTTCGAGGCCGTCCGCCGCGCCAAGGCCCGTGGGATGCCGGTCACCTGCGAGACCGCGCCCCATTATCTGGCTCTCTGCGACGAGGATCTGCTGCGTTGCGGCAGCATGGCCAAGATGAACCCTCCGCTGCGCTTCCGCGCCGACCAACAGGCGGCCCTGGAAGCCGTGGCCGATGGCACTGTGGATATGATCGCCACCGACCATGCCCCGCACACCGCCGCTGAGAAGGCGCTGGGGCTCAAGGACGCCCCCAACGGCATCATCGGCCTGGAGACTGCCTACGCGGTCTGCAACCAGGTCCTGGTCAAAAGCGGGCTCATCGGCCACGACCGCCTGATCGAGCTCATGTCCCTGGCCCCGGCCGAGCTCATGGGCATGCGGCGGCTCCTGCCCGAAGACCTGCCCTCGCACATGGCCAAGAAGGTCAATAAGGCCGACACCGGTCACCTTCAACTGGAGGTCGATCAGCACAGCGAGGCCGGCCAACCGCCTGTCGACCTGGTCATCCTGGACCCTGAGGCCAAGTGGGAGGTTGATCCCAGCCGCTTCCACTCCAAGGCACGCAACACCCCCTTCGCCGGCGCGGAACTGGCCGGACGGGTCATGGCCACCATCAAGGCGGGGCGTCTGGTCTTCTCCCGCCTCCCCGCAAGCCGCGTCAGCACCAGGGAAAGGATCCGAGCATGGACCGACTGACTGCGCTCATTCAGGACAAGCAGAATCCGACCGTGGTCGGCCTGGATCCGCGACCGGAACTGCTGCCCAGCCAGCTGATCGAACAGGCCAGACAACGTGCCGCTGGGAGCATGGCCCAGATGGGTCTGGCCCCCAAGGATCCGCAGCAGAACCAGGAGGAGCAGGCCCAGGCCGTCTGGGCGGACCACCTGGCCAGCGCCTATCTGCGCTTCAACCTGGCCATTCTGGAGGGGGTGGCCGACCTGGTACCCGCAGTCAAGCCCCAGATCGCGATGTACGAGGCCCTGGGACCCTGGGGCGTCAGGGCCTACACCGGCACCTGCCGGGCCGCTGCCGACCGTGGCCTCTACGTCATCGGGGACGTCAAACGCGGTGACATCGGCTCCACGGCTCAGGCCTATGCCGCCCACCTGGACGGGCTTCCCCTGCCCTTCGCCCCTGAGCAGGATGCGGACGGGTCGGCCCGGACAGGTGGGAGATTCCCCTGGTACGAGGATGCCCTGACCATCAACGTCTACCTGGGCTCCGACGGGGTGGAACCCTTCCTGCAGGCGGCCGAGCACATCCAAGGCGACCTCTTCGCCCTGGTACGCACCTCCAACCCTTCGGGCAGCCAGATCCAGGAGCTGGGCCTGGATACCGACTCAGGCGGCGTCACCATCTATCAGCGCCTGGGCGAGTTGGTCGAATCCTGGGGGCAGCATTCCATAGGCCAATCGGGCTACTCCCGGCTTGGAGCCGTGGTCGGCGCCACCCACCCCGAGGACGGCGCCCTTCTGCGCCGGTCCATGCCCCACACCTTCTTCCTGGTCCCCGGCTACGGAGCCCAGGGCGGTTCGGCGGCCGACGTGGCGCCCATGTTCGACCGGTCAGGTGGCGGCGCTGTGGTCAATTCCTCCCGGGGAATCATCGCAGCCTGGCGGAAGGATCCGGACTACAGCCCACAGCTCAGCGTGCAGGCGGCCCTGGGCATGGTCACCCGCGATGCCCGCCGAGCAGCGCAGGCCATGAAGGACGATCTCAATCAGGCGATCAAGGAGGCCCGATGAAACCCAACCTCTTCATATCCACCAGCCAGGTGGAGGAGCAGGCCCAACAGGCAGGCCGGCTGCCCGGACGGCGTACCGCCCAGGTCACCGGCATGGAGCCCCTGGACCGGCAGGTATGGCGAATGACCATCCGCGACCCATACCTGGCAGCCCACGCCCCGGCAGGAGCCTTCATCAACCTCTACCCGGCAGACCGCATGACCATGATGCCCAGGCCCTTCGGCATCAGCCGGGTCCTGGAGGGCGGGCAGATCGAGATCATCTTTGCCGTCGTGGGCCAGGGGACCGATGAATTCTCCCGCCTGCAGCCAGGCATGGCTGTGGACCTGCTGGGGCCCCTGGGCCATGGCTTCGACCTGGGGAAGCCGGCCGACTATCTGCTGGTGGGCGGCGGCCTGGGCGTCCCCCCGCTGATCCGAGCAGCCCAGTGCCTGAAAGGCCGGTCCGGTGTGCGCACAACCGCCCTGCTGGGCTACAGGGACCACCGGTTCGCCGATGCCATCATGGGCTCGCTGACCGACCGGCTTGAGTCCATCGACAATGCGTCCGGGGATGTCATAACCCTCTTGGACCGGGTTCGCGGCGGCATCGATCCCCAGCGGACCATCATCCTGACCTGCGGACCTTTGCATATGATGCGTGCCGTGGCCGCCTGGGCACGTAAGGCCGGCCTGTCTGGCCAGTGTTGCATGGAGTCCCGGATGGGTTGCGGCTATGGGACCTGCGTGGCCTGCGTGGTCGACACCTTGGACGGCAGGCTCAAGGTCTGCAAGGACGGCCCGGTCTTTGCCGCCGACCGTCTGATCTGGGATGCAGGCGAGGGCAAGAAGGAGACACGATGAGCGGGCTGACAATCATGGATCCTCTTGAGCCGCACACCTGGCGTCATGGCACCGTTGTGGCCGGCTTGCCCTGGAAGAACCCGGTGGGCACTGCCTCGGGCACCTTCAACCTGGATGCCTGCGGGGGTTATTACGACGTCTCGCAGATGGGCGCCATCTCCACCAAGGGGGTTTCGCCGGTTCCCTGGGAGGGCAACCCCACGCCCAGGACCGCCGAGAGTCCAGCAGGCATGGTCAACTCCGTGGGCCTGCAGAACCCGGGTGTGGACCATTACCTGGTGGATGAGCTTCCCAGGCTCAAGGCTTTGGGAGCCAACGTGGTCACCAATGTGGCCGGCCACAGCGACCAGGACTACGCCACCGTCGTGGAACGCTTGGCCGACTCCCCGGCGGACATGCTGGAGATCAACGTCTCCTGCCCCAACGTCTCCCATGGGGGGATGTCCGTGGGCACCGATGCCAAGGCCCTGAACCGGTTGATCACCCGGCTGCGGGCTCTGACCGACAAGCCCATGGTGGTCAAGCTGACCCCCAACGTCACCGACATCGTGGAGATGGCCCGGGCGGCCGTCGATGGGGGAGCGGATGCCCTCAGCCTGATCAACACCCTGGTGGGCATGCGCATCGACATCAATACGGGCAGGCCCATTCTGGCCCAGGGCACCGGCGGCGTCTCAGGCCCCTGCATCCTGCCCATAGCCTTGTCCTTCGTCTGGCGCGTGCGTCAGGCACTGCCCGAGATTCCCATCATCGGAATCGGGGGCATCGACTCGGGACGCACGGCCTTGGAATTCCTATATGCGGGTGCCAACGCCGTGGAGGTGGGGGCTGCGGCCCTGGTGGATCCTGTGGCGCCCATGCGGGTGGCCCGGGAGCTGGACGATCTGTTGGACGAGCGGCCCGATCTGGCCGATTTGCTCAGGAAAGGGGAGTGCTGGCGATGAGCGCATTCGCAGCGGAAAACACAGCCGAGCATGACGGGGATGCCCAGGAACAGACCCGCCGCATCCAGGAGGGTTTCACCAGCTTCCTGCTCCAGAGCGGAGCCCTCAAGTTCGGTGACTTCACCCTGAAGTCGGGACGGCGCTCGCCCTACTTCATCAACGCCGGAGCCTTCAACGACGGACGGCTGATCGCCCTGCTGGGGGAGTTCTACGCCCGGACCATCGTGCAGGCCGTGAGCCAGGGGACCCTGCCCGCCGACATCGACACGGTATTCGGTCCGGCCTACAAGGGGATTCCCCTGGCCGTCTCCACCGCCATCGCTCTGAGCGGGGCGCACGGCATGCCGGTCGGTTACACCTTTGACCGCAAGGAGGTCAAGGACCATGGCGACGGGGGGCTCATGGTCGGCACCCAGTTAAGGGATGGCATGAGGGTGCTGCTGGTGGATGACGTCATGACCGCCGGGACCGCGGTCCGCCAGGTGGTGCCCAAGATCATGTCCCAGGCCAAGGTGACCATCGTCGGCCTGGTGCTCTCCGTGGACCGGATGGAGCGCACCGGGCAGGGCCAGGGCTCGGCTGTGGAGTCCATCATGGACGAATTCCACTTCCCGGTCATCAGCATCGTCAATGTCCGCCAGATCTTCGATGCCGCTGCCTCCATGCAGGGCCCGGACGGGTCGCCCATTCTGGACCAGCACACGACCGATGCCGCCAGGGACTACTTGGAGCGTTACGGGGCCTAGACAAGGGACCGGCTCATATTCAGCGTGCCGATTGTACAAGCAGGCCACATTGGCGCACAATCTTCGGACGGCCATTCTGTCGGCCGACCCTCGTGTAGATTGGTAAAGGTCCGACGGGCAGGCCGACGGATCATCATCGCAAGGAAGGCCATGGATCATGACGAAACCGCTGGAGCAGAACGGTCATGAGGAACCGGGCCAGACTGGGGTCGACGCGGTGGATGCGGCCAAGCCTGCCGTCTCGGCCACAAGAACCGACACGGTGAAATCTTCGGATGCCGCGGAGCCTGTCGGCGGACGAATTTCGACTGAGGAGAAGCCGGCAGAGACAGGCCAGCCTCAGGTGAGCGAGCCTGAAGAAACTGCGCTTGCGCAGCGCTCACGGAGGGTTCCTTTGATACTGGTGGCGGTGGCCCTTGTGCTGGTGCTTGCTGCAGGCATATACATGCTGTGGGCTGATCATTCAGCAGGCGACCAGTCAGCCCAAGAGCTTTCATCCGGAGCCTCTAGTGCGCAGGTCAGCCAGGGTCCCAGCGGGGATGCCAAGGCATACAAGGCCCTGCAAGAGGTCACAGTCAAGCCATCGGTGGCCGACGACCAGGGAGGGCTGACCGTTTCAGCCAAGGGTGTCGGCAGCAGGAAGAAGGTTGCCGATGCGCCGACCCTTGAGATCTTCATGGATCCCATGTGCCCCTGGTGCGGCAAGGTGGGCCGGGTCATCGATCCCCAGCTGCAGCGCATGATCGGCGCCGGTCAGATCAACGTCACCTACAACTTTTTGAACTTCCTGGATTCGGCATCCAGCGACCAGTACTCCAGCCGCGTGGACAACGCCCTGGCCATGGTGGCCCAGGAGGATCCGGATCATCTGCCGGCCTTCGCCGCCGCCGTCTTTGCGGCCGACTTCCAGCCCGATGAGAGCTCCTATCAGGCCGTCTCCGACGCACGACTGGCAGACCAGGCCGTGGGGGTAGGCGTGCCCAGATCCCTGGCGGACCGTTTCGCCCAGGGCACCTACAGGCCATGGGTGGACAGGGTCAACGCCTACGCCATCACCCGCAAGGACGCCAAGGACGCCAAGGGGGAGTTTTCGACACCCACCATCATGATCAACGGCAAGGTCTGGGATCTGACCGCAGCCGCAAAGAGCCAGGGCGGACTCGAACATCTGGACCGGGCCTTGCTCAAGGCCCTGGGACTCAAATCGCAGGATGTGGGCAACAAGGGGAAGATGCCATCTATAGGAGCACAAGGGAAAGCGCTGAAAATAGAGTAAGCCACGACCACTGAGATAGCTGTCACAAGCAACTGGCAACCAGCAACGAAATTCAATAATTATCGCTAAGAAGCGGCTGATGCTTGCCTTGCTGCTACTCGCCTGACTCCTGTTCAATCAGCGAATATCCGTGGTTGGAGACCACCTGGCGCAGCTTGGCCAAGTAGAGTTCAGCGGCATGGGACAGTTTGGTCCGGCTGTTGACAATCCAGCCCACCAGCATGGATTCGTCCGACTCCAGGGGAACGCTGACGATCTTCTCGTTGTTCAGGTCCTCGTTGTCGATGCCGGTGCAGACCGTGTAGGCGTTCAGCCCCACGATGAAGTTGAGCATGGTGGCCCGGTCGCTCACGGTGATCTGCTTGGGGGAGTAGTCGGGCCAGACCGCCTCCTCGGCAAAATAGAAGGAACCTTCCTCGCCCTGCTCGTACTGCAGGAAGGGGTAGGGCTCCAGGTCCTTCATGGTCACCATGGCCCGATCGGCCAGGGGGTTGGTTCGTGCGATGAAGACATGCAGGTCCGCCCTGAAGAGCGGATGGAAGTCCAGGTGCTTCTCCCGGAGCATCTTGGACAGCACCCGTTTGTTGAAGTCGGACTCGTAGATGATGCCGATCTCGGACTGGAGGGTGGCCACCTGGTCGATGATGTCCCTGGTGCGCGTCTCCCGTATGGTGAATTCGTACTCGTCCGAATCGATGGAGTTGATCATCTCCACGAAGGCTTCGACTGCGAACATATAGTGCTGGGTGGAGACCCGGCAGAGCTGCTTACGGGGCCTGACCTGTCGGTAGCGGGCCTCAAGCAGGTCGGTCTGGTCCAGAATCTGACGGGCGTAGGTCAGAAATTCCGCTCCGTCCACGGTCAGGGCAATCCCCTGCGAATGGCGGGTGAAGATTTCGATGCCCAGCTCGTTCTCCAGCTCCTTGACCGATGAACTCAGGGCCGGCTGAGAGATGTAGAGCTCATGCGAGGCCTCGTTCATGGAGCCGCATTCGACAATCTTGACGATGTAGCGCAGTTGGAGCAGTGTCATACAAGCCAATCTATACCCAAGGCCCTATCGGCCCAGAGCCGCGGTTTCAGCCATGCCCTGGTTCGCAGCCTCCTGATCCAGATAGCGACCCGGACCCTGGACTTGGGGGTTGCCGTCCCCATCGGTCTCGAAGCTATAGACCATGGGCACACCGGTGGGCACATTGATGGATCTTATGTCCTTGTCGTCAACGTGCTCAAGAACCTTGATCAGACTGCGGACCACGGAACCGTGGGTGACGATGAGCACAGTCCGACCCTGGGCCAGGTTGGGGGCTATCCGGCTGCGCCAGTAGGGATGCAGACGAGTCAGCAGGTCCTGGAGGCACTCGGCACGGATCTCGGCCGGATTTCGGCTGTCCAGCCCGTCGCCCATGGTCGGGGCATAGCGAGGATCCCGTCCCTGAAAATAGGGTGAATCGGTTTCGATGGCCGGCGGCCGAACATCGTAGGAACGCCGGTAGATATTGAATTGCTGCTGGCCGTAGCGTTCCAGCATGGCCGGTCGCGTCTGTCCCTGGAAGGCACCATAGTGGCGCTCGTTCAGCCTCCAGGTGCGCTCCACCGGAATCCAGGCCCGATCAACCAGATCCAGCACTGTGTTTGCAGTGACGATGCTGCGGGTCAGCAGGGAGGTGAAGACCAGGTCGGGCAGCAGGCCTGACTCCTTGAGCAGCTGTCCGGCATGACGGGCCTGCTTCAGTCCGCGATCTGTCAGGGGCACGTCCACCCAACCGGCGAAACGGTTGACCGACTTCTGGGTCCAGACGCTTTCCCCGTGACGCATGACAATGAGCTGCGAGGTCATCGAATCGACTCCTTTCCCGATGACGCGCTTAGAACCAAAGCGAGCTGTTCTCGAAGAAGAGAGAGGCATCGTCCCCATCCTGGATGGATCGGTCGAACTGTTCGGCAACCCCGTCGGCTCTGGACATGACCAGCCCTATGGCCCTGGGCAGGGCATCGGCCACCTGCCCGGCACGGATCGGCTGCCCCATGCGTCCTGTAAGGGTCCCCTGGCCCCCCGGTCGATTGTCCTCGGCCACCAGATCCGCAAAGTCCTGGGGCTTGCGGGGGTCGAAGATCAGCGGCTGCTCCCAGCCGGTCTGCCTGCCGCCACTGGCCAGGGAACCGGCCAGCCCGTGCAGGAAGGCCGCAGCAGCCGTCAGATCCACCATCAGCGTGGCATCATCCTGGATTGGTCCGGCGTTCTGGGCCAGCATGGCTCCGATGGTGCCGGAGAGTACATCCCCTGATCCGGCCGTGGACAGCCAGGCCGGGCCAAAGCCGGTGGTCATGACCCGAGGGCGGTCGGTGCCGTCCTCGCCGACGACCAATGTGATGGCCCCCTTGAGCAAAATGGTGGCTCCGGTCAGCTGGCAGGCGCGGACAGCCCAGCGCAGGGGTTCGGCCATGACCTGGTCGCCGTCCACGTTCTCACCGTGCGAGTTGAGCAGGGCGGCCATCTCGCCGGCGTGCGGGGTCAGTACGGTGCGCGGTCCCAGCCGGTCCGGCAGCAGATCCAGGGCTCCGGCATCGGCCACCACCGGCGGGTCGGCTGCCGCCTCGTCCTCGTCCAGGTCCGCGGCCTGTCGATTGAGTATGTCGGCAATCAGATCCCGCTGACCGTCCTGGCCTTCAGGACCGGCGGCCTCCTGGGCCTGCCGGGTGGGCACGCCCGAGCCCAGCACCCAGGACTCGACCCGTCCACGGCCCAGGACCGTTTCGGGCAGCTCCTGCAGGATCAGGTCGCCCACCTGCTCGGGGCCGCAGTAACGGATCATGCCCACGTTGCCGCTGGCCGCAGCCTTGCTGGAGAGCAGCCCCGCGCCATGGTAGAGGGCGGACCCGGTGACCAGACCGACCACGCCCCTGGTGTACTTGGTGTCATCCACCCTGGGCGCCCGCAAAAGTCCGGCGCAGTCCTCAACGCTCATGCAGGAGACGCTGGGGACCAGGGCCGAGGTGTCGAAGCCGAAGTCCACCAGGACGATTCTGCCGCAGACGTAGGCGGCCGGGGGAAGCATCAGGCAGGGCTTCATGGCCCCCATGGTCACGGTCACATCCGCCGGTATGTAGGCCCCGGTCAGGGTGCCTTCATCAATGTCCACGCCGGAGGGCGTATCCACAGCCAGCACCAGGGGCCCATCCTGTCCGGCGGGATCGTGCCAGGCGGGTCTGTCGGGCAGACCGCCCTCCATGCCCAGGTCTGCAGCCAGAGCGGCGGGAATGCCGCGCAGCGCCCCCTTGAGACCGATACCGGTCATGGCATCGATGATCAGATCAGCCTGTCGGCACAGCTCCAGGGCCTGGTCCAGCTCCTCGGAAGCCTGGTCCGGTCCTGCCGGTGCCTCGCAGCCGGGGATGACTGCCTGGGGATCCAGGGCCGTGACCATCCCGCCGGCGCGCAGAAGGGCATCCAGCCCACCCTGGTGCAGGCTGCGCCCGGTGGCCACCACAGTCACATCGGCCCCGTGCCCGGCCAGGTCGGCCGAGGCATAGAGCCCGTCGCCGCCATTGTTGCCGGCCCCTGCCAGCAGGACGATCCTGGCTCCTGCCGGTTCCAGCCCGGCCTGGGTCAGCATGACGTCGGCCACGGAGGCCAGGGATCCGGCGGCAATGCGCATCAGGGGCACCCCGTCATCCAAAAACGGCTGCTCCAGGGATCGGATCATGTCAGCGGAATAGGCGCTGGTGGCCAGGGTCCGCCGGGCTTCGCGGCGTTCATCTGGTGACGGCTTCATGGCATCACACCCCTCATTCAAAAGGTCCACGTGCGGCGGCGGCGCGGCCGGCCACGTGCTGGCTCCACTCTATCCGATGGCCTTGTCCTGCAAGCGTTATAAAGTCTGCCTATTTACGAGGGCAGGGAAGGAAATCATGCAGGGATTCGCAATGCCGAATCAAGGCCAGATTATGGCGGTGGTCCTTACTGTGATTCTCTGTGGCCTGATCGGTTTCGAGCGCGAGTTCCTCAAACACGACGCCGGCATCCGCACCCACATTCTGGTTGGCCTGGGCAGCTGCCTGTTCACCATGGTCTCCCTCTACGGCATCCAGGCCGCTGTGGGCAACTACTCCTGGGATGCCTCGCGAATCGCGGCTGGAGTGGCCTCGGGCATCGGTTTCATCGGCGCCGGAGTGATTTTCTTCAACCACGATTCGGTCAAGGGTCTGACCACGGCCAGCGCCATCTGGGTGGCCGCGGCCGTGGGCATGGCCTGCGGTGTCCAGCTCTTCGCCATCGCCATCCTGGCGGTCGTCTTCTACTTTCTGGCCGTCCTGGTCATTGCGCCCATCCTCAAATGGTTCCTGCGCAACAGGCAGAAC
This sequence comes from Bifidobacterium sp. M0353, assembly GCF_016100645.1. Lineage (NCBI taxonomy): Bacteria > Bacillati > Actinomycetota > Actinomycetes > Bifidobacteriales > Bifidobacteriaceae > Bifidobacterium > Bifidobacterium sp. M0353. The sequence continues at coordinate 625,680 of NZ_JACFSB010000001.1, read as the reverse complement.
ACGGTCCTGCGCATCGTATACCAGGACGGCCACGGTTGTCTGCGCGAATCCCTGCTGCTGGCCACCCGCATGGGCTTCGAGTCCAGGGTGCTGACCATCCATGAGCTGCACCGGGACACCTGGAAGGGGGCCGATGTCACCGTCAACCTGCTGGGCAAGGGGGATGTGACCGAGCTGGTGGAATCCATCGGCCAGACTCCAGGGGTCAAGGGCGTGGAGGTCCTGGGGGAGGACGACTGACCCGCTTTTCGCCATTGTGGCTACCTACTCTTCGGCCACCAGATCCAGGTAGTCGTCGCTCCAGAGGTCCTCATCCCCGTCGGGCATGAGCAGCACCCGCTCTGGGTTGAGCGCCTTGACCGCCCCCTCGTCGTGGGTGACCAGCACGATGGCCCCTTCGTACTTGGCGATGGCCTTTAGTATCTCGTCGCGCGAGGCGGGGTCCAGGTTGTTGGTGGGCTCGTCCAGCAGAAGGACGTTGGCCCGGCTGGTCACCAGGGTGGCCAGGGCCAGACGGGTCTTCTCGCCGCCCGAAAGCACCTTGGTGGGCTTCATGGCGTCGTCCCCTGAGAAGAGGAAGGAGCCCAGGATGGTCCGCGCCTGGGTGTTGTCCAGGTCAGGGGCCACATGCTGCAGGTTCTCCAGAACGCTGACATCGTTATCCAGGGTGTCGTGCTCCTGGGCGAAGTAGCCGATTTTGGCCCCGTGCCCCAAGGTCACCTTGCCCGTGTCGGGCTGTTCGATGCCGGCCAGCAGCCGCAGGGTGGTGGTCTTGCCGGCGCCGTTGTATCCCAGGATGACCACCCTGGAGCCCTTGTCGATGGCCAGGTTGATTCCGGCGAAGACGATGTTGGATCCGTATGCCTTGGACAGGTCCTCGGCCGTGATGGGCGTGCGGCCGCAGGGGGCGGGATCCGGGAAGCGCAGGTCGGCCACCTTTTCGGCCTTTTCCGCCTCCTGGGTGTCAGCCAGCAGGCGCTGGGCGCGGCGCATCATGTTCTGGGCGGCCACGGCCTTGGTGGCCTTGGCATGCAGGCGGATGCCCTGCCGCATCAGGCGATCGGCCTTCTTCTCGGCCACCTCGCGTTCGCGGCGTCGGCGTTCCTCGTCCACCACCCGCTGGTGCAGATAGGCCTTCCATCCCATGGTGTACATGTCGATGCAGGAACGCTGGGCATCCAGGTGCCAGATGCGGTTGACGGTCTCGTCCAACAGCTCGGTGGAGTGGGAGATGATCAGGAAGCCGCCCTCGAACCGGCGCAGGTAGCCCTTGAGCCACTCGATGGAGTCGGCATCCAAATGGTTGGTGGGCTCGTCCAGAATCAGGGTGTCGGCATCGGAGAAGAGGATTCTGGCCAGCTCGACCCGTCGGCGCTGACCGCCGGAGAGGGTGCCCAGTGCCTGCTGCAGGGTCTCCTGGCTCAGCCCCAGGCTCTCGCCCATGACGATGGCCTGGGATTGGGCCGCATAACCACCGGCGTTCTCGAAGTCCTGCTGGGCCTTGTCGTAACGCTTCATGGCCTTTTCCATGATCTTGGGATCAGGACTGGTCATCTCGGTCTCGGCCTTGCGCATCCGCTGGATGATGGAGGCGATGTCCCTGGCGCTCATGACCCGGTCCAGGGCGCTCTGCTCGGAGTCTCCCGCATGGGTTGACTGGGGCAGGTATCCCAGCTGTCCGGTCACCCGCACCTTGCCGGCCGAGGGGAGCATGTCGCCGGTAATGACCCGGGTCAGTGTGGTCTTGCCTGCGCCGTTGCGGCCCACCAGGCCGATCCGATCACCCTTGGTCACGTGGAAGTCGGTGGCTTGCAGGAGTAGTCGGGCACCTATCCGGATCTCAAGTCCCTGCGCCTCAATAGCCATGCCGCCTCCGACCCCGCTTTCCTCTTGGATTCAAAACTTGCAAGGGACCATGGTAGCAAGAAGCAAGCCCCGCCAGTGCGTCTCGGCTGACGGGGCAAAGAATGAATCATGGACGGATCAGCGGCGGACCAGCCTGAACCTGCTCCAGGGGAAGTAGACCAGGAAGGCGCCCACGGCGGTCAGAGCGATGACCAGCACGCCCATGGCGGCCGCGAAGGAGAAAATCCTGATGCCGATGCCCAGGCAGGCCCAGATGACCACCAGGCCGAAGACCCAGTCCTTGCCATGCCTGTTCATCAGGTAGGCGACAGCCAGGAGGGCGCCGACCACGATGATGGTGGCGAATCCCTGCACGGCATTGCCGACCCTATGCCCGGCGACCACCATGTATCCGGCGTTGACCAGTGTTGCCACGCTCAGCCAGCTGGCGTAGATGGACAGCGGAATCCAGTCCAGGGCCTTGGCGGCGGTGGGGGTCCCGGCCTCGGTGGCATCCCTGCGCACCAGGGCGTAGAGCATCCAGGCCAGCACGGTCAGAATGAGGATGATGACCAGGGCCCAGAAGTTGCGCTCCATGTGCCACAGGGCCAGCCAGGCGATGTTCAGGCAGCAGGTGGCTACGAAGAACAGTCCACTCAGCGTGAAGGGCAGGAAGCCCAGGCGTTTGCGGCTGGGGCCGGCCAGGCAGAAGCGGAAGAGCCAGATGGCCAGGGCGATGTAGATGACCCCCCAGATGGCGAAGACGTATCCGGCAGGCATGATCCACAGGTCGACCTTGCGGGCCAGGCCGCCCACGGTCGTGCCATTGAAGTGGTAGACCTCCGCATAGCCGTTGAAGCCCACCATGGCCACCCAGGCCACCCAGAGCAGGATGTCCTCGAAAAGCTTCCAGCCGCGTCCCTTGGAGGATCCCTGCGCTGCTTCATTTTCATTGCCGCTGCGATCAGAACGAGTCCCGCCTCCGTTGACGGTCTCCTTGGCACCGGTATCCCCAGCCGACGACTTCTTCGACGAATCACCGGACTGCTTGGTTGCCGCACCCGAAGGCGATGAACCTGAGCTGGATGAATTTGAGTTGGATGAATTTGGAGTTGTTGCAGCCGAAGATGCCGAACTGCTATTCCCCGAATTCCCAGCTGCCGTTGCCGACCCCGCCGCTGTGGAAGACTTGGACGACGAATCTGAATTCGACTGGCTGCCCTGCATGGCAGGGGAGGTGCGCTTGGCCCTCTCGACCGGGTCCTCGTCGTCGGTCCAGAGTCTGCGCGGATTGTCCTTGTCAGTCATGGCACATGCTTCCTCTCCTTGCCGGCCGCAACCGTACTGCCGCCGTGGGGATTGCCCCGGGCATGGGCGACCGGCCTCTGCTCCAACTCTAAATCGGCCCACCCGACTCAGTGGTATTGACCACCCGGTCCGGGCGTCCGTCGGTGCTAGCCTGAACCCAAACACTGGATAGGGGAGTGCGAATGACCGAACCCTTATATCGATGCGACTGGGCACAGGTGGACGACCCGCTCATGCGCAGCTACCACGACCATGAGTGGGGCCGCCCTCTGCATGGGTCCCAGAGGCTCTTCGCCATGCTCTCCCTGGAGATCTTCCAATGCGGGCTCAGCTGGCAGCTGGTCCTGCACCGCCGCCAGGCCCTCTTCAAGGATTTTGACAACTTTGATATTCAAGCGGTCGCCGCCTTCGACGCAGGCCGGATCGACCGTCTCGTGGCCGACCCGGCCATCATTCGCAATCGACGCAAGATTGAAGCCACCGTGGCCAATGCCGCCCTGATCGCCCGGCAATTTCCTGGGGAGGAATTCGACCGTTACTGCTGGTCCTTCACCGGCGGCCAGACCATCAACCATGACTATCCGGACGATCCCTCCATACCGCGCTACGACCACCTGTCGGCCATCGTCTGCAAGGACATGCGCGACCTGGGCCTGCGCTTCCTGGGACCGGTGACGGTCCACTCCTTCCTCCAGGCGGCCGGCATGATCAACGACCACCAGCACGACTGCTTCCTCAACGGCTGCGGCCGTCCGCCCCTGGATTCGCCCGGCCCGTCCATCTAAGCCGTCATCGAACACCTGTTCGAATTATTCGGTCCCGGCGATAGTATGGTCAGGCTTTGGCCTCAGCCTTGGCCATGGGTCTTCAGGGAAGCGGATGGGAAGCACGTGAAGCAGCAGAACAAGCCTAAGTCGACAGTGGACGCGGCCATCGAAAACCCGCGCATGATCGAATCCAAGGGGTCCCTGGTGGCGGACCTGTCCATGGTGCCCAACGACCGCAAGATCGTCATCCAAGGCGCCCGGGCCCACAACCTCAAGAACGTCAACCTGTCCATACCCCGCAACCGGATGGTGGTCTTCACCGGCTTGTCGGGCTCCGGCAAGTCCTCCCTGGCCTTCGACACCCTCTTCGCCGAGGGCCAGCGCCGCTACGTGGAGTCCCTCTCCGCCTATGCCCGCCAGTTCCTGGGCCAGATGGACAAGCCCGACGTGGACTTCATCGAGGGCCTGAGCCCTGCCGTCTCCATCGATCAGAAGACCACCAACCGCAACCCCCGTTCCACCGTGGGCACCATCACCGAGGTCTACGACTACCTGCGTCTGCTCTTCGCCAGGACAGGCATCCCCCACTGCCCGGTCTGCGGGGCCGAGGTGCGCGCCCAGTCGCCGCAGCAGATCGTCGACACCCTCATGTCCAGGCCGGAGGGGACCCGCTTCCAGCTGCTGGCCCCCATCGTCAAGGGCCGCAAGGGCGAGTTCGTGGAGACCCTTGAGCTCCTGCGCTCCGACGGCTACTCCCGGGCCATCATCGACGGGGACATGCACCAGCTGTCCGACTCCATCAAGCTGACCAAGCAGAAGAAGCACACCATCGAGGTGGTGGTGGACCGGCTGGTCATCCGCGAGGGCATGCGCCAGCGGCTGACCGACTCCGTGGAAACCGCCCTGCGACTGGCCAAGGGGACTGTAGTTGCTGACTTCGTGGATCTAAACGCCAAGGACCCCGAGCGCCGCCAGCCCTTCTCCGAGAAGCGGTCCTGCCCCAACGGCCACGAGCTGGAGCTGGACGAGATTGAGCCCAGAACCTTCTCCTTCAACGCCCCCTACGGGGCCTGCCCGGCCTGCACCGGGCTGGGATTCAACCTGGAGATCGACCCCGAGCTGGTGGTGCCCGACCCGGAGAAGAGCCTCAAGGACGGGGCCGTGGAGCCCTGGAGCGGCACCAAGAGCCAGCAGCGCTTCTACGGCCATCTGCTGGACGGCCTGGCCAAGGAGATGGGCTTCTCCACCTCGACCCCCTGGAAGGATCTGCCGGAGGAGGTCCGCCATGCCGTCATGTACGGGCACGACTTCAAGGTGGACGTCTCCTACCGGAACCGCTGGGGCCGCCTGCGCGAGTACACCACCGGGTTCGAGGGCGTGGTCCGCACCCTGATGCGCCGCCACGACGAGACCGACTCGCAGCCCATGAAGCAGTATTACGAGTCCTATATGCGCGAGGTGCCCTGCCAGGTCTGCCAGGGCAAGCGCCTGAAGCCCGAGGTCCTGGCCGTGACCGTGGACGGCCTGTCCATCGCCCAGGTCTGCGACATGGCCGTGTCCGCCAGCCTGAAGTGGATCGAGGGCCTGCACATGGAGGGCGCACAGGCCAAGATCGCCGGGGAGGTCCTCAAGGAGATCCGCTCCCGTCTGCGCTTCCTCAACGACGTGGGCCTGAACTATCTGACCCTGTCCCGGGCGGCGGCCACCCTCTCCGGCGGCGAGGCCCAGCGCATCCGCCTGGCCACCCAGATTGGTTCCGGGTTGGTGGGCGTCATGTACGTGCTGGACGAGCCCTCCATCGGCCTGCACCAGCGGGACAACGACCGGCTGATCAAGACCCTGCAGCGTCTGCGCGACCTGGGCAACACCCTGATTGTGGTCGAGCACGACGAGGACACCATCCGCCAGGCCGACTGGCTGGTCGACATCGGCCCGGGGGCCGGCGAGCATGGCGGGGAGGTCATCTTCTCCGGGCGCTCGCAGGACCTGGTCAAGGCCTCCCGCTCAATTACCGCCGACTACATCGCCGGTCGCCGTTCCATCGAGGTGCCCAAGCGCCGCCGCAGGACCAGCAAGACCCGGCAGCTGATCGTGGTGGGGGCTCGCGAGAACAACCTGAAGAACCTCAAGGTCTCCTTCCCGCTGGGGGTCATGACCCTGGTCACCGGCGTCTCCGGCTCCGGCAAGTCCACCCTGGTCAACTCCATCCTCTATCCGGTCCTGGCCGACCAGCTCAACAACGCTCGCATCGTGCCCGGCAAGCACACCCGGGTGGAGGGTGTGGACCAGGTGCGCAAGGTCATCCACGTGGACCAGAACCCCATCGGCCGCACCCCGCGCTCCAACCCGGCCACCTACACCGGCGTCTGGGACAAGATCCGCCAGCTCTTCGCCAAGACCCCCGAGGCCCAGGTGCGCGGCTATGGTCCGGGCCGCTTCTCCTTCAACGTCAAGGGCGGCCGCTGCGAGACCTGCCACGGTGACGGAACCATCAAGATCGAGATGAACTTCCTGCCCGACGTCTACGTGCAGTGCGAGACCTGCCACGGCAAGCGCTACAACAGGGAGACCCTGGAGGTCACCTACAACGGCAAGACCGTCTCGGACGTGTTGGATATGCCCATCGAGGAGGCCGCCCACTTCTTCAAGGCCTATCCCTCCATCGCCCGCTATCTGGACACTCTCGTTGACGTGGGCCTGGGCTACATCCGCCTGGGCCAGCCGGCGCCCACCCTGTCCGGAGGCGAGTCACAGCGGGTCAAGCTGGCCACCGAACTACAGCGGCGCTCCGACGGCAAGACCGTCTACATCCTGGACGAGCCCACCACGGGCCTGCACTTCGAGGATGTGCGCAAGCTGCTCAAGGTTCTTCACGGTCTGGTCGACAAAGGCAACACGGTCATCGTCATCGAACACAACCTGGACGTGATCAAGACCGCCGACTGGATCATCGACCTGGGCCCCGAGGGCGGCGACGGCGGCGGCACCGTGGTGGCCCAGGGCACTCCCGAGCAGGTGGCCGCCAATCCGGACAGCTGGACCGGCAAGTATCTGAAGCCCATGCTGGATCCCGCCAAGGTAGCCAGGGCCACTCGATCATGACCCGCAGCTGCTTCGAGCGGCACACGCCGCAGGTATGGCGACGCACCGCCCAGGCTCTGGAGGAGGAGTCCGCCACCGGCACCACGACGGGCGTCAACAAGAACGGCGCGCCCCTGCTGGGAGACAGCCGTGACCTCTTCCGCCCCAAGACTTCGGACATCCCCGCCCAGCCTGGGGTCTACAAGTGGCGGGACGGCGACGGCCGGGTCATCTACGTGGGCAAGGCCAAGAACCTGCGCAACCGTCTGACCAACTACTTCCAGCCATTGGAGAACCTGCATCCGCGCACCCAGACCATGGTGCTGACGGCCCGGAGCCTGGAGTGGACCGTGGTGGGCACCGACCTGGAGTCCCTGACCCTGGAATACACCTGGATCAAGGAGTTCGATCCCCGCTTCAACGTCAAGCTGCGCGACGACAAGACCTACCCCTACCTGGCCGTCTCCGTGGGGGAGGAGTTCCCCAGGGTATGGATGACTCGCGTGCGCAAGCGGCACGACACCCGCTACTTCGGCCCCTACGCCAAGGTCTGGGACATGAAGCACACCCTGGACGCCCTGCTCAAGACCTACCCGGTGCGCACCTGCACCCCCGGCGTCTTCCGCAAGGCAAAGCTCAGCGGCCGCCCCTGCCTGCTGGCCTCCATCGGCAAGTGCTCGGCACCCTGTGTGGGCCGGATCAGCGCCAGCGACCACCGGCGTCTGTGCACGGAGCTGACCGGGGTCATCACCGGCAGGCTGGGCAAAAGTTACCGGGCCGGGCTCACCAGGAGCATGCAGAAGGCCAGCAAGGAGCTGGACTTCGAGAAGGCCGCCCGCCTGCGCGACCAGATCGCCATGTTGGACACGGTCATCGAGCAGAATGCCGTGGCCTTCGCCTCCAACGTGGATGTGGACGTCTTCGGTGTGGCCTCGGACGAACTGGAGGCCTCGGTCCATGCCTTCTTCGTGCGCTCGGGAGCCATCCGCGGCGAACGCAACTGGAGCGTGGAGCGGGTCGAGGACGTCTCCGACAGCGAGCTGATCAGCGACCTGTTGGTGCAGGTCTACTCGGATCTTATGAATGAGAATGACAGCGAGCTACACAAGCTTCCAGAGAATTCCGACATCCCTGTCTCCATCAGCCAGGACAGGGACGCCATGGGTTCCACCCAGAAGGTCACGGCCCTGGATGCCGAAGCGCGGGCCAAGGCCACCAGGAGCCGGCATCGCCATCAGGACCAGACCGGACGTGCTGACCTGCTGGCCCCCATCTCGCCGGTGCCCCCGGAGGTCATTGTCCCCATCCAGCCCGACCGGACCGGCGACCTGCAGGAGTGGCTGCGGGAGCTGCGCGGGTCCTCGGTGACCATCAGAGTGGCCAGCCGGGGGGAGAAGAAGTCCCTGATGGACCGGGCCAATGCCAACGCCCGCCAGGCCCTGCAGCGCAGCAAGCTCAGCCGCATGAGCGACATGGGCACCCGCACCCAGGCCATGAACGATGTGGCCAAGGCCCTTGGACTGGACCGCGCCCCGCTGCGCATCGAGTGCTACGACATTTCCAACACCGTGGGCGGCCAGTTCCAGGTGGCCTCCATGGTGGTCTTCGAGGACGCTGTCCCCAAGAAGTCCGAATACCGTCGATTCGCCATCCGCGGCGAGGACGGCAAGGGCGCTGTGGACGATATGAGCGCCATCTACGAGACCCTGACCAGGCGCTTCCGCCACGGCAACATTGCGGGTGACAGCGGCGACAGCCTGGAGGCCGAGCGAAAGGCCAGCGACAAGGCACCCGAACTGGTGGAGCAGGAGGAGGGTGCCATCGTCCAGCAGAACACCGCGGCCCGCCACTTCGCCTACAAGCCCAACCTGGTCGTGGTCGACGGCGGCAAACCCCAGGTGACCGCCGCTGCCCGGGCCCTGCACGACTGCGGGGTGGACGATGTGGCCCTGTGCGGGCTGGCCAAGCGCCTGGAGGAGGTCTGGGTGCCTGACGACGACTATCCCATCATCCTCAAACGCCAGTCCGAGGGCATGTACCTGCTGCAGCGTGTGCGCGACGAGTCCCACCGGTTCGCCATCACCTACCACCGGCAGACCCGGCGCAAGGGTGCTCTCCGGTCGGCCCTGGACGAGATTCCGGGCATCGGCCCCACCTATCAGAAGAAGCTTCTCAATCACTTCGGTTCGGTCAAGCGCATGCGCCAGGCCACCCAGGAGGAGTTGGAGGCCGTCAAGGGCATCGGCTCCGCCAAGGCCGAGGCCATCTACCAGGCCCTGCACAGCGGCCAGGATCAGGCCGGGGACAGCCAGCGATAAAATGGCTCGGGAGGCTGGCAAAGGGCCATGCCCTGATCTTGATTGGTGCGTGATTGCAGATATGAATGGGCCTGATCGTCGTTGTGCCGTCCTGGGCGACCCCATCAGCCATTCCCTTTCGCCCCTCCTGCATCGCTCAGCCTATGCAGCACTGGGCCTGGACGGCTGGCGCTACGACCGTGTGCGCATGGACGCTGACGGCCTGCCGGACTTTATCCATGGCCTGGACCCCTCCTGGTCCGGTCTCAGCCTGACCATGCCCTTGAAGAGCGCTGTCGGCCCCTTGGGTGGTTTTAGCGACCACTGGTCCAGGACCCTGGGCGTAGCCAACACCGCAGTCTTTGGGCAGGGCGGCCCCGCCAATGGGCTGTCCCTGTACAACACCGATGTGGAGGGGATTGTTGCCGCCCTGCTGGAGGCAGCCGACCGCTGCCGGGTCGATGAAAACCCTGATGATCTGGCCGCCCTGCTGGAGGCAGCCGGTCAGGGGCGACAGGACCAGCTTCCCGACCAACCGTATGGGGGAGCGCGGGCCCTGGTCATCGGCAACGGGAACACAGCCGAGTCCGCCTTCTGTGCCTTGAAGGTGCTGGGGATCGAACGTGTGGACCTGCTGGCCCGCAACCCAAAGCACTGCGACCACATGCTGGATCTCGCCTCCCGGCTGGACCTGCCTGAGCCCACCGTCACCGCCATGGATCAGGTCGAGGCAGCCGAAAAGGCCTTGATCGGGGCCCGGACTGTCGTCTCCACCCTGCCTTCGGGTGCAGCCGACCCCCTGGCCGATCTGCTCAATACGGCTGATGACGACGGTCGCATGGGCCCGGTCCTGCTGGATGTGGTCTATGACCCCCGGCCCACCCCGCTCATGAAGGCCTTCTGCCGCCGGCCGGGCGCCCGGGCCATCAGTGGTGAACGGATGCTGCTCTATCAAGCCGTGCGTCAGGTGGCGCTGATGACCGACCGACCCCTGGCCGCTGTTCCGGTGGCCGCGATGGACCAAGCCTTGAGGGAGGCATGACGATGACGACGGAAAAACCGCCCTTCGCAGGCTTCGAGGTGCTGCTGATCACGGGCATGTCCGGCGCAGGCCGCTCCCGCGCCGCCGACTCCATGGAGGACATGGGCTGGTATGTGGTCGACAACATGCCCCCGCGCCTGCTGGTGCCCCTGGTCGACATGATGACCTCGGCAGGGAGCTCCCTGCACCGCCTGGCCGCCGTCATCGACGTCCGTTCCCGCTCCTACTTCGACGACCTGTCGGCCGTGCTCAGCCACCTGGACGACCTGGGCGTGCGCTGCCGCATCCTCTTTCTGGATGCCTCCGACCAGGTGCTGGTCAAGCGCTATGAGTCCGTCCGCCGTCCCCACCCCCTGCAGGGCTCGGGCCGCCTGATCGACGGCATCCGGGAGGAGCGCCGCCTGCTGGCCGGGCTCAAGGAGCGTGCCGACATGGTCATCGACACCTCCAACCTGAGCATCCATCAGCTCTCCACCCGCCTGTACGAAATGGTCCTGGGCTCCGGCCCAACCACCGTGGGCGTGCACATCATGAGCTTCGGGTTCAAGTACGGCCTGCCCATCGATGCCGACTTCGTGGCCGATGTACGCTTCCTGCCCAACCCCTACTGGGTCCCCGAGCTGCGCGACCTGAACGGCCACGACGGCCCGGTCCGTGACTATGTGATGGCCAGCAAGGGTGCCAAGGAGTTCCTTGATGCCTATACCAGGGCCATTCTGACCGCGCTCAGCGGCTATGCACGCGAAGACAAGCACTATGTGACCATCGCCTTTGGCTGCACTGGCGGACAGCACCGCTCGGTGGCCATGGCCGACGCTCTGGCCGCCCGTCTGCGGTCCCGGGGAATGGAGGTGACCGTCTCGGCCCGCGAGCTGCCGCACCGTTCCCGCGGATAGCCAAAGGCGCAATTTGTCCAAGATATTCGGTATCACAGTAATCCGGTGGTTTGCACGGCAGGTGTGTCGCGCGGCCTGGAAGTATTCATTTTTCAGTATTTTTTCGTAGGAGGACGGCTCTTGGCCCTACTTGATGATGTCAAAAGCGAGCTGGCCGCGATTGACAACGAACCCCCCTCTGCCAAGAAAGCACAATCGGCGGCGATGATCCGCTTCGGCGGCGGTCTGCACATCATTCAGCGTCACATCGTGGTGGAAGCGCAATTCGATTCCCTGCCGGCAGCGCAGTGGTTGCAGAACACCATCAGGGACGTCTACGGACATGATTCCGATCTGATCCAGGTCAATCGTCAGGCCCCCACCGGCAACCTGACCCGCTACTCGGTCCGCGTGCTGCGGGCGGGCGGTGCCCTGGCCCTGCAGACCGGTCTGCTGGACCGCCGCAAGCATCCGGTTCGTGGTCTTCCCGCCGACATCGTCTCCGGCAACATCGCCCAGGTCAAGGCCGCCTGGAGAGGGGCCTTCCTGGCCCACGGCGAGCTGTCCGACCCAGGCAAGGCCTCCTACCTGGAGATCGTCTGCCCCGGATCCGAAGCCGCCCTGGCCCTGGTAGGCGCCGCCCGCCGTCTGGGCATCAATGCCAAGGCCCGCCAGGTGCGTAGCTCCGAGCGCGTCACCTTGCGTGACCCGGATGTGATCGAACGCATGCTCAATCTGATGGGCGCCCCCAAATCCTCCAGGGAGTGGACAGGTAAGCGCAGCGATGGCGAGTCCCGCGGCAAGGCCAACCGCCTGGCAAACTTCGACGATGCCAACATGCGCCGGTCGGCCAAGGCAGCCGTCGAGGCCAGCGCCAAGGTCACCAAGGCCTTCGAAATTCTGGGCGACGACATCCCCGAGAACCTGCGTGCGGCCGGCCAGCTTCGTCTGGACCACCGTGAAGCCTCCCTTGAAGAGCTGGGTCGCCTGGCAGATCCGCCGGTCACCAAGGACGCCATCGCCGGACGCATTCGCCGTCTGCTGCAGCTGGCCACCAAGGTCGAGAAGAAGAAGGCCGAGGAAGAGGCCAAACAAGAGTGAGATAGCTCACACAGGTCGGTCTGCCTGAGTACCATGGCAGGGGAGCGGGCGCATGGACCCGCAGTCAGAAAGGATACGCATGAAAACACTGAAGAGCCTCGGTGATCTCAAGGGCAAGCGCGTGCTCGTCCGCGCGGACTTCAATGTGCCGCTGGACGGCACCACCATCACGGACGACGGCCGCATCCGCGCCGCCTTGCCAACCATCGAGCAGCTTCGTGGCCAGGGCGCCAAGGTCATCCTCATGGCCCACCTGGGTCGCCCCAAGGGCAAGGTCGTTCCCGAGCTGAGCCTGGCCCCCGTGGCCGCCCGCCTGGGCGAGCTGATGGGCGTGCAGGTTCCTCTGGCCGAGGACACCTATGGTCCCGATGCCCATGCCAAGGTGGCCGCCATGAACGACGGCGACGTGGTCCTGCTGCAGAACGTGCGCTACAACCCCGAGGAGACCAGCAAGGACGAGGCCGAGCGTGATGCCTACGCCCGCAAGATCGCTGACCTGGGCGATGTCTTCGTCTCCGACGGTTTCGGCGTGGTCCACCGCGCCCAGGGCTCCAACTACTCCGTGGCCAAGTTCCTGCCCTCCGCAGCCGGTCTGCTGGTCGAGAAGGAGGTCAAGGCCCTGTCCAAGGCGACCGAGAACCCCGAACGGCCCTTCACCGTTGTCCTGGGCGGTTCAAAGGTCTCCGACAAGCTGGGCGTCATCGAGAACCTGCTCAGCAAGGCCGACCGGCTGGTCATCGGCGGCGGCATGGTCTTCACCTTCCTCAAGGCCGAGGGCTATGAGGTCGGCTCCTCCTTGCTGGAGGAGGATCAGGTCGACACCGTCAAGGGCTACATGGCGACCGCCCGCGAGAAGGGCGTGGAGCTGGTCCTGCCCACCGACATCGTGGTGGCTGACGAGTTCAAGGCGGATTCGCCCCACCAGGTGGTTCCTGCCGACGGCATCCCCGCAGACAAGATGGGTCTGGACATCGGTCCCGACTCCCAGAAGCTCTTCCACGACAAGATCGTGGACTCCAAGACCGTGGTCTGGAACGGCCCCATGGGCGTCTTCGAGTTCCCGGCATTCGCCGATGGCACCCGGGCTGTGGCCCAGGGCCTGGTCGACGCCACCAAGGCCGGAGCCTTCACCATCGTCGGCGGCGGCGACTCCGCCTCGGCGGTGCGCAACCTGGGCTTCCCCGAGGACGGCTTCTCGCACATCTCCACCGGCGGCGGCGCCTCTCTGGAGTTCCTTGAGGGCAAGGAGCTTCCGGGCCTGAAGGTGCTGGAGTAAAATCGGCATACAGACGTGCAATGCCGGGTCACCGGGTTTCGCATCCGGCGGCCCGGCATTGTTGTTGCGCGGATGGAAAGGTCTGGTATGGCACGCATTCCCCTGGTGGCCGGCAATTGGAAGATGAACTTCGACCACCTGGAAGCCACCTATTTCGTACAGAAGCTGGCCTGGCTCCTGCGCGACGCCCACTTCGATCGCAGACGCTGCCAGGTGGCTCTGATGCCCGCCTTCACCGCCCTGCGTTCCGTCCAGGTGCTGGTGGAGGCCGACAACCTGCCCATCGAGTATGGGGCCCAAGCCGTCTCCGTCACCGCCCAGGGGGCCTTCACCGGGGATGTGTCCGCGGATATGCTGGCTCAGCTGGGCTGCAGCTACGTCATCGTGGGCCACTCCGAACGGCGCAAGTACCATCCTGAGGACGACGCCAACATCGTCGACCAGGTCCGGGCCGTCCTGGCTGCGGACATGAAGCCCATCCTCTGTGTGGGAGAGAGTTATGAGGAGCGTCGCCAGGGCATCCAGCTGGACTTCGCCGTGGGTCAGGTCAACGACGTCACCCGAGACCTGGCCAAGGAGGACATGGAAAACCTGATCGTGGCCTACGAACCGGTCTGGGCCATCGGCACCGGCATGGTGGCCACCCCGGATACCGCCCAGCAGGCCGCCCGGGCCATCCGCGACCATATTTCAAGCAAGTTCGGAGAGTCTGCCGGCCAAGCGGTACGCATCCTCTACGGCGGCTCGGTCACCTCCAAGAATGCCTCCCAGATGATCACCCAGCCGGACGTGGACGGCTTCCTGGTGGGCGGCGCCTCCCTGGATGTGGAGGAGTTCGCACGTATTGTGCGACTGGCCGCCAAAGGCTGATGCGCTTTTCGACGGGTGTATGTATACTTGTTCCCAGTTCCTTACATGGAGGTATGTGCCGTGACCATTGTCAAGATCGTGCTTCAAGTCGTCGTCATCCTCGCCAGCATATTGCTGACCATGCTGATTCTGTTGCACAAGGGCAAGGGCGGCGGCCTGTCCGATATGTTCGGTGGCGGAATCGGTTCCAATGCCGGTACCTCGGGCGCAGCCGAGAAGAACCTGAACAGGCTGACCATTATCGTGGCCCTGATCTGGGTGGCCATCATCATCGCCTTGGACCTCATTGCCAAGTACAAGCTGGCCTGATTCCGGCAACCAATATCTAAAATACCTGACCCCGGCATCGACCGGGGTCTTTCATATCCGGGCCACTTTGGTGCAATGCTCATAGTCCTTGACTATTACCACAATATGTCATTCACAATGCATGGATAATCCAGCGATTCAGCCGGCTGACGGATAGAGTGGGTAATTGTGTGCCGAATTAGCGGCATATCACACGTTGTCGTGCAAGCTAAGCAAGCGAAAGGATGTGCTCATGGCTGAGCAAGCTGCACCTAGCCTGGAGGGCTGGTTCTGCCTCCACCTCTTCTGGAAGATCGATTGGGGCAAGTGGCGCCGGGTGCCCCAGGACGAGCGCCGGGAATGCCTGGATGGGTTCAAGACCCTGGCCGCACAACTGGTCGAGGTCCAGTCCCAGGGCAAGGGAAGCCATTATTGGTGCCAGGTCAACGGGCAGAAGGCCGACCTGGGCCTGATGGTCCTCAGGGAGACCCTGGATCAACTGCAGGAGGTCGAGACCTCCCTGGAGAAGCTGCGCATCTCCGATTATCTTGAGCCGACCATCTCCTATGTATCGGTCACCGAGGTGGGCCTCTATTCGGGCGAACCGACAACAGACCGTGGTTGGTCCTACGTCAACGCCAGCCTGCAGCCCAAGACGCCCGACAAGCCCTACATCTGCTTCTATCCCATGTCGAAGACCCGCGTCCCCGGCGCCAACTGGTACACGCTGCCCTACGACCAGCGCAAGGCCTACATGCACGACCATGGCAAGATCGGTCGCTCCTATGCCGGCAAGGTCTCCATCATCCTGACGGGCTCCATCGGCCTGGACGACTATGAGTGGGGCGTCACGCTCTTCGCCGACGACCCTGTCCAATTCAAGAAGATCGTCACCGAGATGCGCTACATCGAAGCCAGCTCCATCTACGGCGAATTCCCCTACTTCCTGGTGGGCACCCAGACCGATCCCGAGCGCATCGACAGGCTGCTCACGGACCAGTTGGGACAGTAACACATGTCGACAAGAGAGAGAAGATCGATCCTTTCCACGCCCATATGGTTCTTCATGGTCATCGTCTTCATCACCCAGCTGGATGGGGGAGCGGTGCCGACCATGCTGCCGTCCATCACACGGACCTTCGGCCTGACCACCATGGGCTCCTCCTGGGTGGTCGGACTCTACACCCTGGGCCTGGTGGTGGGCACCCCCATCACCTCCAACCTCTCCGACGCCCACGGGACCAGGAAGGTCTTCCTCTGGGAGCTGGCCTTCTGGTTCCTTGGATGTCTGATGACGGCGGTCTCGCCCAACTACGCGGTCATGCTGCTGGGCCGGTTCATCCAGTCCTTGGGAGACAGCGGCATCATGGTCCTGTCCATGAACGTCCTGCTGCAGCGCGCCCGCAGGAACAACCAGGGCAGGAAGGTCTCCACGGTGGGCATCATCGCCGGCCTTTCCGCCATGGTCAGCCCGGTCCTTTCGGGCATGCTCCTGGGCATCACCCACGGATGGCGGGCCTACTACTTCATGATGCTGCCTTTCCTGGCCATTTTGTTTGTTCTGGCCTGGTTCATGATGGGCGACTCGAAGACCGACCGCGCCTGGAAGACCGACTACCTGGGCCTGGGCTCCTTCAGCATCGCCCTGGCCCTGCTGATGGTGGCGATCACCTTCCTCCAGTACGGAACCGCCTATCTGGCCCTGATCATCGGGTGCCTCCTGGTCACAGTGGTGGCCGGCGCGGTCTTCCTGGTGCATGAGCGCAATCTGGGCGGTTCAAAGGAAACCATGCCCTTCCTGCCCATCCGCCTGCTGAAGCTGCCCTCCTACGGGCTCACCCTGCTGCTGGGAACGCTGGGAGGCATGTTCTTCTCCCTCTTCGTCTACATTCCGACCTATGTCCACTCCGTCTTCGGGCTCCCGGTCCGCTCGGCCGGCATGGTCATGGTCGGCGTCGGGCTCGGCTCCGTGGTCGGGTCCTGGCTGGGCGGTCTCCTGGTCGACAAGTTCGGCTACCGGACCACGCTGGTCTTTTCGTCGTCGCTGATAGGCCTGATGGCCCTGGTGATCACCCTGACCCTGCACAACCTGCAGCTCTTCATGGTCCTGTCCTTCCTTATGGGGGTGGGCATGGGCTCCATGATGTCCTCGCCGCTCCAAGTCATCGCCGGAAGGCTGGCCGGGCCCGAGAACCGTATGCAGGCCATCGGCGGGCTGTCGGCCTGCAAGAAGATCGGCACCACCATCGCCCCGCTGCTCTTCGCCTCAGCCATTGAGCTGGGCAAGGTGGGCGGACAGGCCGGGCTGGCCTCCTACAGGAACATGTTCCTGGTGGTCATCGTCATAGCCCTGGTCAATATCGGCCTGACATACTGCATTCCATTTTCACAGAAAGAAGTTGCTAATGACTGAACCTACAGCAGTCCTCCTCATGGCGTACGGCACCCCCTACCAGGAGTCCGACATCAGGGGGTACTACACCAACATCCGCCATGGGCAGGAGCCGCCCAAGCCGCTCATGGACCAGCTGGTCGGCCGTTACAAGGCCATCGGCCTGCCTTCGCCCCTGGCCAGGATCACCACGGCCCAGCGCGACGGTCTCCAGGCTGCGCTGGACAAGGCCCATCCCGGCGCCTATAAGGTCTACGAGGGGCTGAAATACATCGCCCCCTTCATCAAGGATGCGGTCGACCAGATTGCCGCCGATGGCATCACCAGGGTCATCGGTCTGCCGCTGGCCCCGCAGTACTCCTCCTATTCCAGCGAGGACTACCACAACCGCGCCCGCAAGGCCATCGAGGCCCATCCGGGCATGGAATACCTGCCGGTCCGGTCCTGGTGGAACCACCAGGAGCTGATCCACTTCTGGAGCGACCAGCTGGTGGCCAAGAAGGATCTGACCGACCGGCCGGACACCAAGGTGATCTTCAGCGCCCACTCCCTGCCCCTGCGCATCATCCAGGGAGGGGACCCCTACAAGGATGAGGTCATCGGTCTGTCCAATGCCGTGGCCCGGGCAGCCGGTCTCAATGAGGACCAGTACGTACTGGCCTGGCAGTCGGCAGGCCGCACCGAGGAGCCCTGGATCGGGCCTGATTTCGTCACCGTGGCCAAGGATCTGATCACCAAGAGCGGCATGAAGACCATTGTTTCCGCCTCCATCGGCTTCATCGCCGACAACCTGGAGATCTGCTACGACGTGGACATGGAGCTGGCCAAGGCCATCGAGTCCGCCGGCGGCACCCTGACCAGGCTGAACATGCCCAACGACAGCCCAGCCCTGATTGCCACCCTGCAGCAGGTGGTCGAGGAGACCAAGGCCGAGTAACTGATACAAATTGTGCCCCCGTCCGGTTTGAGCCGGACGGGGGCACAATCTTTATTGGCAGCGACTGTCAATCAGCGACTGACAGTCAGGCGCTCAGCCGTTGACGCGGTCGATGCCCTTCTGCACGTCGGCGAGGACCGAATCCCAGGAGTCGATGAAGGCGGCGACGCCATCGGCCTCCAGCTTGTCGGTCACGTCCTTGATGCTGATGCCCAGGTCAGCCAGCTTCTGCATCACCTGGTGGCTCTCCTCGTAGGTGCCCTTGACCGAGGGAGCGCCGTTGCCGTGGTCGGCCAGGGCGTTCAGGGTCTTCTCAGGCATGGTGTTGACCACGTCAGGGGCCACCAGCTCGTCCACGTACTTGCAGTCGGAGTAGGCGGCGTTCTTGGTGCCGGTGGAGGCCCAGAGCGGACGCTGACGCTTGGCGCCCTTGGCTTCCAGGTCGGCCCAGCGGGGATCGCTGTCGAAGGCCTTCTCGAAGAGCTCGTAGGCCAGGCGGGCGTTGGCCACAGCGGCCTTGCCCTCCAGGGACTTGGCCTCGTCAGAGCCGTTGGCCTCCAGCAGCTTGTCGACCGCGGTGTCCACGCGGGAGACGAAGAAGGAGGCGACCGAGCCCATGCGCTTCAGGTCATGGCCGTTCTTGTCGGCCTGGACCATGCCCTCGATGAAGGCATCGATGACCTGCTTGTAGCGCTCCAGGGAGAAGATCAGGGTCACGTTGACCGAGATGCCCTTGGCCAGGGTGGCGGTGATGGCAGGCAGGCCCTCCAGGGTGGCGGGGATCTTGATCATGGCGTTGGGACGATCGACCTTGTTCCAAAGCTCTTCGGCCTGCTTCTCGGTCTCTTCGGTGTTGTGGGCCAGACGAGGATCGACCTCGATGGAAACGCGTCCATCCACATAGTCGGTCTTCTCGGCAACCTCGCGGAAGATGTCGGTGGCGTTGCGCACGTCGGTGGTGGTCAGCTCGCGGACGGCCTCCTCGACGGGGATGCGGCCCAGCTGCTTGAGCTGTTCGTCATAGGGACCCACCTGGCTCAGGGCCTTCTGGAAAATCGAGGGGTTGGTGGTCACGCCCACCACATTGCGCTCTGCGATCAGCTGCTGCAGATTGCCCGACTCGATGCGGGTGCGGCTCAGATCGTCCAACCAGATCGAGACACCTGAATCGCTGGTGCGCTGGGTGTTTGCATTTTCTGCCATCTTGTCACTCCTTATTTGGGTTCCCGATGGAATCACATTCACTATGCACTACCGGGAAGTCTGTTGCTGTATTCCCGCAGACCCGCGTTTCGGGCGTGCCTGCAAGGGAGGGGGCCGGCGTCGCGGACGGCCCCCGATTGATCACGATGCCGGGTTCAGCGGGCCCGACGGACTTCCTCCAGGGAGGCCTGTGCTGCCTCGACCACATGATCGGCGGTGATGCCCAGGTCGCGCATGTTCTCGTCGCCGCTGCCCTGCAGGCCGAACTGCTCGATGGAGACGGGCTTGCCATAGCTGCCCAGGTACTTGTACCAGGGCGTGGCCAGTCCGGCCTCAACGGAGACGCGGGCCTTGACGGAGGCGGGCAGAACGGCTTCCTTGTAGTCGTCGTCCTGCTCCTCGAACCACTCCAGCGAGGGCACGGAGATGACGCGGGCCTTGACGCCCTGCTCGGCCAGGGTCTTGGAGGCGGACACAGCGTGCTGCACCTCGGAGCCGGTGGCCATGATCAGTACATCCGGCTGGCCCTCGGTGTCGACCAGCACGTAGGCGCCCTTGCGCACGCCCTCGCGGGCCTTGGCCTTGGTCTCCTCCAGGGTGGGTACGCCCTGCCTGGTCAGGATCATGGCCGTGGGGTGGGTGTTGTCCTTCTCGAAGAAGGCGCGGTAGGCCTCAGCGGTCTCGTACTGATCGGCGGGGCGCACAACCTCCATCTGGGGGATGGCGCGCACGGCGGTCAGGTGCTCGATGGGCTGGTGGGTGGGGCCATCCTCGCCCAGGGCCACGGAGTCGTGGGTCCACACATACAGGTTGGGGATGTCCATCAGGGCGGCCAGACGCACCGAGGGGCGCTCATAGTCGCTGAACTGGAAGAAGGTCCCGTTGTAGGGCCTGGTGTCCGAACCCAGCAGGATGCCGTTGGTGATGGCGCCCATGCCGAACTCGCGCACGCCGAAGTGCAGCTGACGGCCGTACTTGCTGGCCTTGGGCCACTGGACGGTCTTGTCGGCCTCCGGGGCGAAGGAGACAGCACCGTTGATGTTGGTGTTGTTGGAGCCGCCCAGATCGGCGGATCCGCCCCAGAGCTCGGGCATGATGGGGGCCAGGGCGTTGATGACTGCGCCGGAAGCCTTGCGGGTGGCCACCTTGGAGCCGGGCTCGAAGCCAGCCTCCAGGTCGTTCAGGGCCTTGTCGAAGCCCTCTGGCAGCTTGCCGGCATGGATGCGGTCGTAGAGGGCAGCCTTGTCGGGGTTGGCCTTGCGCCAGGCCTGGTACTTCTCGTCCCAGTCCTTGTGGGCGGCCAGACCGCGCTGGGCGACCTCGCGGGCGTGGGCCAGGGCCTCCTCGTCGATCTGGAAGCTCTGCTCAGGGTCGTAGCCCAGGGTCTTCTTCAGGCCGGCGACGGCCTCGGCGCCCAGGGCTGAGCCGTGGGCTGAAGGATCGTTGGTTTTGCCGGGGGTGGGCCAGGCCATCAGGGTGTCCACCTTGATGAACTTGGGCCGGTCGGTGACCTGCTCGGCCTTCTCCAGGACGGCAGCCAGGCCCTCGACGTCCTCCTTGTAGGAGCCGTCGGGCTGGATGAAGCTGAACTCGTCGGTGTACCAGCCGTAGGCCTGGTAGCGCTTGAGGATGTCCTCGCCCAGGGCGATGCGGGTGTCGCCCTCGATCTGGATGTGGTTGGCATCGAAGATGACGGTCAGGTTGCCCAGGCGCTGGTCGCCGGCCAGGGAGCTGGCCTCGGAGGAGACGCCCTCCTCGACGTCGCCCTCGCCGCAGATGACCCAGACCTTATGGTCGAAGGGGGACTGCCCCTCGGGTGCATCCGGATCCAGCAGACCGCGCTCGTAACGCTGTCCATAGGCGAAGCCCACGGCCGAGGCCAGACCCTGGCCCAGCGGGCCGGTGGTCATCTCGATGCCGGGGGTCAGGCCGTACTCGGGGTGGCCGGGGGTCCTGGTGCCGGCGGTGCGGAAGCGCTTCAGATCGTCCAGGGTAAGTCCGTACCCGGAGAAGTAGAGCTGCACATACTGGGTCAGCGAGGCGTGGCCGCCGGAAAGAATGAACCGATCGCGCCCAACCCAGTCGGGGTCGTTGGGGTCGTGCCGGATGAAGTGCTGGTAGAGCGCGTAGGCGATGGGCGCCAGCGAAATAGGGGAGCCGGGATGGCCGCTTCCGGCCTTCTCGACCGCGTCGGCCGAGAGGACCTTGGCCATTTTGACAGCCCGCTCATCGAGTTCGGACCATGTGAAATCTGCCATATGGTGCTGTTTCCTTCCAATCTAGAGGTCTTCATGTTCGACTTGTGTCGAAAATGTTCGATTACCTTCACAATGCGTTTCCATCGTATCGGTTTGAGACGACACAATTCGGCTCTTCGCACGACGTTTTGGCACTCTCATGGCCCGAGTGCTAATAATGAAACCATGACGGAAGGAGCGACATTGCCTAATACCAGACGCATGCTGGTGCTGCGCGCGGTCGTCGAGGACTATATTCGTTCTCGCGAGCCGGTAGGGTCGGGTTCGCTCACCAGAAATCATCAGCTTGGAGTCAGCTCCGCCACCGTGCGCAACGACATGGCGGCCCTGGAGAGCGAGGGCTACCTGGTCCAGCCCCACACCTCGGCCGGCCGCATCCCCACCCAGAAGGGCTACCGCTACTTCGTCGACAGGCTGGCCACCATCGTGCCCCTGTCCGCCGCACAACGCCGGGGGATCAACGCCTTCCTGTCCGGGTCGGTCAATCTGGAGGACACCCTGCAGCACGCCGCCCGGCTTCTGGCCCAGATCACCGGGCAGATCGCCGTGGTGGCCTCGCCCTCCCTGGCCAGCTCGAACCTCCGCAGGGCCGAGCTTATAGGACTGAGCCGGGGGACCGTGCTTATGGTGGTCATCACCGACACCGGCCGGGTGGTCCAGCGCACCCTGCACGGGCCCCTGCAGGAGGACCCGAACGCCCTGGCGGACCTGTCCGACAAGATCAACAGACAATGCCAGGACCTGCCCCTGGACCGCGCCGCCGACCGCTGCCGCATGCTGGCCGACTCCCTGACCGAAGGCCGAGACAAGTCCATGCTGCGCCTGGTGGCCACGGTCTTCGACGAGATGGCCACGCGGGAGCAGACCAGCGGCCTCTACATGGCCGGCACCTCCCAGCTGACCCACAGCCAGGCCGTCTCCCTGGGGGACCTGGGCTCGCTGCTGGACGCCCTGGAGGAGCAGGTGGTGCTCATGCGGCTCATGCGGGCCCAGAGCGAGCTCTCACGTGAAAGCAACGGAGTCAGCGTGGCCATCGGCACCGAGACCCGGACCCCGGAGCTGGCCCACGCCTCGGTGGTGACCAGCGGATACGGGCATGCCCGGTCCAGGCAGACGGACGGCTCCGAAGCGGACGAGCCCGTGGCCTTCGTGGGTTCCATCGGCCCGACCCATATGGACTATCCGGCGACCATGAGCGCGGTTCGTGCCGTGGCCTCCTATCTGACCGGTTTCCTGGCCGGCGACGGGGAGCCGTGACCGTCAGGGCAAGGACATAAGTCATAGGTATCGTGGGCCCATGCAACTATGGGTCGAGAGGGCATCAAACGAAAAGGATGATCGGTGGCAGATTACTACGAGGTTTTGGGAGTCGAGCGCGGCGCGAGCGATCAGGACATCAAGCGCGCCTATCGCAAGATGAGCCGCAAGTACCACCCGGACATCGCCGGGCCTGAATACGAAGACAAGTTCAAGGAGGTCAACAGCGCCTACGAGGTGCTCTCCGACCCCGAGAAGCGGCGCATGTACGACGCGGGCGTGGACCCCAACGATCCCCAGGCCTCCCAGGGGGGCAGCCCCTTCGACATGGGTGACGTCTTCAACCAGTTCTTCGGCGGCGGCTTCGGAGGCACCACCCAGGGGCCCATTCCGCGCACCCAGCCGGGCCGGGACGCCCTGGCCCAGGTCTCCGTGGACATGAAGACCGCCATCTTCGGGGGCGTGGTACGCGCCCCCATCAGCACCTACGGCCTCTGCCAGGAATGCGGCGGCTCGGGGGCCCAGAAGGGGACCTCCCCGGTGACCTGCCCGGTCTGCAACGGCAAGGGCTATGCCCAGAAGGTGGTACGGACCCTGCTGGGGCAGATGATGAGTCAGGCCCCCTGCGAGCGGTGCGAGGGCCACGGCACCATCATCGAGCACCCCTGCCCGGTCTGCAACGGCCACGGCCGTGTGCCCACCCGCCGCGAGGTGGGAGTCAACGTTCCCGCAGGGGTGGCTGACGGCTCCCGGCTGCGGCTGGCCTCCCAGGGCGAGGTGGGCGAGGGCGGCGGTGCCGCAGGCGACCTGTATGTGGACATCACCATCAAGCCCGACAAGCACTACACCCGCAGCGGCCAGGACCTGCACTGCTGGATCGCCGTGCCCATGACCTGGGCCGTGCTTGGCCACCAGGTCGACCTGGAGACCTTCGACGGCCAGCGCCAGGTGGACATCCCCGCCGGCTGCCAGCCTGACCAGGAGATCACCATCAAGGGCCTGGGCGTCACCAGGCTGGGCAACCGGGAGGAGCGCGGCGACATCATCGTCCACGTGCTGGTCCAGATCCCCACCAAGCTGGATGACGATCAGCGCCGCCTGATTGAGGACTTCGCCAACAGCCACGACTCCGAAGCCAAGCAGGTCCCGCAGAGTGCCAAGCCTGCCGGAGTCGGGGGCCGCAAGGGGATCTTCGGCAAGCTCAAGGACATCTTCAGCTGAGTCGGCTGAGTCAGCCTAGCAGCGACCTGCACATGTCCCGGTACTCGCTCACATAGCCGCCTCCGAAGAAGGCGCAGTGCCCGGCGATGGCGTAGAGCTGCCAGAGCGTGGTCCGGTTCTGGTAGCCGGCCGCCAGGGGATGCACGCTCTGGTAGCCGTCCAGAATCTGCCCCAGGTAGGGGATGCCGAACAGCTGCAGCATGGCCAGGTCCTCCTCGCGGTGGCCGCCGTGGGCCGCAGGGTCGATCAGGACGGCCTCGGTGTTCCCGTCGTTCCTGGTCCACATGACGTTCCCGCTCCAGAGGTCCCCGTGGACCCGGGCGGGCTTGTCATTGGCGGCAGCGCCCAGCAGCTCCGGCAGGGCCTGGATCACCTCTTCGGTCATCTTCATGTCATCGCGGTTCAGGGCGCGCCGATCCATGGCCATGCCCACCATGGGCTCCAGCCGCCCCTTGGCCCAGTAGGTGGCCGGGTCTTCCCAGGCGCCCACGTCCATGGGCAGCGGATCCTGCAGGGGTCCGAAGTAGCAGGTGCCCGTGTAGCCCTCGGGCGCGGAACCGAAGTGGTCGGCCCCGGCATCATGCATGTGGGCCAGCTGGGCGCCAAAGCGGTAGGCCGCGCCGGGCGTAGGGGCGGCGGAGGTCACCTCCTCGATGTCCAGGTAGTCCGGGCCCCAGTCGTAGACGTCCACCACCCGGGGACCGCCCTGCGCCTGGGCCTGGCCCAGCCATTGCAGCCCGCGCCCCTCGCACTCGAAGAATCCCGCCGGGGCCCCGCCCCTGGATTTTCTGTAGGTCTTGGCCATGATGATCCACACCCCTATTCGTCGAGTCGTCGATTCCGACAAGACCCATTGTGGGCATTCTGCGAGACATGCCCGGCCCTTGGCTCTGCCTGCCCTGCGCGGTGGCTATGCTTGCCATTGTTGTCCGACATAGCAAGAGGGGTCCATGAATTTCTTCGAAGCCATTCTGTTCGGCCTGGTGCAGGCCCTGACGGAGTATTTCCCCGTCTCATCCAGCGCCCATATCCGCATTGTGGGCGGTCTGCTGGGCCAGGACCCGGGCGCGGCCTTCACAGCCATCATCCAATTCGGCACCGAGCTGGCGGTCCTGCTTTACTTCCGGCATGACATTGCCCGCATACTGACCCACTGGTTCCGCTGCCTGGCCGGCAAGGACGGCTCCTCCTGGCGTGAGCGGATGGGTTCCAAGGACCATGACGCGGCCCTGGGCTGGTACATCATTCTGGGAACACTGCCCATCGTGGTGGCGGGCCTGCTCTTCCAGAAGATCATCGAGACCAAGCTGCGCAACCTCTGGATCACCGTGGTGGTGCTGATCGTCTTCGGCCTGCTGCTGGACTACTTCGACCGCCACGGCCGCCAGAACAAGGAGATCCGCCAGATGAGCGCCCGGGACGCCCTGCTCTTCGGCATCGGGCAGATGCTGGCCCTGATCCCCGGGGTCTCCCGCTCGGGCGGCACCATGACCTTCGGCCGCGCCCTGGGCTACACCCGCGAGTCCGCCACCCGGGTCAGCTTCCTCATGGCCATCCCCGCCGTCTTCGGCGCCGGCATCCTCGAGACGGTCAAATCCTTGAAGAACATCAATGCGGACGCCGCTTTCCCCGGCTGGGGCGCTACCATCTGCGCCACCGTGGTCAGCTTCCTGCTGGGATACATCGTCATCATCGCCTTTTTGAAGATCGTCTCGCGCTTCTCCTACCGGGGATTCGTCATCTACCGGATCGGCCTGGCCATCTTCGTGGCCATCATGCTCATGGTCGGCACCCTGCCCGCAGTAGGCGGCGTGGCTGCCAGCTGAGCCTGGGTGAATTGCCGGGGGATTCGACGCTCATATGGCCCCGTGATAGGATTTGCTCATGCGCTGCCCATGTTTGCGGGGGACTGGGTCAGCCAAGCGTTTTGAATCCTTTGGGGAGGTTTGTTGTGGTTTCGTCGTCGACGTCTGCCGATTCTCGTACGCATAGGTTTGGCCTGCGGTCGCTCATGTCAGCATTGGTGCTGATACCCCTGCTGCTGACCGGCATGGCCACCGGCACCGTCTTCGCCTCCGGCTCAGATGTCAACAGGGGGGGGGGGGTCGCTATACCGCTCAGGCAGATAACGGTTCCCTGAGCCATCTACAACCAACAAGCCTGCCTTCCCCCTCGCCGCTGACCACTTCATCTATTTCTCCCTCGCCTGTTCAAACCCCAGGAGGTTCTTCCCAACCCTTGGGAATCTCGCCATCCAGCTCTTATTCACCTGCTGGGACCCAGTCTGCTGCTGATTCTCACACGGTCGTATTCGATCCTGCCAATGGGAGCAAAGCGGAACGTGTAACTGTGCCGGATGGCTCCTTGGCGTCGCCTCCTGCCGATAATCCGAAGCACGCCGGCTACCGTTTCGACGGCTGGTCCGAGCATGACGCGATGATGGATTTCCGCACCCCGATCACCAGGGACATCACCTTGAAGGCCAAGTGGACCCAGGTGACTGATTGGGCGCTCAGCCCCGACCATGGTCCGGCTTCCGGCGGCACCAGCATCACCATCACACCCCCGAGTGCGGACTCACCCTCGTTCAGCACCTTGGAAGCCCATGACGACAAGCTGATCGGCGTGACCGGCGATGGCCGCCTGTACATCTGGACATCAAAGGCTGAAATGTCTGTTCAGGTGCCGTCACCTCAGGGCGAACGCGGTGACGTGCGATTCATGACTGGAATAGTTGGCCATAACGGCTTCGCGGCCTTGAGCAGGGACCACCGCATCTACACCTGGAGCAAAGGCGGGGATACGCCTGCCTTGCTTGACGCAGATTCCACGACGTACACCAGCATTGCCATGGCTTCTGACCAGCTCATAGCAGTGAATCAGGATGGCCGTATACGCACATGGACCAGCATGGGGAAGCCGACAGGAAAGGCCATAAGTCTGCCCAAGCAGGCCCCAGCAATCACGGTGGCTGGCAATGCTGATCGCCTGCTCGCCATGGACAGCAAGGGCAGAATCTGGACTTGGAAGCCGGATGCCATTGATACCGCTCAGATCCAACTCGTCAAGATTGCTCACCGAATTGTTCAGATATCAGCCACGGATCATGGCTTTGTGCTTCTGGACTCAACCGGCCAGACCAGTTATCTGGATAACGGACAAACCCAGCCAGAATTGCTGATTGTGCCCGACCATTCTGCCGTCGCAGCAATAAGCAGTGACGCTACACAAGCAGCGTTGGTTGATTCCAATGGTCTTGTCTGGGCCTGGAAGCCCGGCGAAACCCCCAAGCGTGCGGACGACGGGAGACAGCAGTACGTGCAGGCTGCAAGCACCGGCGGCGGGATCGCCGCCATCAGCAGGCAGGGCGGCATGCTCACATGGAGCATGAACCCTCAAAACAACCCAGACAAACCAGCAAGAGTCAGCACCGCCACAGCGCCCATCCTGGAATCAGCCAGCCTGGACGGCCACGCATTGACGCTCAGCAGGAGCAACGGCTCCTGGCAGGCGGACATGCCTGCCCGCAAGCCGGGACAGGCCGCCATGCTTATTACTGGCAGGCAGGACGGGCAGCCTTTCGCCAGGAGCCTTGCGTACACGGTCGACCAGCCGCTGGCACGAGCTGCGGAACCAGGATCCGCATTTACCGTCCGCTTCGACACGGGCGGCGGAAGCCCGAAACCAGCGGACCAGACTGTCCCCGCCCCGTACGGGAGGGCGAAACGCCCCTCCCCCGACCCTGTGCGGGAAGGCTTCCTGTTCGACGGATGGTTCACCGGTCAGGTCGCCTACGATTTCAGCAGGCCCGTCGACAAGGACCTGACCCTGACCGCCCACTGGACACCCGCAGGCCGGAACACCAAGTGGAGCATCAGCCCTGATAAGGGCAGCCAGCTG
This sequence comes from Bifidobacterium sp. M0353, assembly GCF_016100645.1. Taxonomy (NCBI): domain Bacteria; kingdom Bacillati; phylum Actinomycetota; class Actinomycetes; order Bifidobacteriales; family Bifidobacteriaceae; genus Bifidobacterium; species Bifidobacterium sp. M0353. Next base: position 597,762 of record NZ_JACFSB010000001.1, on the reverse strand, counting down.
GGCAGGGAACCCGCCACCATCACCCCGCCCGACAACGCCAGCCGAGACATCAGGTTCAGCCAGGTCAGCGCATCAACAAACGGCGGCTATGGTTTTTCCTTGGCGGTGGGCAGCGACGGGAACGCCTACGCCTGGGGAGACAACGAGTATGGCCAGCTCGGCGACGGGACGAGAGACGACAAGCATGCGCCGGTCATGGTGAGGACGCCCGACCGCAAGACCTACCCGGACCTGCCAGAGGATTTCACGTACCTGCAGGTCAGCGCCGGATACTCTCATTCCCTGGCCGTGGGCAGCGACGGGAACGCCTACGCCTGGGGATACAACGAGTATGGCCGGCTCGGCGACGGGACAACCACCGAGCGGCATGCGCCGGTCAGGGTGAAGACGCCCGACCGGAAGACGTACCCGGACCTGCCAGCGGACTTCACCTACCTGCAGGTCAGCGCCGGAACCTGGCATTCCCTGGCCGTGGGCAGCGACGGGAACGCCTACGCCTGGGGACACAACAGCAATGGCCAGCTCGGCAACGGGACAACCAGCTACAGCCAGTCTGCGCCGGTCAGGGTGAAGACGCCCGACCGGAAGACGTACCCGGACCTGCCCAAGGATTTCACCTACCTGCAGGTCAGCGCCGGAGGCGATCATTCCCTGGCCCTGGGCAGCGACGGCAACGTTTACGCCTGGGGATTAAACGACCATGGCCGGCTCGGCGACGGGACAACAAGCGAGCGGCATGCGCCGGTCATGGTGAGGAAGCCCGACCGGAAGACATACCCGGACCTGCCAGCGGACTTCACCTACCTGCAGGTCAGCGCCGGAGGCTCTCATTCCCTGGCCCTGGGCAGCGACGGCAACG
>NZ_JACFSB010000001.1:391533-596803 GCF_016100645.1 Bifidobacterium sp. M0353 | reverse complement strand
TACCCGGACCTGCCAGCGGACTTCACCTACCTGCAGGTCAGCGCCGGAGGCTCTCATTCCCTGGCCCTGGGCAGCGACGGCAACGCTTGGGCATGGGGATGCAACGGGTCTGGTGACCTCGGCAACAACAGCAGCGGCAGCTCGTCTGTTCCTGTGCGCGTGCGCGACCCCGCCAGCCCCACAGACACGAGCAAAGGGCTCAAAGCCGCACAGGTCAGCGCCGGATACCATGATTCCCTGGCCGTGGGCAGCGACGGCAACGCCTATGCCTGGGGAAACAACAGCGATGGCCAGCTCGGCGACGGCACTGGAAACAACAAGTCGGCTCCTGTGCCGGTGTCGTTCAACCTGGCTCTGGTGATCACCGGCGTCAGGTTCGACCAGACCGCTGTATCCAGTCTGACGCGCGGCGATGGCAGCAGCGTGACCGTGACCACGCCCGCGCACCAGCCGGGCACGGTCACCGTCAGCGTGGACTACACGCTGGGCGGCGCACCCCAAACGCCCGACACTTCTCTCCGATACACGTACCTGCCAGCAGGCGTGCTCCCCAAGGCAGGCGGGGAGGGCATCCTGCTCGCCCTGGCCACCGGCATGACCGGCATGGGCGGGGTCCTCGCCTCACGCCGCCACAGAAAAGAACAACATAGTCTGTCACATGCTTCGCACGAGTAAGAGCGGCCGGGCGGCGTATCAATCCCCCCGCCCCCGGCCCATCAAGGGGGAGCAGGGAGGAACGTGCCAATCAAGGCTCAAACCCCGAGAGAGCCGACACTTCCTCCCGCGCCCCCACCACACTTCCGCAGGCAGAAGCCGAGGGCAGGCATGCACGCCCCCGACCCCGCCCGGGAGAGGAGGAAACACAGCCAGGCCGGCCAGAAGGCTCAACAGCCCCCAGCCAGCCCGGCCGCTGTTCATCCATTCAGACATGTGTCGTATCAACTTGTTTAATTTCTTTGACAAAGTGGCCTTTAGAACCAGCCGATCCCAAAATACGTGACCAGACTCACATTGTTCATGCACTTTGTCCTAGGCGCGCTACAGGCACTTATCCTCAGCTTCTGAATCACTCGGTTCCCCATGATTACCATGTTTCCGCTCTCATCCCGTCCTGCAGGATAGGTGGGAAGCGGCTCCGCCACGACGCTGCGTCCGTTACGACTGGCCGGGTTTGCGAAAAGCAAGATTCAGCCGCTTTCGTGCGCTACCATGAAAACTCCTTCGGTACTTCGGCTCTCCTGCGGCCTCGATAGGCCGTATGCAAGGGACAGAAGTGCGCAAAAGAAGGTCTAATATACGGGAGTAGAGGAGGCCGATTGGCTGGTATGGAGGTGATGGACCATATCACGCCATCCAATGCCTTTCGCTTCCCGCAGCACCAACCGGTGGCTACAAGCCGCCCTGTTAGGATGTTGAGGATCAGCCATGCATTTCACAGTAGACAACCTTGAAGAGGTATTTCCCCTGGCAGAATTCATAGCCGATTCCTTCGGTCCCATGGCCGAGATTGTGGTGCATGACATCACCCACCCGGAGAATTCCATCGTCTTCATCCGCAACGGCCAGCTCTCCGGACGCTCCCTGGGCGACGGGATTACCGACCAGACGCTCCAGCTGGCCATACGGGCCGACCAGGACGGGGCCGACTTCGTCTCCGACTACCGTGGGCGCCGCCTGAACAAGCATGAGTTCCGCGTCTCCTCCTACCTGATCCGCAACCAGGAGCAGACCGTCATTGGCCTGCTCTGCATCAGCATCAACATCACCGAGCTGCAGCAGGCGGCGCATGTGCTGCAGACCCTGTCCTCGATCGATTCCAACGATGTGCAGATCTCCACCGAGACCTCGCGCAGCCACATGAGTGAGGAGCCTGCCGAGAACATCCGCAGGATCACCAGGGATGAGGTCCGCCAGTTCAACATCCCCATGGACAAGCTGACCAAGCAGGACAGGCTGGACATCATCCGCAACATCAAGGACCGGGGCATCTTCCTCATCAAGGGCGCGGTGGGCATCGTCGCTCCCGAGCTCAAGATTTCGATCCCCACCCTCTACCGGTACCTGCAGGCCCTCAAATAGGGCCTAAAAAGTAAAACCCCCGGCGGCAGGAGAGGGGGGTATATTTCTGTGCCGCCGGAGGAGCTTTACAGCACGGCCGCCGCCACTGGCGACAACCGGAACGTGGCCACACAGACAGACCACGCAAGTATTTCATAGATAAAACAGGGAGCCCACAGTTTCCTCAAGCTGTGATGCAGTGCAGAATCAGCCAGGCTAGTTACGTGCCCTCATTGGCCTAGGCCTTTCTTCATACTATCACCTCTTCAAGGATGCATCAGGTACTCCCGTTTCTGGCAGGTCCCCCGACCTGTTGCTAAGAGCAAATTATCACAAGGTCCCGGACATGCTCAACACTCCGTTCGCTATCCGCCATGACAACCGGCATTGCAGGCGCCAGACAGTGCGCGATTCAGCGGATACGACCACTACGAATGAGCCTGAACAGTAAACCTCAGCTGAATTGGTAACAATAATTTATTACCTGGTTTCCGCTAGGGGAATCAGGGATAATTCAGCAGGTTGGTTGGCTGCCAATGGCAGACTGAGAATTGTCTCTGAATGAAAAATAGGGGAGAGGGGAAAATCCAGGTGGGCGATGCAGGAATCGAACCTGCGACCCCTTCGGTGTGAACGAAGTGCGCTAGCCGCTGCGCCAATCGCCCGGATTGGGAAAGACCACCGAAGTGATCCTCGTGGGCGATACTGGATTCGAACCAGTGACCCCTTCCGTGTCAGGGAAGTGCGCTACCTCTGCGCCAACCGCCCGGGTCATTCTCGTTTCGAGAGAGAGGTGGGTACGAGAGTCGAACTCGTCTATACGGCTTTGCAGGCCGCTGCCTAACCGCTTGGCTAACCCACCGTATTGGTTAAACTGCTCGAAACCTCGAGCGGGCAACGGGACTCGGACCCGCGGTCTCGACCTTGGCAAGGTCGCGCTTTACCAACTAAGCTATGCCCGCACATTCAACCTTCACCGTGGTGGTGACTGCCGAAGCACGTTGCACTACTGTAGCGTAGACCTCCGCACTTGGCAAAAAGCGCGTGTCGCCGCGTTATAAAGCCACCCTCCGCTGATGGCAAAGCCGCGCAATACAAGGCTTCCTACCGGTAGGGTGAGAGGTATGAGTGAAGAAGCCAGGCAGCACTGCACCATGGTGGCCGCCTTCGATGGTTGGAACGATGCGTGCTCAGCCTCGACCAACGTCATCCGCCACCTGTTGAACGTCTACGAGTCCCACGAGATCGGCAGCATTCCGGGCGACGGGTTCTACGACTACCAGATGTCACGGCCCATGCTCTGCCATGTGCAGGGTCGGCGGCGGATCATCTGGCCCTCTGCCAAGATCTACCGGGTGCAGATTGATGACACCCACACCCTCCTGCTGGAGATGGGCCCGGAGCCCAACTACCACTGGAGCGACTTCTGCCGGCGCAGCATCCACTGGGCCGAAGACGACGAGGCGGAGGCCATCATCACCCTGGGCGCCATGTTCGCCGACTGCCCCCACACCAGGCCCCTGCCCATCGACGACCTGGCCGGCGACCAGCCCAAGACTGACACCGACGGCCACTCCGGCCCCATAGGCATCCCCACCGTCCTGGATGCCCTCGCCACCCAGGACGGCTACAGCACCGAGTCCATCTGGGTCTCCGTGCCCCAGTACCTGGGCAGCGACGAGTGCGCCCAGGGCACCCTGCAGCTGCTGCAAAGGCTCTCGGCCATGCTTGGCGTCCACCTGGACGAGGGGGAGCTGCCCCGCAAGGCCGCCGAGTGGAAGGCCCAGGCCGGCATGCTGCTGCGCTGCAACGACGACCTGGCCAACTACGTCCACCGTCTGGAGATGGATGTCGACCAGGCCCAGGTGGACGAGCCGGCCGCCGAAGAGCTGGTCCGGGAAGCCGAGGATTACCTGCGCTCCATGGGCAACAAAGGCCCCTCCTTGTCTGAGTGACGACCTAGGCTGTGGCTCGATAACCATGTCCAGCCTGCACCCTGTAACGCGGGCTCCGATAGCAAGGACGGCATTCATGACACAGTCGAGCATCTCCATCATCGTCAAGGGCGAACGGAAGGAGGTGGCGGCGGATCAGACTGGCGTCCAGCTTTTTGCTGACGACAAGGACATCATCGCCGTCGACCTCAACGGGCAGCCACGTGACCTCTACACACCCCTGCACGAGGGCGACAAGGTCGAGCCCATCACCTTGGAGAGCGACCAGGGACTGGCCATCATGCGGCACTCGGCCACCCACGTCATGGCCCAGGCCGTCCAGGAGATCCGTCCGGACGCCAAGCTGGGCATCGGCCCGGTCATCAAGGACGGCTTCTACTACGACTTCGACGTGGACAAGCCCTTCACCCCCGACGACCTCAAGCAGATCGAACAGCGGATGAAGCGGATCATCAAGTCCTCCCAGAGCTTCCGCCGGCGCGTGGTCACCGAGGAGGAGGCCCGCAAGGAGGAGGCCGACCAGCCCTACAAGCTGGAGCTGATCGGGGCCAAGGAGGCCGAGATCAACAGCGAGGAGGCCACCGAGGTGGCCACCGGCGGCGAGCTGACCATGTACGACAATCTGGACCGCGAGGGCAACACGGTCTGGAAGGACCTCTGCCGGGGCCCCCACCTGCCCAACACCCGCTACATCCGCTCCTTCAAGCTCATGCGCACGGCCGCCGCCTATTGGCGCGGGGACGAGAAGAACCCCATGCTCCAGCGCATCTACGGCACCGCCTGGGCCAACAAGGACGACATGAAGGCCTACACCGCCCGTCTGGAGGAGGCCGCCCGCCGTGACCACCGCAAGCTGGGCGCCGAGATGGACCTCTTCTCCTTCCCGGATGAGATCGGGCCCGGCCTGCCCGTCTTCCACCCCAAGGGCGCGGCTGTCATCAACGCCATGGAGGACTACTCCCGTGAAATGCACCGGCGCAACGGCTACTCCTTCGTGCAGACCCCGCACATTACCAAGGGCCACCTCTACGAGATCTCGGGCCACCTGCAGTGGTACAAGGACGGCATGTACCCGCCCATGCACCTGGACGAAGAGAAGGACGCCAACGGCAAGGTCACCCGTCAGGGCTTCGACTACTACCTGAAGCCCATGAACTGCCCCATGCACAACCTGATCTTCAAGTCCCGCCAGCGCTCCTACAAGGAGCTGCCCCTGCGGCTGTTCGAGTTCGGCACCGTCTATCGCTACGAGAAGTCCGGCGAGGTCCACGGCCTGACCCGCGTGCGCGGCCTGACCCAGGACGACTCCCACATCTACTGCACCCGGGACCAGATGAAGGGGGAGCTGACCAACCTGCTCCAGTTCGTGCTCAAGGTCTTGAAGGACTTCGGCCTCAACGACTTCTACCTGGAGCTGTCCACCAAGGATCCCAACAAGTTCGTCGGTTCCGACGAGGTCTGGGAGGAGGCCACCAACACCCTGGCCGAGGTGGCCAAGGACTCCGGGCTGGAACTGGTTGACGACCCCGAGGGCGCCGCCTTCTACGGGCCCAAGATATCCGTGCAGGCCCGGGACGCCATCGGACGCACCTGGCAGGTCTCCACCATTCAGCTGGACTTCAACCTGCCCGAGCGCTTCCAGCTGGAGTACATCGCCGCCGACGGCTCCCACCAGCGGCCGGTCATGATCCACCGGGCCCTCTTCGGCTCCATCGAGCGCTTCTTCGCCATCCTGCTGGAGCACTACGCCGGCGCCTTCCCGGCCTGGCTGGCCCCGGTCCAGGTGCAGGCCGTGCCCGTGGCCGACGAGTTCGCCCCCCACCTGGAGCACCTGCTGGACCAGCTGCGCGATGACATGGTCCGCTGCGAGATCGACCGCTCCGACGACCGCTTCGGCAAGAAGATCCGCAACGCGGCCAAGTCCAAGGCCCCCTTCATCCTGATCGCCGGCGAGGAGGACGTCTCCAAGAACGCGGTCTCCTTCCGCTTCCGCGACGGCAGCCAGCTCAACGGGGTGCCCGTGGAGCAGGCCCGCGCCTGGATCAACGAGGCCATCAAGGTCCGCGCCCAGATCAACTCGGCAGACGACTTCCGAGCGAACACCTCCTGCAGTCAGGACTGACCGATGTTCGAGCATCTACGACGCCCCTGGAAGCGCATCATCGCCCCCATCGCCCGCGGTCTGGTTCGTCTGGGCGTGAGCGCCAACGGTGTCACCATCAGCGGAGCCGTAGGCACCACCCTGGTCGCCATCGCGACCGGGTTCACCGGCTGGCTCCTGCCCGGGGCCATCGTCCTGGCCATTCTGGTGGCCTTCGACTCCCTGGATGGGTCCGTGGCCGCGCTGACCGGCGGTGGCACCCAATTCGGAGGTTTCCTGGACTCCACCCTTGACCGGATAGCCGACTGGGCCGTCCTGACCGGGGTCATCATCTACCTGCGCCGCCACGAGCTGGCCTGGGTGGCCGACGGCAGCCACCAGGGTCCCGACATCTGGGCACAGGTGGGCATGGCTGCAGCCCTCTTCGCCATCATGACCTCCTTCGTCACCTCCTACGCCCGGGCCCGGGCCGAGGCCGAGGGCTTCGAGGCCAAGAACGGCATCGCCACCAGATCGGACCGGCTGGTCATCATCCTGGTGGGCATGGCCCTGACGGGAGCCGGGCTGCCCCTGGCAGTGCTCAGCTGCTTCCTGGTCCTGCTGGCCCTGCTGGGCATCGTCACCGTCTGGCAGCGGATCAGCCACGTCGCCAAGGACATGAGCCGCAACCCGCAGCCCGCCAACCCCAACCACGAGTGAGCCTATGCCGGACCGACTGCTCATCTTTCTGGCGCAGCATGCGCGTCTGGTGCCCGAGGGGCTGCTGCGCGGCCTCTTCCTGGCGGCGGCCGACCTCTGCTGGCTGTTTCGGATAGGCGGCGTCAGACAGCTGGAGCGCAACCTGGCCCATGTCATGCCAGAGGCCGACCGTCGCAGCCTGCGGCGCACCTCTCGCCAGGGCATGCGCTCCTACTTCGTCTACTTCGTCGAGGCCCTGACCGTGGGAGCCCGCACCAAGGAGCAGCTGCTGGCACGCATACACGGCGGAGGCAGCGCCTACCCGGATCCGGCCAAGAGCGACATCGGCCTGCGATCCCTGCCCATCGGCATGGGCCACCAGGGCAATTGGGACTACGCGGGCTTCTGGGCCTGCTCCACGGTCGGCCAGGTCACCACGGTGGCCGAGCGGCTGCGGGACCAAGGCATGCTCAACACCTTTGCGGACATCCGTCGCCGCCTGGGCATGAACATCCTGCTGACCGGCGAGCCGGACATCACCGGCCGTCTGACGACCCTGCTGCGGAAGCCTGACCAGGTGGTGCCCCTGCTGGCCGACCGCGACCTGAGCCGCCGAGGCGTCTTCGTCAAGGCCTTCGACTCCTGGATTCGCGTGGCCGCCGGACCTGCCGTCATTGCCTTGGATGCCCGTCTGCCCCTGTATACCGTGAACATGCACAGGGAAAGGCTGACGGGGGAGCGCCGCCGGCAGGCAAAGACCCCCTACGGCTATGTCTGCCAGGTGGACGGGCCCATCGCCATCGAGCCCTACCTGGACATGCCCCGGGAGCGGGCCATCAAGGACCTGACCCAGGCCTGGGTGGACCAGTGGGCCCAAGGCATTCGTGAGCATCCCGAGGACTGGCACATGCTCCAGCCGATTTTCCTTGAGGATCTGGATCTATCCCGGATGCACGACCTGCCGGACTTCATCCTGGCCCAGGCATCCAAGAACAAGGGAGGTGACGGGCATGAAGGCACCCGAGCAAAGGCCTGAGCGGGAGCCGGAACGGGCCGCCATCAAGGCGCCTCTGCGGGTGGGGATCATTTCGCCCTACTCCTTCGAGACCCCGGGCGGAGTCCAATTGCACATCCGCGACTTCGCCAGGCATCTTATGGACCGCGGCCACCAGGTGCAGGTTCTGGCCCCGGGCCGCCGCACCCAGGACATGCCCCTCTGGGTGCAAACCACCGGCTCCTCCTTCTCCATTCCCTACAACGGATCCGTGGCCAACCTGAGCTACTTCGGCGTGGCCGGCCACAAGACCCGGCAGTGGGTCAGGCAGGGCCATTTCGACATCCTGCACCTGCACGAGCCCGAGGTGCCCTCCCTGAGCCACAAGCCCCTGAGGCCCGGATTCATTCCCTGCCCCTATGTGGCCACCTTCCATGCGGCCTTCGATACGACCCCGCTGGCCCTGAGGCTGACCAAGCGCTACCTGCGCCGATACCTGGCCAACATCAGCCAGGCCATCTTCGTCAGCCCCTCGGCCATGCAGAACGCCAAGAATCTGCTGGAACCGGGCATACCCAGCCAGATCATCCCCAACGGCATCGAGACCGGAGCCCTGCGCAATGCCCGGCCGCGCCCGGAATGGCAGGGGAGCGAGCGGGAACCCACCATCGGATTCCTGGGAAGGATGAAGGAGGAGCGCAAGGGGTTCAAGATTCTGGCCCAGGCCGCACCTGCCATCTTGCAGCGGGTGCCCGGAGCCCGCTTCCTGTGTGCAGGTGATGGCCAGGGGGAGGCCCGGGAAATACTCGAAGCCGTCGATCCCGGACTGGCCCGGCACTTCACCTTCCTGGGACGGATCAGCGACGAGGACAAGGCCTCCTTCTACCACAGCCTTGGCCTGTATGTGGCACCGCAGACCGGGGGAGAGAGCTTTGGCATCGTGCTGGTCGAGGCCATGGCGGCGGGCTGCCCGGTGGTGGCCTCGGACCTGCCCGCCTTCCAGGATGTCTCCCAGAACGGGCGCAGCGCACGCCTGTTCGCCAACGGAGACCCCCAGGACTGCGCCCGGGTGGTCCTGGGCCTGCTGGACGACCGACCTGCCCGCCTGGACCTGGCCTCGTGCGGAATGCGCCGTGCCAGCGACTACGACTGGGAGCGGGTCACCGACCAGGTTCTGGATGTCTACGCCAGGGCCCTGGCAGCCCGGCCCGATCATCGCCGTGGCCTGCTGGGCAGACTGGTGGGCCGGAAGGCTGGTTCTCTTTACGATGAAGCCCCCACGAAAGGGCCTGAAAACCCGTAAAATTGTCGAAGAGCGGAACTAGAATTCCATTCGTTTACGCATTCGTACCGTCAGGAGACATATGTCAGGGCATTCGAAGTGGGCGACCACCAAGCACAAGAAAGCAGCCATCGACGCCAAGCGTGGCAAGCTCTTCGCCAAGCTGATCAAGAACATCGAGATTGCTGCCCGCACCGGCGGCGGTGACCCCGACGGCAACCCCACCCTCTACGACGCCATCGTCAAGGCCAAGAAGTCCTCCGTGCCCGCAGACAACATCACCAGGGCCGTCAAGCGCGGCTCGGGCGAGGAGGCCGGAGCGGCCAACTACGAGAGCATCGTCTACGAGGGCTACGCTCCCGCAGGCGTGGGCATCATCATCGAATGCCTGACCGACAACCGCAACCGCGCGGCCGCCGAGGTCCGTTCCACTCTGACCAAGGGCGGCGGCTCCCTGGCCCAGAACGGCTCGGTCAGCTTCAACTTCGAGCGCAAGGGCCAGATCATCGTCCCCTCGGAGGGCCTGGACTACGATACGGTCTTCGAGAAGGCCGCCGAGGCCGGTGCCGAGGACGTGCAGGACAACGGCGAGAGCTACACCGTGCTGACTGCCCCCGGCGACATGGTCAACGTCCGCAAGGCCCTGCAGGACGCGGGCATGGACTACGACTCCGCCGATCTGGTCCTCAACCCCAAGAGCGAGGTCACCCTGGACCTGGACTCCGCCCGCAAGGTCTCTAAGCTGATCGACAACCTGGACGACCTGGACGACGTGCAGGAGATCTACAGCAATTGGACCGCCCCCGACGAGGTCATGGCCCAGTTGGACGACGAGTGACCCTATGATCGTTCTCGGCGTCGACCCGGGGCTCACCCGATGCGGCGTTGGCGTCATTGAAGCCGGTGCATCGCGCCGGCTTTCCTTTGTTCATGTGGACGTCGTGCGCTCAGACCCCGAACAGAGCCAGGACCTGCGGCTGCTGACCATCTACCAGGGGCTGACGGCCGCCCTGGACCGTTTCAGCCCCGACGTGGTGTCCATCGAGCGGGTCTTTGCCCAGTCCAATCACAACACCGTGCTGGGAACCGCTCAGGCGGCCGGGCTGGCCATGCTGGGGGCGGCACAACGAGGCATTCCGGTGGCTCTGCACACGCCCACCGAGGCCAAGATGGCCGTGACCGGCAACGGCCAGGCCGACAAGATCCAGGTGCAGCGGATGGTGGCACGCATTCTCGGTCTCAACCAGCTGCCCAAGCCTGCCGATGCCGCCGACGCTCTTGCCCAGGCCATCTGCCACGCCCTGAGGCCGGCCGGGGCCATCCAGGGCGGGGAGCGCGAGGAGCATCTGACCCAGGCCCAACGTCAGTGGGCCCAGGCCTCTGCCAGGTACGGCAGGCACCGGGGAGTCCAGCGAGACATGTAAGCTGATTCGAACAGACGTTCGAATTCCATCGAGGGGTGATCAAGTGCTGGCAATGCTGACCGGGCGGGTGGCCGCCATCGAAACAGGCTCTGCCATCATCGATGTTTCGGGAGTGGGTTTCGAGGTGCGCATGCCCCAGTCGGACCTGGCCTCCATGCGGGCCGAGTCCACGGTAACCGTCTACACCGCCCTTTCCCTGACCCAGGACGCGCTGACCCTCTATGGATTCCTCAGCCGCACCTCCAAATCGCTCTTTGCCCAATTACAGAAGGTCAGCGGCATCGGGCCCCGCGTGGCCTTGTCCATCCTCGCCACCCTGAACTCGGACCAGCTGGCCCAGGCCGTGGCCGACGGCGATGCTGCGGCCCTGTCCCGGGCGCCTGGCCTTGGCAAGAAGGGCGCTCAGAAGATCATCCTCGAACTCTCCGGCAAGCTGGATCTGGATGCCGGCACAGGCAAGCAGGGACCCGCCCAGACCGATGATGGCGCCCATCAGGTGGTGGAGGGGCTGATCTCCCTGGGTTGGATGCAACGTGATGCCGAGCAGGCCGTGGAGCAGACCTGCAGCGAGGGCGGCTACTCCCTGCCCCTTCAGTCGGCCGACATTCCCAAGGTCCTCAAGCAGGCCCTGACCCGGCTGGACAGGGGGCGCTGACCCATGGCTGACAAGCAGATGTCCACGGGGTACATCGACTCCCAGAATGGCGATGCCCAGGAGGAATCCCTGCGGATGGTCTCGGCCCGACCCATCGAAGGCGAGCCGGTCAGCGACGAGGAGCTGCGTCCGGAAACCCTGGACGGGTTCATCGGCCAGCCCCGGCTCAAGGCCCAGCTGGGACTCTTCCTGAAGGCCGCCAAAAAGCGTGACGTGGCCCCGGATCACATCCTGCTGGCAGGCCCTCCAGGCCTGGGCAAGACCACCCTGGCCATGATCGTCGCCCACGAGCTGGAGGTGCCCATCCGCGTCACCTCGGGCCCGGCAGTCCAGCACGCCGGCGACCTGGCCTCCATCCTGAGCTCCCTGGAAGCCGGCGAGGTGCTCTTCATCGACGAGATCCACCGCCTGCCCAGGGCCGCCGAGGAGCTCCTCTACATCGCCATGGAGGATTTCCGCGTGGATGTCATGGTGGGCAAGGGCCCTGGCGCATCCTCCATTCCGCTGACCCTGCCCAGGTTCACGGTCATCGGCGCCACCACCCGTGAGGGCATGCTGCCCTCGCCCCTGCGGGCCCGCTTCGGCTTCACCGCCCACCTGGACTTCTACCCGGAGGAGGAGCTGGAGAAGCTGGTCGAGCGGTCGGCCAGGGTCCTGGGCATCGTTCTGCAGGATGATGCCGCCCATCAGCTGGCCCTGCGCTCCCGTGGCACGCCCAGGATCGCCAACCGCCTCCTGCGCCGGGTGCGCGACTGGGCCATAGTCCACGATCTTGACCAGGTCGGCCCTGACGATGTCAAGCAGGCCCTGGCCCTCTACCAGATCGACTCCGAGGGGCTGGACCGTCTGGATCTGGCCGTCCTCAAGGCCATCGTCAACAGTTTCGACGGCGGACCCGTGGGCCTGAACAACCTGGCCGCCATGGTGGGCGAGGAGGCCGAGACGGTGGAGACGGTCTGTGAGCCCTACCTGGTGCGTGAGGGCTTCCTGGTACGCACCCCAAAGGGGCGTGTGGCGACCTCCAAGGCCTGGGAGCACCTGGGCCGCAAACCGCCCGAGGATGTCATGAAGCTGTTCTAGACTGGGGTCTTCGCAGCAATGCATAGCGCCGTTTGATACCCGTCGAAACAAGGAGTGGAAACAACCATGGGATCCATGATTTTCATGATCGTCATCATCGCCCTGATGATCGCCATGATGTGGGGAAGCTCCCGCAAGAGCAAACAGCAGCAGGCCGCCGTCCAGGACTTCCGCCAGTCCCTGCAGCCCGGTGACGAGGTAGCCACCACCACCGGCCTTCTGGGCAAGGTCGTCTCCGTTGACCTGGAGAAGGAGCAGGTGGTCATCGACTCCGAGGGTTCGCAGTCACGCTGGCGCATCCAGGCCATTACCCAGCCGCCCATCGTCCCGGCCTACATCCACGATGACGAGGTCGACGAAAACGGCAACCCCCTGCCCGAGCAGGCCGAGGATGCGGATGCGCCCGCCGAGGTCACCGACGCAGAAGACACCACCGCCGATGATGCTGCCACAGAGAACTCTGCCGCATCCGAGGACAAGGATGAGGCCGAATCCAGGTCGGATTCCGAACCAGAGCCAGAAGACGAATCAGACAAGGCCGAGACTGAGGATGAGGAAAAGTCCGATGAGGCTGACGAATCGGAGGCGTCCGAGGATTCCAAGACTTCGGATTCAACTTCCGACAAGTCCTGAACATCATACGCGCGCCACACCTTCCGTCAGGCTGACTCCGAACGGAAACGCGGCGCGCGTATGATGGCCCCGGCAACCACTTCCAAGGAGCAAAACAGAAAGAAGATCATGGCTCAATCGGACGATATCAAGGTTGGAGAACTTAAGCAGGTGGGCGATGATGACGCCGCTTATCTGATCTCATTGATCCGTACCATTCCGGACTTTCCCAAGAAGGGGATCCTTTTCAGGGACTTCATCCCTGCCATGTCGGATCCCAGGGGATTAGCCATCATCCTCGACGCCATGAAGCGTACCCTGCCCGTCAAGCCAGAGGACTTCGACCTGGTAGCCGGGCTTGAGGCACGCGGCTTTCTGATCGGCCCCCAGCTGGCCTGCGACCTTGGCAAGGGCTTCCTGCCGATGCGCAAGGCCGGCAAGCTCCCTGAGCCCACCTACAGCCAGGAATACGCCCTCGAGTACGGCAACGCCCGAATCGAAATCGAGCAGGGCTCCCTGAGCCGCGGCCAGCGAGTCCTGATTGTCGACGATCTGATCGCCACCGGCGGTTCCGCACAGGCTGCTGCACATCTGGTGGAGCAGGCTGGAGGCCGGGTTGCTGGTTTCAGCTTCGTCATGGAACTCAACGGTCTGGACGGCCGCAAGGCCCTGGGCGACTACCCGGTCACCTGCCTGATGAACATGCCCGCCTGAGCTCGATTGGGGGACCTTCACCATGGATTTGTACGAATACCAGGCCAGGCAGCTGCTCGCCGAACATGGCATCTCCCAGCCAAGGGCCGTCTATGCCTCAACCGCAGAAGAGGCCGGTCAGGCAGCCGACGTCATCGGTTACCCCTGCATGATCAAGGGCCAGGCCACCATCGGCCACAGGGGACAGGCAGGCGCCGTCAAGCGAGCCGAGAATCACGATCAGGCCGTGGCTCTGGCTCAGGCCATCCTGCCCATGAACATTGATGGCCATCCGGTCAGCGGGATCCTGGTCACCGAGGCACGCAACATCCTGCACGAGTACTACCTGTCCATCTCGGTGGACCGCACCTCCCGGGACTATGATGTCCTGGCCACGGCCAGCGGCGGCACCGAGGTGGAGACCATCGCCCGTGAGCACCCCGAATCGGTCCGGCGCCTGCACATCGGCCCCCTGGAGGATTTCGACAGGCAGGCCGCCCGCACCATGGCCGAGCGCATCGGCTTCTACCACGCTGATCTGGAGCAGGCTGCGCAGATACTCCTGTGTATGTGGCACACCTTCCAGGACAGCGATGCAACCCTGGTCGAGATCAACCCTCTGGCCAAGGTGGGCGACCCGGACGACGAGGCCACCAAGCATCTGGATGCCCTCGATGCCAAGATCTCCCTGGACGGGAACGCAGCCTTCCGGCACGACGGCTGGAAACGGTTCACGGACCCGGCCCAAGTGGACCCGCTGGAAGCCAAGGCCAAGGCCGCAGGCCTGCACTACGTCCATCTGGACGGCCAGGTGGGCGTCATCGGTAACGGCGCAGGACTGGTCATGAGCTCCTTGGATGCGGTCGCCGGGTCGGGACGCAGACAGGGCGTTCCTGTTGGACCCGCCAACTTCCTTGACATCGGCGGCGGAGCCTCGCCCGAGGTCATGCGCACCAGCCTGGACGTGGTCCTCTCCGACCCCAAGGTCCGTTCGGTCATGGTAAACGTCTACGGGGGCATCACCTCCTGCCAGCAGGTGGCCCAAGGCATCCTGGCCGCCGTGAACGCTGCAGGCGAGCAGGATCAGAACGACGACCGGCCCATCGTGGTCCGCTTCGACGGCAATGAGGCTGCAGAGGGACTGGACCTGCTGGTCAGGGCCCGACAGCCTCGGCTCAAGGTGGCCCGCACCATGGAGGAGGCGGCAGACCAGGCTGTGGCTCTGGCCGCTCAGGCAGAAAAGGAGACGGGACGATGACCCTCTTCGTTGAAGACGGCGCCCCCGTCATGGTCCAGGGCATGACCGGCCACCAGGGCATGGTCCACACGGCCCGCATGATGGCGGCAGGCACCAACATCCTGGCCGGGGTCAACGCCCGCAAGGCCGGAATGACGGTAGACTTCGAGGGTCCGGACGGCCAGGCCCGTCATGTGCCCGTATACGCCGATTGCGCAGCAGCCCGTCAGGCGACCGGAGCCCGCACCTCCGTGGTCTTCGTGCCGCCCAGATTCGCCAAGGATGCCATGGTCGAGGCCATCGAGGCCGGCATCACCCTGATCGTGGTCATCACCGAAGGCATTCCCGTGTCCGATACCGCATACTGCGTAGCCCTGGCCAGGGAACACGGCTGCCGCATCGTAGGCCCCAACTGCCCCGGACTGATGACCATGTCCGACCGGCCCAACGGCGTCGGCGTGGATCTGGGCATCATCCCGCAGGGCATCGCCGGTCGCGGTCCGCTTGGCCTGGTCTCCAAGTCCGGCACCCTGACCTATCAGCTCATGGGGGAGTTGTCCTCCATCGGCTTCACCGCCTGCCTGGGCATCGGCGGCGACCCCATTGTGGGCACCACCATGCTGGAGGCTCTACAGGCCTTCAACCGCGATTCTGAAACCAAGGCCTGCGTCATGATCGGCGAAATCGGCGGCTCGGCTGAACAGGAGGCCGCACACTGGGCCTCCACCCACATGACCAAGCCCATCGTGGCCTACATCGCCGGCTTCACCGCACCCGAGGGCAAGCAGATGGGCCACGCCGGAGCCATCATCTCGGGGGGCAAGGGCACGGCGGCAGACAAGAAAGAAGTGCTCGAGTCCGTCGGCATCAAGGTGGGCACCACACCCGGTGAGACGGCCAGGTTGACCCGCGACCTGCTGCGGGAGCATGCCATCATATGACCGACAGGGTGAAGGTATGGCTCCGGGGGGCCCTAGAGGCCTTCCTAGGTATGCTTATCTACACTGTCGCCCTAGGTGCCTGTATGGCCCTGCTCCTGCTCATCATTTCCATTGAGGAGGGCGGTCCATCGCTGTCCATGGCCACTGTGGCCCTGACGGAAACCATCACCCTGCTCACCCAAGGCTGCGGATTCACGGCCGGAGCCCTGACCCTGACCATCATTCCCCTGCTGCTGACCGGTCTGCTGATCTGGGTGATCCGCACATTGGTCGGCCGCATGGGCATGTCCGTCGGCGGCTGCATCGCCGGTCTGGTCGTCTGGGTGCTCTGCAGCCTCATCCTCATGCAGGGCAGCCAGACCATCCAGGTGGACACCACCCCGGTCATTCTTCTGCGCACCGGACTGGTCTTTCTGCTGGGCTACGGCTGGGCATGGGTCCGTTCCGAACCATTCCGACAAGCTGTAGCCAAGCGCACCAAAGAAGCTCTGCCTGTCCAGGTCCGCAAGACCGTTCGGCTTGGCCTCACAGCCGGCCTGATCCTCCTGGCAGCCATGCTGGCCGCCGGCTTGATCGCCCTGATCGTCTGGATCGTTCTCTATCACGGAGATGTGGGCCGCCTGTTCAAACTGACACGTATGGGCACCGCCTCGGCTGTGACGACCAGCCTGGCGTCCCTGGCCTGGTTGCCCAACCTGATCATCTGGGGTGCCTCCTGGCTCTTCGGAAACGGTTTCAAGATCGGCCAGCTGGCCACCTTCACCCTCTGGTCCGGCCACGCCTCCAGCCTGCCCTCGCTGCCTCTCTTCGGGCTTTTCCCAGAGCCGGTCTCCCGGCAGCGGGTTCGTATGCTCCTGCTCAACCTGCCTCTGCTGGCCGGCGTGGTTGCCGGCATTCTCTTGCTGACCGGGCCATGGGGGGTCAGAATTCACGCTGCCGTGCGCCAAGCAGGGCTGAAGTCCCGGGATACGGCAGTCTGCTTCCTGATGGCAACCCTGGCCATGGCCCTGGCCTGGCTGGTCACCCTGCTCGGCCTTGCCCTGCTTTTCCAACTCTCCAACGGGGCCTTGGGCCGCCAGCGACTGGCCGGGGTGGGCGTGCCCATAGCCTCCTCCCTGCGCATGATCGGGACCTCCCTGGGGGTCGGCCTGCTGGGCGTATGGTTACTGGCCCTCATCATCGCCGCACTGGTCATCATCAAGGATGCCCTGGTCGTCTATCTGCGCCAGGCAGGAGACAAAAAGACTTCCGCCAAAGCGGAAAACAAGGAAAAACACAACCAATCACGCGGTCAGGAGGGAAAGGAGCCCAAGGCAACCGACCGAGCAGACACACCACGACAAGTCTCGTCCACCCGCAGACCAGGCAAGTAGGTCCGAAGGTGGCGGGGCGCCTCGGCAATCAAGCATAGGAGTAGGAGTTTCCATGGTCACCACGAATCGCACCATCAACCGAGCGCTGGTCTCGGTCTACCACAAGCAGGGCCTCGAATCCCTGGCATCGGCCTTCCGCCAGGCAGGCACCGAGGTCGTCTCCACCGGCAGCACCGCAAAGAAGCTGCAGGATCTGGGCGTCCAGGTCACCCCGGTGGAAAAGGTCACCGGTTTTCCCGAGAGCCTTGACGGCCGGGTCAAAACCCTGGATCCGCACATCCACGCCGGGCTGCTGGCCGACATGACCAACCCCGACCATGTCCGGCAACTCAAAGACCTGGGCATAGCCCCCTTCGACCTGGTGGTGGTCAACCTCTACCCCTTCGAGCAGACCGTCCTTGAGGGCGCCGACCCAGACCAGTGCCTGGAGCGTATCGACATTGGCGGCCCTGCCATGATCCGGGCCGCCGCCAAGAACCATGCCAGTGTGGCTGTCATCACCGACCCGGACGACTATGCCCTGGCCGCCGAGCGCATCGCCTCCGGCACCGGGTTCAGCCTGTCCGAGCGTGGACACCTGGCTGCCAAAGCCTTCGCCCTGACCGCCTCCTACGACGCGGCCATCGCCGAGTGGACTGCACGCACATGGGTCGACGACAAGCATGACAAGACCGAAGATCAGCAATCGGCCCCGGCACTGACTCGCACCTGGCGTCTGGCCAACCAGCTGCGCTACGGCGAGAACCCCCACCAGGAGGCCGCCCTCTACCTGGACCCGCTGGACCGGGATGGCTTCGCCGCGGCAGAGCACCTGGGCGGGGCCAAGGAAATGAGCTACAACAACTATGTGGACGCTGACTCCGCCTGGCGCTCGGTCTGGGATTTCCCCGACCTGCCCGCAGTGGCCGTGGTCAAGCACTCCAACCCCTGCGGTCTGGCCGTGGGGGAGGACATCGCCCAAGCCCACCGCCGAGCCCACGCCTGCGACCCCATGAGCGCCTATGGCGGGGTCATCGCCGCCAACCGAACCGTCACCCTGACCATGGCCCGGCAGATCAAGCCGGTCTTCACCGAGGTGATAGTGGCTCCGGGCTATGAGCCCGAGGCCCTGGACCTGCTGCGTACCAAGAAGAACCTGCGCATCCTGGCTGTGGAACGCCGCCCGCGTCAGCGCCCGGTCATCCGTCAAATCGACGGGGGAGCCTTGGTGCAGACGCCCGACCTGATCGACGCCCCGGGAGACAATCCCTCCACCTGGCGTCTGGTCTCCGGCAGCCCCGCCGACCAGGCGACCATGGATGATCTGACCTTCGCCTGGCGGGCCATCCGCTCGGTCAAATCCAACGCCGTGCTCCTGGCCAACCAGGGAGCCACCGTGGGCATCGGCATGGGCCAGGTCAACAGGGTGGACTCCAGCCACCTGGCGGTCGAGCGTGCCAACACCCTGGACGAGGGCCGTAACCGTGCCAAGGGCTCTGTGGCTGCATCCGACGCCTTCTTCCCCTTCGCAGACGGTCTGGAGTATCTGATCCAGGCCGGTATCCGGGCCGTGGTGCAGCCGGGAGGGTCCATCCGTGATCCCGAGGTGATCAAGGCCGCCCAGGACGCCGATTTGACCATGTATCTGACCGGAACCCGCCACTTCTTCCACTGATGAAACCGGACCCCGCGGTCGAATGTCGCCCTGCGGCAAATTCGTTGACCGCGGGGTCCAATGCAGTGATATGCTGAATGAACTGACCAGCGATGATGCTGACTGGGACCCATAATCGAAGGAGATATTGTGACCTATCAGACAGTCAATCCTTTTAACAACCAACTGATCAAGACCTACCCGGATGCCACAGACGAAGATCTGGAGAACGCCCTGGCCCGCGGCCATGACCTCTACAAGACCTGGCGCAAGCAGGAGGGCCCCGGCGACCGCCCCGCTCAGCTGCGGCAGGTGGCCAAGCTCTTCCGTCAGGATGAGGACGCTCTGGCAGCCAACCTGACCAGGGACATGGGCAAGCTGGTGGGCGAGGCCCGCGCCGAGGTGGAGCTGTGCGCGGACATCGCCGACTACTTCGCCGACCACGCCGAGGAGCTGCTGGCTCCCGTCCCCCTGGACAACCCCGCTGGCAAGGCCTACTACGTCAAGCAGGCAACGGGCGTCCTGGTCATGGTGGAGCCCTGGAACTTCCCCTACTACCAGATCATGCGTGTGTTTGCCCCCAACTTCATTCTGGGCAACCCCATGATCCTCAAGCACGCCTCTAACGTGCCCGGCTCGGCGGTGGCCTTCGAGGAGACCGTGACCAAGGCTGGAGCCCCCGAGGGCAGCCTGACCAACCTCTTCATCAACTATGACCAGGTGGACCGTGCCATCGCCGATCCACGGGTCTCTGGCGTGGCCCTTACCGGGTCGGAGCGCGGTGGTGCCTCAGTGGCCAAGTCGGCCGGAGCCCACCTGAAGAAATCCTCCATGGAGCTGGGCGGCAACGACGTCTTCATCGTCCTGGATGACGCTGACTGGGATCTGCTCAAGAAGGTGGCCCCAGGCGCCAGGCTGACGAACGCCGGCCAGGTCTGCACCTCCTCCAAGCGCTTCATCGTCACGGAGAACCGCTACGACGACTTCGTCTCGCTCATCGTCGACGCCTTCTCGCACGCGGTTCTGGGTGATCCCAGCAACCCCGAAACCACCCTGGCCCCCATGTGTATGGTCTCCGCCCGCGACAATCTGGCCAAGCAGGTCGAAAAGGCTGTGGCCGGTGGAGCCAAGGTAGTCTACGGCAACAAGCCCTACGATTCGCCGGGGGCCTTCTTCACCCCGACGGTTCTGACGGACATCGACCGTGACAACCCCGTCTACAACCAGGAGATGTTCGGCCCCGTAGCCTCCATTTACAAGGTGGCCAACGAGGATGAAGCCATCGAACTGGCCAACGACTCCAGCTACGGCCTGGGTGGTGTGGTCTTCTCCTCGGATACCGAACATGCGGATGCCCTGGCACGTCGCATCGAGACCGGCATGACCTTCATCAACGGCGGTTGGGTGACCATGCCAGAGCTGCCCTTCGGAGGCATCAAGAACTCCGGCTATGGCCGCGAGCTCTACAGCCTGGGCTTCGACACCTTCGCCAACGAGCATCTGATCTTCCAGCACAAGAACTGATCGGACTGCTCTGGCTCCTTGTTGAAACAGTGACCGTGCCATCATCGTCCAAGGGCGATGGCGGCACGGTCGCTTTGCGTCAGCAGCGCTGGTAGGCTCGAACCGACAGAGCAAGTGCAGAGGCAGGAGAGTATGACAGACGCAGACAAGGTCGAGAATCCGGACCTCAAGCCCCCACAGCCACCCAAGACATCAGGCCGAGGCCATCCCTTCGTCTCTGAGGCTCAGGAGGGTCGTCCTGTCTGCGAGGGCATCATCTTTCTGGTGGTGCTGGTCGCCGCGCTTGTGGCCTTCCTCGGATACACATGGGCCGCGACTGGACTGGTGTCCATCGCGGCCCTGGTTTGCGGCGCCCTGCGGCTGATCCTCAAGGATCGCAGCCCCTGGAAGGTGCGGTCAGTGCCCTTCGATGCCTTCATCAGCATAGCCCTGGGCATCGGCCTCCTGGTCACCTACTTCAGCATTCAGCTGCTGCTGTGACCCCCTCCAGGCTTTCAATCCTCGATGGTTCAGTCTTCAGTAGGCTTGTCTTCGGATTGAGTGTCACCGTCTTCGTCTTCGGAAGTGGTGTGAAGGGGCTCGATCTGCAGATCAGGAATGGTTCCTGCCTCAGCAGGGGCAACAGTGTCCTCTCCAGCATCAGTATTCTGACCTGCATCGGAATCGGATAGAGACGATACATCGACGGTCTGAGCATTGGTGTCTGCAGGGGCGACCGTGTCAGTTGTATCAGCAACAGGGGTTTGAACCAGAGCAGGAGATGCCTGGGCCGATTGATCCTGAGCCTGGGCACCGGCAGGAGCAAAGGCTTCAGCCTGAGCATCCGGGCCCGCCTGAGCCTGGGCACCGGGGGCAAAAGCATCAGCTTGTGCTTGTGCCTGAGCATCTGCATCCATTTGTACAACTAGCTGCGCATCAGTAGCAGCGCCCATGGCGCGCATGGCCATGTTGTCGGTGATGATGCTGGTCACGATGATGACCAGGGCCACCAGGGATGCAGCCAGCAGGGGGCAGATCCAGAAGAGCCAGAGCTGGGAGATCGGGCTGACGGCCATGTGCTTGGACTGGGCGAAGATGGCGATGCCGGTGGAGCGAGCCGGGTTCAGTCCCGAGCAGGTGATGGGGTAGGTGACCAGTACGCCGACGCCGTAGGCCAGCCCGGTATAGAGGGCATGGTTGCGACGGGCACGGCCGTCGGAGCGCAGGGTGGTGATGGCCGCAGCCACCACGATCATGCAGCCGATCAGCTCAACCACGATGGCCATGGGCGCCCCGAAGGCGATGTGCTGCTGGCCCAGGGTGGCTGCAGCGGGCGAGCCTCCGGCAAAACCGTTGACCGAGAACATGAGCCAGGTCCTGTCCGGCACGGACTTGCTGACCGGAACAAGGGCGACGGCGATCGCACCGGCGCCAATAGCGCCGATCACCTGGGCGACGATGTAGATCAGCCCATCAACAATGCCGATCTGAGAGGTGAACATGGCGGCCACGGTCACAGCGGGGTTGAAGTGTCCACCGGAGACGCCACCCAGCATGGCCGTCACGACCAGGTAGGTCAGGGCGGTTCCCAGAACCGGCAGCACCACGCTTGGCTGGCCCATGACCAGCTGGCCGAAGCTGTAGGACAGGTAGATGACCGCGCAGATCAGGAAGGTGCCCGCCAGCTCTGCGGCCGCACGAATCCAGCGAACATCACGGGCCCTGATCCGCCTGCGGACGGGCTTTGCGGCAACCTGCCCGTCGGCCTTTTCGAGGACCGGCTCAGCACTTGCTTCCATAGTCATGTTCCCCACCTTGCAATCCCTTCGACGACAATGAACAACAACAGTTTCTAGCTTAGAGCAAGCCAACAACACTTCCCTAGGCTCCGATATAGTATGATATGACCTTTCGGCGGCTGCGGTCGTCCAGAACGTCATCCGTTACATATCTATCAGGCCACGTTGGGAGAACGATGCCACATCCATACACACAGGCGATCAGAGCGCGCGAACAGGGGGAGGAAGGCATCCGCCTCCAGAAGGTGCTGGCCCAGGCCGGATTCGGCTCTCGTCGCAAATGCGAACAGATCATCACCCAGGGCAGGGTCGAGGTCGACGGCGAGCTGGTCACCACCTTGGGCAGCCGGGTTGACCCCTCCCACCAGCAAATTCGCGTGGATGGATCCCGCATCCATCTGAACGACAAGCACGTCACGCTGGCCCTGAACAAGCCCCGCAAGGTCCTTTCGACCATGGACGACCCCAAGGGCCGGTTCACCCTGCGCGACATCATCGGGGACCGCTACGAGCGGGTCTTCCACATGGGCAGGCTGGACTACGACTCCGAGGGCCTGATTCTCATGACCGACGACGGGGAGCTGGCCCAGCACGTCATGCACCCGCGCTACGAGGTGGAGAAGACCTATATCGCCACGCTCAGTGGTCACATCGGCGGCAACGTCTGCCGGCGGCTGGTCAGCCAAGGGGTGGAGCTGGACGACGGCCTCATCCGCCTGGACCATTGCGCCATCATCGACCACAACCGCGAGCACACCATCGTCAAGGTGGTCCTGCATTCGGGCAAGAACCGGATAGTCCGGCGCATCTTCGGCGCCATCGGCTACCCGGTGACCCGGCTGGTGCGCACCCAGATTGGCCCCATCCGACTGGGCGAGATCCGTCCGGGCTCATACCGGGTGCTCTCCGCCGCCGAGATCAAGGCCCTGGATAAGGAGGTCGGACTGTGATCACCGTCGCCATCGATGGCCCGGCAGGCGTGGGCAAGTCCTCCACCTCGCGGGCCCTGGCCAAACATTTCGGCCTGGCCTACCTGGACACGGGTGCCATGTACCGGGCGGTCACCCTCTGGTGCATGGACCGCGGGCTGGACTTGGACGCGGATCAACCCGACCAGGAGGCGATCACTGAAGCCGTTGCCGATTCCATCACCGGCGGCCACCTGGTCATGGGACTGGACCCCGAACATCCCAGAGTCAGCCTGGATGACCGTGATGTGGATGAAGAGATACGTTCCACCAAGGTTTCCGAGCATGTTTCCGTGGTCTCTTCGATTCCGGCCGTGCGCCATGTCCTCATCGCCGCCCAGCAGGCAATCATGGCCGACCAGGAGCGAGGCGTGGTGGCCGAGGGGCGGGACATCACCACGGTAGTGGCCCCGGATGCCCAGGTACGTGTGCTGTTGACAGCCCGTGAGGAGGTCCGTCAGGCTCGCCGAAGCGGCCAGGCACACTCAGGGTCGGCTGGCGCCGAGGATCTGGCTGCCCGGGATGCCCGGGATGCCAAGGTCACCTCCTTCATGAGCGCCGCTGACGGGGTGACCACCGTGGACAACTCCGATCTGACCTTCGAGCAGACCCTGCAGGTCCTGATCGATCTGGTTTCCTCGGCCATGGAGGAGGACTCCTACGACGAGTATGCCCGCAACCTGGACGACTATGAGCTGGATGAAGAGGACCGAGCCCTGCTGGAGGGAGGCTCCGAAAACCAGGATGACCAGGACCATGGCCCCAAGGCCGTAGGCGTGCTGGCCGTGGTGGGTAGGCCCAACGTGGGCAAGTCCACCCTGGTCAACCGGATTCTCGGCCGTCGTGCCGCCGTGGTCGAGGACACCCCCGGCGTGACCCGGGACCGGGTCAGCTATGAGGCCGAGTGGGCCGGCACCCAATTCAAGCTGGTGGACACCGGCGGTTGGGAGAGCGATGTGGAGGGCATCGAATCCGCCATTGCCTCCCAGGCGCAGGTCGCCGTATCCCTGGCGGATGCCGTCATTCTGGTCGTGGATGGCCAGGTGGGGCTGACCGCCAGCGACGAGCGGATCGTCACCATGCTTCGGGCCGCAGGCAAGCCAGTCGTCCTGGCCGTCAACAAGCTGGATGACCGGATGGCCGACTACACCGCCTCCGAATTCTGGAAGCTGGGCCTGGGCGAACCCTATGCCATCTCCGCCATGCACGGCCGGGGGATAGGCGATCTGCTGGACGCCGCGCTGGAACAGCTCAGCAAGGCCGAGAAGACCTCAGGATTCCTCACCCCGGAGGGCCTGCGCCGGGTGGCTCTGGTCGGGCGGCCCAACGTGGGCAAGTCCTCCTTGCTCAACCAGCTGGCCCACGAGGAGCGGGCCGTGGTCCACGATGTGGCCGGCACCACCCGTGACCCGGTCGACGAGGTGGTCCAGGTGGACGGCGAGGACTGGCTCTTCATCGACACCGCCGGCATCAAGCGCCGCCTGCACAAGATCTCGGGTGCCGAGTACTACTCCAGCCTGCGCACCCAGGCGGCCATCGAACGCTCGGAACTGGCGCTGATTCTCTTTGATGCCTCCCAGCCCATCGCCGACCAAGACCTGAAGGTCATGAGCCAGGCTGTGGATGCCGGCCGGGCCATCGTCCTGGTCTTCAACAAGTGGGATCTGTTGGACGACTTCGGCCGTCAGCGTCTTGAGCGGCTCTGGCAGACCGAGTTCGACCGGGTCACCTGGGCCGAGCGGGTCAACCTTTCCGCCAAGACCGGCTGGCACACCAACCGGCTGGCCAGGGCCATGCGCACCGCTCTGGAATCATGGGACAAGCGCATACCGACCGGCAAGCTCAACTCCTTCCTGGGCAAGGTTCAGGCTGCACACCCGCATCCGCTGCGGGGCGGCAAGCAGCCGAGGATCCTCTTCGCCACCCAAGCCTCCACCAGACCGCCGCGTTTCGTGATCTTCGCCACCGGCTTCCTAGAGCACGGCTACCGCCGCTATCTGGAACGCTGCCTACGCGAGGAGTTCGGCTTCGAGGGCACTCCCATCCAGATCTCGGTGCATATACGCGAGAAGAAGAAGCGCAAGTAAAGAAGGTCCCTGGCCCGGCTCCTGAGTCGGCCCAGGGACCTTTCCATACCCCTGCGGACCGGGCGCAGCACCTCGACCATCTCACTCCGGTAGCCTCGCAATGCAAACTTGGCTTACAAGATTCGTGTCTTTTCCAAAGTTTGGGTTTTATTGATTGACTGTTGGGTCACTTAAACGAGGTCTTTGTACCATTATTACCAATATAAATTCCGAGTCTGTATATTGAGTAAGGGAAAAATATGAAGTTTGAAAAAATAGCGTTATTAACTCAGGCAAATGCAGACCAGATAGCCAGAGAATGGCATTACAGCGATATGTATAGTTTTTACGATATGGAGAATGATCAAGAGGATTTTGAAGAGATAATCACTCCAAGGTTGCGGGCAAATAAGTACTATCAGATTTTGGACGATACAGATGAACTGGTTGGTTATTTTTGCTTGGAAAGGTTATCAGAGGAAAGGGTAGAAGTCGGTTTAGGATTGAGACCGGACTTGAC
Organism: Bifidobacterium sp. M0353; assembly: GCF_016100645.1. Classification (NCBI taxonomy): domain Bacteria; kingdom Bacillati; phylum Actinomycetota; class Actinomycetes; order Bifidobacteriales; family Bifidobacteriaceae; genus Bifidobacterium; species Bifidobacterium sp. M0353. The sequence goes on along the minus strand of NZ_JACFSB010000001.1, from coordinate 571,231 downwards.
TGGACGAGGGCTGGGATTAAATTTCATTACAGAGATCGAAGCATTTATACAGAATAATTTCAATTACAGAATAATAGTTCTATCTGTAGCTAGCTTCAATAAACGTGCAATTAAAGTTTACCAGAGAGCAGGATTTAAAACAGATGGTTCTAAACTGCAGAAATCAAACGATGGCGTATATGAATTCATTAATCTAAGCAAAACTGTGAATCATTGATGAGAAAGCAAGAACTTCCCTGGAATCTGAACTGGCTGGACAGCTATGCAAGTTCAAGCGGGTGAGTGTGCGGGTGATTGTTGGGCGTGTAGCCAGTCATTCTTGGATTAGTCAGACGAGCAAGATACCGGGGATGCTCTTACTTCCTCAATAATCCCCGACAGAAGTGCGCTGGCTTTAATCCTTGTTTTCGACAGGCTGATTTCCATGAAATACAGGCTGTGCACCATGGCCACTAATAGAGCTTTCTGCGTGAAAGCCGATGACTGGTCGAACTGTCGAATTTGACTCGTGTACTGACGCTACCATCAAGCACCATGTTGCCGGATACTTGATTTGATCTAAATCAGCTTCGACATCCTTCCAGCGAATTCTGGAAGTTCTTACTTGTATTCTGATCTGACATTTACCGTCTCATTCAGTCCACGCATTGCATACAGGAACTAACGGTGGTATATAGGTTCTCCCTGCCCGGCATACTTCCTGCCAGCGTATGAACCATAGGCACATATGAGTACAAGGACGATTGCCAGAGCGGTTCCACAGATCCAGTAGAGCCTGACTCCGCTATAAGCCAGGGCGGCCAGGATCATGACCACGCCCAGAATCATGAAGAGCACCCCGCCAAACTGCTGACAACGGCGCCAAGCCTCGCGGCTGGAGTAGGCACCTGGCACCCGAAAACCGCTGATGCCATTGGGTCTGGTTTTAGGAGCAAGATTGCCGATGACTATGAGAGTCAGACCGGTCAAAAGCATGGCGACCTTATCAATGCCGAAATCCGTCGGCCACCAGCCCCAATGCGGATCAGCAACAGCTAATTCGAACAGATCTAAAACCGCGAAAATAATCTGCATGCATAGACCACCAAGCAGAAAAACGGTCAAGGTATGTCCCGCTTCATCACCACGTTTAATCAAATATGCGCGCAGGACGAGCATGAGGATGGTCCAAATCAGCGCAATGACAAGGCAGAAGCAGGGCATCCAAACCAGCTCCTGGGGAGAGCCCCAGCGGTCCACCTGGTTCTGTGCATTCCAATGAAGCGGGACCTTTTCATTCGTCAGACGATTGACCACTATGCGGCTTACGCCCAGCATGATTATCCCCGGCAACCACTGAGCCGCGACAAGGGTCGGGACGAACCGACCCGCTTTGCTGCCATCCGCCATGAGAGTCTCCTTAGGACTCGGAAACTGCCGTCGAACCAGTTTCCTTGCTCACAGTCTGCGGCTCAGACACACTTCTCTTGTCGCTGGCGCTGGTCCGCAGGCGGTAGAGCCACTGAATAGTGCTGTCCAACACGCTCAGATTGAGTTCGTAGATGACCCTGGTGCCCTGCTTGTGGCCGACAATCAGGTCTGCTTCTTTCAATTTCCGCAGATGATAGGACAGCTTGGATGGCGTCATTCCCAGCTTTTCGGCCAGGCGTCCAGCCTCCATGCCGCCCTGCTCCAAAAGATCCATCACACGACGACGCAGTGGATCAGCCAGAGCCGCTGTCGTTTCTTGAATAGCCATAAGTCTCCTTTTTCGATGATTTTCTCTAGTATTTGCATGCTAACATTGTTTCAATCAATATTGTATATTTTCTTCAACTTTTATGCGCTTTTCACTCACTGAGCGCAAAATATTTGACAAGCGCCTGGATTGATGCATTGTGCAGCAATATTAAACTGTTGAACATACCTACTTTTTTGAAGCCAAGGCTGATTGGGCAGTGCTTCGGCTCCAGGCCGCCGGTCCGGACGTGATCTGCGGTCATGCTACTATGAATGACTTCGACGAATAGGAGAACTTGCAGCGTGAGCGAAAATGGAACAAAAGTCAACATTGGCAAGGCCGCCATCTTCGATCTCGACGGCACACTTCTGGATTCCATGGGAGTCTGGAAGGAAATCGACCAACGTTTCTTCGCTCGCCGCAACATCCCCATGCCAGACGATTACGCCTCTGCAGTGGCCTCCATGCAGACCGGCGCCATCGCCAGATACACCATTGACCGCTTCCACCTTGACGAGCGCCCAGAGGACTTGGTGGAGGAGTGGAACCAGGACGCGCTCCTGCTCTACGCCACGGCCGTGCAGCCCAAGCCGCATGCACTCGATTACCTGCGAGCGCTGAGGGCCAGCGGTGCCGCACTGGCTGTGGCGACCAGCCTCCCGCCGCGCCTGCGACAGGCTGCCCTGAAACATGCAGGCATGGTCGACTGTTTCGACCAGGTCTGCAGTGTGGATGACGCCGAAAGCATAGGCAAGGAGGAGCCGGAAATCTACCTGTTGGCTTCGCGGATGTTGGGCGTTGCGCCTGACCACTGCACAGTGTTCGAGGATCTTCTTGTCGCCGTCGATTCGGCCAAGCGCGCTGGGATGAAGGTCTGGGCCATGTACGACCAGTCCTCGGCCAAGGACTGGGATTCCATCCGTTCCAAGGCCGATGGCGCTATCACAGACTTCGCCCAGGCGCCTGCCATCCTCTGACTCGCTCCGCACCGGCTGGAGCCAGCTGTTACCATGAAAGCGTCAGGAATCGTATGGAGGCGTTATGGGCGATGCAGGCAGGATAAATGCCGGTTGCTCACAGTGGCTGTACTCGCGTTTGCTCGCTCGTCTGGGAGTGCAGAATTGGTGGCCGGCAGAGACCGACTTCGAGATGATGATCGGAGCGGTGCTGGTCCAGCATACAGCCTGGGGGAACGCGGCCATGTCCATCGAGCAGCTGCGCACGGCCGATCTGCTCAACCCCTGCAACATGGCCGACGTCGACCTGACTACTTTGACCGCGCTGATCAGATCCAGCGGCTTCATGAAGGCCAAGGCACGCACCTGCAAGGCCCTGGCTCAGTGGCTGCTGGCTCACGGCATCCGCACGGCCAATGTTGAGGATTGCGCGGATGAAGGTCTGCGTGACGACCTGCTCACCATTGCCGGAGTCGGACGCGAGACGGCGGATGTCATACGGCTCTATGCCTTCGGCCAGCGTTGCTTTATCTGGGACGCCTATGCACGCCGGATGTTGGACGGTCTGGGATGGGCCTCCTTGCGGTCATACCAGGAGGGCGAAGAGTACGAGGCGGATTTTATCCGGGTTGATCAATGGCCGCTCAACGATCTGCGTGAATATCACGGGCTGATTGTCCAAGCAGGCAAAAACCATCGCAACCCCCAGGCCTATGCCGCCTTCCTTAAGGCACTTGGCGGTCCACAAAGCTCCTCCAAATGAGTTGAATCGTTGAGGCTCGGCCTACGACGTGCATGCAGGAATGCATGCGATCTGTCACAAGGCATATGAAGATACCTCCATACGCCACCTCTACATAGCAAGCCTTATACGGCACCCCTATACAGCACCTATATCTGGCTGCATCTTATGACCGTATTCCCGTGTGACAATCTTGTCCGCACCTCTGTGAATCGCGCGCAATAAGGCATCGACTTGACTTCAAGCGGATTGAACTCCCTAGACTATGTTTCATCCGCATACTTGGCAGACATATATGCCTGGTAGTGAAGAATGGGGAGCAGAAGCATGAAGGCAGCAAAGTTTGTGAAGCCAGGCCGCATCGAGCTGGAGGAAGCACCGATGCCGACCATCGAAAAGCCCGGAGATGCTGTAATTCGGGTCGTCCGGGCCTGCGTGTGCGGATCCGACCTGTGGTGGTACCGGGGGATTTCCTCAATGCCCTCAGGCAGTCACGTAGGGCACGAAGCCATCGGCCTGGTTGAAAAAGTGGGCTCGGATGTCTCTCATGTCCAACCTGGTGACTTCGTCATTGCGCCCTTCACCCATGGCTGCGGACACTGCGCGGCCTGCAGGGCCGGCTTCGACGGTGACTGCCTTGATCCGGACAGGCGGGGGAGCGGCGGCTACCAGAGTGAGTATCTGCGTTTCACCAACGCGGACTGGGCCTTGGTGAAGATTCCAGGCCAGCCAGAGGACTACAGCGACGACATGCTCGACTCACTGCTGACCCTCTCCGACGTGATGGCCACGGGTTATCATGCAGCCGCAACAGCCCAGGTCAAAGAAGGCGACTCAGTCGTGGTCATGGGCGATGGGGCGGTGGGTCTGTGCGGTGTCATAGCAGCCAAGCTGCGTGGGGCCGAACGCATCATTGCCATGAGCCGACATGAGGACCGCCAGAAGTTGGCGCGTGAATTCGGAGCCACTGACATCGTGGCTGAACGCGGCGACGCTGCTGTGGAGCAGGTCATGGCCCTCACCGACGGAGCAGGAACCGATGCAGTCCTGGAATGCGTGGGCACCGAACTGTCCACCGATACTGCCGTCAGAGTGGCCCGGCCCGGCGCAGTGGTCGGCAGGGTGGGTGTGCCGCAGCAGGCTACCATGGACACCTCTAAGCTGTTCTGGCGCAACGTCGGTCTGCGAGGAGGCACGGCCGCAGTCACCACATATGACAGGCATCTGCTCCTTGACCAGGTGCTCAAGGGCAGCATCCAGCCAGGCAAGGTCTTCACCCAGCGCTTTGCCTTGGATCACATCCAGGAAGCCTATGAGGCCATGGACCAGCGCACCGCCATCAAATCCCTACTGCTTGTCAGCGAATGAGCCTGCAGCAGTAATCAGCTGATCCCCGCCGCTACTGACTTTGCCAGTGGCGGCGCGTAAGCATAGCTGCTCGAACATGTCCGTTATTTCGAAAAAATCAGGGCCCAGTCAGGGATAATTCAGGGTAAATCAGGGTATTTCATCCCTTCTTTCGCTGATATCAATGGAAGTGACTGATGACGACAAGGATGACCGTCATACAGGGGCAAGCGACGAACGAGGGCACATGACATCTGCGAGGCGCATCAGCATTACTGGGCGTAGATGCCTCGGTCTGGAAGGTCGTCGATGATCATCCAAGGGAAAGATGCAACTATGAATAACCCCAACGTAAGCGAAAGCAGAGGCCCGACACCAACGATTGAAGCTACGGGGCTGTCCATGGTGGTCTCCCCGCGCCGCGGCGATTCACTGACCATTCTCAATGACATAGCATTCACTGCCTATCCGGGGGAGATGACCGGCATCATAGGGCCGTCAGGCAGCGGCAAATCGACGCTGCTGTATTGCCTGGCTGGGCTGGAGAAGGCCACTAGCGGCACTGTGCTTCTGCTGGGCAGGGACATAACCCGTCTGGGGATATCGGCCATGACCAAGTTCAGACGCCAGCATCTAGGCTTCGTATTCCAGTCCTACAACCTGATCACCAGCATGACAGTCGAGCAGAATCTGGCTCTGCCATTCACCCTTCGCGGATCCCGCTTTCCTAGAAAGACGGCGGATTCCCTCTTGAAGTACTTTGGCCTGATCGATCAGAAAAAGAAAAGCGTCACCCTGCTGTCGGGCGGCGAGCAGCAACGTGTTGCCCTGGCCCGGGTCCTGTTATCCGACGTAGACGTGGTATTCGCGGACGAGCCGACTGGCGCCCTGGATCAGGAATCCGGAGAAAAGGTCATATCGGTGCTGAAGGACCTTGCCAACCACGAAAAGAAAACCATCGTACTGGTGACGCATAACAATGAGGTGGCAGGTCAGTGCGATCGGCTGTTTGCCGTGCGCGATGGCCGTATCAGCCAGTCATTCTCTGCGAAAGCGCCCATGGTATGAGAGGCGCTCTGTCCGAACTCAAAGCAGCGCCCATGGTCTGGAGCGCCGTCTTGCTGGCCATGGTAGTATCCCAGACTGTCATCTGCTCCCTTATCGCGGTCGCCGCAATCATTGATCAGGACTATCAGGGTCCGGAGCAGGAACTTGGATCCGCATACACTGGTCCCGCCTTGGCATTCAGCGTGATCATCACCATAGCTGTGCTGCTATGGGTCATGAACTCAGCACTCAATCAACGGCGGCATCAACTGGCGCTCATGGTTTTACAAGGCGCTCTGCCTTGGCAACTGCTGGCCTGGAATCTGCTGATAGTCATTGGATTATTCATCCTGTCTGTTGCAGGCACCTGCCTTTTGCTGCCGGTGATTACGCCCTTGACCTTCGCCATGGTGACAAATCCATTAGATTTGCATTTGACCTATACCGGCAGCCACCTGTTCGATTCGCCGGGCAAAGGCCTCGCTTTCAGCGCTGCGCCCATCTTCATAAGCACCTTGTTGACTATCCGTTCGCTCTCGAAAATACGACCAATGGAAGCCCTCAGGCAATCCCAGAATCCGCCAAAGCGGATAGGCGTCTTCCGCTTCCTCCTGGGAATCGTATGCTTGATTGGTGCTGGCTGCATGTTGCTGATTCCAGCTTTTGCACTTGCAACTAACCCTCCTGCCAGTCAGATGAGCAGCGATGCCGCTGCGGATCGGATGACGGTATTTCTCGCCTTCGCCATGGGCGGCATGTTCCTCCTGATATTCTCGCTGGCAGCTTTCGCGCCATACCTCTTTCCCGGCTTCACGGCGATATGGACACGTATTGTGGCGTTGCCATCCAGAACCTGGAGGCTGGCAGGCCAGCAGGCTGTCGGCAGCATACAGCGCCAGGGAGCGACGATAATCCCGATGACTGCGGGTCTATCATTGCTGATGACCGTCGGCGGAGGGTTGAGCACAATGATCACCACCTTGCTAGTCGCTTTTCCCCACACACCAGGCACTGTTCCGGCGACCACAGACATGTTTGCGAGTCTCTTGGCGCTCACTGGACCGCCAATGATCATCGCGATAACAGGTGCAATTGCAGGCACCTTGATCACTTCCAAAGGCCGAGGACTTGATCTGGCGCTGACCTACGTATCAGGTGCCGGAATCGGCCAGCTCAGAGTATTGGGCGCACTTGACGGCATCATCACTATGATTACCAGCACACTGTTCTCCCTCGTCATCACCTTGCTCTGCACCTCATCCCTGACCTTCATGCTCTCACGCTTTATGGGCAAAGCACAGATGAGCGTGCAATGGGGCGCTTGGATCGTAGTGATGCTCATCGCATCCCTGCTTGGTGCCGCAGCCACAGGAATCCAAGCCCTGACCACCAGATTCGAGAACTCTGTCAGTGTCATATCGCATGCCATCGGCGAGTAATAAAGCCTCGCTGCATACAGCCGGGCACATATTTGAGCCACAGCAAGCCTGCCGACCTCTGTCATTCCTTCAGGTCTCTTGTTAAATAAATTAAGTCGGTATATGCAGCGCTCGGCTTAATGAATTTAATTGGTGGGTAGATGCGACTGTGAGTAATTGATGGCTTTTCACCAGTACATGTAAGCACTTGAGTTCGCGACGATTTCCTATACGCGAGCATTTGTAAGGCTCATATAGGGTACAGTCGATGACAAACCGAGACAGGTGACGATGGACCAGTCAAATCTTGTCAACAACAGACAAATGGAGGACCGTCATGGCGCGACCGACCACCAAGGAAGAATTCATCAAGGCGGCTGATGATGGCTTCGACAAAATCATGGCGCTGCTTGAGCCGCTGACACCTGAAGAACGCAATGGCCGCTTTTCCTTCGACCTGAGCAAGGAGAAGGGGGCCCATTGGGCACGCGACAGGAACATCAAGGACGTGCTCGTCCATCTCTACGAGTGGCATCAGCTGCTGTTGAACTGGGTGGAGGACAACCAGCAGGGCAGGACCCACGACTTTCTTCCGGACAGCTACAACTGGCGTAATTACGGCGAGATGAATGTGAAGCTGCGGGACAAGCATGATGACACCACCTACGATCAGGCCTTGAACCTGTTCGTCGAATCCCATAAGAAGGTCATGGCCCTGGCGCAATCGTTCACCAACGAACAGCTGTTCACCAAGGGCGCCCTCCCATGGACAGGCAACTCTACCTTGGGCTCTGCCTTCATCTCCTCGACTTCCAGCCACTACGACTGGGCCCTAAAGAAGATATGGAAGTACTTGAAAGGGCGTAAATAAGCGCTGGGACACCTACACCTGATGAGAAGTTACTTGATGCGCAGACGTTAATGTGTTGCCATGCGACCAGATTCACAGTATGGGTGACCCCAGAAGCAGCATCTCAGCATATTCGTAATAGCAATGAAGCATAACCGCGATAACCGCTTGCATAGCAGTACGCAAGACGATATCTGGGATGTAGACAATACGGAGAAGGACATCATCAGTGAAACGATCTCGCATTGATCCAGATGCTGATGATATAAGTCTGATCAAAATGGTGGCCGCTGAGAATGAATCGGCCTTTGAAGCGCTTTACAATAAGTATGCCCATACCGTCCAAGCCTTTATTTCCCTGCGAATATCCGACGATGAGGACGCCAATGAAGTTTTTGCTGACACATGGCTGGGCTGCTGGCGTTCCTCAAAAACCTTTCGCGCAGACAGCAAGGTGCTCACCTGGATACTCAGCATTGCCCGGCGGCAAATCTATATGAAACGTCGCAAACCGAAACCACCTGACCAAATGGATCAGACGGAACTTGACTCGATAACCGATGATCAGTTGGAGCCTGTAGAACTGGTCAATAAGGATCTGACGATGGAAATAATACGGCAAAGGATTGATGCACTCCCAGCAGAAATGGCATACACGGTGACGCTGGCCTGGCTCCACGAGTTACCCTACACGGAAATAGCCTCCTTGCTCGACGTCCCGGTTGGGACTGTGAAGTCTCGCATTGCTCGGGCAAGGCAGATCCTGCGCCCACAGTTGACCGACCTCGCTCCTGTCAAAACCCATAAAGTGCCGAGCCAGAGATAATTGAAGGGGTGATTATGACAGACCGATATAAGAGCACAAGCCCAGACAGCACAGGCCCGGTCACCGAAGAATACCGGGGTGAGGTTCAAGAGGCGCTTAGGGAAAAAGAGCAGAATGTTCAGCCGGCAGTTCCGGCTTTTACTAGCGTACTGAAGGCCATCCACCAGAAGCCGTCACTGGCAACGGATCAACCGATACCATTCATGCGTCGAGTGCGTTCCTGTAGCCCACTTGTTCGAACCCAATTCCGCCTCATACCGCGATATATCTTACTGGTGGAAATTGCGATAGCAGCATGCGCGGTTTTAATTAGCAACGCTATGCAAGGTGCACGGTATGGCAGTCTCGGTCTGCATATCTTTGCAAATATGCTCATGCTCAACATGGCGTTGACAATAATCCTGGTTTTTTCCATTAAAGACGATCGTGAGTTAATGCTCACTATGCCCCTGGGACCTCAAGTTGTAGTAGCTACTAGACTGCTCCTGGCCTTTATCTCCAATATTGTCGTCGGGGGAGCAGCCTTATTGATTGTCACTGCGATTAACCCTGGAATAAGGCCCCTGCCAGTTATTGCCCAAACGATAGCCCCCATAACACTCCTGGCGAATATCGTGGCCCTCTTATGCATATGGCAATGCTCTTGGATTGCACTGCTCCTAGGGGTACTTGTACCACTATTGAGAACTTTGCAGAACTTTAGGTCATCATTTTTCCTACCGGCATGGGTCAATTCGGTACCCACTACAACCGCAGCCTGGGCAGGGACCATCCTACTGACACTGGGACTCCTATCTGCTGTTATCCTTACAGCCCCTCTTGCCTGGCATACTCAACTCGCCTGTGGATATAAAAATTAATGAACCTTTTCATCCTCTCTCGCTACTAACTAAGCAGACGGAACAAGCAGCGAGCAATATCTGGCGGCAACCGAAGCCAAAACCAGATATGAAGAAGGTGAACGAGGTTGGCTTTCGTAGGTATACAGTTCAAGAGGCTTTATAGGCTGGTATTGCTGCCATTCTTACTGACCGCAGGTATTCTTCTTGCGGGCTTCTTGCTGGAGGGCATTTGGTCACCGGGCCGCATACGGCCAGTTATGATGGTTCTCACTCAGGTGCCAGTCATTGCTGCTGGCCTATGCACAGCTTTCGTGCTCAACGGCGACCCACTCGTTGAACTCTCCGAGTCAACTCCAACTGGATGGCGGAAGGTTCAAGCGACCAGGCTGCTTATCATTACCGTGGCATTTCTTACTGCCGCAGGCCTTCTTTTTCTCGGTTTGCATATGATGCGACTGTGGCCACGTGACCTGGGATGGGTGAGCATAATTACCCCGGTTGGCGGTATATTCATTGTCAATTGCCTGGTTTTCCTCATAGCCGTACTTACCATGTCCATGCCAACGTCGTCGCTGGCTTCCATGGCTATTTGGCTGTTTTTATGTTTCATATGGGATCCGTACATAACCGATCCGGCCGGGCAACGACTCGTCCCATCGATTATTGCAGCAGCATGCGCAATCTTCGGATGGAAAACGTGCAGTAATACAGAACGCAACGTATTGCAGGTGGCAGAACTATGAGGATACTCAGCCTTGTACGCATCACACTACTGATGTTTTATCGGCGTAAAGCTCTGTGGATAGCCAGCATACCGCTGGCGCTCTTCGCACTCTTTTTGGCCTATGCCTCTCCTAAGTCACCTGGATTCAGCAACATACAGGGTCTTGTCTTTACCGGACAGGTTCTTGCTATGTTCACCCCGTTGGCATACGCAGCATCCTTTAGCGACCTTATGACTGCCGGCAGGCGAACAGGTATGGACGAACTTGAATCCACCTCCCCCTTGCCGATGGCAGTCATCCGCGCAGCTCATGTCTTGGGAGCCTGGGTCATCTGCATATCACCTTCCCTGCTTTTCCTTGTATTGATCGCTGTCCACCAAGCCATCCACGGCAACGGTAAGGCAGTACTGGTGGCCCTGGCAGTAGCACTTGTCATACTCTCACCATCAATGCTGATTGCCATGGGGATATCCGCCCTGCTGGGAGCCCTGTTACCCACAATCCTGGCCCGAATTCTTGCCGTCCTGGCATGGGCTTGGCTGGCTTTCTATACCCCACTCTTACCACTTCCGACGCTCAATGGCGGCCCCCTATCAGTCATTGGCGATCCGATCGCGCAGGGATGGTTCCACACCAATCCTATGTACGCACCAGCGAACGGCCCCTTTACCGCCCAATCAGGAGTCATATCGCTGCTCTGGCAGGTGTGTATTATCTTCCTTCTTTTCACTGGTGCAAACATAGCCTCCAACCACATAAAAGCTCGGGTCTGACTATCCACTGACTTCGAAAGGAATTACTCACATGTTTATCTCGATTGACCATCTGACCAAGGATTTTCGGGGGAGACCGGCCGCTTTGAACGATCTGACCGTCGATCTTCCACAGGGCATGATAGGGCTCATAGGACCAAATGGTGCCGGCAAAACAACCCTCATGCGTATTCTCACCGGAATAATCAAACCGACTAAAGGTAAAATTTTTATTGATGGACAAGACCTGTCTTCGCCGGCCAACAGGCGAAATCTAAAACGGCACCTGGGTTATCTGCCACAGCACATCACCCCCTACGAGAACCTGTCCCCGCTTGAATTCCTTGACTATATCGGCATCTTGAAAATGATCGAGAATAAACGTGCACGGCAGGAGCAGGCACATACCCTCCTGGAACAGGTGGGATTGGAAGACGTGATGAACCAACCTATCGGAGGGTTGTCCGGGGGTATGAGGCGCAGGGTAGGCATCGCACAGGCACTTATGGGCGACCCCCGGCTACTGGTAGTCGACGAACCCACAGCGGGGTTGGATCCCGAAGAGCGCATGCGGTTCCGCACGCTCCTTGCCCAGCTGGGGCAGGATCGAACCGTTATCCTCTCCACCCACATACTCGATGATGTTGCACAAACCTGCCCCTGGGTGTGTGTATTACGTTGCGGACGCAACCAGTATGACGGGCCGACAGAGGGGCTGATCCATGAAGCTGCCGGTCACACCTGGATCACGCCCCCTATCGCGGCCCTACCGGAAAATGCCACAATCATCAACGCGGAACCCACCCCACAGGGGACGAGGTACCGCATAGTTACCGATACACCGCCTGCGGGCTCTGTCGAAACTGCGCCCAATCTCGAGGACGGATATATGGCTTTGGCCAGCGAGCGCTAGAAACCGTCCCTAAGTATGAAAGAACGTCGATAATTATGAAACGAATCAAGCAGAGCCTCAGAACCCTTTTCCTGATATGCGCCACAATTATGCTGACAGTGGGGGTTGTCGGCTGCACTGATGGCATGAGACACCCTGAAGAATATTCCACTGATGGAAGCAACAGGGTTGCAGCTACCAGTAACCCGCAAGCAATTTCAAAAGAAGAACTGGGACACACCTGGCCTCTGAAGGTAGATAAAGGCACCGTGTCATGCAAGCTCAGCAAGCAGGGAGACCCCATCCTCCGCTTTACCACCTCAGATGGTGAACAGTACGCGCTGAACCAGGTGCAAGACAATGAGCATCTCAAAAGCATTGAAACATTAAAATCAGATAAGAGTAAATCAGTGGGAACTCTTATGAGTTTCGCCTTCTCGGTCTGTAACATACCAAAATAAACCAACTAAACCAATTTTACAGGGCTTTGCGGTTTGTCCTCTTCAGGCACCCTACCTGATCTTACCGGGTCCAGAGCAGCCTGCCGGATTATGCATCTACATTCTGTTTCAACCGTGCCATTCAACTGGCTGGCAGCGCAGTTGGAATGCACCTCTTACCACCATATTCTGCCGGCCATCGAGGCTGGAGCCAATAATTATCTGTTCAAAGACATAGAGCCTTATGTTTTAACCCACCAGCCGTTAGGGACATCTAATCGTTGCTCTTAGAATCAAATAATGACGGGGGAGGAGGGCTTGAACTTTGCTCATTGACCGTGCGAGTTTAGATAAACTTCGGTCTGCTTCTTATCGACAGCCAAGGCAGCGGTAAGGGTAAGGGCCAGGCCTTCCGGAGTGTGAATCCTGGCTTCAAGCGAGTTCCACGGCTTACGTAATAGAGCTGAAGTGGAGCCAGGACGAAGGCGCTCGCATGAATCCACAATCTTGCTGATCTGCTTTTCCGTGACTGCTACGCTCAGACTTCCTATGGACTCCATATCCGTATCAGGGTCGCCAGTATTGGAACCACTCTTACGAATCAGCACATCCTGAAAGGCCCAGCGCCTCAAGTGAATCATCATGCCCGGCATGGTGTATAAATTGATGAAACCCAATCCCTGCGTCCAGAAAACCTCTGATTCATCTAGATCGTCGCTATACAGGCACATGAACATGGGCATGAGATAGATGCCCCTATAAGGCTCCGGCGGTTTCGCATCCTTCCCCGGCTCCGGCACGGGACTTATGCCTGCACATGCATAAGCAGTAGCTTTGGGCTGGTCATGGTTGTCCATGGCTACCTCGTTCCTTAGTTGAAGTGTTTTGAATTGGGTAGTCGAACAGAAAACGTGATACGTAGACGGAAGATACTGACTGCATCACTCCCATTTGACGGTTGCCGGATCTATCCCGCTTGCACGCGCTGCAGTTTCGATTGCGACCAGCATCCATTTCGCCAATCCAGGTTCCAGTTGTTCGTAATGGCGTCTGAAACGCGGGTCGGCCACATATAATCGCCCCAGAATGACATGCATGGACGGCGTCACATGGAACCATGACAAAGCCTGCCGATGCTCGTCAATCAGTTCGAGAACCTTATCTGAGGACGGTGGCAGACCTTTTCGCTTGGCTTGTGCAAGCTCATTTTCTACATTTTTGAGCCGGGCCGTGTCCTTTTTCTGCTCTTGCTCGGAGCACATGGCTTTTCGCTCCGCATATTCAAGCCACTGCCTACTAGTACCCCAGCGTTCGTATGCTTCCGAAAAGTACTGGTCCTCCTGACCGGTCTTCGTAGCGGCTGAATCATTACCCGACTTCACCTCAGCAAGGACTATGAGCCGGTCCAAACGATTCGTAGCTTTCCTAAGAAGCTGGATTTTTTCCTCAATCCGCAAACGCTGACCTCGCAACTCATCCAAGGCCAGCGGTGCCTTGCAATTGAGCAATGCCTTGATTTGTCGGGCATTGAAGCCCATCTCCCTGTATGTCACAATTCGCTCCAGCTGCGCGACGTCACCCTGCAGATAATGCCGGTAATTCGACTGGTCGCGAAGGGGGAAGATCAGTCCTTCCTCCTCCCAGTGGCGCAACATTCTCCGACTGACCCCAATAAGCTCAGACATCTGACCGATGCTCAAGCCGCTCCTGCTGCCCTCGCCACTGAATTTACTTTCGCGTGTCATGCCTTGACCCTAAACCCTGCCATTATGTCAAGATCGAATCGTTTGTTTTCTGGGGGATGGGTGAGTGAGTGCATGCACACACCGGCCCCTAGCGTCCCAATACCCAATAACAAGTTCTTGATGAGGACGCTTTTAGTTCTGCATGTTTGCAAAGTAGCCCCTACTCAATCATAAAGACGACTAAATCCAGCGAGCCTCTTTTCCTATGGATGCAAATCAGCCTCATCAGCAGCGACTTGTCCCCTGCAGGGGTCAGTTTCTTTTCCCGCGTTGAAGGATTGCACCCGCCGAACTTGCATAGGAATCAGTTGAATTCCGATTGGAAGGGGAGGCGCAGTGGCATATACGGACGGAAACAATGACCCGCAACTGGCTGTGGTTACACAGGGGCTGATCAAAGCCTATGGAGATTTCAAAGCCGTGGATGGGCTGAATCTACAGGTGCCAGCTGGCGGGGTCTACGGGTTGCTGGGACCAAACGGAGCCGGAAAATCGACAACCATGAAGCTCCTCCTGGAATTGACAAAACCGACTGCTGGAAGCATGTGGCTGCTAGGACAGCAGGTCGGAAACAAGAGCACGATCCAGCCAGGCCTTGTGGGCACCACTACGAGGCACAATGCCCCAAAGCCATATGAAAGGTCCGACGGATACACGATGGAGCACCTGTAAGGGGACGGCTGTGCCTCGTCACCCCCAAGAGAGCGGACAGGTCAGGCCCGTTTCTCCTCGTCTCGCAGCTCGTCGAGGTCATGCGCCGGTACCGTACCTGAAGGCAACCAGGGACCGGCCCAAACCGCACGGGCTCATCTCTTCCGCAACCGGGACGGCCGCCCACGGCTCTGGTCCACCGACACCGCCGAATTCAAGGCACTCCTCTAGAAGGCCGGCAAGGACTCGGCCGAACGGACCGGGCACAAGACTCGCTACTGCGCTGTCACCCTCATGCGCAAGGCAGGCAAGGACACCAAGGCCATCGAAGAGATGATCGGCCGCACCAGCATCAAGGTGGACGACATCTACACCACCATCGACAGCGAGCAGCAGGCCGACGCGGTCAAAGCCATCCCCGACGCCCTGCGGCTGCCTATGTCGCTCCTACCCGCAGGCTCCGAACCGACCGGAGAGCAGATTGCGGAGGAGGAGTGGCGACCCCACGAGTACTCTGTGGGTCACTCAAGGGCGTGGGCGGCAGGAAGGCGGAGCCCGACAAGACTTGATAATAAGGAAAGTCCTGCCGAAGCGAGGCAGATGTCGTTAAGAAGATTGGGCCGACACAGGCATGCGAATACAACAGGATTTCGAACACTTGAGGCCATGACCTGCGTGTCGGGGAAGCTTGACTTGATGAGCGTAAAACAGACTGTGCCCATCTTCAACTTATTTATTGTGTGCCGAATAAACAGTTTCAATCCCTGATTGTTTTTACTGAGAGAACTGATTGCTTGACTTTCTCCGATGCGAGCAAAATAAATGTTGAACATGATTTAAGAAACTGAACTCCGCACTGCGTTGGGAGGTGGGCAACAATAATTCGGCACTCCACGAGATGACAAATCCTTCATGTTACTGTATTAAACTGAGCATCACAGCACATCAGAATCTGACTATCAACTAAACTTAAAAAATGATATGGGACGCTGAACAAACGAATGTAGATATGACACAGCAAACAGCTATATCGTATGAGGAAAGCAAAGCTCAATCATCAATGTCGGAGGAGGAAGTTCACAAGAATGTGCAAAATTCAGAAAGATGCAGAAGTAAGAAAGTTGGAGCTTGCTGCTGTTTATGATGATTACAAAGTAATTAAGAGTCAAGTACAAGTTGATGATGTAGTAAAACGTGCGATCCAGGAAGTACCTGACAATAAACCCACCGGTCGCGAAGAAATCAAAAAATACAAAAGTACTAAAAAAGAGCTACAGCGCAGAATAGACTATTGGGTCGAAAGCAAGACAAGAGAGAAACTGACTTGCTTACAAAAAATAGTTCTATTCGGTAGTATGATTATTATAGTTTCCATATTTGCCGTCCAGCAAAGATTACCCTTGATATTAGGAATTTTCTCACCCGAAACTAGACGTACCATATACCTCATCTGTTATTTCGCGGTTCTCATTTTACCAGCCATCAGTGCAGCTTGCACCAGTATCGCTAATATAGCGGTGAAGAGATATGATAGAGCAATAGAGCTGCTGTGCGAAAAAGAGCAAAAAATCTTCAAGCGGTCAGCAGCATACCAACATAAAATCGCTTGGAAAGCAATCACAGAAGCTCTAACTGTCATAACAGCATTCATTGCTGCAATCAGTCTGATAAAAGTCTAACTCTGGTTTCTGCACTGTGGAAGCATATTATCTGAATTATAATCCCAAAGTAACCAATAGATGAGGGAAGAAACCTATCAAGATAAGCTCCGAATCCCCCCCCCCCCCCCCGTCGCTCCTTCGAGCTTGCAATCTACTCCAAGTCTTTCTTCCTATATTCGTGGATGCCTTTCTTTGCCAGTCGCTTCCACTTGTCCGTCGTCTGGGCGCTGACGGATTGCTCTACGCATACCGAGCCGCATTTTTGAATCCTGAAAGTGGATTGGTATGTACCTAGTCATTAGAGCTAGTGAATTTACACCCTATTATCAGTTGCGTTATTTTGTGATGGCTTTCGAATGCATCTCAATATTTGTAGAAACACAATGTACATAGTATATGCCTATTAAGCGAAGCTGATAGAGTAAGAAAACGGATCGTAGGCCAATGAGGAGCAGAAAAGATGATACCGGACATAGAGCCTAGCGGTTTTTTGCCTGTTGGCAGGTATAGTTGCAGTCTCAATGAGGTGAGAACCCGTTTTGTTGATTCCAAAAGTTATGCTCAATCAGTGACAAGACGAGGTATATGGTCTGATTTTTTGGATTACCTCTCTGCTTTGCGTTCTTTGACACCGGTCTGTGCGGTTTGGATAGCAGGGTCGTTTATTAGTCGGAAAGTCAATCCGAACGATATAGATATCGTGCTGCTATTGGATGGTGAGGAGCTGGATGCTAGATTCCCTGATATGAGTGCACAAGCGAAGAACTTCCTCCTCGCGTCTGGCAGAGGGCATCTAGGATGGGCTCACTTACGGATACCGCTGAAAGTCGATACGTATACGGTTACTTGGCGGGCATTCATGAACGGAAACCCGAATGATAACAATCGTATTAATTACTTTTCATGGCGGGGATATTGGGATGACTTTTGGCAACGTTGCAGATCTAATCAACCTTCTTCATTGAGAAGAGACTCAAGACCTGAACGAGGATATCTGGAGGTGGTTCTTGATGGCTACGGACAGTGACCGTGATTTGCCTGTGAATTCTGCGGGTATCGAATCTACTGGTAGACACAACCTGATTGACCTTATCCCTTCTAATATGGCTGTTCCGAATTTCGAAGCGTCTGATTTAGATAGAATATCCTTCGAAAGTTTTGTATCAAGTCATACGAATCAGCCCGGGAGAAATCTGACATCAAAAGGCCGTTTGCACGTCATAGAAGGCGATTCATCTGAGCATCGCGCCGATTTGAGGAACCTAAGTAAGTTGTTGCTGAATTTTCAGAATTTGGCGGATAGTGTGGGAGGATCCCTAAACGGGCACAAAAGCAATCGAGGCAAGCTGCCTTCAACCGTACTGGAGAAAACTCGCCTTGATTTAAACGCAAGTCCTATGCCCGGTTCCGTGGTTTTCTCAATCAGCCCCAGGATATTGCCTAGTGCTGAACTGGAAGGTAGAGATACCGCGCTCATCGATCCTGAAACGGACCAATTACTGGACCTTGTTTTTCCAAGAATCAACGAGCTTTTTGGGTTGATGGTTGCATTGCCAGAAGATCCGACACAGGAATTGGAGGCGGATAACTCGATTCTAGCGAATCAACTACGGGAACTTGGGCCAAGGGTAGCTTCTTCGCTACATCATCTGGCTGACAGTTCATATCATAGTAATCTGTCTCTAGATTTGTCCTGGGAGGAGCCGGGGAAACCAACCTTGCAGTCAGACCGTCTAACACCATCTCTTGCGGAACGTGCAGCTGAACTTATCTCTCACAGCTCTACTGATGAAGAAGAATCGCAGATTAAGGGTGTCATGCGCACCGTCAGCGACATTACAGCTTTGGCTATCACACCCTTTGAAAACGGAAACCCGTTGGAGACCATACATGTTGTGGGATCTAATTTACCTGAAGGGTCACTCGAAGGAATTGAAGTTGGTTCGCGTGTGGTTATAGAAACAGTAGTGACTAGGACATCTGGATCATTCTCTGGTGAAGAGGGCGAAAAGTATCGAGCCACTGCAATTCACCTCCTTTAGAGACAGATAGCGCATGCATTGTTTATTTACGATGTGTACTTGCGGTCTATTAAGATTTGCGCTCGGTGCTAAGTCCGCCACGACTCTGAACCAGTGAAGAATCACTTGGTGCTGCAGAAGTCGTTTGCCATGTTGGTGATCAAGGCTGGATATCTTTGCTCTAGAGATGGCAGGGTCGTCTTTCCATATCTCACGCGGTTCCGCTCCGAGGCGAATATGGGTTACAGCCAGTCCGGCCGCCAGCATTTCAACCCTACTGGCGGCAACTGCGATTGTTCCTTATTGGCCATCCTCTGCCTGAAGAGGCCAGTTTCAACACGGGGCAGGCGACCTATACGGGGTAACCTCTCCGCGGCTCACCGCTCGCGGCTGAGCCAGGCTGCCTAACAACGGCCGGCCGCAGCTCGGCGACATCCTGCTCAATGACGTGCACCAAGTCGCGTTCTACCTCGGCAACGGCAAGCTCACCCAGACCGGCCAAAGTGAGTACAACAGCGCTGAAGAGGCCAGGGAGACCAAACTGGCGGCGAAACTAATATTTCCAACTATTACAACTTTCTTTGGGATTGTTATCTCAGATGGAATGGCGATGATGACATGCCATTGAGCGATGGCGATATCAGCAGACTGAGTAAGACCGCAACACGGGAGGTGTGATCCTATACCTACGGTAAATCGACCACGCCGTTCAACTACCTCACCGCAAGCTACGATGGGTCGCAGCCGTCCCTGGACAAGGCCAACAAGCTGCCCCATGAGCCATGGCCTACAAAGGTCCCGGCGCGGCGGACTGCGAGGACGCCTACGGTGCCATCAACCAAGCGGCCGGCTCGGCAAAGGTAAGACAGGTCAAAATCGAGGCGCTCGAGACGGCGGTCAAGGCGGTGAGCGCGGTCAACGGGATCGACCCCACGGGCGATCGCCAGCATCGTCGACAAGGCCGTACACGATCTGCTCGACCACATCAAAATCGTCGTGACCGCCACCAGCGGTGTCTAGACCGCATGTCAGCAAGCAACTCATTATTTTTCACCCCCCAAACCCGACACCAAGCCTGGGAGCGGGGGAGTTTTCGCGTTTCAGCGAGGATTTATCCATGTTTCCGACGATCTGCCCGCGATGGCTTGCACACATCACGTAGTCTGGTCTTGTCGTGCCGTCCGGCTTCCCCTAATAATGCGGACGTCATGATATTTTATTTGAGGGATTGGCTGAGTGTGATGGTGGTCTTGCCTTGGATGGAGTGGCGATGCATGTCGTAAGAGTTGAGCAACCGCCAATGCTTATGTTTTTATGATCATGCTCATTTTGCAAAACTAATGAATATTGACCATTGCTATCACCATGATCAGAATTCGACTAAAAAGCAATTCGAAGTATCCATCAACTTCTTTTACTATGGTTCCATAGCCTGCACTAACGTCTAAAGTTCCAGCCTTAGCTTATCAATATTATTTTTGATAGTAGTTGAAGAAGGTTTCATTGGTTTTCCAGGCGAAGGTTTTTCGACATATAGATATTTCCCTCATACCTTTTGCCATTCTGTTGGATCTTTATATTGCAAAGCCAGTCCCCACTTTTTTCTTCATAAAAATTGATGGATGGCGTGCCGTCAAGCCCGATGCTAAACGCAGCATTCCCGGTATGCATATTCGCAACGCCATAGGCCAATGGAAGCCGCCACATAGATTCTTTACCGTAAGCTATCACAGGCATGTTGTAAACGCCTCTGAAATTTTGTACACGCACAGATTCCGGAATTCTGCTCTTTGTGTTGTAGTTCGCGCTTAAATCTACTTCTATGCCTGAGCACTCTATGGTAATCGGCGAATTAGGCTCTCCAGCCCAGTCGTAACCTTTAGGCTCTCTAGGATCCAAAACTTTTGGACTTACCTGCACTACGTTAGGCGCTTTGACCGTCAGATGAATCACATCGCAGTAATCATAAACGGCGGGAATCGGTGCGAACGGTTCAATCTTTTCTCTGTCCTCATCCTTAATGCCTCAGATTAAATACGAATGCAAATAGTGATCACTACCGGAAGAGTTGTTTCCAATTTTCAACCATTCATCCATGGTGATTTCACTCATATCTTTTGGTGCTTCGCCTACTATGTAAGCCACCTTGCTAGGTCTTATTTGATCCTCATTCAGGATACACGGCAAAAACCGATAAACACGAAGGCCTATAGGCTTAGTCCACCAACCTAAGCAACTCGATAATTGCCTCGATGTCAGACCTATCATCCAGGTGTGGCCTATATCCCTGATGACATCTCTTAGATCCCCGACAACCACCCGGCTATGTGCCGCGTCGAACGACGAGCGGGAGCGGCTGATCATCCTTTTACTCAAGAGCTTGAACCAAGTTATCGGACTGGAGAATCAGGCCGGACTCAGCCGACAGGACCGCAAGCGCCTCTCAGTCGCCCACCAGCAGATAAGATCTGACCTCGCCACAATACGGTACTGGGCAACCAAGAAGACAGTCACGGAGATCAAGTGCAGGTACAGGGCGGATCGATGATTTTGCTGACTATGACACACGAACCGTGAATTGCTAGTTACTGCTGCAGATAAGGTAAAACCCCTACATCCGTTTGGGGAGTAGGGGTTTGTCTGATGACCCCGGAGAGATTCGAACTCTCGACCTACAGATTAGAAGTCAGTAGCTCGTCTCATCTTTATCTTGTTACCGCAAACGGAGGGAGTAGCTTTTGGATAGTTCGGCCCTCTTTGCGCTCAGCTGGCCTGCTGCTGGGTCAGATCATAAACAGTGACACCATCAACCGTGGTTGCGGTATAGTGCTTGGCCACCCACTGCGAGATTCGCGTGGCAGTGTCGGAACCTCCCATCTGATGTCCGCCCATCTCACCAGCTATGTAGTAATGAATCTGCCTATCCTTCACGTACTGCTTGAACTGTTCCAAGCTGGGGTAGGGGTCGGAACCATTGAACCCGCCAATGGCCATGACCGGCTTTTGAGAAGCCAGCTGATAGCCCGCCGCCTGCTGGGATCCTGTCGTGGCAGCGGCCCAGCGATGGGAGTCGGATGACTTTTCCAGTTTGGCTACGATCTTGGAACTGGACCGGCCTCCACCATGCAGACTTCCTCCTTTCATCCTTCCTCCTTCTGGTCCACCCTGGAATCCAGATTGGCTTCTGCGCTGTGAACGCATGGAGGGCGCACCCGAAGGGCTGGATTCCCCTTGTGACCCCGAGGAACCCTGGCCCATTGGACCTGGTCCTTGAGAACCCATGCTGGGAGCCTGTTGACTATTCGAACTGCCGCCAGGCATCTGGCCCTGCTGGCGTGACTGACCCTGCTGATTCATCGGGTCTTGGCCCATTTGATATGAGCCCATGTGACCGCCGTCACCTCCAGGTTTACCTTGCTGTGGCATATTGCCAGGTGCCATGCCGCCCGCCCGGCCACCACCAGGAGCACCCCCGGGCATACCACCGGGGCCACCGCCCATCCTCCCTGAGCTAAGGCTGGGTCCGGCTAAAACGATCGATCCCATGTGTCCTTGGGATACGGTGTACAGCGCCCATGCAGCAGGGCCAGCCATAAGCCCTATGACTGAGAGAATGAGGGCTACAAGAGCGCGTCGTCGTATTGGCAACAGTCCAGCCAGGGCAAAACCGAGGGCGCCCATGAGACCGATTATGAGAATGGCCCACTTGAGCCAGGGGAGCCACTGGGAGCGACCTGTCAGGCTGAAATCCCAGAAGGCTGTAAAGGCGATAAGAATCGGCGTGACAATCCTGGCCCAGAGCTTGTCCCGGGCGATCCACAGACTGAATGCCCCGATGGCCACCAGAGCAGCCAGGGCAGGAGCCAGAGCCACGGTGTAATACTGGTGGAAAATGCCGGCCATGAAGCTGAAAACGAGCCAAGTGACGGTCAGCCAACCTCCGAACGCAATGACACTGGCCCTGCGCACGTCAGTGCGAACGGCCCTGCCGATAACCAGCAAGCTGATGACAATGCCTGCGAAAGCCAAAGGAGCCAGCCAGGAAATCTGCGTACCGAACTCGCCGCTGAACAGACGATTGAGACCAGTCTGGCCCCACATGCCACCACCACGACCACCGCCAGCCGGCATGCCGCCTCCCTCATGGCCGTGGCCAGGTATGACGGATCCTTCTTCGCTGCCGGTCAAGCGTCCGAAACCGTTGTAGCCAAAAGTGAGCTCAAGGAAGGAATTGCGCTGGGAACCACCTACATAAGGTCTGTCGCCGGCAGGCACGATGACCGTCAGCAGCACCCACCAGCCAGCGGCGACGATCATGGAACCAATGGCAGCCAGTGAATCCAGGATGCGACGAACCATGTCTGTCGGCGAGGCCAAAAGAAAAGCCAGGGCAAAACCAGGCAGTACGAGCAGCACCTGCAGTTGCTTGGCAAGGAAGCCGAATCCGATCAGAGCACCGGCCAGGACCATCCACCAGGTGCGCTTTCGATTGCCGGAAGGATGGTTGGCATACTCCAGGGATCTGAGGAGCACGTGAGTGGCACCGGTCATCAATAACACAAGCAAGGCATCTGGGTTGTTGAAGCGGAACATGAGCGCTGCTACCGGAGTGAGCATGAAGATGAATCCGGTGACAATGCCCGCCCAGTTGCCCCAGTATCGACGCACGGTGGCATAGAGCAGATAGGTGGTCGCCACCCCCATAAGTGCTTCCGGCAGGAGGATGGCAAAGGAACTCAGACCAAAGATGCGCACGGAAAGTGCCATCGGCCATAGAGCTGCAGGTGGCTTGTCCACGGTGATGGCGTTCCCTGAGTCCAGGGACCCCCAGAGAAAGGCCTTCCAGCTGACCGAGCCAGCCTGGGCCGCAGCCGAATAGAACTCGTTGGCATACCCGGAGGCCGTAAGATTGATGAAGAATATTGCACAGGCTGCAAGCAGCATGACACCTAGCGCCACCCAGTCTTCACGAGTCCGTCGGGGCAGAATATACGCGCGGGAAGAGTGCTCATCAGCGACTGCATCTGCGCTTGTTGATCGTGGCGGATTGAAAGTCCGCGAATGCTGGGAGAAGCCATAGCTGCTGTGAGAAGCCAATGAAGCGTTCATGATAGGTGAAGTTTGCTCTTTCTGTACGAGATTTCGTTTGCTGTCAGCCGCTCAGCAAGCGGCAGTCTCTTTGTCTGGATTCTGCATACGTGAATGCGGATCCTCCTCTTTGGCAGGCAAGAGGGATCCGCGCAGCTCATGCTGGCGGATCTGGGTCCAGACGGCAGGGGAGTCCAGGTCAACGCGAAGCCCATCGACCGCTCGGGCCTCCATATCCTCCCTGACCCGATGCATGCCCTCCAGATCCTTCTTTACCGTGTCTGGAATATCGACCGTCGATCCGGCATCCTCCACCCAGCGAACAGGAAGCTCCAACATGGTCATCCCGACCTGCTGGGCTCGTACAAGCAGCTCGGTATCGAAGAACCACTCGTCATCCTTCACCTGCGGCAGCAGGACATGTGCAGCCTGGGCAGTAATGGTCTTGAAACCGCATTGGGCATCATGAAAGGAGACCGCCAGATATGAGCGGAGCATGAGGTTGTAGGTGCGCGAAATGAATTCACGTTTGGGGGAGCGGGTGACCTGAGATTGTGGCATAAGACGCGAGCCAAAGGCGATGTCAGCCCCGCCCTGGAGAGCGGAATGCTTAGATTAGGGACGATGCAAGTGAATAATAGACAAGAGGGAAAGTTAAGGCTCTTAACAAGGGAGTAGCTCCTCAGCAAGATGTGAGTGTTTGATTTTTTTCTACCTTAATCGCTTACTATGCGCTTTATATGCACTCGAAAGCATCCGTCATCAGTATCAGTATTATGCACAATCTATGCATCGATTCAAAATGATATCGATTGTAACGATCCATTCGGATTTGATTCTGCACTTGCAGTATGTTTTGCGATATATTGGGCTTTCCCTTCTGGTGGCCATATATATGAATATTGGCATATGTAAATAGAGGTGTACTCCTTGAACCAGATACGGTGCCTTCTTTCAAAAAGGAAAGGAAACAAGTATAATAAATGAACGTGGTGAGGTTTTATATATATTGATAATATTTCTCACGTGATGTATAGAATTTATTAACATTCAAAGAAGATTGGTAAATTATGAAAAACTTGAAACGTATTGCCATTGCGTGCAGCACAGCAGTCATTTTCGTAGCTTTAACTCCCTCAGTCGCAAATGCAGCGGAGGCGCCACCAGAGAAAAGCTACGATACGAAAGTAATGAGCGGTTTAATAAGTACGTCGAAGTTGACTGTTGAACTCTTGAAATCTCATGGCGGATTCTATGAGGCCGCGGCGGGACTGGCTACTGTGTCAATACCTAAGAACCCTGAACAACCTGTTTCGATATTTAATCAAAATGAGCCCAACGCAGTTCTTGTAAAAGCTTCAGTTGATAGTATAAATCCCAAGCAGTACGTTGAGAAAAACACTGTTGTTACTCAAGATAAAAATATGTTTATAGGCCTACAAGTCGTAGACGGTGGAATACAGCAGATTGCTTATATAAAAAACAATGCCGCTACTCGCTTGATTTCAGTGAATTATTCGACCAAAGGATCAGCCCATTTGGCATTTGCTAAAGACAATAAAGGGCGGACTGATGGTAGCGTAGCTCTGTTTGAAGATGCTGCTGAAAATAATCCAATTCTCTTTATGCCCGTTCCCTCTGTAAAAGATGCTAACGGGAAACCGGTACGTATTCATTACCAAATCGAAGACCATAACCTAGTCCAGTTGATTGACCAGACGTCGAATGTTGAATACCCGATTGTTTCGACTTTTACATCTATAGGAACTTTCTTTAGTTCCGATGGATGAATATACCGATCCCCGATGTGGTCTTTATCTCTGGTTCCTAACTCATGGTTCCGAGTCGCTGGCGGATTAAACGGTGTTGCCGAAGAAATTGTTAATCGACAAGCTTGGAATCAAATTTATGCAAAACACCATGCTAATGGGCACTGGAGAGATAGAAATGTAAACGGTATGTTCAACCAATACGAATGCCATTTTCATTTCGGTTTTTGGAAATCGGCTTTCAATATAGAACCTGATCGGCCGAACCCTGATTTCGGCACTTATCTAAAAACAAGATGTAACCCGTAACATTATTGCCCATGTTGAGAGTAAGGGGTTGCTTGTCGGCTCCTCACTCTCAACTATTAAATATCCTTAACTACGCATACTAACCAGATAATCATATTAATATCAAATTATCATTAGTGGTTGCACAAATCTGATGAAAAGAGCTGTTTATGAAGGTCGTCGCGATATTTATAAATGTAATGAGTCTTGTGGGATTAGTTGTCACATTATACATGCAGATTCAGATTGGGTATTACAGTGACGAACACCCCAGCCTTTATAACCAATTTGATGAGTCGCAAGGAAATCTTGCATGGATTTGTGTTTTTCTTTTTTTTGCTCTCTGTATACTGTCACTTACATTGATTATTCAGATTACAGAACAAACAGAACGAAAGTCATCTCTTCAACCGAAGAAAATATAGCTTTTGCCAAGCTTGCCTCTATAAAACCTCTCGTAGCGATATTAAAAAGTGTAGCGTAATAGAATTCTATCTATATACCTTAATTTATATACCTTATATATGTGCATGCCTGTAAGAAAGTGAGGAGCCCCGCGTCATTAACGAATACATAGCACATAATTTGTCATACCGAAGAGGCGGATAATCAGAAATACAGTTTTTATCATATATGTCACCAGAGCAAAACAAATAGGACATTAAATTTCGAGAACCTTGGCAACTTGTATAACTTTGTCGGGCCGGCGGGATTTGAACCCGCGACCCCTTGACCCCCAGTCAAGTGCGCTACCAAACTGCGCTACGGCCCGACGGTGCATCAGCACCGAGTAGAGATAGTAGCACAGCGTCACCGGACCGACAATGGTCCGGCGAGTCCCGGCTGACAAGTTCAGACAGACTGATCCCCATGATCGACTTGCTATCATGATTCTGAATGGTCAGCGCAATCCGCGTCGGCCGCAAGTCGTCCCAGCCCGGAAGGGGTTCCATGAGCACAGACGTTTTCGACCTTTCGGCCGCGAAGATGCGAGACAAGGGCATGAGCGAAGTCTCCATCAACCAGTTCAGGCATCTTTACGAAACCTGGCAACGAGGAGATGCCAAGGCCTGCGTGCGTGAGAAGGACGTCACCCCGCTCAAGGACGTGCCCCGCACCAAGGACATCCACGACACCATGGACATGGACATGGCCCTGGACGCGTTCTCCCGCACCGCCTTCATCAAGCTCAACGGGGGGCTGGGCACTTCCATGGGCCTGGAAAAGGCCAAGTCTCTGCTGCCCATACGTCGCCACAAGGCCCGTCGGATGCGCTTTCTGGACATCATCATGGGCCAGGTGCTGACAGCCCGCAAGCGCCTGGGAGTACCCCTGCCGCTGATCTTCATGAACTCCTTCCGCACCTCGCGCGACACCATGCGCGTGGTCAAGCAGGACCGCCGCTTCGTCCAGAACGACGTGCCCATGGAAATCATTCAGCACATCGAGCCCAAAATCGACGCCGACACCGGCCGTCCGGTCGACTTTCCAGCCAAGCCGGACCTTGAATGGTGCCCTCCCGGCCACGGCGACATCTTCTCGACCATCTGGGAGACCGGCCTGCTGGACACACTCAAGGAGCAGGGGATCGACTACCTGTTCATCTCCAACTCCGACAACCTGGGCGCCCGGCCTTCAAGGACCCTGGCCGGCTATTTCGCACAGTCCGGAGCGCCCTTCATGATCGAGGTGGCCGAGCGGACCGAGGCTGACCGCAAGGGCGGCCATATCGTCATCGACAAGACCAGCGGACGTCTCATCCTGCGGGAGATGTCCCAGGTGGACCCGCACGACCGCAGCTCGGCCATGTCCATCCGCAAGCATCCCTACTTCAACACCAACAGCATCTGGGTCAGGGTCGATGCCCTGCGCGACAAGCTGGCCCAATATGACGGCGTGCTGCCCCTGCCTATCATCGAGAACCGGAAGACCGTCGACCCCACCGATCCCTCCACCCGTCCCGTGGTGCAACTGGAGACCGCCATGGGCTCTGCCGCCACGCTCTTCGAAGGAGCCATCTGCGTGCAGGTGGACCGCATGCGCTTCCTGCCCGTCAAGACCACCGACGACCTGTTCATCATGCGCTCCGACCGCTTCCATCTGACCGACTCCTATGAGATGGAGGACGGCAACTACGATTTCCCCAACGTCCAGCTGGATGAGCGCTACTACAAGTACATCGCCGACTTCGACGAGCGCTTCCCCTACGGGGTTCCCAGCCTCGCAGCTGCCAACTCGGTCACCATCGAGGGAGACTGGACCTTCGGCAGGGATGTGACCCTGTATGCGGACGCCCATCTGAGCGACCAAGGGCGCTCCTCATACGTGCCCAACGGCCAGTATGTGGGACCTCAGGGTATCGAACCGGACGAGTGGGTCTAAGGCCAGGCCCGACAGGGTTCAGCCTGTCAAGAAAAGGGACCGTATTTGGGTGTTTGGCTCCCACGGTCCTGAAAATCAATCTATGATAGGTAGACGTGCGTTAGGCGCACTGATACACAAATTTTAACGATACGCGAGGACTGATGGCAGAAGGCACGAACGGAAGACGGCGTTTCTCGGATAAGTGGGGCAAGCACGAACTTGATGTCCTGGCCGTCTTATCGTCCGCTTTCCCGCAATGGCTTACATCAAGGCAAATAGCGCAGCGGGTCAAGGCCTATGCCGACTCCTACGGCGAGCTGGCCGACCAGGCCGCCAAGGCAGCCTTCGCCAAGCAGTTCCAGCGTGACCGGGCCAAGCTGGCGGCCATGGGCATAGCCATCGAATCCCGTCAGCCCGAGTATTCCTCCAAGTCCGAGGGGCAGGATTTCGCCTCCTACCGTCTGCAACTGGGGGATGAGCCGCGCATCCGCATGCACTTCAATCAGGAGGACATGCCGGTGCTGGCTGCGGCAAACTACCTTGCACGATCAATCGCCATGTCCCAGGAGGCCTGCGAGGAGCCGACCCGACCGGTCTCGCGCACCACGCCCCGAGTGCCGCAGGTGCCCATCCCTGGCCTGGGTCTGGACTCCATAGCCCCTGGGCTGGGTACTCAGCGCATTCCCGACAACCTGGTCAAGGTCATCGATTCCCGTCGCTTCGCCGCCACGGTGGACGTGGACGGGGAGAACCTGAACGTGGCATATGCCGACTCGGACGATCTGGCCATGTTCGTCCTGGAGCACCCGGATGCCTCCATCGTCAGCCCGCAGGAGGCCGCAGACGCCTTCCGTCGGCGTCTGGATGCAGCCACCCGCTTCAAGCTGGCCGACGAGTCGCAGAGCCCTGGCGCGGCAACGGTCATCTCCCCGGAGATCGCCCGGACCAGCGTCGAGCATTTCGCCAGTGACCTAAGCGACGACGATACCGACCTCCGCCACGCCCGCCGAGCCAGCGCATCCTCCTTCCAGACCGGGTCCGAGGTGGACCGCCGACTGCGGCTCATGCTCTTCCTGTCCGCACATCTAGGCGAGGAATTTTCCCTGGCCGAGCTGGCCGATCGCTTCATCGGCCACCCCAACAGCAAGGAAGAGCTGCGCAAGTACGTCAATACCATCCACAAGGACATCAACACCCTGACCACGGTTTCGGATGACGGGGAGATGGCCGGCAGCCAGTTCTTCGACATCGACTGGTCCCTGCTGGATGACAGCGGCATCGTCTCGGCCACCAACTCGCTGGGCTTGGAGCGACTGGCTGGCATTTCACCCCAGTACCTGAGCATGCTGACCGCCTCGCTCAACTACCTGGCCCATTCGCCCCTGCTGCCCGAGCAATCCCGCACCCAGGCCGAGTCGCTCTATCAGCGCCTGCGAACGCATGTAGGGCCGGGCGAGACACCCTGGCTCTCCCTTACCGGGTACGAGACCGAGCCCAAGAGTTTCTCGGTGGTACGCCGGGCCATCAAGACCGAGTCCCTGCTGGACATGGAGTACACGGACGCCGCCGGCCGGACCCGCCGCAAGGTGGTGGCCCCCGCCAAGATCTTCGTGGATGAGGGTGTCTACTATGTCGCCGCCTGGACCGATATCGGCGATGCAGCGGAGGGCACCGAGGCCGCGGATGCTCCTTCGGATTCCAGCCGCCACCTCAAACAGGGCACCGGACGCAACAGGCAGTGGCAGGTTCTGCGAATCGCCAGAATCGAACATGCAACCATCGTCAAGCCCAGGCACAAGGTGGAGTTCCCGGACGTACCGGTCAGCGAACTGCGCAAGTGGTCCTTCGACAACGGCACGGCTGCGGTCTTCATCACCGACCGGCCGGACCTGCCCTACATCAAGTCCCTGCCGGGTGCCTCTGTGGAGCCCTGCGGGTCCGGGCAGAAGGTCCACCTGACCGTTTCCTCGGACTCCTGGTTCGTGGCCTTCTGCATCGCCCACGCCAAGCACATCACCGCGGTGGCACCCAAGACCCTGCGCACCATGATCCTGGCCCGTGCCCAGCGCGAGATCACCATCAGCGACGCTCACGACAAGGAGCAGGACCGGCACTAGTCCCGGTCGGAGAGGAGTGCCATGCCTGGATGGATCTGGATCCTTCTTGTGATCTTCATGCTGGCCATGCTGATCGGCGGAGCCGTCTACGCCATCCGCCACGCCATGGCAGCCAGCCGCTCCATAGGGCGGGTCTCGGACGATCTGAACCGTCACATGCCGCAGCCCCCGGCAGCAGGGCAGTCCCAGGCAACGGATAGGACCAAAGGTCCGGCCTTCGCCCTGCCCCTGTCGCAGTCAACCGAGCGATACAGCCAGGCCCATGCCCTGGTGCTGGAGCGCAAGGAGCAGCGCAGAAGGAACCACGGCCGCATCTGGCGGCGGTGGAAGCAGTTCAATAGGTAGTTCTTGGAGGAACATGTCAGGTCATCGTCACCACGGACAGGATTCATCAGCATCCGAACCGGGGCCGGCGGAACGCTACGCCCGCTTCAGTCGCAACCGCAAACGCATGACCGGAGCGCCCGCACGTTTTCAGTCCAAGTTGCCCTTCCCTCTGGACGACTTCCAGTTGGAGGCCATCACCGCCCTGGAGGATGGCGACAACGTCCTGGTGGCCGCTCCGACCGGCGCCGGCAAGACCATTGTGGCGGACTTCGCCGTATTTTTGGCCCAGGAGCAGAACGTCAAGACCTTCTACACCACCCCCATCAAGGCCCTGAGCAATCAGAAATACCATGACCTGGTCGACCGCTATGGCGAGGACCGGGTGGGGCTGCTGACCGGCGACACCTCCATCAACTCCGAGGCGGACATCGTGGTCATGACCACCGAGGTCCTGCGCAACATGCTCTACGAGCAGTCCTCCACCCTGACGGCCCTGAAGTACGTGATCCTGGATGAGGTCCACTATCTGGCCGACCGCTTCCGGGGGCCAGTCTGGGAGGAGGTCATCATCCATCTTCCGGCTTCCATCCGAATTGTGGGGCTGTCGGCAACCGTGTCCAACGTGGAGGAATTCTCCGACTGGATCTCTTCGGTGCGTGGGCGCACACATCTGGTGGTCTCCGAGCGCAGGCCCGTGCCGCTGGAACAGCATGTCCTGGTCCAGGCCGACAGGCATACCGAGCCCGAAATCCTGGACCTATATCGGCACGACGGCTCAGGACGACAGACCCCAAAGATCAACCCGCGTCTGGTCTCCCGGCTGGCTCAGCTGGACAAGACCGGACAGGAACGTGCCCAGGCCCGCGACCAGGGGCACCACCACCGTCATGGCCGCGGCGGCAGGCCGGAGCAACGAATGGGGGAGCGGTACCGTCCAAGCCGGGCCGACGTGGTCGATGAGCTGGACTTCATGGATATGCTGCCCGGCATCTACTTCATCTTCTCCCGCACCGGCTGCGACCAGGCCGTCCAACAGTGCATCCGGGCAGGGCTGCAGCTGACCACCGACGAGGAGGCCCGCCGCATACGGCACATCGTGGACTCCATGGCAGCCGGCCAGCTCAGCAAGGAGGATCTCAAGGCGCTGGGATTCTCCCAGTTCCGTTTCGCGCTGGAGCAGGGCTTCGCCGCCCATCACGCGGGTGTGGTCACCCTCTTCCGGCAGATAGTCGAGCATCTGTTCGAGTTAGGACTGCTCAAGGTGGTCTTCGCCACTGAGACCCTGGCCCTGGGCATCAACATGCCCGCCCGCTGCGTCGTGGTCGAGAAGCTGGAGAAGTTCGACGGCACCGGCCATGTAGCCCTGACACCCGGCGAGTTCACCCAGCTGACCGGTCGGGCGGGCCGGCGCGGCATCGACGACATCGGCCATGTGGTGGTGGTCGACCACCGGGATTTCAGCCCCAAGACCATGGCGGCCCTGTCCAGCAGGAGGGTCTACCCGCTACACTCCAGTTTCCGGCCCACCTTCAATATGGCCGTCAACCTGCTCAATTCCTCCAGCTACACGCGTGCCCGGGACACCTTGGACCACTCCTTTGCGCAGTGGGAGGCCAACCGATCAGCCTCGGAGCTGGAGGAACGCATCGAGACCTTGACCAGCGGCCTGGAGGACTACCGTAAAGCCGCCCGGTGCAGCCGTGGCGATCTGATCGAATTCATGCGCATCCGTGCGGCCCTATCCTCGGCCCAGAAGAACGATCGCCGCCGCCTGAAGCGTCAGCGATTCACCAGCGAGAAGGCCCGCGACCGGGCATTCCGCGACCTCGATCGGCACATCGACCAGCTACGCGAGCAGGAGCGCAACCATCCCTGCCGACAGTGCCCGGACCTGCCCAAGCACCTGCGCTGGGGGAACCGGTGGATCCGCATGGACAAGGAGCTACAGCGCACCCGGGAGCAGTACGAGTCCAAAACGGGGTCGGTCTCACGCCAGTTCGACAGGATCTGCCAGATTCTGGCCGACCTGCGCTACACCCGGGCTGTGGATCCCGACGACTGCCGACTGACCCGGAAGGGCCAACTGCTTCGGCGCATATACAGCGAACAGGATCTGAGCCTTGCCGAGATTCTGGATCGGGGCATCCTCGACGATCTGGAGCCCCCCGAGCTGGCGGCCGCGGTCTCCGGGCTGGTCTACGAATCCCGCCGTGGGGTAGGGGAGCAGCCGGGGGAGAGGGCCGGATACCGGGCTCCCAGACTGGTCGAAGCCATGGAGGATATGAAGCGTCAGTGGTCCCAGGTGCAGGAACGCTGCGATCAGGCCGGATTGGAGCTGCCCCCGGAACTCGACTTCGGCTTGGGGCCGACCATCTACGACTGGGCCTGCGGCGACTCGCTGACCACCATCCTGCGTGACAGCGATCTGACGGCGGGGGACTTCGTGCGCAACGCCAAGCGCCTGTCCGACGTGCTCACCCAGATCGTCCAGGTGGAACCCTACCTGGGCAGGGGAGGGCATCACCTGGCCAGGACTGCCAGCATCGCCGCCGACCAGGTCAATCGCGGCATTGTGGCTTACACCGGCGTGGAGTGAACACGGGCCCAATCGGGGAATAAGTTTCAGGTCAACACTGTTCTGTAGCTTGGAGGCAGTGACGGACACGAGTATGGAGGAATCATGGCAGAGCGCAGTCTTCGCGGCATGAGCATTGGGGCGAAGTCCCTGGAATCCGATCAGAATGTGGACTTCGCGGCACGCAGCGAGGTCGCCTATATCTGCCCCAAGGGCCATCGGACCATCCTGCCGCTGGCTGAGGGTGCTGAGGTGCCGCAGGAGTGGGAGTGCCGCTGCGGGCAGATCGCTCACCTTGAGGGACACGACGAGCAGGAGGCCGGCAAGACCGGCAAGCCGACCAGGACCCACTGGGACATGCTGCTGGAGCGTCGGTCCGAGGACGAGCTCAAGGCTGTGCTGGACAAGCGCCTGAAAATGCACCGCGAAGGATGGTTCCCCGACTATGAGTAAATCACCGCGCCGCCTGGTTCTGTTGGATCTGGACGGCACCCTGACAGCTTCTCATCCTGGCATTATCGCCTCTGTGATGCAAACTTTCAAAGAGCTTGGTCATCCTGTGCCCGATGAGAGCGCGCTTCGACGATTCATCGGACCAGCTATCGAAGTGTCCTTGCGCCACAACGGCATCAGAGAGGAAGACGTCGACAGGGGCGTTCAAATCTACCGGCACTACTATAGCGAGATAGCAGCATTCGAGGATCCCGAGCATCCTGGGCAACAGGTCCCTGGACGACTGCTCGCCAAGGTCTTCGACGGCATCCCCGAACAGCTGAGTCGTATGCGCGAACACGGTCTGACATTGGCTGTGGCCACCTGCAAACCCGAGTATCAGGCTCTGCCGGTCTGCGACCACTTCGGGCTGACACCACTGGTGGATGGTGTCTATGGAGCCAGTAAGGACTCCACACGGATCACCAAAGCCCAGGTCATCACCTACGCACTTGAGCAGCTTGGCTTCAATGCAAAACCCAGCGACAGGGCCCTTATGGTCGGTGACCGCTGGACAGATGCCGATGGCGCGCTGGAAACCGGCCTGGACTGCCTAGGATGCCGCTGGGGCTATGCCGAGCCCGGAGAACTGGAATCTCACGGCTGCTACCGAATCATCGAGCAGGTCGACCAGCTGTGCCAAGCTGCCGATGATTACTTCGACAACGACCATACCCAGCACTGAATCGGCCAGAACTGTATAGAACTGTTGCATCTATTAGGGTCACCAGAGATTACCTGGGTGGCCCTAATAAACAGACAATGATATCGCTGGAAAATCGCCGGGAAACGGCGAAATTGTAATCAAGACCTAATAGGCCGATAATGTACGTTATGTCATATTATTTATTGTTTTTCTCCCCTATTTAGCTCGCCATACGCTGTTCGCCAATGTTGTCCTCGTCGATTCATGCAGCCCGCTGACGCTGCTCATGCTGGTGCTCCAGACGCTGGCGCAGGCGCATGGCCGTCAGTTCATCGATGGGCCGCTCAGGCAGTCCCGGTGTCAGCAGTCCGGTAGTCAAATCCACATGATCGCAGGTCTGCAATTCTTGATCCATCCGATGCCAGATTGCGCCCACAGAGATAGCAAACACAGCACGCCCGGACTGCATCAGCGCGAAGACCTGATCCGGGCTTGAACATTCGGTGACCTCGTCACCGTCGCAGACCACGGTCACATGCTCAAGCTGACCGACGGTCCGCCGCTCAAGATAAGCCACAGTGCTCGTAGCGTTGACCAGGTTGACACCGGCATCCAGGAGGCGCTTGAGGACAGCCAGGATGACCACATCCTTGAAGGAATAAAGCCTACGTGAGCCTGAACCGTGCGAGGCCTTGATGGATGGCTCTACAATTCGTTTGCGGGCCCAATAATCCAGCTGCCGATAGGTGATGCCGGCAACCTTGGCCGCGACCGTGCCCCGGTAGCCCCGGGTCGTGCCCTCGGCCTGCTCAGGCGAAAAAAGCTCACCCTGGACCAGCGTCGGCGCCTCTTCGGCCATGTCAAGCCCCCTGTCAGTTCTTGGAGATGACTGCCCGATTATCGAAGTAGACCAACCGGAACTTGCCGATCATGATCTCGTCGCCGTTGTGCAGGTCGGCCTGGTCCACGCGTTCACGGTTGACGTAGGTGCCGTTGAGACTGCCCGTGTCCTCGACACGGAAGCCATGATCGGTCCGAACGAAAATGGCGTGCGCGCGGGAGACCGTCGAGTCGTCCAACAGAATGTCCGCCTTCGGATCGCGCCCCACACTGACCTGATCCTCGTCCAGCAGATAGCGCGATCCCGACACCGCTCCCCTGGTAGAGATCAATAGGGCTGTACCCTCAGGCAATCGGGCCATGGTCTCCAGGTCGTCCTTGGTCAGTGGACGGTCACCGTTGGAGGTGACTGGAATATTCAGGGCCGGCATGCCGATGATGGTCGTCTCGCCCGCAGTGGGAATAGGTTCTGTCATAACTGCCTATTCTACAGGCTTTGCATACTGATAATCCTGCACGCGTCGAACCTGGTCGATTTTGACACTATCGGACTGGTCCACTGATACGGATGCATGGAATTGCACCTTGATCCGCGAGCCCACTCCCCCGGCTATCTGAATAGCATTCTGCAGGCTATCCGGATCCCCGATGGCCTTGACGACATAGGGACTGTGCAGCTTGGCGTGGTCGCACTGCAGGCCGGTGCGGGTATCCAGCAGATAGGTGTTGGTGACCACCCGGACATCGTTGAAGGATATGACCTCAGCCCCGGCATTGCGCAACTCCTCGATCAGGTTGAACATGGTCGAGGCATCCACGCGGTCGCTGTCCTCAGTGACCGTTACGACCACTCCCCTGCCCTGGGCCGGCAGCCGTCCGGACAGGATGCCGCTGCTCTGTTCGTTCTGTTGGGCGATGCGGGCGGCCTCCTTCTGCTTGTCGGCGGCGGACTTGATGGAGGTCAGCTGCTGGTTGAGCTGGCTCTTGCGCTCCTCCAGCTTGTCGACCTGGTTGCTGGTCTCGTCCAGCACCCGTACCAGCTCTTCCTCGGACAGGCTCTGGTAGGAGGACTGATTATTGCGCACCTGGACCGCGTACCCGAAGCCCAGCAGGGCGCACATAAGGGCCACCAGGACGCTGGTGACCAGCCTGACCCTGGTGGCGTTGGAGTTGAGTGTGCGCAGAGGCCGCCGACGAACCACCGGGAAAGCACCGGTCTGCGTGTCGTCGGATGGAGCCCTGACCCGTCCAGGCCGCCTGGGCGGAATGCTCTCGGGCATCTGTTCATCGCGCTTTTTCCTGAGGGTGTGTCTCATGTGCTCACCCCTTGAAAATGAACCGTCGGATAGCGGAGACGTTGGAGAAGATGCGGATACCCAGGACCACGATGACGGCCGTGGACAGCTGGGAGCCCACACCCAGCTGGTTGCCGAGGAAGACCAGAAGAGTGGCGGTGATCACGTTGGAGATGAAGGAGACCACGAAGACCCGGTCCGAGAAGCTGCGCTCGAAGTAGGAACGGACCGCGCCCATCAACGCGTCCAGGGCCGCCACCACCATGATGGGCAGGTAGGGCTGCAGGACGATGGGAATGTCGGGCTTGAGGAAGATGCCCGCCACCACACCTAGGATCAGGCCGAGAATTGCCGACATGTCAATGACTCCTTCCGGCATAGGACAGATTGGGCAGACCTACAGCGTTCAGGTTCAGGCGCCGCTGCTTGGTCACATTGACGGTGATGTTCGCGTTCTTCAGGTCACGCAGGCGAGTCTGCAGATCGCTGCGAGCCATCAGATCAGACAGAGCACTCTGGTCGCCGATGGCCTCGATCTTGTAGGGTGCCTCGATGGAGGCAGTCCCCACCAGGATGGTCTGACCGGCCGTGCGCACGGAGGTCTGCGTTCCTATTCTATTGCCGTTGATGGCGATGGCCTCGGCTCCCGCAGACCAGAGCTTGGTCAGGAACCACTGCAGGTCCTGGTCCGTGACCAGTTTGATCTGATCAGCGTTGTCCCGGGAATCCTTGGAGGCTATCGGGTTGGCCAGGGTGATGACGATGCCCTGTCCCTGCACCTTGCTGGTGCCATTGGTCAGATCGTCGGCGGTCTGGGTGCTGTTCTGGCCTTGGCCGCCCACTTGACCCGACAGTGTGTCGATATTGCCGTTGAGGTCGGAAATCTGTCCGTTGAGGTCGTTGGCACGCTTGCTGACCGCTTCCACCTGGGTTATCAGCTTTTCGCGCACCTTCTGACGTGGGTCCCGGTGCAACACCTGAACTATACCCGTGCCGGCCAATCCGACCAGCACACAGATGACGAAGACCAGGATCCTGTTGATCCAGACGCTCAGGGGCGACCTGCGCTCAGCGGGCAGCAGGCGGGCATCCTCGAACATGGGATCCATGGGACGGTTGGTCAGATCATCGATCAGCCTCAGGGACTCATCGGCCATGCGACGACGAATGGACTCCTGGGCGGGTTCGGAGCTCTCCTGATCCACATAGTGACGGTCCAGACCAGCGGTGGAATGTGAAAAAGCCGCCCGGCGGTGAATCAGGGCACGGTCGGGCGGCACGGGGAAGGATTCAGGCGTCATCTGTGGCTCAGTCATGATGGCCGTCCCGACGAAGCAGTCCAATACCTTGACGTGCGTATATCAGCCCCGCCAGCCAGTAAAGCGCCACACCCCAGATGACAG
This sequence comes from Bifidobacterium sp. M0353, assembly GCF_016100645.1. NCBI lineage: Bacteria > Bacillati > Actinomycetota > Actinomycetes > Bifidobacteriales > Bifidobacteriaceae > Bifidobacterium > Bifidobacterium sp. M0353. The sequence continues at coordinate 533,392 of NZ_JACFSB010000001.1, read as the reverse complement.
CCGCAAGAGCCACAAGATGGAAGAAGTGGAAGAAGGCCGAAGTGCCCACATCCGCAAAGATCAGGGCAGGTATAGCCAGCATGAGCACGGCCGTCCCGGTCTTGCCAGCGAAGTGGACCGGCAGAGGGCCATAGTCGTGCTGGGCCAGCGCCAGAACCAGCAGGCCCATGAGCACATCCCTCACACCGACCAGGGCCAGAAGCCACCAGGGCAGTATGGAGGCGATGCTCAGGGCAAGGACGGAGCAGAGAATGAGCAGGCGATCGGCAACCGGATCCAGGATCTGCCCCAGCTTGCTGACCTGGTTGAACCTACGGGCAATAATCCCATCCACCCCATCCGACAGGGCCGAAATCAGCATGACCACCAGGGAGATGATCAGATGGCGATTGGCCACCAGGTAGGCAATAAGGGGTATGGACAGGATACGGAGCATGCTGATCACATTGGGTACCGTGAGAATCACGGACCGCGGCTCAGGGCTGTACCTGCTGCGTGAAATTCGATCGATCAGTGCCATCCGACTACATTCTAGAAGCTTGAAGGGCTGTTACAAGGATGGCACGCGCACCAATCTCATAGAGCCGGTCCATGAGGTTGTTCACCTGGTCCCTGGGGACCATGGCCCTGACAGCCGCCCACTGCTTGTCATGCAGGGAGGAGACCGTCGGCGACTCGTACCCGGGCGTGATGCCTACAGCCATGGCTACACGCTCGACCGGGATGTCGTAATCCATCAGTACATAGCGGCGGGCTGTCAGCACACCTTCCAGCCTACGGGACATGACCGCCAACCGTTCATCATTCGGATCCAGGCGTGGCGACCTGATGAGAATCCCTTCCGACTTCAGAATGGGATCACCGAAGACCCGAAGCCCGGCGTTGCGCAGGGTGGTGCCGGTGGAGACCACATCGGCGATCAGGTCGGCTACTCCCAGCTGAACCGACGACTCCACTGCCCCGTCCAAGTGGATCAGTTCGGCCTTGAGCCCCTTACTGGTCAGGTAGTCTTCAAGAAGCCGGTCGAAGGTGGTGCCGATCCGCTTGCCGTCCACGTCCTGCAGGATGTTGATGGAGCTGGCCTCCGGAGCGGCAAACCTGAAGGTGGAAGCGCCGAATCCTAGCTGGGCGACCTCGACGGCCCCGGTACCCGAATTCAACAGAAGATCACGCCCGGTGATGCCCAGATCGATGGTTCCCAGGCCGACATAGACCGCTATATCGTTGGGCCTTAAGTAAAAGAGCTGGATGTCGTTGTCGACGTCGTCGACCACCAGCTGCCGATCGTTGGAACGCAGACGATAGCCGGACTCTGACAGCAATCTCCATGCGGGCTGGGACAACATGCCTTTATTGGGCACCGCGACCTTCAACACGGCAACCTCCTAATTGCGGAAGCGAATCTACAGCGGAATGGGATTGGGGGGTCACAGGTACCTGTAGACATCCTCCAAGGTAATGCCCCGATCGATCATCATGACCTGGATGTGATACAGCAGCTGGCTCATCTCCTCAGCCGTCCGCTCCTTGCCCTCATACTCAGCGGCGATCCAGGTTTCTCCGGCCTCTTCATTGATCTTCTTGCCGATGAAATGCGTGCCCTTGTCCAGCTCGTCAACAGTCAAGGATCCTTCTGGGCGCTCCTTGGCCTTGGTCGTGAGCTCCTCAAACAACCCATCGAAGGTCTTCATCTGGCTATCTCCGTTCTTCCTGCAAAACCTGTCAATCCTTGTAGCTTACCTGCGCGGCCTGCCTGATCTGGTCAATGGCCTTGGCCGGGTCGTCGGCACCGTAGACCGCAGAGCCTGCCACCAGGACATCGGCTCCAGCCTCTGCGACGATGGGGGCCGTGGTGGGGCTTACCCCGCCATCCACCTGGATATGGGTCTTGAGTCCGCGGGCGGTGATCTGGTCACGCAGGCGGCGGGTCTTGGGCATCTGATTGTCCAGGAACTTCTGGCCGCCGAAGCCTGGCTCCACGGTCATGACCAGAATCATGTCAAATTCATCGAGAATATCGAAAATAGGCTCCACGGGTTCGGCAGGGCGCACGGCCAGACAGGCCTTGACCCCCATGTCGTGCAGCTGGCGCGCCAGACGGACCGGGGCATGGACGGCTCCGGTGTGGAAGGTGACGGAGGCGACACCCAGCTTGGCGAATTCAGGGGCCCAGCGGTCGGGGTCCTCGATCATCAGATGCACGTCAACCGGCAGGTCGGTCACCTGGCAGATGCGCTCCACTACGGGTTCGCCTAGCGTCAGGTTGGGAACGAAATGGTGGTCCATCACATCCACGTGGACCATATCGGCATTGGCAATAGCCTTGAGATCCCGCTCCAGGTTGGCGAAATCGGCGGAAAGAATGCTTGGTGCTATCTGAATGCTCATGAAGATTATTCTATGTTGTGCGGAAGACTGGCGGCACCGGTTTGTAGCTCAATTACACAGGTCCCGACCCTTGGGTGGTCGACCCCCGCCCTACTTGCTCCGGGCCTCGGATTCCTGACGGACCTCAAGCTCGGTGATGGTCCTCAGCTTTTCGGACAGCAGGGAGGTCGGCTTGCCCTTGCGCCCGATGAGGACGAAGGCTGCAGCCGCCAGGAAGAAGACCGTCATGGACACCCAGACATTGATCCTGACCCCCAGGAATTCATGGGCGAAGTCGATGCGAAGGGCCTCGATCCAGGTGCGCCCCAGGGTGTACCACATGACATAGAGGGCGAAGAGGGAGCCGGCCTTGAGGACGTTCACCGCCTTGTGGCCGATCCAGACCAGGAGGGCCGCGCCGATCAGATTCCAGATCATCTCATAAAGGAATGTTGGCTGGAAGAGGGTGCCGGTCGGGCAGGTGGCCCCGTCATAGCACTGTTCGCTGCTGCCGATGGCGGAACCCGCCGCGTCGATTTTCAGACCCCAGGGCAGCGTGGTGGGAGCCCCGTAGAGCTCCTGGTTGAACCAGTTGCCCAGCCGCCCGATGGCCTGTGCCACCAGAAGGGCTGGAGCCACGCTGTCGGCCAGCAGGGCGGTCGGGTAATTCTTGTGACGGCACCAGGCCCAGGCCGCCAGAGCTCCCAGGAGGACCGCACCCCAGATGCCCAGGCCTCCACGCCAGATGCGCAGGATATCCGCTGGGTTGCCATCGGCTCCGAAGTAGCGTTCGGGGGTGGTGATGACGTGATAGAGCCTTGCGCCGACGATACCGGCCGGTACCGCACAGATGGCGATGTCCAGAATCTGGTCGGTCCGGCCACCCTCCTTCTTCCAGCGTCTGGCCGTGATCCAGGCAGCCACGATGATGGCCAGAAGCATGGTCAGGGCATAGAACCTGATGGTGACCGGCCCCAGTTGGAAGCTGGATATTCCCGGCGATGGAATGTAGGCAAGCGTCATAAAGCCCCAATCTAGCCCCTGGACCTTACAGCCCCATTCACTTCCTGGCCTGGGATATGCCCCAGCGCAGGTCGGAGCAGATCTCGGCCAGGGCCTCAAGAGCCTTTCTGCGGTCCTTCCGCGGCCTGCCCTCGTCATCCAGAAGACAGTGCACCAGGGCCGAGCCGACGATGACCCCATCCGCGTAGGCGCCGACCTGGGAGGCCTGCTGGGCGGTCGAAACCCCGATGCCCACGCACACATACGGAGCTCCCGCATGCCTGACTCTCGCCACCAGGTTCTGAGCCGAGTTGGACATGCTGGTTCGTTCGCCGGTCACGCCCATCCGGGAGGTCGCGTAGACGAAGCCCCTGGCGGCTCGGGAGGTGAGCTGCAGACGTGCATCGGTGGAGTCTGGCGAGACCAGATAGACCCGGTCAAGGCCATAGCGGTCCGACTGCTCTATCCATTCCCCGGATTCGTCGACGATCAGATCCGGGGTGACCAGCCCGGACCCGCCGGCATCGGCCATGCGCCGCGCAAAATCGGCTACCCCGTGATGCAGAATCAGATTCCAGTAGCTCATGACCAGAGCCCTTGCACCGTCCGCCTGGACCTGGCGGACAGCATCGAAGACACCCTCGACCTTGACACCATTGTCGATGGCGCACTTGCTGGCCGCCTGGATGACCGGACCATCCATGACCGGGTCGCTGTAGGGCAGTCCGATCTCGAGGATGTCGACCCCGCTTTTCACCATGACCCGCATGGCTTCCAGGGATGTTGGCACATCGGGGAATCCGTAGGGGAAGTAGCCGATGAAGGCCGGCCTGCCCTGCTGACGAAGGGCCTGCAGCGTGGATGCCACCGGGCTGGCCGTGCGACTGAACCCCTTGGGCTGTGCGGGCTGGACCGGCTGGACGGGGGCTTTCTGCCATTGCCATTGCTGGTTGACCATCAACGGGCCTCCTCTTCTGCTTGATCGCTCTTGCTGTGCCCGGCCTGGGCTTCCAGAGCGCTGGCCTCCTGCTCGGACAGGTAGCCGAACCATCTGCCCGCCGTGGCCACATCCTTGTCGCCCCTGCCCGAGATGTTGATCAGAATGACAGGATTCCTGATTCCCTTGCGCAGAAGGTCGGTGGCCGCCTTGCTGGCTCCGGCCAAGGCGTGCGAGGACTCCAGGGCAGGGATGATGCCCTCGGTCCGGCAGAGGTCGCTGAAAGCCTGCATGGCCTCCTTGTCGGTCGCATAGTCGTACTTGACCCGGCCCATGTCGTGCAACCAGGCGTGCTCGGGCCCCACCGAGGCGTAATCCAGGCCGGCGGAGATGGAGTAGGTGTCCATGGTCTGGCCCTGGTCGTCCTCCAGCAGATAGGACTTGGTCCCCTGGAAGACGCCGACCTGTCCTGTGCCTGGCGACAGGCGGATGGCGTGCTTGCCCGAGCTGGGCCCGTCTCCACCGGCCTCGTATGCGTAGAGGGAGACCCGGGGATCGTCCAGGAAGGTGTTCATGATGCCTATGGCGTTGGAGCCTCCACCCACGCAGGCCACAACCCCGTCAGGATGGTCGATGCCATATGCGGAAAGCTGTGCGGAGGCCTCTTCGCCGATGATCTTCTGAAAGTCCCTGACGATGGTCGGGAAGGGATGGGGGCCGGCCACCGTGCCCAGCAGGTAGTGGGTGGACTCCACGTTGGTCACCCAGTCGCGCAGGGCCTCGTTGATGGCGTCCTTGAGAATTCTGGTCCCGGTGGTCACCTCCACTACTTCGGCTCCCAGCATCCGCATCCTGGCCACGTTCAGGGCCTGCCTGCGGGCGTCGATTTGCCCCATGTAGATCCGGCACTTGAAGCCCAGGAGGGCGCAGACCGTAGCCGTGGCCACGCCGTGCTGACCGGCTCCGGTCTCCGCGATGACGCGGGTCTTGCCCATGCGCTTGACCAGGAGCCCTTGACCCAGGGCGTTGTTGATCTTGTGGGCGCCCGTGTGGTTCAGATCCTCCCTCTTCAGGAATACCCTGACCTGGCCGCCGACCCGATCGCTGATCAGCTTGGCGAACCTGGGAGCCGGCGTCAGAGCCGAGGGACGCCCCACATAGACCCGGTTGAGCCTGTTCAACTCCTCGCGGAAGGCCGGATCGGCCTTGGCCTCCTTGTAGACGCGCTCCAGCTCGTCAAGGGCACCAACCAGGGCCTCGGGTACGAAACGTCCGCCATATGGGCCGAAATAGGGACCGTCATGGGTCGACAGGGGCCTGGCCTCGGCGGCCTTGAAGCGGTGACCGGCCTGAACCAGCAAGCGGACGGTGCCCTCCCGGTCCTGGGAGGTGACCAGTCCTTCTCCTATCAGGACCGCATCGGCCCCGGCCCGGGCGTACCGCTCAAGCTCGACCGTGCCGAACACTCCGGACTCGGCCACCTTGACCACGTCCTTGGGCAGGTTGGAGGCCAGCCGGGCATACTGGTCGATGTCGACGCTCAGGTCCTTCAGATTCCGGGCGTTGATGCCGATCACCCTGGCGCCGGCCGCAATGGCCCGCTCGATCTCCTGTCGATCATGCGTCTCGACCAGAGCGGTCATGCCCAGTCTCCCGGCCAGGTCGAGCAGGTGCTTGAGACGGGTGTCATCCAAGGCCGCCACAATCAACAGGATCATATCGGCCCCATTGGCCCTGGACTCCCAGACCTGGTAGTCGGAGACAATGAAATTCTTGTTGAGCACGGGAATGCCCACGGCCTGCCTGACCTGCCGCAGATCCTCCAAGGACCCCAGGAAGCGTCTGCCCTCGGTCAGCACCGATATGGCAGAGGCACCCCCGTTGGCATACTGCCGGGCCAGTGCGGCGGGATTCTTGATGTCGGCAAGATACCCCTTGGAGGGCGAGGCGCGCTTGATTTCCGCGATGATCGGAATGCCGACGCTCTCCCTGAGCAGTCGGGCTGCATCAAGGGGTTTGCGCTTCATACTCCTGACCTGTTGCTTGAGGCTTTCCAAGGGAATCTTCTGTACCCGGCCCCTGGCATCCTCCACGGCGCCGGCCACCAGTTCATCCAAGACGGTCATAGAGCCCTTCCCTCCAGTTTTTTGTGTGCTCCCTGCCACAACCTTAGCGTCTTTCTGCACTGGATTACCCTTCCTCGCTCTGCATTTGTGCCTGCGTACGGTTGCCCTGCAACGCGGGCAAGGGTCCTCCGGCCTCGAAACACGACCTGTGTCCGGTGTGGCAGGCCGCCCCCACCTGGTCTACTTCGATAAGCAGCGCGTCCCCGTCGCAGTCGATGCTGACTCCCTTGACGTATTGGACGTGCCCGGAGGTGTCTCCCTTGCGCCAGTATTCCTGCCTGGAGCGGGACCAGAAGGTGACCCTACCCGTGGTCAGGGTCCGTCTCAAGGCCTCCTCATCCATGTACCCGACCATTAGCACCTGACGGCTGTCATACTGCTGGACCACAGCGGCCACAAGTCCCTTGGCATCCTTCTTGAGCCTGGTCGCTATGCTCGGATCCAAACGTGCTTCCCGGTCCTTCGAAGACTGTGACATTGATCCTCGTTCTCCTGATTTGTTCGACATGACCTTGTCGGTTGATTGTCTATGGTATGGGTATGGTTCCCCGATGGCTGCCGACAGGGCTTACAAATGCCAAGCACCGTGCGGTGCCGAAATTATCTGCGGGATTGGTTTAGGCCTGCCATCGAACCGGATACCCGGCCGTATGAAGCGCCTGCTTGACGTCCTTGATGGAAACCTGGCCAAAATGGAAGACGGAAGCCGCCAGAACCGCGTCGGCCCCGGCCTTGACAGCAGGAGGAAAATCGGCGGCCTTGCCTGCCCCTCCACTGGCGATGAGCGGAAGTGATACGGCCTTGCGCACGTCGGCGATCATCTCCAGATCGAAGCCCTGACGGGTGCCGTCCGCATCCATGGAATTGAGGAGTATCTCACCGGCCCCGAGCTCCTGGGCCTGCTTGACCCAATCGATGGCATCGATGCCGGTGGACTGGTGGCCACCCATGGCGGTCACCTCATATCCTGAGGTAATGCCCTGTGCATCAGACCGGCGGGCATCGACCGAAAGGACCAGAACCTGGCGGCCGAACCGCTGGGCGATGTCTCCGATGACCTGCGGATTGGCGATGGCTGCCGTGTTGATGCCGACCTTATCGGCGCCTGACCGCAGGAGGGTATCGACATCCTGCGGGTTGCGCACGCCTCCGCCGACGGTCAGCGGAATAAAGATCTGGTCGGCGGTGCTCTTGACCAGGTCCACCATGGTGGCCCGTCCGCTGCCCGAAGCGGTCACATCCAGGAAGGTCAGTTCGTCGGCTCCCTGGCGGTAGTAGGCCGAAGCCAGTTCGACCGGATCACCCGCATCGCGCAGATTCTTGAAGTGGACGCCTTTGACCACACGGCCCTGGTCGACATCAAGGCAGGGAATGACACGAACCGCTACCGTCATGCGACCTGCCTTCCTACCTGAACCGATTTGTTTGAGTCACGACCTTAGCTTCTGCAGTGTCCGAAAATCATGACATGTCCACACTATGGCATGACCACATTGCATAACGCTGAATCATGCCTGAAGTTTGACGGCCTTGGCTGCCAGCTGCCCACAAGCACCGTCGATGTCAGATCCGCGGGTGTCCCTCATGGTTGCAGTGATGCCGGCCTTGTGGAGGATGTCCAGGAAGCGTTGCTCATCCTCGGGCTTGGAGGCAGTCCAGCGAGATCCCTCAATCGGATTCAGGGGTATGGGGTTGACATGAGCCCAGTCGTCCCCGTAGTGGTTGAGGCGCTTGGCCAGGAGGCGGGCATGCTCGGCCTGGTCGTTGATGCCGCGCATCAGGGCGTACTCGATGCTGACCCGCCTGCCGCTGGCCAGATAGTAGTCGTGGGCCGCGTCCAGGACCTGGGTGGTGTTGAAGCGGCGGTTCATGGGAACCAGTTCGTCGCGCAGCTTGTCGCTGGGGGCATGGAGGGAGACGGCCAGACGGACCGGTATTCCCTCTTGGGTCAGCTTGCGAATGCCGGGGACCACGCCGACCGTGGAAACGGTGATGTTCCTGGCCGAGATGCCGAATCCCTTGGGCGGCAGGGCGCTGATCTGCCTGACTGCGGACAGGACAGCCCGGTAGTTGCCCATGGGCTCGCCCATCCCCATGAAGACGATGTTGCTCAGGCGCCCCGGACCTCCGGCAACCTGTCCGGACCGCATCATCCGGGAGGCGGCCCTGACCTGTTCCAGAATCTCGCCGGTCGACATGTTTCGGGTCAACCCAAGCTGACCTGTGGCGCAGAAGGGGCAACCCATGCCGCAGCCGACCTGGCTGGAGATGCAGAGGGTGGCCCTGGAGGGGTAGCGCATGAGCACGGACTCGATCCTGGACCCGTCGAAGAGCTCCCAGAGGGTCTTGATGGTCGTCCCCTGATCCGCCTTCTGAACGGTGACCGGGGTGATCAGCTCGGGGAAGAAGCGGTGTGCGGCCTCCTGGCGGCTGGCCGAGGGAAAGTCCGTGAAGTCGTCCGGGTTGGTGGACAGATGGTTGAAGTAATGGTTGGCCAGCTGCGAGACCCGGAATTTAGGCAGGCCCATTTGAGCGCAGACCTCTTGGCGCTCCTTCCGGTCCATGTCGGTAAAGTGGCGCGGCGGCTTGCCTCGTCGGGCATGGTCGGCAGCCAGAACGTCCCGGAAGGCGCCATCCTTGCCTCCGGGGGTGATGCCGGTCTCAGGCTCGGCACCGGTCAAATCGACATCTGTCATACCTCTACCTCATCCTGTATCAGTCATCCGACCATCAATTCCGGTCACAGGCCGGTAATCAAAAGCACCAGTGTGATAAACGGTGCGGACATGAGGATCGAATCCACCCTGTCCAGCACCCCGCCGTGGCCCTTGAGCAGGTGACCCATGTCCTTTATCCCAAGGTCGCGTTTGATCAAGGATGCGCTCAGGTCCCCGAGGGTGCCTGTGGCTCCGACCATGATGCCCATGAGCAGGGCGACCCACCAGATCCGTCCCCAATCCGCCATGGGATAGGTAGCCGCAAAGATGACCAGGGCGCCGATCAGGCAGCAGAGCATGGAGCCTGCCAGCCCCTCCAGGGACTTGCCGGGAGAGATACGGGGCGAGATCTTGTGCTTGCCGAAGAGCGAGCCGAAGAGCAGTCCGCCGATATCGCTCAAGGCAGGCAGGAAAATCACCATGAAGGCGTGTGCGGCAGGATGCCCGCCGAAGGTGGTGGGCAGGGTTATCAGACAGGCCAGGAGGGTGATATAGACAACGGTCAGGAGGGTGACGCCCACATTGGCCAGGCTGCTTGACCGGCTCTCCCCCTCTGCGGTGCCGTAGGAGGCATCGGCCATGGTCTGAGCATCCTTGCCCGACAGCTTGGCGTTCACCGCCTTGAGCAGACGGCCGCCCAGGCGATGGTTGCGCGTGGCCGCAAGAGCCCCGACCAGGGCGGTGACCAGAACTCCAGCGGTCATGACCGCCACATGGTCAGGCGCGTAGAAGGAGGCCAGCATGGTGGCCGCCGAACAAATCCAGAGCTCGACCACCGGTATATGCAGACCCGCCGTGGCAAAATCCACTCTGAGCTCCCAGAGCCCCAGGGTCATGAAGATCACGATCAGGTAGATGAATGCGTCGATGCGCACCAGGATGCAGGCCAGGATGATGACCACCAGAAGCGCACCGGTGGCCACCGCCTGCGGCATGTTGCGTCCGGTTCGTTTGTTCAGGGTTGCGACGGCATCCTGACCTGCCTTCTCGGCAGAGTTTTCCTTGGTACTCATGAAGTGTGGATCCTCCCCAGGCCGGATCAGACCTCGAGGATCTCCTTCTCCTTGGCATCCAAAAGCTGGTCGATCGTGTCGTTCTTCTGCTTGGTGACGGTCTCCAGCTCCTTCTGCAGCCGGTTGCCCTCGTCCTCGCCCAGGTCGCCGTCCTTGACCTTGGCCTCCAGCTCCTCCTTGACCTTGCGCCGGATGTTGCGGACGGCCACCTTGCCCTCCTCGGCCTTGTTCTTGGCCAGCTTGACGTAGTCCCGGCGGCGCTCCTCGGTCAGCTCGGGCATCGTGACCCTGATGACGTTGCCATCACGGCTGGGGTTGACGCCCAGGTCCGAGTCGCGGATGGCCTTCTCGACTGCGCCTGCCTGTGAGGGATCGAAGGGGGTGACAGCCAGGGTGCGAGGCTCCGGGACGCCGATGGACGCCAGCGACTTGATGGGCGTGGGAGTGCCGTAATACTCCACCATGATGTCGTTGAGGAAGGAGGGGTTGGCACGCCCGGTCCTGATCCCCGAGAAGTTCTCCTTGGTCGCCTCGATGCTCTTGTCCATCTGCCTTCCGGCCTGGTCCACCACTGTGGTCATGATCTGCTCCTTGCTGTATGGACCATCCGCCTGTGCGCGCGAGGTCCGTCATTCTTATACTCTACGGCCATGGGGCCACAGGGGCCAAGCGGCGCGGGGTGTGCCCGCTACCGGTCACAGGGTGCGATCGGGACCGCCGTGGACCAGAGTGCCCAGGCGCCGGCCTTTGAGCGCTCCGGTCACGTTGCCTTCACCCTCCAGTCCGAAGACTCGGATGGGCATGTCGTTGTCACGGGCCATGGACAGGGCTGCCGCATCCATGACGGCCAAATTGTCGACCAGGGCCCGCTGGTAGCTCAGGTTGGTGAACATGCGCGCAGAAGCCTGCTTGTGCGGATCAGCCGTATACACGCCGTCCACACCGTTCTTGCCCATCAGGACCTCGACACAATGAATCTCCAAGGCCCGCTGGATGGAGACCGTGTCAGTGGAGAAGTAAGGCATGCCTGATCCTGCACCGAAGATGACCACACGCCCCTTCTCCAGGTGGCGGATCGCCTTGAGCGGGATGTAGGGCTCGGCCACCTGGCCCATGGTGATTGCTGTCTGCACCCTGGTGGCCTGACCGTCCTGCTCCAGGAAGTCCTGCAGGGCCAGGCAGTTCATGACCGTGCCCAGCATGCCCATGTAGTCGCCGCGCGAACGCTCGATTCCGGCCTGGCTGAGCTCGGCTCCGCGGAAGAAGTTGCCTCCGCCAACCACGATGGCGACCTGCACGCCGCTCTGCACCGCCTGGACGATCTCCTTGGCCACGCGCTTGACCACCTGCACGTCGATGCCGACCTCGCCTCCCCCGAAGGCCTCTCCGGAGAGCTTGAGCAGCACACGACGAGGCGATGCTGGGTTTTGTGCTGAATCGGATCCGGTCATAAATGCCCTTTCTTCAAACATGATGACGGGCGGAGTACGCCGCCAACCAGAGTATCGAGGCTGGGCGACAACCCCTACCTGAGCAGGCCCTGGGAATTGACCCAGGACAAAGGAAGGGGAGCGACCACGAAGGCCACTCCCCTGCCATCAGTGCCGGCCGTCTGCCCATCCCTCAGACAGGATCGGGCGAGACGACCCACGACATTGCCGGACTACCGACTACTCCTCGTCGCCCTTGCCGACCTCGAGACGGGCGAAGGCCAGAGCCTTGCCGCCAGCCTGCTTGAAGAGGTCGCCAATGGTCTTGGAGGTGTCCTTGACGTACTGCTGCTCCAGCAGGACGGTCTCCTTGAAGAAGGCGTTCAGACGCCCCTCGACGATCTTGGGAATGATCTTCTCGGGCTTGCCTTCGGCCTGGGACTTCTCGGTGGCCACACGACGCTCGGACTCCACCACGTCGGCGGGCACATCCTCGCGGCTGAGCCACTTGGGGCTCATGGCGGAGATCTGCAGGGCCACCTCATGGGCCACCTGGGCGCCGGCCTCATCAGTGGCGATCATGGCCACGATGGAGGGGGGCATCTCCACGGACTTGCGGTGGGCGTAGATCTCCACACGGGGACCTTCGACCCGGGCCACCTGGCCGACCTTGACGTGCTCATGGAAGAGCGCGCCGGCCTCCTCCACAGTCTCCTTGACGGTGCCGGACTTGGACGGAGCGGCATCGACCTGCTCGGCGTTGGAGGCATCAGCCTTGGCCACGTCGTCGATGACCTCCTGGCCGAACTCGACGAACTGAGGGGTCTTGGCCACGAAGTCGGTCTCGGAGTTGAGCTCGACGGCATAGCCGATCTGGCCCTGTCCGCCCTCGACGACGGTGGAGGCGATCAGGCCCTCCTGAGCCTTGCGGCCCTCACGGGCGCCTGCGGCCTGGATGCCGGTGGCGCGGATGATCTCCTTGGCACGGGCCATGTCGCCCTCGGCCTCGGTCAGGGCCTTCTTGACGTCCATCATGCCGGCGCCGGTCTGATCACGCAGCTCCTTGATCAGTGCAGCGGTGATTTTTGCCATGAAACTCTCCTATCTAGACGCCAGATTCAGGCGGCCTGATCAGCAGCGGGGGTCTCCTGCTGCGGTTGCGCAGGCTGCCCGGCCTGGGGAGCCTGGGCGGCATCCTGGGCCTGCTCCTGCGGCTGTCCGTCCTTGTTCTCCAGCAGGTTCTTCTCCCACTCGGCCATGGGCTGGTCGGAGGCCTCCTCGGTCTTGGCGGCCTTGCCGGAGCGCTCCAGCAGACCGTCGGCCACGGCATCGGCCATGAGCCTGGTCAGCAGCTCGACGCCGCGAATGGCATCGTCGTTGGCGGGAATGGGGTAGGTGACGAGCTCAGGATCCGTGTTGGTGTCCACCAGGGCCACCACCGGAATGCCCAGCTTGTTGGCCTCGGAGACCGCCAGGGCCTCCTTGTTGATGTCGACCACGAACAGGGCCGAAGGGGTGCGGTTCATGTTGCGGATGCCGCCCAGCTGGCGCTCCAGCTTGTCCTTCTCGCGCCGCAGGAGCAGGAGTTCCTTCTTGGTCAGCCCCGAGCCGTGCACGTCGTCGAAGTCCATCTCCTCCAGCTCCTTCAAGCGGCCGACCCGCTTGGTCACGGTCTGGAAGTTGGTCAGCATGCCGCCCAGCCAGCGCTCGGAGACGTAGGGCATGTTCACCCGGGTGGCCTGAGCCTTGATGGCCTCCTGGGCCTGCTTCTTGGTCCCCACGAAGAGCACGGTGCCGTTGTGGGCCACGGTCTGCTTGATGAAGTCATAGGCCTGGTCGATCAGACCGAGCGACTTGAAGAGGTTGATGATGTGGATGCCGTTGCGCTCCATCAGGATGTACTGCTTCATCTTGGGGTTCCAACGACGGGTCTGGTGTCCGAAGTGGACGCCGGCCTTCAGCATTTCGCTCATGGTGATCTGTGCCATGTCCGTACCTTTCATTGTCGGTTATTGCCTGGCCATGTGCACCTGCGTGCAACTCCGGGGAGCCGACCGACACAGGACGTCGCGGACATGGCGCGAATTCGCGGCGTGTGTTCGGGAATACTCTTGGCGCGCCTGCCCACCCGTGACAGCGGACCTGCGCAATGACACGCCGAATTACCATGATACCCGAGGCCAATGACCTCGGGTATCATGTTCGCCCTCTGCCTACTTGGCTGATCTCAGCTGCTGCATGGCCTTGCGGCGGACATCGCTCTCCAGCCGATCCACATAGACATGGCCGTCCAGGTGATCGCACTCGTGCTGGATCATCCGCCCCATGATGCCATGGCCTTCGAGGGTCACCGTCTTGCCGTCCAAGTCGATGCCGTGGGCTCGGGCGTAGTCGGCCCGCCTGGTCGGATACCAGAGGTTGGGCAGGGACAGACATCCCTCCTCGCCATACTGCTCGCCGGAGGTCTTGTCGATGACCGGATTGATGATGTAGCCCACCTTGCCGCCGATGTTATACGAGAATACGCGCAGGCCCACGCCGATCTGATTGGCCGACAGGCCGGCCCTGCCCGGGTCGTCGACAGTGTCCACCAGGTCACGCACCAGACTGCGCACAGCCGGGGTGATGCTGGTCACCGGATCGCAGGGCGTGCGCAAAACCGGATCGGGAACCACTCTGATTGTACGAATCGCCACTGCTTACTCCTCGTCATCCCGGCCGTCGCGGCCGTCCTTCTCGTCCTCTGGGGCTGCTTCCTCCTCCTGGCGGCCATCACGCTTGCGTCCGGTCATGCTGGCCAGGGAATCGCTCATGGTGGTCCGTGCCCTGCTGACGATGTCGTTCTCCTTGGCGGCGGGCTTGGCCGGCGTCCTGGGCGCATAGAGGACCTTGTCCACAAGTTCGGCGTACTGGCGGAGCACCTCGGGGCGCACCACCTTCAGGCTGGGGGTCAGGGTGCCATCCTCCTGGGTGAAGTCCTTGTCCAGCACCAGGAACTTGCGCACCGACTCGGCACGTGAGACATTGCAGTTGGCCTTGTCCACATACTGCTGGATGAAGGCATGGATGGCATCGTTACGGCTGGCCTGCTCCATGCTCATGTCAGCGTCCAGACCCTGGGAGGTCAGCCAGGACTTGAGCATACCGGCATCCAGGGTGACCAGGGCACCGACGAAGGGCCTGCCATCGCCCACGACCACGGCCTGGGAGACAATCGGGCAGGTGCTGATGACATCCTCCAGGGGAGCCGGACTGACGTTCTTGCCGCCGGCGGTGATGATGACGTCCTTCTTGCGGCCGGTGATGAAGACGAAGCCCTGGTCGTCGATCTGGGCCAGATCACCGGTGTGCAGCCAGCCGTCCTTATCGAGGACGGTGGAATCCAGCTCGGGCTGGTGGTAGTAGCCCATGAAGACGCTGGGGCCCTTGACCAGAAGCTCGTCGTCGTCGCTCAGCCTGACCGTGATGCCCGAGCCTGGTCGGCCGACCGACCCCACCTCGTTGGCATCCTCGAAGTTGACGATGCAGGGGGCTGCCGTCTCGGTCATCCCGTAGCCCTGGATGAAGGTGATCCCGTCGATTCCGTTGAAGAAGTGGGCCAGGTCGGCGTTCATGGGCGCGCCGCCGCAGGCCAGGTAGCTCAGGTTGGAGCCCAGGGCGGACTCGATTGTGTTGCCGACGGTCTTGGTGTAGAAGGCATGGGCCAGGCGGGTCAGCGGCGAGTGACCGCGCCCCTCCTGCTCATCCTTGGACCATTTGATGAAGTGCCTGGTGGCCTTGGCGAAGACCTTGCCGGCCAGACCTGTGCCGGCCTTCTGCGAGGCGGCGTTGTAGACCTTCTCGAAGACACGGGGCACGCCCAACAGATAGGTGGGACGGAATGTGCGCAGATCGGTCAGCAGGTGCTTGGCATTGGAGACGTATCCGACCACGCCCTGGGCGCCGATGGCCACGTACTGGATGTAGCGGGCGAAGCAGTGGGCCAGGGGCAGGAAGAGCATCAGACGGGAGGGCGCCGCCAGCATGTGGTAGAGCACATCCCAACCCACGAAGACGATGTGGACGAAGTTCCGGTTGGAGAGCATGGCGCCCTTGGGTTCACCGGTTGAGCCCGAGGTGTAGACGATGGTGGCCAGATCGTCGGCCTTGACCTGGGCGATGGCCTGGTCCAGACGCTCGTCGTCGATCCCCTGGCCGAATTCGCTGACCGCGTTCAGACCCCCGGCCTCGAAGTTGAAGACATACTTGAGCTTGGGCGAGGATCCCCGCACCTGCTCCAGGATCTGCGCATGCTCCGAGTCGCCGGCGAAGGCCAGGACGCAGTCCACATCCTGAACGATCTTCTGGGCCTGGCTGGGCGAGTCGGTCTCGTAGATGGGCACCGAGACCGCCCCGATGGCGGCGCAGGCGAAGTCCGTGACCCCCCAGTCATAGCTGGTGGAGGCATAGATGACCACGGTGCTGCCCTTTTCCACGCCCAAGGCCATCATGCCCTTGGCCACGGCGCGAACCCGTGCGGACATCTGCCCGGCCTTGACATCATGCCAGTTTCTGGTCATGGGATCCTGCCACTGGGCAACCAGCTCCTCAGGGTCGCGGGCGGTGCGTTTTGCCAGGAGTGAATAGATGGTGTCCTTGTCCGTCGTCGGGTGTTGAAGCTCGACCGTATATTCACGCAACATACCCACCATCATATGGGTCAACCCGCCAAAGCCGGCGCCTAGCCCATGTCGAAGCGCACACAGAGCCAGCGCGAACCACTTCTGGCGACGATCAGGTTGGTCAGCACCGTGCGCTCTCCGACCAGGAATCCGATGGTGGTTTCGTAACGGTCGCAGTCCACCCGGTAGAGCTCGACCAGTTTAGGAACCAGCGGCAGATAGGCCAGGCCGACATGATCCGACGTGCGGACCATGCCCAGATGCCGATCACGCATGAGCCGGGCCAGCATAGCCAGCCGTTCCATGCAGACGCGGTTGAGCACACGGTCCAGGCCCTTCATCGGCAGACGACCCCGCAGTACATCGAAGACCCTGGATGCCAGGGCGCACAGGTTGACCAGAATTCGCTTGAGATCCCCCGTCAGACCCTCATGCCCGGCCGCATCCGCCGGTCGAACGAAGTTGACGGTTCGCACTGTCAGGTTGATGCCCCCAAGCCCCAGCGGCACCTGAACGCAGGTGGACGGCCACCAGCCGCCGACGTCCTGTCCTGCCGAGTCCCCGATTGCACGATCCCCATCCCAGGTCGGCGCCAGATCCATATACTCCGTCATACTTCTCCCCTCGCACTTCGATGTGCTTGTTTGCTTCCCCCTCTCATGCCGGCGAGGTGCACTGGGTGACCGACGCAACGACAGCGATTACGTCCAGAGTAAGAATGCCCTGAGGCAATGTAAAGGCCGGTTCAGGAATGTGGTCAACCTGAACCGGCCTTGATACGGATTGTGGATAAATACCTGCTCAGCAGCGAGGGGCGGGAGTCACTGCCACGCGGCACTTCTGGAAGTTCTTGACATCCACGTAGCCGGTGGAGGCCATGGCCCGGCGCAGGGCCCCGATCAAGTTCAGGCTGCCATCGGTGCGATCACTGGGTCCGAAGAGTATGCGCTCCAGGCTCCCCACCTGGCCGACCTGGACCCTGCGACCCCTGGGCAACTCAGGATGATGGGCCTCGGCCCCCCAGTGCATGCCCTGACCGGGAGCCTCCGTGGCCTTGGCCAGGGGCGTGCCCAGCATGACCGCGTCGGCCCCCATGGCCAAGGCCTTGACAAAGGACCCCGAGGTGCCGGTCTCCCCGTCGGCGATGACCTGAACGTAGCGGCCGCCGGATTCGTCCAGGTAGTCACGACGCGCCTCCGCCACATCCGAGATGGCCGTGGCCATAGGAGCCTGAATTCCAATGGTGGCGGCGTCGGTAGAGGAGGCTCCCCCGCCAAACCCGACCAGCACCCCGGCGGCACCCGTGCGCATCAGATGCAGGGCAGCCTGGTAGGTGGCGGCCCCGCCGACGATGACCGGAACGTCCAGGTCATAGATGAACTTCTTCAAATCCAAGGGCTCATGGCTGGTGGAGACATGCTCGGCCGATACCGCCGTGCCGCGGATCACGAACAGATCCACGCCTGCATCGACCACCGTCGTGTAGAACTCCTGGGTACGCTGGGGCGACAGGGCCCCGGCCACCGTGACCCCGGCCTTGCGAATCTCCTGCAGACGGCGGGTGATCAGCTCCGCCTTGACCGGCTCCCTGTAGGCCTCCTGAATGACCTCGGTCGCCTGCTCCGGCGTGGCATGGGCTATCCGGTCCAGCTGGGGGCGCGGATCCTCGTAGCGGGTCCACAGCCCCTCCAGGTCCAGCACGCCCAGTCCGCCCAACCGTCCCAGGGCGATGGCCGTCTCCGGGCTGGTCACCGAGTCCATGGGCGCCGCCAGCAGGGGCAGGTCGAACTCGTAGGCATCCACCTGCCAGGCCGTGGAGACATCCTGGGGATCCCTGGTCCTTCTTGATGGGAGTATGGAGACATCATCGAGGGTGTAGGCCACCGTGGCCTTCTTGCCGAGACCGATTTCGATTTCCTGTGTCATGTCTGCCAGCCTAGCGCCTCATGATGACGCTCCGGCTTGCTACGAACGGGTTACAAGCCGGGGAACAGAGAGTAACAAACTTGGGATAGAACTGTTCGCGAGCGCAACTGCGGCACCGGGAGCAGGATCCGGCCCCCGACCCGCCCACTGTTAGGAGGCCGCCATGGAGAAGATCGCCGTGAAGGGACGCATCGTCGAGCTCGACGGTGACGAGATGACCCGGGTCATCTGGAAAATGATCAAGGAACGGCTGATTCTGCCCTATCTGGATGTGGACCTGGACTATTACGATCTGGGCATCCGCAACAGGGACGCCACCGACGACAAGGTAACCGTGCAGGCGGCCCAGGCCATTCAGCGCGAGCATGTGGGCGTCAAGTGCGCCACCATAACCCCGGACGAGGCCCGTGTGAAGGAATTTGGTCTCAAGCGCATGTGGAAGTCGCCCAACGGCACCATCCGCAACATTCTTGGCGGAACCATCTTCCGCGAGCCCATCGTCATCGACAATATCCCCCGGCTGGTTCCCGGATGGTCCAAGCCCATCGTGGTGGCCCGCCATGCCTTTGGCGACCAATACCAGGCCACTGATTTCACCGTGCCCGGGCCGGGAAAACTGAGCGTCACCTTCACCCCCGAGGACGGGAGCGACCCGGTGACCCGGGAAGTGACCGTCTACCCGGGTCCGGGCGTGGCCCAGGTGCAGTTCAACCTTGACGACTCCATCCGCGACTTTGCACGCTCCTGCTTCAACTATGCCCTGCAAAGGCACTACCCGGTCTACCTGAGCACCAAGAACACCATCCTCAAGGCCTACGACGGCCGGTTCAAGGATATTTTCGCCCAGGTCTACGAGCAGGAGTACCGGAGCCGGTTCGAGCAGGAGGGGCTGACCTACCAGCATCGGCTGATCGATGACATGGTGGCCTCCTCGCTCAAGTGGCAGGGCGGCTATGTCTGGGCCTGCAAGAACTACGACGGCGATGTCCAGTCCGATGCGATAGCTCAAGGGTTCGGGTCCCTTGGCCTCATGACCTCCATGTTGATGACGGCCGACGGGCAGACCGTAGAGGCCGAGGCCGCCCATGGGACCGTGACCAGGCATTACCGGCGCTGGCTTAAGGGGGAAACAACCTCCACCAACCCGATCGCCTCCATCTTCGCCTGGACCGGCGGACTCAAGCAGCGGGCACGGCTGGATGATACGTCCAAGGTGGCCCAGTTCGCACAAACCCTGGAGTCAGTGGTCATCGAGACCGTGCGCTCCGGCCGCATGACCAAGGATCTGGCCAGCCTGGTCGGCCCTGATCAGCCCTGGCTGGACACCGAGGCGTTCATGGATGCCCTGGACCAGGCCCTTGCCGCGCATATGGGTTCAGCTGCGACAGAGGCCACGAACCCCAAGGAGGACTAACCGATTGGACAGGGTATCATTCCCTGGCCAGAACAGGCCGCTGATCTGTCCGGTTCGGCCTTGACCGTCTGCCACTTGGCGAGAAGCTTGTGCGCAAAAGCAGGGAGACTCCATACGCTCCTGCCCGAGAGCCCATACAATGGTTGCTCGGGACTCGGCCAAAGTCGGGCTCTGTCGGAACGAAGGAGCGAATGTGAAGAAGACCGGCTTTGCACGGCATCTGTCCGGCTTGCTGGCCCTGCTGGCATGCTTGGTCATGGTGGCATCGGCAGGCGCCTGCGATCCGGCCATGGGCGGGGGGAAACAATCCCCGAGCGCCCCGCAGAGCCGGGCGACTTCCACGGCACCTGCAGAAGTGCCCGGTCGGGTGGCCATTTTCACCCCCTCTGACGGCATCACCCTCTCCCAGCACACGCCCATCAACAAGTGGGCCGCCCTGGTTCCAGAGCTCAAGGCGGCACTGACCAAGGAGCATCTTTCCGGCAAGCGCATCGATGCCTACACCAGCGGGAATCTGGAGGACCAAAGCAAGGAACTGCAGGATTATGTGGTCAACCGCCTTTCGGAGCGCAAGGCCGGGAAGACCTCAGAGCCGACCACACTGGTGGTGGCACCCATGACCTCGCCAGACTCCATTACCCGCCAGTATGGCGACTACATCAGCAAGTCACTGGATGCCGATGCCGAAGACAAGGCGAGCGCACGCCTGGTCTCGTCTCTGCGCCTTGCTGCGGGCGCGGGCATGCATGTGGTGCTGCTGGCCAATCAGGTGCCGGGCATTCACCCGGATCTGTTCGTGCAGTTGTCCGATGCTCGGGCCATTGGGCAGATGCAGGCGGACAAGTTGGCCAGCAAGCTGGAGCTGGACAAGGCCAGCAAGAACAACCCCTGCCGCATCGAGATCCTGCTGCCCAACCGCACAGCCGAGACATCCTCCTCTGATGCATCATCCTCGGATACATCCTCTGCTGACGAGGATGCTGAAGCCGGCCAGGCTGAGCAGGACCGGCAAGAAGAGCGGGATGGGCAGAGTTCTTTCCCCGCCCAGGCCTTCGTCGGAATCTGGCAGGTGCTGGGTCCTTACTTCAAGGACGGGCGGGCTGTCAGCCCGTCGGGACGTCTGAAGGCGGATAGCACCGAGAAGGACTGGCAGGCGGTCGCCTTTGACCCAGGCAAGGATGCCTCGGCTACCGGCAAAGAGCTGGCGACCCGCCTGTCCATGAACGATGACACCAAGACCCATACCGAGGTGGACGGCATTCTGGCCATGAACGACTTCATTGTTTCCGGTGTGGTCTCCGAGCTCGGGGATCTGGGTTATCGGGGTACATCAGCGGACGTCAACCCGGAGATCTCCATATCAGGCATCGTCGGGTCCATGGCCGGCCGCCAGGATCTGCATCGGCAGCGGGTACCCAAACCCGCCCAGAGCCCTGTAACCCAGAATCCGCCGGGGTCGGATGCGGATCCTTCACAGCAGACCACGGGCAAGACCGAAGGTTCCACGCCCTCGGACGACCACCCCGCCTGGCCCATCATCAGCGGATATGGCGCCTACGTGGACAACATCCCTCAAATCGTTGACGGACGTCAGTGGATGACCGGTCTGGAGGACAGGCTGGGGATCGCAGCTGATATCGCCAAGGCCTGCGTCGGCCTCAACAGCCAAGGCAAGGTGCCGGCCATGGATACGGTCCAGACCATCGACCAGAACGGCAAACAGTTGCGTCGCCTATCAAGACCCTTGGTCGCGGTCTCGGCCTCCAACCTCAAGGCGGCGCTGATCGATACAGGCTACATCAAGCCAGCCGACGCGGGTCTCTGAGCATAGATCTCCTGCTCGATCCGGTCCTCATACCGCTTGAGAACCTCCTGACGGCGGGGCTTGTATGATGCGGTCAGCAATCCGTTTTCACGAGTGAAGTCCTGGTCCAGGATCAGATAGCGGCGGATGCCTTCGGCCCGGGATACCTGAGCATTGGCCGCGTCCACGGCACGGTCGACCTCGGTGCGGATGATGGGGTTCTCACCGGCCGCAGCGGCATCCTTCAAGGGCTCAGCGCCCTGGTCCCGCAGCCATCGGTCGACCTCATCGGGATTGAGGGTTATCAGGGCAGAGATGAATGGCCTGCGGTCCCCGATGACCATGCAGTGGCTGATGAGGGGCGAACGCTCTACAGCCGTCTCCAGCAGCGCCGGCGAGATGTTCTTGCCCCCTGCAGTGATGATAATCTCCTTGCGCCGGCCGGTCAGCCGAACGAACCCGTCCTCGTCCAGGCTGCCCAGATCGCCGGTCAGCAGCCAACCGTCGCGAATCTGCCTGGTGGTGATTTCGGGATGGTTGTGGTAGCCCATGCAGACGTCGGGGCCCTTGACGCATAGCTGGCCCTCCTGGTCGATGCCCACAGTGATGCCGGGCATGGGCAGGCCGATGGTGCCCAGCCGATAGTCCTCGGTGGGGTTGACCGTCACAGGACCCATGGTCTCGGTCATGCCGTAGCCCTCCAGCAGGGGCAGGCCTATGCCATTGAAGAAGTCCGCAATGTCCCTGTCCAGGGGGGCGCCGCCCGAAATGGCATACTTGACCCGGCCGCCCAAGGCCTCCAGGATGGGATCGTAGACGGTGCCCGTGTACATGAGGTGCTTGGTCTTCAGCGACATGGGAACCCGGCTGCCGGTCTGCTGATGACGGGACCACTGCCTGGCCACACCTGCAGCGTCCAGGAAAATCCTGCCCCTGGCGCCTGTGCCGGCTCGCTGGGAGGCGGCGTTGTAGATCTTCTCGAAGATGCGCGGGACAGCCAGGATGAAGGTGGGCTTGAAGGTCTGCATATCCTGCAGCAGATTGCGGATGGACCCGGTAAGCCCCAGGGTGAGATCCGTGGCGATGGCGAAGAACTGCAGGCAGCGGGCGAAGGCGTGGGCCAGAGGCAGACAGAGCAGAAGCCGCCTGCCCTCGCCCAGGCAGATGTCAGGAACCGCCTGAGCACCCGAACGCACTGTGAAGACGATGTTGCTGTGGCTGAGTTCAATGCCCTTGGGCTTGCCAGTGGAGCCTGAAGTGTAGACGATGGTGGCCAGGTCGGAGCCTTGCACCGAGTCGGCCCGGGCTTGGAAGTCCGCCTGGTCCACCGCCCGTCCGTAGGCGGTCATGGTGGTCAGCGCACCCCTGGTGATCACATACAGGTCGTTCAGATAGGCGCACTGGGAACGAACCGCGTCCACACGCGCCCTCATGTCGTCATCCTCCAAAAAGGCCATGCCCACGTGGGAGTCGTTGAAGATGCGCCGGATCTGATCTGGAGAATCTGTCTCGTAAACCGGCACCGTCACCGCTCCGATGGACAGGATGGCCATGTCCAGGGCAGTCCACTCCCATCGGGTGTGCGAGACGATGGCCACCGAATCCCCACGGTTTATCCCCCGGGCCATAAGCCCCTTGGCCAACGAGACAACGCGGTCCCGAAACTCACGGGCCGTGATGGCCTTCCACTCACGTCCGCTCCGGTATTCGATCAAAGGGTCGTCGCCCAGGCGCTCCACCCTGTCCTCAAGCAGGGAAAAGACGCTGGCATCAGCATCTATCGGCTCCTCAAGCGGACGCGTGAATTCTTGCTGCATGTTCTGCATGACCACTCCCTGCTGAAACGGCGTTATGCATAACGATTCTAACCGCTCCCCCGGGCTGGCGATATACCCGGTCTGCAAACGCGCGAGTCCTGCAAGCAAACCCCACATTCCTACAGGGGCTTGAGACGAATACGATGCCATCCGACCCTGGCACCGGGATCCAGATAACGGCCTTGACCGTCTTTCAGGCCCCAGTGCAGACACTCCTGGGCACAGTGGTCGGAGGCTCCCTGCACCCTTCCCCAGACTGTACCGGTCTGCAGCCGGGTCCCTACCGGCAGAGAGCTCTGTGCAGGTTCATAGGTGGAGACCAGGTCGCCGTGACGTATGGAGACCACGTCCTTGCCTGCTACGGAGCCTGCAAAGTCGATGACACCGTCTGCCGGTGCACGGATACTGCTGCCTTGCTCCGCCGCCAAATCCATCCCGCGATGACCGCTCAGCCATGGACGATCCGGAGGATCAAAGGGACTCGTAACCTGCGGTGCGTTCTTACCGCCAGGCAGAGGTTCAAGGGGCCACAGCCAACCCCGGCGACAGGCTGTGGTCGACGAGGCAACTCGACCCTTCTGCGCCGGAGCTGCAGCCGAAGGCAGGATCGGCGCAGGCTGAGCCGTGACGGTTGCCGTGGGCCCCGCAGCAGACAGGACCAGTGTCAGTATCAACACCAGCAGAGTCCCGGGAAACCAGGGGGGCCGACAGCCGGAAGGCATGATGGACATCCGTCCGGTAACCCGCCTGATGCCCTTGTTCTTATGGTCGCGCGCACAGGCCATGGTCGCACCTTCATTCCGTCAACGTGGATGCCCGATTTGGCGTCCACCATCATGATGGATTGGATGCCGAAGCCACGTGAACCGGAAGGAGGCATGTGGTCGAATATGTGATCGTCCACATCCACATGGACCATAAAGGCACCGTAATCGGAAATCCCCTATGGGTTCCCCAACCTAGATGCCTTTGGAGGCCTGTTTAAGCCAGATGTATGACCGTCCAGGAGACGGGAGGCAGTTGGAGGTCCAAGGCGTCCCCATCCATCCTAAAGTCTTTCCGGGCATGCATGACGACTCGTTCCTGGTCTTCAAGCGTGTTGCGTGCCGAGGGGTCGTCCTCGTGCAGGGTGCTGACCGTGGCCTGCCGATGTCGATCCTGCTCGGGCAGGGCGATGCTGAAATCAACAGAACGGTCAAGGCTGCGGTTGACCGCGAAAACGCTGAGGGAGCCATCGGCACCTCTGACGGCCACCGAATCGGTCATCGGCACCTGGCCATAGCGGGATGTCTCATAGGTGTCGCCGCTCTGCAGGCTCTTGAGCACGCTGGCGCCCCGCGCATAACGGGCGGTCAGGGCGAAGGGGTAGAAAATGGTCTGTCTCCAGGCCGGGCCGCCGGGCTCGGTCATGATGGGGGCAATGACGTTGACCAGCTGGGCCAGGCTGGCCGCATGAACGACGTCGGCATGTCTGAGCAGGGTGATCAGCAGGTCGCCCACCACCACGGCATCCGCCGCCGAATAGACATCCTCCAGGAGCGGCGCGCCTACAGGCCAATTGCCGATGCCTTCGGGCGATCTGCTGGCCTCAGCATCCTGGTACCAGACATTCCATTCGTCGAAGGAAATGAAAACCTGATGATCACTGCCCAGCCGGGCACGCGAGGCGGCGATGGTGGCCGCCACGTCGGTGATGAAACTGTCCATGTCCACGCCTGAAGCCAGGAAGCTGGCCATGTCCCCATCCCTGGGCGCGTAATAGGCATGGCATGAGAGGAAGTTCACATTTTTGAAGCAGCGCTCCAGCACGGTGCGCTCCCAGAGGCCGAAGGTGGGCATGGTGTGTGAGGAGGATCCGCAGACAACCAGATCCAAGTCCGGGTCGATCATCCGCATGGCCACAGCCGTCCGGTTGGCCAGATCGGCGTATTCCTCAGCACTTTTATGGCCGATCTGCCAGTCGCCGTCCATCTCGTTGCCCAGGCACCACATCCTGATGTCGAAGGGGCGATCATGGCCGTTGGCACGACGGCGTTCCGACAGCTCGGTGCCCGAGGGGACATTGCAGTATTCGAGCAGGTCCAGGGCCTCCTGCATACCCCTGGTGCCCAGGTTGACGGCCTCCATGAGCTCGTTGCCGCCCAGCTTGTCCAGCCAGTCGCGCATCTCGTGCAGGCCGAACTCGTTGCTTTCGCCGGAGTGCCAGGCCAGATCGAGACGACGGGGACGGCTCTCGCGCGGTCCCACGCCATCCTCCCAGCGATAGCCCGAGACGAAGTTGCCGCCCGGGTATCGGATGGTGGTCACGCCCAGTTCCTTGACCAGATCCATGACATCCCGGCGAAAACCCTGTTCGTCTGCTGTCGGATGACCCGGCTCATAGATGCCCGAGTAGATTCCCCTGCCCAGGTGCTCCACGAAGGATCCGAAGAGGCGATCGTCAATGGGCGTGGACTCCTGCTCCTCATCCACCCTGAACTGTGCCCTGCCCCTGTGATTCTGCTGCCCTTGCGTCACTGTCCGACTCCTTCGTTCTGACTGTATCGTCCATGATTCTCGTCCATGTTGAAACTATGGAACATCTGAATAGTACAACGTTGTGAATTCGGCGAGCCACCCGTCTGTCGCCCCATGCGGCACAGAGCAATCACAAATATGCTTGTCCCAGTATCCAACGACAGGCTGCATAATCACCTCACACGAGAGATGAGAATATTCAAAACAAGCCGACAGCATCAGTCCTTGAGCCAGGAAATATCTCATCAATTCAGTCGGTTGAGCATCCCGACACCCATATTTGCAACAACCGGGAGCATTCGAGATAGGTGGAGGGGGGGGGGTTGCTTGGCAGATTGCACAATGCAAAGAAACCTGGCAGATAAAGAAAACCGCCGGAGGACCGGCGGTTGAGAGCTCCCGCAGCTGGGCTTGAACCAGCGACATTTCGATTAACAGTCGAACGCTCTGCCAACTGAGCTATGCGGGAATGTCCCGTTCAACTCTCGCTGAACACAATTACCATACTATAGTCAGAACTCTCGTATCCGACAACTTGGCGTGTCGATTACATGAGGATCCTGTCCAGGGGCATGGCCGAATCAATGGAGAAGTCGGGAGCAGAGGGAGCCCGTCCCGCCTGGACCAGATTGACGCCCAGCATGGCCACCATGGCGCCGTTGTCCGTGCACAGGTTGATTTTCGGAATGCGAACCTTGACGCCATCCTGCTCGCCGAACTCTTCAAGCTTGCCGTGCAGCTGCGAGTTGGCCGAGAACCCGCCGCCGACAATCAGGGTACCCGTGTCGAATCTGTGGCAGGCGGCCATGGCCTTGCGGGAGAGGACGGTGGCCACGGAATCAGCCAGGGAGGCGCAGACATCATCCACGGGAATGTCGAGCCCGGCCTGCTGTCTGCGCTCGACCCATCGAGCCACGGCGGTCTTGACCCCGGAAAAGCTGAAATCATAGGGATGCTCTGCTCCGGCCCGGCCCTTGGTCAGCCCCTGGGGCACGGCGATGGCGTGAGGGTCGCCCACCCGGGCGTGGCGGTCGATGTGGGGGCCGCCGGGATAGGGGAAGCCCAGCAGACGTGCGATCTTGTCGAAGCACTCCCCCGCCGCGTCATCCAGGGTGGTGCCCACCACCTGGACCGATTTCGCCAGATCATCCACATGCAGCAATGAGGTGTGGCCGCCGGAGACGATCAGGGCCAGGGCATTTTCAGGGAAAGGTCCGAATTGGAGCTGGGTGACCGCTATATGGCCGATGACATGGTTGATGCCATATAGAGGCTTTTTCGCTGCCCAGGCCAGCGCCTTGGCACCGGAAACGCCTACGGCCAGGCAACCAGCCAGTCCGGGACCAGCCGAGACCGCTATGGCATCCACTTGGGACAGGTCCATATCCGCATCATTCAGGGCCTTGGAGACGACCGGTACAAAGGACTCAGCGTGTGCCCGCGAGGCGATCTCAGGGATGACGCCCCCATAGCGGGCGTGCTCGTTCATGGAGGAGGCCACCACGTTGGACAGCAGCCGGTTGCCCTGCACCAGGGCGGCCGCGGTCTCGTCGCAGGTGGATTCGATGCCAAGCACCAGAGGCTCACTCATGGTCGATGATCCTTTCCTGTCCTTCTAAAAACTTGCTGCCGACAAATCCCACCGGACCCGGCCCGACCGAGCTCAAAGGTCTGGTCATGGCCCAGGCATCCACGTCTTGAGGCTGATAGTAGCCCTTGCACAGACCCGTCCTTGAGAAACCGAATTGTTTGTAGAGGCCAATGGCCGCCGGGTTGTCTATGCGCACTTTCAGGTTCATGCCTTGCAGACCCTTGCGATCTGCTCCGGCAATAAGCCTGGCCAGCAGGGATCCTGCAATGCCGCGATGCCGGGCTTCCGGCAGCACCCCGATGGTCATCAGCTCGGCATCCCTTTCGCCCGACCAATAACCTCCGTAGCCCAGGATGGTTGCCTGGTCCTCCCATACCAGATAGGTGCGGGAGGGCGCAGACAACTCAAATCGCAGCTCCTGCCGGCTCCAGGCCTGGTCGCCGAAGATGTTCGCCTCCAAGTCGACAAGCTGGTCCAGGTCCCCCAAGGCCGCCCTGCGAATCATGACTGGACAGCCACATGCTTGAGCGGATTGGGCACCGAGACGTCCGGCCGACGAAGGTAAAGCGGTTCCACCGGGTCGATCAGCCCCTGCCGGGCACGTCTGCATGCACAAGCTGCCATCAGAGCTGTCCCCTGGGTCCGATCCTCCAGGAAGGATCCTTCGTCCAGTATCACCCGTATATCCGGATGCTTATCCAGACGCTCCCACTGGTCAGCGTAGCGACCGGCTCCGTGGCCGCTGATGACCAGCGTGACAGGGCCCTGATCCGCAGACCCACACTTTTTCACAATGGCTGCGACTCTCTCACAGATGGCTGCTGGATAGTCGATGCTCATTTCGGTCAGCGGCCGGACCGGGGCTTCCACATCTCCAAAGTCGCCGAAGAGACGGTAATAGAGCTGCCGACGTCGAGCATCATTGACAGCCAGAACCAGCAACCGGGTATGGCCTTGGCCCTGCTGCTTGAACCGGCTGTAGGCATAGCGGGCCTGTGGTTCCAGGATGTCCTGTCCCAGCAGACGGGCACCGGTGGCAAAGGCCAGGGCTTTGGCGGTTACGATGCCTGCCCGCAGACCGGTGAAAGGTGCAGGGCCCAGTCCCACCACGATGGTCCTCAGATCGTCTGCAGACAGCCCGGCCTGGTCCATGACCTTGGCGATGTTGACCTGGAGGCGTTCCACATGCGAGCGCGAGTCGGTCTCGATGCAAGGCTCCCGCCCCGGCAATCCCACAGTCGAGCCATATGAGGTATCGATCACCAAAAGGGGCGTATCGCTCCCGCTCATGCCGTCATCGCCTTTCTCAACTGCTTCAGTCTGGTGGCCCACCAAGGACCCACTCCACGCAGACGTACCATACGCTGACCCTGGGAGCTGGGTGGCGCGTCAGGATCTTCCCGAGGATCCACGGGTCGGGAGATGCTCACTTCCAGACGTTGATCGGCCAGTGCCGAGGCCATCTGCTCACCCCATTCCATCAGGATGATGGTGCTTTGGCCCGGATCCTCCAACTCCTCGTCCAGACCGAGGGACTCCAGCTCGTCCAGGAGCCGATCCACAGCATCCTCGCCAGGCAGATAGTCCTGTCCGCCCAACCGATAGGCATCCACGTGGATCAGGGTGACCGGCGAGCCGTCGGACAGATGGCCATGCAGCTCTCTTGCGATGGTGAACGTGGGCGAGACCACAGGACCGTCCACTCCAAGTCCGCTGCCCAGCCCCTGGGCCAGCGTGGTCTTGCCCGCCCCCAGAGGTCCGGACAGGAGGATCACATCCCCGCCTTGCAGACTTGAGGCCAGGTTTCTGCCCAGGCGCCGCATGTCCTCGCCCGTTGGCACGGCCAGCTCAAATCCATCCTTTTGCCCGGCACTGTCCTGCAGGCTCATGCCAACGTCCTTCCCTTGGCGGCGATCAGCTCCACTGCCCGTTCCAGAGCATAGCAGGCGTCGCCGCTGCTGGTCTTGCTGACCTCATCAGCGTGTGCCAAGGCCTCGATGCAGGCCGCCAGACCGGAGGAGGTCCATCCATGCAGCTGTCGCTTTGCCTCACGCAACTGCCAGTAGGCGGCCTTGGCCTCGGCTGTCGTGATGGATCCCGATTCGATGGCCGCCTCCTTACCCAGTGTCCGTAGCTTCAGGGCCAATACTCCGATAAGGGATACTGGTTCGTTGCCCTGTTCCAGAGCTGAACGTAGGGCGACGACGGCTTGGGCCGGCCTGCCGGCAAGGGCCCTGTCCGCCACGGCGAATCCCGACACAGCCGGGTTATCGGTCAAATATCGGTTGACAATCTCCAAGGTCATGGGATCCTGGTCAAAATCGAAGCAGAGCTGGGAGCACATGGCGGCAAGTTCCGGAGTGCGCTCACCCAGGACATCCACCAGACGCTGGGCCGCCCTCGGCTGGATGCGACGCTGATGAGCTTTGAATTGCCCATAGACGAAATCGACCTTGTCATCGAGCTTCTTCAGATCCGGCATACGCTCCATGACTGCCCCGGCACATTCCATCTGGTCCAGAAGCCTGCGGCCCCGGTTGCCTCCGTCATGACGCGCGATGACAATGCTGGCTTCGGAACCTACCGGCTCGTGGCAGAAGTCCACCAAGGCCTGAGTCAAGGCCTCATCGGCCGCCTGCAAATCATCCAGAAGAACCACGGCCGTCTGACTGAGCAGGGAGGGTCCGACCGCCTCCTGAAAGGCATAAGCGTCGCAGTCTGCCGCATCCATCTCTATGTATTCGCTGTCCGGGTGGGCGGCACATGCCTGTGCGCACAGGTCCTTGACGCGCTGACCGTTGAGGAAGGGATCGCCGCCGACCACCAGATGGACGGAAGGGTTCTCCTGCTGAGCTTTGGTCATGACTCAAATCTCCCTTCATCACTGGACATTAACCTCGGTCGTTTTTTGAAGACCAACTGGGATAGAAGGCCATAGGTCTGCTGCAACCAGACCTTGATTGACCCCCAAGCGGATGGCCGAAAGGGAACCCCCGAATCCTGGGCTGTCACAGCCGGCCATAAAGGGTCCCGACTCCGGACACGAATCAGTCGAACCAACCGATGGTCAATCACGGCCATGAGACCCAGGCCTACAAGGCAGGCGCTGCCGACTGGCCCCGAAGGCCAGCCCGCCGGAGCAGCCGCCTCGCCCAGCCATGTGGCGGCGAAAGCCATGACTGCAGTACCCAGGGAGGTCAACCGGGCCAGCAAGAGCCCCAATGGCGGCCAGAGCCAGGAGGTGAGCAGGGCCAGCAGGCCGGTCACGGTGGCAACGTCGACCACAGGAGTGACGAGCAAATTGGCCAACGGTGCCAGCAGAGGCAGTCCGGGACTCATCAGCACCTGCACGGGCAGCGTGCCAGCCTGAGCACACAGGGTCGTGGCCAATGGACGTGCCAGAAATGCCGGAAGATGGTCTTCAAGGAGGACCGTCAACCGCCGGTTTCCCAGACCTATGCCAAGCACAGCACCACAGGAGAGCGCGAAGCCGAAGCTTGCGGCCATGGAAGGCCGCAGAATCAGGACCAACAGCACACACCAGGACAGGGAATTCAAGGACTGGGCAGGCCGGCAGGCAGCCAGAGCCAAAGCTGAAAGAAGCCCCATGGCCTGGGCTCGCAAGACCGAATCCCCTGGGACCATCAGCATGCCCAAGCCCAGATAGGCGGCGGACAAAACCAGGGCCATCAGCAGGGGCGGCGAGCGCAGGGCCCGCATGATTGAAACCAGCAGCGAGGCCAGGATCATGAAGTGCCCACCGGAGACAGCCATCAGATGAAGGATGCCCGATGCACGGAAATCCTGGGTCAGACGGGTGGCATAGGCGGGCTCCACTGCAGGTCTGCCAAGGGACCCGCCCGAACCGGGCAGGGCCTGGTTGCCCAGGATGCCCATGGTCAATCCCGGCACCAGGATCCGCCCCTGGTCGTCCAGCTTGCCGGTCTGTTCGAGAAAGGCATTTTGCATACGAACTATCAAGCGTCTACCAGGTCCTGGCGGCCTGACTTGTTTCAAGCCATCCTCCACGGTCAGCCAGGGCATGGGACGACCGTAAACGGAGGGTCCCAAGAGGCCACGCGCACGATACAGTCCGCCCTGCTGCAGCAGACATGACCGGCCACGGGCGAAGAGTACAATCCGTTCATCGGAAGGCATGCGCACACCGGCCACAGTCACCCGGTGCAGCCTTAATTCCACCTGACAGTCCCATCCTCGCCGAGAGGATGCGCTCATAGGTCCTAGAGCCAGACCACGCACCTCGGCCATCGCCTTTCCCTGACGGATCTGACGTGCTGCCGGCCCGCTGCGCACCGACTCATGACCTACCGCGGCAGACAATGCTGCAGTCAGAGCCACGGCAGCCAGGACGGCCAGCGTCGGCAGCCTACGAGAATCAAACCAGGTGGACACCAAGCGATGGGGCCGACGAAAAAACTGACTCCTGCGATTGGGGACCTCTCTGGCGACCAAGCAGACGAGCTTGACGGCAAGCAGGATCATTGCAAGGAGTAATGGAAGCGCCAGGACAAGCGGCATCATCCAGACCGTCATACCCATGCCTCCACCGGCCGTACTTCCACCGGCCATGCCGCCTCTGGATTCTCCCACCGATTTGGCCCAGTCACCGTCCTTGGCTGATCCTGCAGCCGATCCGCCCATGC
Source organism: Bifidobacterium sp. M0353 (assembly GCF_016100645.1). Taxonomy (NCBI): domain Bacteria; kingdom Bacillati; phylum Actinomycetota; class Actinomycetes; order Bifidobacteriales; family Bifidobacteriaceae; genus Bifidobacterium; species Bifidobacterium sp. M0353. The sequence goes on along the minus strand of NZ_JACFSB010000001.1, from coordinate 501,406 downwards.
TTAGGTCCAGAAGCCAGGGGACCAGCAGGGCAACCGCCCAGGCCAGACAAGCAGCGGGGAGCATCCGAAAATTGCGGCTGCCGTTCTCCCGATCAACCTCATCGTGAGCCCCATTGTGGACTCTTGAACGACCGGCCATCATTGCGCCACCAAATATGGGCGTAATCGGGCCAGGGTCTTGGCACCGATGCCGGGGACATCCAGGAGCTGGTCTACCGAGGTGTAGCGGCCGCCGATGGCACGCCGATGTTCCAATATTTTCGCAGCCTTGACCGGACCGATCCCCTTGACATTCTCCAGATCCTGCTGGCTGGCGCTGTTGAGATTCACGCGCCCCGCCTGATCAGCCGTCCCTGAGGAGGCACTGGAGGACGGAGCAGCAGGGACGTTACCGGCCTTTTCGGCAGATTGGGCTGAGCCAGAAACCGCAGGATCGGCCTGCTCACTGCCCGCTTCACCCTGAGTATCACGACTGTGATCGTTTCCCGAGGCTTGCTTGCCATGGTGTGCAGCGCTGTTCACATTACTGTCCGCAGAAGCCGACGACCTGGCCTCGGATTCATCGACAGCCACTCCTGTGGCCAGGGCCCGTCCCTGCTGGGCCAGCAGGGTCAGACTTAGGGCAAGAGCCGCAACCAGAATAAGGATGGCCGTCAAGGCCTGAAGCGGCGTAAACGACCAGACAGGCCGATTCCGTCGGACCTGTGACTTGGCCGTGCCTTCGGCTGATTGCTCCGACCGAATCGATTGATTCAGCGATTGATTCATGGCCAGTGCCTGGAGGGGCGGCGCCGGCGGCTGGGTGATGTTGATGTTCATGAGCCCAGCCTGACACGAAAGAGCCCCCCGACATGAGGTCGGAGGGCTATGTGGTCGAAGGTCACCGCCTGTACACAGCCTGGCCTGGCTGCGGTCAGTGCAGTGTCAGGCTGGCACGACCGAAACGATTTTAGGGGCCTTGACAATGACCTTCCGTGGCTCCTTGCCCCCCAGCCGCTCCTGGACGGCGGGCAGTGCCAGAGCCATGGCCTTGAGCTGGTCGGGCGCAATGTCGGGGCTGACCTGCAACTTGCCGCGGACCTTGCCCTTGACCTGGACCACGGCGGTGACCGTGTCCTCGCCAAGATAGCGATCATCCCAGGTCGGCCACTGGGCATATGCCAGGGACTCCTTGTGGCCCAGACGGCTCCAGAGCTCCTCGCAGATATGGGGGGCGATGGGCGAGAGCATGAGCACCAAGGGCTCGATGGCTGCCCTGGGCGTCGGATCCAGTCCGGTCAGATGGTTGTTGAGCACGATCATCCTGGCGATGGCCGTGTTGGGCCGCATGGCCTCCATCTCCACCGTCACGTCATGGATGGTGGTGTTGAGCAGCTTCAGGGTCTTCTCGTCGGGCTCTCCCTCGTCCAGGACCACCTCGCCGGTCTGCTCGTCCACCACGTTGCGCCAGAGCCGCTGCAGGAAGCGCATACCGCCCACCACGTTGCGCGTGTTCCAGGGCCTGGACTCGTCCAGGGGACCCATGCTCATCTCGTAGAGGCGGAAGGTGTCGGCCCCATAAGTGCGGTACATATCGTCCGGGGTGATGATGTTCTTGAGGCTCTTGCCCATCTTGCCGAACTCGCGGTTGACCGACTGCCCCTGCCAGGTGTAGCTGACCTTGCCGCCCTCCTCATGCTCCTCCACCTCGGCGGCAGGCACGTACTGACCGCGCTGGTCCGTGTAGGCGTAGGCCTGTATCATCCCCTGGTTGAAAAGCTTGTGGAAGGGCTCCTTGGACGAGACGTAACCCAGATCATAGAGGACCTTGTGCCAGAAGCGGGCATAGAGCAGGTGCAGCACCGCGTGCTCCACGCCGCCCACATAGAGATCGACGCCGCCTGACTCCCCGGCCGTGGCGTTGTGCCTGGGTCCCAGCCAGTAGTCGTATTCCTCCGGATCGACCATGTGCCGGTCGTCCTTGGGGTCGATGTAGCGCATGTAGTACCAGCAGGAGCCGGCCCAGTTGGGCATGGTGTTGGTGTCCCTGTGGTAGACCTTGGGCCCGTCACCCAGGTCCAGGGTCACGTTCACCCAATCCTGGTTGCGGCTCAGCGGGGCCTCCGGGCTGGACTGGGCATCCTCGGGGTCGAAGGTCTTGGGCGAGTAGTCGGGCACGTCCGGCAGGGCCACCGGAAGCTGGTCGTCGGGCAACAGGTGGGGCAGGCCCTGGTCGTCATAGACCACCGGGAAGGGCTCGCCCCAGTAGCGCTGACGGGAGAAGAGCCAGTCGCGCAGCCGGTAGGAGACCGTCCCATGGCCCACCCCGGCCGACTCCAGCCAGGCAGTGACCTTCTCGATGGCCTGGTCAACCCGCAGGCCGTCCAGGCTGAGAGGATCGCCAGCGGCCTGGGTGACCTGGACCGAAGAGTTGACCACAATGCCGTCGTGAGAGACAAAAGGCGCCTTGCCCCGGTAGTCGTCCAATGTCTGCCCGGACTCAGGCAGAGGGCTAACCGTGTAGACGACGGGCAGGCCATACTTGACGGCGAAGTCGTAATCGCGCTGATCACCGCCAGGCACAGCCATGATGGCTCCGGTGCCGTAGTCCATCAGCACATAGTCGGCGGTGAAGATGGGCAGCTTGGCCCCGGTGATGGGGTTGAGAGCGTACAGCCCGGTAAACAGGCCGGTCTTGGCCCCGCCTTCATCCACGCGATCCTTGGCGGTCTTGGCCTCGGCGGCCCTGCGATAGGCCTGCACACCCTCCGCAGGATTGGCATAGCCGCCCTTCCACTGATCAGGCACATCCTCAGGCCACTCCTGGGGCAGGTGCTGGAGCAGGTCATGCTCGGGGGAAACCACGGCGAAGGTGGCACCGAAAAGCGTGTCGGGACGGGTGGTGTAGACCTCCATGGTCTGGTCCCCGTCGGGGCCGGGCACGGTGAAGTCCACCGAGGCCCCGTGCGACTCTCCGATCCAGTTGCGCTGCATGAGCTTGACCTTTTCGGGCCAATCCAGGATGTCCAGATCCTCCAGAAGCCGGTGGCCGTAGGCGGTGATGCGCATGGACCACTGCTTGAGCTCACGCTGGTAGACCGGGTAGTTGCCACGCTCGGAGCGTCCTTCGGCGGTCACCTCCTCATTGGCCAGGACCGTACCCAGTCCGGGGCACCAGTTGACCGGCGAGCGCGAGATGTAGGCCAGGCGGAAGTCGTTGAGCACCTCGGAGCGCTCGGCCTCGTCCAGGTCCTCCCAGGAGGCGTCGGCATGGCCGGGGATGGGCCTGCTTCCGGACTTGAAGGCCTCGACAAGCTCGCTGATGGGCCTGGCAGAACCCGTCCCCCCGTCGGCACGGCGATAGTCAGGGTCGTACCAGGACTCGTAGATGCGCGAGAAGATCCACTGGGTCCAGCGCACGTAGTCGGTATCGATGGTGGCGAAGGAGCGGCGGTCGTCGAAGCTGAGCCCCAGCCGATGCAGCTGCCAGCGCATGTTGGCGATGTTCTGCTCGGTGGTGACCCGGGGGTGCTGGCCGGTCTGGACCGCATACTGCTCGGCGGGCAGGCCGAAGGCATCGTAGCCCATGGCGTGCAGGACGTTCTCGCCCTTCATCCGGTGGTAGCGGCTGACCACGTCGGTGGCGATGTAGCCCAGGGGGTGGCCCACATGCAGGCCCTTGCCCGAAGGATAGGGGAACATGTCGATGACGAAGTAGGGACTGCGGCCCCCAGCGTGCTCCCCATGGGCATCCGTCAAATCACCCTTGGTGTTGGCGGCCCAGAAGGTGCCCTCCTTTTCCCAGCGCTGCTGCCAGTGCTCCTCGATGGTCTGAGCCATGGCGGCATCGTAGCGGAATTGGGGCTGATCGGATTCCTGGGTCTGCTGATGATCCCTGTCTTCATTCGCGTTCATATGGTGAATTATCGCCATTCACATGGACACGGCCGGGCCGATGTCCAGCATCCGTCGTCCTGGCATGAGCCGTACTCAGTGGTCGCCGGGCTGCAGGGTGCGGGCGGCGGCATCGACGGAAAAGCCGATTGACCGGGAAGCCCGACCCAGGGCGGCCTTGAAGGACCCGTCCCGCATCATCCTCTTCAGGGCCTGGTCGACGACATCCACCAGCTCCGGATCCCCGTGGGGCACGCCGATACCGTACCGTTCATGGGAGAAGGGATTGCCGACCAGGCGCAGCTGGCCGCCGCCGCGAACATGAGCCAGGCCGGCCAGGGCGAAGTCGTCGCCGCTGGCAGCATCCGCATCCCCGCTGAGCAGGGCCGTGATGCACTCGGGAAACTCATCCCGCTCCTGGACCTGGGCCTGGGGGGCCAGCGAGCGCAGCAGGGCCCCGGAGGTGGACCCAGCTGCCACGCAGACCCGCTTTTGGGCCAGATCCTCCACCCCGGCGATATCGTTCTGGGTGCGGCGAACCAGCAGATCCTGCCCGGCAGCCAGATAGGGCCCGGCGAAATCCACCAGCTTCTGCCGTTCCTGGGTGATGGAGTAGCCAGCCACAACCATGTCCACCTGGCCCTGTTCGAGCATGCGCTCGCGGTCCACGGGCTTCACCTGGCGGAAAACGATCTGCGACTCGGCGTATCCCAGCTCGTGGACCACGTACTGGGCCACATCCACATCCAGACCCCGGTACTGGCCGGACTGGGCGAATCCAAGGCCGGGTTGGTCGAAGGAGATGCCCACACTGATCTTGGGCCCGATGGAACCCGCCCGGTAGCGATCCTCCTGGCGGCCGCACCCGCTCAGGGGCACCGCCAGAACCAGTGCCAGCAGAGCCGCCGCAATCCTGCGTGCAAACATGACCGGCCCCTACTTGAACATTCTCGAACGGGTCAGGAACCAGGTTACCAGGGCGGTCACCAGGCCCGAAAGAATCACCACGACCGCAAAACCCCAGGGCTTGTCGGTGAACGGCATGCCGAACATGCCCTGGTTGAAGTTCATGCCATACATGGAGAAGATCAGCGTGGGCACCGACAGGCTGATGGAGATGATGGTGAAGATCCTCATCACATTGTTGACGTTGTTGGAGACGATGGAGGCGAAGGCATCGGTCATGTTCGAAAGCACGCTTGAGTAGATGTTGGCCATCTCGATGGCCTGCTTGTTCTCCGTGATCACGTCGCCCAGAAGATCCTCATCGTCCGGATAGCGCTTGATCCGCTCCAGCCCGGTCAGCTTCTCCAGGACGATCTCGTTGGACTTGAGGCTGGTGGCGAAATAGACCAAGGTCTTGTTGAGCTCCAGCAGCATGAGGATCTCCCGGTTCTGCATGGAGTGGCGCAGCTTGAGCTCCAACCGGTCAGACTCGCGGTCGATGATGCGCAGGTAGCGCAGGTAGAGGGTGGCGTTGCGGTAGAGGATCTGCAGGATGAAGCGCGACTTCATGAAGGTGTTGAAACCCCGGATGGTGCCCTCCATGAAGGGATGGAGCAGGACGGTGTCCTGCATGCAGACGGTGACGATCAGATCCTCGGTGACGATGATGGACAGGGGGATGGTCTCGTAGTAGTCCCGGCCGTCGCGCTCCTCGGCCCGGGGAATGTCGACGATGACCATGGTGTATTCGTCCTCAACGTCCACACGCGAGCGCTCTTCATCGTCCAGGGGAGCACGCAGGTCAGCCAGGTCTATGCCGGTGGTCTGCGAGACGTTGGCCAACTCGACATCGGTGGGCGCCGATAAGCATATCCATGAGCCCTTGGAAGCCTTGCCGATCTGCTCGATCTGCCCGTTCATGGTGCTGAATACTCTCATCATCGCCATCACCGCCTCTCATGCTCGGACCTGGCCGACGTGTCTGGCCGAACCGATAGTAGCAGATAACCAGTCGCCGCCGTGCTCAATTTCGCAGGGTAGTCCCGGGTCACCCCCTCCATGGGCGCAGGACGGCGGGTTGGATTTTGGAGGCGTCGAAGCGGAAATGACCGGTGATGGGACGATGGCCAGGTGACCCCAGGTAGTCGTTCTCCCTGGCGCGCTGGCCCATGTTGTGCAGAAGCAGGGGAATACCCCGGCTGTCCCTTTTATCCGAGGCCATGCCGATGTGCCAGGAGGTATCGAAGATGACGATGTCGCCCTGCTGCCACTGGTCGGTGGCCGCGATGTCGTTGGTCAGACGCTGGGCGTGCCGGGACAGGAATACGCCGAGGACGTTGGTGCGTCTGAAGTCGATGTTCGGATCAGGCCTGCTGATGACTCCGGCATAGGCCCCAGGAGACGAGGCGATGTCAGCGTCGACCATGGCTTTGAGATCGTAGCCGGCCTGTCGGAAGGCCCTCCAGATCTCATCGGTACAGGCACCCCGGTCATCGGGTGGATAGCCGCCCTGATAGTAGCCGCTGTCATAACGTGGATGGAGGCGTGCCTCCCGATGGGCTCCACGCACCATGGCCGTATAGTCGTCCACACCGTCGTGGTTGTAGTCCACAGGCGAGATCAGAGGCGGGTGGACAGCAGTCTGCTCAGGAGAATACCCGGGAGGGCTATGGGAAGCGGTCTTGCGGCCGTTTGCAGAGGAACTTTGATTATCATGGCGAGCAGGTCCGACACCCATCAGCCTGCCGGCCAAGGTCAAGGAGCCCGCCGCAATCAAGGCAAGCGCCAGCAGGACGGCCGCCCACCGCAGAACAGTCGTCCGCCCACGACTGTTGCCGCTACGGCTTTGCTCTGTCGGCACGGCGGTCACCTCATCCGGTTGCGAAGGGGTCTGCCATCCATGAACCGACGAAGATTATCCAGGCAAATTTCCCGAACCTTGTCCATGTTGGAGGGGAGATGAGCTCCCCCGGCTACATGCGGAGTGAGCAGGCAGCGTGGTTGCCTCCAGAGTGGGTGGTCTTCAGGCAGAGGTTCCGGTTCGGTCACATCCAGCCCTGCACCGAAAATGCCATCCTTATCCAGGGCTTGGGCCAGAGCCATGCAATCCACGGCATCTCCCCTGCCCGCGTTGATCAGCACGGCGGTGGACTTCATCAATGCAAGACGATGGCCGTCGATGATATGTCTGGTCTGCGGCGTTGAAGGCAGGGCCAGAGCCACTACATCCATCTCAGGCAGCAGGGCATCCAGATCGTCAAAACCAGCCAGACGGTCGAACCCCTCCACCGGCTGGTCGGGATGCCGCCTGATACCGATGGTCCGAGCGCCTACAGCCTTGGCCAGACGAGCGAAGGAGGCTCCGATATTCCCCGTGCCCAAAACCAGAACCTGGCAACCGCGCGGTGAAAGGACAGTCCCGCGAGGTTCCCAACGGCCCATGCGTTGATTGTCCCGGTAACCAGGAAGGTCCTTCATCAGGGCCCACATCATGGCGAACATGTGCTCGGAGACCGACTGCCCGTAAGCGCCTGAGGCACTGGTCAACATGGCATCCGGAGGCAGAACCCCCGGTTTCAGGTAGGCATCCACACCCGCGCTGCTGGTCTGCAGCCAGACCAGGTTACGGCAGGCAACCACCTGCTCGGCCGGCGGATTACCCAAAATGATCGTGGCCTCCGATCGGAGGGATTGAGGGACATCGATGAGCCAATGCATGCTCTGCCGCATGTCCGTGTCGACAATGAACTCCTGATGAACGCCTGGAGCCGTCTGGAGGAATTCCTGTCGTTCGCTCTGGTCCAAGGGCAGGCAGTTGATGATGAGCTGGTCCCCAGGATGGTTCTCGTTCCGCTTTTCAGCCCGTACTTCGCCATCGTTTTTGCCGGTCATGGTCCGCCGCCTTTCCGTTGCTGCCGACCCCCTTGGTCGCCCCTTGTTCATCATGCTAGCGCACTTGCAAGCTCAGGAATGACTCAAGACCATTCGAGGATAAAATCCATCAATTAGCTCACAATCCCTGCAATTCCGGGGCAACACACTGAGTTGCTCCATTCGCCAATCCCGGTGTACTATAAGCAAGGCTTCACCAAGCAAGGCAAGCACGGGGCTATGGCGCAGCTGGTAGCGCGTCTCCATGGCATGGAGAAGGTCGGGGGTTCGAATCCCCCTAGCTCCACAGGTAGAATCCCGAGGTCACCTCGGGATTCTTTTTATATCGAGCGCCTCTGCAATCGCGAGAGCCTGGACTAAGACACAGCGACAAACTCAGCCAATGGCCGCCCATACTTAATGGAACCCATACCTTCATCAAGTCTTTGACCCCGGCTTGCCTGCATTGTCTTATCTCCCGCTTCACACAGGTGGAGCTCGTTCAGATTCCCGTTCTCCTTTGCAAGTCATACCTGCTGGACCGGTTGTGCCGGCACTCTTCCAAGGGCCTACAATGATTCTGACCAAAAATTTCGCAACATATCCACAGACAGATCGATGGACTTGTCTCAGCGACTCCGGAGGCTTACGCAGCAATGACCAGAACTGAAAAGGGTGCACTTGGCGCGCTTACCGGGCTGTCCTTGGGGGATGCGCTGGGCATGCCCACGCAGAGCATGAGTCCAGCAGCCATCCATGAGGCCTACGGCAGGGTTGACACCCTTCGTGATGCCATCGCGGAACAGCCCATAGCCCCCGGTATGCCTGCGGGGTCTGTGACCGACGACACCGAGCAGGCACTGATCGTGGCGGAACTGATCATCGAGGGCAAGGGACACATTGATCCGAAGGAATTCGCCAAGCGCCTTCTGTCCTGGGAGGACGACATGAAGTCGCGCGGATCGCTGGACTTGCTGGGGCCCTCCACCAAGCTGGCCCTGGAACAGGTTCGCCGCGGCGCAGACATCATGACCACGGGAAGGACCGGCACCACCAATGGGGCCGCCATGCGAGTCACTCCGGTTGGCATAGCCAACAGGCCCGAGGACGCCGGACTACTGGCCAATCGCATCTACGAGTCCTGTCAGGTCACCCACGACACAGTCGCAGGCTTCCAAAGTGCCGCGCTGATCGCCACGACAGTCAGTCTAGGACTTGAAGGAATGACCGTTCGCCAGGCGTTGAAGGAGTCCCTGCGCTTGGTACCCGCCATGGAGACCTCAGGGGCTTGGACTCCTAAGGCATCGGTTCCCGCACGCGCCCGCCAGGCAATACAGTTGTCCGAAGAATTCAGCGATGAGACCGACTTCGAGCACCACCTCATTGAAGACTGTGGCACCTCGGTCGAGGCCAATGAGTCTGTGGCAGCAGCCTTTGCCCTGGCCTGGAGGTTTGCCGACGATCCCCAATCAGCTTTGTTGGCCGCAGTCAATCTTGGCGGCGATACGGACACGATCGCTGCCATGACCGGAGCAATGACCGGCGCGTGCACCGGCCCCGAGGTCTTCGACTCTGCACTCTGCTCCCAGGTGGCTTCGGTATCCCATCTCGACCTGCAGCATACAGCCCGAGGCCTGATTGCCCTAAGGCAGTAAAACGTAAAACTGATAAGACTGAATCAGTCCGGAATACAAAAATGTAGAATCCAGTCAGCCCCCCCCCCCGGGATTACGGAGGATTACGGGTTCCACACATGCCAAGCCAACGGTCCGAACGGACAATCCATCACTACATTCGGTATATCTTGAGTCAAAGGAGACAATCCATGTCAACTGCGCCAAAAGAGGGCACCATCCTCTCCAGGGTGGAGCAAAGGGGCATCGAGCCCGTGCCCGAGGACCAGAGGAACGGGTCGCCCGGCCAGCTCTTCTGGGTCTGGTTCGCCGCCAACATCTCGATTCTGGGGATCCCTCTGGGAGCTACCCTGATTGCCCAGGGCCTCAACCTCTGGCAGGCCGTGCTCGCCACGACCATCGGAGCCTTCGGATCCTTCGCCCTGGTCGGCATCATCTCCATAGCCGGCAGAAGGGGCGGCGCCCCCACGCTGACCCTGTCCAGGGCCATTTTCGGCGTCAGGGGCAATGCAGGCCCCACCCTGGTGGCCCTGCTGTCCAGACTGGGCTGGGAGACGGTGAACACGATGACCGGCGCCTTTGCACTGCTCTCCCTGATCGCCATCATCTTCGGCACCTCGGCCGATGCCAAGCGCTCCCCCTTGCTGACCTTTGCCTGCATCGCCGTCTTCGTAGCCCTGACCGTGGTGGTCTCGGCCGCCGGCCATGCCTTCATTCTCACCGTGCAGAAGTGGGCCACCTGGATATTCGGAGCCCTCACCCTGCTGGTGGCCATCTATCTGGCCACGACCGTCGACTGGTCCTCCTTCATCGGCAATGCCCCCGGCTCAGCCGGTACCTTCCTGATCGGTGTCGGCACCATAGCCGCGGGGACGGGCATCGGCTGGGTCAACTCAGGCGCAGACATGGCCCGCTACCAGAAGACCTCGGTGAAATCCGGCTCTCTGGTCCTGACCGCAGCGGCGGGCGCCGGCATCCCCCTGGTGGTCGTCATCGGTCTGGGATCGGTCCTGACAGCCGGCAACTCCACCATTGCCTCCGCCGCCGATCCGGTCGCCGCGGTTCGAAGCGCTCTGCCCGCCTGGGTCTCAATCCCCTATCTGATTGCCGCATTCGCCGGGCTGCTCATGTCCAACAACCTTTCCGTATATTCTGCCGGCCTGACCACCATCACCCTGGGCATCAGAATCCCCCGCGTCTATGCGGTCGTGGTCGACGTGGTGGTGACAACCTGCGGAGCGCTGTACTTCACCCTGGGGTCCGACGGGTTCTACGGCCCCTTCGTCACCTTCATCTCCCTCTTGGCAGTGCCGCTGAGCACCTGGGCAGGCATCTTCCTGTCAGATATGATCTTCCGCAAGCGCTACGATTCGGACGGTCTTCTGAACCTTCAAGCCGATTCCCCCTACTGGTACTGGCACGGCGTCAACCTCCCAGCCATCATCGGCTGGCTGGTCGGAATAGTCGTCGGCTTCCTGTTCGTGACGGCCCAGGTCTCCAAGGACGAGGTCTGGTTCTCGGGACCCCTGGCCGGCAGTTTCCTGGGCAGGAACGGCCTGGCATGGCTGGTATCCCTCCTCCTGGGAGGGATTCTCTACGCCATTTTGCACTTCCTCTCCAAGGATTCCCTGGCGATGAGGGGCAAAAGCCATGACTGAGCCGAGGATCCTCCATCTCGGTCAGGTGGTGGTTGACCTGAGCATGGACATCGACCACCTCCCGGAGCGCGGAGGGGATATTTTCGCCAGACGAAGCGCCATCAAAGTCGGCGGTGGATACAACGTGATTCGCGCAGCCAGGCAGATGGGGGCGCCGATAGCCTACATGGGGGCGATCGGCACAGGTCCGATGGCAGACATGGCCCGTGGAGCCCTTGCCGCCCTGCAGGTTCCCGCCCAAGGGCCTGTGCTGGATGACTGTGATACCGGATACTCGGTAGCCATGATCGAGCCCTCGGGAGAACGCACCTTCGTATCGGCAAGGGGCGCGGAGACCCGTGTACCGGAGGGAACATATGAAAGCATGGACCTGGTTCCCGGTGATGTCATCTACCTGAGCGGGTATTCCTTCTGCCACAAGGACAACACCCGGAGCCTGGTCGGGTTCGCACACTTACACCAGGGCGAAGAGTTCCCTGTGCTCTTCGACCTGGGACCCATGGTGGCCGATATTGCACTGGATGTGCTGAAAACGGTCAACGGACTGCATCCGATCTGGTCGCTGAATGAACGCGAGGGACCAATCCTAGCGGAACGTCTGGGATGCCGACCAGATGTTCGCGGTGAAACCGAGCTGGAATCCACCTGCCGTTCGCTTTCGCAGAAACTGGGCAGTCCGGTGGTTCTGCGGGCCGGCGCCCGTGGTGCCTGGTACTGCCAGCCCAAGGATTCGATACAGATTGAGTACATTCCCACACCACAGGTCCATGCCATAGACACCAACGGTGCCGGCGATACCCACTCGGGTGTCCTCTGCGCGGGCATCCTCCAAGGCCTGCCCATCGAGGAGGCGCTGACACTGGCCAACTGCGCAGGGGCCCTTTCCACTACACAGCCCGGTCCAGCTACCTGCCCTGACGAGGAAGCCATACGAAAGGCTGCCGCCTCCCTGCAAAGGTGACCAGCGCAAAACCAGTCAAAATACAGGCGGCCGCCGACTTCATGCCGGTGGCCGCCTGGCCTTTACAGATGGATCAGAGCAAGAGAACTCAGAGCTGCTTGCCGAGCTGATCGGCCGCACGCAGAGCGTGAGCCACGTCGGTGGGGGTCACCTCGAAGGGCATATTGCCCATGGTCTCGTCAGGGCCGCAGGCGTGCTCGCCGACCTTGAGCAAGTCCTCCTCGCTTGCCTGTCCGATGCCGATCTGCTCCAGGGAGGTGGGCAGACCCACGCTGCGGAAGAAGTCGTAGACCCTACGGGTCTCCTCCAGGGGCCGATCCTCAAGGACCAGCTGGGCCAGGGTGCCGAAGGCCACCTTCTCGCCATGCAGCATGGAGTGGGTGCCCTCCAGGGCGGTCATTCCGTCATGAATGGCGTGGGCTGCAGCCAGGCCGGAGCTTTCGAAGCCCAGACCGCTCAGCAGTGTGTTGGCCTCGATGATCTTCTCCAGGGCGGCTGTGCGCACACCGGCCTTGGCAGCGGCCACGGCCTTGACCCCATCCTCCAGCAGGGTGTCGCGGCAGAGACGGGCCAGGGCGAAGGCGGCCATGGTGGCGTGTCCTCCGGTCATGGTCACGGCGTTCGACTGCACGCAGGCGGCCGCCTCATAGTATGTGGCGAAGGCATCGCCCAGCCCTGATACCAGGAAGCGCACCGGAGCCTTGGCGATGACATCGGTATCCATAAGGACCACGTTGGGGTTGGCAGGCAGTGGCAGGTAACGGTCGAAGACACCCTCAGGCGTGTAGAGCACGGACAGCCTTGAGCAAGGCGCATCCGAGGAGGCCGCCGTGGGCACAATCATGACCGGCAGGTGGGCGAAGTGGGCCACAGCCTTGGCGGTATCAAGGGTCTTGCCGCCGCCGATGCCGATCACCGCGTCGCTGCCGCCCAAATGGTCACGATGACGGTCGATCTCCTCCATGGAGCACTCGCCACCGAATTTCATCAGTTCGTAGGGGATCCCATCGTGCTCAAAGGAGGCGACGATATCGTCGTGGTAGAGCCCGTCGATGACCGGATCGACGATCAGATGGGCGCCCTTGGTGCCCAGAGCCGCGTATTCTCCGGCCAGCTTTCCCATGGCGCCCTCCTGCTGAACATAGGAGCCTGGAGAGCACAGAACCTTACGCATATACACACCTTTCTCATTGCTGATCCCGCCTTCGGGACCAGATCCTTAGGGACGGGCCTCTTGGACCGCCCGAAAGTGACCCTAGTCACATTACATGGTGGGATGGGTGTGCCGCGCCGACTGACAGGTCAGTTACGAGGAGATGGACTGGTCGTGCTCGTCGGTGACGACTGTGGCGTAGGAGCCGTGCTTGAGGGACTTGGCGTGGAGCTGGTCGCGTCGGCAGACGGCGAAGGCGAGCTCGTGGGGTTCCCTCCCTGCGGTTGACTCTGCCCGGATCCCTGTTCGCTGCCTTGGTTCTGATTCGAGCCAGAGGGCTGGTTCTGAGGGGCACTCGGGGTCGTCTGATATTCAGGCTCCTCTGTGCGCCGCGCTGGCTTGGAGGGGGTCTCCTCCTCGCTGGGGGTTACCACCTGGCTGGCCGGCGGGCTGACCACGTTGCGAACCACCTTGTCGGTGCCTTCGCCCTTGGTCAGGGCATTGATGGCCAGGGCGGACAGCACTACAGCCACCAGGGCGCTGACCACGGAGACGATGATGACGTTGCGGCGGCGCTGATCCAGCTTCTTCCTACTGTTTGCCGTCATGGAGGCCGCATGGGTCCGTGGACCATTGCTGGACGAAATGGTCCTGCCGGTCTTGGCCGCCGACTTTTCTTCACCGACAGGGGGCATGACCTGGGTGGATCCGTCGGCAGCATCGCTGGATTTGTCCGAATGACCCTTACCCTGGGCAGGCAAGGTGGTGGTCTGCCCATCGGCGCCCGAATCGGCATCCGAGTCAGCTCTGGAGTCGTCTTCGTCCTGGTCAGAACCGCCGACCACGGACTCCTGCAGCTTCTGGCCAGAGGCTTCAAGAACATTCTTGTAGATCTGCGAGGCCACGGCAGAGACGATGGAACCGATGGCCACGCCGATGATGGATCCCGCCACGCCGATCTTGGCGGCCAACCAGAAGGAGGTCATGGCTGCAAGAGCGCCGGCGATGATCTGCGCCCAGGAAATGTCATGAAAGAACTGCTTCACTCCGACCCCTTTTTGATCCAATGGCTGGTTGCTGCGCTCTTATGGTAGCTGGTGGTCATGGCGATACTGTGATGGTCGTCCGACCGCCCAAGGACCTCAGTCGGTCTGGACCAGCCCCCGGGGATTGTCCCAGTCCCCCCGCATGGCGATGGCCGGACCGCGATTGTAATCAATCATGGACCAGCGCAGACCGCCGTCCGGCAGATCCCGTGGCATCAATCGCGCCCAGTGGGCGTTGCGCATGGTGACCAGGCCCAGATATTCAGGATATGCGTTGGCCATGCCCAGCAGGGCCTGGAGAGCCTCAGCAATGAAGGACCCATGGGTGAAGACCATGAGATCCGTGTCCGGGCCAGCCCGGTGGATCCACCGGTTCAGGGCTTCCAGGCCTCGTTTGCCCACCTGGGCCTTGGTCTCGGCACCGTGGAGCAGCTCTCCACCGGCGCCCCGGGACCAGGATTCGTAATCCTCGGGCCAACGTTGACGAACCTCCTCGGCGCTGGCTCCCTCCCACTCGCCGAAGCCACGTTCACGCAGCCCGGGATCAAGATGGACCGTCTGGCCCAAGGGGTCGGCGAAGGCATGAGCGGTGGCTGCGGCCCGGCCCAGGTCGGAGGAGACCACCAGCAGGTGACGGTCTTGGGGTGCGCCGTCCACATACTCAGCGCGGAGCTCTTCGGCTGTCCTCTCCACCTGCCAGCGGCCAACGCTGTTCAGGGGGATGTCGATCTGACCCTGCATCCGGTGCCCTGCGTTGTATGAGGTCTGCCCATGGCGGACCACGGTCATGGAGCGCACATGCCGTCCATCCTGCACGGCTGTATCCGAGTCAGTCATGGTTTTCCTGTGGGTCAACGAAACGGCTGCGCAGATCATCCCCATTCAGATCATCCGCCTTGGAGGCCAGCTGGCCGTCCGGGTCATCATCCTTAAGGGTGAAGGGGTGCTCCAGCTGCAGGTCGATCTGGGGGCAGTCCTTCCAAAGCCGTTCCAGGTCGTAGTAGGCCCGGGCCTGCTTGTGCATGATGTGGATGACGAAGTCACCGTAGTCCAGCAGAACCCACTGGGCCTCCTGGACGCCCTCCCGCGAGCGCGGATCCAGATTTTTCTGCAGATGGAGCTGCTTCTCCACCTCCTCGGCTATGGCCAGGACCTGGCGTTCGTTGCTGCCCGTGGCCACCATGAAGATGTCGGTGATGGCAATTGGCTGGGAGACGTCGAAGGCCACTACGTCCATGGCCTTGACATCGTTGGCGGCCCGAGCGGCCACCCGGACCGCGTCGATGGATTCCTGCAATGCTGGCACTTGTCACGCCTTTCCTTGTTGTGAAGCAGATGCTGTCAAGGTTACCGCTCCCAGGCGGGCTTCCAATCCGGAACCTCATGCTGGTCGTTGGTGGAATAGACCATGGCCCCGTCCTCGACCGGATGGCGGATGACCGATCCTGCTCCGGTCGTGACCCCGTCGCCCACCTGGACGGGTGCCACGAAGAGATTCCCTGCGCCCACATGCACTTCCGAGCCAATCTCGGTGCGGTTCTTGTGCACGCCGTCATAGTTGGCCGTGATGGACCCGCCTCCCACGTTGCTGTCGTGACCTATATGGGCATCCCCCACATAGGAAAGATGGGGCACCTTGGTCCCGTGGTCGATGGTGGCCTTCTTCATCTCCACGAAGGCCCCGGCCTTGGTGTCCTCGGCAAGGATGTTGCCAGCCCTCAGGTAGGTCCAGGGACCTATGTTGGCCCTGGCTCCGATTCGGGTCTCCTGCACGCGGGAACGCTCCACCTTGGCCTGCGGCTCGACGATGGCGTCAATCAGGGTGGTATAGGGGCCGATGACCGCGTCCGAGGCGATCTCGGTATGACCCTGCAGGAAGCATCCGGGCAGAATGACTGCATCCTGCTGGATGACCACGTCGTCCTCGATCCAGGTGGTAGCCGGGTCCAGGATGGTCACGCCCTGGCGCATGAACTCCTGGCAGACCCTCAGGTTGTGGGCCTTGGCCAGATCAGCCAACTGAATCCTGTCGTTGACGCCTTCGACCTTGAGCGGATCAGGCGCGGCGAAGGCCCCCACCCTACCCAGACGGCGGGCCGTCTCCAGGGCATCGGTCAGATAGAACTCCCCCTGGGCGTTGCTGTCGTCCAGACCGCGGACCGCCTGTCGCAGCAGATCAGTCTCGAAGACGTAGACGGAGGTGTTGACCTCCTTGACGGCCAGCTCGGTACCGGTGGCGTCCCGCTGTTCGACGATGCGCAGTACCCGTCCATCCTGGTCACGGATGATGCGGCCGTATCCGGTGGGGTCGTCCAGATTGACGGTCAGCACGGTGGCCCCGTCGCCGGAGCTGACATGGTAGTCGAGCAGACTGTGCAGTGTGTCCGCATCCAGCAGGGGCATGTCCGAGGCGACAATCAACACCTGACCGTCGTGCCGGAGCTCCCCGTCCAGCTGGTCTACGGCGCACTGGACCGCACGCCCCGTTCCCGGTCGGCTGTCCTGACGCACGATGCGCACCTGGGAATCATAGGAGCGTGCAGCCTGTGCCACCAGATCGGCCTGATGATGAACCACCACGGCCGTCAGTTCGGGATTGAGGGCGGTCACCGAAGTCATGACCCTCTGCAGGAAGGTCTTGCCTGCCAGGGTATGCAGAACCTTGGGATGGGCCGAGTGCATGCGGGTGCCTTCGCCTGCGGCCAGAATGATGCCAGCGGTCAGCGTCTGCCCGCCGCTCAAAACTCCACCACCCCGCTCTCGGCGATGCCGATCAGGTCCTGAATGGAGTCCACCACCTGGTCAGGACGGTAGGGGAAGGTTTCCACCTCGGGTCGTGTGGTGATGCCGGTCAGCACCAGGAAGGTGTTCAGGCCGGCCTCGACTCCGGCCACCACGTCGGTGTCCATCCGATCGCCGATCATGGCCGTTGTCTCGGAGTGGCCGCCTACCCTGTTCAGGGCCGTACGGAACATTATGGGATTGGGCTTGCCCACAAAGTAGGGCTCGCGGTTGGTGGCCTTGGTCACCAGGGCCGCCACCGCGCCGGCTGCCGGCAGGACGCCGTTCTCGCTGGGACCGGTGGCGTCAGGGTTGGTGCAGATGAAGCGGGCGCCACCCAGAATCAAGCGGATGGCTGTGGTGATGGACTCAAAGGAGTATGTCCGGGTCTCCCCCAGGATCACGTAGTCCGGTTTGATGTCGGAAAGAATGAAGCCGGCCTCGTGCAGGGCCGTGGTCAGTCCGGCCTCGCCGATCACATAGGCCGATCCCCGGGGCATGGTCCGGGAGACAAAGTCGGCAGTGGCCAGCGCAGAGGTCCAGATCCGATCCTCGGGCACGTCGATGCCCGAACGGCCAAGGCGGGCCGAAAGGTCACGAGGGGTGTAGATGGGATTGTTGGTCAGTACCAGATACTGGCGGTTGTTGCGCTTGAGGGTGTCGATGAATTCGGCAGCTCCGGGCAGGGCCGTGTTCTCGTGCACCAGCACGCCGTCCATGTCGGTGAGCCAGGTTTCGATCTTCTTGACTGCCAAGACAGTTCCTTTCGGTTGGTCACCGACCCCAAGGAGGCCGTCTCCGACCGGAATCGGCGAGCGTAAGCTCCCCCACCTGGATTCGAACCAAGACTAAGGGTTCCAAAGACCCGTGTGCTGCCTTTACACCATGGGGGAAAGGCGGAACCCTTCAGGCACCGCCAGGTTCATTATGCCACAGCCGGACGATTACGCCACGCCATGCCGCGCAGGCAGGGCGTCAAGCGAAGAGGAAGCCCTGGCCGTGATGGGCCGGATAGGTGTCGAAGAGCCGGGCCACCGAGCCGTCCTCGAAGACCGCCTTGATGGCCGAGGCCAGCAGGGGTGCGATGGACAGCACGGTCAGGCCATCCCAACGCTTCTCCTGGGGGATGGGGACCGTGTCGGTCAGGATGACCTCCTTGGCTTTGCAGGACTTGAGCCGTTCCACGGCAGGCCCGGACATGACGCCATGGGTGGCCACGATGGTGATGGAGTTGGCGCCGGCCTCATCCAGCACATTGCAGGCCTCGGCAATGGTGCCGCCGGTGTCGATCAGGTCGTCCACCAGCACGCAGTCCAGGCCGCGCACGTCGCCCACCACCCGGTGGGCCACAGCCTTGTTGGGCTGGGTGATGTCACGGGTCTTGTGGATGAAGGCCAGGGGCACGCCTCCCAGGCGCTGGGCCCACTGCTCGGCCACCCGGATGCGGCCGGCATCTGGCGAGACCACGGCCACCTTGGACAGGTCCATACGGTCGCGCACATAGTCCACCAGCACCGGCATGGCGATCAGGTGGTCCACAGGCCCGTCGAAGAAGCCCTGGGACTGGGCGGCGTGCAGGTCGACCGACATGATCCGGTCCGCGCCGGCCGCCTTGAGCAGGTCGAACATGAGCCGGCAGGAGATGGGCTCGCGGCCCAGGTGCTTCTTGTCCTGACGGGAGTAGCCCAGGAGCGGGCAGACTGCGGTGATGGAACGCGCCGAGGCCCTCTTGAGGGCGTCGATCATGATCAGCTGTTCCATGATGGACTTGTTGACCGGGTCGGAGTGGGTCTGCAGGACGAAGACATCCGCACCGCGCACCGACTCCGTGTAACGCACATACATCTCACCGTTGGCAAAGTCGTAGGCTGTCGTCTCGAGGACGTCGATGCCGAGTTGATCGGCCACGTCCGCCGCGAGTCTGGGATGGGTCCGGCCTGTGACAAGTATGAGATTTTTTCCTGGTCTGCCTTTGAGTATCGCGCTCACCATATCTCCAAACGTTGTTTTCGCTGAAGCGGACAGCCCCCATAATAATGGCGCGCGCTGACACAGCAGGACAGTCCGTGTTGGCGAGTCCGACGGTATGCGAAACTCAGGAAGCCGAGCGGTAGAGCCCGTGCTTGTTGATGTACTGCACCACCCCGTCCGGAACCAGGTACCAGACCGGCATACCCCGGGCCGAACGACGTCGCACATCCGTGGACGAGATGGACAGGGCCGGAATCTCCAGGGTATCCACCCGCTGGGCAGGCACCTGGAGGTTGTCCAGGCTGGAGGAGTAGCCGGGCCGGGAGACGGCCACGAACTTGGCCAGATCCCACATCCTGTTGGCATCCTTCCAGCGCATGATCTCGGCCACGGCGTCCGCCCCGGTGATGAAGAAGAGGTCGCTGTCGGGGCGCATCCGCTTGATGTCGCGCAGGGTGTCCACGGTATAGGTGATGCCAGGACGCTCGATATCCACCCGGGAGACCGTGAACTTTGGGTTGGAGGCCGTGGCGATAACTGTCATCAGATAGCGGTCCTCCGCATTGGTCACCGTCTTGTTCAGTTTGAAGGCCGGTCGGCCGGTGGGCACAAAGATGACCTCATCCAGGTCATAGACCCAGGCCACCTCCGAGGCAGCCACCAAGTGGCCATTGTGGATGGGGTCGAAGGTGCCGCCCATGATTCCCACCCGGGGTCGGCGGTTATGGTGGGCAGGGCTACAGGCCCCGTCAATATCTGATGGCTCCTGCCCTGTTTCTCCCTCCTTGGACAGCTCAGACATCATCCGGTTCACCCCTGCTCGCCCTCCCGTCTGGCTTCCGAGGCATTCTCCTCGTTCTCCGACTTGGCCTCCTGCCGCATCTGCTCGGCACTGGGGTTGACCCGGTCGGGATCTATCCGCTCCATGTCGGCATTCCATTCCTCCTGGACCACGCGGCGGATCTCGGAGTAGGTGGGCAGGGGGAAGCCCGGCTGGTAGGCCCGACGGACCTGGGCCACGCATCCGGTGATGGCTACCAATGAATCGGACAGGTCGGCGATGCGACCCTCCTGCTCCTGTTTGCGGAAGACCGGCACCCGCTCCTCCATGACGGTGATGTCATGCCTGACCTGGTTGAGCTGGTCCTGGTCCAGGTCATACACATCATCGGCATGTTCATCAGGCCATCCGATCAGGACCGCATCGGCATACTCCAGGCAGGAGCGCTGGTCTGCATCCGGAATGCCATCCTCTATTTGGACCAGAAAGACGTACCGCAGCAGGCTCAACCGCTCTGAAGCCACCCTCAGCCAGATACGCGGATTGTCGTGCTCGCGCTGGAAGAGCTCTTCGATCTTCTCGTTCACAGCCGCACCTGCCCCCTGCCGTAGCCGATCCATTTGGTGGTGGTCAGCTCCTGCAGACCCATGGGTCCTCGGGCGTGCAGTTTCTGGGTGGAGATGCCCAGCTCCGCGCCCATGCCGAACATGCCTCCATCGGTGAATCTGGTCGAGGCGTTGACCATGATCACTGCCGAATCCACCCGACGGGAGAACTCCTCCACGGCCTCGTAGTCCCGGGCCAGGATGGCCTCGGTATGACCGGTGGAGTGACGATTGATGTGCTCGATGGCCTGATCCAGGGAGTCCACCACGCGCACCCCCATCTTCAGATCCAGATACTCACGGTCCCAGTCATCCTCTTCTGCCCGGACCAGCAGTTCTTCAGGCAGACCATGCCCGGCAAGGATGTCCATGGAGACCGCGTCCAGGCGCAGCTCTACCTGGGCCTGCGTCAGCGCTTGCGCCACACGGGGCAGGAATTCAGCGGCCACATCCCGGTGGACGATCAGTTTTTCGGCGGCGTTGCAGACGCCCACCCGCTGGGTCTTGGCGTTGACGATGATGGGGATGGCCTGATCCACATCCACCGAGCGGTCCACGTAAATATGGACATTGCCAGCCCCGGTCTCGATGGTGGGCACAGTGGCCTGCTCGATTACGCTGCGGATCAGCCCTCGGCCACCCCTGGGCACCAGTAGATCGATATGACCGCGTGCCTTCATCAGGGCCTGGGCCCCCTCGCGACCGTATCGGTCCACGGAGGACACCAGAGCCGGATCCAGCCCCTGCTCACGAAGCACCCCGCCTATCAGCCCCACCAGGGCGCGATTGGTGCGCTGGGCCGCGTGACCCCCTCGCAGGAGGGCCGCATTGCCGGACTTGAGGCAGAGGGCCACCACATCGATGGTGACATTGGGTCGGGCCTCATAAATCATGGCCACCACGCCCAGGGGAACCCGCACCTGATTGAGCCGCATGCCGTTGGGCATGTCATGGCCGCGAACCACCTCGCCCAGGGGATCGGTCAGCCCGGCCACCATGCGCACGCCCCGGGCGGCATCCGCGATACGAACCTTGTCCAGGCGCAGACGGTCAATCAGACCGGCGCTCATCCCTTCTTCAAAAGCCTGGGTGCAGTCCTGCTCATTGACTGCGGCAATCTGATCGGCCTGATTGATCAGCGCATCGGCCAGGGCCAGCAAGAGGGCATTCCTGGCCTGACCGGTCATGCCCGCCAGACCTGCCTGTGCGGCGGCCGCCGCATCGGCCATGGCGCAAACCCGATCGAACACATCCTGACGATCGGAGTTCTCGTTTTCACTCATGTTCGTCAGATCCTTTCGCCCTCGCGGGTCCGCCAGACCCATATTCTGTACCGATTGTAACCCTCTGCGGGGGCAATGACGACAGGAGGAGGGAGGGCATTGCTGCGCCTCCCTCCTATAAGGGCCGATCAGTGGGTCTGATCCAGCTCAGGATAGAGCGGGAAAGCCTCGACCAGCCGGTCCACTCGAGCCTTGAGGGCATCCAGATCCGCCTGGGGACCCTGGGCCAGCGCAGTGCCGATCACGTCGGCCACCTCCTCGTACTGGGCCGGACCGAATCCGCGTGTGGCCAGGGCGGAGGTTCCGATGCGCAGACCGGAGGCCACGGATGCCGGGCGCGGATCGAAGGGCACCGTATTGCGGTTGACGGTGATGCCGATCCTGGCCAGCAGATCCTCCCCCTGACGGCCGTCCATCTCGCTGTTGCGCAGATCCACCATGACCAGGTGGACGTCCGTCCCTCCAGTGAGCACGGTGATGCCATTGTCGGCCACATCCTTGGCCATCAGACGCTCGGCCAGAATCTTTGCGCCCTCCAAGGTGCGCTCCATGCGTTCCTTGAATTCAGGCGTGCCGGCCAGCTTGAAAGCCACGGCCTTGGCGGCGATCACATGCATGAGCGGTCCGCCCTGGTTGCCGGGGAAGACCGAGGAGTTGAGCTTCTTGGCATACTCCTGACGAGCCAGGATGAACCCGGACCTGGGTCCGCCCAGGGTCTTGTGGGCCGTGGAGGAGACCACATCGGCATAGGGCACTGGGCTGGGATGCAGACCGGCTGCCACCATACCCGCGAAGTGGGCCATATCCACCCAGAACTTGGCCCCCACCTCGTCAGCGATCTCCTTCATGGCTGCAAAGTCCTCAATGCGCGGATAGGCGCTCCACCCGCCGATGATTAAGGCCGGATGGGTCTCCAGGGCCCGTTGACGGATAATCTCGGGCTCGATGCGGAAGGTGTCCGGATCGACCCCGTAGGATTCGGCATGATAAAAGCGTCCGGAGAAGTTGATCTTCATTCCGTGAGTCAGGTGGCCGCCATGGTCCAGGGCCAGTCCCAGCACGGTGTCGCCGGGCTTGATCAGGGCCTGGTAAACGGCGGCATTGGCCTGGGCGCCCGAATGGGGCTGGACGTTGGCGTACTCGGCGCCGAAGAGGGCCTTGGCGCGGTCCCGGGCCAGGTTCTCGACCTGGTCCACCCACTCGCAGCCGCCGTAGTAGCGTCTGCCAGGATAGCCCTCGGCATACTTGTTGGTCAGCACGGATCCCTGGGCCTGCAAGACGGCCTTGGGCACGAAGTTCTCAGAGGCGATCATCTCCAGACCGCCGCGCTGACGCTCCAACTCCCCATCCAGCAGTGCAGCGATCTCCGGATCCACCTGCGAGATCGAAGAGTTCAGGACATCGTAGGATTGCTGTGCCGGGTTCTCTTCGACCATGGGTCGCTCCTTTGTCTTTAACGTACAGCCTCGGATATAGGGGCTGGTGGGCAATACTGTACGCCATGCCGACCCCTGGCAGGCCCTCGCGTCCATAGATGGTTTCCTCCGCCAGCCGAGCAGTGCAATGGTTCGGACCCAAGCACGGGGTAGAATGCCCTGGTAATGATCAGTTCGGCGACATGGCGGAGGGGCAGGCAACCATGAGCACATACCACAGCACCCGAGGCGGCAAGGGGCAGCTGCAGTCCAGGCAGGCCATCAGACGAGGCCTGGCTCCTGACGGAGGACTCTACGTCAGCGATGAGCTGGATGCTCTAACCATTGACCCCGCCTCGGTCGCCGGTCTGGACTACAGGGGCACAGCCAAACTGGTTCTTTCGGGACTGCTGAGTGATTACTCCTCCGCTCAGCTGGACTCCTGCCTGGATGCAGCATACGGAGAACAGTGGTCCGATCCGGCAATCACCCCTCTGGTTGACCTGGGCGGCAACGATTTCGTACTTGAGCTCTTCCGCGGGCCCACCTCGGCCTTCAAGGACGTGGCCCTGCAGCTTCTGCCGAGACTGATGGCCCTGGCAGGGGAGGATGGCGAACGGATCATGGTGCTCACAGCCACCTCCGGGGACACGGGCAAGGCTGCGCTGGCCGGATTCGCAGACGCGCCGGGCACGGGCATCACCGTCTTCTACCCGCAGGGCAAGGTCAGTCAGATCCAGCGCCTGCAGATGGTCACCCAGCAGGGCGGCAACCTACAGGTCTGTGCTGTTCGGGGCAATTTCGACGATGCCCAGTCCGCAGTCAAATCCATCTTTGCCGACGCCGATCTGGCTGGTGAACTGGAGGAGAAAGCCTCGACCGTTCTCTCATCGGCCAACTCCATCAACGTGGGCCGCCTGGCTCCGCAGGTCGTCTACTACTTCCGGGCCTACGGGTCCCTGATGGAACGGGGGGTGATCAGACCCGGGGATCCGGTCGAATTCTGCGTGCCCACCGGCAACTTCGGCGATGTGTTGGCCGGATACTATGCCAAGATGATGGGCCTTCCGGTGGCCCGCCTGACCGTGGCCTCGGACCGCAACCGGGTCCTCAACGACTTCCTGACCACGGGCGTCTATGACCGCAACCGCCCCTTCTACACCACCACCTCCCCCAGCATGGACATTCTGATTTCCTCCAACCTGGAGCGGATGCTCTACTACATGGCCGACGGCGACACCAAACTGATTGCCTCGCTTATGAGCGATTTGAAGTTCACGGGACGATACCAGGTGCCCGAAGCCGTTATGACCAAAATCCGCGCACTCTTCTCCTGCGGCTGGGCTGACGAGGACCAGGTGGCATCGGCCATCGGCAACTGCTGGGAGGACCGGGGATACCTGATCGATCCGCATACGGCCTGCGGTTACCAGGTCATGACCGGGCAGACCGACAGGGATTCCGCTGTGCCCCGTGTGCTGCTTTCCACGGCCAGTCCTTACAAGTTCCCCCGGGTGGTCTGCCAATCCCTGGGCCTGGAGACCCCGGACAGCGATTTCGGCTGCATGGACACCCTGGCCGAGGCCACCAACACCAGGCCCCCCAAGGCTCTGCGCGCCCTGGAAAGCGCACCTGTACGCTTCCAGGACTGCATCGATCCCGGGGACATGTCCGACTACGTCCGCCACGCGGTCATGCAGTCCTGAAACCTGAGCAAATTGGCTCAGATCTCCTTCCTGGCATAGACCTTGCGAGATATGACTATCGAAACCATATCAATCGCCAGAATCAAGGCCAGACCGAGGAACACTGGCCGCCACAGGTCGGAAGTCAAAAATCGCATGATTGAATTCCAGAAGGCCCCCCAGTCCAAGGGCAGCAAACTGCCGATGAGGGCCGCGATTGGCACCAAACCAAGAAGCGCCAGGAAGACTATCATTGCCTTAACTGGCTCCAGCCAATAAAACAAGGGTGTAGCTACAGCAAAGAGCAAAGACTCCAACAGGAACAACCCCGAAGCAAACAAGACAGTGTCACGCCAATGGTCCTGATCATGCAAAAATGAATCAGTGGCGTAGAAGAAGAATATTGCATAGCCGCAAGACTGAACTAGGACCAGCAGAATTACAGCAGCATAGCGTCCAAATACCTGGTGATCACGTGTTATGGGCAGCAGACCGTTCAAACGAATTGCCGTATTGCTGAAATCGACGAACATACCGAATACCAGGCCTACAAGCAGTCCGATTCCCATGCTGGTTACTGCTCCCGTCAACGCAGTCCGTGCTTCTTTCCCATCATTGCCTGTCAGGGCCATTACTAGGTTCAGCAGGATTCCGATGAGAGGAACGGACATGAAAATCATCACACCGACCCAGGTTCTCCCTGCTCCTGAGAAACGTTGCATGTCCAACCTGATCTGCTTGGCCATCGCCTTCATGATTCCACCTCCTTATTCTTGCCGGTCGCGGCAAGTGA
The DNA here is from genome assembly GCF_016100645.1 of Bifidobacterium sp. M0353. NCBI lineage: Bacteria > Bacillati > Actinomycetota > Actinomycetes > Bifidobacteriales > Bifidobacteriaceae > Bifidobacterium > Bifidobacterium sp. M0353. Next base: position 475,951 of record NZ_JACFSB010000001.1, on the reverse strand, counting down.
GCCTGCGGTCAGTCTGATGATGTTGTCAAAGTCGGCCCGCTCAACCAGGTAGCGGTTCTCCGAGGGCTCCACGGCGGCAGGAGAAGCAGATGTCAGAAAATCCTTCAAGTGTTCAGTAGGGACCAAAGCCTCGAAACCGGTGGCGGAACGCTGCAAGCCCATCAGATGCGGCATTTGCGCTCCAGCCAGATCGTCCGGCCCCCCTCTCACAACCTGGAAAGCCTCCATCAACTCGTCCTTGGGGCCGGTGTAGAAGACAGACCCCCGGTTGATATAGGTAACGAAGTCAGCCACCCGTTCGAGATCCGCGGTGATGTGCGTGGAGAAAAGCACCGAGTGACGACCGTCGCCGATGTAGTCCAGCAGAATATCCATGAGCTCGTCCCTGGCCAGGACATCCAGACCACTGGTGGGCTCATCCAGAATCAAGAGCCTTGCATCGTGGCTGAGGGCGACGGCCAGCATCAGTTTCATCTGCATGCCACGGGAAAGCTTGCCGATTCTGCGGTTTTCCTGCAGACCGAACCGACGCAGATAGTCATGATAGCGATCACTGTCCCAAGAGGGATACATGGGTGCCATCACTGGCTCGACGGCCTTGACCTTCCACGCCTCAAGGAAATAAATGGAATCGAAGACCACACCCAGGTCTGCTTTGACCTCCTCCTCCTGACTCAAGGGATCACGGCCCAGAATGCTGATTTCTCCGCTGTCTCGGCGAGTCATATTCAGCAAGAGCCGGATCAGGGTGGATTTACCTGCACCGTTGGGGCCTATCAATCCCATGATGTAGCCCATGGGCAGGTCCATGGTGACCTGGTGCAGGCGGAAACCTGTGCCGTCAGCCTTGACGTAGCTTTTCCCAAGGTCGCTGACGCGCAGGGCATAGTCGATCCCCTCAACAGAAGTCATCATCGGCGGTGATGCACACATACTGCTATTCCTTTCCTTCTTCGGACGCTGGCGCAGAACCCTTGTCGCCCAGCAGGATGTCGAGCAGGCCGCGAATCCGGTCCGGGTCCATCCCGGCCCGACGAGCCGTATCGACCGCCTCCCCCAGCAGGGACTGCACGCGGTTCTCCAGATGCTGCCGCATGACCTGGTCGCCACTGTCGGCCACGAAGGTCCCCTTGCCTTGGATGTTCTCCACCAAGCCCTCTTGGGCGAGTTCGGTATAGGCGCGGGTCACGGTCAACACGGAGACCCTGAGCTCTCGCGAGAGATGTCGCAGGGAAGGCAGTCCCTCCCCCGCTTTCAGGTCTCCGGTCAGGATGGCCGAACGTATCTGGTCCTCGATCTGCCGATAAATCGGCTGTCCGGACAGGGATGAGATGATCAGCTTCATCCAAGCCCCTTTCGTTGATTGTCGGCACGACCCTGGCTGAGCTGTACCGGTGTTCATGTATACACTATAACAGTTTAATCATGAAGACAAACTTTGCCGCTGATCTTCTCAGGACGTGATTCACAGATTCCATAGAAACGGCGCTGCAGTGCTGAAATACCGACCGATCACGGCTTCGGACAAAATCCATGTGGACCAGGTCATCGCCGCATTGCACATGCCAAGGGCGGATACGGTGTCATCAACGAAAATCAAGCACGGGTGTTACCACACGGTCATCTACAGCCGATTGCCTGCTGTCAAGGCAACAGAATGAAAAGCAACAGAATGACAGATGTCGAGCACTCAGCGGCACGGCCACAAAAGGCAGCAAAGTCGCCCGCAACAAAGTCGCCAAACCGCGTCAAAGACGCTGAATCGACGAACTTTGGCATGGCAAGGTTGAGGCTACAACCAGACCTATCGGACCTGGAGTCTGCTGGAGGACAGAAGCTCTCGGGCGTGCTTCAGGGAAGTTGTGGACTCGCTGCCGGCCAGCATCCGGGCAATCTCCCGCTCTCTGTCTTTGCCTTCTACCTGGTGGACCAGGGTCTCTACGGCATCGCCGCCCTCCCGGCCCTTGGCCACGACGAACTGTCGATCGGCCCAGGAAGCCACCTGCGGCAGGTGGGTGACCACAATCACCTGGGCGGTGACGGCCAGCCGGGCCAGACGACGACCTAGTTCTACAGCTGCCCGACCGCCGACGCCCGCATCCACCTCGTCGAAGATGAAGGTCATCGTCGGGTCACCGACCTGGGAATCACGGCCAGCATGTCCATGGTCAGACCCGTCAGGCCGCGATGATGTCCGGCCTTCGGCGGCCACCAGCTCCAGGGCCAGCATGAGTCTGCTGAGTTCGCCGCCCGAGGCGCTCTTGCCCATGGGCAGAAGGTCCGAACCCGGATACGGTCTGAAGAGAAAGTCGATCTGATCCAGACCATGCCCGTCCATGTCCTGGTCCTGGCCTGGTCTGACACGGATCTCCAGCCCAGCGCCCGCCATGGCCAGGGAGTGCAATTCACCGTCGACAAGATCGCTCAACCTTCGTGCAGCCTTGGCCCGTGACGCTGACAGTTTCCGTGCCGCTTTCAAGGCGCTTCCACGAAGCTGCTCAACCTGACTCTGAAGCTCCTCCAGCTTCTCGGGTGAGGCATCCATGTCCTCAAGCTCAAACGCAGCCTTCTTGCGCCAGGCCAGAACGTCGTCGATGTCCGGCCCCCAGCGTCGGGTCAGCTCATCCAGATCGTGAATGCGGGCGTTGATCTTATCCAGATCGCCCTCCTGGCCTTCGTCGTCCAGCTGGCTGCTCAGGGTGAAGACCAGGTCAGACAGGTCGGCATTCAGCGACCGCAACCGCTGGGCCGACTCCTGAAAGACCCCCTCCACACCGATGCCCTCCAGGGCGGCAATAGCCCGTTCCACCAAGGCCGTAGCCGAAGGTGCATCGGCATCCGGGTCGATCTGGCCGGAGTCCAGGGCGGACAGTGCGGACATCACTCCCTGACTGATCTGAGCCGCGTGCTCGATCCTGTCCCGCTGGGCCTTGAGTTCACGATCCTCGCCGGAATGGGGGTCGACCCGGTCTATCCGGGCGATGGATTCACGGAGATAATCAGCCTGGGCCATGGCGCCGGACTGTTGGTTGCGCAGCTCCTCAAGATGGTCCTGGGCCTGTCGGTACTGCCTGAAGGCCTTGGAAAAAGCCTCCAGCTGCGGACCGTCACCGGCATAGGCATCCAGAAATTCACGCTGCCGGGCCGGACTGGCCATACGCATCTGATCCGCCTGGCCATGGACGGTGACCAGCATTCCAGCCACCTCCTCCAGCAGGCCCCGAGGTGCTGTCCTGCCATTCAGGGCGGCACGGGAACGCCCCTTGATAGGCATGGTCCTCGCCAGGAAGATCTGTCCTTCATCCTCCAAGGGCAGGCCAGCCTCGCTTATGGCAGCGGTCACCGGATTCTCGGCTCCTGCCGTTCCGGCGTCGAAAATCCCCTGGACCCAGGACTCGTGTGCTCCAGGCGACACGAGTTGCGGACGGGCGGTGGACCCTGAGATCAGCCTGATGGCGTTGAGCAGCATGGACTTGCCAGCCCCGGTCTCCCCGGTGATGGCCGTCATGCCGGCGGCAGGCCGCAGCAGGGCATGGTGGATGGGACCCAGGTCTCGTACTTCCAGCTCTTCCAGCATCAATGCTCCTTGTTCGACTCCGGCGGCTCCCCCTGGTCCTGCCCGTTCGCGGCCGCCGAGGGGCGATGCTGCTCCCTCCAGCCGACCACCGGCAGGTCGAACTTGGAGACCAGCCGTCTGGTGAAGGGCACCCCCGACAGCCTGGCCAGCCGCAGGATGTCGTGGGACTGCCGCACCACAATGCGGGACCGCTTGGGCACAGGCCGTTGACGGCGCCCGTCATTGCAGATCCAGCCGGCCGACTGGGAATCACCCAGAATGTCCAGGGTGAACTGCGACTTCGGGCCGATGATCAGGGACCTGGCAAAAAGGGCGTGGGCGGCTATGGGCACCATCTGCAGCGACTGTGCATCCGGCCAGACGATGGGCCCGCCCACCGAAAAGGCATAGGCCGTCGATCCGGTCGGGGTGGCCACGATCATGCCGTCGCAGCCGAAGGAGCTCATCTCCACATCGTCCACTCGGACCGATACCTCGATCATCTTGCCCCGATCATATCGTTCCAGGGTCATGTCATTAAGGGCCCAGTCGCTCAGTGGTCGATCGGCTCCGGGTATCCACAGGTCCACATGGGCCACCATGCGCTCGTCGATGGAATAGTCATGATCGGCCACCCGACGGATGGCCTCCCCTATCTGGAAGCTCTCGAACTCGGCCAGGAACCCCACGTGACCCAGATTGACACCCAGGATGGGCACCTCGGTGCCCTTGACCAGCTCTGCAGCCCGCAGAATGGTCCCGTCGCCGCCCAGGACGATGACGATCTCGGTGTCGTCGGCCACCTTCTGGCTGGGACTGCCGAATTCCGGGGCGGCGATGTTGTCGACAATCGAGACGCGAAATCCGTCCCGGCGCAGCTGCTCCTCAACCTCGTCAACCAGGTGGCCGCTTGCCCGGACCCGGCTGTGCGTGACCACAACAGCGCTACGAGCACCCATGGGGCCTCCCTTCCGGCAACAATGATCATCCTATCGGGCCCGGCCAACAGCGGCGCTCATCGCGGCGGGGTCAGGCCAAACGACGACCAGCAGCCTCGGCCATGCCTCGCCCGGTCTCATACCGGGGCGATCCGGTCCCTTCCACGGCATCGGCATCAACCACAACACGGGAGACATCCGTCCTATCAGGCAGCTCGAACATGGTCGCCTCCAAGGTGTGCTCGATGATTCCACGCAGCCCTCGGGCGCCGACCTTGCGCTCCAGGGCGATGGCGGCAACACGGTCCAGGGCGGCATCGGTGAAGACCAGATCGGCCCCGTCATCCAGGAACATGCGCCGGTACTGGTCGACCAGGGCATTGTCCGGTTCGGTCAGCACCCGCCGCAACTCATCGGCGCCCAACGGCTCCAAGGTTGAGATGACCGGCAACCGCCCCACGAACTCGGGAAGCAGGCCAAACTGTTCCAGGTCCTCGGACCTGACCTGACTCATGACCCGGTCGTCGGGCACCCTATCGCTGCCCTGAGTAGCCGAGAATCCGCTCTCCCGCAGACCCAGCCGCCGACGGACGATCTCCTCAAGACCGACGAAGGCGCCGCCGCAGATGAAGAGGATGTTGGCCGTGTCCATGACGACCGTGCGGACATCACCGTGCCGCCGCGAACCCTGTACCGGCACACGGGCCTGGGTGCCCTCGATGATCTTGAGCAGGGCCTGCTGGACCCCCTCGCCTGACACGTCCCGGGTGATGGAGGTGTTCTCCCCGGATTTTCTGGCGATCTTGTCAATCTCGTCGATGTAGATGATCCCCCGTTGGGCCAGGTCCATATTGCCGTCGGCGGCCTGGAGCAGCCCCTGCAGGACGGACTCCACGTCCTCGCCCACATAACCCGCCTCGGTCAGGCTGGTCGCATCCACAATGACGAAGGGGACGTTCATGATGGTTGCCAAGGTTCGTGCCAAGTAGGTCTTGCCTACGCCGGTGGGACCCATGAGCAGGATGTTGGACTTGTCCACCTGGACGCGTGGGGCAGCATTCTTCCTCTCAAACGCAGTGTCAGCAACACGGCCACGGTCGCCCAGGTCCATGTTTACGCGCTTGTAGTGGTTGTAGACAGCCACCGACAGTGTGCGCTTGGCAGCCTCCTGGCCAATGACGTACCGGTTCAGATAGGCGAATATCTTTGAGGGCGCAGGCAGGGACACCCGCTGATCGGCGGCATCCTTGGCCATGTCCTCCTGGATGATCTGTGCGCATAGGCGTATGCATTCGTCGCAGATTGCGCAGGAAGGCCCCTTGACCAGACGGCGCACCTGGTGCTCGTCCTTGCCGCAGAACTCGCAGCGATTCAGTCCGTCATTGTAGCTGACCACACGGCCCATGGCTCTCCCTTCCCGGAGAATCCGCAAGAATCGCCGAAATCATATGTGAGCGGCATCTTCCATGATGCCAAAAACGTCCGGAGGCCGTGGACCCCAGGGGCCCGCCGCCATCCGGACGATCAATCATGTGCGCAGTCACCGGAGCTAATCGCGGTGCTCCAGGACCTCGTCCACCATCCCGTAATCCTTGGCCTGCTGGGCGGTCAGAATGGTGTCCACCTCGATATCCTTGCGGATCTTTTCCACATCCTGGCCGGTGTGCTTGGCCAGTGTCTCCTCCAGCCAGGTGCGCATGCGCAGCATCTCCTTGGCCTGGATCTCGATCTCGGTGGCCTTGCCGAAGTCCTGCTCCATGGCCGGCTGGTGGATGAGCACACGGGCGTTGGGCAGAATCAGGCGCTTGCCCTTGGTGCCGGCGGCCAGCAGAACGGCAGCAGCCGAGGCAGCCTGGCCCAGGCAGACAGTCTGCACATCGGGCTTGATGTACTGCATGGTGTCATAGATGGCGGTCATGGCCGTCATGGATCCCCCCGGCGAGTTGATGTAGATGATCACGTCGCGGTTGGGATCCTGGCTCTCCAGAACCAGGAGCTGGGCCATGATGTCGTCCGAGGACGTGTCATCCACCTGGACGCCCATGAAGATGATCCTGTCGTCGAAGAGCCTGGTGTATGGGTCCTGGCGCTTGTAGCCGTAGGGGGTGCGCTCCTCGAACTGCGGCAGCACATAACGGTCGGTGGGCATGGCGGCCAGGCCACGAGGGCCAGCCAATCGACGGGCCCGTGCTACGAATTGCGCTTCTTCAGATGCCATGTGGAGTGCTCACTTCCCTTGATCCGCGGTCATAGTGCCGTGGGTGGTCACGATCCGGTCGACAAAGCCGTACTCCAGGGCCTGCTGGGCCGTGAACCAGTGATCGTATTCATTGTCCCGGTAGATTTCTTCCAGGGTGTGGCCGGTCTGCTCGGCCGTCAGCTGGGAGAGCGTGCGCTTCATGTCCATGATCAGCTCGGCGTTGATCCTGACATCGGTGGCCGTGCCTCCGACGCCACCCGAGGGCTGATGCATGAGCACCCGTGCATGGGAGGTGACGAAGCGCTTGCCCTTGGCTCCGCTAGAGAGCAGAAACTGGCCCATTGAGGCAGCCATCCCGACCGCGACCGTGGCCACGTCGGGCTCGATCAGCTGCATGGTGTCATAGATGGCCATGCCCGCCGTAATGGAGCCACCAGGCGAATTGATGTAGAGCCAGATATCCTTCTTGGGATCCTCGGCCGCCAGCATCAGCATCTGTGCGCAGATGACGTTGGCGTTGGCGTCCTTGACCTCGTCCCCCAGCCAGATGATCCTGTCCTTGAGCAGTCGGTTGAAGATGGGATCGGTCGGCGTAGGGGCCTCCCCCTCCTCCATCACAGGACTGGTTGCCAATGAGTTGTTCACCCTGTCTCCTTCGATAAACGTATCTGTATTGAGAGTAGCCCCCGCAATCGACGCGGCCGTGGTCTTTCCGCTCTTTGCGCAACCGCTACGACAGGGCCGCACCCAGGCTGTTTCGCCACTGGGTGCGGCCCTGTTCGTTGCGACTTGTGAGCTACTCCTGATCCTGGGAGAGCTGGTCGGCCACTTCGGCTGCGGCGGAGGCAGCCTGGACGCTCTCGTCCTGCTCCTCCTGGGCCTCGGGCTCATCCTCGCCCAGGAAGCGGCTCAGGTCCACCTCCTGGCCATCGGGATCCTTGAAGGTGACGGTCCGCATGCCGGCCAGCATGCCTTTGGAGCGGCCGACCTCCTGCACGGCCGAACCCAGCTGGCCGTTGCGGACGATACCGTTGATGAAGGCGCTGGGATCCATGCCGTACTGCTGGGCGATGGAGGCCAGGAAGTTGGTCACATCGGCCTGGCTGACCGTGATGCCCAGCTTCTCAGCCAGGGCGTCCAGGGTCATCTGGTCGCGCAGTTCCTTCTCCACGCTCTCCTCGGCCTCGGCCTTCTCGTCCTTGCTGGCCTTGTCCGGGTCCTTGCCGGTGTTCTTGAGTTGATCGGTCACCATGGACTGCTTGATGCCCTTGGGCACCGGGATGTCCAGGCCGTCCTGGAGCTTGGCGATGAAGGCGTCGCGGGCGTCAGTGGCCTGCCGACCCTCGGCATCCACCTGGCATTGCTTGCGCACGTCCTCACGCAGCTCCTTCAGGGTCTCGAACTCCGAGGCCTCCTTGGCGAACTCGTCGTCCAGGTCGGGCAGCTCCTCGGCCTTGACCGAGTTCACCTTGACCTTGATCTGGGCCTTCTCGCCCTGGTGCTCGCCGGCCTCCAGGGTGCCCTCGAAGGTGGTCTCTTCCCCGGCGGACAGCCCGTCAAGTGCCTCATCCAGGCCGTCCAGCATGGTGTTGGAACCCAGCTCGTAGCTGACCCCCTGCTGGGAGTCCACGGACTCGCCGTCGATGACGGCATCCAGGTCGATGTTGGCATAGTCACCCTTGGATGCGGGGCGATCCACGCTGACCAGGGTGCCAAAACGCTGACGCAGGTTGTCCAGACGCTTGTCCACGTCCTCGTCGGTGACGGCGGGCTTGGGGACCTCGATTTCCATGCCCTCGATGTCGGGCAGCTCGAACTTGGGACGAATCTCCACCTCTGCAGTGAACTTGAGCTTGGTTTCGTCCTTGGCCGAGGAAGGAATGTCCTTGACATCGATCTGCGGCTGCGCCATGGCGTGCAGCTGCTTCTCCTCCAGAGCCTTGGAGTAGAGCTCGGGCACGCCGGCGTTGACGGCCTCGCCCGCCACGCTGGCAAAGCCCACGCGCTGATCGATGATGGGTCCGGGGACATGGCCCTTGCGGAAGCCGGGGATGGTCACCTGCTTGCCGATCTCCTTACGGGCCTGATCCAGGTAGGGGTTCAGCTCATCGGGATCGACGGTGATGGTGAGCCTGACCTTGGTGGGCTCGAGGTTTCTGACGCTGATTTTCACGCTGCGCTCCAATTCATCCAAACCGTTTGATCTGCCAGTAAGGCAACCGTTACATGATAGCGCGAGTCAGGGACTCTGACAGGAGTGAAACCTGCCAGGGGCGGGCGCCCTCCTGACGCAGGAAGTCAGCCACATCCCGCTTCTCCGGTTCGTCGGTCCAGCAGAGGTTGCGCAGGTAACGGGGCTTGATCAGAATCTCGTCGGGGGTGTTGGTCCGGCGTCCCACTTCGGCCACCGCCTTGCGTGCTGCCTCCAGCCTGGCGAACCGGTCCGGGTGGCGGTGCCGCCAGACCTGCATGGACTTGGGGGCGTTGGTCTCCTCACACCGCGGCTTGGGAGGCACCGGCAACTCTTCGGCAGGCAGACTCAGTGCCTCCAGAATGGCCTGTTTCCAGACCGAGGGCCTCACCCGGCGCTGAATGGGGGCGTAGCGCTCGAACATGCGGTCCTGCTCGCCGCCGGTGTGAATCCTGACCCGCTCGTTCAAGGACCGGATGGCCCGGAACTGAGCGTTGTTGTGCGGCTTGAGCCTGCCGGCCTCGATGATGGCCTTGTCAGGCAGGAGGAGCGTCGGAGCGATGTCGTTGCGGCGGGCCAGCTGGTCTCGAGCGGTCCACAGCGAGCGGGCCACAGCCAGGCCTCGACGGTCGTTGTGCAGGGCGTTGATATGCGAGATATGCCGCCAGGGCTGTTCAGGCTCTGGCTTGGGGATTTTGCCCTGCTCCAGCAGCCAGGCGAATTCCTGCCTGGCCCATTCATCCTTGCCGTGACGGCGCAGGTCCTCCAGCTCGCGCGACCGCACCTGATCCAGCAGCTCCACGTCCAAGGCAGCGTAATTGCGCCAATCACGCGGCAGTGGGCGGTAGGACCAGTCTGCGGCAGAGTGCTCCTTGGCCAGCGTCAGCCCCAGGTAATGCGCGGTCACTGCAGACAGGCCGTAATGACCCAGGTTGAGCATCCTGGCTGCAAGCTCAGTATCGAAGAGCGATGAGGGCCTCATGCCCAATGCATGGAAGCCAGGCAGATCCTGAGGGGAGTCATGAATGATCCACTGGGCCCCATCAACAGCCTTATTGAATTCCGACCAGTCACAGCCCGCCTGCGTCAAAGCCGGTGGGTCCAGCAGGAATATCCCCGCCCCCTGGCGCTTGAACTGGACCAGGTAGTCGTCGTGGCCATAGCGGAAACCAGAGGCCCGTTCAGCATCGGCGGCCAACGCACCGCTCCCCCGGGACAGCATTCGACAGGCCCGGCGATATCCGGCCATATCGTCGATGACCGACGGCACACCCTGGGCGGGCTCTGAAAGCAGCTGCGTCTTAGGTTCCGTGGTCACCTGCGCTCAACCTCTTTTTTAGTTTGTCTTCCATCACGCCACCGGACCGACCGGCCCGGAAAACACACGCCTGAAAGCATAGTCCATGGCCTCAACCCGCTGATAATTCTTACTGAGCAGGCTTCGTCGACAGTTTATTGATTCACAGGATCTGCCATTCACGAAGCCGGGCATTCAGCGTGCCGGTCATTCAGCGTGCCGGTCATTCAGTAAGTGGGTCATTCGCTGATTGGGCTGCTGGCCTTCGCCCGAGCAAACAAAACTCCCCAGGACATCCGCCATGGGGAGTCACACAAGATATTCGGATTTCTCCTAGGTCCGCCCAGGAACCGGATTGGATTCCAAGGCTCAGTAGACCACGAAGCCGTGGGCCTCCAGTTGCTTCTTGACACGATCCTTCAGAGCCGCAGAGGGGCCTTTGGCATCCTCCAGCGGGTAAGGAATGCGCAGCTCATGCCACTTGGGCCGTCCAAGCTGATGGAAGGGCAGCACATCAATGTGCTCGATGGCATCCTTGAACTGTTCGCACACCCGAGCGACATTCTCGACGTTCTCCTCGGAGTCGGTCAGCCCAGGCACCAGCACGAAGCGAACCCAGATCTTGCTGCCACGGGCAGCCAGACGCTTGCCGAATTCGATTGTAGGGGCCAGAGTTCCGCCGGTCACCTTCTTGTAGGTGGCCTCGTCGCCGGATTTGACATCCAGCAGGCACAGGTCGATATCGTCAATCATGGCATCGGTGTAGTTGCGATTGAGGAAACCCGAGGTGTCCAGGCAGGTGTGGACGCCCATCTCCTTGGCGGCTCGAAAGACACGTGAGACAAAGGCTGCCTGCATCATGGACTCGCCGCCGCTGAAGGTGATTCCTCCGCCGGTGCTTTTGAAGAGGTCCTGGTAGCGGGCCACCTTGTCGATCATGGCCTGCAGATATACGGGCTGGCCATCGCGCATCTTCCAGGTGTCAGGATTCTGGCAGTACTGGCAACGCAGGGGGCATCCGCTCATGAAGACGGTCATCCTTGTACCCGGCCCGTCCACCGAAGTGTTGATGTCCCAGGAGTGAACAAATCCGATGTCGCCCGTGCGCAGGGCATTCATGCGGTCGTGCCGGTCCAGTCCAATGGGCGATTCAAACCCCGAAAGGCCGCCCATCAGGGTCTGGCTCTGGTAGACCTTGGATTCCTTGAGCATGTGCGGGTGTGTGGTATGGAAGGTGGTGGTCTCCGTCATCGGATCCTCCTGAAAAAGACGAAAAGGGGGCAGGGCCTTGGTGCGCCCCGCCCCATGATTCACCGTCTCATCAACGGTTGACTATCGCACAAGGGCGATCAGTCGGTCACCGCGCCCTGGTGGAAGGTGCGGGAGATAACGTCGAGCTGCTGCTCGCGGGTCAGCTTGACGAAGTTGACGGCGTAGCCCGAGACGCGCACGGTCAGGTGCGGGTACTTCTCGGGGTGCTCGACAGCATCCTCCAGCTGCTCCTTGCGCAGGACGTTGATGTTGGCGTGGTAGAGCCCGTGGCCGTTGCCGGCATCCAGGATGCCCACCAGGTTGTTGATACGCTCATCCTCGTCGCGGCCCAGGCCGTCAGGGGTGATTGTGTTGGTCAGCGAGATGCCATCCAGGGCGTCGTTGTAATCAATCTTGCCCACGGAGAACATGGAGGGCAGCATGCCGTGCGAATCCATGCCGTTCTCGGGGTTGGCGCCGGGAGCGTACGGGGTGCCCTTCTTGTGGCCGGAGGGGAAGGACCCGGTGTTCTTGCCATACTCCACGTTGGAGGTGATGGTCAGAATGGACTGGGTCGGCACAGCGCCACGGTAGACAGGCAGGCGCTTGATCTGGCCCATGACGGTGGACACGGTCCACTTGGCCAGATCGTCGGCGCGATCATCGTCGTTGCCGTAGATCGGGAACTCACCGACGGTCTTGTAGTTGACGATCAGGTCGTCGTCAGCGCCCTCGACATACTCAGGAGTGCCCTTGGCATCCTTGTTGTAGATCGGGTAGACCTTGGCGTACTTGATAGCCGACAGGGAGTCAGCGGCGATGGACAGGCCGGACATGCCGCAACCCAGGGTGCGGTAGACCTCCTTGTCGTGCAGGGCCATCTCGATGGACTCGTAGTCGTACTTATCGTGCATGTAGTGGATGATGTTCAGAGCCTCGACGTAGGTCTCGCTCAGCCACTGCAGGGCCTTCTCGTAGTTGTCCTTGACCTCCTGGAAGTCCAGAGAACCGTCTTCCTTGGGGGTGACAGGCTTGATTACGTCCTTGTCGATGACCTGCATGCCGGTCATCTCGTCACGGCCGCCGTTCATGGCGTAGAGCAGGGCCTTGGCGGAGTTGACACGGGCGCCGAAGAACTGCATCTGCTTGCCGACCCTCATGGGGGACACGCAGCATGCGATGGCGGCGTCATCGCCCCAGTGGGCGCGAATGTCCTTGTCGGACTCGTACTGGATGGCGGAGGTGTCAATGGAGATACGGGCGCAGAAGCGCTTGTAGCCCTCGGGCAGCTTCGGATCCCAGAAAATGGTGATGTTGGGCTCGGGGCCGGGTCCAAGGTGCTCCAGGGTCAGGGTTGCCAGCAGACGGAAGGAGGTCTTGGTGACCATGGGCCTGCCGTCGTCGCCGAAGCCGGCGTCGGACCAGGTGGCCCAGTAGGGGTCGCCCGAGAAGATGTTGTCGTAGTCCTTGGTCCGCAGGAAGCGCACGATGCGCAGCTTCATCACGATGTTGTCGATGATCTCCTGGGCGTCGGTCTCGTCGATCAGGCCAGCGGCCAAATCACGCTCGAAGTAGACGTCGAAGAAGGCGGACAGACGGCCGATGGACATGGCGGCGCCGTCCTGACTCTTGACCGAGGCCAGGTAGGCCATGTAGGTCCACTGGACGGCTTCCTTGGCGTTCATGGCAGGACGGCTCAGATCCAGGCCGTACTCCTTGCCCAGGTTCAACAGCTGCTTCAGAGCCTTGATCTGCTCGGCGTGTTCCTCGCGGAAGCGAATCCAGTGCTCGATCTCTTCCTCGGTGAAATCGTTGCGGTAAGGAATCGAATCCTTGTCGGCCTTCTTGCGGGCAATCAGCTCGTCGATGCCGTACAGGGCCACACGACGATAGTCGCCAATGATGCGGCCGCGGCCGTAAGCATCGGGCAGACCGGTCAGAATCTTGTTGTGGCGGGCCAGCTTGATCCTCTTGGTGTAGACGTCGAAGACACCATCGTTGTGGGTCTTGCGATACCGGGTGAAGATCTTCTTTACCTCGGGATCAGGCTCCTTGCCGGCCTCCTTGAGGGCCTGCTCAACCATGCGCCAGCCGCCGTAGGGCATCATCGCGCGCTTGCAGGGCACATCGGTCTGAATGCCGACAATCACGTCGTCCTGAGTTTCGCCGGCAGGCTTGCCGTCAATGTATCCGGCCGGGAAGGCGTCAATGCCCGCCGGAGTGTGGGTGTCCACGTCGTAGACGCGCTGCTTGCGCTCTACGGCAAGGAAATTATCGTCCAGGTAGTTCCACAGGAACTTGGTCTTCTCCGTGGCCGGTGCCAGGAAGGATTCGTCACCGGTGTAGGGAGTGTAGTTCTTTTGAATGAAGTCGCGAACGTCGATGTCTTTCTTCCAGTCCTCGCCCTTGAAGCCCTTCCAAGCCTTGGCTTGCAGCTCTGCGGGAGAGACGGTATTGGTCTCAACTGCTGTCATAGTCAACTCCTTGTTGATATGGTCAATGGCGCTTCCTCACACCACTGTCACTTTCAAGTATAGGGTGCGCACTACCACGGGAAACCGAATCGTGACGTGAGCTATATCACACTGCGGGCAGACTCGCAATGGGCGCCACGCCCATATCTTGCGAGCTCGCCCGGCACACCGCCTGTGTCCCGATCCGTTCTGATTGCGTGGCCGACTGGTCGCCAACGCCGGTGGGCGATCCAGCGCGAGCTTCATCTGTCAGCTGACGACTGTCCCTGCTCAGGATCTCCCTCCCAGGCCTGCCGCCAACGACGGTCTTCCTCATCCCATTCCTTGTTCCTGCGCTTGGCGATCTTCCAGGCATCGAGGGCTTCCTGCCTGCTGCGGTAGGGGCCCATCCGCCTGTCCTGGGGAGACAGCTTGCCCTGCTCGGGTCTGCCGGTGACCGTGTTGAAGTACCAGGCCGTCCGCTCCTGTTCGGCACCCATGGCGATCACTCCCTGAAGGCGTTGGTGACGGGCAGCCGGCGATCCCGGCCGAAGGCCAGAGAGGTGACCTTGGGCCCCAACGGGTACTGGCGCCGCTTCCACTCGGCCCGATCCACCAGACGCATGACCGTGTCGACCGTGTCGGAATCGAAGCCATCGGCCAGAAGGTCGGCCCGACCATGGGCATGCTCGATGTACGCCTCCAGGACTTTGTCAAGCAGGCTGTAGTCGGGCAGGGAATCAGAGTCCTTCTGCCCTTGACGCAGCTCGGCAGAGGGCGGCTTGACAATGGAGTTGACCGGGATGGGCTCACGCTCGCCCTGTGCCTGAGCCTGGGCGTTGCGCCATCGGGCCAGCTGCCATACCCGCGTCTTGAGCAGATCCTTGATGGGTGCGTAGCCTCCGACCGCATCGCCATAGATGGTTGAGTAGCCGCAGGCCAGTTCGGACTTGTTTCCGGTGGCCAGGGCCAGAAGCCCCTCGGCATTGGCGTAGGCCATGACGATGACGCCGCGAATCCGGGCCTGCAGATTCTCTTCAGCAACCCCCTCCAGGTGCAACTGCCCTTGGAAGGCGTCGAACTCAGGGCCTATCGGCTGGACCACGTAACGCACACCCAGACGCTGGGCCAGGTCGGCAGCATCATCCCGGGAGCCTTCCGAGGAGTAGCGGCTGGGCATGGAGATGCCCCGCACATGCTTCCCCCCGCAGGCATCGGCGGCCATGGTCGCCACCAGGGCCGAGTCGATCCCGCCTGACAGCCCCAGGCAGACGCCGGTGAAGTGATTCTTGGCCATATAGTCCTTGAGCCCCAGCACGCAGGCTCGATAGACCTCCTCATCCCCAGGCATCTCTTCGGCCATGCAGGACTGGCTGGGCAGTGGGCGCTCCCCCCGTGCAGGCAGCGTCCACATGGACAGATCCTGCACGAACCTGGGTGAGCGCTCCAGCAGGGTGCCATCCTGATCCACCACGAAACTGCCGCCATCAAAGACCAGGTCGTCCTGTCCACCCACCTGGTTCAGGTAGAGCAGGGGTGCGCCGACCTGCTTGGCCCGGCGAGCCGCCAGCTCGTAACGGACATGCCCCTTGCCCTCCTCGAAGGGTGAGCCATTGATGGTCACCAGGAGGTCGATGTCCCGTCCAGCCAGGTCGCTGATGGGATCGCCCTCCTGCCAGATGTCCTCGCAGATGGCCAGCCCAATCCGGTGCCCCTGCACCTCCAGGACCACGGTCCTATCGCCCGGGGTGAAAATCCTGTACTCGTCAAAGACACCGTAGTTGGGCAGGAAGTGCTTGTCGTAGCCGGCCTCGACCCGACCCCGGTGCAGGACCACCAGCCGGTTGCGGGGCCGGTCCTGATCCGTATCGGTGCCAACGGTCCCCACGATTACATAGAGATGGCCCAGACCCTGCTCCTCAAGCTCCCCGGCCAGACTGTCGGCCCGAGACCAGGCGGCCCGACGGAAGCTGGCACGAAATGCCAGGTCCTCGATTGGGTAACCGGTCAGGCTCATCTCGGGAAAGACCACCAGGGTCGCCCCCCGCTCAGCGGCCTTTCGGGAGTAGTCCATAATAATGTCGGCGTTGCCGTCAAGATCGCCCACACAGGTGTCGATCTGAGCCAGAGCCACCAGCAGATCGCCATCCCGCCGCGGCTGTTCCTCTTGTATGCCCATACCATGATTCTAAACCGTGCCAGGGCCGGCCCACGGGCAGACAGTCCCGAGTGGGGACCGAAGCAGGAGAAGACGAGATTGCGGATGTCTCAGACCTTATCAGCACCAGCCTTGCGGGCGGCCCGGCGCACCAACACCGAGGCGACCAACCCCAGAAGAAGCAACAGGACTGCGAAGCCCATGGCCCACTGGGCGCCTTGGGTGAATCCCTCGGTCAAGGCATTGGTCACCTGGGGACCCAATGCTCCCAGCCGACCTCGGGTACCCTCAGCACGCAGACCGACTATGGCGTTTCCGGCAGAGGACTGAACCGATCTGACCAGGCCATCGGCCATCCGCGCCGAGATCCCCTTGAGGGCCGTCAGATGTCTTGGCAGCACCAGGCTCAGAGCCAGGGAGAGGGCGGAGCCGGATACTGCGGCGCCCAGGGCGGTCCCCCACTGACGGATGGTGGACTGGGTGGCCGAAGCCTGGCCGGACTGCGACACCGGGACACCGGAGAGCACCAGACTGGTCAGCTGTGCCGAGGCAAAGCCCAAACCAGCACCGTAGATGATCAGAGTCAGGGTCATGGGCCAGACCGGCACTGACCCACGCATGAGCAGAATAGACAGGGCCACACCGACAATCTCCATCAAAAGACCCGTCTGCACCGTGCCGCCGGCTCCCAGACGGGCTGAAACCACCCGGGCCAGACCGCCGGAAGCAACCGATCCCAGGGCCATGACACCCAGGATGGATCCGGCCCCCAGGGGACTCAGGCCTCTGGCGTTGATCAGGTAGAGGGGCAGGATGAACATGACCGCGAACTGACCGGCGTTGACGATGGCGGCCGTGAGGTTGCCCCAGCCGAAGGTGCCGATGGCGAACATGGACACGTCCAGGATGACCATCCTGCCCCTGCGAGCCCTGGCCAGCTCGGTCAGCGCAAAGGCGGCCAGCAGGGCCAGCCCCAGGATCAGACTGACCGGAACCGGCGACAGGGGCGCCGATGCGGACCAGTGCAGTGGGCCAAGTTCAAGTGCGGCGCGGGGATGCCACCAGCCATAGGTCTGCCCCTCGATCAGCGCAAAGACCACCAGGGCCGACCCCAGGGCCGAGAGGAGTATGCCCTTCCAGTCGGCAAGCATCCCCCACCGGTCGCCGGCCTGCCGGGGAGCGGACTTGGTCTCGGGTACGAAGACTGCGCTGGCCACAAGAACGATCAGTCCCAGGGGCAGATTGACCAGGAAGATCCACCGCCATCCGACGGTGCTGGTGAAGACCCCGCCCAGGAAGGGGCCGACCGCCGCAGCGGATGACATGACGGCCCCCCAGATGCCGAATGCAGTGGCCCGATGCCTACCCCGGAAGGTGGCGGACACGGTAGACAGGGTGGACGGCATGACCAGGGAGCCACCGATTCCCTGCACAAGCCGGGCCAGAAGCAAGATTGTGCCGGAGGAAGCCGATGCCGCGAAGACGGAACCCAGTACAAAGATGACCGTACCCACCTGCAGGATCCGTTTGCGTCCGATCATGTCCCCGAGCCGACCGGAAGGAAGGAGCAGGGCTGCCAGCACGATGCTGTAAAGGGCGGTCACCCACTGGGCTTGAGCCAGGTTGATATGGATGGCGGCGATAATGGAGGGTATGGAGACGTTGACAATGGACGAATCCAACACAATCATGGCCAGCCCCAGGGCCAACACCCAGAGGGCACGCCAGGGCGGTGCCGCCTCCTGAGACCCTTGGCCGCCTTTCTGACTGCCCTTCTTCACTTCCATGTTTGCCGATCCGCTCATCAGCTCTCCCCTCGCCCTGGTCTGCAATTTTTTGCGACTATACGTCGCGAAAAATCGTCTGGCAAGTTCACTCTGCGCGGACAAGCCGCAGGCTGAAGAGGCCCGGGCAGCTTGGCTCTGCTGGAAATAGGCCATATCATATGCCCCATGACCGGCCGAGCTCGATTCGTTGTCGCTGCTCCCAGAGGCCGGACCGAGGAGGACCATGCCCAGGATCCGCGAATCCACGCTCCAGGAGCACCGCGCCAAAACCCTCGACCAGATCATTGCCGCTGCCGAGGCCATCCTGCGCACCGGCGGACGCAGCCGGCTGACCATGGCCGAGGTGGCCCGACGCACCAATCTGGCCCGGAACTCCCTCTACCGCTACGCCCGGGATGCCGACCAGCTCTGCGACATGGTCATGGAGCGGCATCTGCCCGACTGGGGTCAGGCCCTGGCCCAGGCCCTGGGTACGACAGACGACCCGAGCTGGAAGATCGAGGTCTGGACCCGCACCAATCTGGAGCAGGCCGGACTGCACGGACACGGCTGGCTGATGAACCTCTACGCCGAGCAGCACGACGAGCAGTTACGCCAGGCCCTGATCTACGGCAGCCCTTCGAATCCCCACGAGCCCGCCCCAGGCAGCGATCGGTCCACAGACCGGCAGATCCAAGCCCTGCTGGACTTCCACCGGCAGGTCAACCAGCCGCTGATCCAGGCCTGGACAGCCCTGCGGCCAGCAGATCCGGCCATGGGCGTGGAGGTGACGCGGGGCATCGTCCAATCCGGCATGCGACTGATCGATGCCCTGGACCAAGGGCTTGAGCCCAAGCAACGGCAGAAACGACTGACCATCATCATCGAGAAGGTGACCGCCTGCGCCAAGGCCGTCACCGCCACCCTGACGGAAGGACCTACATGCGCCTGATCGGCAACATCTGCTGGCTGCTGCTGGGAGGACTGGCCATCGCACTGGCCTGGACCCTGGTGGGCATCGTGCTCTGCCTGACCGTGGTAGGCATCCCCCTGGGCGTCCAGGCCTTCAAAATGGCCAGACTGACCCTGACCCCCTTCGGCAGGCAGGTCATCTATGGAGGCGGGTTGGGATCCTGGCTGGCCAATCTGCTTTGGATCGTCCTGGGCGGTTGGTGGCTGGCTCTGGCCTATCTGGCGGCCGGGCTGGTCACCATGCTGACCGTGGTGGGCATACCCTTCGGCCTGCAGGCCTTCAAGATGGCCCGCCTGGCCCTGATGCCCTTCGGGTCCTCGGTGCGCGTCGCCGTCTTATGAAAGGATTGGGATATGAGCACAGTCATCATGCATACCTCAGAAGGCGACATTCGCCTGGACCTCTTTGACGACAAGGCCCCTGAAACCGTAGCCAACTTCCTGGATCTGGCCGCCGGCCGCAAGGAATGGACCGATCCCGAGACGGGCCGGAAGCGTCAGGATCCTTTCTATGACGGGCTGACCTTCCACCGGATCATCAAGGACTTCATGATCCAGGGCGGTTGCCCGCTGGGCACCGGCACAGGCGGCCCCGGCTACGAGTTCGACGATGAGATCGACCCCTCCCTGACCTTCGAGGAACCCTACAAGCTGGCCATGGCCAATGCAGGGCTGCGCCGGGACCCCGCCACCGGGAAGACCCATGGCACCAACGGATCCCAGTTCTTCATCACCACCGTGCCCACCCCCTGGCTGAACGGGCATCACACCATCTTCGGCCAGGTCGCCGACGAGGATTCACGGAAGGTGGTCGACAAGCTGGATGCCGTGGCCACCGACCCGGGCGACCGTCCCCTCGAGCCGGTCTTCATCAACAGCGTCGAAGTCCTCTGAGCCGTGCCGGGGATGGTTTCGAAAAAGACACCCAGCAGATTCCAGCCCGGCACACGCAGCTACACCATGTCCCGGATCAGGGGCACGGAAACATCAATAGAACGCCAGGTCCGGTCCTACCTCTTTTCGCGAGGTCTGCGTTTTCGCAAAAATGACAAGAGGTATCCGGGCCATCCTGATGTGGTTCTGCCCAAGTGGCGGGCCATGGTATTCGTCAACGGCTGTTTCTGGCACATGCATCAGGGCTGTGCCAAATTCTCCCTTCCCAAATCCAATGTGGAGTTTTGGACCACAAAGCTGACAAGGAACCGTCTGCGGGATCAGGAGCAGGGGGAAAAGCTGAAAGCCAAGGGCTGGCGGGTTTTCACAGTCTGGGAGTGCCAGCTGGATGCCCGCCATGCCCAGGAAACCCTGCAGAAATTGTATGAGGCCATCACAGCAGATGGCGATTCGAACGAAGGAGTCAAGAATGAGTAGATTGAACGGCAAGCGGCAAGAAGCTGAGCAGAAGGACATGCGGGTCAACTTCGCCATTCTCGGAGCCGGACGGATAGCCAACGCCCTGGCCAAGACGGTGGTCATGATGGCACAAGACCCGCAGTACAGCCACCTGGTGGCCCCCTACGCCGTGGGCGCCAGGGACGGGGACCGCGCAGCCGCCTTCGCCGAAAAATATGGATTCCAGCATTCCTATGGCTCCTACCAGGAACTCCTGGATGATCCCCAAGTGGATCTGGTCTACATCGCCACGCCTCACAGCCTCCACGCCGAGCAGGCCATCGCCTGCATGAAGGCCGGAAAGAACGTGCTGGTCGAGAAGTCCTTCGCCGCCAACGCCGACCAGGCCAGGCAGGTCATGGAGACATCCGAAAGCACCGGTCTGCTCTGCACCGAGGCCATCTGGACCAGGTACATGCCCTCGCGCTCCATCATCGACGACATCATCTCCTCGGGAGAAATCGGCACCGTCAGGACCGTGACCGCCAACCTGGGATATGTAACCGCGGGCAAGGCCAGAATGACCGACCCGGCCCTGGCCGGTGGCGCCCTGCTCGACGTGGGTGTCTACCCTCTCAACTTCATCGACATGGTCATGGGGCCCAAGCCCATTGAACGGGTCTGCACGGATTGGGTGCGCAGCCCGGAGGGCGTGGACAGCCAGAACTCCACGACCATTTTCTACCAGGATGGATCCATGGGCGCAGCGGCCAGCTCCATGGTCTCGGACAGCGACCGGACCGGCAACATCTGGGGAGACCGGGGTTACCTACAGTGCGCAAATATCAACAATGTGGAGTCCATCGACCTGTACGACGGGGACCACAAGTTGAGGAAGAGCTACCCCATCCCCGACCAGCTGACCGGCTATGAGTACGAGGTGGCCAGCTCCGCACAGGCCATCCTGGACGGCAAGACCGAGTGCGCCCAGATGCCCCACAAGGACACCCTGCGCATCATGGAGCTCATGGACTCCCTGCGCCGCCACTGGGGATTGGTCTTTCCCTTCGAATCATGAACTATCAGATAAAAGCCATGGTGACCAGCCTGCCTATTTGATGCGGCGAACCCGGCCGTGCTCGACCAGGTAGGCTCGCCGGGCAAGATCGATCATGGGCAGGTCGAAGGCGGAATCGGTATAGAAGGCGTCGATGGCCGTCTCCCGGCCCAGGATCCGCTGAAAATGCAGGGGCTTGTCGGGTCCGAAGTTGAGGTAGCCCACGCTCAGGGACTCCAAATCCAGGGTGGAGCCGATGCAGCGGGTGATGCCCAGTCGTCGGCAGGCCTCCCCCGCCACCAGATCGAAGGAGGCGGTCACCACCACATCGTCGGCCTGGGGGGTGTACCAATCCATGATCTTGTGCATGTTGGCATCCCAGAACTGGCTGACCAGCCGGTCCATGTCAAAGCCTGGACGCGAGGTCAGCCGACGCAGATAGCGCGAGCCCACCCGACGCATGGCCGAGTCCAGCTGCTCCAGGGTGACCCGACCCAGGCGGTAGCGGACGGCATAGAAGAGGGCAATCGGCAGGTAGTGCAGCACCCGCGGATCCCTGCGGGCAGTGAACAGGTAGAAGTCAAGCAGGCTTTCGCCATCGTAGATGGTGCCGTCGAAGTCCAGTACCCGCATGCCAATCCTTTCCAGATTCCGTCGCGAAAGGGGAACATTTTAGCATACCGTGGAGCAACGACGGTGATAATCCCCGACCTTGACCGGCTCTGCCCTGCTGGATGCTGACCTGTCTAGCCTGACCAAGTGAGACATTCTTTTTAGCCCGCAAGCCTTAACACAAGCCCGAAGCAGACGGCAAATCCCTGGATAATCGATGGTGAAAGGCTCCAAGCAGGATTGGCACCAGGGAAATCCCGGCTTGTCTCGCCTTTGCCTGAATCGTGGACCATCCCCATGGTGTCGACGGTATTGATATGATGAAAAATGCGTCGTCCGTGCCGGGCCGAGGCTAGGGAGTTGCCGGAAAAAGGCCTGGAAGGGGAAAGGCGCCTAAGGGGTCCATGCGGTCATCGAGCCAACCATGCCTGCAGAACTCTTCGATTTTCCTTACCAGCTAGGGGGCAGCAAAGATGTTGAAGAAGAGTCACTACCACAACCTGAGCAGCTGTATAGCCGGAATCTACCGGCATGCACGCAACGATTCCAGCCGGTACACAGGCGACTCCATCTTACGAGGCACCCAGGGTGATCTGATTGTATACCTCTACGATCATCCAGGCCTCAGCCAACGCCAGATAGCCCGGGACCTGTGCGTGGACCCCAGTCTGCTGGCCCGGGATCTGAAAGCCTTGAAGGCCCTGGGTCTGGTAAACCGTGAACAGAACCCCGCCGATCACCGTGTCAACATCATTGCCCTGACCAGGTCCGGCGCAGACATAGCCCGCAAGAGAATCAGGTCGGTCAACAACTGGTGGATCGACCTGTTCAAGCAGAATCCGGATATTGACCCCGAGACCTTCCAGACCGAGCTGCGCTGCGTCTACAACCGGCTGCTGGCCAACCAGCTCTGATTCCTCTTTGCTGACAAGGGACGCTTACCGAGAAAGGGACCCGACCGAACCTTTCGCCGCCTCTCGACGGCCCCAGGCTCGTGCCAGGCCCCTTGCTTTTCAGACTCTTTACGACCTTGCGCCGGCTTGTATCAGCCCACCGAACGGCCGGAGGTCTCCCAGCCCATCAGGCCTACAACCAGCATGGAGGCCAAGGCCACCAGGCTGATGGTGACGAAGATCGAGGTGCTCCCCCACTGGCTCAACATGGCCCCGATGAGCACGGGCATGAGCACATTGCAGAGCTTGGCGACGGCGTTGGCAATGCCCACGCAGCGGAAGCGGACCGTAGTCGGGAAAAGCTCGGGCGCATAGACGGCCACCACCGAAGACATGAGGACGTAGAGGCTGGCCATGAGCAGGATGCCCACCAGGATGGCTGTGACCTGGCTGGTCTGCGCTGCGTAGAGCAGACCGAAGACCGCCGTCAGCAGGAAGGCCGTGACGATGATCCTCTTGCGGCCGACCCGGTCCAGGAGCAGGGATCCGATCAGGCAGCCCAGGGGGGCGCCCAGCATCATCAGGGTGCTGATCCACAGGGATCCGCTCAGATTAATGCCCCGCTTGAGCAGGATGGTGGGCACCCAGGAGGTGAAGGCGTAGGAGCAGACGTTGGTGGCCGAGACCGCCACAGTAGCCACAATCAGGCCGCGAACCACGCTACCCGATGCCTTGGCAGGTGCCTCAACGCCCTCATCCTCGCCAGCAAGTGCTGAACCGCTGACGGAATCGGAGCTTGACCCTCTTCGGCCATTGTCGGCCTCCAGAAGCTCGACCACCTGGACGGCCTCGTCCATCCGCCCGTGCAGGGCCAGCCAGCGAGGGGACTCGGGGATGTCACGCCGCAGGTACCAGATCAGCGCCGCCGCCAGACCGATACCCACGAAGAGCGGCCGCCAGGACCAGCGCGGGATGATCCAGGCGCACAGGAGCATGGCCAGGGGCACACCGGTGTTGGCTACCAGCGAGACGATGGCGCTCCAACGGCCGCGATGCCGGATGGGAGCAAATTCGTTGACCATGGAGAATCCGGTGACGATTTCGGCCCCAAGACCCAGACCAGCCCCCAGACGGCAGGCCGAAAGGACGGCCATGTTGGGAGCCAGAGCGCCCAGCAGGGTAAAGCCTCCGAAGAGCAGCAGATTGATCTGATAGGCGGTCTTGCGCCCCCGCAGGTCCCCGACGAACCCGGCCAGCAGCGAGCCCACCAGGAGCCCCAGAAAACCCGCCGACAGGAAGAGGGAATTCTGGGCGACCGTGGACCATCCGGTGCTCAGCGCCGAACTGGCTACTGCGCTGCCCACATAGACATCGATGCTGTCCATGAGCATTCCCGCGGCCACCAGGGCCACGATCTTATAAAAAGTAGCCGATTCACGAGCATTGTCTACTCGCCGGGTAATCTCGCGGACCGCCAGGCCGTCCCCGGCAAGGCCGGGATTCTTGGATTGTTCGGATATGTCTGCATTGTCAATGACCGCTGTCGACATCGTCACCCTCGCGCCCGTGCATGAGGCAGGCATGCCCCATGCGTCCATGCCAGACCCGCCGACGGCGACAGGCTCCTTGTGGGAGCTTGGCGACCGTCAATATGGAAGGCCTGGACCCTGCGGCGTTTCGGTCATTGTGTGGCTACTCAACGTCTATTGGGTGCCAAGTATAGGAGTTTGGACGGTCATTGCCCAGACCCGGCGTTTCCCTCCGGCCCGGCGGCCCTGTCCAGGATGGCCCTGATGGCTTCCAGACGGGGGCCCAGCTGACGCTCATAGCCCCGATCATTGGGGTGGTAGTAGCGTCGTCCGACCAGTTCGTCCGGCATGTACTGCTGAGGCGCCACCGCGTCCGGCTCATCGTGGGCATACTGATAGCCCTCGTGGTTGCCCCAGGCCTTCATCAGCTTGGTGGGAGCGTTGCGCAGATGAAGGGGAACCTGGCCGATATGCCCGGCGTCCACGTCCTCCAGGGCCTGGTTGATGGCAAGGTAAGACGCGTTGGACTTGGGTGCGGTGGCCACGGCGATGACCGCCTCGGCCAGAATCAGCCGGGCCTCCGGCATGCCCACCATGGCCACGGCCTGGGCAGCCGCGACCGTGATCTCCAGCACCTCCGGAGAGGCCATACCCACCTCCTCGGCGGAGGCGATCATGATCCGTCGGGCGATGAAGCGCGGGTCCTCGCCGGCCCGGATCATCCGAGCCAGGTAGTGCAGGGCCGCATCCACGTCGGATCCCCGCATGGACTTGATGAAGGCCGAGGCCACGTCGTAGTGATCGTCACCCTTCTTGTCATAACGGACGGCGGCCACGTCCATGACCGAGGAGACCACCTTGGCACTGACCAGGGGTCGACGCGCACCCTTGGCACGAGGCCCGTCCTCGGTGACCGCCCCGGCCGCAGCCTCCAGAATGGTCAGGGCCCGGCGGGCGTCACCCCCGGCAAAACGCACGATTTGGTCCAAAGCCGCCGAATCCAGCCGCACCTGATCCTTGAGCCCCCGCTGGTCCTTGACAGCCCTGCGGACCAGCTTGGCCAGGTCCTGGTCGTCCAGGGCCTCCAGCTTGACCACCACCGAGCGCGAAAGCAGGGGCGAGATGACCGAAAAGCTGGGATTTTCGGTGGTGGCTGCGATGAAAGTCACATCCCGGTTCTCCACGCTTGGCAGCAGGGCATCCTGCTGAGACTTGGAAAAGCGGTGGACCTCATCGATAAAGAGGACCGTCTCCTGCCCTTGGCTGACCAGCCGCTCCCGGGCCTGGGCGAGGACCTGCCGCACCTCCTTGACCCCCGAGGTGACGGCCGAAAGCTCCTCGAAATGCCGCCCGGACTGTCGGGCCACGATGTAGGCCAGGGTGGTCTTGCCCACCCCGGGAGGTCCGAAAAGAATGACCGAGCTGGGAGCCGTCAGACGGTTGTTCGGGTCCGAACGGGCCAGTCGCTCCAAGGGGGTTCCCGGAGCCGTGACCTTGTCCTGGCCGACCACCTCGTCCAGGCTTCTGGGCCGCATCCTGACCGCCAAGGGCAGGGTGTGCTCCTCTGGGGGATCCGCCGCCTGGAAGAGATCATCAACCATCTGCAATACCTCATTCCTAGGGGCCCCTATGGCTCCCTGCCCTCACCAGCATAGGCCTGTGCCTGCCACAAACAGGAAGACGAACGCGCTAGACTGGAAACCCATATGGCCGTATCGCCCAGCGCGTAGTTGGGTCCCGGAAACACGGTTTGTGTACAGTTTACTGGTCATCAGCCTGAATATCTTCAGGTAGGCCCATGGACGGCAGCAAGGCCTGCCGCCTAAAAAAACCGGGACCGGCACAGTCGGAACAATAAGGAGAATCGCCAGTGATCGCCAAGCATGTTCGCCAGGGATGGACATCGGGTCCAGGCAGGTGGGCCATTGGCCTGCTCGCCCTGGTCCTGGGGCTCTCAGCCCTGATCGTCGCCCCCCTGGCCACGCCGGCGCAGGCGGCCGAGGACTCCCCCGCCGCTCAAGCGGTCCATGGACGCACCTTTCGTGTCGCGACCGACACCACCTTTGCCCCCTTCGAATTCAGGGATTCTTCCGGCAAGCTGGTCGGCATCGATATGGATCTGATCCGCAAGATCGCCGACATCGAGGGGTTCTCGGTACAGATCCAGTCCTTGGGCTTCAACGCCGCCCTCCAGGCCTTGAACTCACAGCAGGCCGATGTGGTCATAGCCGGCATGACCATCACCGACCAGCGCAAGCAGGTCTACGACTTCACCGACCCCTATTTCGACTCCGGCGTGCAGATGGCCATCGCCAAGGACAACGACCAGATCCACAGCTACAAGGATCTGCAAGGCAGCGTGGTGGCCGTCAAGACGGGCAGCGAAGGCGAGGCTTTCGCCAAGCAGCGTGCGGCCCAATACGGCTTCACAGTCAAGGCGGTGGACCAGTCCTCCACCATGTATGAGATGGTCAAGTCCGGCAATGCCCAGGCGGTCATCGACGACTACCCGGTCCTGGCTTACGGCATCGCCCAGGGCAACGGACTGAAGACCGTGACCAAGAAGGAGCCTGGCGCCTCCTACGGGGCGGCCGTCCGCAAGGGCGAGAACAAGGAGTTCGTGGCCGCCTTCAACGAGGGCCTGGCCAAGATGAAGGCCGATGGCAGTTATAAGAAGCTGGTCGATTCCTATGTGGGCCACTCCAGCAAGGGTGCCCCCGCCTCCCGGCCAGGATTCTTCGAGCTGGTCCGCCAGGCCTTCCCCTCCCTGATGCTGGGCCTGCGCAACACCCTGGCCATCACAGCCATATCATTTGTCATCGCCCTGGCCATCGGCATCATCCTGGGACTGTGGCGAATCAGCCCCAACCGGATCCTGTCCTGGATTGCCCGCATCTACGTGGCGGTCTTCAGGGGCACACCCGTCCTGGTCTGGGCCTTCTTCTTCTACCTGGGTGTCCCCCAGCTGATCGGCCACCGCATCAGCATCTGGCTGGCCGGCGCGCTGACACTGTCCCTCAACTCCGGAGCCTACCTGGTGGAGATCGTGCGCGGGGCCATCGACTCGGTGGACGTCGGACAGATGGAGGGGGCCCGCAGCCTGGGACTGACACGACGCATGGCCCTGCGCCGGGTCATCCTGCCCCAGGCCGTAAGGTTCGCCACGCCCTCCATCATCAACCAGCTGGTCATCATGCTCAAGGATTCCTCCCTGCTGCTGGCCATCGGCTTCGGCGAACTGCTCTACCAGGCACAGCAGATCTACGCGGCCAACTTCCGCGTGACCGAAACCCTGTTCATGGTGGGCGTCATCTACTTCGTCGCCATCAGCGCCCTGACCTGGATGGCCAATATGCTCGATAGGAGGCTGCATCGATGAACTTCGAGGACCCGGACATGGACACCGGACGACTGACCCGTCGCATCCGCCAGAACCAAAGTCGCCGCAACCAGGGAGAGTCCCAGATGGCCGTATCCATCCGCGACCTGCACAAGCGCTACGGCGACACCGAGGTCCTCAAGGGGATCGACATGGAAGTCAAGCCGGGCGAGGTCATCTCCATCATCGGACCCTCCGGCGCGGGCAAGTCCACCCTGCTGCGCTGCATCAACGCCCTGGAGATGCCGACCTCGGGCACCATCAGCGTCTACGGGATCGACATTTCCGATCCAAAGACCAACATCGACAAGCTGCGCGAGCACGTGGGCATGGTCTTCCAGCACTTCAACCTCTTCCCCAACATGAGTGTGGCCGACAACATCATGCTGGCCCCTCATATGCTACACAAGACGCCCAAGGAGGATGCCCGGCAGCAGGCCCTGGACCTGCTGGAGACCGTAGGACTTCAGGAGAAGGCGGACGCGCGGCCCACGGATCTGTCAGGCGGGCAGCAGCAGCGTGTGGCCATCGCCCGCGCCCTGGCCATGCACCCGGACATCATGCTCTTCGACGAGGCCACCTCGGCCCTGGATCCGGAGATGGTGGGCGACGTGCTTGAAGTCATCCGCTCCCTGGCTGAGGGCGGCATGACCATGATTCTGGTCACCCACGAGATGGCCTTCGCCCGGGAGGTCTCCTCCAGGGTGATCTTCACCGACGCCGGGATCATCGAGGAGGAGGGCACGCCCGAACAGATCTTCGGCCACCCGCAGAGCCCTCGGCTGCAGTCCTTCCTCTCCAAGGTCCTGTAACGCCTCGGGGCTAGAGGTCCATCAGTTCCTCGATGGGACCCACCCGGTATTCCTTGAAGACCACCTGGCCGCTCTCCTGGGTGGCATCCAGGTCCACGATGCCGGCGATGCCCCAGTCGTGCTCCCCCTCGACGTCGTCGAAGATCTGTTGGACCCGCCAGGTGTGCCCCTGGTGCTCGTCCCGGTCATCCAGGCTGAAGAAGTCCGAGGACCGGGCCTGGGCATCGGTCAGGATCCGCTCATGGTCCTCGTAGAGGTCGTCCAGTGCGTCGCTCCAGGCCCGCAGGCCGTAGCCCCAGTCCGCATCCAGCTCGGCCAGGGCCTCCGGCCGGTCGGCGGCAACCAGCTCCACCCGCTGGAACATGGCATTGCGCACCAACAGGGTCAACCCACGCCGGTCCGCCACCACCTGGTTTTCCACCTTGGGCGGAGCGGCATCCAGGCCGCTTGCGGCTTCGCCATTTTCAGCTCTGCCCGCGGCCTCCCACTCATCCACCAGGCTGGAATCCACCGAGCGCACAATAAGTCCCAGCCAGGCCAGGATGTCCTCCAGCCGCTCATCCATGAACTCTTCGGGGACCGTCCTGCTGAGCGCCCGATAGGCATCAGACAGATAGCGCAGCAGGGTCCCCTCCGACCGGGATATTCCGTAGCGGGCGATGTAGCCGTTGAAGTCCGAGGCCGTCTCGATCATGTCCCGCAGAACGGACTTGGGGTGGATCTCATAGTCGTTGGCCCAGGGAACATCCCGACGGTAGCGGTCGAAGGCCTCCCCCAGCAGCTCCTCCAGGGGCTTGGGCCAGGTCACCTCCTGCAGACGCTCCATCCGTTCCTCGTACTCCAGGCCGTCCTCCTTCATCTGCTGGATGGCCGCGTCACGGGCCTGCCGCTGCTGGGCCTTGAGAATCTGCCGGGGATCCTCCAGGGTGGCCTCGACCATGGAGAGCAGATTCATGTCGTAGTCAGGGTCCTCGGGATCCAGCAGCTCCAGGGCGGCCAGCAGGAAGGGCGAGAGGGGCTGGTCCAGGGCGAAATCCTCGGGCAGGTCCACGGTCGTGAAGTAGTCCAGGCCGCCGTCGGGGTTTCGTTCGGTCTCGATGACCCCGGTGTCGGTGAGGGTCTGGAAGATCTCGTCGGCCCGGTCCTGCAGATGCTCCTTCTGCTGCGGTGTCTGACGGGAGTCCTCGATCAGGTCCTCCACCCGTCTCCTGGCATCCCCGCCCTGGTCGACCTCGTTGAGCACCATGGCATGGGAGATCTTCAGGTGCGGCGTCAGGGTCTCGGGACGGGCCTCGATCAGCTTGTCGAAGGTGCCCTTGCCCCAGGTGACGAACCCCTCCTGGGGCTTCTTGCGTTTGATCCGCTTGAGCTTCTTGGGGTCGTTGCCAGCCTTGGCCACGGCCCTGGCGTTCTCAATCTCGTATTCGGGGGCCTCGGCCACGACCAGCCCGCTGGTATCGAAGCCCATGCGCCCGGCCCTGCCAGCAATCTGGTGGAATTCCCGAGCCCTCAGGCGACGCATCCTGTAGCCGTCGAACTTGGTCAGCCCGGTCAGCAGGACCGTGTGGATGGGCACATTGATGCCGACCCCCAGGGTGTCCGTGCCACAGATGACCGGCAGAAGGCCGTCCTGGGCCAGCTGCTCCACCAGACGCCGGTACCGGGGCAGCATGCCCGCATGGTGGACCCCGACCCCGGTGCGCAACAGCCGCTGCAGAATCCTCCCGAAGGCCGTGGTGAAGCGGGTGCCGGCCATGGCCTCCTTGATCCGGTCCCGCTGGCCCCGGTCGGAGACCCCCGTGCTGGACAGGGCCTGGGCCGTCTCCAGGGCGGCATCCTGGGAGAAGTGAACAATGTAGACCGGCGAATCCCCATCGGCCAGCAAGGACTCCACGGTGTTGGGCAAGGGGGTGTCCACATAGCGGTAGTCCAGAGGCACCGGTCGTGGGGCATCGGCGACGATGTCCACACCCACCCCGGTTTTGCGCTCCAGGTCCACGGCGATCTGATCCACGTCGCCCAGGGTGGCCGACATGAGCAGGAACTGCACATCGGGCAGGGTCAGCAGGGGCACCTGCCAGGCCCAGCCTCGGTCCGGGTCCCCGTAATAGTGGAACTCATCCATGGCCACGCAGCCGATATCGGCATGGCGACCCTCCCTGAGCGCCTGGTTGGCCAGGATCTCGGCAGTGCAGCAGATGACCGGGGCATCCGTGTTGATATGAGTGTCGCCGGTGATCATGCCAACACGGTCGCGACCCAGAACCGAAACCAGGTCGAAGAACTTCTCGGAGACCAGGGCCTTGATGGGAGCCGTGTAATAGGAGCGCCGCCCGGTGCACAGGGCGATGAAATGCATGGCCAGGGCCACCATGGACTTGCCCGAGCCGGTCGGGGTCGACAGGATCACATGGTCGCCAGAAACCAGGGAGAGGACGGCCTCCTCCTGGTGCGGCCAGGGGGTGATGCCCCGTGAAGCCACCCAGGAGAAGAAGCGGTCGTAAATCTGATCCTCGGTCAGGTTGCGGGGGCCTCCCGCCTCGGGGACCAGGTCGCCCAAGGAGACTGGTTGGTCGGTTGAGGCGGTTGAGGAATCAGCATGTTCTTGGACCATGTCCACCAGTCTATCCGGCCAGGCACACAAGTCCGGCCGGAGGCCGGCTCCGTCCAGGCAGCAAAGCGGCCGGGAGCTCTTCGTCAGCTCCTGTTTCTGCCGTCTTTGTCGCTGCCGCCTTTCCCGTCCTTCCCGGTCTTGCCCTCGGCTTTCTGCTCGCCACCGGAGCGGCCGCCACGTCCAGGCTTGAGGAAGTCCGGAATCTCCAGACTCGCCTTGTGCGGATCGACCAGCGTGTCGGGCTGGGTCCTGTCATAGCCCTGGATGTAGCGGGTCTTCCTCCAGTGCTGGATGGAGGCGTTAGATCCACGGTGATGTGCATGGTACTTCAGCGGCGCGCCGCCGTACCGGTCCTCGTCCACCTCCTTGGCCACAGCTATCTGGTTGACATTGGAGGGATCCATGATGGCCACAGGCGCGGCAGGCTCCACGAAGTCGGCGGGGGCGGCGGTGCGCTCCTGCATCTTCTTGGGCAGCCAGCGGGCGAAGTGGGAGAGCAGGAAGCAGACGAAGAAGTAGACCACCGAGGCCACCACCAGGGTCTGCAGGATGTTGAAGTACATGGAACCCAGACGACGAGATTCCTGCAGCAGATCCGTATACATGATGATGGAACCCAGAGCCGTATCCTTGAGGACCACGACCAGCTGGGTCACGGCCGCCGGCAGCATGGCGTAGACGGCCTGCGGAACCTCGATCTGCATCAGCGACTGGGTCCTGGTCAGCCCCAGGGCCAGGGAGGCCTCGCGTTGACCGTTGGGCAGGTTGCCCACGCCCGAACGGATCAGCTCGGCCACCACGGAGCCGTTGTAGAGGATCAGCCCCAGCACGACGGCCCAGTAGGAGGCCTGGCTGACTCCGGCAAAGGCGAACCAGCGCCAGAAGAAGATCATCATCATCAACACCGGAACGGCCCGGCAGAACTCCACTATGATGCCTGAGACCGCCCTTACCAGTCCGTTGGGCAACAGACGGCCGATGCCGAAGATGAACCCGAAGACGACCGAGCCGATCACTGCGACAACCGAGGCTTTGATGGTCAGCCAGAGCCCGGGCAGGTAGAAGTCCGACCAGGCTTCATAGTCCAGGGCCGGGCGCCAGAGCTCCCAGCTCAACTGGTTCTCCCCGTCCGGGGGGTTGTGCAGCCGCATCAGCACCAGGATGACCACTACGGCGAAGATGATGGCGGCTATCCAGTTGGCGATTCGTATGGTGCGCCGGCCCTTGGGACCGGGCTGATCGAAGAGCAGCGAGCTCTCATTGTCCTGTGCCATGGCCGCTCACCTCCTCACTGCCAGCTTGTTGGACAGGTACGTGGTCAAAGCCCCGATGGGCAGAACCAGAATCACGTATCCCAAGGCGAAAATCAGGAAGATGGCCACGATGGCGTTGGCGTGGAACTCGATCATCTCACTCATCAGGGAGGAGCTCTCGGAGGCCACGGAGGCCGCTGCGGCAACGGTTGAGTTCTTCAACAGTGCGATGAAGGTGTTGCCCAGGGGCGCCACCGAACCGCGGAAGGCCTGGGGCAGAATGATCTGTGAGGCCGACTGGAAGAAGCTCAGCCCCAGGGCACGGGCCGCCTCGGCCTGGCCCAGAGGCACCGTGTTGATGCCCGAGCGCAGGGACTCGCAGACGAAGGCCGCCGTATACAGGGACAGGCCCGTCACCGCCAGCCAGAAGAAGTTGACGGAGAATTCCGGCGAGAAGCTGATCTTGAGCTGGGCGAAGGCACCCAGGACCATGAAGACCATGATGATGGTCAAAGGCATGTTCTGGAAGAACTCCACGTACCCTCGACCGACGGCCCGCAGGGAGGAGATGGGCGAGATGCGCATGATGACCAGGATGATTCCCAGGATCAGCGAGAAGAGAGCCGACCAGAGGGTCAGCTGGATGTTGACCCAGAAGGCCGCCGGGATGTCGTAGTCGGAAAACAGTTCGATGATGGTTGACATCTCACTCCCCTTCCACGGGCTTGGGCGGGTTGTAGCGCGGGTCGGGTTTGTAGTGGGTGCCCCGGGTGTTGTTCTCCAGTGCCCGCTGCCAGGAGCCGTTGGCCTCCATGTCGGTCAGGGCCGCGTTGATCTTGTGGGCCAGCTCGGTATTGCCCTTCTTGATGCCCACGCCGTAATACTCCTGGGTGAAGGGCTTGCCCACCAGCCGCAACCTTCCACGGGAGGCGGAGGCCAGACCTGCCAGGATGATGTCGTCAGTGGTGACCGCATCGACGATGCCGGAGAAAAGGGCGGTGGCGCATTCGGCGTAGCCCGGCTGCTCCATCAACTGGACCTCCTTGGCGAACCGTTTCTTGACCGTGACGGCAGAGGTGGATCCGGTCACCGAGCACAGCCGCTTGCCGTTGAGGTCCTCGGGGCCTCGGATATGATGGTCCTCCTTGCGCACCAGCAGGTCCTGGCCGGCGACGATGTAGGGTCCGGCGAAGGAGACTGCCCGCTTGCGCTCGTCAGTTATTGAGTATGAGGCCAGGATCATGTCCACGTCGCCGTTCTGGAGCATGGCCTCACGCTGTTTGGATGGAGCCTCCTTCCAGACGATGTCGTCGGCGCTGTAGCCCAGCTTGCCGGCGATGTATGTGGCCACGTCCACGTCGAAGCCCACATAGGTCCCGGCCTTCTTGAAGCCCAGGCCGGGCTGGTCGAACTTGATGCCCACCCGGATCTTGCCTGCCTCCTTGTCGGAGCCGCAGGCCGCCAGGGAGACCAGGCAACCCAGAGCGCACAGGATTGCGGTCAGATTCCTGACCAGCCGTTTCAGCGGCCGGCCCATGCCATGCATGCTTGCATTCATGCGGATATGCTTCCCTCCTGCTTCAGTGTGTCAGAATCTTGGACAGGAAGTCGGCGGCCCGCTGGGTCTGGGGGTGGTCGAAGAAGTCGTCGGGGTTGTCCTTCTCCAGGATGCGCCCATCGGCCATGAAGACGATATGATCGGCGGCCTGACGGGCAAAGCCCATCTCATGGGTCACGCAGATCATGGTCATGCCCTCCTGGGCCAGCTCGATCATGACATCCAGCACCTCGTTGACCATCTCCGGGTCCAGGGCTGATGTGGGCTCGTCGAAGAGCATGACCTTGGGCTGCATGGCCAAGGCTCGGGCGATGGCCACACGCTGCTGCTGGCCGCCTGAGAGCTGGGACGGCATCTTGGAGGCCTGGGATTCCACGCCCACCCGGGCCAGGAGGTCCATGGCCAGGTCCTCGGCATCCTTCTTGGGCATGTGGCGCACCTTGATGGGCGCCAGGGTCATGTTCTCCAGGATGGTCTTGTTGGCGAACAGGTTGAAGGACTGGAAGACCATGCCCACCTCGGCCCTGAGTCGAGCAAGGTCGCGTCCCTCCTGGGGCAGGGGCTCCCCCTCGATCCTGATGACACCCGAGTCGATGGACTCCAAACGATTGATGGTCCGGCACATGGTGGACTTGCCCGAGCCGGAGGGTCCGACCACCACCAGCACCTCACCGGTGTCGACCTGCAGGTTGATGTCCTTGAGGACGTGCAGGCTGCCAAAATGCTTCTCGACGTGGGCCAGTTCGACCAGCGGCCCGGACTTGTCCTTGACGGGGCGATCCGAGGCCGGTTTCTCCGGCAGAATCCGCTCCGACGGATGTTTGGTTGTTTCGCTCATATTGGGCAGTTTACTCATCCTTTGTTGCGGAACGGCCATAGAAACGGTTCTCCTGGAAAGCGGATGCAATGGCCAACCCCCCGGCCGGCCGGTCTGCAGCACATCAGAGGGTACAAACAATAAAGGCCGGAACCCCGCAGGATTCCAGCCCTTGTGGTCTCTCGTCCCTCAGTGACGGAATGCGCTCAGTCGGCATCCTCCTGATCCGGCTCCCAATCCACACCGGTCTCGGCGCGTTGCTGGTCGGAGATGGGAGCCGGGGCTCCGGTCATGGGATCCTGGCCGCCGCCGGACTTGGGGAAGGCGATGACATCGCGGATGGAGTCCGCCCCCGTCAAAATCTGTGCGGTCCTGTCCCAGCCGAAGGCGATGCCCGCGTGGGGCGGAGCGCCGTACTTGAAGGCATCCAGCAGGAAGCCGAACTTCTCCTGGGCCTCCTCGGGGCCGATGCCCAGCACCTTGAAGATCCGGTCCTGGATGTCGTCACGGTGGATACGCACCGAGCCGCCGCCCATCTCCTCGCCGTTGCAGACGATGTCGTAGGAGTCGCTCATGGCGTGCTCGGGATCCTTGTCGAAGCGGTCGATCCAGTCGGCCGAGGGCATGGTGAAGGGGTGGTGCATGGAGGTCCACTTGGAATGGCCCACGGCCACATCGTCGTCATCCGGGTCGTCGGTGGGCTTGAAGAGGGGGAAGTCCACCACCCAGGTCAGGGCGAATTCGTCGGGTTTGAGCAGCCCCTGGCGGCGGGCTATCTCCACACGGGCCGCACCCAGCAGGGTCTGCGAGGCCTCGCGGGGTCCGGCTGCGAAGAAGACGGCATCCCCGTCCGAGGCACCCACGGCCTCCTTGAGGCCCTGGCGCTCGGCATCTGACAGGTTCTTGGCCACGGGTCCCTTGAGGGTGCCGTCGCCGGTGAACTGGACGTATGCCAGACCCTTGGCACCCCGCTGGCGGGCCCACTCCTGCCAGGCATCGAACTGCCGGCGGGGCAGGTTGGCCGCGCCCTGGTAGACCACGGCACCCACGTAGGGGGCCTGGAAGACCCGGAAGGGGGTGTCCTTGAAGTACTCGGTCAGCTCGACGATGGGGTTGCCGAAGCGCAGGTCGGGCTTGTCGGAGCCGTACTTGTCCATGGCCTCCTGCCAGCTGATCCTGGGGATGGGCAGGCTGACCTCGAATCCCGCAGCCTTCCAGACCTCGGCGATGACCTGCTCGGCCATGGCCATGACATCCTCCTGGGAGGCGAAGCTCATCTCGATGTCCAGCTGGGTGAACTCGGGCTGCCTGTCGGCACGGAAGTCCTCGTCGCGGTAGCAGCGGGCGATCTGGTAGTAACGCTCGAAGCCGCCCACCATCAGCAGCTGCTTGAGCAGCTGGGGGGACTGAGGCAGGGCGTACCAGGACCCGGGCACCAGGCGGGCCGGCACTAGGAAGTCGCGGGCACCCTCGGGGGTGGACTTGATCAGCGTCGGTGTCTCGATCTCGCAGAAGTCCATCTTGTCCAGGGCGGCACGGGCGGCCCGATTCATGGCGGCCCTCAGACGGATGTTGTGCTGCATGGAGGGGCGGCGCAGGTCCAGATAACGGTAGCGCAGCCGCACATCCTCGCCGGGCAGCTTGTTCTCGGCTTCGTTCTCCAGGGCAGTGGACACCTGGAAGGGCAGGGCTGCCGACTTGGCCAGCACCTCGATCTTGTCGGCCACGATCTCGATGTGCCCGGTGGACAGATGCTCGTTGTCATTGCCCTCGGGCCGTTCGCGAACCTTGCCGGTGACCTGGATCACGTACTCGCTGCGCAGGGGGCGGGCCTCTTCCTCGTCGTAGATAACGATCTGGACCAGACCGGAGCGGTCACGCAGATCAATGAAGGCCACGCCTCCGTGATCCCGGCGGCGATCCACCCATCCGGCCACCGTCACCTGGCGACCGACCATATCCTGCGTGACATCCGTGGCGTAGCTCGTTCTGTAAGCCGACTGGCCCATGCTTTCCTGTACCTCCATAATGCTCGGCCTGCCCCTGCGTCAGACCTGGTATTCCACACTCTGCCGGGCATACAGGCTATCCGGCGTCCACGACACCAGGTCAGCCGGAACCTGTTCGCCGGTAATGATGTTCTTGACCTGGTCGCCCTCCTGCTGGCCCTCCTTGGCCGGGAACCAGACATAGGGGATGCCCAGGTGGTCGGCATAGCGAATCTGCTTGCCGATCTTGGCTGCGGTGGGAGCCACATCGGCAGCGATCCCCCTGGCCCTCAGGTCCTGGGCGATGTGGTTGCTGGCGGTGCGATCCTCCTCGTCCCAGACAGCGACCATGACCGCAGCCGGGGAGACACGGGAGGCCTGGACCCCCTGGGCCAGCAGGTAGGAGAGCAGGCGTGAAAGCCCGATGGACAGCCCCACACCCGGGTAGGTGCGGTTGCCCTGGCTGGCCAGGTTGTCGTAACGACCGCCGGAGCAGATCGAACCCAGGGACTGCGCCCCCTCCAGGAAGGTCTCGTAGACCGAACCGGTGTAGTAGTCCAGACCACGGGCGATCTTCAGATCGGCGATGACCGAGCCCGGCCGGATGCGGGCTGCCTCGTCGATGATCATAGCCAGCGTCTCCAGCCCCTCAATGGCCAGAGAATAAGAAGGGGACTGCTTGTCGATGCCGACCTTGTCGACCAGGGCATCGAACCGCTGGCGCAGCTGCTTGCCATCATCGGCGGTCAGCTCGGCCAGATCCAGGCAGGCCCTGGCCTGGTCCTGGTTGGCGCCGCACTCACTGACCAGCAGGTTGGCCACTTCGTCAGGGCCGATCTTGTCCAGCTTGTCGATCTCGCGCAGAACGCCCTCGACATCCTCCAAACCCAAACCCCGGTAGAATCCCTCGGAGAGCTTGCGGTTGTTGGCGTGCACGGTGGGCTTGGGCAGTCCGAAGGCCCGCAGCTCCTCCAGGGCGCTCAGCATGACCAGGGGCACCTCGACCTCGTAGTGGTCGGGCAGCTCCCCGTTGCCGATCACATCAATATCGGCCTGGACGAACTCCCTGAACCGTCCCTCCTGGGGGCGCTCCCCCCGCCAGACCTTCTGAATCTGCCAGCGCTTGAAGGGGAAGGTCAAGTCGTTGCTATTCTCCACCACATAGCGGCTCAGCGGCACGGTCAGATCAAAATGCAGGCCCAGCCTGCGCTCCACCGGTACATCCTTCTCCTGACCCAGGTCCTGCAGTCGGGAGAGCAGGTAGATCTCCTTGCTGGTCTCCCCCTTCTTGAGCAGGCTGGAGCCCTCTTCCACGGCCCTGGTCTCAATGCCGATGTAGCCGTTCAATTCAAAGACCTTGCGAAGCGTGTCGATGATGCGCTGCTCCACCACTCTTTGTGAAGGAAGCCATTCAGGGAAACCGGATAGAGATGTGCCTTTTGCCATAAGAACCTATACTATAGGAGGTCAAGGAAAATGGTATTGCCATATTTTGCGATCTCTCCAACACACAAGCCTAAGGAGCTGGCCATGGCCGACAACACCGCCATCACACCCGAGAACACCTCGACACCGCAGGAGGAGCACACCGCGGACGCGGAGGGCCAGGTCGCCGCTGCGACGACGCCCGAAGCCGGACAGACCGCTTCTACTGAGGATGCGGCGACCCAGAGCGCACCGGTTCCGGCTGAGACGAAGCCTGCAACTGCCGAAGCGCCTGCTGCACCCAAGCCCAAGGCGGTTCCCTCCCCTGCTGCTCTGGCCCACAAGGCCCCTCACGTCAAAGCCGCTCCAGCCGCCCCCACCTACAGCCAGGAGGAGATCGACAAGGCTGAATCCTTCGGCCGGGTGGACGAGCAGGGCAACGTCTTCGTCCGCGAGGGCGACCAGGAGCGCCAGGTGGGTCAGTTCCCCAACGCCGATGCCAAGGAGGCCCTGAACCTCTACGCCCGCCGATACCTGGACCTCAAGGAGAAGCTCAACCTCTTCGCATCCCGGCTGCGCAGCCCCAAGATCAAGGCCCACGAGATCGACGAGTCCATAGCCTCGCTCAAGGAGGAGACCAGCCAGCCCGAGGCCGTCGGCGACTTGGCCGCCCTGCGCACGCAGCTGGACCAGCTGGCCGAACAGGGCCAGGCCCGTAAGGCCGAGCTGGCGCAGGCCCGCAAGGACGCCATGGCCAAGGCCATCAAGGAGCGGACCGCCATCGTGGAGAAGGCCGAGGCCCTGGCCGCCTCCCTGGGCGACTCCACCAACTGGCGTTCCACAGCGGACAAGTTCGGTTCACTTTTCGAACAGTGGCAGCACCACCAGCGCACCACCATCCGCATCGACAAGGCCGACGCGGACGCGCTCTGGAAGCGCTTCTCCTCCGCCCGCACCACCTTCAACCAGGCCCGCCGCAAGTGGGCCCAGCAGCGTGACGCCCAGCGGTCCGAGACCAAGCGGATCAAGGAGGAGATCATCGCTGAGGCCGACCAGATCAAGGACTCCACCGACTGGGGACCCACCTCCCGCCAGTTCAACGAGCTCATGGACCGTTGGAAGCAGGCCGGACGGGCGGGCCGTCAGGATGACGATGCCCTCTGGGCCCGGTTCCGTCAGGCCGCGGATGTCTTCTTCAACGCCCGTCAGGCCGACCGTGACAAGACCTCCGTCAACGAGCGCGAGAACCTGACCAAGAAGGAGGCCCTGGTGGCCAAGGCCGAGGCCCTGCTACCCGTCAAGGACACCAAGACAGCCAAGCAGGCCCGGCAGGAACTGGCCAGGATCCAGGAGGAATGGGACGCCATCGGTTTCGTCCCCCGTGACGACGTGCGCAGGATCGAGGGCAGGATGGATGCCGTCGACCGGCAGATCAAGGCCGTGGAGGATGCGGCTTGGAACCAGTCCGACCCAGAGGCCGATGCCCGAGTCTCCAGCTTCGAGCAGCAGCTGGCCGCCCAGCTTGAGGATCTGGATCGTCGTATCGCCGCCGAGCAGGATCCGGCCAAGAAGCAGGAGCTGGAGGCCGAGAAGGCCACCAAGGAGCAGTGGATGAACGCCGTGCGCTGACTGCAGCCGTTTCCGCTAGGACCCCCGGCCTGGTCATTGACCACCGGGGGTCCTTCTGTAACCTCCGTTGATAACCATCTTTGAGACTTTGGCCAGACAAATTTCCGAGGTACCAAGGATGCTGTCGCAAGAGAGTAGAGGAAAGCAGGACATAGCTGTGGTTGGCTGCAGGGGAAGGTCAGATGGCCCGCATATGGGGGCTGGCCGAACCCTTGGCTCCGGTCAGCCGGTAGGCATCGAAGACCCCGTCAATCTTCCTGACAGCCGACAGGAGGGTGTTCAGATGCTGGGGGTCGCCCATTTCGAAGACGAACTGGCTGACCGCCACCCGGTCCCGGCCTGTGGACTGGCTGCCCGAAAGGATATTGACGCCATGGTCGGACAGCACCTGGGTGATGTCCGAGAGCAGATGGGGCCGGTCCAGGGCCTCCACCTGAATCTGGACCATGAAGGTGCCCTGCTTGCCCGTCCAGGAGACCTCGATGATCCGCTCGGGCTGCTTCTTGCGCAGGTCCAAGAGGTTCTGGCAGTCGGACCGGTGGACCGAAACACCCTGATTGCGGGTGATGAACCCGGTGATGGGGTCTCCCGGCACTGGGGTGCAGCAGCGTGCCAGCTTGACCCAGACATCGTCCACACCTTTGACCGAGATCCCCTGGGAAGTCTCCGGCCGGCTGGACTTGGCGACCCGTTGCAGGGGAATGGCCTCCTGCTCCACCTCGTCCTCAAGGGCTGACCGGCCTGCGTCATGGACCAGCCGGGAGATCACGTTCTGGGTGGAGACCTGTCCGTCGCCGATGGCGGCGTAGACGGCATTCTCATTGGGATAGTTGAGCTCGTCGGCGGCCCCCACCATGGCTTCGGGAGTCAGCAGGGTGGCCACGGGCAGGTTCCGCTTGCGCATGGCGCGGATCAGCTCGTCCTTGCCCTCCTCGATGGTCTCCGAACGGCGCTCCTTGCTGAACCACTGACGGATCTTGCTGCGGGCGCGGGGGCTCTTGGCAAAGCTGAGCCAGTCGCGCGAGGGCCCATCGGTATCCGACTTGCTGGTCAGAATCTCAACCGTGTCCCCATTGCGCAGCTTGGTATCCAGGGGGACCAGACGGCCATTGACACGCGCACCCATGGTTCTGTGGCCGACCTCGGTGTGGACGGCATAGGCGAAGTCCACCGGCGTGGAATCGGCGGGCAGGGAGATGATCTTGCCCTTGGGCGTGAACACGTAGACCTCGGCCGAACCCAGATCGTCCTTCAAGGAGCCCAGAAATTCATTGGAGTCCGGGGTCTCGCTGGTCCAGTCGGCCAGCTGCTGGATCCAGGTCAGGTTGTCCTCCTGGCTCAGCTCCCCCTCCTGGCGCTCACGCTTGACATCGGACTTGTCAGGCTGGGAGAGCTCACGGCCGGCGGAACCATTCTCCTTGTACTTCCAGTGGGCGGCGATGCCGAACTCGGCGCGACGGTGCATCTGCCAGGTGCGGATCTGAATCTCGACCGGCTTGCCGCCCGGACCCACCACCGTGGTGTGCAGGGACTGGTAGCGGTTGGTCTTGGGCATGGCTATGTAGTCCTTGAACCGCCCCGGCACCGGGCTCCAGCGGGCATGGACGGCGCCCAGGGCCGCATAGCAGTCGCGGATGGTGTCCACGATGATGCGCACGCCGACCAGGTCGTAGATGTTGGCGAAATCGTGCCCGCGCACAATCATCTTCTGGTAGATGCTGAAGTAGTCTTTGGGCCGACCCGTCACCTGGGCCTTGATGCCCTGGGCGTCCAGATCCTCGTGAATCTCGTCCAGGATCTGCTTCAGGTAGACCTCGCGCTGGCCGGCCCTGC
The DNA here is from genome assembly GCF_016100645.1 of Bifidobacterium sp. M0353. Classification (NCBI taxonomy): domain Bacteria; kingdom Bacillati; phylum Actinomycetota; class Actinomycetes; order Bifidobacteriales; family Bifidobacteriaceae; genus Bifidobacterium; species Bifidobacterium sp. M0353. The sequence goes on along the minus strand of NZ_JACFSB010000001.1, from coordinate 434,438 downwards.
GGGAGACCAGGACCACGATCTCGTTGTAGATCTTGGGATAGAGGGTCTTGAAGCTGAGCTCTTCCAGCTCGGTCTTGATGGCGTTCATACCCAGCCGGTTGGCAAGGGGCGCATAGACATCCAGGGTCTCGCGGGCCTTGCGCTGTGCCGATGAAGCCTTGACATAGCGCCAGGTGCGTGCGTTGTGGACCCGGTCGGCCAGCTTGACCACCAGAACGCGCACATCCCGGCTCATGGCCACGATCATCTTGCGGATGGTCTCGGCCTGAGCCGAATCGCCGTAGTCCATCTTGGATATTTTGGTGACCCCGTCCACCAGACCGGCCACCGTGTCGCCGAACTCGTCCCTGCACTGCTCCAGGGTGTAGTCGGTGTCCTCCACGGTGTCGTGCAACAGGCCGGCCGAAACCACTGTGGGCCCCATGCCCAGGTCTGCCAGAATCTGGGCCACAGCCAGTGGATGGATGATGTAGGGCTCGCCGGACTTGCGCCTCTGGTCGGCATGCTGAACCGCGGCCCGGTCATAGGCGCGCTGAAGCATGGACAGATCTTCATCGGGATGATGAGCGGAGCAAATCTCCCAGATGGGCATCAGGGGGTTGAGCGGGTCGTCGCTGACCTCGCAGCCCAAGGCTCTGGAGGACAGGCCGGAAGGGGCCTGATCGCCGACATCATTGCTACAGACGCTGCCCTCCTGAGTGACCATTCAAGCCTCCAATGTCCTGATATAATGCACCAATCCTACACTTGCGTCTGGCCCATTCAGGCCGCCCGTGTCCGAAGGGTGCCTCAGCGGCCGGTCGAGCCGAATCCGCCATCCGAACGCACCGAGCCGGGCAGGCGTTCGGCGGGCACGAAACGGGCCTGCACGTAGCGCTGGATGACCAGCTGTGCGATGCGCTCCCCGGGTTCGAAGTGGACCGACTCATGCGGATCCAGGTTGATCAGCGGCACCTTGATTTCGCCCCGGTAGCCGGCATCGATGGTCCCGGGCGCGTTGAGCACGGTCACCCCCATTTTGACCGCCAGCCCCGAGCGTGGATGAACCAGGCCGACGTAGCCGTTGGGCAGGGCCAGTGCCACTCCCGTGGGCACCAAGGCCCGCTGGAAGGGGGCCAGATCCACAGCCACACTGGCTCGCAGATCGGCCCCCGCATCGCCGGGCATGGCGTATTCCGGCACCTCGGCCCCATCCAGGGACTGGAACAGGACCTCGACCGTTTCAGGCTCGTTGTAGGACTCGTCATAGGCCATCAGGCGGCGCACTCCTTGCAGACGGGCTTGCCGTCGGGGGTGGTGTAGGCCAGCTGGCTCCGGTGCTTGACCAGGAAGCAGTTGGAGCAGATGAATTCATCGCCCTGCATGGGGATGACGGTCACCGAAGAGTCCTCATTGCTCAGGTCGGCGCCAGGCAGCTCGTAGTCCTCGGCGATGGCGTTCTCGTCGTCGTCAAGGTCAGCCCCGGCATCCTGGCCGTTTTTGCCAAGCTCCTGCAGGGATTCCTCGTCTTCGTCCTTGTCGCGCGGGGTATCGTAATCCTGTGCCATCGTGTACCCTTTCCTTGTTCGACCAGCCACCTCGTATGCCGGTCATTTCACACGATATGTACTGCGCATAGGATACACGATTTCAAAAGCACGTAAAATACCAACCGTAGGGCACAATGGAAATACCTAAGGCCGTGTAAAGGAACCGTAAGAGGATAGGGGCGTGCATGTCTGAGAATGGGACCAGGGTGGCCAGCTTTGACCATGTCGACGACAGGGGCGATCTGGTCTTCGTCTGTGACCACCGGCACTTCGCCGTAAGGGTCGACGATGCGCTTGATCGCGCCATTCTTGAGGCCAAGCAGGTCAAGGAGGAAGAGGACGTGGACCCCCAGACCGGCAAGTCCAAGCCACTGCCTGTATCAGCCATTCAGGCTGCTGTGCGCGCCGGCGCCCGCCCAGAGCAGGTGGCTCAGCAATACGCTGTCAACGAAGCGCTGGTACGGCGTTTCGCGGCCCCTGTGGAGACCGAAAAGAAGTACGCCATCGAGCAGTTCCTGACCATGCCGGCGCCCAAGGGGTCGGGCGGGCGAAACTACCAGGAACTGATCGGCAAGGTGCTGGCCCGTGCCGGGGTCAGCCTGTCACAGGTTTCCTGGCAGGCCACCAGACGAGGGTACGAACCCTGGAACATCAACGGCGTGTTTACGCTGGACAAGCGGATCTTCAACGCCCGCTGGGCCTGGAACATGCATGACAACACCGTGACCTGCATGAACGGGGCGGCCAGGATGCTGCTGGACGATTCCGCAGACGACCATGGCCAGGAGCGTCCCGGCTGGGACCAGGGTCCCGCCGAAGAGATCGACGACCAGACCGACAGGCGACCTCCAAACCAGGAGGATGCCCTTGCCCGAATCGGGGAAGAGGACCGTGGTTCGGACGACCAGGAGGACGGCGAGCGCCAGGCGGCACTCACAGCCTGGCTCTATGGCAAGCCCAAGGAAGGCCAGGAGCGGACAGCCGAGCGAAAGCCCAGCCACCCCAGTGCGGAACTGACCGAGGACCCCGACACGGCCGAGCATCCTCCCATCCGAGACAATGAATCCACCATGGTCCTGCCCGTACAGAACCATGGGCAGAGCCAGGAGCCGGAACAAGGCGATGATGCCGGTCAGGATGAGCAGGAGGACGAGACCAGGGAGGGCCGCCGCGGCAAGCGGGCCAAAAAGCACTCCGGGCGGTCGGCCGTACCCAGCTGGGACGAGATCCTCTTCGGCAAGTAGTCAGAGGCAAGTAGTCAGACCAGATCGATCAGACAGGGGATCTGCGTCTCCAGACGGGTCCATGAGCCATGCACACCAGGCAGTCTGGTTGCGGCATCAGTCTGATCTGCAGAATTCACCAGGGTGACCCGGTCGCCGGCCAGAACCAGAAGGTCGCCAATCATGGGTCGAACCCGGGTGTCCACAGGGCCGAAGATGCCCCGTTGTATGGCCTGATCCCGGGTCAGCACCCAGGCCCGCTCCCCCAGACGCTGGTGCCAGCGTGCAGCCACCACCTGGGGATCCGCCCCCTGGTCCAGGTAGAGCATGACCGCCCTGGGCTCACCGCCCACCAGTCGCACATCCCGGTTCAGCTCCGGGTCCTGGGCGATGTCAATGCGCTGGTCCGGATCAGCCTCGACCATGCCATGATCGGCCACGATCACCGTCAACGTCCCGGCGGGCAGGCGGCGATGAAGCTCGGCCAGCTGGGCATCGGTCGCTTCGAGGGCGGCCACCCACTCCTCGCCCTCCCAACCGCTGTGGTGGCCCACCTTGTCCACATCGCGGATATAGAGGTAGGTCAGCCCCGGCCGGCGGGCGGCCTGGCAGGCGGCCAGGAGACGCTGACGGGAGTGGTTGTGGGCCAGGTAGTCCCCGCCACGCAGAGCAGCCCGTGTCAGGGCGGAGTTACGAAAACGCGGCATACCCGACGAGGTCACCCGGACACCCTGCGCCTGGAGGGTCTCGAAGACCGTGGGGCGGCGCTGCAGACGCTCGGGATCCTGGGCCCCCCTGAACTGGATCATCTGGCCCAGCTGGCCGGTGTCCGGATTCAGCTGGGTGTAGCCGGTCATGCCGGTCAGTCCAGGGCTGGTTCCGGTGCCGAAGACCCCCATGGCCGCCACGGTCGTCGAGGGCAGGCTGGTGTAGAGGGGACGCTGGTTGATGGGTTCGGACAGCAGCGAGCGCAGGTAGGGCACATGGCCCTGGCGGCTGACCAGGTTCCAGAATCCCAAGCCGTCCACCAGGACGACGACCACCGACCGGGCTTCCGGCAGTCCCAGGGCCTCCTGGAGGGTCTTGGCAGACGGATGGACGTCAGTGGACACGGGCGTTCCCAGACAGGCGCTCAGGGCGGGCAGGACGGCGGACAGATGCCTGGCCCCGCCAACCTGCCTGTCCCCCGCCCGGTCCCCGTATCGGATAGGCGGACTCGGCCGCAGCAGTTCCTTCATGTCAGGTGTATCCAGACCCATGCCTTCCATTCAAGCACGGTCAGACCCCAGGCCGACACTGCATCCCTGCTGTGAATGCTTTGGCGGACCGTCCGGTTATCATAAGGCGGAACGTGAAGGAGCAGGAGCTGGAGCATGGCAACTCATCGCAGGAGCAAGGCGGCGGGGTACGACCCCCGGCAGGTCAAGGAGCACATCGTCGAAACCCCCCTGAACGAGGAGATGAGCAAGTCCTTCCTGGAATACGCCTACTCGGTCATCTACGCCAGGGCCCTGCCCGACGCCCGCGACGGACTCAAACCGGTCCAGCGGCGGATCATCTACCAGATGGGCCAGATGAACCTCAATCCCGACCGCCCCTACATGAAGTCGGCCAGGGCCGTGGGCGAGGTCATGGGCAAGCTGCACCCCCATGGCGACTCATCCATCTACGAGGCCATGGTCCGCCTGGCCCAGCCCTTCGCCATGCGCCTTCCCCTGGTCGACGGCCACGGCAACTTCGGATCCCTGGACGACGGACCGGCGGCCTCCCGCTACACCGAGGCCAGGCTGGCCCCGGCGGCCCTGGGCATGAACGCCGACATCGACCAGGACACGGTGGACTTCTCCCCCAACTACGACAACAAGCTCAAGGAGCCCCAGGTCCTGCCCTCGGCCATCCCCAACCTGCTGGTCAACGGGGCCTCGGGCATCGCCGTTGGCATGGCCACCAACATGATCACCCACAACCTGGGCGAAGTGGTGGCCGCCGCCAAGTATCTGATGGCCCACCCGGACGCAAGCCTGGACGAGCTCATGCGCTACGTACCCGGTCCGGATCTGCCAGGCGGCGGAATCATCGTGGGACGGGACGGCATCCGCAAGGCCTACGAGCACGGCCGGGGTGCCTTCGTGACCAGGTCCGTCACCCACCTGGAGAACGTGACCGCCCGCAAGAAGGCCATCGTGGTCACCGAACTGCCCTTCATGGTGGGCCCAGAGCGGGTTCTGGAACGCATCTCGGATGGGGTGCGCAACCACAAGCTGGAGGGCATCTCCAGCGCCATCGACCTGACCGATCGGCACAACGGGACCCGCCTGGTCATCGAGATCAAGACGGGATTCGACCCAGCTAAGGTCCTGGGCAAGCTCTACAAGTACACGCCCCTGGAGGACTCCTTCACCATCAACAACGTGGCCCTGGTCCATGGACGGCCCAGAACCATGGGGCTCAAGGAGCTGTTGGAGGTCTGGGTGGAGCACCGGCGCACGGTCATCCATCGGCGCAGCGAGTTCCGCCGCAAAAAGGCCCTGGAGCGCCTGCACCTGGTCGAGGGGCTCCTGCTGGCCCTGGTCGACATCGACGAGGTCATCCAGGTCATCCGCAGCTCGGACGATGCGGATGCGGCCAAGACCAGGCTGATGGCGGTCTTCGACTTGGATCAGATCCAGGCCCAGTACATTCTTGACCTGCGGCTGCGGCGGCTGACCAAGATGAGCCGGATCGAGCTGGAGGGCGAGCGCGACGACCTGAACAAGCAGCTGGAGGAACTGGAGCGGATTCTGGGCTCCTCGTCCGAGCTGGACCGGGTGGTCATCCAGGAGATGGATCAGGCGGTGGCCCAGTGGGGCACGCCCAGGCGCACGGTCATCCTGGACCAGGAGCCCTCCGGTGACCTGGCCCCCGTGCAGTCGGCGGCCGGCGATCAACAGACCACTCAGCAAACCTCAGGCAAAGTGGGTGCTGGCTCCCAGGCTGCGCTGCTGGCCGGCGGAGGAAGCGGCAGCGGTGGCGACGGCGGCGACCTGCACATGGAGGACAAGCCCTGCACGGTCATGATGAGCGCCACCGGCCTGCTGGCACGCAGCACCCCGGGCGCCCTGGATGCCTGGCGGTCCCGCCCGCGCAACCAGGACCGTGGGCACGATGACCAGATCATCGCCATATTCGCCACCACCACCCTGGCCACCTACGGCCTGGTCACCACGGCTGGACGGCTGATCACCGCACCTGTGGCCGACCTGCCGCTGATCCCGGCCACCGCCAACCCCAACCTGGGCGGGGGCATCGTGGCTGACGAGCTCCTTGGCGGAACCGCCAGCACCGAACCCCAGGCCGACGAGCACGCCGTCACCGTCATCGACATGGCCGACTCCCGACCTCTGGCCCTGGGCACACGCCTGGGCACGGTCAAGCGCTGGAACCGCGAGTCGCCGACCACCATGGACTCCTGGTCGGTCATCGACCTGAAGGACGGCGACCAGGTGGTCTTCGCGGCCCCCTGCCAGGACGGGGACCGCATAGTGCTCATCTCCTCGGATTCCAGCCTATTAACCTTCACCGGGGACAAGGTTCGCCCTCAGGGCCGCAATGCCGCCGGCATGGCGGGTATCCGTCTGGCCCAGGGCTGCCAGGTCGCCACCTTCGCGGTCGTGCCGGCCGGGGAGATCGGTTGGACCTACCAGGAGACCGGCGAGGATGGGATGAGCACCCAGGCCGGGGCCGTGGTCCTGACCGTGGCCGGCGACTCCGAGGCCCTTCCAGGCACCGAGAACGGCTCGGCCAAGCTGACCCCGCTGGAGATGTATCCGGTCAAGGGCCGCGGAACGAAAGGCGTGCGCTCCCAACGCTTCCTGAAGGGACAGGACACCCTGCTGCTGGCCCGGGTGGGTGCCTGGCCCCTGCGCGCCAGCACCGCTGCCGGTTCCCCGGTCGAACTGCCCGATGTGGACATGCGTCGGGATGCCTCCGGCCAGGAGCTGGCAGCGCCCATCGCCTTCGTGGCCTGAGGGCGCTCAGCAAAAAGACTCAGTAGAGGGCCATGCCGCCCGGCCCGGCCGTGAATCCGGCGGCGGCCAGGGCCATGCCCACCGGTTCGCGCATGGTCAGGGGCCGGCCATTGGCATTACTGAAGAGGATGCGCCCCTGCCCGCCCCGCCTCAGCCATGAGGCCAGCTGGGCGAAGGCGGCCTCCAGCAATCCACGCTCGGGCTCACCGAAGACCAGCAGATGATGCCCCTTGGGCGCCGCATAAACCAGGGCGCGGCCTCGATTCTGCACCAGGAGGTTCCCCATCCGCCGAGTGGGACGACCGCCGGCATCCCCTGATGTGGTCGGCCAGGCAAGGGCCGTGCCATAGAGGTTGGCGGGATCGGTCACATCCATGACCACGGGTTCGGGCGGCCGCTGCTTCGATCCGCCTTCACCATCATCATTGCGCTCACCTTCTTGGAAGTCCCTGAGCTGGTCGATCACCTCCCGGGGGGCGAACTGGGCACCGCCGAAACCGTCCACGATGACCCCACGCGTCAACTGGCCGGCCTCCTCCATGCGTCTGCAAACCTGATAGAGGGCCGAGAATCCGCCGGGCAGGGATCGCACTTCGGGCAGGACCGGGGCCAGAAGCCCATAACGGTCCAGGATGGCCTGCCCCTGGTGGACCAGGCGGACGGTCCGCTGCCGGTCATCGTCCTGGCTGCTTCTGAGCTTGTCGCTTGAATCGGCCATGCCAATCCCCGATGCTCCGCGCTCATCCGCAACCAGGGTCCAGAATCCCTCCGTCGCCGCTGACAGCGCTGATGAGCCGGCCGTCCGCGTCAAGGCCGCGCGACCCAAGGGCCTGCCGCGTCCACGCAGACCATGGGGCAAACGGCGCGTCCTACCCGAGGTCTGTGAGCCTGATCCTCGGACCAGGCGCCGAACCGGAGCCAGGGAGGCGTTGGTGACCAGTCCACGCCTGACCAGGTTCCAGAGCGACCGGGCCATGGCCTCCTGGACGGGGGCCTCAGAAACAGGGGGCTCAAGGTCATCCCCACTCCGGCCGGCACAGGCGCGCAGAAGCCGATCGAAGCGGTAGGCTCCCCCATCGGCCAAAACATCCAGCAGGGCCTCTTCCCTATCGCCCGGGTTGTCCAGGTTGCCCGACTTGCCGATCTCATCCGTGGCCGACGGGGAATCGGCGGACCGTGCTGGAAGCTCCTGATCCAAATCCTCTGCCAGATAAAAAGTCATGGCGCCCAGCGGGCCCTCCCCCTGGTCGGACCCCACCCAGACCACCTGACCCGAGGCCAGCAGATCGTCCATCAATGCCGGACCGTAATCACGCACCCTGGCCGGGAAGATAGCCGACTCCCAGAGTTCGGACGGCAGAGCCAGCCCTTCCAGCTGCGCAACGACCTCCAGCAGTCCCTCGGTGCCCATCAAAGGCTCCTGGCCCAGGGGTGCCAGACCCTGCCGGTGAAGAAGAAAGTCACTGTAGACATGACCGGGGACCGGCCTGGCGGCCTTGCTGGCCTTGGCCAGGGACCGCGAGCGCAGCCGACGGAAGACCTCGGGATCCAGCCATCCTCGGCGGGGTTCGCCTCCCTCCCATCCGGGCTCGTCATAGACTGTCAGGTCGGGACGGGGGAAGACCCCGGTCATGAGCAGCTCGCGTGCGACCAGGGAACGCAGCCTGTCCTCCAAGAGAGCACTGCCCAGGCCCAGGTGACCGGCCAGGTCCTCGGTGGTGAAGGGCCCATGGACTGCGGCGTATTGCCTGACCAGCTGGTCGAAGGCCTCGCTGTCCGATTCCGATTGCTTTGTCGGCCGGGAGGATGGATGGTTGATGCCTGGGCCCAGGACCGCCGTCAACCTTCCTACCTGACCGGCCCATACCCAGCAGTCGCGGGTGCCCAGTCTGACCTGGACCACCCTGGACTGGTCCTGCAGCTGCTTGAGCATGGCCTGAACCTGTGCCTGCGTCACCGGCTCGTCCTCCTGACCACGCATGCGCCGACGAATCCCGGCCGGATCCATGGGGCCCAGGGTCCGCAAGAGGTCGGCCAGCCCTTCGGCACCCCTGGCCCGGGTCTTGGGCGAAAGCCGCTGCAGGTCAGCAGTCACCTGATCGACGGTCTCCTGGTCCAGGAGGTCAGCCATGTCCACCTGCCCGACCATCTGCTCCAGCAGGTCGGAATCGATGGCCAGCATGGCGGCGTCGCGCTCGGCCTTGGGCATGTCGTACTGGTACATGAAGGTCCCCAGGTAGCCGAAGAGCATCCCTGAGGCCATGGGCGAGGGAGTCTTGGTGGAGGCCGGGACCAGACGGACGCTCCCCTGCTCCAGGTCGGCCATGAGCTCGCACAGGGCAGGCATGTCGTAGACGTCCTGCAGGCACTCACGCATGGTCTCCAGAACCAGGGGGAAGTCATTCTCCTTCAGGGCCGCGTCCAGCAGACGGGAAGCCCGCAGACGCTGCTGCCAAAGTGGAACCCTGCGGCCCGGCTCCATCCTGGGCATATAGAGCGAGCGGGCTGCGCACTGGCGGAAGCGGGCCTGGAAGAGCGCAGAGCCAACCAGATGCCGTCGGACCTCGCGCTCCACCTGATCGGGGGTGAATCCGAATATTCGCTGATCATCCAGGAAGGCGTCGGTGCCCGGGATCTGCACGACGATGCCATCCTCCCCCGCCCAGACGGAACCGTCATAGCCGCGCTCGCGGGAGAGCCGGGCGGCGATGGCCAGGGCCCAGGGCTCGTTGACCCTGCGGCCGTATGGCGAATGGAGTATCAGCCTCAGGTCGCCCTCCTCGTTGGGACAACGCTCGACCACCAGGTGTCGATCGTCGGGCACCCGGCCGGTGGAGGCCTGCTGCTCGGCCAGAAAGGCAGCCAGATTGTTGATGGCAGGACGGTCCAGGCCGTCCTCCAACAGACGAGAACAGACGGATTGAGTGAAGCCCGGCCGACCGGAGGCAGTCTGGACCGCCGGTATCAGGCCCTGCGACAACTCCCTGGCAAGCCTGCCCAGACGACGGCCGAAGGCGGGGTCACGACCGGTGCCCTCCCCGTGCCAGAAGGGCAGTCTGGCTGAGCGTCCCGGAGCGGGCACCACCACCACACGGTCGCGGGTGATCTGCTGGATCCTCCAGGAGGTGGTGCCCAGGGTGATCACATCCCCCTTGCGGGACTCGTAGACCATCTCCTCGTCCAGCTCCCCCACTCGGCGGGGCTTGCCGCCGGCGGCCTCGGAGGGCATGACCACACTATAGGAGCCGCGGTCGGGAATGGTGCCTCCGGAGGTCACCGCAAGTCGCTGCGCGCCGGGGCGGGCCGTCAGCGTGCCTGTCTGTTGGTCCCAGACCAGGATGGGGCGGAAGGCGGTGAAGTCCTGCGAGGTGTAGGCGCCGCTGAGCATGCCCAGCACCGCCCGGTAGACCTGCTGGTCCAGGTGGGCGAAGGGCGCGGCCCGTCTGACCGTGGCCAGCCAATCCTGCTCCTTGAGCGGTCCCATGGCGGCCGCGGCCACAGTCTGCTGGGCCAGAACATCCAAGGGACTGCTGGGCATGACGGTGGGTTCGATATCACCCTGGACCATGCTTTCCATGCTGGCGGTGCATTCCAGGATCTGCTCGCGGGTCAGGGGAAAAAGCCTGGCCTGCGATACCCGGCCCACTTGGTGGTCGGCCCGGCCCACCCGCTGTAGTCCCGAGGCTGTCGACAGCGGAGCATTGACCTGGATGACCAGATCGACCGAGCCCATATCGATGCCCAGCTCCAGGCTGGAGGTGGCGACCACGCAGCGCAGCCTGCCGGCCTTGAGGTCGTCCTCCACCTGGCGGCGGCGCTCCTTGGACACCGAACCATGGTGGGCCATGGCAATGGGTCGGTCGAGAATCAGGCCGGAAGTTCTCTCGGAGGTGGACCCGGTGGCCGAATCGTAGTGAGCGGGCTCCCTGGCCTGCGCAACCCTGCCCGTGGACTGGTCTGTTTCAGGACGTGACCCTGGCTGGTCCTGCCCACTGCTGCCTCGGCTAGGGTGGTTGGACGCTTGCAGATCGGACTGGTGCAGGTCGTTCAACCGGGCGGTCAGACGCTCGGCAAGACCTCGTGAGTTGACGAAGACCAGGGTGGTGCGGTGGGACAGGACCTGGTCCAGTATGGCCCGCTCGACGGCCGGCCAGATGGATCCGCTTCTTTGGTCGCCCCCCTGACCCTCTTCGCCGGATTCGCCGGGTGGCGCTGCCAGATCGCCCATGTCCTCCAGGGGCTCGATCAGCCGTAAGTCCATGGCTGTGGCCGACTTGGGCTGGATCAGGCTGACCGGACGGCTGCCACCCAGGAAACGTGCCACCTGTTCGGGAGGCCGGACCGTAGCCGACAGGCCGATCCGCTGCACGGGCCCTCCGACCAGGTCGTCCAGCCGCTCCAGGCTCAGGGCCAGATGGGCACCGCGCTTGTTGCCCGCCAAAACGTGGATTTCGTCCACAATAACGGTCTGCACATTCTTCAGCGTGCTGGCCGTCTTGGATGTCAGCATCAGATAGAGGGATTCGGGGGTGGTGACCAGAATATCCGGGGGATGGGCGGCCAGGGCCCTGCGGCCGCGGGCGTCGGTGTCTCCGGTGCGGACGCCCGTCCGGACCTTGGGTGCTTTTCGTCCCTGTTGTTCAAATCGCTCGGCGATGCCGTCCAGCGGAGCCTGCAGGTTGCGGGCCACATCCGTCCCCAGGGCCTTCATGGGCGAGATGTAAAGCACGGCGACCCCAGGTTTCCGAAATCGCTGGGGCCTGGTCATGAGCTCGTCGATGGCCCAAAGAAAGGCGGCCAGGGTCTTGCCCGACCCTGTGGGCGAAATGATCAGCGCATCGCCGCCTGAGCGGATGGCCGGCCAGGCCTGCACCTGGGTCGGCGTGGGCCCTTCGGGAAAGGTCCGGCGGAACCAGCCGGCCGTCTGCGGGGAGAAATTATCCAAGGGATCGTCCATATGCGTCACACTCCTCTCCCCGTCCCTTTGGGCCTTGCTGAAGGTCGATCAGGTGTCGATCTTGCTCCGGTCGAAGTCGTCGGCATTGTCCACGATGAACTGCTTGCGGGGCGGCACGTCGTCGCCCATGAGCAGGGGGAAGATGCCGGCCGCCTGAGCGGCATCCTCCATGCGGATGCGGCGCAACATGCGGGTCCGGGGATCCATGGTGGTGTCGGCCAGCTGGTCGGCGTCCATCTCGCCCAGACCCTTGTAGCGCTGCACATCGGGATTGTAGTCGATGTGCTTGGCCCGCAGGTCGGCCAGCTTGCCCTCCAGCTCATCGTCCGAATAGGTGTAGATGAACTTCCCCTTGTTCTTGCCTGCAAGCGCGATTCGATGCAGGGGCGGCACGGCAGCGTAGACCCGCCCATTCTCGATCAAGGGCCGCATGTAGCGGTAGAAGAGGGTCAGCAGCAGGATGCGGATGTGGGCACCGTCCACGTCGGCATCGGTCATCATGATGACCTTGTTGTAGCGGGCCTGGTCGATGTCGAAGCTGGCCCCCGAGCCGGCGCCGACCACCTGGATGATGGAGGCGCACTCCTTGTTGGTCAGCATCTGGGACAGGGAAGCCTTCTGCACGTTGAGGATCTTGCCACGGATGGGCAGCAGGGCCTGGAACATGGAGTTTCGGGCTGCCTTGGCCGTACCCAGGGCGGAGTCGCCCTCGACGATGAACAGCTCGGCGATGTCGTCGTTGCCGGGCATGGAATCCGAGAGCTTGGAGGGCATGGAGGCCGACTCCAGGGCGTTCTTGCGCCTGGTGACCTCCTTGGTCTTGCGTGCCTGGACGCGGGCGTGCATCTCGCCGACAATCTTCTCCAGCACCTGACCGGACTGCTCCTTGAAGCCACGCTTGGAGCCGCTGATCATCTGGCCGAACTGGTCGTCGGTCATCCGGGTGACGATGGGCTTGACCTGGGCCGTACCCAACACGTCCTTGGTCTGGCCCTGGAACTGCGGCTCGGCGATACGCACGGTGACCACGGCCACCAGCCCGGCCAGGACATCGTCTCGCTCCACCTTGGTGTGGGAATCCTTGAGGTTGACCTTGAGGCGGCGGGCGTTGGCCTCCACGGCCTTGCGCACCTGGCGGGTCATGGCGTTCATGAACCCGTCCACATGCATGCCTCCGCCGGGCGTCTCCACCACATTGACAAAGCTGCGAACGACTGAATCGTAATCGTTGACCCAGCGCAGGGCGATATCCACCCCGCAGACGCGTTCCACCTGCTCGGCGTGCAACTCACCGTCCGAGCCCACCCGCTGGGTCTCCTCCTGGTAGGTGTCCTGGCCGCTGATCCGCCAGATGTCGCTGACCGGCTCGCCCTTGGACAGGAAGTCCACGAAGTCCGTCACCCCGCCGGTGTGCAGGAACTCCTCCACGCGCTGATGGCCGGACTCGTCCTCCGGCTGCAGCATGGCCCGGTCGGCCCGCTCGGTGGCCGAAAGGTCGGCATCATCCGGCTGCGCGTCCTCGGCACGTTCGCCTTCGGTGCCTTCTTCAGAGAGATCGTCGCTGTTGGAAGATCCATGAAGGTTTTCCTGATCGTCCTGAACGTTCTGATTGTCCGGCTCCGCAGCGGATTCGCCGTCAACCTCCAGGCGCAGGTCCTGTTCGGCGCTTCCTGTGGCGGGGATGCGGTCGTCAATCACGGTGATCTTGAGGCCGGGCACCAGGAAACTGGTCTGGCGCACCCGGTCGATCAGCTGGGCGTAGCTGAACCGGGCCGTGGGGTTGAAGATTTCTGGGTCGGCCCAGTAGCGCACCCTGGTCCCGGTCCGGGACTTGGGCACGCTGCCCACTACTTCCAGGGGTGTAGGCCGGTTTTTCCTGGTGCGCTTGAAGGGCGAGTCAGGCGAGGGCCGCTCCGGATCTGGGTCCTGGTAGGTGCCGGGATGACCCTGGTGGAAGCGCATCCGGTGGGTCTTGCCATCCCTGTCCACCTCCACGTCCAGTCGGGAGCTCAAGGCGTTGACCACCGAAGAGCCCACGCCGTGCAGGCCGCCCACGGCCGTGTAGGAGGAGTTGCCGAACTTGGCGCCCGCGTGAAGCTTGGTCAGGACCACCTCCACGCCGGTCAGCCCGGTTCGAGGCTCAATATCGACGGGGATGCCTCGGCCGTTGTCGTCCACCTCGATGGAGCCGTCCTTGTGCAGAATGACCTTGATGTGGTCGCACTGGCCGGCTAGGGCCTCGTCCACGGCGTTGTCGATGATCTCCCAAAGGCAGTGCATGAGCCCCTGGCTGTCCGTGGTCCCGATGTACATGCCTGGACGTTTGCGCACTGCGTCCAGGCCATCCAGGACCGTCAGACTGCCGGCACCATAGGACTTTCCCTTTTCAGGCTTTTTCGCCACCATTTTCCTCGCCGTTCACCTCTTGGCGCCCAGGGGACACGGGTCCTCGCATGGGCGGTCGCTTACGCACCGATGACCATTTCTAGCAAGGAGGCCTCGACAGCATCCGGACCTCCCCGCCGGGCGCAGAGGTCACTGATCCAGGAAGTCACGCAGGGTCTGCGAGCGCGAAGGATGCCGCAGCTTGGACATGGTCTTGGACTCGATCTGGCGGATGCGCTCACGGGTGACCCCGTATACGCGGCCGATGTCGTCCAGGGTCTTGGGCTGCCCATCCTCCAGGCCGTAACGCATCTTGATGACGCCGGCCTCGCGGGGGCTCAGGGTCTCAAGCACCTGCTGGAACTGCTCCTGCAGCAGGGAGAAGGCCACAGCATCCGAGGGGGCGATGGCGTCGGTGTCCTCGATCAGATCGCCGAACTCCGAGTCACCGTCCTCGCCCAGAGGGGTATGCAGGGAAATGGGCTCGCGCCCGTACTTCTGGACCTCCTGGACCTTCTCGACGGGCATGTCCAGCTCACGGGCCAGCTCGTCGGGGGTGGGCTCGCGACCCAGGTCCTGCAGCATCTGACGCTGGACGCGGGAGAGCTTGTTGATGACCTCGACCATGTGAACGGGCACACGGATGGTGCGGGCCTGGTCGGCCATGGCACGGGTGATGGCCTGACGAATCCACCAGGTGGCGTAGGTGGAGAACTTGTAGCCCTTGGTGTAGTCGAACTTCTCCACCGCACGGATCAGACCCAGGTTACCTTCCTGGATCAGGTCCAGGAAGAGCATGCCTCTGCCGGTGTATCGCTTGGCCAGGGAGACCACCAGTCGCAGGTTGGCCTCCAGCAGATGGTCCTTGGCCTTCTTCCCGTCGTTGGCGGCCCACTTGAGCTCGCGGCGGCGCTTGAAGTCCATGCCCTCGCCTTCGGTGTCCAGCAGATGCTGGGCATAGAGGCCGGCCTCGATACGCTCTGAGAGGTCCACCTCCTGTTCGGCGTTCAGCAGGCTGACGCGGCCGATCTGCTTGAGGTAGTCCTTGACGGGATCGGCAGTGGCGCCGGCGGTGACCACACGACGCTTGGGGTTGCCTGAGGGAGTGACATTCTCATCGTCATCGGAATCGTCGACGACGAAGGCGCCCTTGACCTTGGCGGCGAGGGCATGGGCGGCCTTGCGGTCCTCCTCGGCCTCATCCTCGACCTGGTGGGCCTCGTCCTCCTCCTGATCATCCTCGTCGGGCTCGTCCTCCAGCTGATCCTCGCTCTTGTCCAGCTGGTCGTCGTCCTCCTGGTCCTTGAGCAGGTCCTCGTCGGGCTCCTGCTCCTCCGGCTGCAGGATGGGCTCCTCTTCGACCTTCTTCTTGGTCTTGGAGGCCGGGCGACGGTTGGTCTTGGCCGTCGAAGTGCTGGCAGTGGCGGTCTTGCGGGCTGCGGTCTTGCGGGACGCCTTGCTGCTGCTGGTCTTGGACCTGGTGGCGGTCTTGGTCTTGCCGGCGGTTGAACTGGTCCGGCCCTTCCCGGTATCCACTGCGGCTGTCTTGGCTGACTTGGTGTCCTTCGTGGCCAAATTCTCCTCCTGGATCATCCCACCCGCCGACACTGCTTTCAAGGCACAGCTATGGCAAGGTCAAATCTTAGACTCACTAAGTGAACCACCCCAGGGGGACGATTATTCCCGATTCAGCCCGATTGCCTCCAGGCCGGTTCGATGCCGCGGCCGATCAAAGCCAGGACGATGGCGGCCAGACTGCATGAGCGGTCGTCGGAAAGAGCTTCCTCGGCGAACCCGGATGCCCGGGATCCCCCACTCCACCAGTCGACGTAGGCCGCGACCGCCAGGGGCTGGGACCGAAACCCCGGCGGAACCTGATCAGCTATGGCTTCAAGCATGGCCAGCCCGGCCCGGCAACGCGGATGGTCCGGCCGCGTGGCAGGGTCCTTGAAGACCGCATCCAGAATGTTGCAGAGCACCGTCACATTGGACGCATCGTTGGGACGCACACACAGGTCCAGCAGCCGGTCAGCGTGCAGACCAGGCTCAGGCGCCAGGATTGACAGAATCAGCCCGTCGCGTATGGCCAGGGTTTCCTTGATGGCCACAGCCAGACGGTCCGCCGAGTCGGAGTCCAGAGGCGGGTGAGCCTGCTGCCGACCCCTCAAGCCGACAGTCCAGTCTGTCAAGGGTTGCTGGAGCCATCGCCTGTCAGCATCTTCCACGCCCCATCGTCGTCGACCCTCTCGATAGTTCTCCACCAGTTTTGTCATGCCGTGTTCATATGAATCGTTCATGCCGTCATCGCCTCCCATCCGCTCCCGGTCTGTGGTCCGGGGAGCCTGGGCACCATCCTGAACCAGCTGGAACCGTTAGGAAGGCCACAGCCGATCATGTGGTCAAGTGGGGTCACCCATCCACCAGGGGCCTTGCAGCCTGCCTGCTGGGCAGATATGCGGATAGGCTCTAAGACATGAAGAGCGTGACTGCAGCACGGGTCGAACAACGCATGGAGGAACTGCTCCGGAGTCAATGCGACCACCTGACTGCTCCAGAGCCCGGACCTGACCATCCCCTGGATCAGAACCCCTCACAGGGGGCTTTGCAGGAGGTCATCCACCAGGCAATCGAGGCAGGCCGTGGCGGCAAACGACTGCGCGCCCTCCTGCTCTGCGATGTCTGGCGGGCTCTGGAATCCGAGCAGAATCCGGACCGTGAACAGGCGGCAGTGGACCTTGCCTGCGCCTTGGAGGTCTATCAGACCAGCGCCCTGGTCCACGACGACATCATCGACGGCTCCCCCCGTCGTCGGGGCCGTCCTGCCGCCCATCTGGCCCTGAGCCGGTCGGCCGCCGGAAACGATCCAAGCGACCGTCTCCCCGCAGGCCCCGATGCCCGTGGCACCGGCCTGGGCATCCTCCTTGGCGACCTGCTGGCATCACTGAGCACAACCATGGCCCTCCAGGCGGCTGCCGGCCTGCCTCAGGAATCGGCCATCGGCAGAGCCTTTCAAGCCATGCAGACGGCCGTGGTCACCGGCCAGATCCTGGACATGGGTATGGAAGAGGCTCCACTGGACGATCCGAAACGCCTGCGCAGTCAGGCCCTGCACACCATGGCCTGGAAGACCGCCTCCTACACCACCATGGCCCCCCTGGCCCTGGGCCTGCTGGCTGCCGGAACGGACCTGGAAGGGCACAAAGATTCGGTACGCGCCCTGGGCCTGGATCTGGGTCTGGCCTTCCAGCTGGAGGACGATCTGCTGGATGTGGCAGGCGACGACCGCCACACCGGCAAACCTGTGGGAGGCGACATCCGTGAGGGCAAGCGGACCGTCCTCCTGGCCGACACCCTGGCCATGGCCGGCCCTAGTCAGGCCAAGGAGGTCCGCCGACTCTACGGTTCCCCGACCGAACGCCGCAAGGATGCCCAGGTGGATATGGTCCGTGACCTGATGCGCTCCTGCGGGGCCGTGGAAGCCAGTCGTCGACGCATTGCCGGTCTGTCCTCCCGAGCCCAGGCCCGAGCCCAGGCCCTGGCCGATGGTCTGCAGCTGTCGACAGAGGGCCGAGCCATCTTCCTCAAGGCCTGCAGACGCTTCCTGCCGCTTGCCACCACCGCCGGGTATCATGAACGTGTATCTTCCATTGATGCCGAGGCCGGTCAGGCCTCCGAGGTGCAGAGGGCCGGACAAGACGAGCATGAGTGAAGCGGACGAGAGGACCAGCGACCGGATCATAGACGGGCGCTACCGCATTCTGCGCGAGATTGCGCAAGGTGGCATGGCCACGGTCTACGAGGCTCTGGATCTGCGGCTGTCCAGGCATGTGGCGGTCAAGATCATGCACACCATGCTGGCCCAGGGCCCGCACAGGGCCCAGTTCGAGGAGCGTTTCCGCCGGGAGGCCAGGTCGGCGGCCGCCATCGCCAACCCCCACATCGTCCAGGTCTACGACACCGGCGTCGATCAGGGGCTGGACTACCTGGTCATGGAGTATGTCCACGGCATCAGCCTGCGGCGGGACATGGCCCGGCAGGGCGTCTATCCCCTGAAGGAGACCCTGCGGATCGTGGGCGAAATACTGGACGGCCTGGCCTCCGCCCACCGAGCCGGCGTCATCCACCGCGACATCAAGCCGGAAAACATCCTCATCAACGACCGCGGCCATGTGGAGATAACCGACTTCGGCCTGGCCCGCGCCGCCGCCCAGGCCACCCTGTCCTCCACGGGCATGCTTATGGGCACGGCCGCCTACCTGGCCCCCGAAACCATCGAGAACAATGAGGCCTCACCCCAGAGCGACCTCTATGCCGTGGGCATCATCGCCTACGAGATGCTGACCGGCACGGTCCCCTTCGCCAGCGACAACCCGGTGACCATCGTCTTCAAGCACGTCCACGAGGACGTCCCCTCCCTGGCCCAGGCCTGCCCGGGAATCGACCCATCCGTGGCCGCATTGGTCACCGGGCTGACCGACCGCTCACCGGAAAACCGCCCGGACGACGCAGGCAAGGCCCTGGAGAGCCTGAGGAAGGTGGTCAGGGGACTGGACCGGCAGGCCATGGACTACGTGCTGCCTGCAACAGCCACAGCGACCGCGGCAGCCGCAGCCAGCGGACAGCCCGGGTCCGCCAACCCTGAGATGACCGAACCGCCAAGGCAGGCAGCCACGGCACCCAGCGACGATGCCGAAGACGCAGCCACACAGACCATCGCTGCAGCAACCGAACCGGAGGATTCGGACACGGTCCTGAATGTGCCCGCCCCGCCCGAAACCGATGATGCGGACGCAGCGACCAGGCGCTATCGGCTCAACGACGTGGACACCCCCTCACGGGCAGAAACCACAACCGTCCTGCAGCCTCAGGACCCGACAGCATCCCCCGCCGATACAGGCCTCGTTCCGGCTTCCGTCCAGACCATGCAGCAAGGTGCCGAAACGGCCAAACCCAAGCACCGGCATAGGGGCCTGATCATCGCGCTGGTGGTTCTGCTGGTGCTGGCCCTGGCAGGAGGCGGCGGTGGCGCCTGGTGGTACTACCTGGGTCCGGGCAGCTATGTCGCCCTTCCCAAGCCGGACGACATCTCCTGCCCCGAGAATCAGGAGTGCAAGGTCATCGGCGCCGACTACGCCAGGTACGCCAGCACACTCAAGGTCGCAGGCATCGATGTCGACACCGACTACGACTTCAGCGACCAGGTGCCCAAAGGGGCCATCATGGCCGCGGATCCCGATACCGTCGGAGCCCATATCAGCAAGCGGGGCGGCAGTCTCAACCTGACCGTCTCCAAGGGGATTCGCCAGGCCACGGTGCCCAAGGACATCCTCATGCCGGACACCTCCAACGGCAAGGACCCCCTGCAAGCCCTGAAGGCGGCCGGGTTCGACAAGATCGACCATGACTCCTCCAAGGACCAGTACTCCATGGATATTCCCGAGGGAGCGGCGATTTCGGTGGAACCGGCCCCGGGAACCAGGACCCGGCATGATACCAAGGTCAGTCTGGTCCTGTCCAAGGGGCGGATGCCGGTGGCCATGCCCGACATCATCGGCAAGGCCAGGGATGATGCCAAGGCGGCCTTGGAAGCCCTCCGGCTCAAGGTCAACTACAGCGAGGACTGGTCAGACACGGTGCCCCGCAACCAGGTGATCTCCGCCTCCCACCAGGCCCAGGAACAGCTGCACTGGGGCGATGCGGTCAACGTGGTGGTCTCCAAGGGGCCGCAATTCATCAGCATGCCCGACGTGAAAGGCAAGAGCCAGGATGAGGCCACACAGATCCTGCAGGGATACGGGCTCAAGGTCAACATCTCCGCGCCACTGGGCAATCTGACCCACACGGTGCGAATCCAGGACCCCAACCCCGGCACCCAGGTCAAGGTGGTCAATGATGACGGTTCACCGGCCGTCGTGACCCTGACTGTGGTCTGAAGTCGTCAGCCCAGTTCTTCCTTGTTCTCGTGCGCCTTGATGACCTGGGCATACACATCCACGTAGCGCTGTCCGCTCATCTCCTGAATCTCCTGCATGATGCGGTCGGTCAGGTTGCGGATCTCCTCGTGGGTGAGGCTGTTGACCGGCACGTAGGGCACGTTGATGGGCTTGCCGAAGATGACCTTGGTCCTGCCCTTATGCGGAAGCACATGGCCGGGCTCCTGAAGCTGCCGGGTGCCGATGATGGCGGTGGGCACCACTGTCGTTCCGGTCTCGAAGGCCAGCCGCGCCGCCCCGGTGTGTCCACGGTAAAGTCTGCCGTCCGGGCTGCGCGTACCCTCCGGATGGATGCCGAAGATATGCCCGTGTTCAAGGATGGAACGTGCCGTTTCCATGGCTCCCAGCGACTTGGAGCCGCCCGACCTGTCGACGGGGAAGACTCCGACCGAGCTGAACCACCACTTCTTGAACTTGCCCTTTATCCCCTTGCCGTTGAAGTATTCGGCCTTGCCCATGAAGTGGATCATCCTGGGGCAGGTGATGGGCAGGAGGGCGTCGTCGATGACGGCCAGATGGTTGGAGGCGATGATGGCAGCCCCCTGCTTGGGAATGTTCCCCGTGCCTTCAACGGTCGGTTTGAACCAGGTACGCGCCAACGGACCGAGCAGTTTGACGAAGAACCAGTACAGCACAGAGACTCCTTGGTAGCGAATGCGTGCGGCCGAGGTTACGATGGTTCTATGACCGAGCACAAGCATAACGACGCCGGGAATCAGTATAACAGCGAGGCGGGAACCGGGCCCTCACAGGGGGACGAGGAGTGGGCGGACTTCCTGAATTCGCACGCTGACGAGCTGGGTTCCCTGGAATCGTCCAGGACGGCCAAGGAGTTCGAAAAGAAGGCCCGAAAGTCCGAGAAGAAGGCGGCGCTGAGGGCCGAGGACCTGAAGCGCGACTCCTTCGTCGGCGGCTCCGGACCACGCGATTTCCAAGGCAGCAGCTGGCTGGACACCGACGAGGTCATGGACCAGTCGTCGAACTTTGTGCCACCCAACCCCGATCTGAGCAACCTGGGCAGAAGGCATGCGGCCTTCATGATCATGACGGTGCTGGGCCTGATCTGCTTCTTCCTGACCATATTGATCCCCCGCTGGTCCGGCTTGACCGGCCTGCTGGCGGGACTGCTCCTGCTGATAGGCATCGCAGGACTGATCATCGACCGGAAGAACTTCCGCGACGATTCAAGCGGGCTCTTCGATGACGACGAACGGCACTACCGGCGATAATGCCGAGTGCCGCCATATCCAGGCCGCCAATACGTTCGGACCCCACTGGCAGAAACATCAGCCAGCGGGGTCCGAACAGGTTGTGCAGCCGCGAACCTAGACCAGGACAGGACGGCGTGTCCGTTCCTCTTGCCGGCAGCGGGACTGCGCTTCCTGGGCTCCGTGGATCCAGGCTGCCAGCAGGTCGGCCGCCCTCCCCTGGTCCACAACCTGGGTAGCCAGTTGGTAGGCCTGGGCAAACCGCACGCTCAGGTCGGCCTCGGGACCGGCATCGATCTGTGTGCCGTCGGCCACGATGGCCGAGGCCGCATTGAGCAGGGCCGTGGAACGCGAAGGAACCGACTTGCCGGCCAGGAAGTCCCTGACGACGCTGGCGTTGAAGGCGGGATCGCCACCGCGTAGGTCTTCCGGATTGACCGGGTCGAGCCCCAGTTCGCTAGTCGGGTCGAAGGTTCGCTCCTCCACCTTGCCCTGGTGGATCTCCCAGATGGAGACCGGGCCGGTCGGGGCCATCTCGTCAAGGCCTTCGACCGAGGTGTAGACCATGCCCTCCTGACCGCGAGAGGCATAGACCTGGGCCATCATGGGGCTCAGTTGGCGCTGGGCGCATCCTATGGCCACATAGCGCGGGTTGACCGGGTTGGTCAGAGGTCCCAGCAGGTTGAAGACGGTCGGAATGCCCAGCGACGAGCGGACAGGACCTGCAAACCGCATGGCGGGGTGGAAGGTCTTGGCGAAGACGAAGGTGATGCCGTAGCGATCCTCCATGGCAGCCACCTCCTTGGGCGGCAGATCCAGGGGAAGACCCAGCTGTTCCAGACAGTCGGCAGTGCCGCTCTTGCTGGATGCGGCCCGGTTGCCGTGCTTGACGATCCTGACCCCCGCAGCCGCAGCCACGATGGCACCCATGGTAGACAGGTTGACCGTCGCTGCCCCATCGCCGCCGGTGCCGACGATGTCGGTCACGTCGCCGCTGACCTTCAGCGGCACCGCATGGCCCACCATGGCCTTGGCAGCCCCCTCGACCTCCGGGCTGGTCAGTCCCAGGGCGGACTGCATGGACAGGGCGGCTCCCACCTGGACAGGGTCGGCATGCCCGTCCATCAAATCA
This sequence comes from Bifidobacterium sp. M0353, assembly GCF_016100645.1. NCBI lineage: Bacteria > Bacillati > Actinomycetota > Actinomycetes > Bifidobacteriales > Bifidobacteriaceae > Bifidobacterium > Bifidobacterium sp. M0353. Next base: position 412,004 of record NZ_JACFSB010000001.1, on the reverse strand, counting down.
TTCATGCACCACTCGGCCTCATCCGCGCTCAGGTGCCGACCGGACACCAAGGAGTTCAGGACGGATTTCCAGCTAAGTGGCCGCATGATGACTCTTTTCCTTTGAAGAAGCGGGGCTGGATGCCCCGCTGTTTGCTCTAGGTTTACTGCCCTGCCCCTCCCTTGCACAAGACAATCCCATATTCTGGTCACTTTGCTACCAATATATGAAAGTAGGCAATCCAATATATGGAAACGGCCACCGCCCTTGTGAGCGATGGCCGTCAGTCAGATCGGCAACCCTAAATGTATCGGCAACCTTATCTGCAGAAGCCGCTAGTGATTATGCGAACCTGTCATTTCTTCTCGTTCTGGCCGTGGCACATCTTGTACTTGCGTCCGGAACCACAGGGGCAGGGGGCGTTGCGGGGCGTGCCCGGGAAGGTGCGGCCATCAGACCAAGGCGAGTGATCCTCTACGGCCTTGGGCCTCTTGTTGGCAGGGACCTTGCCCTCGGCATGGCTGATAGGGGCAGGCCCGACCGGGGCCGGAGCACCCTCGTCAGCGGCATCCTCAGAGGCATCCTCCTCTGAATCCTCCTGGATGCTGCCAGCCGGAGCACCCTCGTCATGCTCCTCGGCAGTCTCGTCGATGTCGGTGGTCTCGTCCTCGGCATCAGGCTCTTCAGGCGCCTGGTAGTTGACCGGCTCGGACTGGCTCTCCTCGTTCTCCTTACGCTCCTCGCGAGCGCGCCGCTCGTTCTCCTGGCTGGCCGCGATCTGCTTGAGGTCCACGTTGAAGAGCAGCTGCACGGTCTGCTCCTTGATGGCGTCGATCATGGAGTTGTACATCTGGTAGCCCTCGCGCTGGTACTCGACCAGGGGGTCACGCTGACCCATGCCGCGCAGGCCGATGCCGTCCTTCAGGTAGTCCATCTCGTAGAGGTGCTCACGCCACTTGCTGTCCAGGACGGAGAGGACCACCTGGCGCTCCAGCTGCCTGGAGCCCTTCTCGCCCAGCTCGTCCTCACGCTGCTGGTAGATGGAATCGGCATCCTCCACCAACTTGTCCGCCAGAGCCTTGACGGCCTTGTCGCCCTTCAAGCCCTCCAGGGAGTCCATGGTCTCATCCTGGTCGAGACTGACCGGGTAGACGGAGGCCAGCGCCTTCCAGAGTTCGTCGGCATCCCAGTCCTCGGGCTTGTCCGAGCCCTTCTGCGCACCACGGATGTATGAGGTGATGGTCTCGCTGATGAAGCGGAGGATGTCCTTGTGGATGTCCTCGCCCTTGAGCACCGCCTGACGCTCACCGTAGATGACCTGACGCTGCTTGTTCATCACGTCGTCGTACTTCAACACGTTCTTGCGAATCTCATAGTTGCGGGATTCGACGGACTTCTGTGCGTTGCGCACGCCCTTGGTGACGGTCTTGGACTCGATGGGCTCCCCCTCCGGCATGCTCTTGGAGGACATCATCCGAGCCACCAGCTGAGAATTGAACAGACGCATCAGGTCGTCCTCCAGGCTCAGGTAGAACCTGGACTCGCCGGGATCGCCCTGACGGCCTGAACGGCCGCGCAACTGGTTGTCGATACGGCGGGATTCGTGCCGCTCGGTGCCCAGTACGTACAGGCCTCCCAGCTTGACGACCTCCTCGTGCTCGTCCTTGACCTGCTCCTTGACTGAGTCCAGCATCTCGGGCCAGCGCTTCTCATACTCCTCAGGGGTGTCGTCGGAGGAGTAACCCTGCTCCTTGAGCTTCTGATCGGCAAGGAACTCCACGTTCCCGCCCAGCATGATGTCGGTGCCACGCCCTGCCATGTTGGTGGCCACGGTCACGGCCCCCTTGCGCCCTGCCACGGCCACGACCGCTGCCTCGCGCGCATGCTGCTTGGCGTTGAGGACCTGGTGGTCGATGCCGGCCACGTCCAGCAGGGAGGAGACCACCTCGGAGGACTCCACCGAGGCGGTGCCCAGCAGGATGGGCTGGCCCTTGGCATGCCGCTTGGCCACATCACGGACGATGGCGGTCAGCTTCTCCTTCTTGGTGCGGTAGATCAGATCCGGCTGATCCTTGCGGATCATGGGCTTGTTGGTGGGAATGGGCAGCACGCCCAACTTGTAGGTGTTCATGAACTCGGCGGCCTCGGTCTCGGCCGTTCCGGTCATTCCCGCCAGCTTGTCATACATGCGGAAGTAATTCTGCAGGGTGATGGTGGCGAAGGTCTGGTTCTCGGCCTTGACCTCCACGCCCTCCTTGGCCTCGATGGCCTGGTGAAGGCCCTCGTTGTAGCGGCGGCCCTTGAGCAGACGGCCGGTATGCTCGTCCACGATCAGGACCTCACCGTTCTGGACCACATAGTCGCGGTCGCGCAGGAAGAGCTCCTTGGCCTTGATGGCGTTGTTCAGATATCCGATCAGGGCGGTGTTGGCGGGCTCGTAGAGGTTGTCGATGCCCAGGTAGTCCTCCACCTTGGTGATGCCGGGGTCCAGGATGCCAACGACCTTCTTCTTCTCGTCGACCTCATAGTCCTCATCCCTGGTGAGCCTGGGGACCAGCTTGGCGAACTGCCGGTACCATCGGGTCACGTCGCCCTCGGCGGGTCCGGAGATGATCAGAGGAGTTCGTGCCTCGTCGATCAGGATGGAGTCCACCTCGTCCACGATGGCGAAGTGGTGGCCACGCTGGACCAGCTCGTCCTTGTCCCAGGCCATGTTGTCGCGCAGGTAGTCGAAGCCGAATTCGTTGTTGGTGCCGTAGGTGATGTCCGCCTGGTACTGCTTGCGGCGCTCGGCGGGGCGCTGGTCGGTAATGATGCAGCCCACGCTCATGCCCAGGAAGCGGAAGATGCGCCCCATGAGCTCGCTCTGGTAGGAGGCCAGGTAGTCGTTGACCGTGACCACATGCACGCCCTTGCCCTCCAGGGCATTCAGATAGCTGGGCAGGGTGGCCACCAGGGTCTTGCCCTCGCCGGTCTTCATCTCGGCGATGTTGCCCCAGTGCAGGGCCGCGCCGCCCATCAGCTGGACGTCAAAGTGCCGCTGGCCCAGGGTGCGCTTGGAAACCTCGCGAACCGTGGCAAAGGCCTCTGGCATCAGGGAATCGAGAGATTCGCCGTTCTCAAGTCGCTGCTTGAACTTAGGCGTCTGACCCTTGAGTTCCTCGTCGCTCATGGCCGAGATCTGATCCTCGAAGGCGTTGGTCGCCTTGGCCACCCCCTGAAGCTTGCGAATCTGACGACCCTCGCCCATACGGAGGACCTTGTCCAAGACTGCTACCACGTTGCGCTCCCTACCGTTCTTTTATGGCCCTAGCACGCCCTCAGCTGACGTAGGCCCAGACCTTGATTATCTTACGCGAATGCACCGATTTTCTCGAAACCGATGGTTCCGCAAACCCGGCTGCGGCCTTGGCAGCCGGACCGGGCATTGAAGAGGGCAATCCTCCGGAGGCCAGGCCAACCTGCCGCCGGGGAATCGCCCCGCAGTTCAATATCCGTTTTACTGTTACTTCTTCTGGCCCACATGCTCAGGCGTATCGATCTCGAAGACGCCGTAGCTCCAACCGTGCCGACGGTAGACCACCGACGGCCGCTGGGTCTCCTTGTTGACGAAGAGGAAGAAGTCGTGGCCGATCAGCTCCATCTCGTAGAGTGCCTCGTCGATGCTCATGGGCTCTGCGATGTGCAGCTTGCGGCGGATGACGATGGGGGTGTCTCCCACCTGCACTTCGACCGACTGACCCGGTGCCAGGTCCGAAGCCACGGCGCTCTGGGCGCTGTTGTCCGGGTTGGACTCCTGGCCCTGATCGCCCTCATCGCCTGCCTGCTCATCCACGGGCAAATCGGCGGGCAGGGGCGGATGCTCCAGTCCACGGCGGTGGTCCTTGCGGCGGTCGCGGACCCGGCGCAGACGCTGGGTCAACTTGTCCAAGGCCATATCCAGTGCACTGAACTCGTCGGCGCTGGAAGCCTCGGCGCGGATTACGGTCTTGCCGGCCTGGACCGTGAGCTCCACCCTCTTGGCACTGTCAGCCTGGCGGGGATTGCCTTCATGTGTCAGAACGACCTGGATGCGCTGGGCATCGGGGGCGATGGCCGTCACCCTGTTCATCTTGCTGTCCACAACGTCGCGGAACCGCTGCTTGATTTGGGTATGTCGACCGGTAATGACGATCTCCATGGGAATCTCCTTGCACTCGTGAGCGGATGAACCGCTTGTGCGATGGCGGACTTGGTCACCATCGACTGTGCTTCCGATTGTATCCGAAGAGCAGGGCTGACTCACTGATTGAGCTTGCGGCCAGAGCGGGATCATGACCGCTGGTTCGGTCGTTCAGTTCCGCTATGCTGTATCCCCGAGACCTCTCGGATGGCCGCGGTCCCTCCTCCTGGGAAGGGCTGAGGAACTTCCGGGCTCCACAGAGCACGATGGCGGATAACGTCCGCCCAGGGCGACCTGAGAGATAGCGCAACAGAGAACAGACCGCTCGCCTGGTAAAGGCGGGCAAGGGTGAAACGGCGGTGTAAGAGACCACCGGGTCGACGGTAACGCCGACCGCATGGCAAGCCTCATCGGGAGCAAGGCCAAGCAGAAGGCATTCAGGGGCTGCTCGTCCCGCCTTCGGGTAGGCCGCTAGAGCCTGGCGGCGACGTCAGGTCGAGATGGATGGCCATCCGTCTTCCGGATTTTCATCCGGTCGATGACAGAACCCGGGGTATATGAGAGGTCTCATTTTCTTCCCCTCAGCTGCTTTGATGCTTGCAATCATTGGAAAGCGGCTATCGAGTATTCCGTTTTGAAGCTAAAATTCAGGCGGTATCTTCAATCAAGCATCACTTGAAAGTCGATACTCAACGCATCTCTTCCACGGACACCATCCCTTTGTATAGTGATCGCCATTACTGAAGTCTCTAAGCAAACCAGGATCAAGCGAATTGATGAAGGATGCTTTGGCAATGCGAGTCACGCAGTAGATTGATATGCGAGAAGCGCCTGCCTCTTTGAGGCAAATACTGGCTGATTGCGCTGTGCTTCCCGTCACCCATGAGTCATCAATCAGAAGCACGTGGCGTAAGCAGCTTGCTTCTACAAAGCTGGCAATCGAGAAGGCTTTTCCATCCAGACTACGGGTCTTGGCCTTGTTGGCCCGCAACGTCACTTCAGGCATGAAAGGAATCAACCCTGCCACCAACTGATGGAGGGGGTGCTCCTGGCCATATCGTTTTGAATTCTTCGTCGATGGAATCACAGCCCACGCTGTTACCGGCGAGTTCACCTGCTCACCTATGCAAGAAAAGTGCCCAAGGATATGCAGAGCAAGTATGGACGCGACGATTGTTCGGTGCTCCTCGGCAGAGGGCAATTGCTCTTTGTAATCGTGGATGACTTTGTAAGTCTGTCCCCATTCTTCAACAGCATAAAAACCACAGGCTATGCAGTCGGCTAACTGAGTCTGACATCCTCGCCTTTGTGCTTCATGCAAGGTCTGATTGCAGGACCAGCACTTATCGTATTGACTTTGTTTGAAACCACCGCAGGTTGCACATACGTTATCATGTTTTGAATGGTAAACGACAGGCTTTAAATAGCTGCCAGCTTTCCCCCGCAGCAATTGATCAAGTCTGATTTTCTGGTTATCCATGTTAATCACCCCACACCGCCACTATTGGCATAAGCGCTGGCTTGGGCAACTATGCTGTTTATCGCGTCTTGCAGGTCACTATTGACCTCTTGTATCGAGTTGATGGCGCTAGCCACCTCATCCACATTGGATACGACGTAGACGTTGGGCTTGTCGACCAGACGCTTGCCCCATTCAGTATGGTCAACCACGGCGTCACGAATTATGATCGGCCGGCCATGATGCTGGGCCTGCCGAGCCTGAACACGGGTGCCGGAATATTCATGCGCTTCAACGATGACGGTAGCGATACCGTAGCCGCTCATAGTGGCATTACGTGCAGGAAAGGTCCACTTCGTGGGCCCCTGCCAGGGCCAGAACTGCGAAAACACTTGGCCGTTATGTTCGATGAGCTCCTGAAGATGACGATTTTTTGCGGGGTAGTACTTCCCTATGCCCGTACCGATGAAAGCTACCGTACGGCCATGCTCCTGCAGGGCACGATGATGGGCTTCAGCATCTACTCCCAAAGCCAAGCCGGCGATAACGGTCAGGCCTTTGCTCACCAGCATCGTTGCCACATCAGAAGCGAAATGCAAAGCCTCCGGTCCTGCATTGCGCGAACCCACCACGCTGACACCCATATCCTGTTGATCGGGGCTGAGGAAACGACCCTTGGAAAACAGGAACGGAGGCATATCGACAACCTCGCGCAGACTCAACGGATACCGTTCGTCAAGGACCGACACCATATCCAAACCCTGCTTTTCCCAGTTCCGAACCAGAGTTTCAGCCTCTTCGTGGGCCTGCAAGAGCTGCACACGACGTTGCGTGGTAACCGGTACGTCATCCTCTCCCAACAACATCATCTGAGTGCGGTCATCATACTCATCATCCTCATCGGGGTCATCCAGCCGATGATGCTGCGGGTCAAGCTCATGTTCAAAGACTTGAATAGCGCTACCCTGGCGTACAACCTTTTCAGCGATGGAGCTCCAGGTGTCATGCGATTTGTCGACGGTTCTCAGCAGGGCGACAAGTGCTGCATTCTCCTGCAGAAGTTCACTCTTATCGAGCATCCGACACCTCCACCTTCTGACAGACTTAAACAACCGCGGCAGCCCGTTACATCCAGACTAGCCGCTCTATGTGAAAGCGGGACCAAAGGTCTTGATTCATGGTTCGCCTATGCCGACTGGAGTGCTCCGAATAGTGCGTACCTCCAGCTAGAGCAGTTCGGTAACATGGCCATAGCCGCATATTGCCGTGCTTTTTTCATCGTGAAAACCAATACATCCACGAGATACCTCAATCGAGAGGGTCGTCAGAGACGAAAAGGTCTGCTGCCACCTGGTTGAGGAGGCCTGGACTATGGCCTTTGCGGGATCCAGCACTCCAGAATCGCCGTTTGCGCACCTTGAGATCAAGTCCGGCTGTCTTCCGGGCCACCTTGCGACCGAGCTCGTAGGCGGAGTCGACAAAGAGTCCCTCACGAGAGGCTTGGGCCACTACCTGTGCAGCCAGTCCCGGATCCAGTCCCTTACGGGTCATCTCTGAGAGCACGCCGCGCTCCCCCATGGTGCGATGCAGGCAGGAACGCAGCAGATCCTGGGCATAGGCCTGGTCATCTACCAGGCCCAGCTTGGACAACCGATCGATCACCTGATCGACCACGTTCGTGTCAAACCCCTTGTCGACCAGACGACGGGCCAGGGCTCCACTCGAACGGGCCGCTGCATCCAGCAAGGTCAGGGCAGCCTCCCGGCAAGCATCCGCATCATCCGCATCCGCTCGAGGGGCTGCAGGCGCGGAACCTCCGCCAAAGCCGCCAGCACGTGGACGACGGCCACGGCGGCGGGTCCTTCTGTCGGAACCCCGGGCAGAACGGCGACCATGGGAATGGCAACCTGCCAGGGAATCCTCACCCATATCAGCATTGGCATGACTGTCAATATCTTCCAGACTGCCTCCGAACCGAGCGCCATGTCCCAGACCCAGGGCAGCGGCCTGCACCGGGCGGCTGTCTTCCTTGTAGCTGCCATCCTTCTGGATAGCAGCTGGGCGAACATCCGTAGTTGGCAGAGAGGTTAAGGTATGCGGAGAGTCTGAGGCAGACCGCGAATCAGTAGCGGAATCAAAAGCCGTTCCAATACTCACTGACCCTCTCGAGTTGGCTGGAGCAGACGCACCAGCAGGTTCTGCCTGGAACCGGTCCGACCGGGAATCGACCGATTCTGTGATGGAGTCGGCAGGATCCTCGGTCTGCGCCAGTCGGACCGGATTTTCCTTGAGGAAGTCCTCGGCCGAGATCATCGGGTCATGCAGCCTGGGCCGTGGGCACAGTGCTGTCGATATCTACAGGAGCCGAGTCGTCTTCCTTGCTGTCTTGGCCAGCTTCAGCCTGATCGGCCTTGTCGTCCTCGGAGGGAGCAGGAATAAGGCCGAAGGCAACCTTGACCTTGTCCTCGATCTCCTTGGTCAGGCCGGGGTTGTCCTTGAGGAACTGACGGACGTTCTCCCTGCCCTGACCCAGCTGATCGCCCTCGTAGGTGAACCAGGAGCCCGACTTCTTGACGATGTTGGTCTGCAGAGCCATGTCCAGAACCGAACCCTCCTTGGAGATGCCCTCCCCGTAGAGAATGTCGAATTCGGCCACCTTAAAGGGCGGAGCCATCTTGTTCTTGACCACCTTGACCTTGGTGCGATTGCCCACCGCCTCGTCGCCGTTCTTCAGGGTCTGGATACGGCGGATGTCCAAGCGGACCGAGGCGTAGAATTTCAGGGCCTTGCCGCCGGTGGTGGTCTCCGGGCTGCCGAAGAAGACGCCGATCTTCTCCCTGAGCTGGTTGATGAAGATGGCCGTAGTGTTGGCCTGGGACAGGGCACCGGTCATCTTGCGCAGGGCCTGGCTCATCAGACGGGCCTGCAGACCCACGTGGCTGTCGCCCATGTCACCCTCGATCTCGGCCTTGGGCACCAGGGCGGCCACCGAGTCGATGACGATGACATCCAGGGCACCCGACCTGATCAGCATATCGGCGATCTCCAGCGCCTGCTCGCCGTTGTCCGGCTGGGAGACGATCAGGGAGTCCGTGTCCACGCCCAGTTTCTTGGCGTACTCGGGATCCAGAGCGTGCTCAGCATCGATGAAGGCAGCCACTCCACCACCGGCCTGTGCATTGGCCACCGCATGCAGGGCCAGGGTGGTCTTGCCCGAGGATTCGGGACCGTAGATCTCGACGATGCGGCCGCGGGGCAGTCCGCCGATGCCCAGGGCCATGTCCAAGGCCAGGGAACCGGTGGGAATGACCTCCACGTCCTGGGCGGGCTTGTCACCCAGACGCATGGCCGAACCCTTGCCGAAGCTCTTCTCCACCTGCGCGAGGGCCGTGTTCAAGGCTGCCTGGCGACGGGGGTCGATCCCGCCCTCCTCTTCCTTCTTTGCCTTGCCACTGTTGCTCTGACGTGCCATATGGCTCTCCTTCTTAGTAACCGACCTCACGATGACGACATCCTGATTGACGACCTCACGATTGACAGCCTATCCGCCGTCGGAACCCGTCTACGGTCTCGGCGCCCGATGTGGTCGAACGTGCCGATGGTCACCGGACCATAGGTATCAGTATACCCGACTATGCGAACAAATGTTCGAAAATCACCTGGAATGGGCAATAAATTCGCGGAGAATAAAACCCGCCGATCAGGCTGCCGGCAGGGGCGGCGCATTGTGGTCCTTCCCCCAGCGCCGGGAGTCGGGAATCTCCATCTGATCGCAGAGCACATTCCAGACCACGCGCGGCTCCACACCCGCATCCAGGGCCTCTATTACGGTCATGGCATCCAGGGCGGTCAGCCTCTGGTCACGGGCCAGACTGCGTCCGTAGACCCGGCCGAAGACCTCCTCCAGCAGCTGCCAGAATTCCCGTTCACGCACCCGACATCACCTTTCGTCCAAGACCCACCCTGTCACACCCCTTCTACGGTAGCAACCGACAGTCAGCAGAAGAGGGCGCCTGGTTCCTTAGAACCGGACGCCCTCAAGAACGGTCCGCCGATTCAACCGGCGGAACCTGACATACTTACTCCTGAGTGGACTCCAGGTAGTCCGCCACCATCCGCAGGGTCTGCGGCACACCCAGGCCCAGCGCGTCGGCGATGGAGCTCAGCAGTTCGGAGCTGGCCTCCTTCTGGCCGCGTTCCACCTCGGACAGGTAGCCCAGGGACACACCGGCCTTCTCGCTGACCTCACGCAGGGTCTTGTGATCGTTGGTCCTCAGCTCGCGCAGCACGTGGCCCAGGGCCTCGCGCAGGGAGACGGTATGGGTGACGGCCCGGCCGTCGTTGTTGGAGGCTGCCCGCTGACGGCTGGCTTCCATGCCGTCCTCCTCCATCCACATCTTGTTCAGGTTGGCCTGGCGCTCCTCCTTGGCCTTCTTGGCGGCCTTGGCACGGATCACCTGCTGCTGGGCGAAGACGACGGCACGACGCTGGGCGGGAGTCAGATCACGAACCCGCGCGTTGCGCTCCACTCCGGGTGCGGCCGGCTTGACATCATAGGTATCGTTGGTTCGAGTCATCACGGTCTCGGTGCTGGCCATAGCAGCCCCTTTCGCCATTATCGTGTTCAACTTCTTACACAGTGACCAACAGACAGGCCGCTGGATTATTCCAGGGGAGGAACCCGAAAGGCCTGCTTTGTGACCAAGGTCACGTATGCGCAAGGCCGACAGCGGTTAGTAGAAGCGACTCACCGCATCAGGCCGTCAGCCGAGCGAGTGCAGGGCCCGATCCAGCTGGTCCAGAATCCGCATGACCGTACCCCGGCGCACCTGTTCGCGATCGCCGTCCAGATGCAGCTCATAGGCATAGGTGCGGTAGGCATGGGACTGAAGGCCGGTCTCTATACGTCGACCCAGCACACGAACAGGCAGGGCCAGACCGATGTAGACCAGCCCGGCAGGATCGTCCCCGTCAGGGCCCGGACCGGCCACACCGGTAGTGGCCATGCCGATGACCGTGTCCTCGTGCCCCGGCCTGGTGTAGAGCCTGGCCGTGCCCTCGGCCATCTCCTGGGCGACCCGTGGATGGACCGCGCCCTGGGTGGCCAGCAGGTCCTGATCCACCTTGAGGATGGCGGCCTTGGCAGCGATGTCGTAGGTGACGGCCGATCCAAGAAAGACGTCTGAGGCCCCGGGGATCCTGACGAAGGCATCGGCCAACAGCCCCCCGGTCAGCGATTCGGCGGCGGCCAGGGACAGGCCCGAATCACGGCAGGTGTCGATGATCCGTCCAGCCAAGTCGTCGCAACGGCCCTGCACGCTCTTGCCGATCATCGCCGCATCCCCATCACGTATTCCGCTCCCGAGTAGAGGCAGAGGGCCAGGGCCACCAGGATGACCACGCGGGTGGCCACCAGGTACCAGGGCCAGACCGTCGACAGGGGCACCATGAGCATGCCCAGGCCGATGCACTCAAACAAGGTCTTGTACTTGCCAGCCTGGGAGGCGGCGATGACCCGGCCCTGCTTGTTGATGACCAGGACCCGCAGCAGGGTGATGCCAAGTTCCCGCACCAGGAAGAGCACAGTGACCCACCACCAGAGCTCGCCGAAGACGGAGGCCACAATCAGCGCCGAACAGATCAACAGCTTGTCGGCGATGGGGTCCATGAGTTTGCCCAGCTCGGTCACCTGGTTGTACCGGCGGGCCAGCCACCCGTCCAGCTTATCGGTCGAGGCGGCGAGGACGAAGAGCACGGCGGCGGTCCAACGCATGCCAGGCCTGCGTTCGCCCCAGGGACCGGCCATCAGATCCAGGGCGATGAAGACCAGGACCAGGAGGATACGGGTGTAGGTGACCAGGTTTGGGGGTGAATTCCATCCTTCGAGAAGTCTGCGCCTCTCACGACCGGTCTCTGACTCGGCATGCTCCTGCATTGCCACTCCTTATACGCGATACTCGTGCGCTCGGGCCGTCCAACAAGAGATGCCGGGCGGCAGTTTCATCATAACGGTAGACCAGGCCCAGCTTTTTGGGCCGATGTTCAGCCCTGCGCTTGCTCATCCGGGGCGGGATCCATGGAGGTGGCGTCGCCTCGGATGAAGGCCAGGGCCTGCTGCAGCTGCGGCGGCTGGATGAGCACCTCGCGGGCCTTGGAACCCTCCGACGGCCCCACAATTCCCCTCGACTCCAGCAGGTCCATCAGCCTCCCTGCCCTGGCGAAGCCCACACGCAGCTTGCGCTGGAGCATGGAGGTGGATCCGAACTGGGTGGTCACCACCAGCTCGGCCGCCTGGAGCAGCTCGTCCATGTCGTCGCCGATCTCCTCCTGGATCTCGTTCTTGTGGTCGGCCTTGTCGGCCATCTGCTCGATGTCCTCACGGTAGTGGGGCTTGCGCTGGGTGCGCACATAATCCACCGCCTTGCGGATCTCGGACTCGGAGACCCAGGCGCCCTGGACGCGGGTGGGTTTGGCCTGGCCCATGGGCAGGAAGAGGGCGTCGCCCTGGCCGATCAGGGTCTCGGCGCCGGTGGCATCCAGAATGACCCGGGAATCCGTTGAGGAGGATGTGGCGAAGGCCAGCCTGGAGGGAATATTGGCCTTGATCAGGCCGGTGACCACATCCACCGAGGGTCGCTGGGTGGCCAGGACCAGGTGGACGCCGGCGGCACGCGCCAGCTGGGTGATCCGCTGAATGGAGCTCTCCACGTCGTTCTTGGCCACCATCATCAGGTCGGCCATCTCGTCGACCACCACGACCAGGTAGGGGTACGGGGCCACCTTGCGGTTGGAGCCGGCGGGGGCGTGGACCTTGCCCTCGCGGACAGCCTTGTTGAAGTCTTTGATGTGCCGGAATCCGAAGAACTGCAGGTCGTCGTAGCGGGAGTCCATCTCCTTGACCACCCATTCCAGGGCCTGGGCGGCCTTCTTGGGTTCGGTGATGATGGGCGTGAGCAGGTGGGGAATGCCGGCGTAGGCGCTCAGCTCCACACGCTTGGGGTCCACCATGATCAGGCGGACCTGTTCCGGCGTGGCCCGCATGATCAGCGAAACCAGCATGGAGTTGATGAAGCTGGACTTGCCCGAACCTGTGGCGCCGGCCACCAGCAGGTGGGGCATCTTGGTCAGGTCGGCGGTCACATAGTGGCCTTCCACGTCCTTGCCCACGGCGGTCATCATGGGGTTGTCGTCCTGCTGGGCCTTGTCGGAGCGCAGCACGTCGCCCAGGTGGACGATCTCGCGGTCCACGTTGGGAATCTCGATGCCGATGGCCGACTTGCCGGGAATGGGCGACAGGATGCGCACGTCCGAGCTGGCCACCGCGTAGGCGATGTTGCGCTGAAGGTTGGTGACCTTCTCCACCTTGACGCCCGGTCCCAGCTCCACCTCGTATTGGGTGACGGAGGGGCCGCGCAGGAAGCCGACCACCTTGGCATCCACGTCGAACTGCTGGAAGGTCGATTGCAGGGCCTTGATGACCGCGTCGTTGGCCGAGGTCCTGACCGCGTGGGGCTTGCCCTTGACCAGCAGGTCCGTGCTGGGCAGCACATAGGGCCGGCTCTCGTCCACCTGGCGGTCATCGGAGGAACCTGACGCTTCTGCAGCCTGAGCTCCCGCACCCTGGGCTCCGGCCGCCTGGTTCCCTGAGGCCTGAGCGGGCTGGGCATCCATCTGCACGGTGTCGGCCGCAGCGGCGGCAGCGGCCCAGGGATCCGAGGCCCCCACGCCGGACAGGGCGGCCGGATCCACCTTGGGGTGCGCCTGCTCCCTGGCATCCAGGAGGGCGGCCGTGGCCGGGGCCTCCACCGCGGGCATGTTCTGCGTGGGCACCTGATCACCCTGGTCAGCTTGGTTAGCCCTCTCCAGCGAGGCCGCCTGGGAGAAGGGCTCGTCAGCCTCGTAACGCTCAAGATGGGTGTCCGTGTCCTTGCCGATGCGGCCATGCAGCAAGCGACTGAACCAGCCGGCCACGCCGCCTCTTCCAGAGTCCTTGGCATCCTCCTGATCCGTCTCCTGGTGGGTGGGCACGCCAGGCGCCAGAGGCAGGGTTTCATCCCCCAGCCTGACCTCGTTGGGGGAGGTCTGTGCCGGAGCCGAGCCGGAGGCACGGGTCCTCCTGCCGCGCAGCAAGGCAACCAGGTCGCTCATATGGAATCTGAAGGTGATGGAGAGACCGAAAATGGCCACGAGGACGAAGATGATGACGGCGAAGACCTTGGATAGCCCCCAAGCCAGGGGCGAACCCAGGAAGAACCCCAGAAGGCCGCCTGAGTCGCTGATGGCCCTCATGTCGAAGCCGCGATAATCCGAGGCCATGAGCACGTCAAGAATGGAGCAGACCGACCAGAGCACCACCATAAGACCACCCACCACGGGCAGATTACCGGCCTCACGCCCGGTGTAGCAGACCAGCCGGAAGGCCGCGAAGAGCAGGACCACCGGCAGGATGATGCTGCACAGCCCCAGAACGCCCGCAGCCAGGGCGTGCAGCCCCCGTCCCAGGAAGCCGTTCACGCGGAACCATTCACTGGCGCAGAAGAGCACGGCCAGAATGACCAGTACGAAGCAGAGCCCGTCCTTGCGGTAGGCGGAGTTGTCACCGTTTTTGCCGGCCACGGCACGCACCAGGGATCCAAAGCTCCGGGGCAGGGCCAGCAAGGCCTTGTGCCAGAAGGGTTCCGGGTCTTGGCTTTCCTTGGATGCGGTCCGGCCGCGACCGCGTGCGTCTGCTTGCTGCTTACGTGTCATAACCCTTTCAGCCTACCCAGAACCCCGGTCTGCATCAGGCCCGACGGGTCAGTGTGCACAACTCTTTCAGACGGGGGCCGCCAGGGCTAGCATCGTTGGCATGACACCAGCCGAACGTCAGAGCGCCGTAGCCTTCGCCCTGCGCAACCTGCTTCTGGATGACCGTCGGCCCGGTCCTTCGGGTATTCAGGCAGCCAACGACTTTATGGCGGGCAGAAGGCAGGCCGAGGCACTGGCCGACCAGGGCCGACATTTTGAGGCCAAGGTGGAAACCCTGACGGATGCACTCTTTCTGCGGACCATCCTGGTCTGTCAGCGGCCTTGGGCGACCGAAGGAGATCTTGCAGAGCTGCAGGCCATCCACCGCCGGCTGCTGCCCGCCCTGCCGGAAGAGCGAGCGCTCCGCCGACCTCAACCAAACGACAACACCAACCTGTACCCGGCGGCCATGCTGGAGCAGGGAGCGGCAGCCATCGGCCAGGAGCTGGCGGCCGAACGCAACCTGGCCAGCCTGGACCGTCCGGTCTTCGTGGAGCACCTGGCCCATTACTATGACGAGCTCTCCTACCTGCATCCCTTTGCCGACTGCGACGGCATGACCCTGCGCATCTTCCTCTCACGCCTCTCCCACGATGCAGGATGGGACCTGGACTGGGGACGGGCTGATCCGACCGCCCACCGCCGGGCCCTCCAGCGGGCGCTCCGGGGCGACACCGACGACCTGCAGGCCCTGATCGCGGGCATGGTCCGCCCGGTCAACCCAACCAGAATATTTTTGATCGCCGGTTGGGACCAGGGCCCAGCCCACTGAGCCGACAGCCTCAGCCCGACAGCCTCAGCCTGCCAGCCGCTCGTTGCCGCTGCGTTTGGCGGCCTCGATGATCCGGGCACTCTGGTTGATCAGTTCTGTCGCCCCGGCCTGGTCGTGGTCGCGGACGTGCCCCCAGTATTGTATTTTGAGCTGCACATAGCGCTTCCTCGCCCGCAGGTCGGCCATCCGCTGGTCCAGCCGCCGTCCCTGCTCGTCCAGGAGTTCGATCTGCCGTCCGGCGGCCTGGGCTCCCCCAGCGCGGTTGCCCAGATACTCCCGCATGTGCTCCAGGGACATGCCCGTGGCGCTCAGGCAGGAGATGGTCTCCAGCAGGTCCAGATCCTCCTGGCTGTAGCAGCGGTGGCCGCTCGAGGGGTCCCTGGCGATGGGCGGAATGATGCCGATGGTCTCGTAATAGCGCAGGGTGGTCTCCGGCATCCCCGACATGAGCGAGGCCTGGCGGATGGTGTACCAGGGCCCTGATTCCTGGTCGGGCTGGGTTTGGGCGGTCTGGGTTTCAGACTGGGGCTGCGTGATGGTGGTCATACCCGTCCAGCCTAGGAACTTCAAGTACTTGAAGTCAAAGCGCGCCCAGATGGTGTCTGGTCACCCTCCCCTGGTCCGACTGGTCGGCCTGGGCATCCGCCTGGTCGAAGCAGCCTTGGTCGGCCTGGTCCACCAGGTCCAGGGCCTGCTGGGCCAGGTCCGGGGCCAGGGCATTCAGCCAGTGGATGCGCGGATCCCGGCCGAACCAGCCCATCTGCTTGCGGGCCAGGCGCTTGGTCTTCTGCGCTATCAGCTCGAAGGCGGCATCCAGGTCGGTGCGGCCGTCCAAATAGTCCAGAATCTGCTGATAGCCCAGGGCGCGTGAGGCCGTGGTCCCCAGGCGGTTGCGCAACCCGCTCACCTCATCGACCAGCCCCTGGTCGCGCATGGACTGGGTGCGCTGGTCGATTCTGCGATCCAGCTCCTCCCGGGGCAGGTCCAACCCCAGCTGCAGGGCGGGCAGCAGGTAGCGGTACCGGGGCAGACTGGCAGAATAGGGCCGTCCGGTGATCTCCATGACCTCCAGAGCCCGCACGGTCCGCCGCACATTCCGAGGGTCCATCCGGGCCGCAGCCTCCGGGTCCCGCTCCTGCAGCTGGCGAAAGAGCAGCCCGGGGCCCTCCTGCTGTGCCCGCTCCTCCAGCCTGGCCCTGACCGCCGGGTCGGTGCCGGGGAAGGACAGATCGTCGATGACCGCCCGGGTATAGAGCCCGGAGCCGCCGACGAGAATGGGCCGGATTCCCTGCGCCCGCAGGTCGGCTATCAGGGACCGGGCCATGGCCTGGAAGCGGGCCACGCTCATGGCCTCCTCCGGCTCGATTATGTCGATCAGGTGGTGGACCACCGCCTGCCGCTCCCCTGCCGAAGGCTTGGCCGTGCCCACGTCCATCCCCCGGTACATCTGGTAGGCATCGGCATTAACGATATGAGCCTCCTGCCCGCGCGCCTGGAGCGCCTGTGCCAGGGCCACGCCCAGGGCGGTTTTGCCCGAGGCTGTGGGACCCACGATGGAAACGATGCGGGGTTCAGCGGATGTCATAGACCTGCCCCGCCCGGGGATCCGGGTCAGCGATCAGATAGTGGGGTCCGGCCTGGGTGACGGTGCAGGTGACCAGGTCCCCGGGCTTAGGCGCAGGCATCCCCCGGGGCACACCGACGTGGACCAGTACACCGGTGCGCTCATGCCCGGTCACCCGATGGGTACTGCCGTCGTGCCGACCGTGCCCGTCGCCAATCAGCACCTCCACCTCTTTGCCCAGAAAGTCCTGCATGTGCTCCATGGTGATGGACTCCTGCAGGGCCTGCAGCCGCTCGAACCGGTCCTGGACCACGGCCTTGGGCAGCTGGGGCATGCGTGCGGCCGGCGTACCCGGACGGGGCGAATACTCAAAGATAAAGGCCGACGAGAAGCGCGCCCGACGCACCACGTCCATGGTGGCCTGGAAGTCCTCCTCGGTCTCCCCGGGGAAGCCCACGATGATGTCGGTGGTAATGAGGGCATCGGGCATGGCGGCCCGAACCTTGTCAAGTATGTCCAAAAAGCGCTGGGACCGGTAGGAGCGCCGCATGGCCCGCAGAATCCGGTCGGAGCCCGACTGCAGGGGCATGTGCAGCTGGTGCATGACCGTGGGCGTCTCGGCCATGGCGGCGATCACATCGTCGGTGAAGGCCGCCGGGTGGGGCGAGGTGAAGCGGATCCGCTCCAATCCAGGCACCCGGCCGCAGGCGCGCAGGAGCCGGGCGAAGGCGTAGCGGTCCCCCGTGGACCAGCCGTAGGAGTTGACGTTCTGCCCCAGCAGGGTCACCTGGCGGGCACCGGAGCGCACGCATTCCTCAACCTCCTGCAGGATGTCGTCCATGGAACGGTCCCGCTCCCGCCCGCGCACCGAGGGCACGATGCAGAAGGTGCAGGTGTTGTTGCAGCCGACCGATATGGACACCCAGGCCTGCGAGCGCGAGGCCCTGACCGCCGGCAACCGCCCGGGCAGATCCCGCAGCTCCTGCGTAACCCCCACCTGGGGCCGCCCGTCCTTGCGGGCCTTGTCCAAAAGCCCGGGCAGCGAGCCGATGTCCCTGGTGCCGAAGACCGCATCCACCCAGGGTGCCGCCTTCACGATCCACTCCCGGTCCTTCTGGGCCATGCAGCCGCCCACGGCGATGCGCGTGTCGGGCTTGTGCTGCTTGAACCTGTGCCAGCGCCCGATGGTCCCGTACATGCGCTGGGTGGCGTTGTCGCGCACGGCGCAGGTGTTGAGCACCATCACGTCCACCTCGCGCGCGCGGACCTGCTCGGGCGTGGCCTGCTGGTAGCCCTGGGCCCGGAGCACCCCGGCGATCCGCTCGGAATCGTGCTCGTTCATCTGGCAGCCCAGGGTCCGCACATAGTAGACGCCCCTGCTGTCCTTACGCTGAGCGGTCACGCTCATGCCCTCGCCTGCTTCCATAAGCCCTGATTGTATGCGCAGGTCGGGTCCCGCGGCCATCGGGGCCTGTGCGTACCATGAGTCATGGTTACGAACGGCGGCATGGGAGGTTCATGTGATACTCGACCGTAACAGTGCCATGAGCGCATCCGAAATGAAGCAGCGACTGTCGGACTTGGACGAAAAGGACCGTCCCAAGCTGGACATCGACGAGATAACGGAATTCGTCAATCTCATGCAGACCTACGAGGGGGCCATGTACGAGATTTCGACCAAGCTGGACGTGCTGGACACGGAATTCCAGGTCCGGTTCAGCCACAACCCCATCCACCACATGGAGCGCCGGCTCAAGAGCGTGGACTCCCTGATCGGCAAGCTGCACCGCAAGAACCTGCCCGTCACTATTCCCTCGGTGCGCGATCACATCTTCGACGTGGCCGGCGTGCGCGTCATCTGCAACTACCGGGACGACGTCTATTCGGTCTCCCGCTACCTCTCAGACCAGTCGGACATCCAGGTGCTGAGGGTCAAGGACTACATCCGCAACCCCAAGATGAACGGCTACCGCAGCCTGCACGTCATCTACGCCGTGCCGGTCTTCCTGACCTCGGGCCCCCACTACACGCCGGTCGAGGTGCAGTTCCGCACCATTGCCATGGACTACTGGGCCTCCCTGGAGCACCAGCTGCGCTACAAGTCCGACCTGCCCGACGCCCGCCTGGCCGAGCATTCGCAGACCCTGCTGGACTGCGCCCGCTCCCTGCAGAACATCGAGGTGCAGATGCAGTCCATCCACCGCGACATCTCAGGTTCGCCCCAGGAGCAGGAGGCCGACGACGAAGCCATCAGCGGCAATGCCGATTAGCTGAATCGTCACAAATCCTTTACCATAGAGACCAGGCCAGGTGGAAGGGTTGGGGCTTCCGCCGGGTCCCAGGAGGAGGCCCCGCCTGCAAGGTCGGGTCTCCTCCTGTACCACCATCCCTTAGAAGTCGAAGTTGTCGGGATCCGCGCCGGTGCGCTCGTCCCTGTTCATGGCGGTGATGGCCTTCATATCCTCATCGCTCAGCTCGAAGTCGAAGACCTGCGCGTTCTGCTCGATCCGCTCCTTGTGGGTGGACTTGGGGATGACGATGACCCCGCGCTGCAGGTGCCAGCGCAGCACGATCTGCGCCGGGGAGCGGTCGTAACGCTCGGCCATGGCCTTGAGCCTGGGGTCGGCCAGCAGGCTGCCGCCGGTGCCGCCCAGGGGGCTGTAGGCCTCCACATCCACGCGCAGGGTGCCGTGGCAGTAGTCGATCAGGTCGTCGTTGACGAACTGGGGCGAGGACTCGATCTGGTCGACCGCCGGCTTGGTGCCGCTGATGGTGTGCAGCTCGTCCAGGTGGTGCTTCTGGAAGTTGCAGACCCCGATGGCGCGCACCCGTCGCTGGGTGTAGAGCTCCTCCATGTCCTCCCAGGCCTGCTGCCAGCCCTGGGCGGGCCAGTGGATCAGGTAGAGGTCCAGGTAGTCCACGCCCAGCCGGTCCAGGCTCTCCTTGAAGGCCTCCTTGGTCCGCCCCGCACGGATGTCGTCATTCCAGAGCTTGGTGGTCAGGAAAACATCCCGCCGGTCAACCCCGGAGCGGCGCAGACCCTCCCCCACGGACTGCTCGTTGCCGTAGATCATGGCGGTGTCGATATGGCGATAGCCCGCCTGCAGGGCCCAGGTGACGGCCTGGCTGGTGGCCTCGCCATCAGGTGTTTGGAAGACCCCGAGACCCAGCTGGGGAATGCTGACCCCATTGTTGAGGGTGATGACGGTGTCGGTGACGTTTCCTGTCATATAGTCATGCTCCTTATCGGCCGATCAACGGCCGTGACGTGTTGTGTGTTCATTCTATCTGCCAGGCAAGATGGGATCAGCTCTTGTTTAAGGCCTACCGTCGCGCTTCTGCATTTCGTGCGTTCTCTGTTGGCTTGGTGGTAAAGTGAAAAGTGGGGATGTTGGGAGATAGCTGGCTTTTGCTTTATGGGCGGTTAACGTCCACAGTAGCGACGGTTCATCGACTTTGAAAGACGTTAATGCTGATAGGCAGGAGGCCTTGATACCGCTTGGCATTGGTGAAGGGGATTGATTTCATGCATCTGGGTACCCGTCTGCGTCGCGCATCGGCGACGGTGATCGTCCTGCTGGGCCTGCTGGCAGGCCTGGGTGTCGCGTCCGCCAACGCGGTCGATGTCGTGTCCGCCCATCCGGCGGGCACGCCGGTATTTAGCGGGGGGGGGGGGGGGGGGGCGGCGCCCGCCGGGGGATGGGCAACACCCCGGCCACCCCCCAACAACACAACCCCCCCCACCCAG
>NZ_JACFSB010000001.1:347234-391523 GCF_016100645.1 Bifidobacterium sp. M0353 | reverse complement strand
GCGGGCGGCGCGCCCCCGCGCGCGCCCCCGGGCGCGCCCCGCCCCCCCCCCCCCCCGCCCCCCGGCGGGCCGGGGGGGGCGGCCCCCCCCCCCCCCCGTCAGACTCCTCGCGTAGCTGAGCAAACCCCCGGCACACTCCCCAACAGCACAACCAGCACTCGCCTGCCTTCACCCTCGCCACTGCAAACCGCATCACCCCTGAACCCCACGGCACCAAGCCCATTCCCGTCAACGCCGAAGGACGCCACCAACAGCACAAGCTCCTCTACAACCAAGCCATCCGGCAAGACGGACGGTCAAGCTTCGCACACGGTGCGCTTCGACCCAGACGACGGCAACACTCCTACCCAGGCGACCGTGAAAGCCGGCACTCTCGCATCCCCTCCGGGAAACAACCCCGTGCGCGAAGGCTTCCGGTTCGACGGGTGGACACGTGACGGCCAACCCTTCGATTTTCAGACCCCCATCCTGCAGGACACAACCCTGAAAGCCAAATGGAGCAAAGCCACGGACTGGACGCTGAGCCCGGACCACGGGCCCGCCTCCGGCACCCGGGTGACCATCAGCCCACCCAGCCTGCAAGAGCCCTACTATGTCAGCGTCCAAGCCGCAGGGGACCAGTTTACCGGTCTGACCGGCGACGGCCGCATCTACACCTGGGCACAGGACAGCGCACCCAAGCAGGTTCCCTCCCCCGCCCATGCCCCCGACGGGTTCCGCTACCTGCAGGTTGCATCAGGCAGCCAATGGCAGGCCGCATTAGGATCCGACCAGCAGATCTACACCTGGACCAACGGACAATCCACGCCCGCCATCCTCGACACCAAGCAGAACACCAGGTTCACCAGCATCAGCATGAACGACGGCCTGCTGCTGGCCGTGGACCGGCAGGGACATGTCCACGCCTTCCAAGCCGGCCAGACCGACGGTCAGAACGAAAAATTGACGGAACAAGCCACGACCGTTCTGCCCGGACAGGCCCAGGCAATACTGGCCGTCGCCTCCCCCAGCCGGACTCTCATCGTGGATGCGGACGGGCAAGCCTGGACCTGGAACACAAGCAGGACCGCCAATGTCAAGCCCGAACGCATCAGACAAGACCAGGGCATGCGCATCACCCAAGCCCAAGCCCTCAGCCAGGGGTTCCTCCTCCTGGGCGCAAACGGGCAGGCCTGTTACCTGGCCGACGGCAAGACAAGCCTCGCAACCACCGGCCTGTCGGAAAACATGAAAGCCAGCCGGATCACCGCCAACAAGAACCAGGCCGTCATCACCGGCACGGACGGCCACATCTGGACCTGGAAGCCAGGCGAGACACCCACGCGCGCGGACAAGGGGAGCCAGCCCTACACACAGGCCACCATTACAGGCAGCAGGATCACCGCCCTAGACAGGCAGGGCAGCCTATACCAGTGGAGCATCAACACCCAGAACCAGCCAGGCAAGCCAGCAAAAGTCAACATCACCCAGGCGGCCACTCTCGAATCAGCCAGCCTGGACGGCCAGTCGCTGACACTCAACAAGACCGACGGCTCCTGGCAGACGGAAATGCCAGCAAGCCAGCCCGGACCAGTCACCATCACACTGACCGGCAGGCAGGACGGCCAGCCCTTCACCCGAAGCTTCAACTACACGGTAGACCAAACGCTTCTGAAGGACATCCGACAGAGTTCCACATCCACGGTCACCTTCAAGACAGACGGAGGAAGCCCCAAACCCGGAGACCAGCAAGTTACCTATCCCTACGGGAGAGTCCAACGGCCCTCACCCGACCCAACCCGCAGCGGCTACCAGTTCGACGGATGGTTTATCAACGAAGTCGCTTACGACTTCAGCAAGCCCGTCACCGAAAATCTCACCCTCACCGCCAAATGGACCAGCAAAACCCCCAACACCTCCTGGAGAATCAACCCCGACAAGGGCAGCCAGCTCGGCCACGAAACCACCACCATCACCCCGCCAGACAGCACCAGCGGCATCAGATTCAACCAGGTCGGCGGAGCAAAATACTATACCTATGTTTTTTCCTTGGCGGTGGGCAGCGACGGGAAAGCCTACGCATGGGGAGACAACACCTATGGTCAGCTCGGCGACGCAACGACTAACAGCCGGAGTACGCCGAACATAGTGAGGAAACCTGCAGGCGTGCCGACCGACTTCACCTATGTGCAGGTCAGCGCAGGAAAATGGCATTCGCTGGCCGTGGGTAGCGACGGATACGTATACGCCTGGGGCAGCAACCAGCATGGTCAGCTCGGCAACAACACCACAACGTATTCCTCTGTTCCTGTGCGCGTGCGCGACCCCGCCAGCCCCACTGACCCGAGCAAAGGACTCAAAGCCATACAGGTCAGCGCCGGAGACGAGCATTCACTGGCCTTGGACAGCGACGGATACGTCTACGCCTGGGGATGGAACGACAATGGCCGACTCGGCAACAACAGCACATCAGATTCGTCTTTCCCCGTGCGCGTGCGCGACCCCGCCAGCCCCACTGACCCGAGCAAAGGACTCAAAGCCGTACAGGTCAGCGCCGGATGGCACCATTCGCTGGCCGTGGGCAGCAACGGATACGCATACGCCTGGGGATTAAACAACTATGGCCAACTCGGCAACAGCAACAAAAACTCTTCGTCTTTTCCTGTGCGCGTGCGAGACTTCGCCAGCCCCAACGACGCAAACAAAGGACTGAAAGCCGTACAGGTCAGCGCCGGATACTCTCATTCGCTGGCCGTGGGCAGCGACGGATACACCTACGCCTGGGGATTAAACAACTATGGCCAACTCGGCAACAGCAACACAGCAGATTCGACAGTTCCTGTGCGCGTGCGCGACCCCACCAGCCCCAAGGACGCGAGCAAAGGGCTCAAAGCCACAGCGATCAACGCTGGAGGCGAGCACTCACTGGCTGTGGGCAACAACGGATACGCATACGCCTGGGGATGGAACCTGTATCGCCAGCTCGGCGACGGCACTACCAGCAACTCAAGTGTTCCCGTGCCAGTGCGCGACCCCACCAGTCCAGCCGACGCTAGCAAAGGGCTACAAGCCACACGGTTCAGCGTCGGAGACCATCATTCGCTGGCCGTGGGCAGCAACGGATACGCATACGCCTGGGGAGAAAACAGCTATGGTCAGCTCGGCGACGGCACTACCGACGACTCAAACGTTCCTGTGTCGGTGTTGTTCAACCTGCAGCCGGTGATCACTGCAGCCAGATTCGACACCGACCCAGGCACGAACCTGGCTCCTGTCAGCAACGGTAACAGCGTGACCGTGCTCACACCCGCACACCAGCCAGGTACGGTCACAGTCAGCGTCAACTATGCAATGGGCGGCGCGGGACGCATCCTGACCGACACCTCCCTCCGATACACGTACCTGCCTGCAGGCGTGCTCCCCAAGGCCGGAGGGGAGGGCATCCTGCTCGCCCTGGCCACCGGCATGACCGGCATGGGCGGGGTCCTCGCATCCCGCCGCCACCGCAGGGAACAACACCAACTGCTATACGCTTCGCACGAGTAAGAGCGGCCGGGCGGCGTATCAATCCCCCCGCCCCCGGCCCACCTAGGGGGAGCAGGGAGGAAACGTGCCAATCAAGGCTCAAACCCCAAGAGAGCCGACACTTCCCTCCCGCACCCCCACCACACTCCGCCCAGCCTGCAAAGTCTGGACGGCACATCAGGAGAGGGGGCAACCGCCACGGCGGGATGTGGGCATGCAACCACCCCACCATGGCGGCCGTCCCTGCCTGATTCCAGCCAGAGCAAACACTCTTTATACCGCCAAATCGGCCATGTAGAATTGAACAAGACGACCATCCGCCACAGGCGGGAAGACAAGGAGGAGCAGATGGCTTTCAACGGGAATCCGCGGCCGCAGGCCCCATACGGTCAGTACACACAGCAGCCGATGCCGACCATGCAGGGCGGTGAGCCCTACGGCATGGGCGCGCCCATCGACACCAACGCAGCATACAGCTTTGAAAAGGCGGAGCGGGTCTCCATGTCCCGCGCCTATGCGGAGATGGCCGTCGGCCTGTTGGTCACCGCCCTGACCGCCTACCTGACAGCCCGGACCGGATTGCTCCTGGCATTCATGCAGGCCACGGGCGCCCTGGGCTGGATCGGCATGGCCGTGGTCCAGGTGGCCTTCGCCATGATTCTGAGTGTCCGGGTCATGCGCATGCGCACCTCCACCGCCCGGGTCATGTTCTACCTCTATGCGGCCCTGATGGGCTTCACCCTGAGCACCATCTTCATGACCTACTCACTGCCCTCCATCATGCTGACCCTGGTGATCAGCGCGGGCTTCTTCTTCGTCCTCAGCATGCTGGGGCTGACCACGCGGCGCAACATGCTGGGCATGGGGTCCATCTTCATGGCCGGCCTGCTCATGCTGATCCTGGTCCAGGTGGTCATGCTCTTCCTGGCCCCCTCCGACACGGCCCTGCGCGTGGTCTCGGCCATCGGCATCATCCTCTTCGCCGGGCTGACCATGTACGACGTCCAGCAGACCAGGGTCATCTTCGCCACCTACCGCAGCCAGGGGCCGGAGGCCATCAAGCGGGTCTCCATCCTCTGCGCCCTCAACCTTTACCTAGACTTCGTCAACCTCTTCCTCTACATCCTGAATCTGGTCGGCGACCGCAACTGATATAAGAAATCCCCGCCCCTGGCATCGGGGGCGGGGATTTTTGTATCTTCAGGCCTCTTGATCGGCCTTGGACAGCAGCCCACGCAGCACGTACTGCAGGATGCCGCCGTTGCGGTAGTACTCAGCCTCGCCAGGGGTGTCGATGCGCACCTTGGCCGCAAACTCCACCCTGCTGCCGTCGGGCCGCTGGGCCCGCACCTGGACCTGCTCGGGCAGGGAGCTGTTCAAGGCGTCGACGCCGATCAGGTCATAGGTCTCCTGGCCGTCCAGCCCCAGGCTCTGGGCCGACTGACCCGCTGGGAACTCCAGCGGCAGCACGCCCATGCCGATCAGGTTGCTGCGGTGGATGCGCTCGAAGGACCTGGCGATGACGGCCCGCACGCCCAGCATCCGGGTGCCCTTGGCCGCCCAGTCCCTGGAGGAGCCCGTGCCGTACTCGCTGCCGGCCAGCACCACCAGGGGCGTGCCCTTCCTGGCGTAGTCCTGCGCCGCCTCGAAGATGGTCGTCTCCTGGCCGTTCAGGAAGTCGTAGGTGAACCCTCCCGGGCGCACATCCAGTCCCACCGAGGCCAGCAGCTGGTTGCGCAGGCGGATGTTGCCGAAGGTGCCCCGGACCATGACCTCGTGGTTGCCGCGCCGGGAGCCGTAGGAGTTGAAGTCCCTGGGGGCTATGCCATGCTCCTGCAGGTAGCGGCCGGCCGGTGCGTCGGCCTTGATGGCCCCTGCGGGCGAGATGTGGTCGGTGGTGACCGAATCCCCCAGCAGGGCCAGCACCCGGGCCCCGTGGATGTCCTCCAGGGGGTCGGGCTGGGCCTTCATGCCATCGAAGAAGGTCTGGCGGCGGATGTAGGTGGAATCCTGATCCCAGTGGAAGAGCTCGCCCTCCGGCACCTCCAGCTTCCGCCAGCGCTCGTCCCCGCCGAAGACGTCCGCATAGTCGCGCAGGTACATGTCCCGGTCCAGGGCGGTGCCCACCACGGACTCGATGGCCTCCTGGGAGGGCCAGATGTCCGCCAGCATGACCGGCTTGCCCTGGCTGTCCTGGCCCAGGGGGTCGCGCCAGGGGTCGAAGTCCATGCTGCCGGCCAGGGCGTAGGCCACCACCAGGGGCGGCGAGGCCAGGTAGTTCATCTTCACATCCGGGCTGATGCGGCCCTCGAAGTTCCTGTTGCCCGAGAGCACGGCCGTCACCGTCAGGTCGTGATCGGCGATGGCCTGGTGGATGGCCGGGTCCAGGGGTCCGGAGTTGCCGATGCAGGTGGTGCAGCCGTAGCCGACCAGCTCGAAGCCCAGGGCGTCCAGGTCCTTGCTCAGGCCGGTCCGGTTCAGATAGTCCGTCACGACCTGGGAGCCAGGAGCCAGCGAGGTCTTGACCCAGGGCTTGGGCTTGAGGCCCCGGGCCCGGGCCTGGCGGGCCAGCAGACCGGCGGCCACCATGACCGAGGGGTTGGAGGTGTTGGTGCATGAGGTGATGGCCGCGATGACCACATCCCCGTCCCGCAGGCTGAACTCGCTGCCGTCGGCCTTCCTGACCGGCACGGCCTGGCCGTCTGCGTCCCTGCCTTGGTCGCTGTAATCCTTCAGGTCCCGATGGAAGGTCTGCTGGGCCTGGTCCAGCAGGATGCGGTCCTGGGGCCTCCGGGGGCCGGCAATGGAGGGACGCACCGTGGACAGGTCCAGCTCCAGCACCTGGGAATACTCGGGCTCGGGGCAGTCGGCATCCTCCGGGTCCATCCACAGCCCGTTGGCCTTGGCATAGGCCTCCACCAGGCGCACATGCTCGTCGCTACGGCCGGTCAGACGCAGGTAGTCCAGGGTGATTCGGTCGATGGGGAAGATGGCGCAGGTGGAGCCGAACTCGGGGCTCATGTTGCCCAGGGTGGCCCGGTTGGCCAGGGGGACCTGGGCCAGGCCCTTGCCGTGGAACTCCACGAACCTGCCGACCACGCCCACCTCGCGCAGCATCTGGGTCACGGTCAGCACCACGTCGGTGGCAGTGACCCCCTCGGGGATGGATCCGGTCAGCTTGAAGCCCAGGACCTGGGGGACCAGCATGGAGATGGGCTGGCCCAGCATGGCCGCCTCGGCCTCGATGCCGCCCACGCCCCAGCCCAGCACGCCCAGGCCGTTGACCATGGTGGTGTGGGAGTCGGTGCCCACGCAGGAGTCCGGGTAGACCAGGGCCGGCCCCTCTCCCTTGGTCCTGTCCCTGCGCATGACCACCTGGGCCAGGTACTCCAGGTTGACCTGGTGGATGATGCCGGTGCCCGGGGGCACCACGCGGAAGTTCTGGAAGGCCTGCTGGCTCCAGCGCAGGAAGCGGTAGCGCTCACTGTTGCGCCGGTATTCCATGTCCATGTTGTGTTCCAGGGCGCCAGGCACGCCCGAGCTGTCCACCTGGACGGAGTGGTCGATGACCATCTGCGCGGGGATGAGCGGGTTGACCAGGGAGGGGTCGTCGCCCAGGGCCTTGACGGCATCGCGCATGGTGGCCAGGTCGACCATGCAGGGCACGCCGGTGAAGTCCTGCATGAGCACCCGGGCGGGGCTGAACTGGATCTCCCTGTCGGGCTGGGCCTTGGGGTCCCAGTTCAGCAGCTGATCCAGCTGGTCCCGGGTCACCGTGGTCCCGTTCTGGTGCCGCAACAGATTCTCGGCCAGGATGCGCAGGCTGTAGGGCAGGTGGTCGATGCCCGGAAGGTCGCTGATCCGGTAGTATTCGAACTCCTCGGAGCCCACCTTGAGCTTGGAACGACCGGCATCTTGTGCGGATTCTGACATGCACCACCCCTTCCTTGGACGCTCAGGCACTGCCCTTGCGCCCATGTGGACCGGCGGCGGGAGGACCCCAGGCCGTCAGTGACGCTTATCTGTGCTTGTGAGGTTCATTCTTAGCGCCTATGTGTTACCTGGCCTATGTAACGTGCGCATGCCGGATAGCCCAGGACGGCCAGGACCATGAGCAGGGCACCCGCCAGGGCGAAGGCCACGGTGGCGGCCAGAGCCGGACCAGTGGGCAGGCTGATGGCGAAGAACCGCGCCACAACGGGGACCAGGGCCCCGATCACCCCGGCTGCGGCGAAGAAGAGGACCAGCAGGCCCCTCCAGGAGCGCAGGGGCCGGGCCACCTGGGTCAGGACCAGCACGCCCATGCAGAAGAGGACGATGGCGCAGACCGAACGCCAGCGCCCCAGGTCGCCGGGCCGAGCCAGGTCCAGTCCCAGCAGGCCGGGCAGGCTCCAGGCCGCCGCCAGCACAATCAAAGCCGTGGCGATGCCCGAGGGCAGGGCGAAGGTGACCACACGCTTCAGGAAGCCGGGCCGGTAGCGCCTGGTGTTGGGGGCCAGGGCCAGGAAGAAGGCCGGTGTGCCGATGGTCAGGGCGCCGATGTAGGTGATGTGCCGGGGCAGGTAGGGGAAGGGGATGCCGGTCAGGACCACGCCCAGGGAGATCAGGGCCGAGTAGACGGTCTTGACCAGGAAGAGGCCGGCCACACGCTCCATGTTGGCCATGACCTGCCGGCCCCGGGCCACCACATCGGGCAGGTGGGAGAAGCGCGAATCCACCAGGACCAGCTGGGCCACGGCCTTGGTGGCGGCCGCCGCATTGCCCATGGCGATGCCCAGGTCAGCCTCTTTCAGGGCCAGGGAGTCGTTGACCCCGTCGCCGGTCATGGCCACCGTGTGGCCCTTCAGGTGCAGGGCCTGGACGATGGCCTTCTTCTGGTCGGGCAGGACCCGGCCCAGCACGTCCACGTCCTCCAGGACATCGGCCAGGGCTGCGGTGTCCTCGGGCAGCTGGCGGGCATCCATGGCCCTGGGGGCCCGGTCGCCGGTCAGGCCCACCTTGTTGGCGATGGCCGCCACGGTGGCCGGGTTGTCGCCCGAGATGACCCGGCAGCGCACGCCCTGCTGGCGGAACCAGGCCAGGGTTTCGGCAGCGTCGTCGCGGATGTGCTCCGAGCAGGTGATCAGGGCCAGGGGCTTGAGGTTCCCGGGCAGGTCGGGGCTGCTGGTGAAGTAGTCAGGCTGGTCGGTGCCCGGGTACCCGTCGGGGGCGGCCAGCATCAGCACCCGGTAGCCGTGGTCGGCCAGGTCGGCCACCTGCCGGTCCACCTGGGGCCAGCTGCCCGCCTGGGATGCCAGGAGCACCTCCGGGGCGCCGAAGTACCAGATTCTTCCGGACTGGTCGGTCACGGCGCTCCACTTGCGGGCCGAAGAAAAGGGCAGGCGGCTGACGGCCCTGCCCGGGCGCAGGTCGTCCATCCCCTTGAGGATGGCCCGTCCGGTGGCGTTGGGGCTCTCCTCCGCGCAGACGTCCACCAGGGCCTGCCGCAACTGCCGGGCCGGCAGATCCTCGGCCAGCGGGTGCAGGTCGTCGTAGACGATGCCCCCGTCGGTGATGGTGCCGGTCTTGTCCAGATTCAGGGCATCCACCCGGGCCAGGGTCTCTACGGATTCCATCTGCTGGACCAGGGTCTGGTGGCGGGCCAGGCGGATGGCGGCCAGGGCGAAGTTCAGGGAGGTCAGCAGGACCAGCCCCTCGGGGATCATGCCCACGACCCCGGCCACGGCGGACACCACGGCCTGCCGCCAGGCTCCGGTGGCCAGGGCCGTCTGGAAACCGCCCACGGTCCGCATCTGGGTGAAGATGAGCAGCAGGCAGAGGGGAATGACCACTATGGTCATGACCTTGAGGATGGTGTTGATGCCCTCGTTCAGGTCGGAGTGGACCTTCTTGTAGACCTTGGCCTTGGCCGTCAGCGTGGCGGCGTAGGAGTCGGCGCCCACGGCGGTCACCTGGGCCAGGGCCATGCCCGAGACGGCCGTGGAGCCCGAGTAGACCTGGTCCCCTGGCTTGTGCTTGACCGTGCGCGATTCGCCGGTCAGCATGGACTCGTCCAGCTCCAGGCCGTAGGTGTCGATGATCTGCGCGTCGGCGGGCACCTGATCCCCGGAGCGGATCCAGAGCAGATCCCCCTTGACGATGGCATCGTGGGGCACGGTCAGGTTGCGCCCATCCCTGCGCACCGTATAGTCGGAGGCCACCAGGATGGACAGCCCGTCCAGGGTGCGCTTGGCCTTGAGCTCGGTGGCCACGCCGATGCCGGTGTTGATGATGATGATCAGGCCGAAGACCGCGTCCTTCCACTGCCCGGTCAGCAGGACCACCACCATGGCGGTCAGGATGATCCCGTTGAAGAGGGTGAAGATGTTGTCGCGGATGATCTGGCCCAGGCTGCGGGAGGTTTGGTCCTGGGAGACGTTGACCAGCCCCTGGGCCTTCAGCCGTTCCACCTCCTGGGAGCTCAGCCCCGGCCGGTCGATCACCGGAAAGCCTGTGCCCGCCGTCGCCTCTTGCTCACTGCCTGTGCCCATTCTCGGCCCCCTCTCACTCAGCGCTCAGGCGCACGGCCATGATCCTGGCATGCGGTCCGTCGTCCACAATGGTCTGCAGGGCGTCGGCCAGCAGGGGCGCGCGTGGATGCCCGGCAGGATCCACCGGGTGGACCGTAGCCGCATAGTAGAGCCTACCCGGGTCAGGGGTCCAAGCCTTGGCGCTTTGAGCGAACTCTACCACAGGGATGCCCGCCTTCCGGGCTGCCTTGAGGGCTGGGGTCCAGTCACCGGCTCCGGGCCGGCGGATCAGAATCAGGCTGACCCCGCGGTTGACGGCATCCTGCACCCCATCCTGCTGATCGCTGGTGGACTGCGCTGAGGAGAAATAGCCCTTCATCCGCTCCGCCTTCAAGGATGCCAGGATGCGGCTGTCCAGACCGGCATCCGTGTCCTTGACGCCCTCCTGCGGGCAGCCGATCAAAGCCACGAGCGTGTCGGAGCGATCCACGCCGTCGTGGGGCACGGTGCCCTCATGCCAGGAGTCGCCCACGGCCCTGTCCTTGGGGGCGCAGCCGGTCAGCATGGGCAGGCCTGCCAGCAGAGCGACCGCCAGCAGCAGACCCGCCAGCCGCCTGACCGCTGCCAAGACTTGCCCGGCGCGGCTCATGTCAGCGCCGCCTTCCCGCCGTGCGGGTGAAGACCGCCACAGTCTCCACGTGGTGGGTCATCGGGTAGATGTCAAAGGCCTCGAGGTGCTTGGGACTGTAGCCCAGGGAGATCAGGGTGGCCGTATCCCTGGCCAGGCTGGTCGGATCGCAGGCCACATAGATGATGGTCCCCGCCCCACTGGCGGCCAGTAGCCGGCAGACCTGAGCCTTGGCGCCGGCCCTGGGCGGATCCAGCAGGATCAGGTCGGGATGTCCCAGCCCCTTGGGCGCACCGCCAGCCAGGATCTTGGCCACGTCCCCCCGACGCAGGGCTACCCGGTCCAGTCCGGCCTGCTTCACGTTGTGTTTCGCGCTGGCAATGGCTCTGGCGGACCCCTCCACGGCCAGGAGCCGGGCCCGTCCTTCGGCCAGAGCGGCCAGGGGCAGGGTGAAGAGTCCTGATCCGCAGTAGAGATCCCAGACGACCGGTTCGGCGACCCCATCCAGGGCCTGCCTAGCCTGGTCCAGGACCGCCTTGGTCAGCACAATCGGTGCCTGACGGTGGACCTGCCAGAATCCGTCGGCCCGGACCTGGTATTCAGGCCCTCCTCCGGCCTCCAGCCGCTCTGTCAGCAGGCGGCTCCCCTTACTCAGGCGACCGTCCACCAGCAGGGCGTAGTTGTCGCCAACCGGTCCCCCATCGCGCGGCTGGGGCACGGCCAGGCGTATGCGGGCGCCAGCGGGCAGTCCGCCCTCCCAGATGCCCAGTTCGTCGGCCAAATCCAGCAGCTTCTGGGTGGCCAGGGGCATGGTCTGAATCGGCAACCGGTCATGCGATCCCCGCCGACGCATGGAAGGGCGCCCCTGGTCGTCGGCCACCAGCTCGATTCGGGTCCTCCAGTGCAGGCCACCCAGCTCCTCATCGCCCGGAACCCGAGCCACCGGCACCTGGACGTCCACCCCGCCCAGACGGGACATCTGCTGACCAATCAGATCAGCCTTCCAGGCCAGCTGACCGGGCAGGCTGACGTGAATCAGATCGGCACCACCCAGGCCGCCTCCCCAGGCCAAGGGTCCAGCCAGGGGCCAGACGGGTTCGCGTCGGTCAGGGCTGGCCTCCAGCACCTTGGTCACCTCGCCCGTGGCGAATCTGCCGGCCCGACCGTGAGGCTCGTCCAGGAGGACCTCAACCAGCTCCCCGGGCAGGGCAAAGCGGACGAAGACCACCCGGCCGTCCTCCAAGTGGCTCACGCAACGGCCCTGGTCGGCATAGCGTTCGATGCGCAGACGAGCCCTGGTTTCAGTCATGATCGGTATGAACCTCCTGGTCGGCCTGAACCTGGTCGGCCTGGCGACGATGGTAGGGCCCGCCGATCAGCAGCCAGCTGATCCAGATGCCCAGGGCAAACAGGGGCAGGCCCAGAATCAGGCGTGCAGCGCCCAGAAACCCTACGGAACCGGCCAGGTAGAGCGGTACCTGGACCAGCAGGCGCAGCGCGAAGACGGCGATCCAGACCAGAGTGGCCTGGGTATAGGCCCGGACCAGGTCCGGTTCACTGCGCCAGGAGTCCAGCCACTGTCTCCACCCTGAGACCACAGGCCGGCGCAGGTACTCCACCAGCAGGCCGATGCCGGGCATCCGTGCCAGCAGCGATGCCCCGAGAACGATGATCCAGAATCCGTTGGTCAAAAATCCTGGCAGATAATAATTGCGGGCATCCCGGGTCAGCCATGCGGCCACCAGGCAGATGCCCACCGAAAGCAGACCGGTCAGCGCACCCAGAAAGGACTGCCGCTGGACCAGACGAACCATCAGCTGCACCAGGGCCAGGGCCGCCGAAACCGCCACGGTCAGCCCCAGACGGCCGGTGGCCAGGAAGAAAACCAGAAATACCAGCCCCGGCAGCAGGGACTCGACGATCCCCCGCCATCCGCCGATGGCCTCCATGACGGAGAAATCGTCGTCGGCCAGCGCCGCCAGCCCGGAATGCTTCTGCTTCACAGCCTTAGCGGACCTCCGAGAACATGGGTCCGCGCGACAGGGTGGTCTTCACCTCGGTCTGCTGGTCCGAGTCGAAGGGGCCCTCCGGCTTGCCGGGGATCTGCGCGCTCTGGTCGTCCTTGGACTCCGCGTCTTCGGCTTCTCCCCGGCGCTGATTGGGGGTGACGGGCGCATGCATGGGAACCAGGTCACGAGGGGCCAGGGGCTCATCGCCACGGACAACCACCAGGTCGGCCAGATAGCCGTCGAGCACATCCTTCTCCTTGCCGCCCTTGGCTGCCGGGCCGGAGAAGATGCCTCGCAGCATCCACCTGGGTCCGTCGATGCCCACCACCCGGGTCAGCAGGTTCTTGCCCTTGACCTTGACGGGCAGGGTCAGTTCCTTGCCGAAGACACCGTCCACCTCCTTGCAGGAGGGGTTGGCCTTGAGCAGATCGGCCCGGACCTCGTCCCACAGGCCCAGGGACTTGGGGGCCGCGAAGGGCTCCAGCTCCAGACTGGAGGACTTGTAGGTGATGGTGGCTCCCAGCACGTCGCCGGTCTGCGAATTCGCCTTGAGCCTCAGCTCGCTGCCCTCAAGGAAGGGCAGCATCAGGGCGCCGATGTCCAGGTACTCATCGGTGTCGGGGGCCTCGGGATCCGTGCTGTCCCAGGGGCCCTTCCCGCTCTGCTCGGCCTCATCCTGCTCCGCAGCCGTCTCATTGCGGTCCTCCTGAGAGGTCTGATCGGACTTGTCGAGCTCCTTGGACTGGTCCTTCTGATCCCCGGCGTCCTCCTCGGCCCGCTGCTTGGCGTGTTTCCTGCCGAAACCGAACAATCCCATGATGCCTCATTTCCTTGTGAGTCTGTGCAAAGGATGACTAGTCAAGACCCAGGCGCAGCTTACCGCCGGGAATGGCGTCCAGCAGATCCTTGGTGTACTGGCGCTGTGGGTGGTCGAAGACCTCGTCGGTGGTGGCATGCTCCACCAGCCTGCCGTGCTGCATGACCACCACCTCGTCCGCAATCTGCCTGACCACGGCCAGATCGTGGGTGATGAACAGGTAGCTGAGCCCTTGCTCGGCCTGCAGGTCGTTGAGCAGCCGCAACACCTGGTCCTGGACCAGCACGTCCAGGGCGGAGACGGCCTCGTCGCAGATGATCACATCCGGATTCAGGGCCATGGCCCGGGCGATGGCGATGCGCTGACGCTGTCCGCCGGAGAGCTCGTTGGGGTAGCGTCCCATGACCGACTCGGGCATCTCCACCATGTCCAGCAGCTCCTTGACCCGCTTCTGCCTGGACTTGGCGTTGCCGATCTTGTGGATGCGCAGGGGCTCCTCGATGGAACGGTAGATGGAGTACATGGGGTCCAGGGAACCGTAGGGGTTCTGGAAGACCGGCTGCACGTGCCGGCGGAACTCCATGAGCTGACGGCTGCCGAAACCGGCGATGTCCTGGCCCTCGTAGGTCACCCGGCCCGAGGTGGGCTTGAGCAGGTGCAGGACCATGTTGGCCACGGTGGACTTGCCCGAGCCGGACTCCCCCACGATGGCCAGGGTGGTCCCCCGCTTGACCGAGAAGGAGACGTCGTCCACGGCCTTGAACATCTCCTTGCGCCGGGGCAGCCTGAACTCGCGGGTCAGGTGCTCCACAGTGATGACGTGCTCGCTGCGCTCCAGGGTGCCCTCGCCCTTGACATGGTGCTCCAGCAGGCCCTCGGCATCCTGACCTCGCTGCTTGGCGGAGATGATGCGCTGGGAGGCCAGCGAGGGCGCGGCCTGGACCAGCCGCTTGGTGTAGGGGTGCTGGGGGTGCTGCAGGACCTCCAGGCTGGGCCCGGACTCCACCACCTGGCCCCGGTACATGACCACGATGTGCTGGGCGCGCTCGGCCGCCAGACCTAGGTCGTGGGTGATGAAAAGCACGGCGGTACCCAGTGATTCGGTCAGGCTGCGCAGGTGGTCCAGAATCCGCTTCTGGACGGTCACATCCAGGGCGCTGGTGGGCTCGTCCGCAATCAGCAGGTCGGGCCGGGAGGCCAGGCCGATGGCGATCAGGGCGCGCTGGCGCATGCCGCCGGAGAACTCATGCGGATACTGCCGGGCCCTGGTGGCAGCCTCGGGCAGCCCGGCCTCCGACAGCAGGCCGGCGATGCGGTCGTCCATATCCGAGCCGGTCACATGCTCCTTGGCCAGCGCCCAGGCCGCGTCGTCATCCACGCCGGCGTCGATCAGGGACTTGGCCACGCCCCAGCGGGTCTCGGAGCCCACATCCCACTCGGCCTTCATGGCCTCCATGGTCTTGTCCACGTCGGCGACCCCGGCATCGCTCAGGGCCTGACGGGCGGCCTCGAGCAGACCGGGCAGGTCCTTGGAGGAGATGAAGAGCTCGTCGTCGGACTTCTTTACCTTCACCTCTTCGTCGCCGGCCAGGGCCTTGGCCAGCCGGGAGCGCTTCTCCCGGGAGACGTCCATGTGGTTGGCGATCAGCGCCTCCTTGACCTGGGAGCCGATGCGCCAGACCGGGTTCAGATTGCTCATGGGGTCCTGCGGGACCAGGCCCACCTGGGAGCCTCGCAGCGCCTCGTAGTCCTTGCGGTCCAGGCCCACCAGCTCGCGGCCCTTGAGCCGGATGCTGCCACCGGTCACCTTGCCGGTACCGGGCAGAAGACCCAGCACAGCCATGGCCGAGGTGGACTTGCCCGAGCCGGACTCCCCCACGATGGCCACCCACTGGCCGGGGTAGACGTTGAAGGAGGCGTCGCGAACCGCGTGGACGGTGCGCCCATCGGCGGTGAAATCCACCTGCAGGTCCCGCACGTCGAGCAGGGGTTGATTCTCCTGATTGGTGGTCATGTTCTTGTCTGCTTCAGTCATGCTTCCTCCACTCAGGCCGTTCTGCTCTTGGGATCCAATGCATCCTTGACCGCGTCGCCCATCATGATGAAGGCCAGCACGGTGATGGCCAGGGCTGCGGAGGGATAGAAGAGGACCGAGGGGTTGGTAGTTAGGAGATTCTGGGCCGTCGAGATGTCCCCGCCCCAGGAGACCACGGTGGAGGGCAGTCCGATGCCCAGGAAGCTCAGCGTGGCTTCAGAGACGATGTAGGTGCCCAGCGACATGGTGGCCATGACGATGACCGGGGCCAGGGAGTTGGGGATGATGTGCCGGAAGAGGTTGCGCAGGGGCGTGGAGCCCAGGGCCGTGGATGCGGTGTTGAACTCCAGGTTCTTGGCCTCCAGGACGGCGCTTCGGGTGATACGTGCCATGTTGACCCAGCCGAAGAGGGTCAGGGTCAGGATGATCTTCCACAGTGAGGTGGAGGTACGGAACATCTGCAGGAGCACGATGGCGCCCAGGATCATGGGGATGGCGAAGAAGATGTCGGTGATGCGGCTGAGCACTGCGTCGACCCAGCCCCCGAAGAATCCGGCGATTGCGCCGACGAGGCCGCCCAAGACGGTGACCAGGATGGTGGTCATGATGCCGATGGCCACCGAGGTCCGGGCCCCGTGGATGACGCGGCTGTAGACATCACAGCCCTGCAGGTCGAAGCCGAAGGGGTGACCGGCCCTCCCCGGTTCCAGGGAGTTGGACAGGCTGCAGGCCATGGGGTCCTGCTTGGCGAAGAAGTTGGGGAAGAGGGCCACCAGGATGACCACAATCGCCAGGATTGCGGAGATGATGAAGAGCGGGTTGCGCCTCAGGGTCTTCCAGGCATCGGCCCACATGCTGGTGGGCGGCACGTCCTCATCCACCGAGTCCACCTCGCGCAGGGGCGTCTCGTCGATGGGGGCCACGAACCGCTCCTGCCCCGGCAAGGGGTCGGGGAAGTAGACGCGGGCCTGGCTTTCGTTCTGTTCGCTTGACTCGTTCATTGCCGTTTCACTCATAGTCGGTCCCTCTCCCTCACGCATACCGGATCCGCGGATCGAGCACTGCGTAGAGCAGGTCGACCAGGAGGCTGGTGATGACGAAGATCAGGACCAGAATGGTCACGATGGAGACCACCAGGGTGCCTTCGCCCCTGAGGATGGCCTGGTAGAGGGTGTTGCCCACACCCTGGATGTTGAAGATGCGCTCGGTGATCATGGCCCCGCCCATCAGTCCGCCGATGTCGGCGCCCAGGTAGGTGACCACGGGGATCAGGGAGTTGCGCAGCACATGCCGCACGATGACGGACCGGTTGCTCATGCCCTTGGCCCGGGCCGTGCGCACGTAGTCCTCGGAAATGTTGGAGGTGATCTCCGTCCTGGTCAGACGGATGATGGAGGCCATGGAAACCGATCCCAGCACGATGGCCGGCATGAGCAGGTCAATGAAGCCCGGATTGGCCCCGGCCGTGGCTGGCAGCAGATGCCATTTGACGCCGAACAGGTACTGCAGGATGAAGCCGGTGACGAAGGTGGGCACCGAAATCAGCAGCAGGGAGAGGACCAGGATGATGTTGTCCGACCACTTGCCCTTGGTCAGGCCGCCGATGATGCCGAAAATCACGCCGAAGACGCCCTCGAAGACGAAGGCCATCAGGGCCAGCTTGATGGTCACCGGGAAGGCCCTGCCGATCACGCTGATGACGGGCTGGCCGGCGAAGGTGTTACCGAAGTTCAAGGTCAGGGCGTTCTTCAGGAAGAGCACGTACTGCACGATGAAGGGCTTGTCGAGATTGTATTCCGAGCGTATCTGTGCGGCAACGGCCTGGTTGACCGGCTTGTCCCCGAACATGGCGGCCACGGGGTCGCCTGGAAGCGCGAAGACCAGCGCGTATATCAGCAGTGTCGTACCGAGAACGACGGGGATCATCTGCAGAATACGTCGCAGAAGATATTTTCCCATCGGCTATTCTCCTTTGTCATCCGCGACCGAGATCGGCATGGGGATCGGGGCCGCCGCAAAAATTCTTGTTTGAGTCTACCAGCACACCTCAACAGGGGTGCAGGAACACCAAGGCCGGCGCGGAGTGGATCCTTCCGCGCCGGCCCGGGCGGTGTCAGTTTCAAGGTGCGGGATTCAGACTCCCGTCACCTCACTTGCTGAGGTTGTAGTAGGCGGGGGTTCCCTTCCAAGTGAAGGAGAATCCCTTGATGTTCTTGGCCGCCACGCCGTTGGAGTTCTGATAGTAAAGCGGGACTGCGGGCAGGTCGCGGAAGAGCATCTCCTCGGACTGCTGGTAGATCTTGTTGGCCTCGTCGATGCTCTTGGCGGAGGCCGCCTTGTCCATCAGCTCATCGAACTCGGGGTTCTTATAGTCACCGTCGTTGGACCCATTGCCGTTGGCTGCCGAGCTGGCGAAATTGCTGGACAGGTAGCTCTCGGGCGAGGGGTAGTCAGGCTGCCAACCGGAGCGGAAGGCCGAGTCGGTGAACTTGCGGTTCTGCACGTTGGAGCGGAACTCGCTGAAGGTGGGCAGAGGGTTGCCCGCAGCCTGGATGCCCAGGGCGTTCTTGATGGAGTTGGTGACCGCGTCGTAGATCTCCTTGTGGGCGCCATCGGCGTTGAAGGCGATCTTGAAGGTGTCGCCCTCACCCCAGGGGGAGATCTTGTTGGCCTCGGCCCAGAGCTCCTTGGCCTTGGACGGGTTGTACTTGAGCACGTCGGATCCCTTGATGCTGGCTGAATAGCCGGGGATGACAGGGGCCGTGAAGTCGTGGACCTCCTTGGCGGTTCCGGACAGCACCTTCTTGATGATGGTCGGCCGGTCGATGGCCATGGAGATGGCCTGGCGACGCAGCTTGCCCTCCTGATCCTGGCCGAAGTGCTTCATGTAGGTCGGGATGGTGAACATCTGGATGACCGAGCCCGGGTCGTTGATGGCCTGGACGGTGTTGTCGGTCTGGAAGGTCTTGCGGGCCGAGGCAGGCAGGGTGTCCAGCACATCCAGGTTGCCGGCCTGCACATCACGGTAGGCTGCGGTGGCATCGGTGTAGGCGCGGAACTCAATGCCGCCGTTCTTGACCTTGATGCCGCCCTTGTAGGAAGGATCCTTGACCAGCTTGATGGCCTTGTTGTGCTCCCAGGACTGGAACTTGTAGGGTCCCACGGTCACCGGCTTCTCGCCGAAGGCCTTGGTGTCCTTGTAGAAGGATTCGGGCAGGGGCGCAAAGGCGGTGTAGCCCACCTGGATGGGGAAGGTGGAGGATGGCGAGGTCAGATCCACGGTGAAGGTCTTGTCATCGATGACCTTCAGGCCGGACAGCTGCGCATCGCCAGGGGTGCCTTCCTTCTGCAGGTCGTCATAGCCCTTGATGTTGGCGAAGAAGCTGGAACCCAGCTGCTTGTTGGCGATGTTGGACGCCCAGGACCAGGCCTTGGTGAAGGACTGTGCGGTGACCGGGGTGCCATCCGAGAACTTCCAGCCGTCGTTGATGGTCACGGTGTACTGGGTGTTGTCCTCGTTGGCCTTGATCTGCTTGGCGATCTCGTTGGCCGGCTTGCCCTTGTCGTCGAAGCGGACCAGCTTGGAGAACATGATGTCGATGGGGTTGCCACCGCCCACCTCGTTGGTCATGCTGGGGATGAGCGGATTGGCCGGCTCAGGGTTGAAGACCGAGATGACGGCGTTCGAGCTGCCGCCGTTGGTCCCCTTGGCAGAGGAGTCGGATCCGCCGGATCCCCCGCAGGCGCCCAGCGTGAGCGCCATGACGCACAGTCCGGCGCCAGCAATGGTCAGGGCCGATTGCTTCTTCATATATACTGCTCTTTCCTTTGGTTGGTTTCCCGAATCCGCCGCCAGTGCATAAGACCCGGGCGCGGATCCGCTTTGGTGCGGATCCGGCCGGGTCAGCGACGACGGATTATGCCGTTTCCGGCACGATCATCACTGCTTCTTGGACAACTCCGCAAAGTTCGGGTAGCTGTTCCAGCGCAGAGTCAATCCCTGCACATTCTTGGCTGACGCACCCTTGTTGTTGGCGTAGTAGAGCGGCACCGCAGGCATGTCCTGCAGGAGGATCTCCTCGGCCTGCTGGAAAAGCTTGTTGGCTTCGTCGGTGTTCTTGGCCTTGGCAGCCTGCTTCAGCAGATCGTCGAACTTCGGGTTCTTGTAATCGCCGTCGTTGGACCCGTTGCCGTCGGCCGCCGAGCTGGCGAAGTTACTCAGCAGGTAGCTCTCGGGAGAGGGGTAGTCGGGCGACCAGGCCGACCGGAAGGCCGCATCCTTATAGGCGCGCTTGTTGACGTTGCCACGGAACTCGCTGAAGGTGGGCACAGGGGTGGCCACGGCCTTGATCCCCAGTGTGTTCTTGATGGAGTTGGCCATGCCGTCATAGAAGTCCTTGGCACCACCATCGGCGTTGTAGACCATTTGGAAGCTCTTGTCAGCGGGCCACTTGCTGATGGCATCGGCCTTGGCCCAAGCATCCTTGGCCTTCTTGGCATCGTACTTCAGGTTATCGGACCCCTTGAGATTCTTGGAGTAGCCAGGGATGGTCGGTGCGGTGAAGTCGGTGGGCTGCACGCCCAGACCGCCCAGAACCTTGTCGATCAGCATCTTGCGATCCAGAGCCATGGAGATGGCCTGACGGCGCAGATGGCCCTCCTCGTCCTGGCCGAAGTGCTCCATGGTGGTGGGGATGGTGAACATCTGCAGGACGGAGCCGGGCTCGTTGTAGCCCTTGACCAGACTGTCTTTCATGAAGGTCTTCTGGGCCGAGGTGGGGACGGTATCGATTGCATCCAGATTGCCTGCCTGCACATCGGCGTAGGCCGAGGCGACATCCGTGTAGACCTTATAGTCGATGCCGCCGTTCTGAATCTTGACATCACCCTTGTAGGTGGTGTTCTTGCGAAGCTTGATCATGGTGTTGTGCTGCCAAGAATCGAACTTGTAGGGACCCGAGCTGACCGGGTTCTCCCCGAAGGCCTTGGTGTCCTTGTAGAAGGACTCGGGCAGCGGCGCAAAGGAGGTGTAGCCCACCTGGATGGGGAAGGTGGACGAGGGCGAGCTCAGATCCACGGTGAAGGTCTTGTCATCGATGACCTTCAGGCCGGACAGCTGGGCATCCGCAGGCACGCCCTGCTTCTGCAGATCGTCATAACCCTTGATGTTGGCGAAGAAGCTGGATCCCAGCTGGCCATTGTTCACATTGGCCGCCCAGGACCAGGCCTTGGTGAAGGACTTGGCCGTGATGGGGGTGCCGTCCGAGAACTTGCGCCCATCGACCAGGGTGACCTTGTACTGATCCATGTCGTCGTTGCCCTTGATCTCCGAAGCCAGATCATTGTGGGCCTTGCCATGGTTGTCGAAGCGGACCAGCTTCGAGTTGATGGCGTCCACCACCTGCCCGCCACAGCTCTCGACTGTGTTGCTGGGGATGAGCGGCTTGGCCGGCTCACACCCATGGGCCGAAACGACGGTATTGTTGCTCGACTGGCTGCTGGACGATTGCTGAGCGCCCTTGGTGTCTGAACCACCGCCGCAGCCGCTGGCCAAAAGCGCCAAGGCACAGATGGTCGCGGATACAAGCGTAAGCTGTGAACCCTTCTTCATTGCTGCTGCTCCTATGTTTATATATTTACCGAGTGTCAACATCACGTCTGCAACCAAGGACACCGGGATGACCGAACCTCAAGGATCCCTGACCGACGTGTAAGCCACAATACGCCATATTCTGGTACGAAGATGTTTCGTAAAGCAAGTCTCATCTCATTTGCCGGTCTCGGGGCCGCAGCTATTCGACATCACTGGTCCTTGGAAAGCTCCGCGAAGATCGGGAAACCGTCCCAACCCAGACGCATACCGTGGACCCTCTTGGCGGAGGCGCCGGTGTTGTTGGCGTAGTAGAGCGGCACCGCCGGCATGTCCTTCAGGAGGATCTCCTCCGACTGCTGGAAGAACTTGTTGGCCTCATTGGTGTCCTGGGCCTTGGCTGCCTGCTGCAGCAAGGCGTCGAACCTGGGATTCTTGTAGTCGCCGTCGTTGGACCCGTTGCCGTCGGCCGCAGAGCTCGCGAAGTTGCTCATCAGGTAGGTCTCAGGCGATGGATAGTCAGGTGACCAGGATGACCTGAAGGCCGCATCCTTGTAGAGGCGCTTTTTGATGTTGCCTCGGAACTCGCTGAAGGTGGGTACAGGTGTGGCCTCGGCCTTGATTCCAAGCGTGTTCTTGATGGAATTGGCCATGCCGTCATAGAAGTCCTTGGCGCCGCCATCTGCATTGTAGAGCATCCTGAAAGTCCTGTCGGCCGGCCACTGGCTGATGGCGTCGGCCTTGGACCAGTACTCCTTGGCTTTCTTGGCGCTGTACCTGATGTTGTCCGAACCCTTGAGGCTCTTGGCATAGCCCGGGATGGTAGGTGCAGTGAAGTCGGTGGGCTGCACGCCCAGGCCGCCCAGAACCTTGTCGATCAGCATCTTGCGGTCAATGGCCATGGAGATGGCCTGGCGGCGCAGATGACCCTCCTGATCCTGGCCGAAGTGCTCCATGGCGGTGGGGATGGTGAACATCTGCAGACCGGATCCGGGCTTGTTGTAGCTCTGCACCATGCTGTCGGTCATGAAGGTCTTGACAGCAGAGGTGGGGATCCTGTCGATCACGTCCAGGTTGCCCGCCTGCACATCCGAATAGGCGGAACCAAGGTCGGTGTAGACCTTGTAGTCGATGCCACCGTTTTGGACCTTGACCTCCCCGTCGTAGTCGCTGTTCCTGCCAAGCTTGATCAGGGCGTTGTGCTGCCAGGACTCAAACTTGTAGGGACCCGAGCTGACCGGGTTCTCCCCGTAGGCCTTGGGATCCCTGTAGAAGGATTCGGGCAGGGGCGCAAAGGCCATGTAGCCCACCTGGATGGGGAAGGTGGACGAGGGCGAGCTGAGGTCCACGGTGAAGGTCTTGTCATCGATGACCTTCAATCCGGAGAACTGGGCATCCGCAGGCACGCCCTGCTTCTGCAGGTTCTCAAAGCCCTTGATGTTGGCGAAGAAGCTGGCGTTCAGCTGACCGTTGGTCACGTTGGCGCTCCAGGACCAGGCCTTGGTGAAGGACTTGGCCGTGATGGGGGTGCCGTCCGAGAACTTGCGCCCATCAGCCAAAGTGATCTTGTATTGGGACATGTCGTCGTTGCCCTTGATCTCCGAAGCCAGATCGTTGCGGGCCTTGCCCTGGTCGTCAAAGCGGACCAGTCTGGAGTTGATGGCGTTTACGACCTGCCCGCCGCAGCTCTCCGCCGTGCTGCTGGGAATGAGCGGCTGGGCGGGCTCACATCCATGGACCGAGACCACGGCGTTGTTGCTGGCCTGGCTGCCGGACGACTGCTCGGCACCCTCGGTGTTGGTGCCGCTGCCACTGCCGCAGCCGCTTGCCAAGAGCGCCAAGGCACAGATGGTCGCGGATACGAGCGTAAGCTGTGATCCCTTTTTCATTGCTGCTGCTCCCCCCTTAGCCGACTCTCATTCTCGCGCATACACTTGGAAGGTTCTTGACCGCCGTTCCTTGACCGACGTGTAGGCTGCGATACGCCACATTCTGATACCAGTATGTTTCACAGGACAGGTCTCGTCTCACTTGCCGAATCTCAGGCCCGGGGAAACGCCTGCCTGTACCGGGCCCGCAGCTGCTCGATGGAGACGTGGGTGTAGCGCTGGGTGGTTCGCAGGGAGGAGTGGCCCAGCATCTCCTGAACCTCGCGCAGGTCGGCTCCCCCATCCAGCATATGCGTGGCGGCCGAGTGCCGCAGGGCGTGGGGGGCGATGTCGGGCACACCGGCCTGACCGGCCGCCTGATGGACCACCTTGCGGACCTGGCGCTGGCCAACCCTGCCGCCCAGCTGACCCAGGAAGAGGGCCTGACCTGCCTTGCGGGCCGATTTGGCCCTTGCGCCCGCCAGGACCGGCCGCCCCTCCCCCAGCCAGCGATCCAGGGCTCGATCGGCGGGCAGGCCATAGGGCAGGACCCGCTCCTTGGAACCCTTGCCCAGGACCTTTACAGTGCGGCTGCGCCTGTTCACGTCATCCAGGTCCAGCCCGCACAGCTCGGCCACACGCATGCCCGTGGCGTACAGCAGCTCCAGCATGGCCGCGTCCCGCACCTGCAGGGCCGCCTGAACTTTCTCGTCCTCCCGGTGCTCGACCGGATCCTGGTCGACAGTATCCATCAGGGTGCGGGCCTGGTCGTGCGTCAGGATCCGTGGAAGGTGCTCGGACTGCTTGGGACTGCTCAGGGCCAGGGTGGGGTCGGTCTCAATCCGGCCATGCCTGCTCAGCCAACCGAAGAAGGATCTCAGTGCGGCCGTCTTCCGGGCCATGGTCGAGCGGGCGTGAGTGGCTGCCTCGTGAGCCAGCCAGGACCTGATGGTGGCCAGGTCGATCTGCGCTGGGTCATCGATGCCATGCAGGTGCATCAGGTGCAGAAAGCCCGCCAGATCGGCCCGGTAGGAACGCACGGTGTTGGGACTCTTGCCTGCCACCCGGGAAAGATAGTCGGTGAAGTCCTGCAGATCCTGGTCCACTACGGACACTCCCTTCACTTGGCTGTGCAATACAGTCTAGGCGCTTACACCCTCGTCGCAGCCGCAGGCGATACTGACCCAGGAGGTGGATGGCCATGCGTTTGCCAGCAACCATACCGG
Source organism: Bifidobacterium sp. M0353 (assembly GCF_016100645.1). Classification (NCBI taxonomy): domain Bacteria; kingdom Bacillati; phylum Actinomycetota; class Actinomycetes; order Bifidobacteriales; family Bifidobacteriaceae; genus Bifidobacterium; species Bifidobacterium sp. M0353. The sequence goes on along the minus strand of NZ_JACFSB010000001.1, from coordinate 367,337 downwards.
CCGGGGCACGGCTGGTGGTCAGGATTGCCCTGGGACAGGACCCGCAAGACGGAAGGCCCAAGTTCCGCGACTACGTAGGGCATGTGGTCGACTGGGACGGGCATCGGCTGATCCTGGACAGGGATCCGGCGGCCAATGGGTCGCGTCCCGGGGAGCGCGTGACCCTTAAGGCGGCAGACATGGTGGCGCTGAAGCCGGTCCCGGAACGCCGCTCGCCCAGACCGGACCCTCCGAATTTCAGTCGATGACCGGCGGGTGCAGCACCCGGGCCCGGCTGGTCGTCAGGAAGGCCGAGACCTGCTCGCCGCGCAGGGCTGAATCCAGCAGCTCCTGCCGCCACCTGCCCCCCTGCGGATCCAGTTCCAGATCAGTTGTGGGCATCTGCTCCCGGTCGCCCAGGGCCGCCTTGTAGCGTCGGAAGGGGTCCGCCTGGAGGAAGAAGCTCCGACGCTTTTCGTCGGCCTCCGGCTCCTGGTCCCGCAGAAGGGAAGACATGCCCTGCAGATTCTTGACCAGGGCATCCAGAAGGTCGGCCACCTGGTCGGCGTTCTCCTCCACCATGGCCCGGGTCCTTTCCGGATCGGTCAGGGCCACACGGGTCATGTCCCGCCAGGACCCGGCCGCCAGAGCCGAGGCCACACGACGGTCGGGCGACCTTGTCAGCATATTGGCCAGGGCGGTCGACACCACATGGGGCATGTGCGAAATCAGTGCCGCAGCCCGGTCGTGGGTGGCATCGTCCAGGGCGATCAGCCGGTTGCCCAGCCCCTGGGTGACCATATCGGCCACGGTCAGGAAGCGGCTGTAATCCGTATGCTCATCGACGCAGAGGGCCCAGAGGGCATCTTCCAAGAGGGCCGGGTCCGAATCCTCATAGCCGGAGCCCTCGCTGCCGGCCATGGGATGGGCGCCTACATAACGATCGGCCAGACCGGCCTGTTCGACCTGCCTGCGGACAGGTCCCTTGACGCTGCCCACGTCGGTCAGGGTGGTGCCACGGGTCAGTACCGGGGCCAGGGCCTGGAGCACGTCGGGCATGGCCCGCAAGGGGGTGGCCAGCACCAGCACGTCCGCCTTGCCCTTGGCCAGCTCCTCCAGAGTGTCCACGCAATGGATTCCCTGGCTGCGGGCCTGCTCATAGGGACGGTCGTTATGGTTCCAGGCGATCACGAACCGACCCCGGGCGGCCAGGCGGCGGGCCAACGATCCCCCGATCAGACCCAGTCCCGCAACGGCGATCTTGTGGGCCGAGGTCAGCACCGGCGAGGCGGCCATGCCCGCTATCGGGTGCATGTGCTCGGGCCCGGACAGGTCCATGTGTGGGAAGGGCGCGGATTCATCTACCATAACAACTCCTTGCTGATCGTCTCGGAATCGGGGTCCTCACCCCGGAAGGCCCCCGCCCTGGGCAGCATCCATTCACGGATGGGGGGCGCTGGATGCGGGGTGCGCGGATGGACCGCCAGGGTTTTGAGCCAGTCCCCCCCTTCCAGCAGGTCGGCCAGCACCTGATGCAGACCCTTCTGCCACGGTGCGGCGTCGATGCTGGCTACGAAGCTGTAGGTCCCGTCGTGCCCCTTGATGGGCCGGGACATGAAAGAGGTCATGTTAAGGCCCGCATCACGCAGACGGTCCAGCAGGTTGGCCAGCACGCCCGGCCCGGTATTCAGGGGGATAAAAGTGACAATGGACTCGAAATCCCCGCCCGGTGCCAGGCGGCGCGCCAGCCCGGCGGCCTGATCCCGGGGAGCCAGCACAAGAAAGTCGGTGCGGGCCCCCTGATAGTCCTGCACCTCACGCCGGTAGGTCTCCAGACCGTAGAGGCTCCCGCAGATGCGCGGCCCCAGAGCCACCTGATCGGGGCCCAAATCACGGCAGGCCGCAGCGTTGGAGTTGGTCGGGACTGGATTGAGGCCGGTCTCTTTGATGAAGCCCTTGCACTGGGCCAGTCCGTGGGGGTGGGCGCCGACCTGGCGCAGGGGGCCATGGTCGGACCGGACGAAGGCATCGAAGACGATGGGCAGACGGACCATGCCGAAGCCCGCTACCGATTGAGCGTCGATCAGGGCGTCCATGTTGGGCACCACATGGCCCTCCACGTTGTTCTCCCAGGCCAGCACCCCCCAGCCCCGGCCCTCCTCCACGGCGGCCACAATGGCAGCCGCATCCGTGCAGGGCTTAAGATCCGTCTGGCAACCCAGCCTTGTTGCCATGAGGTTGGCGGCCTCAAGGGCGGCCTGGTGGGTGAAGGTCCCCTCGGGACCCAGGAAGTGCAGGGGAATACGATCGGGCGGAGTCGCCGGTGATACTGACGGAACCTGGCTCATGCCGATCGCCCCTGACGACGCAGGGGGCCGTCAGCAAACCAGGAGGCAGGCAGGCAGATGGCCAGGGTCTGTATCAGGACCAGCCCGCCCATCCAGAGGAAGACCGCATACTTGGCAAAGAATGTAGGGAAGTTGGCATAGGGCATGAGCACGTCGCCGCCCGGCCCCCGCATGGAGAGCAGCCAGACCGTGACCGTCGAGGCCACCAGATGCAGGGCCAGACCCATGGTGCCGCTGTCGCAGCGGACCCACCAGGAGGCCAGGGCCACCAGCAGATAGGCCAGGACCATCCCCCAGGGCAGACCCTGGGCGGCCCCGGAGCGCTGGACCAGGGTTCCCAGCACGCCCACCGCCAGGCCTATGGGCAGACCCAGCAGGCAACGGAAGGGACTCACCTTGCCGGACTCCCCCATCGAACGGGAGGCGGTCTGGTCCTTGGATTTGGAAACCTGAGACTTCATGGGTTCAAGACTAGTCCGACCCGGTCACCGTGGGGCGGCCGGGTCGGACCAAGGCTGATTGTGAGAAAAGGTTTACTTCTTGTTGGCCCTGCGCTGACGGGCGTTCCACTTGTACCAGGCATCCCTGTCCAGGATGATCTTGCGCACGCGGATGGACTCGGGGGTCACCTCCACGCACTCGTCATCGTTGGCGAAGTCCAGGGACTCCTCCAGGCTCATGTCGATGGGCGGGGTCAGGGTCTCCAGCACGTCGGCGGTGGAGGAACGCATGTTGGTCATGTGCTTCTCCAGGGTGATGTTGATGTCCAGGTCGCCGGGCTTGTTGTTGATGCCCACGATCTGCCCCTCGTAGACGGGCGACTGGGGCTTGACGAAGAACTCGCCGCGGGCCTGGAGCTTCTGCATGGCGTAGGGGCTGGCCTTGCCCGAGCGGTCGGAGACCATGGATCCGTTCTGCCGTGTCTTGATGTCGCCCGCCCAGGGGGCATAGCCTGCGGAGATCGACGAGGAGATGCCGGTGCCGCGGGTGGCGGTCAGCAGGGCGGTGCGGAAGCCTAGGAGGCCACGGGAGGGCACGGTGAACTGCATCCTGACCCAGCCGGAGCCATGGTTGGTCATGGTCTCCATGCGGCCCTTTCGATCGGCCATGAGCTGGGTGACCGCGCCCATGTACTCCTCGGGCACGTCGATGGTATCGGACTCCATGGGCTCCTGAAGCTTGCCGTCCACGGTCTTGGTGACCACCTGGGGGCGGCCCACGGTCAGCTCGTAGCCCTCGCGGCGCATCTGCTCGGCCAGGATGGCCAGGGCCAGCTCGCCACGGCCCTGAACCTCCCAGGCGTCGGGCCGGTCGGTGGGCAGCACCTTGATGGAGACGTTGCCGATCAGCTCGCGGTCCAGACGGTCCTTGAGCATGCGGGCGGTCAGCTTGTGGTCCTTGCCCTCGGTGCCGGCCAGGGGCGAATCGTTGGTGCCGAAGGTCATGGAGACGGCCGGGTCGTCCACGTGGATCAAGGGCAGGGGGCGGGGATCGTCCTGGTCGACGATGGTCTCGCCGATCATGATGTCTTCCACACCGGCCACAGCCACGATGTCGCCGGGGCCGGCTTCGTCCACCGGGGAACGCTGCAGGCCCTTGGTGCGCAGAATCTCGGTCAGCTTGAAGTTCTCGATGGATCCGTCCACGCGCGACAGGCCGTACTGGCGGCCCTTGATCAGGGTGCCGTTGTAGATGCGCACCAGGCCCAGACGGCCCAGGTAGTCGGAGGCGTCGATGTTGGTCACGTGGGCCTGCAGGGGGGCGCCCTCCTCGTACTCCGGGGCGGGGATGTTGTTCAGGATGGCCTCGAAGAGGGGCTCCAGATCGTCGTTGTCGGGCACAGCGCCGTCGGCGGGCTGATTGACGGAGGCCTTGCCGGCCTTGGCTGCACAGTAAATCACAGGCAGGTCCAGGAGGGAATCCAGGTCCAGGTCCACTCCCTCCTCGCTCACGTCCTGGGCCAGACCCAGGAGCAGATCGGTGGACTCGGAGACCACCTCGGAGATGCGGGCATCGGGCCGATCGGTCTTGTTGATGACCAGGATGACGGGCAGTTTGGCCTCCAGGGCCTTGCGCAGGACGAAGCGGGTCTGGGGCAGGGGCCCCTCGGAGGCGTCCACCAGCAGGACCACCCCGTCGACCATGGAGATGCCGCGTTCCACCTCGCCTCCGAAGTCGGCGTGGCCGGGGGTGTCCACCACGTTGATGGTGATGCCGTCGGGCTGGCCCAGTTTGGCTGCCAGGGGGCCGGTGTACTTGACGGCGGTGTTCTTGGCCAGGATGGTGATGCCCTTCTCCTTCTCCAGGTCGTTGGAGTCCATGACCCGGTCGGGCACCTCCTCCCGCTCGGAGAAGACGTGCGACTGCTGCAGCATGGCGTTGACCAGGGTGGTCTTGCCGTGGTCAACGTGTGCCACAATCGCCACATTTCGTATATCGCCGCGTACCGCCATCAAAACCTCATTCTCGTGAATGCTATCCATGCCCCCACCGGCCTGTCTGCCGGTTGGCGTGGTCCAGGAATTGGACAAACAGAGACAAGTGTAACCGCCTTGTGTGACAGACGATCACTGCTCCTTGCCCTGGGGCGAACCCTGGGCCGGATCCGGGGACTGAAGCTGGCCGGACAACTCCTGGCGGGCCTGGGCCAGGGCCGAGTCCTCGTCGGGAAGGAAGGGGGCCAGGGAGGGCAGATCCTCCAAGGATTGCAGACCCATCCGCTCAAGGAAGAGGTCGGTGGTGACCAAGAGCGCGGCATGGGTCTGCTCGTCCAGGCCCTCCTCGCGAACCAGGCCGCGCACCAGCAGGGCCCGGATGACCCCGTCCGAGTTGACCCCGCGGATCTGACCCACCTGGGCACGGGTCATGGGCTGGCGGTAGGCCACGATGGCCAGGGCCTCCAGGGCCGCCTGGGAGAGACGTGCCGTCTGACCGTCCTTGACGAAGGCCGCCACAACGGGCTGGTAGGCGGCCCGGCTGGTCAGTTGCCAGCCCCGGGCGGTCCGACGCAGTTCGAATCCTCGGTCGCTGTAGGACTCGGCCAGCGATTCCAGGGCGGCATTGACAGGTGCCGGGTCCACGGCCAGCACCCGGGAGAAGTCCTCTGCGGTCAGCGGCCGGTCCGTAGCCACCAAGATGGCCTCCAGACAGGCGGCCAGCCCGCCGGGAAAGTCCTGCACATCGAAGTCCACATATTCGGGACGGGTGTCGGGAGCCGAGGATTGGCTCATGCGAAGTCCCCCTCACTGATCAAGGCCTTTTCCGGCTCCTGGGTCGGCCCTATCCAGCGCAGGTAGAGCGGCTGGTATGGACCATCCTGACGGTACTGGATCAATTCCTGCCTGAAGAAAATCAGCACGGCCAGGAATCGGGCCACCACCTGCGCCCGGCCTTTGGAGGAAGCGACCAGATCGGCGAAAGCCACAGGCTGACCGGGCTCTGCCAGCAAGGCTTGGCGAACCTGGTCAGCCTCCTTGTTCAGATCAACCAAAGGCACGTGCAGCTGGTCCAGCCGAACTTCTGAGGCCGGAGCGTTGACCAGGGCGTTGGCGCAGAGCAGGGCCAGATCCTCCGGCTTCAAGGTCCAGACCAGATCAGGTAGCAAATGAGCCAGCTGGGGCTCCAGATGGCCGGGATGCGGGTAGCGGCCCGAGTTGGCGGCCAGCCTGGCTCGAAAGTCCTGTCCAGCCTGCTTGAAAGCCCGATACTGCAACAGCCTGGCGAAGAGCAGATCACGCTCCCGAAGGGCGTCCATGGAGGCCTGGTCGCGCATGGATTCGTCCTCCACAGGCAGGAGGGCGGCGCTCTTGGCCTCCACCAGCACCGAGGCCACATCCAGGAAGGCGCTGGCCTGGTCCAGTCCCTGACTGAAGTCCAAGGTGCGCACATAGTCCAGAAACTCCCCGGTGATGGAGGCTAACGAAACCTCCGTCAGGGAGAGTTTCCGGTTAGCCAGCATGCCCAGCAGCAGGTCGAAGGGCCCCTGGTAGACATCCAGGTCGACGGCGAAGCCGTCCGCTGATCCGCTCACGCCACGATGCCGCGGGCGATCAGCTCCCGGGCGACCTCCCGATATTCCTTGGCGGTCTTGTGCTCGGGAGCGAACATGGTGATGGGCTCGCCGGCCACCGTGGCGTCGGGCAGCTTGATGGACCGGCTGATGATGGAGTGCAGGACCTTGTCCTTGAAGGCCTCGTATATGCGCTGAAGCACCTCATCCGAATGCAGGGTCTTGGTGTACATGGTGACCAGTACTCCGTAAACCTGCAGGTCTGGGTTGATGCGGCTGCGGACCTTCTCTATGGATTGCATGAGCAGGGCAACGCCACGCAGGGCGAAGAACTCGGCCGCCACGGGAATGATGACCCCATCCGCTGCGGTCAGCGCGTTGACGGTCAGCAGACCGAGCGAGGGCTGGCAGTCGATGATGATGGCGTCATACTCCTGCCGCAGGGGCCGGATGGTGGCCGCCAGGGCCTGTTCCCTGCCGACCTCGGTGACCAGCTGAATCTCTGCGGCTGACAGATCGATGTTGGCCGGGATGATGTCCAGACCGTCAAAACGGGTGTGCCGGACCACCTCGTGAACATCCAGGGAGGTGTCGAACATGGCGGTGTAAATGGTGTTGTCCACGCTGTTGGCATTGATGCCCAGACCCACGGTGGCCGCGCCCTGGGGATCGAAGTCCACAATCAGCACCCGTCGCCCATATTGGCACATGGCCCCAGCGATGTTGATCGATGAGGTGGTCTTGCCCACGCCGCCCTTCTGGTTGCACATGGCGAGGACACGGGCCGGGCCGTGCTGTTTCAAAGGCTCCGGGGCAGCGAACGTCTCATACTCGCGCCCTAACAAATCCGTAGGCATGCCTCTACCCTATCAAGTTTCCGACCGCATTCGCGGGTTGGCGGGTCAGCGAGCGCGAGGATGGGCCGTCTGGTAGGTCTCCATCAGGGCCTGCGGGCTGACGTGTGTGTAAATCTGGGTCGTGGTCACCGAAGCGTGGCCCAGCAGCTCCTGGACCGAACGCACATCGGCGCCCCCCTCCAGCAGATGAGTGGCGAAGGAGTGCCGTAGGGTGTGAGGGTGCAGGGGCCTGTTCAGTCCCGCCCGGCGGCCCGCATCCCTGACCACCTGCCAGACCGTCTGCCTGGTCAGCCGCTTACCCCGCTTGTTGAGGAAGACGGCCCGCAGCTCCCTGCCCTTGGTGGCCCGATTACACAGACTGGACCGCCCCAGATTCAAGTAAGTCTGCATGGCCTGGCAGGCATAGGATCCCATGGGCACCAGACGCTGCTTGTCGCCCTTGCCTGTCAAACGGACCACTCGTTCGTTAAGGTCCATGTCCTCCAGATCGGTGCCGACGGCCTCCGAGACCCGGCAGCCGGTGGCGTACATGAATTCCAGCAGGGCCTTGTCCCGCAGGACCACCGGATCCTTGGACCCGCCCATGGCGGCCACATCCAGCAGCCGGGTCACCTGGTCCACGTCCAGCACATCCGGCAGGGCCGAGGTTCCCTTAGGAGCCTTGACGGTACGGGAGACATCCCGGTCGGTCACCCCCTGCTTGAGGGCGAACCGGTGCCATTCATGGACGGCGGCCATCCTCCGCGAGCGGCTGGCTGGGCTCTCGTCGGCCAGATGGGCCAAAAAGCCCTCCACATCGGCGGTCTGGATCTGCTCCAGGCTGGTGATGCCGCGGCCGGACAACCAGTTGATATACATGGTCAGATCGGACTTATAAGCCTTGACCGTGGCGGGTGCAAGACCCCGCTCCAGACCGGTGTAGGCCAGGAACTGGTCCAACAATGCGGTCAGCCCCTCCTGATGATCACCGTCCACTACCGCTTAACCTCCGGTTCTCTTTCATCAGTGCTGGTCTCAGGCCATAGTAACGCTACGCTCCCCTGTTTCCATGCTTCCAACGCGCTTGGGATTGAGACAACCGCCTAGGAGACCTCACGGATCAGCCCTTGAATCACCTCTTGCTGAAGAATGCGTCGGTAGGGGCCGGCCTCCCTGCTGATGATGCCGTCGATGGCGTGCATGCCCAGCAACTCCACCGGTGCATTGTCATCGGTCAATACCCTCCCCTTTGCATTCCCAACCATGCTCAAACGGGAGCTGACCTGCTCCATCATCTGGGACAGATCCGGATCAGGACTGACCCTGGAGGCAGCCTCCGCCAGCAGGTCAGAACCAGGATAGTCCCGCATCGCCGCCTTCCTGGGTCCCCCAGATTCCGCAAAAGCCTCGGAAACTGGGCGACGAGCAAAGAGCTCGCGGTTGGTGGTACGAGGCACGTCGGCCGTCAGAATGGCGTCGGATCCGAAGACCCTGGTGATGGTGTTGGTCAGGGCTGCATTGATGGACCCCTGGCCGTCGTCGATCATGTTCATGTTGACCACCATGACCCCACCCGGATTCAGGTGCTTCCTGACCAGGCCGAAGAACTCGGTGGAGCTCATTTGAAAGGGTATGGTGATGTCCTGATAAGCGTCGACCATGATCAGATCGTAGCGCTGCCCACTGGCTGCCAGCCAGGCTCGCCCGTCGTAGGTGGAAACCGGAATATCGCTGGGCTGATCGAAATACTTGATGGCCAGGTCGCTGATGGTCCGATCGATCTCAACCCCCTGGATGGCCATCCGAGGATAGTACCGCCTCAGCTGCCGGGCGTAGGTCCCGGTCCCCATGCCAAGGATCAAGGCCGAGCGGGCCTGATCAGCCATGAGCGGCGCCGCCAGGGCCGTGTCGTAGTACATGCCGGTCATCCCGGGATGCTTCATGGTCACCGACTGGACGCCGAAGAGAACGTTGGTGGAAAGGATGGTTCTGTCCGCCAGGGTTTTGACCTGCAGGTAGTTGTAGATGGACTCGCCCTCGTAGGTCAGGCCCTTCTCCCAGAAGGCGAACCCCGTCATCGGCGACAGGGCGGCCGAGACCACAAAGGCCACCGTGGCGATCAGGCAGGCCAGGCGGTGCACCTGTGAGGAAAGAAAATAGGCCAAGGCCACCAGGAGCAGTATCCCGGAGAAGATCAGAAAGGTTACGAAGGTCCCTACGGCAGGGATGGTCACGAAGGTGGGCAGAAAGGTGCCCAGGATGGATCCTACGGTGTTGCAGGCGCTGAGTCGACCGACCACCGAAGCGTTGTCGTCCAGGGAGTCGGTGGCGCTCTTGACCAGGCCGGGGGTGATGGTGCCGAGGAGGAAGAGGGGCGGAACAAAGATGATCAGGCAGGAGATGAAGGCCGCCAGGACCAGGAAGTTGGTGGAGACAGCCACAATCAGAAGTCCAGAGATCAGGATTATCAGATACTTGCCGACCAGGGGGATCAGGGCAATCCAGACGGCCGCGGCCATGATGCACAGGTAGAGCCTGTCCGGGTCAGGGTTTCTATCGGCCCAGCGACCGCCGACAACGGCGCCCAGGGCCAGGGCGATCATGATGGTCCCGATGATGATGGTCCACACGATCTGGGAGGACGAGAAGTAAGGAGCCAGCAGACGGGAGGCCCCGAGCTCGGCGGCCATGACGGCCATCCCCGAGAAGAACTCCGTCACATAGAGAAAAACCCGCGACCGCAGAATAGGGCGCGACTTAATGATTCTGGCTGGCCTGGATCTACCGCTACCACGAGATGCACTGGCTTGACCTGCTGATTCTGCCGAGACAGCCGAAGCGTCTAGGCTGTGATCTTCATTCATGGCGGCTCCCGGCATCATTGTCGTCAATCAACTTACCGTCCAGCTGGGGAATGGTCAAATATGCAAAGAACCCCGCGAAAGGCGAGGTTCTTGCAATACGGTGTTCAGGTCCGCTGATCAGGCAGCGACCGGAGCGTTCACATCGGCAGGCAGGGCCTTCTTGGCCTCGGCCACGATGGCGTTGAAGGTGTCGATGTCGTTGACGGCCAGGTCGGCCAGGGCACGGCGGTCCAGCTCGATCCCGGCCAGGCGCAGCCCCTGGATGAAGCGGTTGTAGGTGATTCCCTGGGCGCGGCATCCGGCGTTGATGCGCTGGATCCACAGCTTGCGGAAGTCGCCCTTGCGGGCCTTGCGGTCCCGGAAGTTGTATGTATATGAATGGAGCAGCTGCTCCTTGGCCTTGCGGTAGAGACGGGAGCGCTGGCCACGGTAGCCTGACGCCCGCTCCAGGACGACCCGACGCTTCTTATGCGCGTTGACTGCCCGCTTGACTCGTGCCATAGATATTCCTCAGCTTTCTAAAATCTCACTCGACGCGACTGCACCCGCTCAGCGGGCCAGCATCCTCTTCATGTTCTTGGACTGGGTCGGAGCGAGCACCTCGTCAGTGGACAGGTGACGACGCTTCTTGGCCGACTTGTGCTCCAGATTGTGGCGCATACCGGTCCCGGCGTGCATGAGCTTGCCCGAACCCGTGGTCCGGACGCGCTTGGATGCGGCGGAGTTACTTTTCATCTTCGGCATTGCTGCCCTCCTTGGATTTCATCTGCTTGGGAGAAGTATTGTTGTCGGCCTTGGCAGCCAGATGGGCCGCCTGACGGGCCTTGCGCTCGGCACGGGCCTGGCCGCCCCGCCGACGCTGCTCGGACTGGGTGTGGACCTTCTTGCCCTTGGGCGATAGGGTCATGATGATGTTGCGCCCCTCCTGCTTGGGGGCAAACTCGATGGAGCCCAGATCCGCAACGTCATCAGCCAGCTTGCGCAGGAGCTCCACGCCGCCGATGGGTCGGGACTGCTCACGCCCACGCAGCATGATGGTGACCTTGACCTTGTCTCCTGCGGACAGGAAGCGGCGCACGTGCCCCTCCTTGACCTCGAAGTCGTGGTCGTCGATCTTCAATCTGAAGCGGATCTCCTTAATCTCCGACATGCTCTGGTTGCGGCGCGCCTCACGAGCCTTGATCTTCTCGTTGTATTTGAACTTGCCGTAATCAATGAGCTTGGCGACCGGAGGCTTGGCCTTGGGTGCAACCTCGACCAGGTCAAGGTTGGCCTCCTTGGCCAGGTTGAGGGCGACGGAGGTCGCAATGATTCCCACCTGCTCGCCGTTGGGCCCGATCAGGCGTACCTGAGACACTCGTATATCGTCGTTAATCCTTGGTTCGTCGCTAATGATGACTCCTTCTCAAATACCACAACATCCACTGCCCTGCGAAGAACCCATAGGTTTCGAACATGGCCGCCACAGCCATATGGCAACGAAACCGCCAATACCTGCACCGTACATGATGACGGCCAACCGTCACCGGCGCAGGTCGAACCCGAAGCCATGGAAGGCTCCCAGGTGGGATCATCCGCTTTCTTGATTTCTCAAGCCGAGTAGCAGTATAGCACAGTCCTCAGGACCGGGCCTGGTCAGGCGGTTGCTCCGTCCACCAGAGGCAGGTAGTCGCCGTAGCCCTCCTCCTCCATCCGGTCACGTGGAACGAACCGCAGGGCGGCGGAGTTCATGCAGTAGCGCTGCCCGCCACGGTCGGCCGGACCGTCGTCAAAGACGTGTCCCAGATGGATGCCGGTCTGTGCCGTCCGCACCTCGATACGAGGCCGACCCAGCAGCTTGTAGTCCTTGCGGTTGACCAGCAGGTCGGGACCGATGGGCTTGGTGAATGCGGGCCAGCCGCATCCGGAATCGTACTTGTCCGCGGATGAGAAGAGCGGCTGCCCACTGACCACGTCCACATATATGCCGGGGCGGAACTCCCCGTCGTAGGCGTTGGCGAAGGGCCGCTCGGTGGCCGCGTGCTGGGTCACCTCGTAGCTCTCAGGGTCCAGGGACCAGATGCGCTCGATGTAGCGCTGGCGGGAGGCGGCGTTGGCGATGGCCTCCAGCGGGATGTGGCAGTATCCGCCTGGGTTCTTGAGCAGATAGTCCTGGTGGGACTCCTCCGCCGGGTAGAAGTTGATCAGAGCCTCCACCTGCACAGCGGGATGACGGCCGGTCCTGTGCTCCAGCTCCTCCAAGGCGCGCCGGAAGACGGGCTCCTCCTGCTCGCGATGCTCGGGATCCCAGTAGAGGCCGCTCCGATACTGCCGACCCCGGTCGTTACCCTGCCGATCCACCGAGAAGGGGTCGATCAGATCCAGCAGAAGCAGGGTCAGGGTCCGCAGACTGACCGTCTGGGGATCATAGGTCAGCCGCACGCTCTCCACGGCGTCGGTGACACCGCTGCAGACCTGTTCATAGCTGGGGTTGGGCACTGTGGACTGGGCGTATCCCACCTGGGTGTCGACAATCCCGTCCACCTCCTGGAAGAACCGCTCGATGCCCCAGAAGCAACCCCCCGCCAGGACGACCGCGGCAGGGTTGTTGGCTGAAATCTTGTTCTTGTCCATGATTCCTCCTCGCATGCCTGTGCCTTCGCTAGGCTCAACAGGAGCAGGAGAGCGCCTATTCCGCCCCTGTCGCGTCTTGACAGCCTTCTCACATTGTCGACCGGCTTGCCCCAGCAGCGTAAGAGGCGATTATCATATGACCATCTCCAAATCGAAGTCAGGAGGCGGGTCATGCAGCGAGCGCAGGAAGATGCCGACAAAGACGCGAGGTCCGCCGGGACCATTCTGGGCTCCCTGGCTGCGGCCTTCCCACGGACCCTGCCCATCATGGCCGGATTCCTGGTGCTGGGAATCTCCTACGGTTTTCTGATGACCAGCCGCGGGTTCCCGGTGATCTACCCTCTGGCCATGAGCGCCCTGATCTACGCCGGGTCCATGGAGTTCGTGACCGTGGACCTGCTCATGTCCACCTTCAATCCCTGGGGCGCGCTGATGCTGACCCTGATGGTCAATGCACGGCACCTCTTCTATGGCCTGGCCATGCTGCCGGTCTTTCGAGGGACGGGCCGGAAGAAGCCCTACCTGATCTTCGGCATGTGTGATGAGACCTTCGCTCTGGAGTCTGCCGATCCTCATCCTGCCGGAACCGACAAGGGCTGGTACCTCTTCTTCGTAACCCTGCTCAACCAGATCTACTGGGTGGGCGGCGCCACCCTGGGTGCCGTACTGGGCAACCTGGCGAACTTCGACACCAGGGGGCTGGATTTCGTGCTGACCGCCATGTTTCTGGTCCTCTTCCTGGAGCAGTGGCGTCAGGCCGAGGCCCGCCTGCCGGCCCTGATCGGTCTGCTGGCCTCTCTGGCCTGCCTGCTGATCTTCGGACCCGACCGGTTCATCATTCCATCCATGGTGGTCATCCTGGCCATCTTCATCCTCTTGGACTTCCACAGCCAAAGGGAGGCTTCATGACCACTGCAGAGCAACTGATCACCATAGGCATTGTGGTCCTGGGAACCATGGCCACCAGATTCCTGCCCTTCATAATCTGGCCGGAGGGGCGCCGGCCGCCGGCCCTGGTGACCAGGCTGGGACGCCTGCTGCCCGCCGCCGTCATGGGACTGCTGGTGGTCTATTCGTTGAGGCACACCAACCTGATGGGAGGCGACCACGGGCTCTATGAAGCCCTGGCTCTGCTGGTCACAGCCCTGGTCCACCTGCGCTGGCGGAACATGATGGTCAGCATCGCCTGCGGCACCCTGACCTACATGGCCCTGGTGCAAGGGTGGCTGACCTTCCTGATCGGTCTGGTTGGTCTGGGATGATGGGGGCGCGTCCAATGGGCGAGCGCAGAAAGAAGACTCTTATGCAGGATGACGGTCAATCGGCCCAGGCGCCGCTCTGCCGGATCTGGGGCGCCGGACAGTACTTTGGCGAAGAGACGGCACGCGGCGGACAGGCCCTGGTCATCGCAGCGGACGGCGGACTGGAGCCGGCCCTGGAGCACGGGGACGAGCCCGAACTGGTCGTGGGTGACTTCGACTCCCTACCCGCCGGCAGCCGAAAGCTGCGAACAGACATTCCCCGCCGGGTCCTGCCCGCCGAAAAGGACGACACTGACCTGCTGGCCGCAGTCAAGGTGGGCTGGCAGCGGGGTTGCCGACGATTCCTTATATATGGTGGCTTGGGCGGGCGTATGGACCACACGCTGGCCAACCTGAATCTGATCCATCTGATCGCCGCCAGCGGGGGCCGGGCCGAACTCTGGGGCCAGGGGATGCTGGTCACGGCACTTGGCCCCGGAAACCTGGACTTCCCCGCCTGGGACTGCCCGCCCAGGTCCATGGTCTCCGTCCTGGCTGCGGACGACCAGGCCCTGGGCGTGGTCGAGCAGGGTCTCAAATACCAGACGGACGGCATGACCATGACCAACCAGCAGGTGACCGGCGTCAGCAACGAGTTTCTGCCCGGCAAGCCCGCACACATAGCCTTGAAGCAGGGAACCGTGTTCGTCACCTACCCCACTTCGGCGCCCGAGCCGATCTGGAGCACCAGCCTGGTGCCCAAGGCCGACCTGGGCTCGCTGGAGACCCGGCCCTCCCGACGGCTGGCCTGAGCCTCTTTTGACTTGAAATCCTACTTGGAAAGGAAAACTATGACAGCATCACCTACACCCGAACACCCACTCTTCATCTGCTACAGCCGCTGCTCCACCTGCGCCAAGGCCCGCACCTGGCTGCGTGACCACAATGTGGACTTCACCGAGAGAGACATCAAGGGGGACCACCCCACCCAGGAGGAACTGACCGAATGGCTGAACATGAGCGGCCTGCCCGTTCGGCGATTCTTCAACACCTCGGGTCAGGCCTATCGCAGCCAGGGCCTGAGCAAGCGCCTGCCGCAGATGGATACGGAGCAGGCTCTGCAACTGTTGTCGACCGACGGCATGCTGGTCAAGCGTCCCATCCTGCTGGACGGCCGGCATGTCCTGGTCGGATTCCACCAGCAGCAGTGGGAGGATTGGCTGGCCGATACGAACGAAAATCCTCACAATTCCTGATCGTTTTGTTGCGCAAACAAACAACAAAACCTACCAATTTTTTTGTTCGTTTTTTCCTTGGCAGAACCCGCGTAATCGCTTGCTATAAGTACACAGGGTTCTATAAACTATGAGATGTTATCAGTAATCGGCCATATACGGTCCGGTATTTTTTGTGCTGTATACGGCCAATCTCCAAGGGAGAATTGAATGACAGTAAAGATTGGCATCAACGGATTCGGACGCATCGGTCGTCTGGCCTTCCGGCGCATCTTTGAGCTCCAGGCCCGTGGCGGCGACGCCTCCAACATCGAGGTTGCCGCCATCAACGATCTGACCACCCCGGCCATTCTGGCCTATCTGCTCAAGTACGACAGCACCCAGGGCACCTTCCGTCACGACGACGGCACCAATGTGTCGGTCACCTCAACCGACACCGCCATCGTGGTGGACGGCAAAGAGATCCCGGTCTACGCCGAGAAGGATGCCAACAACATCCCCTGGGTCAAGAACGACGGCGTGGACTACGTGCTGGAGTGCACCGGCTTCTACACCTCCTCCGAGAAGTCCCAGGCCCACCTGAACGCCGGGGCCAAGAAGGTTCTGATCTCCGCTCCCGCCAAGGACGACACCACGCCCACCGTGGTCTACGGCGTCAACGAGGAGACCCTGAAGCCCTCCGACAAGATCATCTCCGCCGGCTCCTGCACCACCGGCTCCCTGGCCGCCATGGTCAAGATGCTGGATGACAACTTCGGCATCCGCATCGGCTACATGACCACCATCCACGCCTACACCGGCTCCCAGATGCTGCTGGATGGCCCCAAGGGCAACAAGCCGCGCAACACCCGCGCCGCCGCCCTCAACACCATCGAGCACTCCACCGGTGCCGCCAAGGCCATTGGCAAGGTCGTTCCCTCCGTCGACGGCAAGCTGCAGGGCCATGCACAGCGTGTGGCCGTTCCCTCCGGCTCTGTCACCGAACTGTTCTGCATCCTGAACAAGAAGGTCACTGTCGACGAGATCAACGACACCGCCAAGAAGGCCTTCGAGGGCAAGGACTACTTCGGCTACAACGACGAGGGCATCGTCTCCTCCGACGTGATCGGCGACACCCACGGTGGCATCTTCGACCCCACCCAGACCGATGTCAACACCTACGGTGACGATCAGATGGTCCGCACCGTTGCCTTCTATGACAACGAGTACGGCTTCACCAGTAACATGATCCGCACCCTGCTCTACTTCGCCAAGCTGGGCGACTGAGCATCCGGCCGGTTCCTCCGGCCATAGCGATTACGGGGTCCGCTCCCTACGGGGCGGGCCCCTTGTTTGTATTCAGCGCCTCCGGGTGAGCGCCCGCATGGCCAGGTCGCAGACCAGCCCGACGACCATGCCCGCCAGAAAACCGATGGCCATGACGGCCAGAGGGTTGTTCTCCAGCCAGGAGGCGGCCAGGTACCCCAGGGTCCACATATAAATCGACCAGAGCAGACCGGCCAGTGCAGACAGGGGCAGGTAACGGCTGAGCGGATACCGCGCCGCACCTGCCGTCAGATTGACCACGGTCCGGCCCGAGGGTACGAAGCGCGAGGCCAGTGTGAAGAATCCGCCTCCCTGCAGCAGGGCCCGGTGGGCCCATGAGGTCACAGCCTTGCCTGCGGCGCCACGGAAAACGGCCAGCCGATTCAGCGGGACCAGCCGCCCCAGCCCATAGGTGCAGGCATCGCCGCCCGCGAAGGCCAGGGCACATACCAGAAAGACCAGGACGGGCAGGGGTCGCCCCGAGGCCCGAAAGGCCGAAGCCGTGGCCAAAACCATAAGCTCCGTGGGTATGGGGATGATCAAGGCATCCAGGAAGGCGGCCAGGAACAGCACGGCCAGCCCCCAGCCGCCTGTCACAGCATCGAGCAGCCAGGCATTGACAGCAGTCATGGACTACCCTTTCCGCGCAATGGCACCAAAGACACCCCTCAGCCTACCTGAACGGTCAGTACCTTAGCATGGAGTCATGAGCAAGAAGAAGCGGGCAGACTCGGATGCCGCGACTCCGGCCATGGCCCAGCTGGAGCGTCTGGGGGTTCCCTTCACCATCCACGAGTATCAACACAATGCGGACCACATGGACCAGGGGTACGGCATCGAGGCCGCCAAAAAGCTGGGCCTGGACCCGCGCACGGTCTACAAGACCCTGATGGCCGACACGGGCAAGGAGCGGGTCATCGGCATAGTACCGGTGACCGGCCACCTGAACCTCAAGCACCTGGCGGCCGCTGTAGGTGCCAAGAAAGCAAAAATGGCCGACAAGGCCCAGGCCGAACGAGAGAGCGGATACGTCCTAGGCGGTATATCGCCTTTCGGACAGCGCACCCAACACGTGACCGTGCTGGACCAAGGCGCATTGGAGTTCGACACCATCATGGTCTCCGGCGGCAAGCGCGGCATCAGTCTAGGTCTGGACCCTCGGGATCTGATCCGTGTCCTCAAGGCCAAGACCGCACCTTTAGCCACCGACTGAAAGATCTGAGCGGTGGCCTTAGCCCCGTGGTTGCGGGACTTTCTTTGATGCGCGTGCTGAACGAAGTGCGGCAGGCAGGACGAAGTGCATGTGCTCGTCGACTGCTCGTTCCCGGGTCACCTGGGTGAACCCTCGGGCAGCCAGGGTCTCCAGCACCCCCTGAACCAGATTTTCGGGAACCGAGGCACCCGAGGTGAGTCCTACCGAATCCATGCCCTGCAGCCAGGTCGGGTCCAGCTCGCCCGCATCGTCGACACGGTGGGCCCTCATCTCGCCCTGACCAGGAAAGCGCGCATCCAGGGCCTGACGGGCCACCTCGACCAGACGCACCGAATTGGAGGAATTGGCCGAACCCACCACAATCATGCAGTCTGCTTGACCGGCCACCAGCTTGACCGCCTGCTGCCTGTTCTGGGTGGCGTAGCAGATGTCCGAGCCCGGTGGCTCCTGGATCCAGGGGAACCGTCGACGCAGGGCCGCAGCCAGGTCGGCGGTCTCATCAAGGCTCAGAGTGGTCTGGGTCAGCATGACCAGCGGGGTGTCGGGTCCGAAGTCCAAAGCCTCAATATCATCCTCATGCTCCACCAGATGAACCCGGTCCGGGGCCTCCCCCATGACTCCGATAGCCTCGTCATGCCCCCGATGGCCTATGTAGATAATCGAGTAGCCGTCGCGAACGAAGCGGTGGACCTCCCGGTGGACCTTGCTGACCAGGGGGCATGAGGCATCAACCACACGCATCCCACGCCGCTGGGCCTCCTTGACGACCGAGGGAGCGATTCCATGGGCCGAGAAGACCACAGGCACCCCGGCACGGACGGCCTGGTCGGGAATCTGGTCCAGCTCATCCACGAATACGGCTCCTCGCCGGGCCAGGTCCTCGACCACATGCCGGTTGTGGACTATCTGCCGACGCACGTAGACCGGGGGCAGACCCTGACTCTGGTGGGGGTTGTCCGCATCCAGGATGGTCTGCACAGTCTGGATGGCACGGTCCACCCCCGCGCAGAACCCGCGCGGATCGGCCAGGATGACTCGCCCGTGCCCCTGTGGGGTCGGCTGTTCGCACACGGTGGTCCGAAATCCTGCCACTGCCGCTCCTTATCGATGTCAATCCGGACGGTACCGGACAATGCAAGTCCATGGTAGAAAGCCGAAGAGCACCCCGGTAGTCCATCCGCCACTCTTTCACCAAGAAGCCAAGACCACCCAGGCGCTAGGATGGTGGCGTACCAAGCATCAACGGCACTATGGAAGTGGGAGCATGCATACGAACGAGATGATGGGCGGGGCCGTGCCCCGGACAGGACAGCAGTACAGCATCCGTCACGGGGACTACGAGGCGGTGGTGACCGAGCTGGGAGCCATCCTGCGCGTTCTGAAATACCAGGGAAAGGACCTGCTGGCCTCCTTTGACCCGGATGGAACCGTACCCTGCAGCAACGGGAACGTGCTGGTCCCCTTCCCCAACCGGATCGAGGATGGCATCTACGAATTCCAGGGCCACACCTACACCCTGCCCATCGACGAACACGACCGGAACACCGCCATCCACGGCTACGGATACCGGGCCTACTGGCGGCTGCAAGCCCTGACCGAGGACTCCGTCAGCCTTTCCTGGCGGGTGCCGGACATGGGCGGATACCCCTTCGACGTGGTGGTCACCGTCACCTACACCCTGGACGACCAGGGGCTCACCATGACCACCCGGGCCCTGAACCTGGGCGACGATGCAGCACCCTGGGCCTTCGGCATCCACCCCTGGCTGGCCAACGGCAAGCAGGGTGTAGGTGACCAGATCCAGAAGGACAACGCCCCCTGCACCCTGTCCATCCCCTGCCGCACGCATGTGGTGGTCGATCCGGACAGGCTGCTACCCACCGGCACCGAACCCGTCCAGGGGCGAACCGATCTGCGCCAGGGTCCTGTGCTGGGCGAGGATGCGAACTTCGACGATGCCTGGACCGATGTGGAGCGGGACGACGACGGCACCTGCTCGGCCTGGTTCACCCGGCCGGACGGCATCCGCATTCAGCTCTGGGGCGATGAGACCATCACCTCATGGCAGGTCTGCACCGGGACCGGCTTCGACGCAGGCATGCGCCCGGCCGGCGTTGCCGTGGAGCCCATGACCGCCTATGCCAACGCTTTCCGAACCGGCCGGAACCTGGTCATTCTGCAGCCTGCCGCCGTCTACACCACCCAGGTGGGGTATCGGGCACAAGAGGTCTGAGCAGAGTCTGAGCAACCGAGCTGGTCGACAAAGGTCAGCCCGGTGTGCGATAATCGGCAAGGCTTATAGGTTCATCAGTAGCAAAGGAGTCCAATCATGGGCATGCGCGGACGCAAGCGCAGGGATCGCCGCAAGAAGGCCGCCAACCACGGCAAGAGGCCGAACACCTGATCGTCTGCCCCGGCACCAACGGTGCCGGGGTTTTGCATATATACTTAAAAAAAAAA
>NZ_JACFSB010000001.1:141026-347135 GCF_016100645.1 Bifidobacterium sp. M0353 | reverse complement strand
TAAAAAAAAAACATGGCCGCACGTGCAAGACCATGATTTCTGCAATAGCCTGAATAGCCGGACAGAACCGCTGCTCTGCCCAAAAAAGCTGGACCTACTTGACCGGATCTACTTGTCTGTAGTGCGATCCGAGGTCCCCTGCTCCAGTTCATCCATCTGATCGAACATATGCCTGAGCCGATCCAGCAGACAGTCCGGTGCGCACTCGGGGCGCAGATATCGGCGCAGCTCCTCGATGACCATGCGCTCCCGATCATCACAGCAGGATTCCGGATCGAAGCAATCGCTGGGATCCACGCAGGAGGCATCCTGGTAGATGCGCAGACTGGTGTGGGATACCCTGACAGAGCCGCCGTCATCGTAGGCGTAGTGACTCATCTCCACGCGTCCGTCCATGCTCCTGCCCGCTTCCTGGTACCCAATCTTCGGGGGCCCTCAGTGCCCCTTACTGCTGATCTCTTTTTTTATACTAGGCCTGGCAGCACCAGCGCCATGTTGTTCCGCTGAGGGCTTGCCTGCAGCATCACGACCCTGCTGGTAGCCGCGCTCCTGGGCATACCGCTCCAGCTCCTGGCGCAGCTGCGATCGAGCACGGTTCAGCCGGCTCATGACCGTGCCGATCTTGATGCCCTCCTCATCGGCCACCTGCTGGTAGCTCTTGCCGTCGATGGCGGCATCGATGAAGACCCGCCGGCGTTCCGGACTGAGCCGGTCCAGGGCGGCCATGATCTCCTCGGGGGCGAAGGTCTCCATGTACTCCTGCTCGGCGGACTTGAGCCCCTCGGACCCGTGCTCCGAAGCCGAATAGATGTCCCAGTCGTTGTACTCGCCGGTCGAGTCGTTGGCCCTCTGAGGGCGCCGCTTGGCCTTGTGATACTGGTTGAAGTAGGCGTTGCGCTCGATGGTGGTCATCCAGGCCTCGAAGTTGCTGCCGGGTTGGAAGCGGTCAAAAGCCTTGAATCCGCGCTCGAAAGTATCCTGGACCAGATCCTGGGCGTCGTCGGGGTTATTGGTCAGGCGCATGGCCTGTCGGTAAAGCACATCCACCGCAGGCATGGCCAGGGCCTCGAATTGACGTTTTCTGCTTTCGAGTTCGCTGGTATCTGCCACACCCCTATTGTGCCATCCCCCCTCGCCCGTTGCGGTTCCGACCCGGTCGCGGGCCGGTAGCTCCTCGGTTACCATAATGACGAAGGAGAAATCACGCTTATGGAAAACACCGAGTACACAAGCATGGAGCAGGCGCTTGAGTCCGCCCCGCAACAGGAGGAATCAACTCGCCTAGGGGACTCCTGGCTTCTGGGGTTCGACACCGAGACCACGGGCACCAGACCGGGCAAGGACGGCATTGTCTCGGCCAGCCTGGTTCTGCGCGACCCGACCAAGGGCTACTCAGGGGATGCAGTAGCCACCTGGATAGTCAATCCGCACCGGCATATCAGCAAGGGCGCCAGTCGGGTCAACGGGTTCACCGATCAGCAGCTGGCCACCGAGGGTATGGAGCCTGAGCTGGCCACCGAGCAGATGGCCGGATTCATCGCCCGCGCCCAGGACAAGCGCATCCCCCTGCTGGCCTACAACGCCCCCTTCGACGTGCAGATGCTGGACGGGGACATCGCGCGCTGGTGCGCGGGCTCGGTCAAGCCCCTGAGCGAGGGCGATCTGCTGGTGGTGGACCCTCTTGTTCTGGACAGGGAGATCTCCCATCGGTCGGGCCGCCGCAACCTGGGAATGACCAGCGAGTACTACGGTGTCATCCCCCACGGCAACTTCCACAATGCCACGGCGGATACGGTGGCCGCCGTGGACCTGATCAAGCCCATGACCACCCTCTTCCCCCAGGTGGCCCGAATCACCATGGACTCCCTGATGGACTGGCAACGGCAGGCGCAGGCCAAATGGCGGGAACAGTTCAACCAGCACCTGATCTCCCAGGGCCGCCGCCCGGTCACCGACTCCTGGCTCTGACCTTTCATCACCGGGCAATGGTTGGCCCAGTCACTTCCGGTATGGGACCTGAAGCATATGTATATTTTCGGTCAAGGGGTGGCGGGACTCCTCTGTGCCTGCCTGGCCGGGACTATAGACTTGGACCTGGCCTCGACCGGATTGTAGTCGGGCTGAAAGAATCCCATCAGACGAGGAGGAAGACGGCATGGCGCTGACGATGGCTTCGGCCCTGGAACTGCTGCGCAAACACGATCAGCTGCGCGAGGTAATTCAGGGTGACCGATGGACCTTGGATCAGCCCGCGGATCACCATTTGCTCAAGCCCTTCACCGACGTCACCTACGACACCCGCCAGGCGGGACCCGGCAGCCTGCTCTTCTGCAAGGGGCATTTCCTGCCCGAGTACATGGATGCCTGCGGCCCCGAAGGCCCGGCAGCCTACGTGGCCCAGCAGGATCTGTCCGCCCACACCAGCGCCCCGGGAATCATCGTCAACGACGTGCGCAAGTCCATGAGCCTGCTCTCGGCCGCCTTCTACGGCTACCCCCAGAACCAGCTTACCCTGGTGGGAATCACCGGAACCAAGGGCAAGACCACCACCGCCTATTACCTGCACGCCATGCTGGGCGAACTCTCCGGAGGTCGGGCGGCCCTGTTCTCCTCGGTGGACAACTGCCTGGACGGCCGCCATTACGTAGAATCCCAGCTGACCACGCCCGAGTCGCTGGACCTCTTCCGCATGATGCGCCAGGCAGTGGATGACGGCATGCGCTACCTGGTCATGGAGGTCTCCTCCCAGGCCTACAAGGTGGATCGTGTCTATGGACTGACCTTTGACCTGGGTGCTTTCCTGAACATCTCCCCGGACCACGTCAGTCCCATGGAGCACCCCACCTTCGAGGACTACCTCTACTGCAAGCGCCGCATAGCCTACAACAGCAGGCAGCTGGTCATGGGAGCCGACATCCAGAGGGCCGACCTGATCCGTCAGGATGCGAGAGCCGCCGGCATTCCAGTGACCACCTTCGGATTCGGCCAACAAGAGGCCGACTTCGTGGCTCGCAAGGCTCCAGGCAAGGGCAACGACTATCTGATCGGCCCCTCCAGTGGTCCCATGACCCCGATCAGCCTGTCCATAGCCGGTGATTTCAACGCCCTGAACGCCATAGCCGCTTTTGCCATGCTGAACCGGCTGGGGCTGGAACCCGATGCCGATGCACTCCACGCCATGGAGAAGATCCGCATCGCAGGCAGGATGGAATGCTTCCAAGCCGACAACCGGATTGTCTATGTCGATTACGCCCATAATTACGCCTCTATGAAGGCCCTTCTGGACTTTGTGGATGAGCGCTACGGCGAGCGCAAACCTGAGATCACCCTGGTCTGCGGAGCAACCGGCGGCAGGGGAATCGACCGCCGAAAGGGCATCGTCCAGGCAGCCCAGGACCGTATCGATCGGCTCATCCTGACCGCTGACGACGAAAACGAGGAAAGCTCGGAACATGTGGACCAGGAGATGCTGAGTTTCGTCACCAACGCCAACCTGAAGACCAGCATGGTGCTGGACAGGACCCAGGCCATCGAACAGGGTCTTGGCCAACCAGGCCAGCCGGGGGATCGTCTGCGGATCATTCTGGTCACCGGCAAGGGCGAGGAACGCTGGTTCAAGAACAAGGGCCGCCACGTGCCCTACGAGGGCGACGACCACGTAGTGGCACGTCTGCTGGGCACAAAAAGCTACGACCTGGGAGCCACAGGCGCAGCCAAGGTCTGACGATTCCGACAGGTTCTAAGATGGAAAGCCGAATGCCCCGCGGCAGGGTGGGGCGCACGAGCACATGGTAGGTGGTTTCAGAAATATGAAAGAATTCCAACCGGTCATACTGGGAACCGACATCAACACCTACGGGATGGCGCGAGCCTTCCACGAGGCCTACGGCCTGGTCTCCACCGCATTCGGCCACTACCAGCTCTCCCCCACCAAATACAGCAAGATCCTGGACCTGCACCTGGTCCACGACTTCACCAATCCCAAGGTCTTCGTGTCCACCCTGAACGACTGGGCCGACGCTTATCACCGGGACCACCCAGGGGCCACCCTGCTCCTGCTGCCCTGCGGGGACACCTACGCCAACCTGCTGGACGAGTTCGGTGAGCCCCTGCGCGAGCGGTTCGTCTTCAACGCCATCGACAAGGAACTGAACCGGTCCCTCTCGCTCAAATCCTCATTCTACGAGCTCTGCGACCGCTATGACCTTCCCCACCCGAAGACTGTTTCGGTGGATGCAGATGACGTCAAAGCCGGCCGCCACCGCAACCTGCCCTTCGACTACCCGGTGGCCATGAAGCCCGCGGACAGCGATGAGTGGCTGGGCATCGACTTCCCGGGCAGGAAGAAGGCCTTCATCTTCAGCAACCCGGATGAGCTGGACACCATGATCCGCAGGTCCTACCAGGCCGGATACACCTCCAAGATGGTCATCCAGGACTTCGTGCCCGGGGGCGATGACAACATGAGGGTGCTCAACGCCTACGTGGACCGTCACCACCGGGTGCGCATGATGTTCCTGGGTCATCCCCTGCTGGAGGATCCTGCTCCCGAGGCCGTGGGCAACTACGCGGCCATCATCCCCGACTACAACCAGGACATCTTCGACCGGATCAAGGCCTTCCTTGAGGACATCAAATACAGCGGGGTGGCCAACTTCGACATGAAGTACGACCCGCGCGACGGCGTCTACAAGCTATTCGAGATCAATCTGCGCCAGGGCCGCAGCAGTTACGTGGTCACCCTGAACGGCTTCAACCTGGCCCGCTACTTCGTGGACGACCTGGTTCTGGACACCCCCTTCAACGGACGCACCGTCTTCGGCCGGGGGCATCGCCTCTGGATGGAGATCCCCAAGGACATCTTCCGCAAATACTGCGCCGAATCCGAGGACAAGCGACAGGCCATGGCCATGATTCGCCGCGGGGACTGGGGCACCACCCTGGAGTACGGCAAGGACCGCAATTTCAAGCGCTGGCTGCTGATCCGACACATGTTCGCAATCTATCGGCGTCGTTACCGGCGCTACTTCCGTGACAAGAGGACACTGGCATGAGGAACTTCTTCGTCGTCCTGGGCGGCATGGGCACGCTAGCCACCGAGAGCTTCGTACGGGTGCTGGACCGGATGACCGGGGCGCACCGGGACCAGGACTTTCTGGACTACGTGGTCTTCAACCACGCCACCGTGCCCGACCGCACCGAGTTCATCCTGGGCCGCAGCAAGGATGACCCCTTCCCCTATCTGGCCGAGGACGTGCGCCAGGCCACAGCCATGGGCGCCTCCTTCATGGTCATGGCCTGCAACACCGCCCATCAGATTCTGCCCAGGCTCCAGGCCCTGACCCCGGTGCCCATTTTGAGCATGCCCCAGGCCACCATCGACTGGGCTGATCGGCATTATCCTGCGAAATCCCATCCGCGCATGGGGTACATGGGCACCGAGGGGTCCCGCCATGCCGCCATCTACCAGGGCCCGGCCGACAGCGCCGGCTACCAGCTGGTGGACCCGGACCAGGCCCTGCAGGACCGGGTGAGTGCGCTGATCTACGACGACGTCAAGGAAGGCCGACTGGACCGGGACCGCTACCTGAGCGTCCTCGAAGCCTTCCTGAACGACTACCACTGCGATTCGGTCCTGCTGGGCTGCACGGAGCTCTCGGTGCTCAACGAGGCCTACCCCATGCCGCAGCTGCCTATCGTGGACTCTCAGGCAGTCCTGGCAGAGGTCACCCTTGATCGGGCTCTGGCTCTTCGCGGCCGGAACGATTCGGCTCTTTCAGCCGCTGGGAAATGACGGCCGTCACCCCATCCCCCCGCATGGTGACTCCGTAGAGGGCATCGGCGATGCCCATGGTCCGCTGCTGATGGGTGATGATGATCAGCTGGGCATGCTCCCGCAGCTGTTCGAAGGCCTTGAGCAGCCTGGTCAGGTTGACGTCATCCAGGGCGGCCTCGACCTCATCCATGACATAGAAGGGACTGGGCCGGGCCGTGAAGATGGCCAGGAGCAGGGCCAGGGCCGTCAGCGAACGCTCCCCACCCGAAAGCAGGGAGAGCCGACGGACCTTCTTGCCGGCTGGACTGGCCTCGACCAGAACGCCTGTGGTCAGCAGGTCGTCCGGGTCCTCCAGCCGCAACCGCCCGCGCCCTCCGGGGAAGAGGGTGGCGAAGATACGTTCGAAGGCCTGTGCAGTGTCGTCGAAGGCCTCCTTGAAGACCGTGACCATGGTCGAATCCAGATCCTTGACCAGGGCCATCAGATCGTCCCGGGAACCTATCACATCCTGACGCTGCTCATGCAGGTAGCGGTTGCGGGACTCCAGGGCTTCGTATTCCTCGGTGGCCAGCGGGTTGACCTTGCCCAGGGCGGCCAGGTCCCGCTTGGCCTTGGCCAGCCGCTTCTCCTGCTCACCGCGCTGGTAGGGAACCGTTTTGAAGGCCGACGAATCCCCGTCCTCCTCCGTCGGCTCCTGGTCCAGGGGCACGGGGTTGCCCTCGTCATCCAGGACAGGCACCGGATGGTCGGGGCCGTATTCGCGGATCAGCTCCTCCGGTTCCATGCCCAGGTCATCCTGGATGCGCTGGCGCAGACGGCCGTCCTCGCCGGCCAGACGCTCCCGCTCAAGATCCAGACCATGCTCGTCCTGTCGCAGACCGGCCACCTTGGGTTCCAGAGCGTCCCTGTCGGCCCGCAGATCGGTCAGCTCCTTGTCGTGTGCCGAGGCCTTGGCCCTGAGCTGATCCCGGCGGCGGGCCGTATGGTCCATCCTGCCCTTGATCAGCTGGGCCAGCAGGTCGGCCCTGCGCGCAATCAGCCCCAGGGAGGCCATGCCTGCCTTGCGACGACGGTTCTCCTCGCCTATCCGCTGCCGATGGCGTTCGGCCTGGTCGGCCTGATCCCGCAGCAGATCAATCTGTCGCAGTAGGGAGGCGTGCCGCCGGTCGGTCTCGGTCCAGGTCAGCTTGGCCTCCATCTCGGCCGTGCGGGCCTGGTCCAGGGCCGTCTCCAATTCATGTTGTCGCTCTTCCATGCCCTCCGGGTCATCAGGGTCAGACCCCCCGTCCTCCTGGGCTCGGGCCAGTCCGGCCTTGAGGTCATCCAATTTGAGTTCGTGGGTACGCACCTGGTCGCGCACCTGGGCCAGGCGAGCCTCCAGATCCTTGACCCCGGCCTGGGCCCGATCCGATTCCTTGCGGGCAGCTGCCAGCTCCCGGGCGGCCTGCTCGGCCTTGACCCGGGCCTCGGTACACTGGTTGCGCGCCTCCTGCAGCTTCTTCTCAGCCTGCTCAAGAACAGCACGGGCCGCATCCATCTGCGGCCGCAGTGCCTTGGATTCCTCCTGGAGGGCCTCCACCTGTGCCAGGGCCTTCTCCCTGCGTGCGGTCAACGCCAGGTCGCTGGTGGCCGGGGCGGATCCGCCCACAGCGCCAACCCGGTCATAGAGGTCGCCCGGGCGGGTCAGCGCCTGCTGCCATCCGTCCTCCAGGGCACGGTGGGCCTGATCAACGTCATCGACGGCAGCTGTGGAGGCCAGCAGACTGCGGACAGCATCCAGCACCCCCTGGGCCCGGTCAGGATCGGCAGGATGCTCCCGCAGGGCCACCAGGTCAGCGGCCGACCGCCAGGGGCCCTCGCCGGGCTTTACGCCTGCCCCCTCGAGCTGGCCTGATGCCGAAATCAGTGCGGCGCGTCCCAGACGGTCCCGGCGCGCCCGCTCCAGGGCCTGGTCGACCGTCTGGCCATCCTTGGCCACCAGGGCCGAGGCATAGTCGTGCAGGGCCTGGGCCAGGGGCTCCTCCCAGCCCTCCTCTACGCGGACGAAGTCGGTCAGCTGACCCAGCAGGGCCGGATCCCCGGCCTGGGACAGAGCCTCGCTAGCGCCACGATGGTCCAGTGTGTCCGCCAGGGCATCGGCCTTGGCCTGAGCCGAGATGGCATCGGACTGGATCCGACGTTCCCGCTCTTGAAGATCGTTGAGTCTGTTGCGGGCCTGGTCCCTGACCTGGCCTGCCTGGTCCAGAGCCTGTCTGCCATCCTGGTCGGGGCTTTCCTCCTGGCTGTCCAGGTCCCGCACACGGTTCCTGGCCCGTTCCAGGCCCTCCCTGAGCTGATCCTGCTGCCGGGTCAGGTCACGCTCGCGCTGCCTGGAAAGTTCCAGAGCCGATTCCTCCTTGGCCACCAGCTGTGCCAGGTCCCCCAACCGAGCCTGCCGTTTTCTGGCCGCCTGCCGCAGCTCGGTCATGGTCTGCCGGTGAGCGGCCAACCGCCGCTCCAGATCCGCACGGGCTTGAACACAGCCATCCAGGGCAATCCTGTCGGCTCCGACCTGGCCCTCCTCCCGGTCGGCCTGGCCCTTGAGTTCGTCGGCCCGCCGCCTGAGCACACCGGGATCCTGCCCCTGGTCGGCCACCATGCCGGCTTCCAGCGAACGGCTGCGCTCCCTGGCCAAGGATGCCAGGGACCCGGCCCGCTCACCCAGCTTGGTCAGGTCGTTCCACTGCTGATTGACCGCATCCAGAGCCGGACTGGACTGCCGATCCAGCCCCTCCAGCTGTTCGATGCGCAGCTTGACCCTGGTCAGCTCCTCCTGCCCCCGGGCCAGCTGCCCACGGGTCTGAACCATCCGCGAGCGCAGATCCTCCAGCTTCTTTTGCGAGGTCAGGGCGTCGTCGGCATGGATGCGGGCCTGGGCGTCCCGCAGGCTGACCTGGATCATGTCGGCCCGGCGGGAGACCTTGGCCTGTCGGCCCAGCGGGCCCAGCTGCCGATGAATTTCGCCGATCAGGTCATCCAGTCGGGACAGGTTGGCCTCGGTGTTGGCCAGCTTATGCAGGGCCCGCTCCTTGCGCTTGCGGTGCTTGAGGATGCCGGCCGCCTCCTCGATGAAGGCCCGATGACCGGCCGGATCAGCCCGCAGGATGGTATCCAGCCGCCCCTGGCCGACGATCACGTGCATCTGCTGGCCCAGCCCGGTGTCGCTGAGCAGCTCCTGGATGTCCAGCAGGCGGCAGTCTGACCCGTTGATGGCGTATTCGGACCCGCCGTTGCGGTAGATGGTCCGGCTGATGGTGACCTCGGTGTAGTCGATGTCCAAGGTCCGGTCGGTGTTGTCGATGGTCAGGCTGACCTGCGCCCGGCCCAGCGGCGGCCTGGAGGAGGTGCCTGCGAAGATGACGTCCTCCATGGATCCGCCACGCAGGCTCTTGGCCCCCTGCTCGCCCATGACCCAGGCCAGGGCGTCGACGATATTGGATTTGCCTGATCCGTTGGGGCCCACCACAGCGGTGATGCCCGGCTCGAAGCGCAGGGTGGTGGCCGAGGCGAAGGACTTGAAGCCCTTGAGGGTCAGCTCCTTGAGATACATCAGGCGCGCTCCGCCTTAGGCTTGGCCAGATCGGGGTTGGGACGCTCGGCCAGCAGGGTGCGGGCGTCGCCGGCGGTGACGAAGCTGCCGCAGATCAGCACCCCCCGGCCATAGCCCACGCCGGTCTGGTCCTCGCTGTCGACCATGTCGACGGCGGTCTGGATGGCGTCGGGCATCCGGTCGCGCCGGACCACCCGGTCTGGCCCGAAGACCCGGACGGCGACCCGCTCCAGATCCTCGGCCGGCATGACCCGGCCCTTCCAGGAGTTCTCGGTGACCACGACGCTGTCCAGCACGGGCTCCAGTATGCCCAGATAGTCCTCCACCTGCTTGTCGGCCATCATGGAGATCACGCCTACCAGCTGCTTGAAGTCGTAGTTCTCCTCGATGGCCGAGCGCAGGGACTGGGCCGCGTTCAGGTTGTGCCCGCCATCGATGATGATGGTGGGCGAGGTGCGCACCTGCTCGATCCGTCCGGGGATGCGCACCTGGCTCAAGGCCTCTGCCACCAGATCCTGGTCCAGGGCCCCGTTGACGGGGATGACGGTCTCGGCCGCCGCCAAGGCCGCCAGGGCGTTGTGGGCCTGGTGCTCGCCGAACTTGTCGATGGGTACATCCTTGTAGAGTCCCTGAGGCGTGCGCAAGGTGGCCACCTGACCGCCCACTGCGGGCATGCGGGAGACCACCTCCAGCTCGTTGCCGTCCCTTAAGAGGGTGGGGGCTCCCTGCTCGCGCACGGCCTGCTCGATGATGGGCATGACGGCATCCTCATGGGGCTGGGCGCCGACGATGACCGTGGACTTGGGCTTGATGATCCCGGCCTTCTCCCCTGCTATCTGCTCGACCGTATCCCCCAGCCACTGCATATGGTCCATGTCCACCGGTCCGATGATGGAGGCATCGCCATCGAGGACGTTGGTGGCATCCCAGCGGCCGCCCATCCCCACCTCGACTATGGCCACGTCCACGGGGGCGTCGGCGAAGGCCCAGACGGCCATGGCGGTAAGTACCTCGAAAAAGCTCATGGGAGCCCTGCCCTGCTGGGCGAAGCGGTCGTCCACCATGGCGATGAAATCCTCGATCTGCTGGTAAAGGTCTACGAAGTCCTCGTCTGAAAGCTCCTTGCCGTCGATGGCGATCCGCTCGTTGATCCGCTCCAGGTGTGGCGATGTATAGAGCCCGGTGCGCAGACCGTAGGCCCGCACCAGAGCCTCGGCCATCCGCGCCGTGGACCCCTTGCCGTTGGTCCCTGTGACGTGGATGACCCGGAAGCTGTGCTCGGGGTGGCCCAGCAGGTCCAGCATCATCCCCATCCTGTCCAAGTCCAGATTGGGGCTGTCATGCTCGGCGGGACGCGCCATGATGGCCCGCTCGACATCGCGAATATCCTGACCCTTGCTGTTGGGGTGTTCGAATGACATATTCTGCCTGCGCCTCCTGCTGGCTGTGGATGCTTCCCGCCCATTCTATGCGCGACCGACCCCGATTGAGGGCCGAAACAGCCGACTGTCACATCGGCCGAACGCACTACCATGGAACCAACATAGTCAGAACCGGAATTTCAAGGAGGCTGGACGTGACCGCATCCGCTCAGGAGCATCTACAAGGAGACGCCGATCCCAAGAACGTGGACCTGGATGAGCAGAATATGGAGGACCGGGTGAACAACCGCACCCTGCGCCCCAACTCCCCCGCCTTCCAGGAGTTCATGACCACCGGCTGGCAGCCCCAGGAGCCGCAGATCGAGCCGCTGGAGTCCAGCAAATACACTGAGCGCCGCCTGCGTGAGCTGGGCCGACGCTTCCCCGGTGAACGCCTGGTCATCCCCGCCGGATCCTACAAGACCCGAAACAACGACAACGACTACGCCTTCCGCCCAGACACCACCTTCGCCTACTACACGGGCCTGGGCGAGGACTACGAACCCGGAGCCATCCTGGTCCTGGACCCGGTGGACCCCGACAGTCCCGAGGCCGCCAAGGGCCTGACCCATACCCCTGAGCTCTTCGTCCATCCCCGGGCCGATCAGTCCACCCGCGACTACTACCGGTCCTCACAGTACGGGGAGTACTGGGTGGGTCCCCGGGCCGGACTGCGGGAGCTGGCCGTCATGACCGGCATCCCCACCAAGGACATCGCCTCCTTCCCTGATGCCATCGCCAAGGATCTGGGACCGGACCAGGGTGCGGTCAAGCTGCGTGTGATCCGCACCGCCGACCAGGAGGTCCTGAACCAGGTGGAGGCCGCCCGCAAGGCCAACGGCATCGGTGGTCCGGACCGCAATGAGGAAGCCGACGACAAGCTCGAGGAGTTCACCTCCGAGGCCCGCATGATCAAGGACGACTATGAGGTCAGCGAGATGCGCAAGGCCATCGCCGCCACCAAGGACGGGTTCGACAGGATCCTGACCCACCTGCCCCAGGTGGTGGGCAAGCCCCGCTCCGAGAGGATGCTGGAGGGCGTCTTCAACGCCAACGCCCGCGAAAAGGGCAATGACGTGGGCTACGGGTCCATCATCGCCTCGGGCAAGCACGCCCCCATCCTGCACTGGATGCGCAACGACGGGACTGTCCAGAAGGGCGACCTGCTCCTGATCGACGCCGGCGTGGAGGTCAACAGCCTCTACACGGCCGACATCACCCGCACCTTCCCCGTAGGCGGCACCTTCAGCCCCCTGCAGAAGCGGATCTACCAGACCGTGCTCAAGGCCCAGCAGGCCGGCTTTGAGGCCGCCAAGCCCGGCGCCACCTATTCGGACATCCACCATGCCGTCATGCGGGTGCTGGCCGAAACACTGCACGAGTGGGGCATCCTCAAGGTCAGCGTGGAGGAGTCCCTCTCCCCCCAGGGCCAGCAGCACCGCCGCTGGCACGCCTGCGGATGCGCCCACCACCTGGGTCTGGACGTGCACGACTGCGCGGAGGCCAGGTACGAGTCCTACCAGGGTGCCCCCATCACCCCTGGGATGATCTTCACCATCGAGCCCGGACTCTACTTCAAGGAGAACGACCTGCTGGTGCCACCGGAGTTCCGCGGCATCGGCGTACGCGTGGAGGACGACGTGCTCATGACCGAGCAGGGACCCCAGTGGCTGTCTGCAGGCATCCCCAAGACCGTGGAAGAGGTGGAGGTCTGGATGGCGCAGCGGGCTGCGCTGGCCGACCCTGACCGGGACTGATGTATGCCCACCCCCGAATTCGTGCTCGAACTGCGCCGGTCCATAGGCCATGACCTGCTCTGGCTGAACGGTGTGACGGCCTTCGTCAGCGATGACCAGGGCCGTGTCCTGCTTGGTCGGCGCTCTGACACCGGCCAGTGGGCCCTGGTCTACGGGATCAACGAACCGGGCGAGGACCCGGCTGACACCGTGGTCCGCGAGGTCAGGGAGGAAACCGGGGTGGATGTGATCGTCACCGACCTGGCGGCGGTCACATCCTCCCGGGAGGTGGTCACCTATGCCAACGGTGACCGGACCATGTACATGGACCATCTGTTCATCTGCAGGCCCGACCCCAGCGGCAATGCCGATCCCTTTGTGGGTGATGAGGAGAGCCTGTCAGTCGGCTGGTTCGACCCCGGGCAACTCCCAGCTCCGCTGGCCCAGACCACTGTGGAACGCATGGCCCGGGCGCGAACCTATCTGAAACGCCTGCATGGCGGGGACGCCCACGCCCTCTTCCGGGTCGGCGGCAGGGAGCTGCCTACAGATTCCGACCAATCCAATTCCAACCAGTGTCAGGCTGAGCATTGAACCTTTGGACTGCCCAGTCCTTGACGTATCAGTCCTTGACAGTTCAATCCGCGAAGAAATCCAGTGGATCGTCGATGAAGCGACGCAGGCCCACCAGTGCCGCCCCTTTGAGGGCCGGATAGTCGGCCTGGGTAGGGATGAGCACACGGATGTCCACGGCATCCCGGCCCAGGGTCAGCTGATTGAGTCGATTCTGCAGACGCTGGGCCAGGTTCCCCCCGAAGTGCGACCAGAATCCCCCCAGGATGACCGTATCCACGTCAACAATATTGATGGCGGAGGCGATGACCGAGATCATGGCATCGAGCCCGCGGTCGATGGCATCTACCGCTTTGGCGTCACTCTGCTGCCAGCGCTGGTAGAGTTCCTCCATGGCCTGGGGCTTGACCGCCTCGGCTCCGGTGGCGATGCCGGCCGCCTCCACCAGGGCCCTGCGCCCGGCATAGGTCTCCAGGCACCCACGGCGGCCGCAACGGCAGGTGGGTCCATTCAGATCCACCGAGGCATGGCCCAATTCGCCGGCGAACCCATGATCCCCGACCTCGACAGCCCCGCGCCGCACCACAGCCCCGCCGATGCCGATATCAGTCGAGATGTAGATAAAGGAGTCGGTGGGTGAAAGCGGCCCCTCATCTCCGCCGGCTGGACGCTGGGCGGCGTAGCCGGGAATCTGAGCCAGGGCTGCCAGACGCGCCTCGTTGCCCACTCGTGGAGACAGGCGGCGGACCAGGGGGAAGTCCTGCAGATCCAGACGCTCCCATCCCAGGTTTCGGGCCATAAGCAGGGTGGTGTCGCCGCCGACCAGTCCGGGCAGGGCCAGGCCCGAACCCACTGTGCGGTAGTGCCGACGTGACAGCTTACGTTCGATGGGCTCGGTCAGCTTCTCCAGGTTGGCGAAGACCTGGTCGGGTTCCGCATCGTGCATATCGTCCTTGACCCAGGCCGAATCAATCAGGGTGCCGTCAAGATCCATGGCCAGACAGCCGTAGCCGTCGGTATTGATCTGCAGGCCAAGACCGGCCCAGCGTCCGTGTGCGATGGACAGCGGGGTGCTGGGTCGGCCGTGGCTGCTCTGCGAAGTCTCAGGCTCCTCCTCACGCACCACCCGATTTTTGAGCAGGAGCCCTGCCAGGAGCGACATGGTGGCCTTGGTCAGCCCTGTGGCCTTGGCCAGATCCGCCCTGCTGAGCGAGGTAGGCGACCGCAGAATGGTGTCGATGATGACCGAGAGGTTGTGGTTCCTAAGATCATCCTGATTGATGGAGCGCAGGGCAGTCACGGTTCAACAACCTTTCATGAACGAACACAGGCCCGCTGAATCCGAGGCCTTTCAACATCTTACGTTCCAGCCTGACGGCAGGTAAGCCATTGAAACGCATCCGGACCACGGCCGTTTAGTTTATCGATTTAATAATTAGGATACTATGATGGTGTATTCCGTTGATCGGAGCCGGAAAGCGAGGAGGCTGACATGAATGAGATCCTGGTGGCGGGAGTGGACACATCGACCCAGTCCTGCAAGGTGAGGGTCACCGAAGCCCGGACCGGTCGGCTGGTCCGCTTCGGCAAGGCTCCTCACCCGGCAGGCACCAGCGTCGATCCCATGGCCTGGTGGAAGGCCTTTCAGCAGGCTTCTGCCCAGGCGGGAGGCCTGAATGATGTCTCGGCCATCAGCGTGGGCGGCCAGCAGCACGGCATGGTGCTGCTGGACCGCCAGGGGCAGGTGATCAGGGATGCCCTGCTCTGGAACGATACGCGTTCGGCTCCGGATGCCGACGATCTGATCATCCGGCTGGCCAGGTCCAGGACCGGCGAGGCTGGATGCGCTCAGGCGGAAAACGATGGGCCAAACAAGGACCCGGACCCGGATCAGGACCTGGCCATGCGGGGCAAGCAAGCCTGGGTTCGGGCTGTGGGCTCCTCGCCCGTAGCTTCGCTGACCATCACCAAGGTGGCCTGGGTCAACCGGGTGGAGCCGAACCATGCCAGGGCCATCGCAGCCATATGCCTCCCCCACGACTGGCTGAGCTGGGTCATCGCCGGTCATGGGCCCATAGCCGACCTGGGGACCGAACCCGGGTTGGAGGATCTCTTCACCGATCGCTCGGATGCCTCCGGCACAGGCTACTACGACCCAGCCGCCGACCGCTATCGGCGTGACCTGCTGGCCATGGCCCTGCCCGACGGCATGGCTGAGCGTGTGATTCTGCCTAAGGTTCTCGGCCCCCACCAGGTCGGAGCCAAGGCCGACCCCCGCATCGCCGGCAGGGATGTGCCCGGCGGCTGCATCATCGCACCGGGCGGAGGCGACAACGCCATGACGGCCCTGGGTCTGGCCATGCAGGTGGGCGACGTCTCCATCTCCCTGGGGACCTCGGGTGTCGCCGCAGCGGTAAGTCCGGTCCCCGCCTATGACATGAGCGCCTCGGTAACCGGATTCGCGGATGCCACCGGCCACTGGCTGCCCCTGGCCTGCACCATCAACGCGTCACGCATCCTGGATGCGGGCCTGGCCGCCCTGGGGACAGATTATGACGGTCTGGCCGAGCTGGCGGAGAAGTCCACGCCGGGTGCCGAGGGGATCACCCTAATCCCCTACTTCGACGGCGAGCGCACTCCCAACCGCCCGGATGCCCACGCCAGGCTGGAGGGGCTGACCCTGGCCAACACCACCCGTACCAACCTGGCCAGGGCATTTGTGGAAGGCCTGCTCTGCTCCCAGCGTGACTGCCTGGAGCTGCTGAAACGACTGGGCACCACGGTCTCCAGGATCCTCCTGGTCGGCGGCGGCGCCAAGTCCCCAGCGGTCAGAGCCTATGCCCCGGGAATCCTGGGCATGGATGTGCAGCTGCCCCGGCCGGACGAGTATGTGGCCATCGGTGCGGCCCGTCAGGCGGCCTGGGCTCTGACCGGGGAAGAGGAGCCACCCGTCTGGCCGGTGGACGTCGAGACCACGCTGACGGGAGCCCCCTGTGAGCAGGTCTACCAGCAGTACCTGCGCTGGCGGGGATGAAAGGCCCCGCCAGCCTGTGTCACTTGGAACGGACCCGCAGATGCAGTCCGAAGTCCAGATCGGTTTCATCCAGGCGGTAGGCGGGATCCAACTCGGGTCCGCAGCTGTTGGAACCTATGCCACTTGTGGCATAGTCCAGGCAGAGCACGGTCGAGCCGCATTCCTCCAGCTCATGGTCGTGCCCCTTGGCGGTCAGCTCCTCCTGAGTATAGGGGGAGCAGTTGAAGCTGATGGGCCCATCCCCCGCAGCCTGCAGCAGGGAGCGGTCATCCTCCACCAGGACGTAGTCGCAGCCATAGTGGGAACCGTTCTCCTGAGGACGCAGGTAGTGCTCGACCATGCCTTGTGCAGTGTCATGGAAAACGCCGTAGTGGCTGGCATGATGCATGTCCCGGTAGCTCTCGTAGGGCCCATAGCCGCAGTAGGTGACCCGCTGCAGGCTCTTGGGCAGGAAGAGCCGCAGGCCGAACCTGGGCAGATAGGGGAATTCGGGATCCCGATGCAACTCCATCTTGAGGTCCAGCCCACCCTGGTCACTCAGGGTCCAGGTGGCGAGGATGCTGCCCATGGGCTGAATGAATGGCGCCACCAGGGACAGTTCGGCTTCAATTGTGGTCAATCCCCTGCCCTGGTCGGTCTGCAGCTGGCAGGATAGGGCCCTGGTGCCAGCCCGGTCGTATTCGGCCTTGCGCCATTCCTTCTTGATGGTGGCATCGTTGTCGGTGGGCGCCCGCCAGAGGTTGACCTCCATAGGAGCGGTCAGCAGGGAACGGTTGTCGATGCTCATGGATTCCACCATGCCGGTACGGCGGTTGAAGACGTAGCGCCAGTCGGCCCCCTCCACATCGAAGCGGGCATCAGTCTGCCTGACCACCGGCCGGTGGGCGCCCCGGACTCCGCTGCCGGGATCGGCACTGATGACCCTGGCCACGCCGTTGGGACGTTCAGACATACCCATATCGGCAGCTTCAAGCTGATCGAAGCCCAACGGATGCCCTTGGGGAAGCACTGGATCGTCCTTGGCCAAGGCGTACTCCACAAGCAGGGTCAGACGGCCCTTCTCAGGAGGATCCATGGTCGGCAGACCCACGGTGCCTTCAGCATGTGGGGCGATGTGCAGGCCGGTCCCCCGGTCAAGCTCCGGCGTTCCGGAGGCCACCGGCTCCCCGTCACACAGAAGGGTCCACTTCAGGCTCAGATATTCATCCAGGAAGGTGAAGTCCAGATAGTTGTGCAGGGTGAGCAGCCGGGTCCGGGGATCGTAGCCGACCAGACGTGCTGGGCGGAAGACGTTCTTGAACTCCCTGAGGCCGGTGTGGGGCCGCCGATCGGGGTAGACCAGGCCGTCCATGCAGAAATTGGCATCGTTGGGGTACTCGCCGTGGTCGCCACCGTAGGTATAGATCCGACGGCCCTTGCGGTCCCTGCCCTGGTCGATGGCATGGTCGGCCCACTCCCAGACGCAGCCGCCCAGAAGCCCTGGATAGGCCTGGATGACCCGGAAGTAGTCCTCCAGATCCCCGGGGCCCAACCCCATGGCATGGCAGTACTCGCAGAGGAAGTAAGGCTTCCGGCCCCCATCCCCGTCATCCCCGTGGCTGCTGATGCCGTGAGGACCCTCCGGCGTGAAGTAGTCCTCGATTTGCTTGATGCTGGGATACATCCGCGAGGTGATGTCCAGATTGCTGTAGTCCAGGTCCTGCCGGGGCGAGCCGTGGATGGCCGACTCGTAGTGGGTCAGACGGGAGGGGTCCCGCGACTTGGTCCAGGCCAGAGCCGCCTCGATGCCGCAGCCATAGCCGCTTTCGTTGCCCATGGACCAGATCAGAATCGAAGGATGGTTCTTGTCCCGCTCAACGCTGCGCTGGACCCGGTCGACGATGGCCTTGGTGAAGCGCGGCTCGTCGGCGATGCGACCATTCCAGTAATCGGGTTCCTTCCAATCCGGATCGTGGTAGAGGGTCTCAATGCCATGGGTCTCCAGGTCGGCCTCGGCGATCAGATAGAAGCCCAGCTGGTCGTAGAGGGCGTAATACTGGGGGCTGTTGGGGTAATGGGATGTGCGGATGGCGTTGACGTTATGCTCTTTCATCAGGGTCAGGTCACGCATGATCTGCTTCTGATCAATGGCGAAGCCGGTGCGCGGATCCCCGTCATGGCGGTTGACCCCGTGGATCTTGATGGGGCTGCCGTTGACCTTGACAACCTTCCCGTCCACGCTGATGGTGCGCAGACCGATGTACTCGGTGATGACCTCGCCGGAATCGTCGGCGTCGGATGCGCTGGCCCTGGTCGACAGCGTAAGCCGGTAGAGTTCAGGGTCCTCGGCGTTCCAGAGACGGGGATGGTCGACTTCCAGGACAAATTGCGCGGGCTCCTTGCAGCCTGTCAGCTCGGCCCGGGCCACCTCCACCCCATCGGGGTCGATCAGCAGAGCCTGGACATCAAGAGCGGCACCGGTCGGATCCAGGTCCAGAGTCACCCTGGCATGACCCATGTCCTCGTCCAGATCGGTGTGGACGAACCAGTCACGCAGACGTGCCTTGGGCCGACGCAGGATGTAGACATCGCGGAAGATGCCGCTCATGCGGAACTTGTCCTGGTCCTCCAGATAGCTGCCATCGCACCACTTGAGCACCAGGACGGCCAGCTGGTTGCGGCCCGGCCGCAGGTGGTCGGTCACATCGAACTCGCTGGTGGCGTGCGAGACCTGGCTGTAGCCGATCAGCTCACCGTTGACCCAGAGGTAGAAGCAGGAGTCCACCCCCTCGAAATTGAGCAGGGCCCGGGGCGCTGAGGGATCGGGCTCGTAATCGAAGGCGCGCAGGTAGATGCCGCAGGGATTGTCGGCAGGCACCCTGGGCGGATCGAAGGGGAAGGGATAACGCACGTTGGTGTACTGGGGGTTGTCATAGCCCTGGGTCTGCCAGACGCCCGGCACATGGATGGGCTGGTACACCCCTCGGCCCGCATCCCTGGAAGGGCTGTAGTCGGCTTGGAAGAAGACCGGATCCTCGGCCTCGGTGGCCGCCTGGACCTCGGCGTCCAGCTGGTCGATACTGGCGTAATAGCGAAAATCCCAATCTCCATCCAGGTCAAGGTACCGGTCGGAGCGCCTGCGCAGATCGCCGCGCGTGTCCATGGGGGCGCCGGCCGGCATGCAGTAGGCACGGTTGGGCTCGGTCCCCACATGCAGCGTGGCCGGATCCTCGTAATAACGTGGTATGAACATGACGACTCCATCCTCCTCGGTGGCCTTGGCAGCAGACGTTTCACAGGTATGACTGTTTACGTTCACATGCGACCATGATACCGATTACATAGCACACCATTCCCGGCAGTTGTCACGGGTTTCATCGAACCGGACGCGCCGTGCTCTCGCGGATGACCAGCTTGGGGGTCAGGATGCGGCGGTTGCCCCCGACCTGCTCCCCCCGGAAGATCTTCAGAAGCAGGTTGGCCACCTTGGTGCCATAGAGTCCGGCATCACGATGGACCGATGTGATGGAGGGATAAGTGCTCTGGCAGATGAAGCTGTCCTCAAAGCTGACCATGGCCGGCAGACTCATATAAGCCGATTCAGAGGCCGCAACATTTTTGGACGTCATCCTGTTTTCCAGCATTACGCGCAGACTGGCAGCAGCCATGATCTCGTTCTCATAGATAAAAGCCGTATACGGATTGTCCCCAGACGAGAGACGAAAAGTGAGTGAGGCGGCCTTATCCGGGATGAAGTCCGTGAACTCCACCTTCGGCTCCCCCAGATTCTTCCGACGGACGAACTCCTTGAAGGAGGAGACACGGGCTCGGCTGTAGTCAAGGTTTTCATCCCCCGACAAATAAGCAATCCGGGCATGCCCACGCGAGCTCAGATGGTTCATGATCGTCGTCATGGTTCTGGAATCGTCGATGGACAGCGAGGGCAGGTAGTTGTCCGAGTCCGGCCCCCCGGCCAAGACTGCGGGCAGACCTAGATTATGCAGGAGCCGCGGCCTGGGATCATTGGAAAGAAGATCCACCAGCACCACCCCATCGACCCGCTTGCGTCTGGCCCAGTCCCGATAAGTGTCCAGCTCCTCGTCCAACGTGGCGCACGGGCGAAAGAGCAGGCCGTAGCCCGACCGGCTCAGGGAGGCGTGGATGCCGGCCATGAAATGCAGCATGAATCCTTCGGTTTGGAAGGCATCCATGGACCTGGCCGGAGCGAAACCGACTGTCATGGTCCTGGAACTGCCCAAGGCCTGGGCTGCGTATACTGGCTTCCAACCCATCCTGGCAGCCGCTTCGCGAACCCTGCGCTTGGTCTGGATGGAGACTCCGGGCTTATCATTGATGGCGAAGGAAACCGCGGTCTGGGATATCCCCAGTTCGTTGGCTATGTCTTTGAGGTTGACCCTGGCTTCTGTTTCTCCGCCATCGGACTCGCCGCCCATGCGCCACCTCATATCAACCATCCTCGTCGACACCCGTGATCCGGCTCGGCCGACTTAGCAAACCAGACTGCCTGCCACACACTTTAGGCGTACACGCATATCGGCCTCTAACCCTAACTTAGACCCTCATCAGCACAAAACCATGGTCGACAACCTCGTCTGAGGCCAAAAAGCTTGTTACCGCTCACATTCTAACCTCAGACGAAACTGTAGCAGAAACTGGAAGTCGGGTATGTCGCGGTCAGGACTTTTTCCGCAGGAGGGATGGGTCGGATACGGCGCTGTAGGAGCTTCCGCCAACAGATTTGACGGCGATGCACTCGCTTATGCCCCTGTCCTGCAGCCAGCTGCGATCCGCCGCATGCAGGGAGGTGACCAGGGTCGGCCTTGCACCCTGACGGCTGAGTTCCATCCACTTATTGAAGATGGACCCGCCAGGCGCGCAGGCAGATCTGAGTAGGGGATCATCGTGCTCGTCCACATCAACGACCAGAGCCGTGGGCCTGGGCCGAGAATCCTGCTTGCCTGAGTAGTCCTTCACCGCCTGGGCGAAGGCCTGGCCTATGGGCTTGAGGTGCTTGTCTTGATCGAACAGACCCAGCTGATGCTCAAAGGGAGGGAAATCGCCGAATTGCTGGTCGACGTCATGCGAGCACCACCAGGTGACGCCGAACATGTCGCTGCAATCGAGAGCATGCTCCACCGAAGACCTACAAAAGTCAGCGGCCTGCCCTGCACTCATTACATTGAGCGGTGCACCGATCTCCTGCAACCAAACCTGCCGGTGGGGCTGACTGGCAAAGGCCTTCGACAGCTCCACCAGGTACTCGGCATGACGCGTGCTCTCCTCAGCCAAGGGGCCGCACTCCTGCGCGGCTCCGTTGAAAACCCAGGAATGAATGCAGGTCATGTCTCCGATGTTGGATGCATATCGCGGAAGAAAGGCGTGGCCATCCTGATACCAGGTCGCATCGTTTTCGGAATGGAGGAGCACACGGCCCTCCTGGGATGCCCTCTCCCTCAACGGAGTCAGCAGCTCCTGCAGCCAGTCTTCAGCCTCCTCGGAGGTGCAAGGCATTCGACGCGGATGGACATGGTCAGTGAACTGGTTGCATTCGTTTCCAATGGTCAGACCGCGGAAATGCTGCAGGTCCGCCAGGGCCTCATAGACCGCAGCAACCAACCGGGCCTGCGCCTGGACTGCGTCCGAATCCCTAAACATATTGGTTTCATGCCATGAGACCAGCCAGGAGGGCACAAAGTCAAAACTGGACATGTGCCCCTGGATCACATCCGAATAGACATCCAATCC
Source organism: Bifidobacterium sp. M0353 (assembly GCF_016100645.1). Classification (NCBI taxonomy): domain Bacteria; kingdom Bacillati; phylum Actinomycetota; class Actinomycetes; order Bifidobacteriales; family Bifidobacteriaceae; genus Bifidobacterium; species Bifidobacterium sp. M0353. The sequence continues at coordinate 325,261 of NZ_JACFSB010000001.1, read as the reverse complement.
CCGCTCATCCGCCAGGGCGGCCATATGCCTCAGGTCGTCCAGGGCTGCATCATTGATCCAGGTCCTGTTGGGCTGGAGAATCGTCCACAGCGGGAAGATGCGGATATGATCCAGCCCGAGGGAGGCAATGTCGTCGAGGTCTTTGGCGACGGCATCCCAATCCGGATGCAGCCAAAAATAGAACCAGTTATGGGAGGGGGTGTAATTGACTCCAAATTTCATGATAACGCTATTCCTTGATGCCACCCTGTTCCAGACCACGGAAGAAGTAGCGTTGGAAGCAGGCGAAGAAGACCAGGATCGGTATCAGGGAGACCAGGGCCCCCGCTGCTATCAATCTGGGATCCGAAATGAACATACCCTTGAGTCGGTTCATGCCCAGAGTGAGCGTGTAGTTTGACTCGTCGGAGATGACAATCAGGGGCCAGAGGAAATCATTCCAGGCTCCCACGAAGGCGAAGATGCCGACGACGGTCATGGTGCCTTTGACCTGAGGCACGCAGATCCGGTAGAACCGTTGCCAAAGATTGGCGCCGTCCACCTCGGCCGCCTCCTCAAGCTCGTCCGGGATGCCCCTGAAAGCATTGGTCATGAGCAGAATGTTGACGGCACCCACCATGCCAGGCAGGGCGACAGCCAAGAGGGTGTTCTGCAGACCGACGCTTCTAACAATCAGAAACTGGGAGATGACCACACCTTCGACGGGGATGACCATGGTGCCCATGAAAATCGTGAAGAGCAGGTTGCGTCCGCGCCACTTGAGCCGGCCCAGCGCATATCCGGCCATGGTTGAGAAGATGACGTTGCCTCCGATGGAAAGTATGGCGACGATCACCGTGTTCAGCATGTACCGGAAGACCGGAACCTGTCTGAAGACGGATATGTAATTGTTCCAGGTGGGCGTCTTCGGGATGATATAGGGCGGAACCGCATAGACATTGTCGCCCTTGCCCTTGAAGGAGAGCGAGAGCTCCCAGACGAAGGGCCCCACAAGCAGGATGAAGACCAGTATGAGCACAAGATACTGAATAACCTTGCCAACAGTGACTTTGGAGTGACCGCTTTTCATGAGTCCTCCCCCCGCTTCTGGATAATCTGCTGCAGAATCAGCATGGCTCCGACCACAACCAGGACAATCAGTGACAGAGCACTGGCATAGCCCGTCCTGGCCTGGATGCCCGTGCCCTCCCTCTGGATGAGCATGGACATGGTGATGTCCTCGCCGCCGGGACCAGCCGTGCCGTTGGTGAGCACGTAGATCTCGTTGAACACACGGAAGGCCGCAATGGTGGACAGCATCATGATCAGCACGATGGTGGATCTCACTCCTGGGATGGTGACATACAGGAATTGCCTTACCGGTCCTGCCCCATCCAGTGAGGCGGCCTCGTAGAGGGAGACGTCGATGTTGGCCAGCGCGGTCAGGTAGATGACCATGTAGTATCCCAGACCCAGCCAGATGGTGACGAACATGGAAGTGAACAGTATCAGCCAGCGATCGCTGAGAAATGGAATCGGGCTGTGGATGATGTGCAAGGACTCCAGAACTGAATTGACCAGCCCCTTGGGATCCAACAGGTTGGTCCATATCATTCCCACCACCACTGCCGACATGACCACAGGAGTGTAGAAGGAGGTTCTGAAGAACCCCATGATTCTGGAGTTCCCTTTGACCAGGTTGGCCAGTATCAGGGGAAGGATGACCATAAAGGGGACCACACAGACCACGTACAGTGAGGAATTGAGCAACGCGGTCCAGAAATAGTCGTCATGCACAATCTTTACGAAGTTCTCGATGCCCACGAACTTGCCCGGGCGCAACAACGTGGAATCAGTAAAGGCCAGCCGGCAGGTATTCAGCGCAGCTACGATGACGAAGACGAAGACGATGGCAAAGGCCGGGAAGACAAAGAGGTAGGGGGCTAGGGTCGTGGTCCAGTGGGTCCCCTTGCCGCCTTGGACCCCGGCCTGGGACCCACCGTGCCGGCCGAGGGCGGAAGCCTTCGGCAGGATGGCGGAAGAGTCGGTGCGGCGCATAGTTACTGCAGCTTCTCGTTGGCGTACTTGACGGCCTTGTCCAAGGACTCCTTGGCTGTCTGCTTGCCCTGCAGGGCCAGAGCGGCCTGCTGTTGCAGGTAACGGTTGCCATTGGCATCGGTGAACTCGGCAGGACGGCTTGAGTATCCATTCTTTACGGAGTTCAGAGTGATCTTCAGGGCCTTGCCCTGAACATCGCTGGTGTCGATGTTGGCGTAGTAGGGATCATCAAGACCGCCCTTGCTGGAGGGGAAGGTGTTGGACTTCTTGGCGAATTCCAGCTGGTTCTTGGCATTGGTCACATACTGGACGAAGTCCAGAGCGAGCGTCTTGTTCTTGGTCTGGGCGTTGACGGCCAGCATCTCAAAGGCCAGGCTGGCGGACTTGCCCTGATCGCTGATCTTGGTTCCCACAGCCAGATGCTTGTACAGGTCTGGAGAGTTCTGCTTGAAATCCGCCGCCGAGTAGGCGCTGCCGCCCATGGCCACGATGGAGCCCTTCTGGAAGAACTCGCCCTGCTGAGACCACTGTGCGCTCAGAGCCTCCGGCGGGATTCCCTTCTTGTTATACAGGTCGACGAAGCGCTGCAGGTGCTTGACGGCATCAGGGGAATTGAAGACGTACTTGGTGTGATCCTTGTTCATGATGGGGATGCCGGCCGATGCATAGTCATCGACGGAGCTTCCCATCATGGTGGACATGTAGGCCCCACAGCCGCTATTGACCATGGTGTCCGCCTGAGAGAAGTAGTCGTCCCAGGTCACAGGCAGCTTGTTGGGGTCCAGTCCACACTTCTGCATGAGCTCAGTGTTGTAATAGGTCGGTCCATCGTTGACGTACCAGGGGAAGCCGTAGGCTCCCTCCTCGATGTCCTTGCCCTTGAAGGTGACTGCATCCCAGGCATTCTTGTAATAGTTGTTTTCAGCCTTGGGAGCTTCCTTGCTGATGTTCATCAGGGCCCCGGCCTTGGCCAGGCCATACATCAGGGAGGGGCCGGCATCGATGATGTCGGGCAGGGAGTTGGCTGCTGCGTCGGCGGACAGCTTCTGTTCATAGTTGTCCGAGGGCTGATCGATCCACTTGATGGTGGTGCCGGGATGCGACTTCTCATAGGCCGAAATCAGGTTTTTGAAATACGGAGTGTACTTGTCGTTCTTCAGGTTCCAGGTCTGGAAGGAGATCTCGCCTGACGGCTTGCCGTCTTTCGACCCGCCTGAACTGCTGTTGCTTCCTCCGCACGCCGCCAACGAACCCGCCATGGCAGTCGCGCAAATCAATACTGCTACCTTCTTCAGTGCTCTCATCGGAGCTTCCTTTCTTTTTTACTACTCACTTCTTTGTGGAGCTTCCGGCCGGTCCAAAACGACGAGCGAACCGGCCGGACAGACACCCTTGGTCAGGCGATTCAGCGCCTGGAGAGTCTCAATGTGGTGAACTGGAAGGGAACAAGATCCAGCAAGGCCCCATCAGCTTGTGCACCCTGTTCGGAGCACAGGCCTGGCCGCACACCCTCGGGCACAGGTCCGTCCTCCAAGGAATTGGTCTCTTTCACAGTCGCACCCTGCAGAACGGATCCTGTGCGCAACTTGGCTTTGGATGGCGAAGAATCCGGGTTGTAGACCCTGACGATCACATCGTCGCTTTCGTCATCAGCCATCTTGATCCAGTCGATGACGGTAGTGCCCTGAATATCCTCTACAGCAGCCAGGGGCTCAACTGCAGGCAGTCCATGGTGGAAGACCGGAGCGTTGAGGGCATAGGCTGCTTGCAGGATGTCGGCCTGGGTGTCCCCAGGGACAATGGACCAGGCAAAACTGTGCTTGCCCCTGTCGGTATGCGGATCAGGAAAGACCGGAGCGGACAGAAGGGTCAGTCTGACCAGGGTACCCGCCTCTTTGCCGGCCTTCTCGTCGTAGTGGATCGGTGTGGTATCACCGCCGTATGTCGAAGCGTTGACCACGCCGACGGCAAGATCGTCGTCGCTGATCCTGACGAATCGGTGCGTGCAGCTCTCGAACTGAGCCTCTTCAGCGGCGTTGTTCTTCTGGATGGGCCTATCGATGAAGCCATACTGGCACTCGAATTGCGCGTACCTGGCCTGAACGGCGACGGGAATGTCCACCTTGAGCAGCTGCTCATCCTGATGCCAGTCCACATCAGCAGTGAAGTCCAACTGCCTGCTGCCCGGGGTCAACCCGATTGTGGTCACGATGGTGGTCTCCCCATGCCGACGCGATACCCGAACACCGGAATCCAAGGACTCCACGGTGACTGGGTCATCGACCGGAGAAGCAGTCAGCAGGGCATCGCGCTCCAGGTCCCAGGCATCCCACATGTAGGGCTCATCCTTGAAGAGCTCGTATCCGCCAACCGAGGAACCCTGCGGGACCAGGTCCCTGCCGGAGGTCCTGTCAAGGATAGAATGAACTTCACCATCCGAAGCGACGACGGCACGGATAAGCCCATTGTCCATGACGAATCCATCGCCTTCTTGACTGACCTGGACAGGCCGGATGCCCTCAGGCCCCTCCTGGGCATGGACTGGCCCAACAGCCTCCCAAGCTGTCTGCCCCTTGCCCTCCATGGGTACCAACTTGGCATCGGACACCATGGGAGCCTGTGGCTGAGCGGAGGCTATGACGCAAGCTGCCTCGTCGCCGATCTGCTCCAGACGGGCGATGTCCCTGCGGTAGTCTTCCCTGGCCAGCCTATGCACCCAGGAGATGGCGGAACCTGGAAGAATGTCGTGGAACTGGTTGAGCAGAAGCGTGCGCCAAATTTCGTCCAGCTCCTGACGGGGGTAGGTGTAGGAGTCATCGACCAAGCCGGCGTAGGCGCACAGGTATTCGACCGTGCGCAGCATGGCCTCCTCCTGCCGGCATCCCCGCTTCATATCCTGCTGGGAGGTCAGGGTCTTGCGGTGCAGCTCCAGGTAGAGCTCGCCCTTCCAGACGGGCATTTCGGAACCGGCCTCCTTGCGGATTTCCTCCTCGGACTGGCGGAAGAAGTCTGCAGGAGCCTGATACCGGACCTTGGCCGACCCCTCAACGTCATGCAGACGGTCATAACGCCCTAGCATCTCCCTAGTAGTGCCGCCGCCGCCATCGCCATAGCCGAACAGGACCAGGGCCCTGGTCGAGATGTCCTTGTCCTGGTAGTTCTCTTCGGAGTGATTGAGTTCCCGGGCCGTCATGCTGGAGGCATAGGTATCCATGGGAGGGAAATGTGTGAAGATGGCCGTGCCGTCGATGCCCTGCCAATCAAAGGTATGGTGCGGGAATTTGGTCGTGTCATTCCAGGAGATCTTCTGCGAAAGGAATGAAGTCATTCCTGCGCGGCGGGCAATCTGCGGGAACTGGCCCGTATAGCCGAAGCTATCCGGCTCCCAGACGACGGTCGTGTCTACCCCCAGATGCTCACGGTAGTACCGCTTGCCATAGGTGAACTGACGGGTCAACGACTCCCCTGAAGGCAGCATGCCGTCGGACTCCACCCACATCCCTCCGACGGGGATAAACCTACCTTCTTGGATGCGTTGCTTGACGCGGGCGAAGAGATCGGGATGATCCTCTTCCAGCCATGCATACTGCTGGGGCGAGCTCATGGCATAGATGAATTGAGGGTCGCGCTCCATCAGCGCGAGCATGTTCGATACCGTCCGTGCCACCTTGCGTCTGGTCTCCCGCTTGGGCCAGAGCCAGGCGGAGTCAATATGGGAATGCCCCACTGCCGCATGATCCAGTGCGCTAGGAGTCGCAGGCACTGCCAGCACGCCAGCCAGGGCCTGTCGAGCCGGCGCGAGTGTAGCCAGGTCACGCTCATCATAAATATTCAGCGAGCGCTGGAGGGCCTTGCCCAGACGCCAGTACCGAGGTTGACTCTCGTTGCATTCGCGGATCAACTGGGCTGTGACCTCAAGATCCATGTAGTAGTTCCATACCTCATGGTCAAAATGGCAGACATCCATCTGCTTGAGGACATTGGGTTCATCGGCGCGACCCGTGGTCCCCTCACCCAGGTGCGTCTCCACGAATGCGGGGGTTCCAAGCAGGAGCGGATTGCAGGCCGCTTCCAGATAGATAGTAAAGGTTCCATCAGCGTTGATGACCGAAGCTTCTTCATGGATTGGATTCCCGTCCAGGTCGGTGCCGTCAAGCGGAATCCAGCGGTTACGGGGATTGACAGCCTTGATGATCGAACCATCGCTCCTATAGGCCTGGGCCTCAAAATGGCCGCCCGGCGCATCCGGATGCCAACCTAGGTCCACCACCAGCTCGACAGGAGCCCTGGTCGCCCAGTCGGCATCGACGCGACCGGTAACCTCCATCCAGGTGGTCCCCCAGGTCGTGCCCCAGGTATCCCCCAAGGAGAGAGGCCGGAAGTCCACACTCTTGCTCTGTACCTTCTCGAAGAACTCCGATGACGGTATCGGTTCCCCGGAAATGACGAAAGAGCGGACTTGGACCTTGCCCATGGGCCGCTCAATCTTCGGTAGCACGCGTTGACGCATGACACGATCGCACTTGTCAAGCACGCGTTCTATCTTCAGCTGCATCCTTACAACCTCCTCGTAGGTCCGCTTTGCATCTCTACTAAAGCGGTTTAGTACAATTGTACCCTATCTATATCTAAAAGATATGGTGTCGACGAAAATGGCATGCTTCTATTCTCCAGTTCAAAAACGAGGCAAGCCTGCATTCCACTTGGATGAGTTTCTGACGAAGGGCAGCATCACAACATTTTGTGACCTGCACACGCTTCGCGAAAGCCCATCGGCCCATGGAAGACTTATAACCTCCGAAAAACACTTGCAGCCTTATACTGCGGCTTCTCAAAATGGCTCTTGTTCACTGTTCGCGAATTGATAACTCCCCGCGACAAACATCCAAGATCGTATCTTTATCCCCCCCCCCCCCTATGTTGAAATGGCACTTTGTACTCAACGATTCCCCCCTCCTAAAACCTGGAATGCAGCCCAAACAATCAAGGCAACTTAATCAACAATGAAAGAGGGTCCGAGTGCCAGGAGGCAGAAGGACCCTCAATTTTTCAAATGGCCGTTACTTCTTATTCATAGCCGCCGAAAGGGCCTTGGTCCATTCGAAGGTTGTAGGCTGAAGCTTGTCATCGCCACGACGTACTCCATCCCTGTCGACGGCATACTCAAAAATGCCGCCTTTTTGTGCGCCATCGGCCCCGTTATCAGGCTCCCAAAGAGCGTACTGCATGGCCCTGCTGGTCGACATTGGCTCTTCGGTGTCATACCACCATCCGCCACGCTCTTCATAGAACGAGAAACCTGGAATATACTGCCTGCTCTTGATCGTACCCTTGTAGGTCTCCCAGTCCCGCTGGAGGGCTCCGACCGAACGTCCATAGGCATCGGCGAATACGTAAGAGACCACGTCGGACACTCCCCTATAGAGGCTGTTGGTCCCAGGCTTGTTGGTGTTATAAGCAAAGATGGAACTCGGCTCAGGTGACTTGGGGCCGTAGTAGCGGGACATGGCCCTGAGAACCCCAGTGGCTCGTTCAACGTCGGTAGAGGTCATACTCGCCTCGGCGTTGACGACAAAGCCATCAAGTCCAGGGAAGTAAAGATAGGACTTTTTGAGCTCGCTGGCACGTTTGGCGTACCCCTCTGCATTGCTTTCCATGGGCGAAAGAGACTGATGGTCATGGGGGTCGTTGAAATCATCCTTGTAGAAGAGGCTGATATCCAGACTCCTGATCACTTTTGTCCCCTGCTTGTGCAGAGACTCAATCTGCCCAGGAAGAGTGTCCCAGAAGGTCTGAGTGGTCTCCGGGTTGGGAAAGGCGATAGCAATGTCCACCTGCTTGGGCAGATCTGACATCGAGTTGAAATTGACAGTCGGATCCGAATGCGTATCCCTCCAGGCCCTGAAATAGGCGACAGTCATCTCATGGGTCTTCCCCTGAACAGCAGGTTCGGCCCAGGCAGTGGCAGCCCCTATTGCGGACGTTCCGGCTAAGGCCAGAACGGCCATTGATGCTGTTAACAATCTCCGGATTTTCATGGTTGATCTCTTTTCGTGCTTGCCTTCGCTTTTACTGAAGCAGATAAAATGTCGATTCCCTCCTCTCCGTAGCATCGACGCTTCGTCTTTACTCCTTGACCGCACCCGCAAGCAGGGTTTGGTTGCCGATATATCTATTCGTTACTTCATAAATGATCAGAATAGGTATCGAATACAGCAGCGAGAAAGCTGCCAGCTGGCCGTAGGCAACCGTGCCATGCTGCCCGAAGAAGGTGTATATGCTGACGGCTGCCGGCTCCTTATCCGGAGACATCAGAAGCATGAAGGGAACGAAGAAGTTCCCCCAGTTTCCGGCGAATTCCGAAATAAAGATGACCAGAAGCGATGGAACCATCAGCGGCACGACCACATGGAACAAGGCCTGCATCCTCGTGGCTCCATCCACCCAAGCGGCTTCCTCCAAGGTAACCGGCACTGAATCCATGAAATTCTTCATCATGAAGATGCCCTGCGGCAATCCGCAGGCAGTCATGAAAAGAACGGTCCCGGTCAGTGAATCAATCAGATGAAGTTGGACGAATATCCCGTAAACAGGGACCATCATGGCTGTAATCGGCAGACAGCTGGCGAAGAGGATGGCGTTAACGGTCCGGTTGGTGGTCTTTGAACGGAATCTGGAGAGAGGGTAGGCTGCCAGGACCGAAAAAGTCACCACCAGCACCGATGTGCCAATACTGATGATCAGCGAGTTGACGATAGGCAACCCGAAGGTCTGCATGTTGAATACCTTGACGAAGTTCTGGAAGGAAAAACCCAAGTTGAACGAAGACAAGGTTGCATGCGTGTTGAAGGAGGCCACCAGCAGCCAGAGCATGGGCGCAGCGAAAAGAAACCCTATCAGAGCTGTCAGTACCGCAGCGACCAGCTTCATCCAGTCATACCTGTGTGGTGCGTTCATCCGTGGATCAAGAGTGGCTTCAGTCTTCATCATTCGTCCTTAGCAGCTTGATATAGAGCACCGAGAAGAGGGCACCCACGACGACCAATATCACCGAGATGGCGGTTCCATATCCCAACTTCGAGAAGTTGAAAGCCTCCAGGTAGGCGAGAACGGGAAGGGTGCTCGAATTCGTGCCAGGCCCCCCGCCCGTCAGCACAATGATGATGCTGAAGACAGAGAGTGTCTGCAGGGTGATCAACATCAGATTGGTAAGAATCGAGTGCCGCATGATAGGCAGCTTGATTCTGAAGAAAGACTGCCAGGCGTTCGCGCCGTCTATCTCAGCAGCTTCGATAACATCCTTGGAGATGTCGTTCAAAGCAGCTTGATAGATGAGCATTGAAAAGGCGGTGCCGCGCCAGACATTCACAATGATGACGATGGTCATTGGATGGTAGTAGAGAAGAGCCGACCAATCGGCTCCCAACACCTTGCCCAATGCGTCAAGAGTGCCTCCGCCAGCAAAGAGCGCGTAGGCGCAGTAGCACCCGACGATATCCGGAATGACCCAAGCCAGAACAACTATTGAGTCAACGACCTTCGTCAGTCTTCTGGGCGCTTTTTGACTGAGTAGAGCCAATACCATGCCCAATATGTTCTGCCCAATTAGTGCCGAGGCCAGAATCAGAAGAATGGTCAGCCAGAGGGACTTGGGGAAAACAGGATCCGTAAAGAGCGCCACATAGTTCTTCAGACCAACAAAGTGTGGGTTGACAGCCGTTGAACCAACCATTGAATAGTCGGTCAGCGAGGCATACAGGGACCAGATGATTGGGCCAAGCAGGAAAATCAACATCATCGCCGCTGCTGGCAGAATCGGGGTGTAGTGCTCAGCGTTTATCAATTTCTTTCTTGTGCTGCTATTCATTTTCTTCTCTCAGTCACGAAAGAAAACCTGCGAATGGAATTCGTTTACTTCGCGGCTTCTGTATGATCGGCACCTACGGTTTTGGCTATCGCAGAATCGTATTCAGCCGCTGCATCCTTGACTGACTTCTGGCCGGTCAATACACTTTCCGTGGCTATGGCGACCTGGTCGGAAACCTCTTTGTACTGGGAGTTCGCCGGCCTGTACTGACTGTACTTGGCCAAATCCGTGAAGAACTTGATAGTGGGATTGGATCCCAGGTACTTCTTGTCTTGCTCTACGTCCTTGCGCACCGCGATCGATCCGGAGATTGTGTCGTACGCGGCAGCATGCTTCTCATTTTGGAAAACTTTGAGTGCTTTGAAAGCAAGATCAGGATTCTGCGTATGGCTGGACAGCGCCAGGCCCCAACCGCCAGACATGGAAATCAGACCAGGCTTCTGACCGTTCTGAGTTGGGAATCCACACCAACCTATATGCTTCTGCCAGTCGGTCCATTCGCTGTCGCCGCCGGGCATCCACGATGAAGCCAGCCAGTTGCCCTCGATTGACATACCAAGTTTCGACTGAGGCATCCACTGTTGCCCGACCTTGTCACCAAGCTGAGGATCCAGAGCCTGCTGGGGCGTGGGTGCCAAACCCTTGCTGTAAATATCCTTGATGAACTGCAGGGAGTCTTTGAATTGCTTGGAACCAGTGACCCACTTCTGAGTCTTGGTGTTGTACAGTGTGCCACCCTTGGTGCCGTAAAGAAGCATATCGAAGCCCTGCATGACGGAGACCTCTCCCAGAGGACGGCCAGCATAGAGGTTCATCGGTATTACATCAGGCTGCGTTTTCTTGATCTTTGTCGCTGCTTCAATCACCTCATCCCAGGATTTAGGCTGCCAGTCGTCACTCAGGCCGGCCTTCTTGAGAATGTCCTTGTTATACCAGATGCCCCTGGTGTCAGTGCCCAGAGGCACCGCATAGATTTTTCCATCATCGGCTTTGCCGGCGTTCTTGGAACTGTCAAAATACTGCGACCAGTCCTTCCACCCTTTCAGTTGGTCATCAATGGGCTTCAGGTAACCGGCTGCGACATAGGGACGGATCATTTCCGTGTCAAGGATCATGAGGTCTGGAGCGGTTTTTTCGGATTTGCTCATCAAGGCCAGCTTGCTGCCGTAGTCATCCCCGTTCGACTTGATAGGCTCCAGCTTCAAAGTAGCGCCTTTATTCTCAGACTCAAACTGAGCTTTGACGTCTTTCATCCACTTGCTTATGGCACTGGTGTCTCCGGTGGCCTGGTAGGCAAACTTGACCGTTTTTTTATCCGATTCGGAAGAGCCGCATGCCGATAAAATCCCGACGCTGGTAGTAGCGGCCAGCAGCATAACTGATATCTTCCCTAGTTTATTCATGAGAAACTCCTTTGTTCTCCAATTCTTCTTTTAAATAGTGCATGGTTTTAAAATCGGTTCGCCGCAACCGATCGTCGCCTTGGGCAACCCCATCGCGATCTATTGCATAGGCGAACAGTCCCCCCGTGCGGTTCGAATCAAACGGATGCCAGGATAGGAGATCTTTGACCCTGCTTCCTTCAATCGGATACGTGACATCACCCCATCGAGGGCCTCCTTCTTCATAGAATGAAAAACCAGTGACGAATTTTGAAGCAGGGACGAAGTCGCGAACCTGCTCGAAAAGTCCCTGAATACGGCGAACATCCATGCCATAGGTGTCTGCAAAGTAGTAGGAGCAATCATGAAAAACCTGAGCAATCAGGCTGGTCTGGGGCAGAAGAATATCCTGATCGAAAATCATGATGCGTGAGGACGCTGAACCCGGTCCCCACTTCTTTGCCAAAGCGTGAAACACCTCGGCTACGGCAGCCATTTGCTCGGACTCAGGTTCATGATCGACATCGATCACCAGGCCGTCGTAGTCAAAGGGCTCCAGATAGTTGGCAATTATCTCGTCGGCACGGCGATCCGGTCCGCCGTTTCTTTCGCCAAGCCTGGTGAAAGTATGGACTTTGCCGCAATCCTCGTAGGTATCCCGATAGAGGCAGTCCAAAAACAGAGTTCTGACCACCTTTGTGCCCTGCGCATGGAGTTTTTCAATGTAGGACGGCAAAGCAAGCCAAAAATCATTATCGACTTCTCCATTGGTGATGATTGACACAAGATCCAGGTCTGCGGGCACATCGCCAAGCGAAATCGAATCCCTTTTTGGCTTTCCGCAGTTATCGTGCCAGGCGCGGTAATAACCGGCCAAAATAGGTCTTGGTTCGACACTTTCACTATTATTGTCTGGCCTGCCCTCTGCCTCATTCGACATCGACAACCTCCATGTTGTTCGCAGTAGTTCTCCGATGATCTACTAAAGCGATTTAGTTCCATTATAGCCCTTTACCACACAAGAGCCACAAAAATCCTCGGAAACACAGAAAAGTCGCTTAAAAAGAGGGAAATACAAAAACGCCAGGAATGGCTATTCCTCAAGCCTTAGGCATTACTCAGATCAGAAAATACCCGCTTTGTTTTTCCACAGACACATCCGAGTGTCTCTTGACCATGACATACAGGAAATCATCGATAGCCAAAAACGCATAAGAAACCCTGCACGACCAGGCGAATTCCGTCGTACAGGGTTGAGTGATGCTTAGTCAGAGCTCAGGCCTGGGCCAGAGCCTCGACAATATAGTTGTTGATGGTGGCCTTGACCACTTCAAGATGGTCGGACTTGTCGGCGGCGATCAGTTCGGCCTGCGGCTTGTCAAGGCTGTACTCCTCCAGGGAGGCCAGCGTTGCCGTGCCATCCTTGACCGTCGAACCGATGCCCGATTCGAAGGAGGAGTAGCGATCCTGCTGCAGCTGCTCGATGTAGCCGTCCTCGTGCATCTTGGCCGCGACCAGCAGACCGGCGGCATAGGTGTCCATGCCCACGATGTGGGTCCTGAAGAGGTCCTCGGGCAGGAAGGAGGAACGGCGCGGCTTGGCGTCGAAGTTCAGGCCTCCGCGGGGCCCGATGCTCCCATTGGCCAGCACCTCCCACATGACGGCGGTGGCATCGTAGAGGTCCGAGGGGAACTCGTCCATGTCCCAGCCGATCAGCTTGTCGCCCTGGTTGGCATCCAGGGATCCCAGGAATCCGGCCTCGCGGGCCACGCGGACCTCATGCTGATAGGTATGCATGGCCAGGTTGGCGTGGTTGCCCTCGATGTTGAGCTTGAAGTTGTCCTGCAGGTCGTAGGTGCGCAGGAAGTTGATGGTGGTGGCCGCGTCGTAATCGTACTGGTGGAGTGTGGGCTCCTTGGGCTTGGGCTCGATCAGGAACTGCGCGTCGAAGCCGATCTCCTTGGCGTAGTCCACGCACATGTGGAAGAGGGCGGCCATATGGTCCTGCTCCTCCTTCATGCGGGTGTTCCAGAGGGATTCGTAGCCCTCACGGCCGCCCCAGAACACGTAGTTCTCGGCACCCAGCCGCTTGCCGATCTCCAGGCTGTGCTTGAGCTGGCCTGCCGAGTAGGCGTAGATGTCAGCGAAGGGCGAGGTGCCGGCGCCGGCCTCGAAACGGGGGTTGGTGAAGAGCGACGAGGTGTTCCAGAGCAGCTTGACCCCGGTGTCCTTCATGGCGGCCTCGATGCGGTCGATCACCTTGTCAAGATTGGCGTCGGTCTCGCGCAGGGTGTCGCCCTCGGGAGCCAGGTCACGGTCGTGGAAGCAGAAGAACTCGACCCCCAGCTTGGTGAAGAGCTCGAAGGCGTAGTCCACCTTGGCCAGCGCCTGATCCATGGGGTCGGTGTAGCGGTAGTAGGGCCTCTGCGCGGTGGGATCGCCAAAGGGATCCACCAGACCCTGGTTGAAGGTGTGCCACCATGCCACGGCGAAGCGCAGCCAGTCCTTCATAGGCTTGCCGGCCACCACCTTATTCTTGTCGTAGTAGCGGAAGCCCAGGCCCTCCTTCACGCCCTGGCGACCCACGTATTCGATCTTGTCGACGTCCCACAGACCCATACGAAATGCTCCTTTGCCTATTGCATCTGCCTTTACGGCGTTCACAGGGGAGGAAACCAGTTCCTGCCTCCTGAACATCAAGAGTAGAGGGACGGATCGATTTTGTCAATTCGTTGAATTATATGGATGCGGTATTGCCAACCCAGGTACCACTCAATGGTTTTCAAGAAACTCCTTCGCCCTATAAGACCCCGCGCTCAACTAGCACCCAACCATGAAAGCCGAGCTCCTCCTGGCATGACAATTTGCCTGGTTCGAGATTTATGCAATCCTGGGACTCCGTGCAAGAAACGCTCAAAATGCCGCAGAGCGACGCTCTACTCATTGATGGTCATCCTTGCGCTCTCCCGACCTTTCGACATGACCATCGCAACCGATCCGATCAGGAGTTCGTCCCTTTCCGAAGAATGTCGGCGAAGCCCCAAATCACGGAGGCGATCCGCCCCAACTCCGATTCACGACTGACCTGACGCCAAACCGTGGCGTAGGACTCGAACCAGATCTCCAAGGCATCGGCCAGGCCCCGGTCGGCGCCGGCATCCGGAGCTCCAGGCAGAACGCCATGGCAAACGGCCAGACTACGACCCAATGCGTTGAAGAGGCGTTGGCCATGGACAGCCACCAACTGAGCCTGCAAAGTTCTGCGCGCATCAGCCTGGCTTTCGGCGGCCGCCCTGCCCATGCGCGCAGCCGCGTCGACCAGCAGAGCGTCACGCTGATCCACCTGCTCAAGACGATTGCGCAAAGCCATAAGCAGGTTACGGCGAGCTTCGTCGACATCGGCAGACGGATCCGGTTCAGGCACGCCTGGCACTGTAGATGCCACATCCTGATTAAGACCGCCGTGGCGGTCGTCCAGCTCCCAGTAGCGCACCATATCGTCCCAGCCGAAGACCACACTGGAGCCTGCCTGAATCAGCGCCGGCAGATAGTCCCCCGTCGCATCCCCATAGACCAGCAGGTCCATATCCCTGTCCACCCGGTCCCGATCATCGTCATCGGGATTCCAGAAGCACTGGGCGGCGTAGGCCATGCCAGGCAAACTCATACGCGGATCGTTGATATGCCCGTAATCGCCCCAGTCCGTGACCATGGCCCCAACGGCACCGTATTGGATCCCGTATCGGCTCAGACGGCTGATGTTGTTCCATGCATTGTCGATTCCAGGCAGAAGATGATTCCAATCGTGAACGGCCGAGCAGACTATCTGCCGGGCCCCTGTAGAGGCTACAAGAGCAACCTTGTCAGGTTTCACCTGTGGCTCGTAGAGCCAGTTGAGCAACGTGCAGTCCTTGGGCAGCCTGTCCAGGACCCTGGGCATGGACACAGCGACATCGCCCCAGAACATGGGATGGCGGCCCTGTGCATGCAGGTGATCACACAGGCTGATCAGATAGTCGGCATACATGTCAGCAGGATCCTTGCTGGAACCGTCCTGCCGCGAACGCCCCTTGCCCAGATCAAAGGTCTCGTCTCCGCCGATATTGAAGTTTCGCGTACGCATAAGCGGCGCATAGGCGTCAATCAGCCCTGTAGAGAATGCCAGAGCCTGTGGGTGGTTGACATTGATGGTGTGATGCTCCTGACGCTCTATGAAAGAGTATGGCCGGTCCGCCTGCTCGGGAAACTCGCCCAGATCCCTGAATCCGCGAGTGCGAAGGCTGGTGTAATGGTGGCCGAAGGTGGAGATCGAAGGCACCAACTCGATGCCCAGGCGGGCGCAATAGTCATCGAAGTCGGTGATCTGCCCGGGCTCCAGGGGGCTTGTGCCCCTCCAAGCCTCGCTCATGCCCGGGAAAGCCATGGTGTGCTCAATGTAGAGTTGCAGCTGATTGAACTTATACAGGGCCAATATGTCCGCCCAGTGCCGCAACCAGCCCATGGTGGGCACCCGACCGCGGGTCACATCCAGGCTGTAGATGCGCGTTGGATAGGCGGGGCGGTCCTGGATGTGCAGGGCGGGAAGCACCGGACCGCATTGCATGATGATCTGGCGAAGGGTCTGTACCCCCCATCGCAGTCCCTGACTGTCGCCGCCGCGGATATCCACGATCGGACAGCGCTCCCCCTGATCAGCGATGGACAGAAGATACTCTTGGGGACCAAGTTTCTGGTCCAGATCCAGACTGATCGCGCCATTCCACGCCTGCCCTCGCGAATGATCCCAGACCATCCCCGTGGCCTGCTGAATGGTATCTGCCAACTGGCCACTCAGGACGGAACCCAGCTCCTGGTCAACCGCTGAACCGCAGACAATTCCGCCCGCCACCGGCAACAACAACTGGCCCCGATCCCTTTGCAAGTGGAGCGGCCGGGGAATCAGGGCCAACGGCCGCTCCCTGGACGGATCGGCGACGGCATCAATGCCATTATCAAGACTCATACTCCATACCTTTCCCGCAACAGGCTGATGCCACTGACGACCGCGTCAGGAACATGCTCCAGCCATGGCCATCGATGGCCACCGCATCAGTCTACCCATACGCCGGGGACGAGAAGAGATTCCGGCAGAGCCGAATACAGGCGCATAGGCAGCATTCGCACAGGCCGACGAGCCCGCAAGAACCTGTGATCCAACGCATTGGCGAATTGGCGAAGGAGCAGAGGCTGGCGAACTTCATGGTTGATGATGCCGCAGCCAAGAATGAAATTGCCTCGGTCGGGATAACTTGAACGGATGGGAGCAGGTTGCGCAAGGATAATAAACAGTGTTAATATATAAACGTTGTTCATAAAGTGTGCGAGGTTCGCGTGCCTGCACCACTCAAGGAGGAGGTTGACATGCACGGCAGTCCATACGCCAGCACACCGAAGGCCCTCTCCGAGCTCAACCAGTCACGCATCGTCCAGTACCTGCACCAGCACGGCACCAGTTCACGAGCCCAGATGGCCCGGGACCTCAATCTGACGCCGGCTGCCGTGGGCAAGCTGGTGGGCCGTCTGATCGGCCTGGGCCTGATCAGCGAGACCGGCAGCATGGACTCAGAGGGCGGCCGTCGATCCATCGGCCTGGCCCTGAATGCCGACCGCTACCAGGTCATCGGAGTCAAGTTCGCCCGCAGCCTGGTCAGCATCGGACTATTCGACATCAGCGGCCGTCTGCTGGATTCGGAGGAGCTGCCCCCCGTCGACCCCGACGACATCCCCTGCGCTGTGGCCGAGGTCAGGACCCGAGTGGAAAGACAACTGGAGGCGAACCCCGCCATCGTGGCCGTGGGCATGGCCGTTCCGGGCCCCTACCTGCGCGAGAGTGGTCGCATTGCCCTGGTCACCAGCATGCCAGGCTGGCGTGGGGTGGACTTTATCCACGAATTCGGCCGGGCCTTCCGCGTACCCACCTTCATCGAGCAGGATGCCCGAGCCGGTGCGCTGGCCCAGAGTCTGTTCGACCCAGGCGTGAGCGCATCCAGCATGGCCTACTTCCTGGTGGGCGAAGGCGTCGGACTGGGAGTCATCGACAGGGGCGCCCTGGTGGACGGCAGCCAGGGAGCGGCCACCGAAATCGGCCACGTCAGCATCGATCTGAACGGCCTGCCCTGCGAGTGCGGCAACCGCGGCTGCCTGGAATGTTACTGCTCGGCAGTAGCCATCCACCGCCGCATGTGCCAGCCGGATATGCGGGATCACTTCCCTGGAGTCGAGGCCATGACCCACGCCAAGGCCTGCGCAAGTCTGTTCGACCAGGCCCGCTCCGGCCAGCAAGCCGCCCGGACCCTGGTGGATCAGGTAGCCGACTACGTGGGCTATGGCTGCGTGACCATCGTCAACGCCTACAACCCCGCCCAGATCGTCATCGGAGACATGGTGGCCGCCGCCGGTACCCGCCTGTTGGAGCGGGTTCGGGCCATAGTATCCCAGCGAGCCCTGCCTGGTCTACGAGAGCACACGCAGATCCTGCTCTCCAACCTACCTGCCGACGCCACGCTGACCGGGGCCGCTGCGGTGGCTGCCAGCCAATTTTTGGAACATCCGGCCAGTATGGGCCGACCAGCTGTGAAGTCAACAAGCACAAGGCGGACGCATCGTCCGTCATCAGGAAAGGAACACCATGACCAGTAAACCCGTGGTCCTCAGCATCGGCGAGATCCTCTGGGATGTCCTGCCAACAGGCAAGCGGGCCGGTGGCGCACCGGTCAACTTCAGCTATCACGCCGCAAAGAACGGGGCGGAAGGCTACGCCATCAGTGCCGTGGGACGCGACGACCTGGGCCGGGAGCTTGAGAAGGCGGTCCAGGAGGCCGGCGTCGATGCGGTCCTGCAGCACAACGACCACCCCACCAGCACCGTCGAGGTCCAGCTGAACGAGGGCATCCCCCAGTACGTCTTCAAGCCCGACGTGGCCTGGGATCATCTGGAATACACGGATGACCTGGCCGGTCTGGCCAGCAAGGCCGATGCGGTCTGCTATGGCACGCTGAGCATGCGCAGCAGCCAGTCACGCGAAACCTGCCTGCAGGTGCTGCGCCACACCAAGAGCCATGCCATGCGCTTCTTCGACATCAACCTACGAGGCACCTTCTACAGCAAGGATCTGATCCAGGAGCTTCTGGACATGGCCACGGTCTTCAAACTCAACGACGAGGAGCTGGTCATTCTGCGAGATATGTTCTACGTGCCAGGAGCCACCGACGACGAGCTCTGCCACTGGTTCATGGACCAGTGGCACCTGGATACCATCGTGCTGACCGCCGGCAACGACTACAGCACGATCTATCTGGCGAACGGCCAGTCCTCCCACCTACCCACGCCTGAAATCACTGTGGCCGACACTGTTGGTGCCGGCGATGCCTTCTCCGGCACCTTCGCCATTAACCGCCTGCTGGGAGCCTCCCTGACCCAGTCCCACCGGGCTGCCGTCAACACCGCTGCCTTCGTCTGCACCCAGCCAGGCGCCTGGCCCGAATATCCCGAGCATATCCCCGACTACCTGGGCCAGCAGGGTCAATGATCCCCCACCTCTCCCTCTGAACATGATTTGGTCCCGCCCGTCGAACTGTCGACAGGACGGGACCAAACTTATAGCTACACCAAACCTATATCTACGGTATCGGGATTTACCAGATGCCGATGAGCCGCCACCAGCCCAGACCCACGGTCAGGAAGATGGCCACGGTCACCAGTCCGCAGATCAGACCAATACGCAGGAACTCGGAGGTCTTGACGTATCCGGCACCGTAAATCAAGGCCGCCGGTCCGGAAGCGTAATGGGTCATGGCGCCGATCAGTCCGCTGGCGCATCCCAGCATCAGCGCTGCGGGCATGGCCGGGACCCCGGCAGCCACGGCCACGCTGACGAAGAGCGTGTAGATGGCCGCCACCTGGGCCAACTCGGAAGCGAACATGTAGTGGATGAAGAAGTAGAAGATCGTCAGAATCATCAGGACCAACACCCAAGGCATACCCTTGACCAGGCCCGCGATGATCTCCCCCGCCCAAGTTGTGACGCCCAGGGTATTGAGCGGTTCAGCCATGCCTACCAGAACGCCAAAGAAGATCAGCGTGGACCAGGCCGACTTGTTGGCAACCATGTCCTGCCAGGTGATGATCTTGGTGCACAGCAGCACGGCCACGCCCAGGAAGGCCACGGTGGTGGAATTGATATGGATCACCGAGCCGGTCGCCCAGAGGACCAGCATGACCAGGAAGGTCACGGCCATGATCCACTCGTGCATGCTCAGCGGGCCAAGCCCCTTGAGCTCATCCTTGGCATCCTCCTGAGCCTGAGGAACGTTCCTCAGGGTGGGCGGGAAGATGCGGTAGATCAGGGCGGGTATGAGAATCAGACAGAGCAGGCCAGGCACGATGCCGGCCAGGGCCCAGGTGCCCCATCCGATGTCCACATGGAATTTCTGGGCCAGCTGTCCTACGACCGGGCCCGCCGCCATAGCCGTCAGGAACATGGCCGATGTAATGGCGTTGACGTTGTTGGCCGTGATCGCCAGGTAGGCGCCGATGCGTCGCCGGGACTCGTCGGTGTCGGGCTTTGAATCCTGCACATCACTGATTGATGTAATGATCGGGAAAAGGATGCCGCCCAGGCGAGCCGTGTTTGACGGGGTGGCCGGAGCCAGGACCAGGTCGGCGGCCGAGAGCCCGTATGCTATGCCCAGGCTGGACTTGCCCAATCGGGAAAGAAAGACCAGGGCGATCCTGCGGCCCAGTCCGGTGGAAACAAAGCCCTGAGCGATGAAGAAGGCCGCCACGATCAGCCAGATGGAGGCGCTGCCCAGCCCGTTGAAGGCCGCCTTCTTGGGGTCCAATGCCCCTGTCAGCATCCCCACGGTCATGCCGATGATGGCCACCGCCGATGTGGGCAGAGGCTGCAGAATCAGCCCGAGGATGGTGCCCACGAAGACTCCCAGCATGTGCATGCCCTGGGCGGTCAGCCCCTTGGGAGGCGGAATCAGAAAGATGACCAGCCCTACCGCTACGCAGATCAGAGCCTTGACCAGTTGGCTCGTATTGAACGGCTGCCTGGCTCCCGTCTTGGGGTCTCCCCCGCCCCCGCCTGTTCGTACTGTTTCACCCATCATTGCTCCTTCGCTCATGGTCCGGCGTATGACCGCCTGGAAACCGCCGACCTCTTCGTCGGCTTGCTCATGTGGACTTATGCTATGCGGCAGGTGGCAGGGGCGACAAATAAGCGCTGCCTATATGGGGAAGGCCATGACCGGCAGCCGTTGATGACATAAAAGACCCGTCGAAGACCGGCGACAGGCGCTTGAGAACATATAGACAATGCTTATTTGCCGGGCCGCCAAGGGCTTTTCTAGGCTGATTGCAGAGGTCCGGCAACGCGGCCGGCCCCAATCGTGAAGGACAAGTGAGACCATGACAGGATTCGATACCATCAACGATTCCTATGCCAACCGGGGACTGGGATTCGACTATGAACAACGGCGCGAACTCAAGCTGGACGGGCTGCTGCCTGCTGCCGTACAGGATGATGAACAGCGCGAGCGCATCGTATATCGCCGCTTCCTGGCCCAGCCTACCGATCTGGATAAGCGGCTCTACCTGATGAGCATCTGCCGCACCGACCGTCGGCTCTTCTACAGGAGCATGGACAAGCATCTGACCGAGTACATGCCCATCGTCTACGCCCCCACCGTGGCCCAATCCATCCAGCGCTACGACGAGTTCTATTCAGGCAGCGACGTGGCCTACATCTCCATCGATCACCCCGAGGGGATCGGCGACGCCCTGGACCAGTACGCCGGCGACCGACCCATCGACCTGGTGGTGTGCACCGACGCGGAAGGCATTCTCGGCATCGGCGACTGGGGCGCCCAGGGGGCTGAGATCCTGACGGGCAAGCTGGCGGTCTATACCGCTGCTGCCGGAATCGATCCCTCTCGCGTTCTGCCGGTGATGGTGGATGTGGGCACCAACCGCCAGGCCCTGCTGGACAATCCGGACTATGTGGGCAACCACTTCGCCAGGGTCAGAGGCCAGCGTTACGACGACTTCATCGATGACTTCGTCCAGCAGGTCCTGCAGCGCTATCCGGAGGCCCTGATCCACTGGGAGGACTTCGGCAGGCCCGAGGCGGCGCCTGTCCTCAAGCGCTACCAGGACCGAATCCTGACCCTGAACGACGACATCCAGGGCACTGGCGTGACCGTACTGGCCGCTCTGATCGCCGCCAGAAAAATCGCCGGAGCCGACCCCAAGGACACCAGGATCATGGTCTTCGGCGCAGGGACCGCCGGCGTGGGCATCGCCGATCAGATCGTGGATGACCTGATCATCCGCCAAGGCATGGATTCAGAGACTGCGCGCAGCAGGGTTCTGCTCTTCGATCGTCAGGGTCTGATCGAGCAGGGTCTGGACGATCTGACCGAGGGACAAACTCGATATGCCCGCAAGCCGGATGAGTTCGCCTCAGTCACCGACAAGACCTCGCTGGCACAGGTTGTCGACGCCTTCCAACCCACGGTGCTCATCGGCACCTCGACCAGGGCAGGAGCCTTCAACCAGGACGTTGTCGAGGCCATGGCCAAGCATGTGGAGCGGCCGCTGATCTGCCCCATCTCCAACCCCACGGAACTGGCCGAGGCCAAGGCTGCCGATGTGATCGCCTGGACCCACGGCCGCGGCTTCGTCATCACCGGCACCCCCTCAAAGCCTGTTGATTACCAGGGGGTCACCTATTCCATCGGACAGGGCAACAACGCCCTCATGTATCCCGGCATCTGCTTCGGGGCCATCGTCGCCAAGGCACGGCTGGTCACCAAGGGGATGCTGTTGGCCGCAGCCTACGCCATCTCCGACATGATCGACGTGGACAAGCCCGGAACCGCCGTATTGCCGCCGGTAGCCGATCTCAAGGAGATTTCACGTCGAGTCGCCACTGCTGTAGCTGCACAGGCGGTCCAGGAAGGCCTGAACCGTGAGCCGATTGAGGACGTGGATGCCGCCGTTGCCAAGGCACAGTGGCACTACGACGCCTGAGCGAAACCTGCATCTTCGCTTCTTGCGACATTGAAATTGGGGTCCGGCCGGCACGATTGATAATCAATAATCGTGGCGGCCGGACCCCAGTCATGAGTCATGATCTGTCAATATTTTCAAGGGTCAATCTTCTCAAGTCCAGATGATAATGATATGGTTCTTATAAGTAGTCTTTCGCCAAAGTTGACGGATAAGCAATAAAGACAAGCAATAATCTGAGCACCAATCAAGGGAAGCGGCTCATGACCTATATGGACAATGTCCGCGACCTCGAGCTGCTTACCATGCTGGCCCGGTACGGCAGTTTCACCGACGTCGCGTTGGAGGCGGGCATCTCCCAGCCTGCCGTCTCACAGGCCATCAGAAGACTGGAAAAACGTCTGGGAACCAGGCTGGTCCAAAGGCAGCGCTTCGGCGCAGGTGACGGCACACAGCTCACCCAATCCGGAAGAACAGTGGTGGACCACGTCGGCCAGGCATTGGACCTTATTAACTCCCTGCCTGAGGCCTTGGCTGCGAGGACCGGGATTCGACGGCGCACAATCGGCCTGCCACCCATCATCTCTTCGCTGCTGAGCTCCGGGCAGGGGCGGCAAGGGCAGTGCGAACCAGACAAGAACACGACCGTAGAAACCATAGGGTCCCAAAAGCTGCTGAGCCAGATAGAGGCCCACCGTGTGGACTACGGGGCTGTAGCCAGCGTCAACGAGTCGCTGAGCGTGGATGGCGTGGAGACGACCAAGCTGGCCTCCTTCCCCTTCGGCATGGTCTGCACCCAGTCCATGGTCGAACGACTAGGCACGGCGGGAATGACCAGCCTGCACCCCGAGGATCTGTCCATGCTTCCCGGGGATGTCCCCTTCGCCACCCTCAACCGCGATTTCGTCCATGCCCAGGCCGCCCAACGGCTGATTCACCTGTCTGAACCGGTCAGCCACCTGATTGAAGTCTCCGACGTGGAAACACTGAAAATGGTGACCACATCCGGCCTGGTCTGCAGCCTGATCACCTCGGCCGGCGTGCACCCTGGCGACGGCCTGCGCTTCATCCCCTTTGCCGGAGATGACATGCCTCGCTTCAACATCTTCCTCTTCAACGACACCAAACGCGAGGCCTTCCACGAGGACGTGGAGGAGGTGCATGCCTTCAGTGACTATGCCACCAACCGACTGGGCTCTGTGGCTTGACCGAAATTGGAGTCAATGCCGAGGGAGAAGCGGGAATATCCGCGGCGTCCATCTGTTGTATACTGACGAGGCTGGTCCGCAACGGCACCGGCAGAGCTTGATAATTCAAGATTGGGGCTGATCGGTTTCGACGGTGACCTGTTCGTCGCAGGGAAGCGTGCCGAGAACGCGGGGGTCCGCTCGTTAATGTCCTCCCGCAAACAACAAGTGCTAAATCTAACCGCACTGAGTTCGCTCTCGCTGCCTGAGCTTCGCGCCAGGATTAACCAGTGAGCAGCTGCTCCGTTCACTCCCCTTCGCCTTCGGGGGGATGCTGAGCGTCATTAAGAAGACTTGCCTGAACTGCTGCGCCACAGGGCGGTTCGGGGACTTTTACTGCGGCTATGCCCGCCACCGGTTGTCTGCGACACAGGTGGGGGCAGACAGATAGCTACAAAGGCCAGCAGACTACGCACGTAGAAGACTGAGGGTGCGGTCACCGGACCGGGGTTCAATTCCCCGCAGCTCCACAAAACAAGGGCCGGCCGAGGCAACTTGGCTGGCCCTTTGTATACCGCTTTTACGGTTCAAGAATCCATCTCTTTGCATTTCTAGTGCATCATATTGTCCACACAATCTTATTCATGAATTCTTGGTCATCTCTTTGCTTTATTTTCAGAGTTAAAATAACTCCAAGACAACTCCAATCGGAGCAAGAATGATATAATTCTGGAGATAACGAGGACTAATTGAGCAATCGGAAGGTGAAAGTAATGAAAGAGACAGCGCGAATTCAAATTCGCACCAGCGAAGATATGAAGCGTCGAGCCTCACAGCTTTTCGAAGATCTAGGTCTTGATCTCGGCACGGCGATTAACATGTTTCTCTCTCAGTCCCTGCGCGAAGGAGGACTTCCATTTCGCTCCCAACTTTCCAAATTTGACATGGAAATGGAGGAAGCTGAGGCTTCGCCGGTCACTCGTGCGGGTGATGTAGAGAATATGAAAGACATCATCCATCATGTATGAGTTTGCATATACACAGAAGTTTCTGCGTGATGTCAAGAAAATCAAGAAGAAGCATTTCGACTTAAGCAGGCTCGATCAAGTGCTCTACGATTTGGCTGACTACAATTCAGCACTGCTTAAACGTAGATACCGAAATCACCAGTTGAAAGGACGCTGGTCCAAATATGAGGAGCTACATGTCGACGCAGACTGGCTCCTGGTATACAAGCGCGATAAGAATCGAATGATTCTTACCTTGATGACCACCGGCAGCCACGATCAAACACTGTGACATATGTGAAAGTCTGGGTGATCGAGCCTTGTTCCGACTGGCGCGAGTCACTGTACCCAATACACAAATTTGACCGCCAATTGTTTATCCACTTCTCAGTTAAAAATTAATCGTCAGCAGGATCTCCTCAAGATCAACATGCCATAATGACGATACCCATCTTCGAGCAACCAACATGCATTTGCCGTATTGACCAGTGCCGGTCAATACGGCAAGGAACCGCAGATTGACGAATATGTCACACAGCCATGGCCGCGATCAATGCTCGGCAAGACCCCTCAATTACGCATCGCGAGTCCAGGAGTAAAAGTTCATTGTCGATCATTCGCCTATGGCCCCTTGCAGAATAGCTATGGGCGAGCGTCTCAATGCAGGCCGCGCCGTCAGCATGGTCGCCAGCGACCCGACGACGATGATCGGCAACCCGCAGATAAGGAAAAACTGCCAAGGAAAAACTACGGACAGACTGTGTATAAGGGGCCAGTAGACCATAGCTGTGCTCAGTCCGACCAGTCCGGTGCCGCCTGCTGCGATGATAATGCCTGTAGTCATCACGATGGTGCCGTCCAATGTGGATATAGCAGTAAGCTGCTGCGGTTTTGCCCCAGCGATTGACAGGAGCGCCAGATCGAGGTCACGATCCCGAGCGGCGATAGCGAATCCCGCGATCACGCCGACCAGGGCGACAAGCAACGCTGCCCAGAAACCATAGAGCAACTCCAAGGTTCCACCTGATGTGGCATTCGCTATTCCCGGTACCTTGTTCATGGCGACGGTACTGGTGCCTCCGGCAGCCAACAGACCGCCGACCAGAAACATACAGGCAGTCAGAGCTATAACTGTTGAGCCGAATGTAGTGTCTCGACTCCTGACCACAGCCTGTGAACGCGCTATCCGCCAGACGGCAGACGATGACGGCACCAGAGCAGTCCAGAGTTGAGTGGCCCTGCCTATAACCGGCCCACCAGCGCGAGCCAAGGCTATCAGAAGCAAGAGAATGGCGAAAAGCGGTCCACTTCCAACGGCACTTATGACCGCCTGGACTTGCTTAGGATCCAAGGGCCCAGAGCCGCTGTGCGAAAGATAGGCAAAGACAGGCAACGGCAACAGCAGCAAGGCCAGCCCAAGAAAAAGGGATACAAGACCACGTCCATGTCGGGGGCGGTCAATCGATTCGCTCTCCTCAGCACGGCGCACCACCCGGACTGGTGTCATCTTTCCCAAATCCTGCAATGTTCGGCTGGTCGCCAAGACGGCCGTGGCCAACCCCACTGCGAGACCAGTCAGGGCAGACCTCGGAAAACCGCGCCAGGTAAAAGCGAAATGCACCGGTATTCGCATCCCGGTGGAATACCAATCGAGGATCCTTCCAGCCAGCGCAGGTGAAAGAGCCACGGCAACAAGGGAGGCCGGCAGAACCAGAATGATCACCTGCAAAAGTGTAAGTAGCAGAATCTGCTTAGGCGTGGCTCCCAACAGCGAGATAAGGGCCAGGCCTCGCCGACGTTGGCGAATTGATGCCTGCAGTGTCTGCTTGATTACCAAGCAGCCGAGCACAATGACCGTGAGGAAGACCAGACTCAGGGCCGAAGCCAGACTCTTGGCGGGATCCCTGGTCTTGACCGACAGACCCTGGTAATAGCTGTTGACTCCCATACTCACACTCATGGCACAGAGCAGGGTTTGGGTAACCACAAGAACGATAAAGACGCCAGCCCAGATGCCACTATTGGCTTTCAAATCACGTAAGGCCCAAGTCATGTTTCATTCACCTGCCACGTCCTCGTGCATACACTCTGCCGGATTACTCTATTTATATAAATAGTTGATCGGCGCGGGAGACAACATCCGGCAAACCCCTGAAACGACCCTGAATTAACCCCGATTCCTTCTTACAATGGGCCGTCGGCCATTCCCCTGCTCAGTCCACCATCCGATGCTCAGAATCTTGTTCAGGTCTCCAAACAACAACAAAACTAGCCGAAAAGGGATCATGTCCTGGTGGATTGTACTGACCACCGCACCGGGCAAGTCTCAGGATCCTGAGCAAAATATGGCCGGACGAATGCGCATGGGAACACAAAGGCCCCGCCCAACGTTTCTACCAAACCATGGGCTTCAAACGGACCGGCGAGCATGCCTTCACCTTGGGCGAGGACATTCAGACCGACTGGATTATGACCGCATCAGTCAATTAATGGCTATATCCGTACAAACAAGCGACACCGGGCCGTCATCGCAACAATCGTCGATATCCGACATTGCCCCAGCCTCGAGCACAAACTTGCGCGTCTGACGCCCGAATCAGAGCATCCAACCCTGATCCGAGCACCAGACACGCAGGTCACCCATGCGACAGTCATGTATCACGGTTCCCAGCAGAAGACTCATCCTCCGGCAGGGAACGAGTTGCTCAATCCGACATGACCGTAGCGTCTATCTTGCCTCGGAAAAGCATGACCACCACAGCCACGACGATTTCGATAATGCCAATGATCAGCAACAGAGGCAACTGCTGGTCCAGGGTGGTCAGTCTGCCATAAACCAGCAGCATGATGGCTGTGCCGATGGCAGCCGACAGTGTGAAAGCGGTCTGCATCTGAGTCTCATAGGACTTGGGCGCGATGGCTGCCACGGTCGAGTTGGCCGCAACGCCATAGGGGAAGCCGCCGAAGTTGGAGACCACATAGTAGAGCAGCAGCCAGAGCACGGAATACCTGGCTGTATGAGGATTGAGCACCACGGTGGGAACGATCAGCAGCAGGTTGGAGATGCCAAAGAAGGCGAATCCGAACCAGAGACGGTTGGTTGACTTCCACCGCTTGCCCGTGTCGGTCAGCCAGAACCAGCTGAAGAAGATGCCGGCCAGCATGGCGATGATGCCCACGAGAGTGTTGAAGGATCCCGGAGCGATTTCAATGCCGCCGAACTTTCTGTTGATCCGCTGGTCCAGGAACATGAGCAGGGTGGTGCCCTGAATGGCGTAATCCACTCCGGCAACAATCTGCATGATCACGATGGGCACGAAGGCCTTGAGCCGCCGACGCTCCACTCCGACAATCCTCTTGGACCGCCAGATGACCAGGAAGAAGGCGATGGCCACTACAAAGGTGCATGAGCTGACCGTACTAGCCAGCGCGTTGACGCTGACCTTGTGGGTGGCAAGGAGGACGGCGATAAACAGGCCGATCACCACCAGCACGCCCAAGGCACCCCATCCGTAGCGCTTACGCTCCTGGCTGTTGAGCGGGCGTGAGGGCTTGGAGCCTAGCGAACCGAAGAAACGATTGCCCGGCACGCCGATGATGGCGGCGTAAATCAGCGCAGCGACCGCTCCTATAGCGAATCCGTAATGGTAGTTGATCAGCCCCAACTGGGCGGAGATGATCGGGGTGATGAACCCGGCAATGTTGTTGGCAATGGCGTGAATGGCGAAAGCGCCGTCACGACGGTTGTCCTTGCGGTGGAAGAGCATGCCTGTCAGCGAGGCGTTCGAAGCCCCCATAATGGGCAGGTTCATGAGGATCATGCCCACGATGGCCATGACTCGACCTTGACTGATGGAGAAGGCCGGAATGGCCAAGAGCCCGCAGGACAGCCCCTTGACGATATTGCCGATGACCAGGGCCTTGCGCGCCCCGAACACCCGATCCGCCAGCCAGCTGCCCACGATGCCGAACATGGAATTGATGGCCGCCACGATGGCTATAAGCTGTGCTGCCTCCCCCTGGCTGAATCCCAGACCCTGGGTCCAAGGCTTATAAAGGTAGTAGATCGTCACGGCCCCGTAGGAGGCCCAACAGATCGAATTGAAGAAATTGCCGGCCGCCAGGGCACCGATGCCCTTGGGGTAGCCGAAGAAGGAGCGGTCCGCCCTCAGCTGGTTCAGCTCCTCCTCCTGTCGTCGGTCAACCTTGAGACCGGATTCATCAACCACGATATCCGGTTGCTCGCCGCCGTTTTCCGTTGGTGTTGCCATACGCTTCTCCTCGCTTCTCAATGGCACCGACCCTCGTTGTTCGGCACCCTTTTGCTCTGCGTGGAACCACAGGCTGTTCCACTGTGAACGGTAAATCTTCTGTCCCTCGGCCTTAGGTGCAAAGAGAACGGAAAAAGGTGGATATTTCTCGGTAATACCATCCGGCAGCTGCTCGGCAAAGTTCCCCTGGCAGGACGTTCCTTGCTCAGAAAGCGCGCCATTGCAAGGATTGCAAGAGAATAGAAGCCAGCCTGAACCACTCCAGACCAAAGACACAAGATTGTCCACCCATTCGACGATTTCCCCCACCTTCACAATCGGGCTTTCGTCCATAGACTGATGAGGTAAGGCGCACGAAGGCGTCGGGGCAGAGCGGCGCCGATGGATCGGAGACGACCCGACGGAACCCATGACCGGCCAGAATCCACCTGTCAGCGGAGGAAGTAGGTAATTCATCATGACATCATCCATGCACACCGATCAGGACTGCGTCGACGAGGCGGCCCGTCAGATCTACATCGGCAACACGGGCACCGTGGACTTCGACCTGAAACTGCCGACCGAGGGGGTGGAGGGAACCACCATCGAGTGGACCAGCAGCGACGATCGATGGGTGAACCCTCAAGGCAAGGTCAACCAGCCCGAATACGGTCGGGGCGATCGGAACGTGACCCTGACCGCGACCGTCACCAAGGGCGGTGCCAGGGCCCAGCGCAGCTTCGATGTGACCGTGCTGCAGATGCCCAACAAGATTGAAGTGCGCAAGGTCTACCCCATCGAGATCAAGGCTCGCAAGGGCACCACCTACTATCTGCCCATGTTCACGGCCGTGCTGACCAAGGACGGGCAGAAGGTCTCCCAGCGGGTCAACTGGGACGAAGGCGTTGAGCAGCGGGACGAACAGACCGGCGAACATGACTTCCAAGGATCCATCGACGGAAGCGACATCCGCCTGCAATGCAAGGTTCAGGTGATTGACGAAGACCCAGAACAGCCTGTGGATTCCAGCCCCAGGGTCCGCCGCGTGCCAATCTCCCGCGTGCGGCTGACCGGCGATGGCATGCTGGCAGGTAACCAGCGCCGACGGATAGCCTTCCTGAAGACCCTGGACGACGATCAGCTCCTGGTGGAGTTCCGCCGGGCCGCCCACCTGGACACCAAGGGCGCCAAGCCCATGATCGGCTGGGACGCTCCGGACTCCAACCTGCGCGGCCACACCACCGGCCACGTCCTGTCCGCATACGCCTTGGGGTATGCCGCTACGGGCGACGAGGACATTCGGACCAAGCTGACCTACCTGGTCGACGGGCTCGCCGAGGTCCAGGCCGCCTTTGCAAAGAGCGGAACCACCAAGCCGGGCTTCCTGTCGGCCTACGACGAGAGTCAGTTCGACAAGCTGGAACAGTACGCGCCCTACCCCACCATCTGGGCGCCGTACTACACTCTGCACAAGATCCTGGCGGGGCTGATCGACGCCTACCACTTCGCGGGCAATGAAACGGCTCTGCGCGTGGCCTCGGATCTGGGCGACTGGGTCTATGACCGCGTCCACCGGCTCCCCCACGAGCAGCTGCAGAACATGTGGAGCATGTACATCGCCGGCGAGTTCGGCGGTATGAACGAGTCCCTGGCCCATCTGTACGCCATCACCGGCCGTAAGGAGCACCTGGAGGCCGCCCGCCTCTTCGACAACGACCGTCTCATGGTCCCCATGCGTCAGAAGGTGGATGCCCTGGGCGGGCTGCATGGCAACCAGCACATCCCACAGGTCATCGGTTCGGTGGAGCTCTTCCGCCATACCGGACTGCCCTACTACCTGCAGCAGGCCGAATTCTTCCTCAAGTCGGTCATGGGCCATCACATCTATGCCATGGGCGGCACCGGGCAAGGGGAGATGTTCCAGCAGCCCGACGTGATCGGCGCCCTGCTCAAGGACAACACCGCCGAGTCCTGCGCCTCCTACAATCTGCTCAAGCTGTCGGCGCTCCTGTTCTCCTTCGACCCAGACCAGGAGTATGCAGACTACACCGAGCTGACCACGCTCAACCACATCGCCGCCAGCACCGACCATGTGCCCCAGGGCGGCAGCCTCTACTTCTTCCCCACCCAACCGGGCGGCCGCAAGGAGTTCGATGAGGAGAACAGCTGCTGCCACGGCACCGGCCTGGAATCGCACTTCTACTACGCCGATGGAGCCTTCTACACGGACGAGACGACCCTGTGGATCGAGCAGTATCTGCCCTGCAGCCTGAACGACATCGACCGGAAGATCGCCCTGAACGTGGACGTGGACGACCGCCACCCCGAGAAAGTGACCATCACCATAGAGGCTCTGGACAGGCCGCGCCTGGCCCTGCGCATCCCCGTCTGGACCCGCGGCAGGTTCCACATCGACATCGATGGCACCTCAGTCTCCCAGGATCTCATGGGTACCGACCCGGCTGTGGCGGTCCTGGATGCGAGCGCCTGCGGTCTGGATTCCTGGTCAGGAACCACCGTCACGTTGACGTTCGACCCGACCATCCGGCTGATCGGCACCCCTGACAGGCCCTCCCTGGCCGCCGTGGCCTGGGGCCCCTACGTGCTTGCCGCCTTGAGCCCCAGCACCGACATGCAGAGCCTGAACATCGACCGGAAGGATCCCGGGTCCGCCTTTGAACGCCAGGGCGAAAAGCTGGTCTTCCGTCACCGGGACAGCGGCTTGGAATTCGTCCCCCTCTGGACCATCGACCATGACCAGCCCTACCATGCCTACGTCGAGGTGGCCAGCCACTGACCGCGTCCTCAGGCCAAGATTTCACAGACAGTAAGGACGGTCAGCACGTATCAGGCAATCATCACCAGTTTCCCCAACGATGCGGCGGTCTTCAAATCCGCAGGGCGCTTCATCGGCACCCCAGGATGGATTCATGAGCGCCGCACCGTTGACAGCTTTGAGTTGATTCTGGTTGAAGAGGGTGTCCTCCCGCTGACCGTAGCCGGGCGGCATCATGATCTGAAGGCAGGAGGTCTGCTGCTGATCCCGCCCGGCACCCCTCATGAGGGCAGTCGCCGACTGGGACAGGAGCCGCTGACCTTCTACTGGGCCCACTTCACCTTGCCCGACTGGAAAGGGGTTCAGGGCCTGACTGACGAACAGAGGGATGGAAAGGGCCAGGGCGCGGCACGCGTGGTGCTGCCCCTGGATTTTCGCCTGGCAGACAACAACCGGGTGACCGTCATGTTCAACCAGCTGCTGGACATCTATCAGCGCACCTACCCGGAGCCCAGCCCCTACTGCAGCTATTTCATGACCTGTCTGCTCATGGAGATCTCCATGGGAAGGCCCGCGCCCAAGAACCCTCAGGAAGCGGACGAC
Source organism: Bifidobacterium sp. M0353 (assembly GCF_016100645.1). NCBI lineage: Bacteria > Bacillati > Actinomycetota > Actinomycetes > Bifidobacteriales > Bifidobacteriaceae > Bifidobacterium > Bifidobacterium sp. M0353. Next base: position 293,100 of record NZ_JACFSB010000001.1, on the reverse strand, counting down.
GAGGACAGCACCCTCCAGCAGGTCCAGGATTGGATCCGCATCAACGCCTGCGACCGGATCAGCGTGGCCAGCGTGGCGGAGAACTTCAATTACTCGCCCTCCTACCTGTCGACCATCTACAAGCGGCGGTTCGGCATAGGCATCACCGGGCAGATCAGGCGGGTGCGCATCGAAAGGGCGCAGGAACTGCTCCTGTCAACCTCCATGGGCGTCAGCCAAATCGCCGAGGCCTGCGGGTATGACGACCCCAAGTACTTCATGCGGGTCTTCAAACGGTTCTCCGGCCTGACACCAACCAGGTACCGCTCCAGCTTTTCCCTGCGGCACTACAACAACGCCTGAAGTCCTTAGACTGAAAGCATGAGAATCGTCATACAGCGGGTCAGCCATGCCCGGGTCGATGTGGTCGACGAACAGGGGCAGCCGGATCCTAATTTCAAACCCCAAAGCATCGGCACAGGACTCTTGCTCCTGGTGGCCGTCCAGGACGGCGACGGGTCTGACCAGGTGGACTATGCCGTCCGCAAGCTGACCCGGATGCGCATCTTCGCCGACGAGGAGGGCCGGATGAACCGGTCAATCCTGGACTGCGGCGGCTCCATCCTCTCCATCTCCCAGTTCACACTATATGCTGATCTGCGTCGCGGCAACCGTCCCAGCTTCATGGCGGCCGGAGAGCCCCAACATGCCCAGAGCATCTGGCAGGACCTGAACCGGGCCCTGGCCGCGACCGGTGTCCCTGTCGCCGAAGGTCGCTTCGGTGCCCACATGCGAGTGGATCTGGTCAACGACGGCCCTGTGACCATCCTGCTGGACACCGACAGGCTGATGAAGCCGGCAGCTTCTACAGCGGCTATTTGACGATGGGCCGCAGAGGCGCCGACACATCCAGCTGATGTTTGTCGCCGATCTTTGAGGGATCGTTGATGATCTTGTCGACTACGGCCTGCTTGAGCTTCAGGTCGGAGCCGTCGCCCCAGATGATGACATGCCTGCCCTGATCCAGCTCGGTGGTGATGGAATCCTGGGTCTCCGCAGTCACCTTGGTCACCGAATGACGCATGGCCTCGGGCATGCTCGACAGAATCCGCAGGGTCTGCCTGACCGCCTGATCCTGCTGGGCCCGCTTGACGGTGGCCACCTGGATGACCGGCACCCCGTCCACCGGCTTGGACACAGTGTTGAGCGCCCTCCCCTGCCTGTCGACGGCCGTCAGCTTGCCCTGTGCATCCTTGAAGACCGCCGTGGGCTCCTGGGCATCGAAGGTCACCTCCAGACCGTGCGGAAAACTCTTGCGGACCTTGGCATCGGTCACCCCGGCCATGCCGCTGATCTCCTGCTCGACACCATTGGTGGAAATCAGCAGCAGCGAGCGATCCCCCTGATGGGCCACGATTGAGGCCACACGATCGTCGGACACCCAGGCATTGCCGCCGCTGACATTGACCTGGTCGGTCTGCAGGCGGAAGACCGGCGAGAGGAAGAGCAGCCATGCCAGTCCTGCAATCAGAGCCATGACCAGGATGACGACACCTGTCCGAATCAGGACCAGTCTGCGGCTGACCCTCTTCTTCTCACGCACACGGGCCTGAAAGTCCAGCACCTTGGGACGAACGAAGATCCCCAGCCCCTGCTCCTCCTGATCGGTGCCTATCCTGCCTGAGACGGGCCGGTCCGGCGGTATGGTCCGGGCATCGACGAATCCGCCGGCCGCACCTGTAGAGTGTGAGGCCACAGACTTGGAAGCTGAGGCGTTGTTCCTTTTTACCAGGGAGCGGGAAGATGAGGAGGCGGATCTGGCGCTTCGAGTCCGTGATCCGCCTGGATTCCTGGTACGACCCGGACGACCCCTGAGACGCTTCGACCCTTTGAGATGCTCGGACCGCTTCAGACGCCTGCCCTCGCTGCCGGTTTTCCCAGTCTTGGACCGGCGGCCTGCCAGTGCCGCATCATCGGGAACAGTCGACCTGGCCGATCTGGCGGTTCTGCTGGTCCTCTGTTGCTCTGCCGAAGACTTGGTGCGCCCAGACCGGGCCTCCCGTGCGGCCTTGGCAGCCCGGACGGCCCTGGTCCTGGACGAAGCCCCGCTGGAGACGCGGCGACCCTTGCCGGTCTTCACTGCTCGTCCCGTTCAGCCAGCCTGTCAAGAATGACCGGCCCCATGTCGGTGACATCGCCTGCGCCGACGGTCAGGATCACATCCCCCGGCTCCGCCCGCTCGGCCAGGTCCAGAGCCGCCTGATGCATGTCCGGGCAGGCCCGGAAGATGGCTCCAGCCGGCCTATTCCCGGAATCCTGAGACTCCTGGTCCTCTGCCTTGCTGGCCGCTGCGGGGATGGTCCCGGCATCCACACCCGGAAAATCGCTGGCCAGCTCACGCGCAGGGAAGATGTCGGTGACGGTCACATCGTCCGCCAGGGACAAAGCCTGCGCAAAACGGTCGGCAAAGATGGCGGTGCGCGAATACAGGTGTGGCTGGAAGAGCACCCTGATGGTCCGACCCGGATAACGCCGTCTGGCGGCGGTCAGCAGGGCGGCGATCTCCGTGGGATGATGGGCGTAATCGTCCACCACGGTGACCCCATGCCGGAAGCCACGGATCTCGAAGCGACGAGAGGCCCCACGGAAGTCTGCGGCGGAAGCGGCGGCCGTATCAGGATCCATCCCCAGCAGGATGGCGGCGATGATGGCTGCGGCGGCATTGCGGGCGTTGTGAATACCGGGAATCGCCAGATCCACCTGCAATTCGAGCGGCTTGCCGACCTCCAAGCCTGCCGCCTGGAGCACCTGTGCGGGGAGAGTCAGACGGCAATGCTCACGACCGCTGCCGCTGCTTTCGGACTCGGACCCGATGCGGACCAGGCCCAGAATCCCAGGCAGGGATTCAGCACTCAGCTGGGGATCTGATGCATAGACGATGATCTTGGCCTGGCAGTCCCCGTGCAGCCGCTGCAGCACCTCCAGGGCACCCTGGTCATCCCCGCAGACCACCAGGAATCGTCGGGCATGCCGGGCATGTTCCACGAAGGCCTGGTGGAAGGCGTCGGCCGTGCCATAGTGGTCCAGATGGTCGGGCTCCACATTGGTGATGATGGCGATGTCGGGAGTGTACTTGCCAAAGCTGCCGTCGGACTCGTCCGCCTCGGCCACCAGGACCCGTCCGGCTCCAACATGCCCGCCGTCCATGGGCCCCTGGCCGCTCTGGAGGCTGCCCCCGATGGCGTAGCTGGGATCGGCCAGATCCCCTTGGCCGCCCTTGGCCAACAGGTGGGCCAAGAGAGCGCTCGTAGTGGTCTTGCCATGGGCGCCGGCCACGGTGACCGAAATCCTGGATGCCATGAGCAGGGCCAGAATGTCGCTGCGATGAACCAGCCGAGCGCCTGCATCACGAGCTGCCAGAATCTCGGGATTGTCAGGCTTGATGGCACTGGACCAGACCACCGTGCGCGCCCCGGCTACATTGCGGGCGTCCTGGCCGATGGCGACCCGGATCCCCAGCTGACGCAGACGACGGGTCTTGTCCCCCTCGGCACGGTCGGATCCGGAGACCTGCACCCCCTCCTGGTGGAGCATCTCGGCCAGCACGCTCATCCCGGCCCCACCGATGCCGATGAAGTGCGTGGGCCCCAGATCCTTGGGGTCGCGCACTCCGGCCTGGGCCAGGGCAGGCAGACAGGGGTCCAGGACCGGCAGGGACCGTTCACCACCGTCCTGTCGACCGGGCACTGTATTCAATTCATGCTTGGGCACAGTAGTTGCATCTCCTCCAACAGTTCAGGACCATTTAGGACGGTCGCCAATCGCCTGCCTCCATTATGCCCGATTAGGCCCTCCCGGAGTCCTTGCGGGCAAGGTGTTGGTCGGCCATGGTCAGGATCTGCTCGGCCATCACCTGGGCGGCATCGCGAATCCCGTACCCCCAGGCCCGGCGACGCATGTCAGCCAGCCTACCCCTGTCAGCCATAAGGGCAGGGACGTGGTCGTCCACCCATTCGGCATCCAGGGCCGCGTCGTCCACCATGATCCCTCCCCCGGCACGGACGACCGGCTGGGCGTTGAACCGCTGCTCACCGTTGCCGATGGGCAGGGGCACGTAGACGGCGGGCACACCCAGGGCGGCCAGCTCGCTGACAGAGCCGGCACCAGCCCTGCAGACCACCAGATCAGCGCAGGCAAAGGCCAGATCGATCCGTTCCAGATATTCGGCCATGTGGTAGTCCCCCTGGCCCCGATGAGCCGGGTCCAGATCGTTGATTGCCGCATCGCCCAGGTCAGCCGCCACCTGCTCCTTGACCTGGTCGGCCTTGCCACGGCCCGTCAGATGGATGACCTGGGTTCGATCCAGCAGCTGCTTTGCCGCGCCAGCCACCGCCTTGTTCAGGCTGAGCGCACCCAAGGATCCTCCGGTGACCAGCAGGATGGGCCTGTCGGGATCCAGACCCAAGGACTGTGCAGACTCCCGACGGGCTCGTGCGGGGTCGGCCTCCATCTGCCTGGCCAGTCGGGCGATGGCCGGACGCAGGGGCAGACCCACACGGTGCACGGGCACTCCGGCCCGGGCCCGGATGCCGGTATCCTCATAGGCCGTACCCACGAAATCGGCCCAGCGGGCACCCAGCTTGTTGGCCATGCCCGCCCGGGCGTTCTGCTCATGGACGACGATGGGCAGACCCAGGTTTCGTGCGGCCCTGTAGGCCGGCGCCGAGGCATAGCCGCCAAAGCCGACCACCAGGTCGGCCGACCGATCCTGCAAATACCCTCGTACCCGTTGCACCTCACGCCGCCAACGCCGGGGGAAGTCCAGGGCGGCCTTGCCGGGACGACGAGGGAAGGGAACCTTCTCAATCAGGTCCAGGGGAAGTCCGGCGGCCGGGACCAGGTCGTGCTCCAACCCGACGGCAGTGCCGATCACGCTGACAGCCGCCTGGGGGCAGCGCTCCCGAATGGCCGCAGCCACACTGAGCAGGGGGTTGACATGCCCTGCCGTCCCCCCGCCGGCCAACACCAGATGGGGACCAGCGCCTTTCCCGGCATGCCCCTGGTCATCCCCAGACATCCCTTTCTCGGTCCTCGTCGCTGTCGTCATCCGCTAATCCGCTTCCTTTCCGCCTTGTCCATTCCGCATCTCAGGACCTGTCCGTGGCTGCCATCACGTCCGGTTGGGTCCGAATCATCTTCAGAGCCACCCCGGCCGAAGCCAGGCAGGAGATCAGGGCGGTCCCTCCAGCCGATACAAAGGGCAGGGGCAGCCCGATGACCGGCAGCAGCCCCAGAACCACGCAGATGTTGACCAGGGCTTGGCCCACCAGCCACACATCCAGGCAGATCAGCACCATGCCCGCATACCGTTCCTTGGTGGTCAGGGCGATTCTCAGCATGCACCAGCCCATGACCACAAAGACCAGAATAAGCATGGCTGCCCCTACAAAGCCCAGCTCCTCGCCGATGACAGCGAAGATGAAGTCATTGTGCGCCTCGGGCAGGTAGTTCCACTTCTCCCTGGAGTTGCCCAGCCCGACCCCGGTCAGACCCCCCGAGGCCATGGCGTAGAGCCCGTGGATGGACTGATAGCAGACCCCCTGAATGTCATCCGCCGAGCACTTGCCATAGGCGGCCATGATCCGCTGGGTCCGGTTGCTGTTGCCGTAGACCGAAAAGCCGATGACCGCAGCCATGCCCAGGACTGCCAGGCTGAGCAGCCAGCGCAGGGGGAAGCCCGAGACCAGGAAGGCCACGAAGCCGATGATGACGATGATCATGGCCGTTCCCAGGTCCTTGCCCAGCATGATCAGCAGGAAACTGACGAGAAAACCGGTGGCCGGCTTGGCAAAGGCCTTGGCCAGGCTCTTCAGGTCGGAATCCTTGCCGACCTGCCGCTGGGCTTCGATCAGGGCCTGGGGCAACCACAGACACAGGGCCAGCTTGAGCAGCTCGGCCGGCTGCATGGAGACACCCCCCACCGAGATCCACCCCTCATTGCCGTTGGCAGAACGCCCCAGCGGCGTACGGGTCAGCAACTGGATGCCCTGGCTGGCGATCAGGAACCAAGTGCTCCAGTTCCGGTAGTGGTCGACACTGATTCTCACGGCCAGCAGGGCCAGCAGCAGCCCAAACACTGCATATATGCTCTGACGAATGACCTGGCTCCAGGGTGAGCTGCCCTGGGCCACCAGATCCACAGCCGAGGAGGAGAAGACCATCATCAGGCCGAAGACCGTGGTGGCGACGACCGTAGCCAGAAAGCCGTAGTAGCACCAGAGCGGATTGAGGATGGCCCGCCATCCCCGGTAGTCCCCCTTGCCGCCAGACCCCCGGGAGGAAGCCGTGTGCGGATCAGTGTCGCGCTTCATGCTCGTGGACCCATTGTGTTGCCTGCTGGGCAAACTGGTCACCCCGGTCGGCATAAGAGGCGAACTGATCCATGGAGGCGCAGGCAGGTGCCAACAGAACCACCTGCCCGGGGCGTGCATAGGAACCGGCCGCACGAACGGCCCGGGCCATGACCTGGTCGCCTGCATCGGGGTCGATCAGGGCAACCGGAAGATCGGGCGCCTGGTCCTTGATGGCCTGGAGCATGGGCTGCTGATCCTGGCCGATGATTACGGCTGCGGCCAACTTGGATCTGCGGGACCGGATCAGATCGTCGAAGCGGGCGCCCTTGGCCAGTCCGCCGGCCAACCAGACCACCTGGCCGTCGTGGTAGCTGGCCAGGGAGGCCTCGGCGGCGTGGGCGTTGGTGGCCTTGGAATCGTCTACAAATCGGACGGCCTGCGAACCCTGGCCCAGGGTGGCCACGGTGCTGATCCTGTGGTCGCCGGGCGTGAAAGCGCGCATGGCCTCGATGGCCGCGTCGACCCTGGCCCCGGCGCCCAGTGCCAGAGCCAGAGCGCAGAGGGCATCAGCCAGCAGATGGGGATAGACCGTGCCATCGGGCTCGCACAGGTCCGTCAGATCCGCCACCCGAACCAACCTGACACCCTCATCAAGGTCCTGACCGGTCAATCCGCTGCGGTCCACGACCCAACCGTCCTCCACGCCCAGCTGTCCGGACTCGGGCCGCTCCAGGGTGAAGCCCACCCGTCGGCAGCCTGGGGCTGGCTGTGCCTGTCTGGCCAGATCGGAGACCCGGGAGTCATCGGCGTTGTAGACCAGGGCCTTGCGCACGCCCCGGTAGATGCGCGCCTTGTCGGCCGCATAGGCCTCGAAGCCCCCGTGCCAGTCCAGGTGGTCGTCGGCCAGATTGGTGATGGCCGCGCACTCCAGGGCCGGCGAGAAGGTGAAGTGCAACTGGAAGGAGCTCAGCTCCACGCAGAGCATGTCATTGTCGGGGTCCAGGACGGCTGTGGAGACGGCCTTGCCGATGTTGCCCACCGCAGGGGCCGTAAACCCGCTGGCCTGCATCATGGAGGCGACCATCCTGGTGGTCGAGGTCTTGCCGTTGGTTCCGGTGATCCCTATCCAGGGGGCTGGGCGGCCGGTCCCGACTGAGGGCACCCGCAGCATCCAAGCCATCTCCACCTCGCTGACCACGGGAATGCCCCGACGCTGCGCCTCAAGGATAAATGGAGTGCGCGGATTGAAGACAGGCGAAGCCATGACCAAGTCCACCTGGCTCCAATCCACCTGGCCGAAGTCATGAAGATCGGCCTTTGGGGCGCGCTGGTCCACAGTGGTCACCCCGGCCGCTCGTCCTCGCAGGGCTGCGGCCACACTCCGTCCGGAAATGCCCAGCCCGGCGACCAGTACACGCTTCTGGCTCAAGTCCATATCCATGAACACCTCATTCCGCTAGCTCCGGCATCTGCTTGGCATGATACCGGCTGCCGAAGTCCGGTACCGTGAATGGACGCACTCAGATGGGCAGCCCGGAGCGGACCACCCAGTCCGCATAGAAGCAGACCAGGGCCAACAGGACGAAGATCAGGTCCACCATCCAGAACCGGACGACCACCTTGGACTCCTGCCAGCCCATCAGCTCGAAGTGGTGGTGGATGGGCGCCATTTTGAAGACCCGCTTGTGGGTGAGCTTGAAATAGCCCACCTGGATGACATCGGAGGCTGCCTCTCCCACGAAGAGCCCGCCCAGGATGACCGCCAGAAGCTCGGTATGGGTGGCGATGGACAGGGCCGCGAAGAGCCCGCCCAGAGCCAGGGATCCGGTGTCGCCCATGAAGATGGAGGCAGGATTGGTGTTGTACCAGAGGAACCCAAAGCAGGCCACGGCCGCACAGCAGGCGATGATGGCCAGGTCCAGGGGGTCGGAGACCGCGTAGGCATGGCCGGGATGGCCGCCGCCCTTCAAGTGGTAGCTCTCCCAGAAGGCAATGACCGTATAGCCCACGAAGGCGATCATGGAGGATCCCGAAGCCAGTCCGTCCAGGCCATCGGTCAGATTGACCGCATTGCTCCAGGCCGTCATCAGCAGATTGACCCAGATGATGAAGAGCACCACGGACAGGACGCTGCCCGCCATTCGGAAGTCGATGATGGGCTGCTCCACGAAGGATATGCCCGCCTGGGCGCTGGGGTAGCCGTTCTTGGTGGGCAGCTTCAGGGCCAGCACCGCGTATATGGTGGCCAGAATGAACTGGCCGATGAACTTGGCCCTGACCGACAGGCCCAGATTCTGCTTTTTGCGCACCTTGGCGAAGTCGTCGATGAAGCCCAGAAAGCCCATGGAGAGCATGGCGAACAGGACCAGCATGGCCGACAGGGACACGGACTCCCCCCGCGACAGGTAACGGTAGAGCGCCGAGGCCGCCCAGCCCAGCAGAATGGCCAGGTTGATGACCAGCCCGCCCATGGTCGGGGTGCCGCGCTTGACCAGGTGGGACTTGGGCCCGTCCTGACGGATGTACTGGCCGTAGTGCAGGCGGTGGACCAGCCGTATCAGCAGGGGGGTCCCCGCCAGCGTCACCACCAGGGCGACCAGGATTCCGATGATGAGGGCAATCACAGTGTGTACTCCAACTCTTGGATTCTGTCCTTGAATATTAGACCCCGCTGCGGGGATGCCGATGGACCCATGGCTCAGCCCTGCCACCGGTCGGCCAGATCGGACAGGCCGGACATGTGCGAGCCCTTGAGCAGAACCAGATTCTGCCGGTCCGAATGCCTGGCGCACAGGCGGCGGACCATCTGGTCGGCCTGGTCAGCGTCCTGGGCAAAGAGTACCCGCATGGCCCCAGGCTGATCCTCGCCCGGATCGGATGGGCCGCCGGCACCAAGGACCAGGGCCTGGACCAGACCGTCCATCTGCTGGTCCCGGCAACCCACCGCGACCAATGCATCGATGCCTTGACGACGGCAGTAGGCGCCGATCTCCTGATGCAGCCGCTCCCCTCGATCGCCCAGCTCAAGCATGACCCCCAGGACAGCTATCCGATAGACCGGGCCATCGGATCCCTTCCAGGCGGCCAGGGCGTCCAGACCGGCCCGCACGGAGTCGGGATTGGCGTTGAAGGAATCATCGATCAGGGTGAAGGAGGCTTCCGGCAGCCGGACCGAGGATAGGGCCATCCGATGCGGACTGATCCGACGCTGACGGCCCAGTTCATCGGCGATGCGCTCTGCGTCCAGACCCAGGGCATGGGCTACCGTGGCGGCGGCCAGGGCGTTCATGACGTTGTGCCGTCCCGGGATGCCCAGACGCAGCTGAACCGGCTGCTGGCCACGCAGGCACAGCTCGAAGGCCGGCCTGTCCAGGCTGTCGCTGTCCAGGTAGCGAGCCGAACCGTCCAGGTCGCTGCCCTGCCCGCCGCCTTGAACGGCCATGCCAAACCGCAGAACAGGCCCGGAGGCCAGATCAGCCATGGCGGCCACCCGGGGATCGTCGGCATTGAGCACGGCGGTCCCGCCCGGCACCAGGCCTTGCACAATCTCGCTCTTGGCCTGGGCGATACGCTCCACGGAGCCGAATTCGCCCAGGTGGGCCACTCCCACCTTGAGGACCAGGGCCATGTCCGGGGGAACCATCCGGGTCAGGCCCGCAATCTCGCCCACGTGGCTGGCACCCATCTCCGCCACCAGGTAGCGTGTGTCCGGCCCGACCTCCAAGGCGGTCAGAGGAAGGCCGATCTCGTTGTTGAAGGACCCGACCGGGGCCACCACAGGGCCCAGCAGGGCCAGCAGGGAGGCCAACAGATCCTTGGTCGTGGTCTTGCCGACTGAGCCGGTGATGCCGATGACCGTGAAGGGGCCTGTGGCCTCACGCCGGAGGTCCATGTTGGCCCTGGCCAGCAGCCCCAGGGCCGCAACCGTATCGTCCACAAGAATCTGAGGCAGGTCAGCGTCCGGAACCAGGTGGTCGACCAGGGCCGCCCGGCAACCCTTGGCCCCCAGGCCGGGAACATAGTCATGACCGTCCACGTGCTCGCCTTTGATGGCTACGAAGAGTCCATCGACCCCCGCCTGCCGGGAGTCGGTCACCACCCGCATGCGCACGGACCGCCGGTCGGGTTCGCGACCAGGACCGGCCTCGACCAGCCGACCGTGCACATATTCGACGACCTCTTCCAGGGTCATGGGCATGGACCCGGCCCCTACAGACTGACTCATCCTCACCTCTCAGGACATTTCGCGGGAGACGCGCAGGGCGCTCCTGATGTTGTTGCGTTTGACGCCGGCGGCCATGGTCATGGCGATGCACAGGGACAGGTCGTCGCTTTCCGCATCCGCAGGCAGGGACTGGCGGGCCAGCCCGTCCGATTCCTCGTTGCGCCGGGCCACAATGGTGTGTCCACCCAGGTTGAATCCGTATCGGCGGGCCCTGGAGATCAGCCGCACGTGCCGCATATCGCGGGTGGAGCCCTCCTGGGCGCCCAGGGCCACCACATCCAGGTCCACCGCCTGCAGGGCATCCCTGGCCAGGGTCTGCTCCTCCACGGAGATGACCACGGCGGCCGCCCCGTCCTCCAGGGCGATGGACAGATTGCGCTGCACATCGAACATGCTCAGGGGGTATTCCAGGTCCAGCCGCCGGTCCAGCGAGTATGAGCCCTTGGCGCTGAGAATGCCGACGGGATTGCCCAGCACGTGCAGGAAGTCGGCCAAGAGATCCACCTGGTCCTGCACCTGGGAACCGACAAGGGCGAAGACAGCCAGTGCTCCCGAAGGATCACCGGCGGCATTGGCCAGCAGCTGGCCCATCTGCCAGGGGTGCATGGTGCCGAAGAGCAGAGGTATGCGGGCTCGTCCCACCTCTTGACGGGCCGCAGTCGGCAGCAGGGCTGCGTAAGCCCCCCGACGCTCGGCCTCCTCGATCATGCCCTGGTCCACCTGCTGGTCTGCAGGCACGTAAAGACTGCCGGGCCGCACCGAGGGCAGGTCGTCCACCAGTGAGGTCACCGTCACTGGTTCAGCGAAGTCGGGGACCAGGGTAAGCCCGTAGCGCCCCTTGAGCTGACCCAGGGTCAACCGTCGGGAGATTGATTCACTCAGCGCACTCATGCTGCAATCTCTCCTTCGTCCGGGAACGCCATGATGCCTGCCGGTATCACCATGTTACCGGGATAGCATCGGTTCTGGGCTGGGACGTGGGGACCTGGTATTTCTGCATAAGGAATTCACCGATCTGGGCGAAGATGGGACCAGCGGTGACGCCGCCGAAAACCCCGGCACTGCTATGGGGATTCTTCAGCACCACGGTGATCACAAAGCGGGGATCGTCAGCGGGCAGTATGCCCACCCAGTCGCTGACGATGCCGCTCAATCTGCCGGAGCTGTCAGCCACCTCGGCGGTGCCGGTCTTGGCAGCTATCCTGTAGCCTTCCACCTTGACCGTCTTGTCGTATTTCTCTGACACTGACTCCATCGCGTCCATGACCTCGGCGGCCACCTTCTCGTCCACGACCCTGACCTGATTGGCCTTGACGGCGCCCTGACCGCGGATGATGGTCTGGTCGGAACGGACCCCCTTGTTGGCCAGGGTGGCGATGGCATTGGTCAGCTGGACGGCGTTGGTGGCATAGCCCTGGCCGAACAGGACCGTGTTGCGGGTGCGTCGATCCCAGGTCTGAGGCGTGGTCAGCAGTCCCTTGGACTCCCCCGGCAGACCCAGGGCCGAGACATGGCCGATGCCGAAGCGGGTCAGATAGTCGTAGCGCTTCTGGTCCGGGTAGTTCTGACCGGCCATGACCATGCCCACGTTGGAGGAATTCTGCAGAATGCCGGCCAGCGTCCAATGCTCGTCCCCATGGTTGAAGGAATCCTTGTACTGCTGGTTGTCGAGGGTGATGTGGTCGGGCACGGTAAAGCGGTCGGTCATGGAGTGCGCCCGCTCCTGGAGCATGCCTGCGGCCGAGATGGTCTTGCCGACCGAACCGGGCTCGAAGGTCTCCGCCACAGCCCTGGAGGAGTTGACCTTGGCCTGGTCGCTGCCCGCCTGGTAGTCGTCGGTGTCGGCCAGGGCCAGGATCTCGTTGGTGTGGGTGTCCTGAACCACCGCCAGGGCCCAGTCCGCATGGTAGTTCTGGCAGCCTGACTTGAGGGCCTGGCGGACGTACCAGAGCACGTCCTGATCGATGGTCAGTCTCACGTCCTTGCCATTGACCGGATTGCGCTGACGGGTCATGGTTCCGGGAATCTCCTGGCCCAGCATCCCCTGCTGATAGACCGTATAGCCGTCAGTGCCGGTCAGCCGCCGATTCTCCATCTGCTCGATCCCGGCCACGCCCTTGCCGCTGTCGTCGATGCCCCCGATCAGGGCTCCCATCAGATCCGCGTGCGGATAGGTGCGTTCACTGCTCAGTTCGGCCGTGATGATCCCCTGCAGTCCCAGCTTGTCGATGGAACGCTTGACCTCGGGGGTCACCCGCTTGGCCAGGACCACATACCGTCCGGGGACGCTGAGCTTGCCTCCCAGCTCCATGGCGTTCATCCCCAGGGCAGGCGCCAGAAGGCGGGCCACGCCGGCAGCACCGTCAGCGCCCACCGGATGGCCTTTGATGCTGTGGCAGTCACTGCCCGTGCGCTTGGTGCAGTTGATGGGTATGAAGGAAGCGGCCGCCTCGGGGTCGCCGATGATGTTGTATCGCTCCAGGCTCTGGGCCAGCACCCGGCCATTGACATCCAGGATGCGGCCACGCTGGGCCTTGATGGTATGCGGCACGGTGCGACCCGCCGCAGCTGCCTGGGCCATGGACCTTCCGTCGAAGAGCTGGATGTAGGCCAATTTGCCCAGGGCCAGCGCGGCCACGAGGATCAGGATCAGGCCCACGGACAGGGAACGTTTGCAGAAAGACAGGTGCCAGGAGCGCTTGGTTCCCTTGCCGCTCATGGATGCCCCGCTTTGCCCTGGGCATCCTGAGGGGGCCTGTAGCCCTGCAGATCGATGGAGTTCAGACCCTGCTGGGGCTGCATGCCCAACTGCTGGGCCTTGTCCGGCAGGGAGGCCTGGAGCTGGTCGAGTTTGTTCTGGTCATCCTGGACGTCCTGGTTGAGATTGCTGATCTCACGCTGGATTCGGGTGGCTTCGAAGGAATCCTGGACCATCTGGGTACGCAACATCAGGGAGCCGAACATACAGGCGGCCAGAAAAACCACGGAGGTCATGATCCTCAGCAGAGGATTGCCACAGGTCCGCGTCCAGCTGATCAGGCGCCGGGCCCCCTCAGCCACCGGGCCTCGTTCTGGCTGGCGGGCCTTGCCCGGCTTGCCTGTGCCCTTGATCAGACTGAGCTCAGGCCTGGTGGGCATTTCCTGGATGCGGGGATGGCCCTTGTCTGCAGAGGCCTTGGAACGGACTGAACGTGCTGGCATGGTCATGACCGGCGCCTCGATTCCGAACCGTGGCCGACGCGGCGACGGCGACCATCTGAACCCTCACCACGGGCCTCGGCCTGAAGCCGACGACGACGCTCCTCAGGGATGGTTCCGCTCATCTCCACAGCCCGCAGGCGGACCGAGGCGGACCGGGGGTTGCGTTCCCGCTCGGCCGGGTCTGCCTTGATGGCCCCGTGAGTCAGATCCGACAGATAGGGACGTGCCTGATCGGGCACCACCGGCATGCCCGCAGGAAGGTCGACATGCAACCCAGGCGCCATGAAGCGCTTGACCATGCGGTCCTCCAGGGAATGGTAGGACTCCACAATCAGACGACCCCCCTGGGCCAGCCGCAGGATGGCCTGGGGCAGGGTTCGCCTCAAACGATCCAACTCCCCGTTGACCTCGATGCGCAGGGCTTGAAAGACCCTCTTGGCCGGATTGCCCGGAGGACGGTGGCCGCGCGGCACAGCCCTGTCGACCAGGCGGTCCAGCTGGGCCGAGGTAGTCAGAGGCTGCTCCTGCCTGGCCTCCACGATGGCCCGGGCGATGCGTCCTGCATAGCGTTCCTCCCCATACCGGGAGAAGATCTCGGCCAAGTGCTCCTGGTCATACTCGGCCAGGACCTGTGCGGCCGTCAGCTCCTGGCTGGTGTCCATGCGCATGTCCAGCGGAGCATCCTGCCGGTAGGTGAATCCCCTGTCGCGCTGGTCGATCTGCAGGGAGGACAGCCCCAGATCCATGAAGACCAGGTCCACCTGGCCCACTCCCAGTGCATCCAGCTGCCGGTCCAGCTGGTCAAAGGGGGCGTGCACCGGCGTGAAGCGGTCGGCCAGACCCTCGTCACGCATACGGCCAGTTGCCAGATCCAGGGCTTCAAGATCCCTGTCGATGCCGATAAGACAGGCCTCAGGGCAAGCCTTGAGGAAGGCGGTGGCATGCCCTGCCAGACCCAGCGTGCAATCCACAGCCACGGCCCCCGGGTGCTCCAGGGCGGGCCGGGCCAGCGCAAGGCAACGCTCCAGCAGGACGGGACGGTGGACCATGCCTCTGTCCACGGCCTCCTGATCGGGTGGATTGCGATTTTCCATGAACGCCTCCATCAGCAATCCACCGCCGGAAGAACATCGTCGGCAATGTCGGCGTAGCCCTGTTCCTTGCTCTCAAGGTATGCGGCCCAGGAATCCTGATCCCAGATCTCGGCACGGGTGCCCACACCGATGACCACGACGGGGCCGGTCAGCCGTGCATAGGAACGGAGCATGGGCGGAACCAGGATGCGACCCTGCTTGTCGGGGACCTGGTCGACAGCGCCAGACAGGAATACACGCAGGTAGTCCCTGGCCGACTTGTCGCCCATGGAGGTGTGTTGGATGCGCACGGCCATCCGCCGAAATTCCTCAGCGGGCAGCAGACTGACGCAACGTTCCTGGCCACGTGTCATGACCAGGCCCTGACCCAGCTGGGCGCGGAACTTGGCGGGCAGCGCCAGGCGGCCCTTGGAATCCATCTTGGGGGTGTAGGTGCCCAGAAGCATGGGCGGCAGGGAAGGCAAGGCAGCATCTGCGTCGTATGTATCGGCCATGCCCCACCTCCAATGCCAGTTCGGTAACCATGGGACGGCCCCATTGGGTAGTGTCCCCTGCGCAGTGCTCCCCACTTTACCCCACTTATCCCCATTGCTCACCACCTTGACACCACTTCAGGCCCAAACCCAACCATTCGACTCGCCAAAGTGTCCGGTCCGGCGTTTCGCCACCTGGCGAAGAGGGCGCTACCGAGGGTCTGCCGGACCGAAAAAGTAGAGGTCCAGCGGTATATTGGATCATCCGATTTTTGAACATTGGACAGAACGGACGCACATGTCGAGCTATTCCTCACAGCTGCATGAAGAGCAGACGGCGGTGGACAGGGCCTACGGCCGTCTGGACGAGCTGCGGACCCAGGCCAGGACCAGACTGGACGCGGTCCGGGCCGCCGGCTCCCACGGATCGCCCACCCAGCGCACCGAGCGGGATTCATTCGCCAACATGTACGAGGACCGGCTCACCCAGCTGCGGGCCGTGGAGGACCGTCTGGTCTTCGGCCGGCTGGATACGGCACAAGGCGGCCGACGATATATCGGGCGACTGGGCCTGCTGGACAGCAACCATGAGCCCATCCTGACCGACTGGCGTGCCGAGGCGGCACGCCCCTTCTACGAGGCCACCCCGGCGGACCACGGCGACATCGTCATGCGTCGGCACATCACCCTCAACTTCCGCCAGGTCACCGGCATCGAGGATGAGGTTCTGGATCTGTCGGCCCCCGAAGTGGACAAGGCGGCCCAGGGCGGCACCCTGGCCGGCGAGGGCGCGCTCATGGCCTCCCTGTCCAGCCGCCGCACCGGGCAGATGACCGACATCGTGGCCACCATCCAGGCCGAACAGGACCGGATCATCCGCTCCCCCATGACCCGCCCGTTGGTGGTCCAGGGAGGACCAGGCACCGGCAAGACCGCCGTGGCCCTGCACCGGGCGGCCTATCTGCTCTATACCCATAGGCGCAGACTCGAGAGTTCAGGCGTGCTGATCGTCGGGCCAAGCAACGCCTTCCTGCACTACATCGACCAGGTCCTGCCCTCCCTGGGCGAGACCGGAGTGCTCAGCCGAACCATGGGCGACCTCATCCCCGGCATCAGCACCGAACGCCAGGAGGATCCTCAGGTGGCCCGGCTCAAGGGGGACATCCGCATGGCCGAGGCCGTAGCCAACGCCGTCGCCTCCCGGGAGCGGGTGCCTGCCTCCCTGCCAACGGTCAAGGTGGATGGGGTGGCAGTCCCCATGCTTGCGGTCGACCTGGAACAGGCCCTGGTCGATGCCCGACGCAGCCACCAGCCCCACAACAAGGCCAGGAACACCTTCGTGCGCTCGGCCCTGAACGCCATGACCGCCCGCTATGCCGAAGGGGTGGACTATCAGCCCGGAGCCGAGGAACTTGCCCGGGTCACCTCCCTGCTACGGCTGAACGACCAGGTGCGGCGGACCCTCAACCTGGCCTGGCTGCCCATGAACCCCCGCTGGCTGGTCAACGACCTCTGGTCCAGGCCGGATCGTCTGCGCCGGTTCGCCCCCTGGCTGACCCCGGAACAGATCGACCTGCTGACCCGCCAGGACGGCGCCGAACTTACCGTATCCGACATCCCCATCCTGGATGAGGCCATGGAGCTGCTGGGCCCAGACCCCCGCCAGGCGGATCGTGAACAGGCCGAAAAGGCCCGACGCAATGAGGAACGTCAATTTGCCAGCGACACCCTGGCCCAGAACGGCATCGGCACAGGCATCGTGACCTCGCAGATGCTGCTGGATTCCATCAATGGCGAGGACGAGAACCAGGCAGCCACTCAGGCGGCCGCCGACCGAGAGTGGGTCTACGGGCACATCGTGGTCGACGAAGCCCAGGAACTGACGGCCATGGACTGGAGGATGCTGGTCCGGCGCTGCCCATCCCGGTCCTTCACCATCGTCGGGGACGTGGCCCAGACGGCGGCCCTTGGCGGCACCCGGTCCTGGGCCTCCACCATGGACAGGCTTTTCGGCCCGGACGGATGGGACCTGCGGCAGCTGACCATCGACTATCGCAACCCTCGTCAGGTATCCAACCTGGCTTCCTCCTTCGCCGCCTCCGAGGGTCTTGAGGTTTCCACGCTCAAGGCTGTGCGTGAGGTGGAAGGCTCGGTCAGCCA
Organism: Bifidobacterium sp. M0353; assembly: GCF_016100645.1. Taxonomy (NCBI): domain Bacteria; kingdom Bacillati; phylum Actinomycetota; class Actinomycetes; order Bifidobacteriales; family Bifidobacteriaceae; genus Bifidobacterium; species Bifidobacterium sp. M0353. The sequence continues at coordinate 275,615 of NZ_JACFSB010000001.1, read as the reverse complement.
CCTGCGGGCCGACGATCAGGCCAGCCTGCTGGACCAGCTGCCCGACCTTGTGGGCGAACTGGCGGAACGTCACCTGGGCAAAGACGGTACCGGACGCCTGGCCATCATCGTTCCCAGCGCCCTGGAATCCGAGGTCGGCTCACAGTTGCATATCGATAAGGCTCAGCAGCACCAGATCACGGTCACAACCACCGGCCACACCAAGGGCCTGGAGTTCGACGCCGTGGTTCTGGTTGAGCCTGGAGCCATTCAGAATGAAGCCCCCTCCAGGCTGAGCGCGGCGGCCGACCTCTATGTGGCCATGACGCGACCGACCCAGGAACTGGTCATCGCTCAGACTTCCGAGGATCAGAGACTGCTGAATCTGGGATGATGCGCCTGGCACACCGTTCACTTCCAGCTCCATCTCACAACGGCGGGAGGTGCTGGCCTGTGGCAGTTTAGGCCTGATGCAGTCAGAACGGCCGGGCCAGGGTAGCTGATTTCTCAGGACTGTGCAGTCGCAGGCTGCTCTTCAGCTGACTGGTCCTCGGCGCGAAGGGTGTCGATGGCCTGCTGGAAGTCCTCCAGGTTGCTGAAGTTGCGGTAGACCGAGGCGAAGCGCAGATAGGCCACCTCGTCCAGCTCCCTAAGGGGCTTCAGAATGGCCCTGCCGACCTCTTCCGAATCGACCTGAGCCAGGCCGCGCGAACGCAGATCCTCTTCGACCTGCTGGCCCAGGAGCTTCAGGTCATTCTCATCGATGGGCCTGCCCTGGCAGGCCTTCCTTACACCAGAGATGACCTTGTCGCGGTTGAAGGGTTCGGCGTTGCCTGAACGTTTCATGACCAGGAGGATCGAGGTCTCCACCGTGGTGAACCGACGCGAGCAGTTCGGACACTCACGGCGGCGTCTTATGGCATGGCCGTCGTCGCTGATTCGTGTATCCACAACCTTGGTATCGGGATTCTGGCAGAAAGGACAATGCATATGTAATATCATAGCGCCAAAGAACCTCAAGACCCACGTATACCGGGCCTATCAGCGTATAACCCTGGACAAACTCCTTGAATTCAGCTAGTACCTTCATCCCGGCGACGAGTCATTGAAGCCGCGTCGGTAATTCCCTGGACCGAAAGTCGCTGCATCAATCGTCGCTGGGAATCAGAATTCGGTCACCAACGCGCAGGTTGGGCGAGGACATGTTGTTGATCCGCATGATGCGGTCCACGTTTTCAGTGACATCCTCGCCTTGCGGGGTGATCGAGGCTGCATAGGACCAGACATTATCGCCCGGACGGACCGTTCTTGCAATGACCTCCTGCGGTCCTGGAGCGGAGCTGGCCGGACGAGCCATCCATCCGGCCCCAATCAGGGTCATCGCGCCGACAGCCAGAAAAGCCGCGAATCTGCGCACGATGACACCCACGAAACCCTGATCGGACACACAGGCTTTGGCGGCACTGCGAAGACGCAGCATGACGGACGAGAACAGGGAACTGACATACACCCGGCAGGCCGAGGGCAGGCTCGACGGCGTAGACATGCGGGAACTGACACCGGCACGAACAACCACAGCACACCTCTTTCGAACATTTGTTCTATCGAACAGATGTTCTCATTCTGGCATCTCACTCGTCGTTTGGCAAGGCCGATTCGAACATTTGTTTGATTTTTCACTTTGGGCAGGCTAGACTGAGTTCAGTTTCCAAGGAAAGGAGCCATCCGTGAGCACCATCCCCTTTGTCGGGCCTGCAACCATGAGCTCCGACAGCAAGTCCAGCGCCGCTCATGGCGCAACCTCTCAGGAAACCGCTGAAACCTCCGCCAGCACCGAGCATCCGAATCAGGGGTCCAGGCCCAAGTTGACCGATCGCCAGGCCAGGGTGCTGGAAGCCATCAAGCGGCACCTGTCGGAGCGCGGATTTCTGCCCTCCTACAGGGAGATCGGCAAAGACGCGGGACTGCGCAGCACTTCTTCCGTCAAACACCAGCTTCAGGTCCTGCAGGATCTGGGATACATTCGTCTGACTGCCAACAAGGGACGTGCCATAGAGCTGGTTCAGGACCAACCTGAGCCGACTGCTGGAACCGCCAGGATCATGCCCTTCCCCGACACACAGACCGACGAGGCCATCATGCAGTCGCGCGACGTGCCCCTGGTCGGCAGAATCGCCGCAGGTCAGCCCATTCTGGCCGAGCAGCATGTGGACGATGTCATGCGTCTGCCCGAGCGCCTGACTGGATCAGGTGAGCTCTTCATGCTTGAGGTCCATGGGGATTCCATGGTTGATGCCGCCATCTGCGACGGGGACTTCGTGGTCGTCCGCCGCCAACAGGAGGCTGAGAATGGAGACATCGTCGCGGCCCTGCTGGACGATGGGGCCACGGTAAAGACCTTCCGTCGCGAGAAGGACCACGTCTGGCTGATTCCCCACAACCCGTCGTACTCCCCTATTGACGGCACCCACGCCGTCATCATGGGCAAGGTGGTCACCGTTCTGCGCAAGGTCTGAAGGCTACATGTCCAAATGCTCGCCGCTGCTGTCTCGGTGACCCTGCGGCTCTATCTGAAAGGTCGTGTGTTCGACCGAGACCGGGAAATGATTGCGCAAACAGCGTTGCATGCTGGTCAGAATGCGTTCGTTTTCGACAGCCGTCGTATCCTTACGAACGATCACATGTGCCGTCAGCTGCGGCAGGCCGGTGGAAACACTGTTGGCATGCAGGTCGTGAACCTCAAGCACGCCGGGCACACCCTCCAGGTGCTTCCTGACCTTGGCCATGTCGAGGTCCGCCGGGGTCTCCTCAAGAAGCACGGAGACACTGCTGGCCAGCAGTTTGATCGCGCGGGGAATCATCAGCAGAGCAATCAGGGCTCCCGCCACGGCATCGAATCCGGCCCAGCCGGTGAGCATCATGACCACGGCAGATACCAGGACGGCCACCGAGCCCAGTGCATCGTTGACCACTTCGAGAAAAGCGGCACGCATATTCAGGTTGTCCTTATGCCCGGAGGCCAGGACCAGGATGGACCCCACATTGGCAGCCAGGCCCAAAATGCCGAAGAAGAGCAGCAACCCCTGCTGATGAACCTGGTCCCGCCCGGGCGACCAGAGCCGCAAGACAGCCTCCACAATAGCGTAGACGCCCACAGCCAGCAGAACCAGAGCACCGCCGGCCGCCGTGATGACCTCCAGACGGGACCAGCCCCATGTCCTCCGGTTTGTGGGACGGCGCTCCATCAACACTGCCGTGACCGTGGAGGCGATCAGCACGGCCATGTCGGTCATCATGTGCCCGGCGTCGACCAGCAAGGCCAGGCTACGGGTGACCAAGGCACCGACGACTTCGGCCACGAATACCGAGCCCGTCAGCGCCAGGGTCGTCAGCAACTGTCGACGATGGGCGGACCCGCCGCCCTGGACACCACCTTCATGAGCGCTCATGCATACCCCGATTCATCAATCACCAAAGTATGCCACCAGGGGTCACAAGGCAAGGGTCTTCCGAGAAATACTCAGAAACCGAACTTGCTTGCCGTCTCCTTCAGGGTCTCGGCGGAACGCTTCAGAGCAGCCAGCTCGCCGTCGCTCAGCGGGGTGTTGATGTGGGTGTTGACCCCGTCACGGTTGAGCACGCTGGGAACCGACATGCACACGTCAGAAATCCCGTGGAAGTCCTCCAGCAGGGAGCTGACCGGCAGAATCCTGTCGGTGCCGTTCAGGATGGATTCGATGATGTCCACGCCGGACATGGCGATGGCGAAGTTGGTCGCCCCCTTGCCCTCGATGATCTGGTAGGCGGCGTTCTTCACCTCCTGGTGGATCTCCTCGCGCTTGGCCGCGTCCAGAGGCTCATGGCCGGGCAGCTCCATCCAGTCACACATGGGCACCCCGCCGATGGTGGCCGAGCTCCAGAGCGGGACCTCGGAGTCGCCGTGCTCGCCGGCGATGTAGGCATGGACGTTCTTGACGTTGACACCGGTCTGCTGGCCGATCAGGTACCGCAGCCGGGCGGAGTCCAGGTTGGTACCCGAACCGAACATCTGGTTGACCGGCAGCCCGGACAGCTCCAGAGAGACCCGGGTGACGATGTCGACGGGGTTGGTAATCAGCAGGAAGATGGCATTGGGTGCCACCTCGACCATCTGAGGAATGATGGACTTCATCATGTTGATGGTGGCGCCGGCCAGGTCAAGCCGAGTCTGGCCCGGCTTCTGCCTGGCTCCGGCCGTGATGACCACCATGTCGGCATCGGCGCAGATCTGCGGATCGTCCGAGCCGTCGATGGTGACCGTGGGGTAGAAGCTGGATCCGTGCTGCATGTCGCGGACCTCGGCCTCAACACGCTGGGCGTTGATATCCTCAAGGACGATCTCCCGAGCCACACCGCGCTGGGCTGCCGAGAAGGCCAGGGTCGACCCCACGGCTCCGGCTCCTACGATCGCTAGCTTGGTTGGCTTGATTGATGATTCCGCCATTGTTTTATGGACCTCTCTTATCGGAACCCGGGAAACGGGTTTGCCGCTGACACAACATACGTAGTCTACCCAGCATAGGTGACCTGGCGTGCATCTGCCCCTTAGGAGCCCAGCCTTCCCGATGGCGTGTCACCAGCTGGAGCCCGCAAGGGCTTCTGATCAATGGCCTGGTCAAGCACGGCGGCCGCCAGCCGGTCGTCCACATCAGCGCTCAGCGCAACCCCATCGGCCCGGTATTCCAATGAATCCACCCGTCCCAACCGCCGCACCTGCTCCAGCAGGGAGCCACTGGTGTAGGGCAGGACGGCCTGGACGTGCACGGCGGGGGCGGGCAGCAGCTCCTCCACCCGCCTGCGCAGGGACGTAAGACCCTGACCCTGCCTGGCCGAGACCAGGAAGGCCTCGGGTTCAAGGTTGGCGAGCCGCTGCCGGGCATCCTGGTCGATCAGATCAACCTTATTGAAGACCAACAGGCGGGGAATGGACTCAGCGCCGGGGATCTCTGCCAGCACGGCATCCACAGCCCTGATCTGCCCGAAGGGATCGGGATGGGAGCCGTCCACGACGTGCAGAATCAGGTCGGACTGGCCCACCTCCTCCAGGGTGGATTTGAAGGCCTCGACCAGCTGGGTGGGCAGGCGGCGGACGAACCCGACCGTGTCCACATAGACATAAAGCCGACCGTCTGCGGCCTTGGTGCGCCTGACGGCCGTATCCAGGGTGGCGAACAGGGCGTTCTCCACCAGTTCCTCGGACCCGGTCAGCCGGTTGGTCAGCGAGGATTTGCCGGCGTTGGTGTACCCCACCACGGCCACGGCCGGCAACTGATAGCGTCGCCGGGATCCACGCTTGACCTGACGCGAGGGGGCCATCTGGGCGATCTGACGCTTCAGCCGGGAAATCCGACGTCTGATGACCCGCCGGTCGGTCTCGATCTTGGTCTCGCCCGGGCCGCGGGAGCCTATGCCGCCGGCCTGCCCGGCAGCCTGACCTCCGGCCTGGCGGGAGAGTGATCCGCCCCAGCCGCGCAGCCTGGGCAGCATGTACTCCAGCTGGGCCAGTTCCACCTGGGCCTTGCCCTCGCGGCTGGTGGCATGCTGGGCGAAGATGTCCAGAATCAGGGCTGTCCTGTCGACCACCTTGACCTTGGTGACATCCTCCAGGGCACGTCGCTGGGAGGGATGAAGGTCGTCATCGGTGATGATGGTGTCGGCGCCCAGCCGGGCCACGATATCCGCCAGCTCCCGCGCCTTCCCCGAACCCAGGTAGGTGGCCGGATCGGGTTTGACACGCTGCTGGAGCAGGCCGTCAAGCACCTCGGCCCCGGCGGTCCGCGCCAGGGCGGCCAGCTCGCGCAGGGACTCCTCGGCCTGGCCGACCGTGGTCCGAGAACCCGACCAGACGCCGACCAGTACCACCCGCTCCAGACGGACCTTGCGATACTCCACCTCGGTCACGTCCTGCAGCTCGCCCAGCCCCTCGACATGACGGAAGGCATTACGTCGGCTGCGCTCCTGCCACTCCTGATCCTGGTCCTGCCCGACCTGCCCTTCACTGCCGGTCAGCACCTCGGACTTGTGGGCGAGCGGGTCCTGGTGGGCGTCGACAACTGCTGAACCATGCTCTTGGGTCGGTTTTTCTTGGGTCAAAGGCACCTCTGCATTGATCTATGGACTAGGGAACGAATCCGGTGTAGGCGGAATCATGACACAGTCTTTATTATCATCTTCTTAGCAGACATCAGCGGGTGCCCGAGGGACGGGCGGACTTAAAAGACGGACAGGATGGACATGACGCACAGGGACCATGGCAGCAGCCGGGGGCAATCCTCCAGGACCGGGACGGGCGGAGGCGAACAGTACTTCGTGGCCCGTCCGGCCTCCCCCGACCAGCGGCGGACCATCCGGGTGGAGCTGGCCGGCCGCACCTGCCAGGTGGAGGTCTCCCACGGGGTCTTCTCGTCGGGCAGGCTTGACCTGGGCACCTCGGTCCTGCTCAAACGCGTCCCCCAGCCCCCGGTCGAGGGCGATTTTCTGGACCTGGGCTGCGGCTGGGGGCCCATCGCCCTGAGCATGGCCATCCAGTCGCCAAAGGCCAGCGTCTATGCTGTGGACACCAACCTGCGGGCCCTGGATCTGACCGCCCGCAACGCCCGGTCCCAGGGCCTTGACAGGGTGCACACGCTGACCCCGGAGCAGGTGCCGGACGATCTGTGCTTTGACCTGATATGGTCCAATCCGCCCATCCGGGTGGGCAAGACGGCCCTGCACGACCTGCTGATGACCTACCTGCCCAGACTGAAACCCCAAGGCCGGGCCTACCTGGTGGTCCAGCGCAACCTGGGCGCCGACTCCCTGATTCCCTGGCTGGCTCAGGCCCTGGGCTCCGGCTGGACGGCGGAGAAATATGCCTCGTCCAAGGGCTACCGGATCATCGAGGTGGGCCGGGCATGAGGTTCGAGTATCCCACCGAGCTGCCCATCAGTGCGGCCAAGGAGGACATCGTCCACGCCGTGCAGTCCTCCCAGGTGGTCATCGTCTCCGGTCAGACCGGCTCGGGCAAGACCACCCAGATTCCCAAGATCCTCCTTCAGATGGGTCGTGGCGACCACGGCCGCCAGATCGTGCACACCCAGCCCAGGAGGATCGCCGCCAGAACCGTGGCTGAGCGCATCGCCTCGGAGACAGGCACCAGGCTGGGTGAACAGATCGGCTACCAGGTGCGCTTCACCGACAAGTCCAGCAGGAGCACCCGCCTGCGAGTGGTCACCGACGGCATCCTCCTGGCGCAGATCCAGGGCGATCCCCAGCTACGGGCCTACGACACCATCATCATCGACGAGGCCCACGAGCGCAGCCTGAACATCGACTTTCTGCTGGGCTACCTGACCGCCCTGCTGCCCAAACGGCCCGATCTGAAGCTGATCATCACCTCGGCCACCATCGATTCGGTCAAGTTCCGGGACCACTTCGCCAAGGCCCTGCACACCCAGGTGCCCGTGCTGGAGGTCTCCGGCCGGACCTATCCGGTCCAAACCCTCTACGAGCCCGCCGGATCGGCACCTGCCCTGATGCGGCATGTACCCGGGTTCGACTCCGATGGGGAAGGCCAGGACAGGGAGGAACCGGACATCCCCAAGGCGGTGGCCCGGGCCTGCGCCGAGCTGGTCATCCACTCCACCCATGAGGACGGCCCCAGGGACATCCTGGTCTTCGCAGCCGGCGAGCGCGACATCCGTGAGTACGAAACCGCCCTGCGACGCCACTTCGGCCCGCGAACCTCCGACATGCGCCGCCCGGACGCCCTGGAGATCATCCCCCTCTTCGCCCGCCTGTCGGCCAAGGAACAGCACCGGGTCTTCGAACACCACGGCCATCAGCGCATCGTGATCGCCACCAACGTGGCGGAAACCTCCCTGACGGTACCGGGCATCCGATACGTGGTGGACCCGGGATTGGCCAGGATCAGCCGCTATTCCAAGTCGGCCAAGGTCCAGCGCCTGCCCATCGAGCCCATCTCCCAGGCCTCGGCCGATCAGCGTGCAGGCCGCTGCGGACGTGTGGCCGACGGCATCGCCATCCGCCTGTATGCCAAGGACGACTATGACACCCGTCCCAAGTTCACCGACCCGGAGATCCTGCGCACCTCTCTGGGTTCGGTCATCCTGCATATGCTCTCGGTGGGCGTGGCCCATACGGCCGAGGACGTTACCGACTTCGGCTTCATCGACCCGCCCGACACCCGAGCAGTCAGCGACGGTCTGCGGGAACTGACCGAGCTGCAGGCCATCTCCCGCCAGCAGGGCCTCATCCGGCTGACCAATCTGGGACGACGGCTGGCCAGGATCCCCATCGACATCCGTCTGGGCAGAATGATCCTGCAGGCCGGCCAGGATGCCACCCCGGACACCCTGGCCGCCGTTCTGGTGGTCGTGGCCTTCCTCTCCCTGCAGGACCCTCGCGAGCGACCTGAGGAGAAGCGCGAGGAGGCCGATCGGATCCATGCCCGCTACGAGGACCCATCCAGCGACTTCCTGACGGCCCTGAACATCTGGAACCGCTTCTTCCCGCAGGACAAGGAACCCTCCAATGGGGCCCTGCGCAAGGCCTGCAAGCAGGAGTACATGGCCTTCCTGCGCATGCGGCAGTGGCATGACCTCTACCGGCAGCTTGCCCAGATGTGCCGGGGCCTGCACATGAAGGTGGGCTCCCCCGTCCCCGTCAAGGGACCGGATCAGGCCCTGCTGGCCCTGCCGATTGGGCAGCAGGCGGCACACGCCCTGGTCTGCTCCTGGGACGACCAAGGCATCCACCGGTCCATGCTGGCCGGACTGCTCTCCAGCATGGGCATGCAGGTGGTCCACGAACCCAAGGCCTCCGATTTCGCCGGCCTGCATGGTGCCGCCCGGGCCAAGGCCATGAAGCGGGCTCGCCGGCAGGCCAAGAACGACTATCAGGGGGCGCGCGGCACGCATTTCGCCATCTTCCCCGGCTCTGCACTGGCCAAGGCCAATCCGCCCTGGATCATGGCCGCCGAGCTGGTGGAGACCTCCCGGCTCTGGGCGCGCTGCTGTGCAGCCATCGACCCCGCCTGGGCCGAGCCCCTGGCCAAGTCCCTGACCAGGACCGCCTACGCCGAGCCCCATTGGTCGGCCTCCCGTGGTGCCGCGGTGGCGACCTCAAAGGTTCTGCTCTACGGCCTGCCCATCGTGCGCGACAGGACGGTCCAGTGGGCCCGCATCAACCCCGGCCAGGCCCGGGACATGCTGATACGCCAGGGCCTGGTCGAGGGTGACGTGCGCGAGCGCTTCCCCCATGACGGCTTCATTCAGGCCAACAGGCAGGTGCTCAGCGAAGCCGGAGAGCGGACCAGCCGGACCCGCCAGGTGACCGGCACCGTCACCGAGGAGGACCTCTACGACTTCTACCAGGAGCGCATTCCCCAGGAGGCCACCTCCCTGGCCGCACTGGGCGCCTGGTGGCGGAAGCGCCACGATGCGGACCCCCACCTGCTGGACTTCGACCCCGACAAGGTGGAGCGCCTGAACGACCAGTCCGCCTCCTACCGACCCGGGGACTACCCCGACCACTGGCATACCCTGGGCATCGACGGCCGGCCCATGGATCTGCCCCTGACCTACCGCTACCAGCCGGGAGAGCCGGACGACGGCATCACTGTCCACATCCCCCTGCACTGCCTGAACCAGCTGACGCCCGGACAGTTCAGCTGGACCGTGCCCGGTCTTCTGGACGACCTGATCACAGCCACCATCAAGTCCCTGCCCAAGGCCCTGCGGGTCCAGTTCGTCCCCGCCCCTGACGCCGCCCGGACCATCCGCGCCTGGATAGACGGCCACTATCCCCTGTTGCCCGGCGCCGATCCGGCATCGGCAGAGCAGGCCACCTATGGGTCGGCGGACCAGCCTGCAGCCGGGGATGAAAACGGTGCAGGAGCCATCCCCGCCGGGGGCTGGCCGGACTTCGAGCAGGCCTTCACCGCCGCAGCCATCAATACGGTCGGCGCCCAGCTGCACCCGGCGGTCTTCACCCAGGCCAGGTTGGAACGGCTACCCGACTACCTGCGCCCCACCTTCCAGGTGGAGGAGGATCGGCGCCAGGGCCACGGCCGCAAGGGCCAGGGCCACCCCAAGGTCCTGGGCCGGTCCAAGTCCCTGGCCGACCTGCAGCGCGACCTGGCCGGACAGGCCCGGCAGTCGGCCCGGTCCCGGGTGGACTCCCAGGCCAGCAAGGCCGCCCGACAGGGTCAGGTGGTCAAGAGCGCCGACCTGCTCCACCAGTCCGGCGCCACCACCAAACCGCGCGAGGAACTGATCTGGCAGGCCGCCCTGGACAAGCTCCACCTGCCTGCCCAGCGGATCTCCTCACGCTGGCTGAGCCGGGAGGCCCTGATGCTGGCCTCGGCCCCCTACCCGGGCACCTCTGCCCTTGCCGAGGACCTGCAGATGGCCGCTGTCAAGCGCCTGATCCCCCACACCGAAGCCGTCACCGACGACCGGACCCTGCAGGAGGCTGTGGCCGGCGTCAGCCAGGTCTACGAGGACACCGTCTATCAGGTGGCCAGGGATGTGGTCGCCATTCTGGAGACCTCGGCCCAGGTGGACAAGGCCGTGTCCGGCCCGGCCGATCTTCCCCTGCTCTCGGTCCTGCAGTGGATACGCCAGCATTCTGCCAATCTGGTGGCCAAGGGCTTCATCGGCGCCGATCCGCCCTATGCCCTCCCCCGCCTGCACACATACCTGAAGGCGGACCTGATGCGCCTGGACAAGGCCCGCAGGGACAAGGATCGTGACGTACGATGGGCATGGCAGGCGCAGACCGCCCAGGATCTGGTGGACCAGGCGACCAAGGCGGCCCAGGCTCTGCCCGCCGGTCCCGGACGAGACCAGGCCATGGACCGTGCGCGAAGGGGACGTTGGATGATGGAGGAGTACTTCGTCTCCATCTGGGCCCAGGAGCTGGGGACCGCCATCCCCGTCAGCCTGCAAAGGATCAGGAAGGCGCTGGAAGGAAAACCATGAGCACAAGGCCATCGGGGCGAAGACGCGGGGGCGGCACCAAACGCGGACGGATCACCCTCCGCCGTGCGCAGACCCTGGGGGCCGCCCTGATGGCCATAGTCCTGGTGGTCGCCCTGTGCATCCTGGCCGTCCGCTTCGTCTCCTACCGGCTGATGGTCGGCCGCGTCATCCGCCACCAGGAGCAGCTCTCCCAGGAGTACGTCTTTAATCCAGGCAGAATCATCACCGACCACCGCTTCCATGACACGGTGGACATGAACGCCGACGACGTCCAGGCCTTCCTGGACCAGAAAGGGGGATCCTGCAACGGATCCACCTGCCTGCGCAGTCTGCACATGGATGTTCCCGACCGCCCCAGCGACGGCCTATGTGATGCCTACAAGGGCGGCAAGGGGCAGAGCGCGGCTCAGATCATCGACGGGTCCGCCCGCTCCTGCGGAATCAGCCAGAAGGTCCTCCTGACCATGCTGCAGAAGGAGCAGCACCTGGTGGCCACCGACCAGCCCCCCACCCAGGTCCAGCTCCAGTCGGCCATGGGTCTTTCCTGCCCTGATGATGCAGACTGCGACGCCCGCTATGCCGGATTCTTCAACCAGGTCTACGGGGCCGCCCACCGCTTCCGCTACTATCAGGCCCACCGGGACCAGTATGGCTACCAGACCAAGGCCCTGAACGATGTGCGCTTCAGCCCCGATGCCTCCTGTGGCAGCGGCAAGGTCTACATCGAGAACGATGCCACTGCCTTGCTCTACATCTATACGCCCTACCAGCCAAACGAGGCAGCGCTGCGGGCAGGCGACGGCGAGGGCAACCGCTGCTCAAGCTACGGCAACCGCAACTTCGTCATCATCTACAACAGCTGGTTCGGCCGATCGGACCAGTGAGCCCCGGGTTCAAAGCTTGGGCAGGTAGTAGGCCAGCTCGTAGGGGGTGACCTGTCGGCTGTATCCGGCCCACTCCCGGTGCTTGTTGCGCAGGAAGTACTCGAAGGTCTGCTCGCCCAGCACCTGGGCCACGAAGTCCGACTTCTCCATGACCTTGAGCGCCGCGTCCAGGCTGTCCGGCAGGGGCTCGATGCCCATGGCCTGCCGCTCGGCGTCGGTCAGCTCCCAGACATCATCGCTGGTGGGCTCGCCCAGGGTCATCTTCTGCTCGATCCCGTCCAGACCGGCGGCCAGCAGCACCGAGTATGCCAGGTAGGGGTTGGCCCCCGGATCCAGCCCGCGGAATTCCATCCTGGCCGAGTTGCCCTTGCCGGGCTTGTACTGGGGAATGCGCAGGAGGGCGGACCGGTTGTTGTGTCCCCAGCAGACGTAGCTGGGTGCCTCGGCTCCGCCCCAGAGCCGCTTGTAGGAGTTGACGTACTGGTCGGTCACCGCACAGATCTCGGCCGCGTGGGCCAGGATGCCGGCGGCGAACTGCCGGGCCGTCTGGGACATGTTGAACTCCTGGCCCACCTCATAGAAGGCGTTGGTGTCACCCTCGAACAGGCTCAGATGGGTGTGCATGCCCGACCCCGGCTGGTCGGTGAAGGGCTTGGGCATGAAGCTGGCGTAGATTCCCCGCTCCAGGGAGATCTCCTTGACCACGGTCCGGAAGGTCATGATGTTGTCGGAGGTGGTCAGGGCATCGGCATAGCGCAGGTCGATCTCGTTCTGCCCCGGTCCGGCCTCATGGTGGGAGTACTCCACCGAGATGCCCATCTGCTCCAGCATGTTGACGCAGGCTCGGCGGAAGTCCATCCCCGGGCTGCGGGGTACATGGTCGAAGTAGCCACCCTCGTCGATGGGGGTCGGGATCTGGGACCAGTCATCCTGGTTCTCGAACAGATAGAACTCGATCTCCGGATGGGTGTAGAAGATGAAGCCCTTCTCCTTGGCCTTGGCCAGGGCCCGCTTGAGCACATGCCGGGGATCCCCGCTGCTGGGCTCGCCGTCCGGGGTGAGCACGTCGCAGAAGATCCGCGCTGTGCCCTGCGGCCCTCCCCTCCAAGGAAGTATCTGGAAGGTGGACGGGTCGGGCTTGACGATCATGTCGTCCTCGGAGACCCTGGTCATGCCCTCGATGGCCGAGCCGTCGAAGCCCAGCCCCTCCTCGAAGGCCACCTCCAGCTCGGTGGGCGCTATGGCCACCGATTTCAGGGTTCCCAAGACGTCGGTGAACCAGAGACGAATGAACCGGACATCGCGCTCCTCGACAGTGCGCAGCGCGAACTCCTCTTGCTTATCCATAGAGCTTATGCTCCCATTCCTATATTTCCTGTATTTCGCAGATTTGCTTATAGCGTTAACAATGCCCCGAGACCAGGTCCAGTGCTTGCTCCAGCGTGAAGGCCCCCTCATAAAGGGACTTGCCCAGGATGGCGCTGTCCACGCCCCGATCGACCAGGTCCAGGATGCGGCCCAGGTCATCCAAGCTGGAAATGCCCCCCGAGGCGGTCACCCTGGCCGGGGTCCGGTCAGCCACCTGACCCAGCAGATCCAGGTTGGGGCCGGTCATCATCCCGTCGCGGGTCACATCGGTGACCACGTACCGGCTGCACCCGTCCCGGTCCAGTCGTTTCATGGCCTCGAAAAGGTCCCCGCCCTGTCTGGTCCAGCCCCGGGCGGCCAGGGTGTGTCCGCGCACGTCCAGACCCACGCAGACCCTCTGCCCGTAGCGATCCAGGACCCGGCTGGTCCATTCCGGGTCCTCCAGGGCCGCCGTGCCGATGTTGACCCGGGTGGCGCCTGCATCCAGGGCTGCCCCCAGGCTGGCGTCGTCACGGATGCCGCCGCTGAGCTCCACCTTGACGCGATCCCCAAGCTCGTTGACCAGGGCGGCCAGCTTGTCGCGGTTGTCGCCCGTGCCGAAGGCCGCATCCAGGTCGACCAGGTGGAGCCACTCGGCACCCTGGTCCACCCAGGCCTTGGCTGCATCGGCAGGCTCGCCGTAGACCTTCTCGGACCCGGAAATCCCTTGCTTCAGGCGGACCGCCTTTCCGTCGCGGACATCGACAGCGGGTAGGAGCGTCAGCATCTCATTCACCTTTCTCGCAAGGGAGTCCGGAAGCCCCGGGAAGGGTCCGCACCCAATTGGCCAGCAGCCGTGCGCCGGCCTGGCCGGACTTTTCGGGATGGAACTGGGTGGCGCTCAGGGGACCGCATTCATAGGCGGCCACGAATCTGCTGCGCCCATAGGTGGCCCAGGTAACCAGCGGTTCACCAAAAGAGGCGCCCTGTATGGTCTTGTCAGACTCTGGCTGGACCGACCCTGGCTGGCTGTCTCCATGTTCATTCAATACCGCTACCCGCAGGGACAGATCGGACTGCGTCCCGCTTGTCCGGTCATCCCCCTGCACTGCCATGGCCGCATAGGAGTGGACGAAGTAGAAGCGCTGGTCCTGGACGCCCGCCAATAGTCGTGTTCCCTGAGGCGCCTGGACATGGTCCCAGCCCATATGGGGCACGACGTCGGCATCCAGCTTGGTCACCCGACCGGGGATCAGGCCCAGCCCGGGTTCGCTGCGGCCGTCCTCGTCCCCGAACTGGAACATGACCTGGAGACCTATGCAGACCCCCAGAACAGGCAACCCCTGGGCCAGACGATCCAGGATGATGCGGTCGCCGCCCACGGCCCGCAACCCCGCCATGCAGGCCCCGTAGGCTCCCACACCTGGGATGACCAGGCCGTCGGCCTTCATGGCCAGGTCCGGGTCGGCGCTGATCTGCGCATCGACCCCAAGCTGGGAGAGGGCATGAACCATGGATCTGACATTGCCGAAGCCATAGTCAAGCACCTGTATCCTGGTCATGTTCCTCCTAGCCAAGCCTCTTGCCCGAACTTCTACTCGACTTGATTACTCGACGCGGCCCTGGCGAGTCGATCCGCCGGCCCCGAACCTGGTGTGCGAGGCGATGATGCCCATGGCCTTCTCGCGGTTGTACTCCCCCGAGTCGAAGATGGCGGCCCCGTCCTGGCGCAGCCTGTCCACCGTGGTGGTCCCGATCATCAGGTCCTCCACGAAGTCGGCGGTGGCGGCAAAGAGGATGGGCGGCGCAAGCGTCTGCCCCGACTTCCCGCTGATCCAGAGAGTCACCTCGAGCTTGTCGGCCCGGTTGACCGCGAGGATAGCGCTGAGCCCGGATACCACCGTGGTCAGATCGCGGATGGCAGCCTCGGGTCCGTCGCCATCCAGGTTTCTCAGGATGGCCACGGCACCCTCACGGGCCTGGATGCACCAGGCCGAAATATCGGAAATCTGGCAGAAGGCCGCCAGAAGCTCTGCCGAAGCCAGACGGGTCACCATGACGGCGGCCTTGGCCCGGTTGCCTATCAGGCCTTCAAGCTCCTGATCGAAGTCAGCAGCAACGCCATCAGTCTCGTCCGGTTCCACCGACGATTGGTCGGCGGGTTCGGAATTCGGCCCAGCCTCGTCATCCACGCTCGATCCGGAGTGATCAACCGGCTGATCCGCCCGGTCCTGGCCCTCATTGAACTCAGCCTCAAAGCTGGCCAGGGCCCGCTCGACCTCCTCCTCGCTCAGATGATGGCCGGAATCCGGCAGGTCCTGATCCTTGTTGTCGTTGTTCTCGTGTTCATCAGTGCTCATAGCGACCCCTTGGTGCTGGGGATGCCCTTCACCCTGGGATCCGGCTCCACGGCGAAACGCAGAGCCCTGGCCAGGGCCTTGAACTCAGCCTCGGCGATGTGATGCGGATCCCTGCCCGACAAGAGGGTCAGGTGCAGGCAGATGCCGGCGTGCAGGGCGACGGACTCCATGACGTGCCTGACCAGGGAACCGGTGAAGTGCCCGCCGATCATGGCGTATTCGAACCCTTCCGGCTCACCGGTGCAGACCGCATAGGGCCTGCCGGAAATATCGACCACGGCTCGGGCCAGGGCCTCGTCCAGGGGGACGGTGGCGTCGGCGAAGCGTCTGATGCCCCGCTTGTCCCCCAGGGCCTGGGCCAGGGCCTCGCCGAAGACGATGGCCACGTCCTCGACGGTGTGGTGGACGTCGATCTGGGTGTCCCCGCTGGCCTTGATGGTCAAGTCGATCAGGGAATGCCTGCCCAGGGCCGTCATCATATGGTCATAGAAGGGAACCGAGGTGTCGATATCGGTCACTCCGGTGCCATCCAGGTCCAGACTCAGGCTCACCTTGGATTCACTGGTCTGGCGGGTGATGGTGGCTGTTCTGCCTGCCATTGCTGCTCCTCCGCTTTCCTGCCGCACTCCAGTCCGCACTGTGGCTCCTGCACGGCGTCTAGACCACCAGCATAGCCGTTCCGCTGGTCTGCATCCTCCTAGAACCGCTTGAGGACATGGACCAGGGTTTGCCGGAATCGCTCCATCTCCGCGTCCGTGCCCATGCAGACCCTCAGGTAGCCCTGGGGACCAACGGCCCGGATCAGCACGCCTTCATCCTTCATGGCCTCGAAGACGGCATCCCGGTCGGGGAAGATGCCGAAGAGGATGAAGTTGGAGGCCGAGGGGACCACGGTCAAGGGTCGGCCGTGGAACTGCTGCCCGGCCAGCCACTCAGCGGTTTCCTGCCGGGTCTGGCGGATCTGATCCACCCGTGCCAGCTGGAGGTCCGTGTGCTCCAGGGCAGCCAGGGCCGCAGCCTGGGTCAGGGCGCTCAGGTGGTAGGGCATCCGGACGATGCGGACCGCGTCGATTATTCCCTGGGATGCTGCCAGGTAGCCCACCCTGGCGCCGGCGAAGGCGAAGGCCTTGGACATGGTCCGGCTGACCGCCAGGTGGTCGTACTGCCCGATCAGGCTGACCGCCGATGGCGTGCCCGGGTCGCGGAACTCGATGTAGGCCTCGTCCACGACCACGATGGGCCGGGCGGACGGGTCCCCGCCCGCTACAGGGACCTTGGAGCAGGCCTCCAGGAGGCTGGTCAGCTGGTCCATGGGCAGGGGCGTCCCAGTGGGATTGTTGGGGCTGGTCACTAGGACCATGGCTGGGCCCAGCGCCTTGATGCGCTCGATGGTGGTTTCAATATCCAGGCTGAAATCAGGCAGCCGATGGGCCAGCTCCCAGTCGGTGAAGGTGTCCCGGGCGTACTCGGGATACATGGAGTAGGTCGGGTCGCAGCCCAAGGCGGTCCTGCCCGGCCCGCCGAAAGCCTGGAAGAGCTGGAGCATGATCTCATTGGACCCGTTGGCCGCCCAGATCTGCCCGGGTTGGAGCGAGGTACCAGACTCCCTTTTCAGGTAGGCAGCCAGGGCCCGCCGCAGTTCCTCATGCTCCCTGTCCGGATAGCGGTTGAGACCTGGGGCCACCTGGCGCACGCGCTCGCAGATGGCATCGACCACCTCCTGGTCCAGGGGGTAGGGGTTTTCGTTGACGTTCAGACAGACCGGGACATCCAGCTGGGGGGCACCGTAGGGCTCCTCCCCCACCAGGTCCGCACGGAGGGGAAGATCGGCTGGTATGGTACTCACCTTAGGCCGGCCTTCTCTTCGTTGGCTTCCAGGTCGGCCTTGTCGTAGGGATCGTCCAGGAACCGGCTCAGGACGCACTCGCCATGGGCGGGCAGGTCCTCGGATACCGCGAAATCATTGATCTTGGCAGCGATGGGCTTGAGCCCCTCCTGGTCATATTCGATGACTTCGACAGGCTTCATGAAGGTATGGACGCCCAGGGCCACGTCGAAGCGGGCGGTGCCGCCGGTGGGCAGGACGTGGTTGGACCCGGACATGTAGTCGCCCAAGGGCACAGGGGAGTAAGGGCCGCGGAAGATGGCGCCGGCATTCCTGATCCGGTCGATGACGGCATCCGGATCGGCCGTCTGAACCTCCAGGTGCTCGGCGGCATAGGCATTGGCCACGTCGATGGACTGGCCGATTCCGTCGGTCAGGATGATCCCCGACTGATTGCCGCCCAGGGAGGTACGCACCCGGTCGGCATGCTCGGTCCTAGGCACCCTGCGATCCAGAGCCTCCTGAACGCCCTGGGCCAGGTCCCGGCTGTCGGTGATCAGCACCGAGCCGGCCAGCTCGTCATGCTCGGCCTGGCCGATCAGGTCTGCAGCAACCCAGTCGGGGTTGGCCTGGCCGTCGGCAAGAATAGCGATTTCCGTGGGTCCGGCCACAGCGTCGATGCCCACCATGCCGGAGACCATCTGCTTGGCCGTCGCCACGAAGATGTTGCCCGGGCCCGTGATCTTGTCGACCGGGTCGCAGAGAATCCCCCCGTCCTGCGGTTCCGACCCTCTGGCCCCATAAGCGAACATGGCTATGGCCTGGGCACCGCCCACGGCATAGACCTCGTCCACCCCCAGGATGGCGCAGGTGGCCAGGATGATGGCCGCCGGCAGGCCACGGGGGTCATCGGAGGCGGGCGGAGTGGCCACGGCCAGGGAATCGACCCCGGCAATCTGGGCAGGCACCACGTTCATGATGACCGAGGAGGGATACAGGGCCTTGCCTCCCGGCACATAGAGGCCCACGCGTTCGATCGGAATCCACCGCTCGCTGACCCGGGCGCCGGGTGCCAGATCGGTGGCCATAGGCTTGGGCACCTGGGTGGTGCAGACCTTGCGGAGGCGGGTGACGGACTCCTCGATCGCCGCCCTGACCTTGGGATCCAGCCCCTCCAGGGCCTCCTGCATGGCCGATGCCGGAACCCTCAGATCATGAGGGCGCACATGGTCGAACCTCTCCTCCAGATCGCGCAGAGCCGCTGCCCCATGCTCGCGCACCTGGTCCAGTATGGGCTGCACCTGGGCGCTGGCCTCCCGGGTACCCATATCGGCCCGGGGCATGGCGGCGAGGAGTTGGGCGCGGGACATGGTTTTACCGCGCAGATCCATGGTTCTCATCATGAGCTTTGACATACTTTGATGGTAGTGAACTTTTGTGTCGCCAAAGCCGGCGACTCACCACCGTCCCAAATGGTGAGACGGCTCCGGGTGCGTCCTAGGCCGACGGCAGACAGGAGGGTCCGAAGACGGACTTGATCTCGGCCATCATGGAGGTGTCGTGCCTGGTGCGGAATCCGTCGCCGAAGGTCAGCAGACGGACGTTGCCCCGGTCGTCGGTGACGGCCAGACGGACCTGGCAGTAGCCGGGGTGGGACTTGAGTATCCGGGCCAGCCGTTCCATGTGCCCCCGGTCCAGGGCCTGCCTGGGCAGGGTGATGGTCAGTGGACGCTCGTCGGCCGACTCCAGGACGGGCACCTCCATATCGTTGACGCGAATGTTGGTGGCCTCGTCCCGCAGCTCGACCACACCCTTGACCCGGATAATCGAGTCCAGGACCAGGTCCTCGGAGTGGGCGTCGTAGACCTTGCCGAAGAACATGCACTGGATGGAGCTCTCCAAGTCCTCGATGGTGACGATGGCCCAGGGATTGCCCTTCTTGGAGACCCGGCGGTCCACTGCAGTGACCAGCCCGGCCAGGGTCACCGCCTTGCCGTCCATGCCCTTGGACCGGTTGAGCAGCTGGGCGATGGACATGTCGCGCATGCCTGCCAGAACCGAGGTCATGCCGCTCAGGGGATGGTCGGACACGTACAGGCCCAGCATCTGCCGCTCGAAGTTGAGCTTGGTGGACTTGTCCCACTCGTCGATGTCGGGCACGGTCACCTGGGCGTCGCCCAAGGCATCCTGCTGGGGTTGGTCGTCATCGGCGTCGGCGAAGAGGTCGAACTGGCCCTCGGCCTGCTTGCGCTTGATGGGCATGACCTGGTCGACGGCCTCGTCATGAATCTGGAAGAGGGCCCTCCGATTGGGGTCGATGCTGTCGAAGGCGCCCCCCTTGATCAGGGATTCCACGGTCCGCTTGTTGAGCACCTCCATGGGCACACGCTTGACGAAGTCCATGAAGTTGACGTACTTGCCCCGGGGCCCCTGACGCTCCTTGATGATGTCCGCCACCACCTTGTCACCCACATTGCGGATGGCCCCCAGGCCGAAGCGGACCACGTCGCCGACAGCGGAGTACTCGGACACGGACTCGTTGATGTCGGGCGCCAGGATGCGGATGCCCATCCTTCTGGCCTCGCCCAGGTAGAGGGCGGTCTTGTCCTTGTTGGTCCGCTCGTTCTGCAGCAGGGCGGCCATGAACTCCACCGGATAGTGGGTCTTCAGGTAGGCGGTCCAGTATGCGATCAGGGCGTAGGCCGCCGAGTGCGCCTTGTTGAAGGCGTAGCCGGAGAAGGGCACCAGGACGTCCCAGACCGCCTGGGCGGCCTCCTGTGAGTAGCCGTGCGCCTTCATGCCCTCGAAGAAGGGCACCTGCTCCTTGGCCAGGACGTCGGGCTTCTTCTTGCCCATGGCCCTTCGCAGCACATCGGCTCGGCCCAGGGAGTAGCCGGCCAGAATCCGGGCAGCGGACTGGACCTGCTCCTGGTAGACGATCAGGCCGTAGGTCTCGTCCAACACGCCCGCCAGGGGCTTGGCCACCTCGGGGTGGATAGGCTCGATCTTCTGCAGCCCGTTCTTGCGCTTGGCATAGTTGATGTGCGAGTTCATATCCATGGGCCCCGGCCGGTAGAGGGCGATCAGGGCGGAGATGTCGTTGAAGTTGTCGGGCTTGAGCATGCGCAGCAGGGAGCGCATGCCGTCGCCATCGAGCTGGAAGACGCCCAGGGTGTCGCCCCGGGACAGCAGCTGGTAGGTCTCCTTGTCGTCCAGGGGGACCTTCTCGATGCTGATGGGCTCCTTGCCGTTGCGCTCGATGTTGGTGACCGTATCCCTGATGACCGTGAGGTTGGACAGCCCCAGGAAGTCCATCTTGACCAGCCCCAGGGTCTCGCAGGTGTGGTACTCGAAGGTGGTGGTCACCGTGCCGTCCGTGCGTTCCATCAGCGGCGAGGTGTTGGTGATGGGGTTGGAGGCCATGATGGTGGCGCAGGCGTGCACACCGGTCTGGCGGATGATGCCCTCGATGCCCTTAGCCTCCTCGGTGATCCGCTTGACGTCCGGGTTGGACTCATACAGGTCGCGGAACTCCTTGGCCTCCGGGTAGCGCTTGGACTGGGGGTCGAAGATCTCCTTGAGGCTCATGTCCTTGCCGTTGACCGTGGGCGGCAGGGCCTTGGTGACCTGGTCACCCACGGAGTACTCGTAGTCCATGATCCTGGCCGAGTCCTTCAGGGCCTGCTTGGTCTTGATGGTGCCATAGGTCACGCACTGGGCCACCTTGTCGGAACCGTACTTGCGGCCCACGTAGTCCAGGACCTTCATGCGCCCCTCGGGGTCGAAGTCCACGTCGATATCGGGCAGGGAGACCCTCTCGGGATTGAGGAAGCGCTCGAAGATCAGCCCGTGCTTGAGCGGGTCCAGCTCGGTGATGCCCATGGCGTAGGCCACCATGGATCCTGCAGCCGAGCCACGGCCCGGCCCCACCATGATCCCGTGGTTCTTGGCCCAGTTGATGTAATCGGCCACCACCAGAAAGTATCCGGTGAACTGCATCTGGCAGATGACACCGCACTCGTAGTCGGCCTGGTGGGAGACCTCCTCGGGCACCCCGTCCGGATAGCGGTTCTTCAGTCCCTCGTCCACCTTCTTCAGGAAGAGTGAGGTCTCGTCCCAGCCCTCCGGGCAGTCGAAGCGGGGCATGAAGGCCCCGTCCTCGTGGTCGTCGAACATGACGTTGCAGCGCTCCGCGATCTCCAGGGTGTTGTCGCAGGCTTCGGGGAACTCCTTGAAGATCTCACGCATCTCCTGGGCCGAGCGGATGTAGTAGCCGGTGCCGTCGAACTTGAAGCGGCCAGGGTCGGTCAGCCGGGATCCCGAGTTGATGCAGAGCAGGGCGTCCTGGGCCGAGGCATCCTCCTTGCGCACGTAGTGCGAGTCGTTGGTGGCCACCAGGGGGGCATCCAGACGACGGGCGATCTCCAGCAGATCCTTGGTCACCCGATGCTCGATCTCCAGCCCGTGGTCCATCAGTTCCACGTAGTAGTTCTCCTTGCCGAAGATGTCCTGGAACTCCCCGGCGGCCCGCAGGGCCTCGTCGAACTGGCCCAGCCTCAGCCTGGTCTGGACGATGCCCGAGGGGCAGCCGGTGGTGGCGATGACCCCCTTGTGGTAGGTGGACAGCAGGTCCTTGTCCATGCGGGGCCACTTGCCGACCAGGCCCTCCAGGTTGGCCACCGAGGAGGCCTTGATCAGGTTGACCAGGCCCGTGTCGTCGCTGGCCCAGAGGGTCATGTGGGTGATGAAGCCGCCGCCGGAGACGTCGTCCGAACGCTGCTCGTCGGTTCCCCAGTGGACCCGGCTCTTGTCCTGGCGGGCCGTCTCAGGGGTCACATAGGCCTCGATGCCGATGATGGGCTTGATGTCGGCATCCACGGCCGTCCGCCAAAGCTCGTAGGCCCCATGCATGTTGCCATGGTCGGTGATGGCCACGGCCGGCTGCCCCAGCCGTCCCACCTCGGCGACCAGGTCGGGGATCCTGCTGGCCCCGTCCAGGGTGGAATAGTGGGTGTGGGTGTGAAGGTGAACGAAGTCTGACCGGGTTGAGGACATATCTCCAACTTACCCAGGACCCTGGCCGAATCGCCGGAGTCCGCTAGCTGCGTATACCAGCGGCGCTCTGACGTTCGATCTGCAGGGAGCGGCGCAGATCAGCCGGGTAGGAGGAGACCACCTTGGTCCAGATCTTGGTACGGGGGTGGCGGAATTCCAGGCGCATGGCGTGCAGCCACTGCCGCTTCAGGCCCAGTCGCTCCGCCAGGTCGGGGTTGGCCCCATACATGTGGTCACCCACCAGGGGATGGCCTATGGAGGAGAAGTGCACGCGTATCTGATGGGTGCGCCCGGTCTCCAGATTGACGCTGACCAGGGTTGCCGAGCCGAAGCGCTCCAGGACATCCCAGTGGGTGATGGCCTCCTTGCCGGCAGGGGTGACCGTGAAGCGGAAGTCCGAGACACGCGCCCGTCCTATGGGGGCCTCGATGGTGGCCTTGTCCTCGGAAAGATTGCCCTGGACCAGGGCGTGGTAGATCTTGACCACCTCATGCCGGGCGAACTGCCGACGCATCTCCTTGTAGGCCAGGTCGGACTTGCAGACCAGCATGAGGCCGCTGGTGCCCGCGTCCAGGCGGGAGACGATGCCCTGACGGCCCTGGGCCCCCATTGAGGTGATGTGGGTGCCCCGCTGCAAAAGGCTGCCCAGAACGGTTGGGCCGGTCCAACCTATGGAGGGATGTGCCGCCACCCCCACCGGCTTGTCTACGACGACCACGTCCTCGTCCTCATAGACCACGGGCATGTCCTCGGCCACTGGCTCCACCTGCTTGGATGGCTCGGGCTCGTCCAGCTCTATCAGATCGCCGCTCATCAGGGTGGTGGCCTTGTTCACACGGCGGCCCATGATCCGCACATGCCCCTGGGCCACCAGTTCGCTGGCCTTGGCCCTGGACAGGCCCAGCATCTTGGACAGGGCCATGTCCAGGCGCCGACCCACAAGGGCATCCGGCGCGGGAAGAAGCCGGGTCACTTGGTCGCTCCCCCATGCTCTTTGGCTTTGTCCCCGTCGCTGAATCGTACATTGCAGACAATGAGCACCACCACGGCCACGCCTGCCAGGGTCAGATAGACGTCGGCCACGTTGCCCACCGACCAGCCGTAGTCCAGAAAGTCGACCACGGCACCGTCAAGAAAACCGGAGGCATAGGCCACCCTGTCGATCAGATTGCCTGCCGCCCCCGAGAAGGCCAGGGAGAGGACCAGGGTCCAGAGCATGGAGGTGGTGCGCAGAGACAGAACAATGATGAGCAGGCAGGCTGCCATAGCAATAAGGGATATGACCCAGGTACTCCCCGAGCCCAATCCAAGAGAGGCCCCGGGGTTGCGTACCAGACGCAGTCCACGCAACGGTCCAGGCAGAGCCACCCTGACACCGTTGCCCAGCCGCGCCAGGGCCAGGGCCTTGGTCACCTGGTCCAGGGCTATGGCCACTGCCGCCAGAGCGACGAAGACGGCCACGCGCACGCGCAGCCGTCTCATGGTTGTGTTCTTCGTCATTATCGGTTGGAATCAGTGGGCCTGTTCCGACTTCTTTTCCATGGACTGGTAATTGCTGGTGTCCGAGATCTGGTTGATCAGCTGGTTGAGGAACTCGGTCAGCTTGCTGCGGTAACCCGCCTCGAACTGCTTGAGCCCCTGGATGTTCTCCTCCAGAACCTTGGACTGATCCATGAGCTTGTTCTTGACATCGGCGGCGTAGCGATCGGCACTGTCGCGGGTGTTCTTGTCGTACTCCTGGGCGCGGGTCTGCACCTGGGTCTCGTACTCGTCGGCCTGCGAGTGCTGGCGCTTGGAATAGGCGTCGGCATCGGAACGGGTCTTGACCGAGTACTCGTCGGCCTGGGAGCGTACACGCTGTGAGTAACCATCGGCCTCGGAGTGGACTCGCTTGGAATACTCGTCCACCTCGGCGCGGGTCCTCTTGGAGTAGTCCTCCGCCTTCTTGACGATGTCGTCGTGCTGGGCGTGGCCCTCGGCAACCAGCTGGGTGGCGTTGGCCTTGCCCTTGTCCACGTACTGGTCGTGCAGCTGCATGGCCAGGGTGAGCATGGCAGTGGCCCTCTCGGGTTCGCTGCTGGCCTCGGCGCCAGCGCCCGCGATCCGCTGCAGGCTGCCCGTTTCGGTGGAGGGTTCGGCCTTGGAGACCTGCTGGCGCAGCTGCTCCTCGCGCTTGCGGGATTCCTCCAGCTGCTTGTTGAGCTGCTCGGTGCGCTGCTGCTGCTCCTGAGAGGCCTTCTGTGCCTGGGTGACCTGCTGGCGGGCCGTGGCCATGCTCTGCTGGGAGGCATTGAGCTGGTTGGTCAGAGCCTGGACCTGCTGGCGGGCCTGGTCGCGCTCCTTTTGCATGGCGGTCAGCTGATTGGTCAGAGCCTGGGTGTTGTTGCCCGCGGCGGCCTGGGCGGTCAGCTGGTCGATCTGCGAGTTGAGCTGCTCGACCTGACGCTTGAGCTGGTCATTCTGGGAGGCCAGGGTCTTGACCTGGCTCTGGGACTCGGCCAGGAGCCGCTTGGTCTGGGCATCCACGACAGGCTGCTGGGCGGCATTACCCTGGGCCTGCTTCAGATCCCTGTTTTCCGTCTGCAGGGATTCCACCTGAGCCGTCAGGTCGGAGATCTTGGAGTTCAGCGAGGCCACGTCGGTACCCAGGGACTGGGTGGAAGCGGAGTTGCCCTGCATGGCCTGCTTGCCCAAGGCTTCAACCGTCTCCGTGACC
The DNA here is from genome assembly GCF_016100645.1 of Bifidobacterium sp. M0353. Classification (NCBI taxonomy): domain Bacteria; kingdom Bacillati; phylum Actinomycetota; class Actinomycetes; order Bifidobacteriales; family Bifidobacteriaceae; genus Bifidobacterium; species Bifidobacterium sp. M0353. The sequence continues at coordinate 250,428 of NZ_JACFSB010000001.1, read as the reverse complement.
TGATCCAGGAAGTCGTCAACCTCGTCGACGTCGTAGCCTTCCTTGAACCGCACTGTCTGGAAGGTATGCTCCCTTATGTCATTAGGCGTCAATAGAGCCATATGTTTCTCCACCTCGCTTCAGGCCAACCAGCCCGATTGTGTTCTCTTACTGCATGCTAGCACGGAGTCTGCCGTATCCGCGGTCTTGCTTTTATCCCAGCAGCACCTGGATGATGATCAACGCGGCGTAGAGCACCATGAAAGAGACATCGAGCTGGATCCTGCCCATGGGCAGGGGCGGAATGTACCGGCGCAGCCAGCGCAGGGGCGGCTCGGTCAAGGCATAGATGACCCGGATGAGCGAGGCCACGAAGCCTCGGGGGTACCAGCGGGGCGACAGAACCAGGACCCAGTCCAGAATCATCCGCACGAAGAGGATGAGCAGGTAGGTCTCAATGCAGATGTCTATCAGATATCGAATAAAAGGAACAAGCATGCGTCTTCAGGCTCCTGCGGACAAGGCTGCCAGGGCTTCGGTCACTGGGCGAAAAGCCCCTTGGCCGAGGAGCCTGACTCGGGCTCCTCCACCTTGATGTTGACCTGTGCAGGACTGAGCAGGAAGACCCTGGGGGTGACCCGCTCAATGGACCCGCGTACCCCGAAGACCACGCCGGCGGAGAAATCGACAATCCTGTAGGCAACCGACTCGGACACGCCTGTCAGGTTGAGGACCACCGGAACCCCGTCCCGCAGGGCCCTGCCGACCATCTGGGCATCCTCGTAGGACTTGGGATGGATGGTGGTGATGCGGTTGATCCGGCTCTGGAAGGGCGTGGACTCGGCTTCCTGGCTGCTGGACGTGGATTGCGGAGCCATGGGAGTCACAGAGTGATCGGTGTCGAAGCCGTCGCGGGCCTCGTCATCGTCGGCCAGGTCGTCGTCATCGTCATCCACGACATCCGACATGCCGAAAAAGGACATTGCGTTCTTCATCAATCCTGCCATACCTGCTCCTTCGCCTGATTACCGCAGAAAGTCAGGGATATCCAGATATCCCGGGTCGGAGGTGCCGTCATCGCCGGAGGCGGGGGGCACCACATCGTGTTCGGAGGTCTCATCGGACTCCACCTGGGCGGATGGAGTCGTCATCGGCTGCTGGGGCTCCTGGACCGGGGTGGCCGCTGCCGGTGCTGTGGTCGTGTCCACTGCAGGAGCCGGGGTCTCGTCCTTCTTAGGGGTGGGATCGAACCCGGCGGCGATGACCGTGACCCGCACCTCGTCCCCGTAGGCGTCGTCCAAGGCCAGGCCCCAGATGATCTGTGCCTCGGGATGGATGGCATCCTGAACCAGCTGGGCGGCGGCAGATGCCTCCTGCATGCTCAGGTCGGTGGGGCCGGCCACGTTGATCAGGGCCCCATGGGCACCCTCGATGCTCTCCTCCAGGAGCGGAGAGGAGATAGCGATCTCGGCGGCCTGGGTGGCTCGATCCTCGCCCCTGGCTGCGCCGATGCCGAAGAGGGCGGTGCCGGCATCCTTCAAGATGGCGGTGACATCGGAGAAGTCCACGTGAATGTAGGAGTTCATGGTGATCAGGTCGGTGATGCCCTGAACCCCGGCCAGCAGGGCGGTGTCGGCCGTCTTGAAGGCGTCCATGACCGAGACCGTGCGATCCGAGAGGTCCAGAAGCCGGTCATTGGGGATAACGATAAGGGCATCGACCTCTTTGCGCAGGTTCTCGATGCCCGATTCGGCGGAAGCGGAGCGCCTGGGGCCTTCAAAGGTGAAGGGGCGTGTGACTACGGCGATGGTGAGCGCGCCTTGCTGACGGGCTGCACGCGCTACCAGGGGGCTGGCGCCGGTGCCTGTGCCGCCGCCCTCCCCTGCAGTGACGAAGACCATATCGGCGCCCTTGAGGACCTCTTCGATGTCGGACTGATGATCCTGGGCGGCCTTGGCGCCCTTCTCCGGATCGGCTCCGGCTCCCAGGCCGCGGCTGTTGGCATCAGAGAGGGAGATCTTCACATCGGCTTCTGAGCGCAGAAGATCCTTGGCATCGGTATTGATGGCCACAAACTCGACATTCTGCAGACCTTCGGCGATCATGCGATTGACAGCATTGCCACCGGCTCCACCAACACCAACGACCTTGATGTTGGTCTTGTCGTTGAAATTGTCATTCTGGGCAATCTCGCTCACAGTATGCTCCCGTCACTCACGTTACGCTCAACTCTAGCGCAGGTCATATACGCCAACACGCATTTGCCCACAGGCGTTCCGACCCTTCCTGACGGCCGTGGGCCTAGGGTCCGGGAGGTCAGAGCCAACCGTCCTGGCCTCCCGAGAGAACCTCCACGCCGTTCTGTCCGTATTCTAAACCCTGATTCTAGACCCGGATGCGCATGGTTGGTGACGGGAATATTTCCGGCTTCAGTAGGAGGCGTCCATGGGGTCGTTGCCGAAGAGCGTCTCGCGCTCCTGATGGGTGGTGGTCCGCGAATCCAGCCAGCCATAGGGCAGGCGGACCTTCTTGGCATAGCGCACCCGACCCCGGGGCTTGCCGGCCACGGCCCGCGGATAGGGCATGTCCTGGTCCAGATTGGCGATGCAGCGGTCCATGTCCTCCAGGCTCTCGCAGGCCATAAAATCGCGGCGCACCTGGCCACCCACGGCGAAACCCTTGAGATACCAGGCCACGTGCTTGCGCATATCATGGACTGCCATGCGCTCGTCGCCGTCGTAGAACTCGACCAGAAGCCTGGCGTGGCGGGCCATGATGGCCCCCACCTGGCCCAGGGTGGGCTCCTGCCGTTCCGGGGAGCCGGCCAGGGCCGCAGCGATGTCGGCGAAGAGCCAGGGACGGCCCTGGCAGCCCCGGCCGATGGCCACGCCTGCGCAGCCGGTCTGGGCGAACATGTCCAGGGCATCCTCAGCGGTCCAGATGTCGCCGTTGCCGAAGACGGGGATATCGACTGCCTGGACCAGCTGGGCGATCCGGTCCCAGTCGGCATGGCCGCCATAGTATTCAGCCGTGGTCCTGGCATGCAGGGTGACGGCGGCGCACCCCTCCTCCTGGGCGATGTGGGCCGCCTCCAGGAAGGTCTCATGCTGATGGTCGATGCCCACCCGGATCTTTGCAGTGACGGGGATTCCGGCTGGCGAGCAGACAGCCACCACACGATGGACCAGTTCGGCGAAGAGGTCGGTCTTCCAGGGCAGGGCGGACCCACCGCCGTGCCTGGTGACCTTGGGGACCGGGCAGCCGAAGTTCATGTCGATATGATCGGCCCAGCCCGCATCGACCACCATTCTGGTGGCTTGCTCCATAATCTGCGGGTCCACCCCGTACAGCTGCAGGGAGCGCACCTTCTCCTGGGGGGCGAAGCGACAGAGCCTGAAGGCCTTGGGGTTGCGCGCCACCAGGGCCCGGGCCGTCACCATCTCCCCCACATACAGTCCATCGGGTCCGTACTCGCGGCAGAGCAGGCGGAAGGGCCAGTTGGTCACGCCCGCCATGGGCGAAAGCATGACCGGAACAGGTACGGTTATCGGGCCCAGCTTCACCGGGGCAACCTTCGGGGTCAGGCGATCAGTCTCAGTACCGGCCACCGGCCTCGGCCACCTTGATGGGTTCGCTCTCGTCCGTGCCCGGCTCGCTGGCCAGGTCCGTGTAGCCGTCAGCGGCGCGCGTACCGGTCAGGTCGGACGGGCCCATGGGGTAACGGACACGCTGCTCGCCTACAACCTTGCGCACATAGTCCTCCACCTGGTCCAGGGCCACGCGGTCCTGCTGCATGGAGTCGCGGTTGCGGATGGTGACCGCCTTATCGTCCAGCGTGTCGAAGTCCACGGTGATGCACAGGGGCGTGCCGATCTCGTCCTGACGACGGTAGCGGCGGCCGATTGCGCCGGACTCGTCATAGTCCACCATCCACTCATTCTGGCGCAGGTCGGCGGCCAGGTCGTGGGCGATCCGCTGCAGATCAGGCTTCTTGGATAGGGGCAGGACCGCGGCCTTGATTGGGGCCAGCCTCGGATCCAGACGCAGCACGGTGCGACGGTCGACCCCGCCCTTGGTGTTGGGGGCCTCGTCCACGTCATAGGCATCCACCAGGAAGGCCATCAGCGAGCGCGTCAGACCGGCCGCGGGCTCAATCACGTAGGGAATGTAGCGTTCCCCGCTGGCCTGGTCGAAGTAGCTCAGGTCCTCGCCCGAGTGCTCGGCATGGGCCTTGAGGTCGTAGTCGGTGCGGTTGGCCACGCCCTCCAGCTCGCCCCACTCGGAGCCCTGGAAGCCGAACCGGTATTCGATGTCCACGGTCCGCTTGGAATAGTGTGCCAGTTTCTCCTTTGGGTGCTCGTAGTGGCGCAGGTTCTCGGGCTTGACGCCCAGATCCACGTACCAACGGGTCCTGGCGTCGATCCAGTACTGATGCCATTGTTCGTCGGTGCCGGGATGGACGAAGAACTCCATCTCCATCTGCTCGAACTCGCGGGTACGGAAGATGAAATTGCCGGGGGTTATCTCGTTGCGGAAGCTCTTGCCCATGTTGGCGATGCCGAAGGGTGGCTTGGAACGGGAGGAGGCCATGACGGACTTGAAGTCCACGAAGATGCCCTGGGCGGTCTCGGGACGCAGGTAGTGCAGGCTCTTCTCGTCCTGGACCGGCCCTAGGTGGGTCTGCAGCATCATGTTGAAGTCCCGCGGCTCGGTCCACCGGCCCTTGGTGCCGCAGTCCGGGCAGGGGATGCCCTTGAGGCCGTTTTCCGGATCGTGGCCGTGCTTTTCGACGTAGGCCTCCTCCAGGGTGTCGGCCCGGTGCCGCTTGTGGCAGTTCAGACACTCGATCAGGGGGTCGTTGAATACCGAAACATGGCCCGAGGCCTCCCAGACCGCCGTGGGCAGGATGACCGAGGTGTCCACGCCGACCACGTCGTCGCGGGTGACCACCATGGTCCGCCACCACTCACGCTTGATGTTGTCCTTGAGGGCCACGCCCAAAGGACCATAGTCCCAGGCCGAGCGCGTCCCGCCGTAGATCTCCCCTGCGGGAAAGACGAATCCTCGGCGCTTGGCCAGGGAGATGACCTCATCCAGTTTCGATACTGCCACTGATCACACCTTCTGCTCGGGAACCCCCTCCTGGGGGCTACGACCTGATGACCGGCCTCCAGCATACCTTCGGCGGGTGACCTGCTGTCAGCGTAGAGGCCTACCATCAAGGCAGGTGCGGGAGGCCGCGCAGGTGACCGCAGGGGACACCGGGCATCCTGCCTACGAACGCCAATCGATGCGGAAAGGTTTCCGATATGCCCGATATGAACGACCCATCCTATCTGAACACCGTAGCCGAGGTCACGATCGCACCCTCCGGTCAGGGCGAGGAGCTGTCCACCTATGTGGCCCAGGTCATCAAGGTCATCAGGGACTCGGGGCTACCCAACCAGACCAATGCCATGAGCACCGTCGTCGAAGGTGATCTGCACCGGGTCATGGAGGTCGTGGAAGAGGCCACACGGGTCCTGGCCGAGCAGGGGTACAGGACCGGCGTCAGCCTCAAGCTGGACATCCGCTCCGGCAAGCGGGACCAGATCCACGAAAAGGTGGAGCGGGTCGACCGGATCCTAGGCGGGGAAAACCGCTGAAAGCTCACTGTCACCGAAGATCAGCCGGGCTGAAATCGCCTGAGCAGGTTAAGGTGTGCCCATGATCACGATGAAGCAGATCGCCGAACGCACAGGCGTGTCCGTCTCCACGGTCTCCCTGGTGCTCAACGGCCGCGACAAGGGCAGGGTCAAGTCGGAGATCGCCCGAAAGGTGCGCAACACAGCCAAAACCCTGGGCTATCGGCCCAACCCCATGGCCCGGTCCCTGCGCACCAGCAAGACCGGCATGCTGGGCTTCATCAGCCAAGAGGTGGCCACCACGCCATACGCCGGCGCCATCATTCAGGGTGCGCAGGATGCGGCAGCCGAGCGCGGCTATGTGCTTCTCACCGTCTCCACCGACGGGGGTGTTCGGGAAGCCGAGCAGATCCAGGCCCTGAAGCGCTATGGGGTGGACGGTTTCCTCTTCGCCAAGATGTATGACCAGGATGTCGACCTGCCCCAGGCTCTGCGCTCCTGCCCTGCCGTGGTGGTCAACGCGGTGGAGCGGGCCGACCGTTGCCCCAGCATCGCCCCTGACGAGTTTCTGATCGGCTACGATGCCACCCGCCATCTGATTGAATCAGGCTGCCGCCGAGTGGCCTACCTGGGCACCACACAGGATCTGCCGGCGCAAGAAGACAGAATGCGGGGGTATCAGGCCGCTCTCAAGGAAGCTGGGTTACCTGCAGGCCAGTCCTTGATCCGACTGGTAGGCTTCAACCAGGATGCCATGGATCAGGCGAACGACCTGATGGACGACCAGCACCCCGATGGGGTCTTCTGCTTCAACGATTCACGCTCCATTTACCTCTACCAGGCGGCCGCAGCCCGCCATCTGTCCATCGGCAGGGACCTCAATCTGGTGGGCGTGGACAACCACCAGGTCATAGCCGAGACCATGGCACCTCCCCTGAGCACAATCGAACTCCCCCACTACGAGATGGGCTTCTGGGCGGTGCGACGACTGCTTGCGCAAATCAATCCCCGTCGCGTTGCCCTGCCTCTGCCCGAAACCCGTGCCGTCCTGCCGCCGCTCGATCAGGCTGGCGGGGTGCGCATCCATTGCGCCCTGATCCGCAAAGGTTCCACCCGCCTCGATGCTGCCTCAGACTCGGCCCCGGCCAGCGACTAAAGCCGAATCACACTCCCTCCTTAGCGCAAGATAGTAAAACAAGGTCGAATTCCGGAGGGCTTCGCGCCAATTGCCAATCGGCCAACATCCCCGCTAGCTGCTAATTGTGCTCACAGGCACGCAGAATGATTGTCAATCGTTTGACGTAAATCGATTGACGATTTACTATACCTACCAGGATTCGCTCTGCACACAGTAAGTGCATCGAACCGGAAAGCACTGCGGAGAAGCGGTGCGCAACAAGGAAAGAGGGGCAGCATGGCCACCAAATTATCGGCGTGGAGGAATCCATCATATTTGGAATCCTCTACCGGAATATTCTTCTTCTTCTGCGCCTGGGGCATCTGGTGGTCCTTCTACTCGCCATGGCTGATCAACGGTCTTGGCATGACCAACACCCAGGTCGGCAACATCTACTCCATCAACTCCGTGGGCACGCTGATAATAATGTTTGTCTACGGGGTAATACAGGACGAGCTGGGGGTCAAGCGTAGGCTCGCCATCTTCATCGCCGCCATTGCAGCGCTGGTCGGACCTTTCGTGCAGTTCATCTACGCCCCCCTCATGCATTCCAACCTGATCCTGGGCGCCGTACTCGGTTCAATCGTTCTATCCGCAGGTTTCATGTCAGGCTGCTCCCTGATCGAGGCCATCACCGAGCGGTACAGCCGCAAATTCGGATTCGAATACGGCCAGTCCCGCGCCTGGGGCTCCTTCGGCTACGCCATTGTGGCTCTGATCGCAGGGTTCACTTTCAACATCAACCCGATGATCAACTTCTGGCTGGGGTCCGCCTTCGGCGCGTGCATGCTCCTGGTCTACGCCTTCTGGATCCCCGATGAGCAGCGCGAGGAGATCAAGCGAGAGTCCACCCCCGAGGGCGAAAAGTCCCAGCCCTCTTTGCGCGACATGATCCATGTCCTGGGCATGCCCGCCCTCTGGCTCCTGATCGTCTTTGTAATCTTCACCAACACCTTCTACACGGTCTTCGACCAACAGATGTTCCCCAACTACTATGCCAACCTCTTCCCCACCCCGGAACAGGGTCACGAGGTCTATGGCATCCTCAACTCCATCCAAGTGTTCCTGGAATCAGCCATGATGGGCGTGGTTCCCATCATCATGCGCAAGATCGGCGTGCGCAACTCCCTTCTGCTGGGAGCTACGGTCATGTTCGCCAGGATCGGCCTGTGCGGCTTCTTCCACGATCCGGTCATGGTCTCTGTTGTCAAGCTCTTCCACTCCATTGAGGTCCCGCTCTTCAGCCTGCCTGCCTTCCGCTACTTCACTCTGCACTTCAACCCCAAGCTGTCCGCCACCCTTTACATGGTGGGCTTCCAGATCGCCTCCCAGGTCGGCCAGGTGGCCATGTCCACCCCGCTGGGCATCCTCCACGACCGCGCCGGCGACCAGGTCACCTTCTACACCATCTCACTGGTAGTACTGGTCGCCTTGATTTACGGCATCTTCGTGCTCAAGCGCGACGACCAGCAGGTGGACGGCGATCCCTTCATCAGGGATTCGCAGAAGTCCGCCGTAACCCAGGGCTGATCCCCATACCAACCATCATCAGCACCCATCCAACCCGAAAGGATTCAAGGATGAACCAGCCAACAACCAAGGAAAACGCCGACATGAGCGCTCAACTGGACAAGGCCCAGAAGAGCATCGACCGGCTCTTCGCCACCCGCAATGACCGCTGGTATCCCCAGTGCCACATCGCCTCCAAGGCCGGATGGATCAACGACCCCAATGGCCTGAGCTACTACAAGGGGCGCTATCATGCCTACTTCCAGCTCAATCCCTACGGGAGCGAGTGGGGCAACATGCACTGGGGGCATGTGTCCAGCGCCGATCTGGTCACCTGGCGGCGCGAGCCCCTGGCCATGGCGCCCACCCTGGAGGTCGAGAAGGACGGAGTCTTCTCCGGATCGGCCGTGGTGGGCGACGACGGCCGTCTGACCATCTACTACACAGGTCACCGCTGGCGCAACGGGGTCAACGATGACGACGGCAACCTCCAGGAGCAGTGCATGGCTGTCTCCTCAGACGGGATCCACTTCGAAAAGAAGGGGGTCGTGATCCCCTGCCCGGACGACAAGATCCTGCACTTCCGCGATCCCAAGGTGTGGAAGATGGGCGGGCTCTGGTACATGGTCTTCGGAGTCAGCACCCCCGCACAACGCGGCGAGATCTGGATGTACACCTCCAATGACATGGAGCACTGGACCTTCGACCGGGTGATCTACCGGCACCCCGACCCTGAGGTCTTCATGCTGGAATGCCCCGACATGTTCCCCCTGGAGGACAAGTGGGTGATCTGCTACTCGGCCATGGGCCTGAAGCCCCAGGGGTTCGAAGCCCGCAACCACAACAACGCCGGTTACGTGATCGGCAGCTGGCAGCCCGGCGGCGACTTCCATCAGGAGACTGAGTTCCACCTCTGGGACGACGGCCATAACTTCTATGCACCGCAGACCTTCCAGGCCCCTGACGGCCGTCGGCTGGTCTTCGGCTGGATGAGCCCCTTCACGGAACCCATCCCCATGCAGGAGGATGGCTGGTGCGGACAGTTCACCGTACCCCGCGAGGTCACCCTGGCCGGTGATCACCTGCGCTGCCTGCCGGTGCGTGAGTTCTCCGACCTGGACCAGGACAAGCAGGACTTCGGTCCCATCGAGCTGGAGGTCAACGGCAGCCAGGATCTGGTGAACGACGCGCAGACCGCCGACATCAATATGGAGATCGATCTGAACAAGTCGCAGGCCGAGCGCATCGGCCTGGAGATTCATCGGACCCAATCAGGTGACCACACGCTGGTCTGCTATGACGACCAGCTGGGCCGCGTGGTGCTCGACCGCCACTGCAACACCTATGGGGACCGTGGCTACCGCACTGCTCCCGTCGACAAGTCCTCGGGCAAGCTCAAGCTGCGCATCATCGTGGACCGGGGCTCGATCGAGGTCGTCGTAAACGACGGCCTGGAGATCATGTCCTCCTACTCCTTCCCCGCCGAAGGACCGCGCGGCATCCGCCTGATTGCCGAATCCGGCGAAGGCAAGGCCCTGATTAACTCCATCTCCATCGCCAAACTGGGCACCATCTGGGAAGAGCCGGATCGCTAATCCTACTTCCCTGGTCGGCATAGGAAAGGCCCGCTCCCTGAAATTGCTCAGGGAGCGGGCCTTTCTCTTGTAAAAACATCCTCATTTAAACACCTGTGGTCAGAACCAAGGAATCGAAGGATCCTAAAGAAGCGACAGTCCTTTGACAGTGACTGCTTGCACTTAATCGGCAGTCATGACTCGATCTCGGACCCCTTGATCTTCGGACCCGGAAGCCTGAACGAGGCTACCTCAGCCTCGGCTTTACTTGCCGACCTTGACCAGCAGAGCCATGAGGCCGGAGGCGATGGCCGCCGCACCCATGAAGAGGAAGGCTCCGACGAAGGAGCCGCCGGCGGCCTTGACCAGGTAACCGATGATCATGGGGGCCAGGAACCCGCCCAGGGTGCCGCCGGTATTGATGATGCCGATGGCGGAGCCGATGATGTGCGGGTCCATGATCTTGTGGGGCCAGGTGAAGATGCCGGTGAAGGCCACCACGGAGACGCAGGATACCAGGATCAGCAGCAGGAGGGAGAGCCAGATGTTGCGCGAGAAGACGAAGCAGACCACCAGGACGGCACTGATCACCCCGGCGCCCAGGATGGCCACCTTCTCCCTGCCCAGGAAGAGCTTCGAGAGCAGCTGACCAGCATAGATGGTGGCGACGGTCGTGAAGACCGCATTGACCGCCAGCAGGATGCCGGCCTGGCCAATCGTAAGGCCGAAGGTGTTCTTTATGAAGGTGGGCATCCAGGAGATATTGCCGTACAGGAGGATGTTGAGCAGAAGCATGGCCACGAAGAGGACCAGCACGTTCCGGTTCTTCAGGACCTCGAGGAACCCTGCACCCTTGGCTCCGGGCTTCTGGTCAACCTCGGGCTGGCGGGGTTTGGAGGGCACGAAGATCAGAATGCAGACAAAGGCCAGCAGATAGAGGGTGCCCAGCACAGCGTAGGCCAGGTGCCAGTTGATGGCGACCAGGTTGGCGCCCAGGACGAAGGCCAGGATGCCGCCGATGCCCGAGGTCGACAGGATCAGCGACTGTACGAAGGTGCGCCGTTCCTGAGGGAAATTCTCCGCGATCGACTTGGAGCAGGAGGGCGGGTAGCCTCCGTGGCCCATGCCGGCGAAGAACCGGACGATGATGAAGAAGGCCAGGCCATTGGCCAGGCCGAACAGGTAGCTGAACAGACCAATGATGATCATGGAGGCCATCAACACACGCTTGGCCCCAAGCCTGTCGGCCAGCCAGCCGCTGGGAATCTGCATGAGCGAGTAGCCCAGGAAGAAGGCCGACATAATGATGCCTGTCTGCCCCGAGTCAAGGTGGAACTGCTCGGAGATGGGGATGATGGCGGTCGAGATCATGTTCTTGTCCATGTACACGATCGAGTAACCGGCCATCAGGGAGAAGATCAGCGTTCCGCTCGCCGTTTTTGAGGATTGCTTGATTGCCATTGGTCTGTCATCCTTCAGTCGAAGCCGTCCGCCGCCGGGCAAAGTGATCCGCAGAGATCACCGTGTCCGGCGGCAGCCGAACGGTAGGTAAGTCAGTGGGGCATCACATCGTCAGGAATGACGACCTTGTACTCCTGACCGGCGAAGGTCTTGTCGAAGTCCTCCTTGGCGGCCTTGACCAGATCCGGGTCGGTAAAGGCATCGTAGGCAGTCAGAGCCAGGGTCTTGCCCGCAGCCAGCAGGCCCTTGTGGGCCACCGAGGACTTGCCGTTGGCCGCCCACTGCCAAGAGTGAGCAGAGGTGCCCTGGGGCTCGAACCCGCCGCTGAACTGGGCGGTGGGCGTCTGCCAGCTGACATCGCCGACGTCAGTGGACCCCGATGCCGTATCCGTGAAGGCCAGCGGATACTTCTTCAGAGCCATGGTGGACTCGGCCATCTTCCTGACTTCCTCATCCGGAAGATCGGGGAAGGCGGCCTTGGTACGGCTGAGCACCCGCTGCTTGCCGGCCTCGGGGACCGTGTCGGTGTAGCGGCGTTCGTAGTCCAGCTCCTGCTGGTCCAGGGGCAGGGGGCCGACGAGGTCCAGATTCCTGTCTATGGCCTCGGTCAGCGGATGGTTGGGGACGAAGTTGTAGCAGGCCGCATCGAACTCCTCCTTGACCTGGGTCTCGGTCATCAGGGCCGCACCCTGGGCGATCTTCTCCACACGCTTGAACAGATCCTGAGCCTGGTCCATCCTGGGAGCACGCACGAAGTAGTAGAGCCGGGCGTGGGACTGCACCACGTTGGCCGACTCGCCGCCTGCATCGATGAAGGCGTAGTGCACACGGGCCGCATCGATCATGTGTTCGCGCAGGAACTGCACGCCCACGTTCATCAGCTCCGCGGCATCCAGGGCGCTCCGGCCCAGCTCGGGAGCCGCAGCCGCGTGTGCCGGCACGCCGGTGAAGTCGAAGTAGGCCTGTAGGACAGCCAGGCTGGAGGAGCCCCAGGCCTGGGTCACATCCGAGGGATGCCAGGACAGGGCCAGGTCCAGCCCGTCGAAGACCCCGTCCCTGGCCATGAAGGCCTTGCCATAGCCCGACTCCTCAGCCGGGCAGCCGAAGACCTTGATGGTCCCCTTGAGCCCCTTCTCCTGCATGAAGGTCTTGATGCCCACGCCTGCCGCTACAGCGGCCATGCCCAGGATGTTGTGGCCGCAGCCTTGCCCGTTGCCGCCTTCGACCAAGGGCTTGTGCTCGCCCAGATCAGCCACCTGGCTGAGGCCTCCCAGGGCGTCGTATTCGCCAGTGATGCCGATCACCGGACGGCCCGAGCCCCAGGTCGCCACGTAGGCGTAGTCCATATGGCCCACGCCCTTTTCGATGTCAAAGCCCTCCTGCTCCAGCACCTTGTAGTGCTGCTGGACCGACTCCTTCACGGCAAACCGGGTCTCGGGGGTACCCCAAATATGATCGGCGGCCTCGATGAACTCCTGTGACTTATCTTCGATGATCTGCATGATGCGTTGCTTGTCGTCCACGCCTGTCACTCCTTCGCTTCGTTTGCTGCCCTGATTGCCACAGCGGATTTGGCTTGCTCCGCTGCGATAAGACACAGACTACCTTTCAAGGGCATTACGAGAGTGTTCAGGCGTGTAAATTTGGACGACTATGGCTAACCTCACAAAATCGGAGGCCTCATCTGCTTTAGGCTTGGCCCACCCCGCCGAACCGCCTGTCCCGGTGGATGTAATCGTCGATGGCCCGCCAAAGCACCTCGCGCCCACAGTCGGGGAAGAGCTCGGGCACGAAGTCCAGCTCCGCATAGGCCGCCTGCCAGGGCAGGAAGTTGGAGGTGCGCTGCTCCCCCGAGGTGCGCAGGACCAGGTCGCAGTCCGGTATGTCGGGGTTGTAGAGGTGCTGGGCGATCATCTTTTCGGTCACCTTGGATCCCTTGATCCGCCCGGCCGCCACCTCCCGGGCGATGTCGGTGGCTGCATCGGCCAGCTCAGCCCTGCCCCCGTAGTTGATGCAGAAGATCACATCGATCCTGGTGTTGTGCCGGGTGCGCTCCATGGCCGCCTCCAGCTCGTCGATGACCGACTTCCATAGCCTGGGCCGACGGCCCGCCCAGCGCACGCGCACTCCCCAGTCGTCCATCTGGGCCACCCGCCGGTGGATGATGTCCCGGGAGAAGCCCATCAGAAAGCGGACTTCTGAGGGCGAGCGCTTCCAATTCTCGGTGGAGAAGGTATACAGACTCAGGTATCGGACCCCTGCCTCGATGGCCCCGGCTATGGTGTCGAAGACGACCGGCTCGGCGGCCCGGTGGCCCTGGGTGCGCTCCATCCCCCTCTGTTTGGCCCAGCGGCCATTGCCGTCCATGATCACACCCAGGTGACGCGGGACTGAGCCCTCGGGAAACTGCGGGATACGAGCGGGATCGGAGAAGGGGGCTGCGGGCACGTCCAGGGAGGTGTAGTCGACAGGGTCAAAGCTCATGCTTCAAGAATCTAATAGCCTAAGGGACCTGATGGGCCGCTCCAGGTAATATTCGCCCCATTTCTCGACAAGACCATCGCAGAGGGGGGTTGAATCCCTGCCGTCCAACTTGGACCAGTCCCCGCTGCTCAGCGCCCGAAAGCGTGCCAGTGTGGCGGGATCCACCGCCACAGCGTCGGTGGGCCTATCCCGGCTGCAGACCACACCGCCGCCGGGCACCGAGAAATGGGTCAGCTGGTCGGTCCGGCCGCAGACGATGCAGGAATCCAGCCGGGGCCTCCAGCCCGCCAGCGCCAGGGAACGGAGCAGGTAGGAGGCACCGATGTCGCGGGGTCCATGCCGGTGACCTGCCAGGCTGGCCAGGGCGGAGACCAGCAGACGGTATTGCTCCGGGGCCGGCTCATGCTCGCCCACCACCAGTTTGTCGGCGGTCTCAAGCATGACGCCCCCGTTGGCGTAGAGGTCATAGTCGGCGCATATGGCATCCGCATAGGCGGCTATGCAGACGGCCTGGGAGACGATGTCCAGGTTGCGGCCACGGGAGATGAGCAGATCGTCACGCATGAATGGCTCCAGCCGAGCGCCGAAACGGGATTTGGTCCGTCGAACCCCCTTGGCCACGGCCCTGACCTTGCCGTGTCCCCTGGTCAGAATGGTGACGATCCGGTCGGCCTCGCCCAGTTTGACCGTTCTGAGGACCAGGCCCTCGTCACGATAGATGGCCACGACGGTCCCGTCCTTTCATTGGTAGATGAACAGGCCCCAGAAGGCGAAGATCAGCAGGACTCCGAACATGGCCAGGGTGGTGACGATGAAGAGGGCAATGCCAAAGCGGGTGGAGGCCAGAACAGGCCTGGGATCCAAGTTGCGCATCTGCTGACGCAAAGTGGGGCCGCCGGCCTTGCTTGTGCGGACCCGGTCGGGAAGCCGGTCCAATCCCCTCAGGGAGGCGACCTCGACCATGCGGGCGAAGGTGCGCGACCAGGCCCAGATGACCAGGGCGCAGACCACCTGGATGACCGGCCAGCTCCAGTAGCTGACCCCGGCCTGGTCGGGCACGCCGCCCCATCCCAGTCGTACCACCGCCATGATGACCTGACCCAGACCGGCCCCGAAAAGGACCAGGGTAGCCAGGGTGGTGCCGGTGATGGTGACCAGGGTGCCGCCGAAGCCATGGCTGAAGCCCAGGACCGGGTCCTTGTGTCGTCGCAGGCGGAACAATTTCATCAGACCGGCCACCAGGGCCATGACCAGGGCCGCCAGCAGAAGCACCAGGGTCAGCAGGTGCAGGACCAACATATAGATGGTCAGCGAGCGCCGCCCCCGCAGGTCAGTGGGCACGGCTATGGACTGGTGGATGGTGGCCCCACCCACGCTGGGGCTGGTCTGGTGCAGGCCATGGACCTGACCCACCGCCCAGTCGACCATGTCCTGCTGGTAGTGGTCGGCCAGGGGCGTGCCGGTCCGGGCTTCATCCCCCAGCCGCAGCACATGGTTGGAGACCGGGTAGGACCGCACAGTGACGTTCTCATTGCCCGAGACATGGGCCTGGGAGAGCACGCGCTGCACCCCCTCCACCTGGGCGGTCATGACATCCTTGGCCCCGTAGGCCAGCAGGGTGGGAATGGCATAGGTGTTGCGGTCGGTGGGATCGATATCCAGATTATTCAGGCCCAAGAGGGAGGCATCGGTGCTGAAGAGCCGACGGACCACCGACTGGTAGCCCTGGTTGGCCCCGGCGATGGCGAAGTCCTGGGCCACGAAGAAGCCCATGGCGTGGCGCGGGGAATAGACCATGGGGCTGAGCAGGATCTGGAAGGCGATCCGGTGGTCCATGGTCAGCAGCATGGCGGCGATCCAGGTGCTCTCGCTGGTGGCATAGATGCCCACCTTGGATGCATCCACATCATCCCGGTCGCGCAGCAGGTTGGCAACCCGCTCGTAGGCCTTGGCCGAAGCAGGATAGTCCCGGTCGGCATCCGTGGTGGACCAGACCGGCTTGTCCAGCACGGCGGTGACGAAACCGGCAGAGGCCAGGGTCCGGGCCACGTCCCCGAAGGAGTTGTCGCAGGTGCCGTATCCGGCGCCATGCATGAAGACTACTGCCGGCCGATTCCCTGAAGCCCCCTTGGGGGTGCGGATCAGAATCCGGATGCGCTGGTGCTCCCCAGTGGCGGGCCTTTCCACGCTCAGTTCCTGGTGACGGGATTCGACCTGGTACTGCCCCACTGTATCCCTGTCAACCCCGGCAGGCCAGTCGAAGGTGACCGCGGTGTCCGGAGTCAGGGTGGGAAAATTCTGATCCACTGGTTCGTATTTCCAGGGAACGGCGGTCAAGTGGGAGACAGAGACCAGCAGGCCCATGAGGATGATGAAGACGGGCAGGCTGGTCATCAGCCGCCTGACCCTGCTCCACCCGCTTGCAGGGAGGGAACGCTCAACCTCTTGGGACACGTCGGTCATTGTAGCCGGTGGCGGGGATGGCGCTTACGCCCTCAGCTGGCACGGCCAGTGACCGGGACCACCATGGGGCCCGCCTCCGGCAGGGTTTCACCCTCGGCCGCAGCCTTGGCATCCATCTGGGCGGCGATTTCCTTGGCCCGTTCCAGCAGGGTGGGGACGATCTGGTCCTCAGGCACGGTCTGCACCACCTTGCCCTTGATGATGATCTGACCCTTGCCGTTGCCCGAAGCCACTCCCAGGTCGGCCTCCCTGGCCTCGCCTGGTCCGTTGACAATGCAGCCCATGACAGCCACCCGGATGGGGGCGGTGATGTCCTTGAGCCCCTCGGTGACCTCCTTGGCCAGCTCGATCACATCCACCTGGGCCCTGCCGCAGGAGGGGCAGGAGATGATGTCGAAGTGGCGCTGACGCAACCCCAGATATTCCAGAATCTTGCAGCCCACCTTGACTTCTTCCACAGGCGGTGCGGACAGGGAGACCCTGATGGTGTCGCCGATGCCTTCGGCCAGGAGCGCGCCGAAGGCCAGGCAGGACTTGATGGTCCCCTGCCAGGAGGGCCCGGCCTCGGTCACGCCCAGGTGCAGGGGCCAGTCGCCCTTGGAGGCCAGGAGCCTATAGGTCTGGACCGTGGTGACGGGATCGTGGTGCTTGACGGAGATCTTGAAGTCGTGAAAGCCCACGTCCTCGAACATATGGGCCTCTTTCAGGGCCGAGGCGACCAGGGCCTCGGGGGTGGGGCCGCCGTAGCGGGCGTAGATGTCCTTGTCCAGGCTGCCGGCGTTGACGCCGATGCGCAGGGAGATGCCCGCGTCGGTGGCCGCCTTGCAGATCTCGGGGCCGACCTGGTCGAACTTGCGGATGTTGCCCGGGTTGACCCTGACGGCTGCACAGCCGGCATCGATGGCCTGGAAGACGTACTTGCTCTGGAAGTGGATGTCGGCGATGACCGGGATGGGCGACTTCTTTGCAATGATGGGAAGCGCGTCGGCATCGTCCTGGCTGGGTACAGCCACCCGCACGATATCGCAGCCGGCGGCGGCCAGCTCGGCGATCTGCTGCAAGGTGGCGTTGATGTCAGCGGTGACCGTATTGGTCATGGACTGCACCGAAATAGGGGCTCCCCCGCCGACCGGCACAGACCCCACCATGATCCGACGGGAGCGGCGACGAGGATGCAGCGGAGTCTGGCTGATGGCCTGCTCGCCTGTCTTGCGGAACCCCTGGGAGGATGTTGACTGTTCGGTCTTGGGAATGCTACTCACGCTGTCATGTCTATCAAAGCATCAGCCCTTTGGCGTGCCTCATGCTCGACTTGCTCCATTACCTCCACGGATGTGAATGTTCCCGGAAGATGCGTTTCCATGGCATCCATGACCGAACGGATGGTTTCGACGATGCTTAGGTAGGGCAGCCGGTGATCCAGGAAGGCCCTGACCGCCTGCTCGTTGGCGGCATTGAAGACCGCAGTCATGGGCTCGCAGCTGCCCAGAGCCCGCCTGGCCAGGTTGACCGCCGGGAAGGCCTCGTCGTCCAGGGGCTCGAAAGTCCAGGTGCTGGCCTCGGACCAGTCGCAGGCCGCAGCCACATTGTCAAGACGGGCGGGTGCCGACAGGCCCAGGGCGATGGGCAGACGCATGTCAGGAGGCGAAGCCTGGCTTATGGTGGCCCCATCCTGGAACTGGACCATGGAGTGGACCACGGACTGGGGGTGGACCACCACGGTGATTCGTTCGGGCTCTATCCTGAAGAGCCTGCTGGCCTCGATGACCTCCAGACCCTTGTTGACCATGGTGGAGGAGTTGATGGTGACCACCGGACCCATGGACCAGGTGGGATGGTTCAGGGCCTGCTCAGGGGTGACCTCGCGCATGTCTTGGCGGCTCCAGCCCCGGAAGGGACCTCCCGAGGCGGTGACCACCAGACGGGCCACCTCCCCATGCTGCCCCGAACGCAGGGACTGCCAGATGGCCGAATGCTCGGAGTCGACCGGGTTGATCTGGCCCGGCCTTATCTCGGCGTCAAAGAGCAGATGGCCGCCCGCCACCACGGACTCCTTGTTGGCCAGAGCCAGCTGGGATCCGGCCTGCAGAGCCGCGATGGACGGACGCAGACCGACTGATCCGGTGATGCCGTTGAGGACCAGATCGCTGCCGGAACCGGCCAGAGCCTGGACCGCCTCCATGCCTGCCTCTACATGGATACCGGTCAATCCCAAGATATTGAGAGCCTGCTGCAGGGCCGGAACCTGGGCCTTGTCGGCCAGAGCCAGACGGGTCACGCCAAAATCGCGGGCCTGGCGGGCCAGGAGCTCGACATGCGCGCCACCTGCGGCCAACCCGGTCACCTGGAACCGATCCCTATGGCGACTGATCAGATCCAGGGCCTGAGTGCCGATGGACCCCGTGGATCCCAGGATGACCAGACTGCGAGACCGATCGGCATCGACCCTGGGCGACCAATCCACCAAGGTACGTTCTCGTCCGACTGACAAACCGTCCTGCCTGCCTTCACTGCCTGTATTCACTGCTGTCAGATGACTCATCGACCGCCTTTATCCTGCTCCCCCTCGTCGCCGAAGGCCGGGAAAGAAATATCGGGGATGTCCAGATCCATCTTGGGCAGATCCTGGTTGAGCAGCGAAGCCAGGTAGGAATCCGGGTCCTGGTCCTGCTTGTTCCCCTGTGTATTTTGCGAATACCGGGGCTTGGCCCAGTCGGGCGTATCCGTGCTGGTTCCGGCTGTCTCAGCCCAAGGACGCTCCTGGACCTCAGGCGCTGCAGGTGCTGGTTCCTCATAGTTGCCCAAGGGTCCGCCTGCGCCTAGAGGACCATCGACGAAGGGCGAGGAGATGATTGAGGTGGACCCGGGTGTAGACGAGCCGTCAGTATCAGCCCCTGTCGTCGAAGGAGGCACTGGCGATTCCGGCCTTGTTGTGGAGGTGAAGAAACCCTCCCCTGCCGAAGTAGGCGGGGTGGAGGCTACGGGTGCCGAAGGGGTCGGCTGGAATACAGCAGGCTCAGGAGTCTGTGGTGCAGGCGAAGGCGAAGAAGGCGCCACCGGGTTGAAAGGCACGGATTGAACAGCCGACGCGGGTGTCGCGGACGCTGCAGTGGGAGCCACAGGATTGTGGCTGGTTGGCGCAGGGGCCGGCTGGGCGGCCGCAGGCGGCACGGAGGCGGGCATGACCGATTCCTGTTGACCGGAGACAAGGGGATTGGCAGGGGTGGGATTGGTTGAAGCAACGGGGGCTGGGGCTCCGCCGCTGACGCCTGCTGAGGAGGCAGGAGCAGCTGCCGCCGATGCTGCCGGGGCCGTACCAGCGGCTTCCTGGGCCAGCCGCTGGTTGACCGCCGAAGCCAGAGCACTCAGGGAACTGTTGGGTTGCGCCGTCGGCGCCGTAGATGCCGTCTGCGGGCTGGCTGCCGGAGCCTCGAAGATGGCCCGCTCTGCCTGGTGCAGTTGGGCGAAATCGTCCTGACTGCCCTGATCGCCTGCGACAGCGGAAGCATTGGGGATGCTCCAGGCGGGTGCCTGGCTCTGTCCGATCAGTGGCTGAACGCCCGAAGCTGAAGGGTCCTGAACCGGCAGCTGCGACTGCGCGGGAACAGCAGCGGGCGCCGTTGCATTGGCTCTGTCCCTCTTGGCCCTTTCGCTGACCCTGGCAAAGGACTCCAGCTGCTCCAGAAGCTCGACGGCCTTGGCCAGGAAGAAGTCCACCTGGCGCTCGTCATAACCCTTGGGCCCCCGACGCTGGGTGAAGATGACATTGGAGACGCGGTCAGCCGTGATGTCGGTGTTCCTCGACTTGCCCGAATCCGTCTTCCGTCCCTCCTGCAGGTTGAGCTGGTCAGAAGTCTTGTTGAGGACCTGCTCGATCAGCCGCTCCACCTGTTTGCAGTCGTATGAGGGCATGCC
Source organism: Bifidobacterium sp. M0353 (assembly GCF_016100645.1). NCBI lineage: Bacteria > Bacillati > Actinomycetota > Actinomycetes > Bifidobacteriales > Bifidobacteriaceae > Bifidobacterium > Bifidobacterium sp. M0353. Next base: position 230,242 of record NZ_JACFSB010000001.1, on the reverse strand, counting down.
AGGATCCCCACGCTTGAAGACGCTGCCCGAGGGCCTGCCGGCATGGGTGGTCAGCTCCGATTGCAGACTGACCATTCTGGTCGTCCAACCATCCACGCCCACCCGGGCTATCTCCAGGCTGGTCTGTCGGTCGGAAATCACCCTCTCCAGCCGCGAGAGGGCGGCATCCACCTGGGTGATGATATAGCCGTTCTTGCACAGATCAAAGGAGGCGTTGGCTATCTCCTCCTGGGTCAAATCGGGGTCCTGGCTCTCATAGAGCGAGTGAGCCCGCTCCAGGAAGGCGTCCACCTGCTTGGTGTCATATCCCCACTTGCGCTTGCCCGAGCGCGCGATGGTCGCCTCGGTTCCACGGGCATCAGGCTTAGCTGACATCAGGCATCGACCTCCTGACCTTTCTTGCCAACGATCGTCGTGCATCGATTCTACGTGAGCGCTAAGACGCGATTCCGGGCATGCCCCCTGAAAACCCCTGTGGTCCCGCCCGGACTCGAACCGGGGACATCCACCGTGTAAAGGTGGCGCTCTAACCAACTGAGCCACGGGACCAGCACACTACCTTAGCAGAATACACGGTGACAAGGCCGCACGGTGCGGCTATAATCCACTAGGAATTCGCGGGCCTTGTCCGCAAAAGAAGAGAAACACACCATATTCACCATAGAAGAGGGGGTTCGGATTGTCACAGACAGTCGATACAGGCAGTGGCAGGAAGACCAACCGCACCCTGGTGACGGTGGCGGTCTTCATCGCCACCTTCATGACGGCCATCGAGGGGACCATCGTCTCCACCGCCATGCCCACCATCATCGGGGACCTGCATGGGCTGTCCATCATGAACTGGGTCTACTCCATCTATCTGCTCATGACGGCGGTCACCACGCCTATCTACGGCAAGCTTTCGGACCGCTTCGGCCGCAAGCCGCTGCTGACCATCGGTCTGCTGGTCTTCGTGATCGGGTCCACCCTGTGCGCCCTCTCCCAGTCCATGCCCCAACTGATCGGCGCCCGTTTTCTGCAGGGTCTGGGGGCCGGTGCCATCCAGCCGCTGACATACACGGTCCTGGCCGACATCTACCCCCTGGACAAGCGGGCTGGCATGATCGGCCTGAACGGCTCGGCCTGGGGCATCGCCTCCATCATCGCCCCCCTGCTGGGAGGCTTCATCGTCCAGCAGATAAGCTGGCACTGGGTCTTCGCCATCAATGTGCCCATCGGCCTGCTGGTCATCATCATGATCCAGATCTTCCTGAGCGAGCATATCAAGGCGCGTGAAACGCGCGTCGACTACATGGGCATCGGGCTGCTCAGCATCTGCCTGATCTGCCTGATGCTCTGCCTGCAGAGCCTGGGATCGGCAGGCGATGTGCGAATCACCCTGATCCTGGCTGCGGCCACCGTGGTCACCTTTGTCCTGCTTCTTCATGTGGAGGGCCGCCAGGAGGATCCCATCCTGCCTCTGCGGCTCTTCCGCATCAGGACCTTCGTCATCCAGAACATCTGCATGCTCCTGGTGGCCGGATTCCTCATGGGCTTCGACACCTACATGCCCATCTGGATGCAGTCTGTGCTGGGAATGAACCCCTCCCTGGGCGGCTTTGTGGTCACCCCCTCCTCCATTCTCTGGCTCCTGGGCGCCTACCTGGCCGGACCGCTGACCATGCACCACCCACCGCACCGGGCCACCAACATCGGCCTGGCCTTCATCCTGACGGCGTGCATCTGCTACATAGCCGTCCCCCAGGCCACCGCCTACTGGGTCTTCCTGGTCATCTCGGCCGTGGTCGGCTTCGGATTCGGCCTGACCATCACCACCTCGACCATCACCGCCCAGAGCGTGGTGCCGGCAGGCGACGTGGGCGCCTCGACCAGCTTCAACACCCTGGCCCGTTCCCTGGGTCAGACCCTGATGGTCTCCATATTCGGCATCGTCATGAACACGGTCATCGCCCGCGAGGTGCCTCAGTATAAGGGACTGACCGAGGACATGATGAACAGCATGATCAACCCGGCCACGGCAGGGAGCATCCCCTCCCGACTGCTTGGCCCGGCACGCACCATCGTCTTCGACGGCTTGCATTGGATCTTCCTGGTGGGCCTGGTCATCCTGCTCATGGCCCTGGTGGCCAACCTCTGCGACATCCGCTCGCGCACCCTGCTTGCCGAATATCAGAACAAGGCCACGACGGTGGCTCCCGCCGCTGCTGACAAGGGCGGGCAGTAAAGGCCTCTGGCCAGACGGATTCCTTCGGGAATTCCCCTTGAATGACAAGAAGGTGGTGGGCATCAGTTGATTCCGATGCCCACCACCTCGTTCATCGGCGCTTATGGAATATCCCCGGCTACCGTAATCGCTGGCAGAGCCTAAGGTCCCTACTTGCCCTTGCCGAAAGCCCGCAGCTGGGTGGCGTTCCAATCCTTGCTGACGGTGGTGGGCATCAGGGCGTTCATGCCCGCGGTCTTGGCCGCATTGGAGACGACCCCTGGCGCCGAAGCCCCGGGCCTGCCTGGTTTGGGTGTCAGTACCCAGAAAGGCGCGCCCTTGTTGACCATGGCTGAGGCATCCATGATGGTGTCCGCTAGATCGTCCTCGGCATCGCCGTCCCGCCACCAGATGATGACCCCATCCACGGCTGCGTCATAGTCCTCGTCCACCAGCTCTTCGCCGGTCAGATCCTCAATCCTGGTCCGGATCCCGTCGTCGACATCGTCGTCCCACATCCATTCCTGGACGATATCGCCGGGATGAAAACCGAACTCTTCCGCTGTATAGGTTGTAGTCTCAGCCACGTTTTCAGCATAACAAGACTGCCGGAATTCACCAATTGGACCGGCATTGTCTTATTTGGCCTTGGCGGCCGTGCAGCGGGGCAGCCCCTCCCCCTGACCATGGCCGATGGCCACCAGGGCCTTATAGGCCTCGTCCAAGGTGGACACCCGTACGTCGCGCAGGCCCCGTGGAACATGGCCTGCCACCTGTGAACAGTTGGCCGCAGGCGCCAGGAACCAGGTGGCGCCGTCCCGCTTGGCCCCCAGCATCTTCAGCTGGATACCGCCAATGGCACCGACCCGTCCCTTCTGGTCCATGGTGCCGGTGCCGGCGATGGTCAGACCGCCGGTCTCCTGCTCCGGGGTGATCTTGTCGATGGCCCCCAGGGTGTACATGAGCCCGGCCGAAGGACCGCCTATGTCGGCCACCCTCATGCTGAACCGCAGTCCTGATACGTCATATCCCCGAGCCTTGAGGAAGGCCAGGGCCTGGGCCGATGCGGCCTTCTGGGAGCCGTGCATATCGCCCTGCTCCTGGCGCTTGTATTCCTCGACGCTCTGTCCGGGAGGGACCACGGCCTCCTGGGGAAGCACCGTGGCGTGGGGGTCGGCCCAGCCCACCAGCGCATCCAGGTTGGATGCCGGGTAGCCGGGGATTCCACGGGCGTTGACCGTGGTCATCAGCAGGCGGCCCTTGTCATGGTGGACCTGACCGCCCCTGACCCTGATGACCGGTGAGCCTTTTGAACTTCCCAGCACGTCCTGGGTGGGTCCGGGCGTCTCGATGGTATAAGGCGAGGGGAGGAAAAGAACCAAGATGGCCAGAATGACCAGAAGACCGCCGACCAGCATTTTGCGGGTGGGTCCGCCAAGCTTCCCGATTTGCCTTTCGGGTGCGCCTGTGGCGCAGTGATCCGATTTCCCGTGCGGAAGTGTCATAGCTCCAATATTATGGTTGATGAAGACGATAATCCCGGCAGACGTCAACCTTGATGGCGGACGACCTGCCTTGGCGAGGACTGGAATCAAAGCAATGGACGAGAATGCAATCCACCAATGGCTCATCGAGTGCTTCGGCCCGGTGCAGGGCGAGCTGGCCTGGAGTCAGTTCTCACAGCTGCCTGAGTCCATCCGCTCCCAGATGGCGGCCCAGGGAGCCGATCAGCTGCCCAAACCCGCCGAGGTCCAGGCCCTGATCCAGGCCTTCACGGCCGGGGGGCTGAACACCCCTGCCGACATGCAGGCCCAGGCCGACCAGGGGCCCATCAACCTTGCACTGGCCAAGAACATCGCTCTGGGACGCACCAGGGCCGACCAGTCCGATACCACAATCACAGCCGAGGACAGCGACCGGGTGGCCCGAGTCATGAGCGAAGCCAACCTCTGGCTGGACACCGTCTGCGCCTTCGACCCCGCCCCGGGCCAGACCGAAGCCCTGACCCGCGCCGGATGGATCGAGGGCAGCATAGACGCCTGGGTCCAGTTCGCCTCGCCGGTGGCCCAGGCGGTCAGCGAAGCCCTGACCTCCGTCATAAGCCAACGTTTCCAAGGCTTCGATCAGGGCGAGATTTCGGGAATGTTCGCCGGACCTGTGCCCATCCCCCTGCCCGACAACCTCAAGGATCCGACCACCCTGTTGAGGCTGCTGGGGAACACCTCCTTTGCCATGCAGCTGGGGCAGGCCGCCGGAGAGCTGGCCAAGGAGGTCCGCGGAGGATTCGACCAGGGCATACCGTTGCTGAAAAACCCCGCCGGAGCCCTCATTCCACAGAACATCAAGGCCTACGCCAAATCCTTGGAGCTGGATCTGGACGAGGTCACCCGCTACATGGCCCTCAAGGAGGCCGCCCACGCCCGGCTCTACGCCGCCGTCCCCTGGCTGATGCCGCGCTTCGAGGCACTGATCGGCAAGTACGCCCGGGGAGTATCCATCGACCTGGATGCCGTGGAGGACCAACTGCGCGACGCTGAGCAAATCAACCCCGAATCCATCGCCGGTGCCATCAACCTCAGCAACGTAGGCATCGAAGACACCCCTGAGCAGAAGGAGGCCCTGCACAGCCTGGGCGACCTGCTGGCCCTGGTCGACGGCTGGGTGGATTGCGTGGTCTGGAACGCCGGCATGGCCCACCTGCCCCATCTGGAGCAGCTGCGGGAGATGACCCGACGCGAGCGTGCCGTGGGAGGGCCGGCCGAGCAGACCTTCGAGTCCCTGCTGGGCCTGCATCTCCATCCCAAGCGGTTGCGCGAGGCCGCCGACCTTTGGGGGCGCATCACCGCTGAAGAGGGCGTCCAAGGCCGTGACGACCACTGGTCCCATCCGGATCTGCTGCCCTCCCTGCCCGTCAAAGAGGAAGCCGACGAAGGTGGAACATCGACCTCTGCAGAGGGGCAATCCGAGCAGGAGGCCGACACTCCCGCCACCTCAGTGGACTGGGATGCCGAGCTGGACAAATTACTGAACGCCGAGGAGAAGCAGCCACCCGCCGAAACGACCACCCCTGCAGACTCCGACGCTTCAAATGAGCAGGAGCATCCAGACCAAGAACCTTTCGACAGCCAGAAGAGCGCTGACAAGGATTCCAAAGATCCCGATGACGGTCACCCGGATCAGAACGACTCGGACAAGGGTGATTCGGACAGCCACCAAGCCTGAATCGCATCCACCCCCCCCCCGTGTTCCAAGGGCCCAGACGTTAGCGCTCAGCGGTGAATGAACCGGCTGGGTGTGCGTCGGACGAAGGCGCTGCCGTCCTTGTGCTCCGCGTAGGAAAGGTGGAGGGTGTCCTCGGCACGGGTCACCCCTACGTACATGAGGCGGCGCTCCTCCTCCAGGGCATCCCCTTCCGGCGGTGAGCCAAAGGGGATCAGCCCCTCGGCACAGCCCACGATGAAGACATGGGCGAACTCCAACCCCTTGGCGGCGTGAATGGTGGAGACCGTGACCCTTCCCTGACCCATGCCGCCCTCCAGCTGCGCCAGCACCTCCTGCTTGCTCAGATCGACCGACTGGTTCTGCCAGCCCGACTCAGTGCGGACCCGGTAGCCGATTCCATGTTCGTGCAGGGCACGGCAAATCAGGGTCTGTTGGGCGTTGATCCGCGTCAGAATCGCAAATCGACCGGGCCGTGCACCCTTCCGGATCATGGAGGATATCCGGGAGGCCACGGCCCCAGCTTCATCAGCATCGTCCTCATAACGTGTCATCGCGACCCTGCTGCCCTCCTGACGGGCCGAGGTCAGCTTCAGATAGTCATCCCGCACCGGCGAGCGCGCCAGAATGCCGTTGGCGTAGTGAACCACCCTTCCCGTGGACCGGTAGTCGGTGGAAAGGTCCAGGTCGGCCTTGATGCCCGGGAATTCCTGGGGGAAGTTCAGCAGGTAGTAGGAGGTGGCCCCGGCGAAAGAGTAGATGGTCTGGGCCGGGTCCCCCACCACACACAGGTTCTGCCTGCCGTTGAGCCAGAGCTTGAGCAACCGGTGCTGCAGGGGCGAGACATCCTGGTACTCGTCCACGGTCAGCCAGCCGATTCGGTCTCTAATGTCGGCAGCAGCCTGGCCGCCTTCCTGCAATATGTGACAGACCAGCAGAAGAATATCGTTGAAGTCCATCTGATTATGGGCGGCCTTGGAGTTCTCGAAGACCGTGTACAGGTCGGCCATCCGATCAGCCTCCAGACCGGCAGGCGGCAGACGGTGGCTGGCCGCGCAGACCCGAACGTAGTCCTGGGGAGCGATCAGCCCCACCTTGGCCCAGTTGATCTCCGCAGTCAGGTCCCTGACCTGGCCCGGGTCGGCCTCCTGCCCGCAGACCCGCTGGTAGGAGGAGGACACCAGGGGCCCCACATCCTCGATCAGATCAGGAGGATAGGTTTCGCTGACCTGGGGCCAAACCCGCCTGAGCTGATGCAGGGCCGCCGAGTGAAAGGTCGCCGCCTGCAGGGAGGCCGACACGCCAAGCTTGGTCAGCCGATCGCGCATTTCTGCCGCGGCACGCACCGAGAAGGTCACTGCCAAGGTTCTGGAGGGCTCCCAGCTGCCGCTGGCGCAGGCATAGGCCATCCGTCGGGTGATGGTCCTGGTCTTGCCAGCCCCGGCCCCCGCGACGATCCGCACAGGCCCGTCAAGCACGGTAGCCGCCTGCCGCTGGGCGGGATCCAGACCCTCCAGCAATCGTTCCTCATCCTCATGCACACCCCCATTGTGTCAAAGGCCGGTACCGAAAGCAGCGGCGGCGTGCCCATGTGGTCAAGTGGACAACCGTATTCACAACGGTCCTTGTATTATCCTTGAGAATGTGACTGAACGAACGAAGCTGACCCTGGCCGCCCTGGCGTCGGCTGCCATGCCCGAGGTGCCCATGACCGGCGCGCGGGACTGCGACCAGCTCAGCAGTCTGGATCGTGCACAGGGCGTGGACTGCGCCGTGGTCCAGGACGCGACCGGCAACGTCTACGACGTCTGGGCCACCAGCTCGGAAGCCGGCAAGCGTCGGCTGGCCGCTCGGGTCAAGGCGGCTCAGGCCCTGGCCGACGCCAAGGAGATGGCGGCCATGGGCTTCCGAGTCGAGCGCATCCTGGCCTACCAGCCCGGCGAGAGGGCGGACAGTCCGACCGGCACCACAGCTGTTGCCGTCATGACCCACTGCCCAGGCCGAATCCGCCCCCTCCACCTGCTGACCATGAACGAATGCACCGCCGCAGGTACAGCCATCGGCGCCATCCATCGGGTTCGCCCTGATTTTCTGAAGACCCACGGCTATCCGGCCTTCTCCACCGCCCAAATCGCGGCCCAACTGCGGGGATGGATCAAGCGGCTGCGCATGGACGGCCATGTGCCCAAGGAAATCACCAATTCGTGGGCATCCATCGTATCGACCGACGGACTCTGGTCCTTTGAAACCTGCACCGTGCACGGAGGCTTCTCGGACGGCGATCTGCTCTATACAGGCTCCGGACTCAGCGGCGTCTACGGCTGGCAGGATATGCAGATCAACGATCCTGCCCGTGACCTGGCCTGGATTTTCGCCAAGCTGGACGGGTCCCGCCGCAATGCAGTCATCGCAGCCTATGGCAGGATGATGGGGGCTCGGCTGGACGACCTGATCATGCTCCGGGCCAATCTCTGGCTGCAGATGGAGCAGGTGGGCGACTTCATCACCGCCCTGGATCATGCGGACAACGAGCGCATCATCCAATTCAAGGCCCAGGTGGAGCGTCTGGCCCAACAGCTGGGCGACCACGAGCAGGATCAACGCGCCCGTTGGCAGCAGAATACGCCCAGTCCGTCACCCGCTGGCGCACCCTCCACAATCACCGTGGGCACCCTGCTGGGCGACGATAATGCTGAAGACCCCTCTGCTTCCAAGGTAGAGGAGAACCCGGCACCGGAGCCGGACCCCGCCTCGACGAATGCCTCGGATGAGAACTCGGCCACCATCGCCATCAACAGGGTGGAAATGGCCGACCTGGCTCTGGCCCAGACCGCCATGGACCACTCCGATGCCAGGAATAAGCCCATCAGGCAGTCCCAGAGCACAGACACTGGCACCGACGATCAATCCAAGCCACCGACTGTTCCTCCCCTTGCCCAGGAGGAGGCATCAGGCCTGAGCGATCACTTCCGCGGCATCGGCAACCCAGCCACCAGTGACGAGGATGCGGATGGCGAAACGAATCCAAAGGCTGCGGTAAGCGGCTCGTCCGCAGACCCGCCCGGAGACGACCAGCCCTCGAACACCCCTGTGCCGGGAGAAGCCGCTCCCCAGCCGCATGATGCCCCACCAGCTCAAGCCCTGGCAAGCGATCAGGCAGAGACCATCATCCTTCCCAGAAAACCCCAGCCCGAGCAGACCCCCACGCTCACAGCAGATGGGCAGGCATCGGCATCCCCGTCGGAAACCGGCTCTGCCCAAGAGGTACATCAGGGAGACGCTTAGAGCGTAATCACCTGGGTCAGCGAATAATGAGACCGGAAGATCCGCGGACCGGCAGGTCTGGGCGACGGAGAACAACCTTGGAGGTAGCAATGGATATCGAATTCGGCATCAAGAACGTGGCCCGCACGGTCAACTTCAGCACCAATGCCAAGGCGGACGAGGTGGCTGCCCACATCACCCAGGCCCTGAACGAGGGCGGACCCATCGACCTGGTGGACGACAAGGGTCGGCACATCATTGTCCCCAAGGAGTCCCTGGGCTACGCAGTGGTCGGTTCCGACACCACCCATCCGGTGGGCTTCGGCGTTCTGGGAGGCTCCGCCGACTGAGGCTGTGATCGCCTGACGGGGGCGGCCGGATCCTTGTGGTCCGACCGCCCCCCATCCATATCGGCTAACCCTTCCAGGCCACAGGACGGCTCCCCCGGGCCCTGGCCACGATTCGGGCCACCACGTGGCCACTGGTGCTGTTCTCCCCCATGCGATTGGGCTTGCCTTGGCCGTGCCAATCCGATCCTCCAGTGACCAGCAGCCCCCAGCGTTGGGCCAGGGCCAGCAGCCGTCGACGTTGCTCAGGAGGATTGTCCCGGTGCCAGACCTCCAGGCCGCCCAGCCCCTCCCTGGCCAGTGCGGCAATCTGCCGGTCGGAGAGCAGAACAGGATTGCGGCTGACGGCACCGGGGTGGGCGATGACCAGAACACCACCCGCATGGTTGACCGCTGCCAGCACCTGATGGGTGGTCGGCGAAGGCGTAGGTAGGTAGTAAGCGCTTCCGGAGGAGCAGACCCCGGCGAAGGCCTGACTCCGGTCGGCATAGACACCGGCCTTGACCAGGGCATCGGCGATATGCGGACGCCCCACCGTGGTCTTCGACCCCTCCTTGACCTGGTCCAGCACATCCTGCCAGGTGATCGGATAGTCCCGGGAGATCCGCTCCACCATGGTCCTGGTCCTGGTCAGCCTGGTCTCCCTGGTCTTGGCGAAGAGCCCGGCGATTACCGGATCCTCCGGATCATAGAGGTAGGCCAGCATGTGGACCGAGACACGGCCGTCCTGCGCGGTGATTTCGGTGCCTGGCAGCAGGGGCATTCCCAGGGCCTTGGCCGCCTGACGGGCCTCATCCCAGCCGGCATTGGTGTCATGGTCGGTGATGGCCAGACCTTCCAGTCCCAGCTGCTGCGCCTGCTCGACCATCCCCTGGGGCGTCACAGTGCCGTCGGAGAAGACGGTGTGGCAGTGCAGGTCCCAGCCGGAGACCGTGGCAGTATCCTCATGCGTCATGCCTCCATCCTAAACTCGAGAACGCGTTCCCGTCACAGAGAACCTTCCCGACCATTGAGGTGATGGACCCCATGAGCGAATCGACCTCGTCAGCCCCTTCCAGCTATCTGATCGCCGCCCTGGCCTCGCTTGCAACCCTCTATGCCAGCCTGGTCCTGTCAACGGAAACACTTCAGCTGGCACGGCATCCCCAGGGCCAGCTCAGCTGTGACATCAACTCTGTGGTCTCCTGCTCAGCCGTGGCCCAGTCCCCCCAGGCCGAGCTGATCCGCCTGGGCACCCTGCCGGTCCCCAATGCCTTCCTGGGACTGATAGCCGAGTCTGTCTTCCTGACGCTGGCCATAGTCGGCCTGTGCCGGATCAGGATGCCTGCGCTGCTGGCGGCTGGAACCTGGCTGGCCTCGCTTGCCGCCCTGGCCTATGCCCTCTGGCTGTTCACCCAGTCGCTCTTCGTCATCCACGCCCTCTGCCCCTGGTGCCTGGTCATGACCTTCGCCACCAGTCTGCAATTCATGGCCTTCAGCCACGCCACGGTGACCCAGCAGGGTCTTCCGCACAAGCGGCCAGAATGGCTGCAGGCCTATTACCAGCGGCATTTCGATCTGATGGTCGACCTGATTTGGCTGGTCGCCCTGGCAACCATCGTCCTGGCTGTGGAAGGATCCGCCCTCTTCGGCTGATCAGCAGCCGGGAACATGCTCCAGGGTCAGACGCGCCACCATTCTGGCCGGTCCAGTCAGCCAGACATCCTGCGGATCCACATCCACCTTCAGACGGCCTCCACCCACCTGGATGGTCCAGTGGTCGACCCCGGTCAGGGCACGCAGGAGCACGCCACTGGCGCACAGACCGGTCCCGCACGACAGGGTCTCTCCGACGCCTCGCTCATAGACCCTCATGGTGGCCCGCCCGCTGCCATGTTCAGCGTCCAGCGAGTCCAGACGCAGGAACTCCACATTCTGCCCTTCGTCCAACCCAGGGCTGACCTGTGGCGGGACCGACAGATTTAAATCGCCCAGGTCAGGCAGATCAGCTCTGTTCAACAGGTCGGTCACGTTTTCGGGCAGCCCACCGGCCTCCGATTCAGCGGCGACCGAGTTCAGAACGACTGAGTGGGGATTGCCCATATCCACCATGGTGCCAGGAGCAGAGCCACCCAGTGCCCCGCCATCGACCAGCTGGTCCCCTACCGGTCCCATCCGCCAGGCCCCGACCTTGACCTTGAACACATGCTCGCCATCGTTCTTCATCGGACTGCGCGACACGATTCGCTTGACCCCGGCCCGGGTCCCCAGCAGGAAGGAGGAGCCCTCCATGGTCGGGGTCAGCCCCTGCTTCTGGGCGAAGAGCGTGACGGCCCGCGTCCCGTTGCCACACATCTGGGCCAAGGAACCGTCCGCGTTACGGTAGTCCATGAACCACTGGCAGCCGAAACGGTCGCAGGTATCCACCTGCTCCTGGCTCAGGTCGCTGACATCGGCCGGATGGGTCAGCCGGATGACCCCGTCGGCTCCGACCCCGAAATGCCGGTCGCACAGCCATCGCACCTGGTCGGCCGTGGGCTCCAGATCCCCCCGGGGATCGGCGTAGACCACGAAATCGTTGCCGGTGGCTTGCATTTTGTATACAGTCCGGGGAATACTCATGCTTGTAGCGTACGGCCCTTCGGCGACAGGCTAGGCTGGTTTTTCGGCTGCGAAAGGAGCGGATCACATGGCATCAGATGCACCAATCGGGATCTTCGACTCCGGGCTCGGCGGTCTGAGCGTCACCGCAGCCATCCGTAACCTCCTTCCTCAGGAAAATCTGCTCTATTTCGGCGATTCCGCATACGCCCCCTACGGCACCAAGGAACCGGCCCAGATCGCCCAGCGCTGCCAGCTCATCGGCGACCGGTTCATGGACCAGGGTGTCAAGGCCTTGGTCATCGCCTGCAACACCGCCACCAGCGTCTGTGTGGATCAGATGCGCCAACGCTACCCGATCCCGGTGATCGGCATGGAGCCGGCCCTGAAACTGGCCTGCACGCGCGGCGGAGGCCGACCCCAGCGGGTTCTGGTCACCGCCACCCCGCTGACCTTGAAGGAGGCCAAGTTCTCGCGCCTGATGGCACGGTTCTCCGGCAGGCACACCATTCTGACCCAGCCCTGCCCAGACCTGGTGACCATCGTGGAGTCTGACAGGCTGAATGACCAGGCCCTGGTCGACGCCACCCTGCATCGTTATTTGGACCCCTATGATTTGCAGAATTTGGATGCTTTGGTTCTGGGCTGCACCCACTTCGTCTTCTTCCGCCAGTCCATCGCCCGCATCTGCCCGCCGGACCTGGCACTGATCGACGGCAACCCTGGGACGGCCCGCCACCTGAAGGATCTGCTGACCCAAGCCGATGCCCTCAACCCGGGTCCCGGCCCCGGCAGAGTACAGATCGCCAACTCTGACACCTCACCAGCCATGCTGGATCTGTCCAAGCGGCTGCTGGCCTCCTGCCGCCCCTGAACGGCTTGTCCAATGTTCACGCATAAGCTGTCATCAAGCGCGAATATCTGTCAGGAATCGAGGTGCCCATGGCACGCAAAAGAACAGCCGTCATCGACGTAGGCGGCGGCTACAGGTCCATCTTCGGCGCCGGCGTCTTCGACCGCTGCATGGAGCAGGGCATCACCTTCGATCACTGCTACGGGGTCTCGGCCGGCAGTGCCAATCTGGCTTCATTCCTGTCGGGCCAGCTCAGGCGCTGCTACCGCTTCTACACTGTGTATTCCTCCCGCAAGGAGTACGCGAGCGTGAGCAACTTCCTGACCAAGCACACCTTCGTCGACCTGGACTACGTCTATGGCAAACTGTCGGCCCACGACGGGGAATGCCCGCTGGATTACCAGGCTCTGAAGGCCAACCCGGCCCTGTTCACCGTAGTGGCCTGCAGGGCCACCGACGGATCCACCGTCTACTTCGACAAGTCCGACCTGGCCCAGGACAACTATGACGTCCTCAAGGCCTCTTCCACTGTGCCAGTAGCCAATAAGCCCTATATGATCGATTGCGTGCCCTATCTGGACGGTGGCATCGCCGATCCAGTCCCGGTCCGCAAGGCCATGGACGAGGGCTATGAACGCATCGTCCTGGTCCTGACACGCCAGAGGGATATTCTGCGCGAACAGAAGAAGGATGTCCTGCCGGCCCGAATCCTGGCCAGGACCTATCCGGCGGCTGGCGAGCGGCTGATGGAGCGCTGTCGCACCTACAACGACGAGGTGGCCCTGGCCAAGCAAGCCGAGAAGGAAGGCCAGGTACTCATCCTGGCCCCGGACAGCCTGTGCGGGCTGACCACGCTGAGCAAGTCACTCAAGGGACTCAACGCCATGTACGACAAGGGCTATCGGGCTGCCGAGGCTATAGCCGACTTCCTGGAAAGCTGAACAAGACCTTACAGAACCGGTGTCCCGGTCCCGCCCTCTGTACCCGCATTCCTGCGGCCGTGCCGGGGATCCGCACTGCCCTGGGTGCTCTGGGCGGTCATCAGCGCTGCGGTCATCTGGTTGAAGAGCTCGTTATACCCGCCGGGGGTTGACGCAGGCAGGACCAGGGTCTTGGCATTGCCGGACTCCGCCAGCGAGCGCATCACATCCAGATACTGATTGAAGAGCACCACATTGTTGACGGCATCGATATCCATGCCCACGGCCCGCAGGCTGTTGATCTGGTCCACAATGCCGTTGGCGATCTCCCGCCGGTAGTTGGCCTGGCCCTCGCCCTGCATCCTGGTCTTCTCCGCATCGGCCCTGGCCTGGGTCTCGATTTCGATCCGACGGGCCTCGGCACGCTCCTTGGTGGCCTCCTTCTCGCGCTGGGCAGCGTTGATGGAGTCCATGGCCTGCTTGACCTGGGTGGAGGGGTCGATGGCGGTGACCAGGGTCTTGATGACCGAGAAACCAAAGCGCTGCATCTCCTGGCCCACGGTCTTCTGCACGTCGGAGGCGATGTCGTCCTTGCGGGCGAAGGCATCGTCCAGGCTCAGGGCGGGAATGGCCGACCTGAGGGCGTCCTCCATGTAGGAGCGCAGCTGGCCCGCCGGGTCGACCAGCTCGTAGTAGGCCGTGGACACGTTGGCCGCCTCCACCCGGAACTGTGCGGAGACCTCCACGGTGACGAAGACGTTGTCCTTGGTCTTGGTCTCCAGCTTGACGTTCAACTGGTTGACCCTCAGGTTGGTCTTGGCGGCTATACGGTCAACCAGGGGGATCTTGGCGTGGATGCCCGCCAGCGCCACCCGGTGGTACTTGCCGAAGCGCTCGATGACGTCCGCCTGCTGCTGGGGCACTACGAAAATCCCCAGGAGGAAGATGATCAGCGCCAGAACCAGCACGGCGATCACGATGGCGATGCCTAGATGCATGAGTGTTCTCCTTCGAGCTTAAACCCTTGGATGCCGGACCTGGAAACCGCACCATTCCGGCTTTTCCTCTCATCACCATACATGAAGGACCCGTCTGAATAATCGGTCGGGGCGCACAAGCCGTAATAGACTCGGCTTAACAAGCCTTCAACCCGAAAGGATGAACATGGCAAAACTACGCGGCATCGACGCCGAAATCTTCCCCCTGGTCCTGGGTGGCAACACCTTCGGATGGACCAGCGATGAATCCACGTCTGACCAGGTCCTGGACGCCTACACGGCAGCCGGAGGCAACCTGATCGACACAGCTGACGTCTATTCGGCCTGGGCCCCCGGCCACTCCGGCGGCGAGTCCGAGATCGTCCTGGGCCGCTGGCTGGCCAAGAACGGCAACCGCAACAAGGTCCTGGTGGCTACCAAAGTCAGCCAGCACCCCCAGTACTCAGGTCTTTCGGCCAAGAACATCGAAGCCGCCGCCGATGCCTCCCTGCTCAGGCTGGGCCTGGATGTGATCGACCTCTACTATGCCCACTTCGACGACAGCTCCACCCCCCTGGAGGAAACTGCGGCAGCCTTCGACAAGCTGGTCAAGGAGGGCAAGGTCCGGGCCATCGGTCTGTCCAACTACACCCCGGACCGGATCCGCGAGTGGTTCAGCATCGCACGCAAGGAGGGCCTGACCCTGCCGGTGGCCCTGGAGCCCCAGTACAACCTGGTCTACCGCAAGGACTATGAGGGTGGCCTCATGCAGGTCGCCAAGGACGAGGATCTGGCGGTCTTCCCCTACTTCTCGCTGGCTTCGGGCTTCCTGACAGGCAAGTACCGGACCATGGACGACCTCAAGGGGAAGAAGCGCGAGGGCATGGTCAAGGACTTCTTTACACAGGAGGGACTGGACGTGGTCGCCGCCATGGACGGCATCGCCAAGGCCCACGGGGTCGAACTGGCCACCGTCGCCCTGGCCTGGCTCAACCACAGGCCTGGGATTGCAGCCCCGATCGCCTCTGCACGCACCCCCGAGCAGCTGCCTGCCCTCCTGGATGCTGCCCATCTGGAACTGAGCGACCAGGATATGCAGACCCTGGATCAGGTCAGCGACAAGGTCAAGGGCTGATCTGCAAGCTTCGTTGCCAGCAGCAGGGCCGATTTTGACGCAATCGGCCTTCCCAGCAGACAAATCGAATGAAAAGGGCTCCCGCCCAATACAGGATGGGAGCCCTTTTATGCGACTATGGTCAGGCCTTGACCAGGTCGACCCGGGGTTGGTCCAGATCGCCGGCGTTGACGGTCAGGCTGGTGGCCAATGTCTCGTGGGCGATCAGGTCGTTGAACTGCTGGGCCTTGGGGGCATCCTCGGCAGGCAGGGTCAGGGTAAGCCGAATCCGGTCGGCAATGTCCAGCCCGGCGGTCTTCCGGGCATCCTGAACCTGGCGGATCAGATCCCTGGCGTAGCCCTCGGCCAGGAGGTCGTCGTCCAGCTGGGTGTCGAGGATGACGAAGCCGCCGGTGGGCAGGGCTGCGGAGGCTGACCGGTCGGCCTGGGAGCCGTCCTCCTGCTCGATCCGGTTGTCCAGCTCGTATTCGCCCGGCTCCAGGGCCACCGGTCCGTCGGGTGTAGTGACGACCACATGGCCATCCTGCTCTGACCAGTCGCCCTGCTTGGAGGCCCGGATGACGAACTGGACCTGCTTGCCCAGTCGGGGTCCGGCAGCCCGGGCATTGACCTTGAGATCGTGGATGATCCGCAGACCGTGCTGACCGGCCTGGTCCAGGGTGCAGAACTCCACATCCTTGATGTTGAGCTCGGACTTGAGCACGTCCACATAGGGACGGGCCGCGTCGGGGTCACGGACCACCACGGTCAGCCGGGACAAGGGCTGGCGGACGCGGATCTGCTCGGCCTTGCGCAGGGCCAGGGTGGCCGAAACCACCTCACGGACCTTCTCCATGGCAGCTACCAGGGCAGGATCGTCACGCAGGACCAGCCCAAGTTCGGTCTCCTGCCCGGTGGTCTCATCGGCCAGGAAGGGCCAGTCGGCCAGATGGACCGACTCGCCGCCTGTCAGCCCCCGCCAGATCTGCTCGGCCTCCATGGGCGCCAAGGGGGCCAAAACGCGGGCGAAGGCCTCCAGGACCGTGTAGAGGGTGTCGAAGGCCTGGTGATCCTCGCCCCAGAAGCGGTCGCGGTTGTTGCGGATGTACCAGTTGGTCAGCACATCGATGAAGTCGGTCACCGCATCACAGGCCTCCGAGATGGCGAAGTCGTCCAGGGCCTTCTGCACCGACTGGATCAGCCGCCGGGTCCGTGCCAGCAGGAAGCGGTCCATCTCCGGCAGGTCGGCCACACGCTCCGGTGCCAGCGCCTGGGCCTGGTAGCCGGCGCCCTTGTTGGCCGCGTTGGCGTAGAGCGTGTAGAAGTAGTAGGAGCTCCAGACCGGCAGCATGACCTGACGGACCGTGTCGCGGATGCCATCGGCGGTGACGACCAGGTTGCCGCCGCGCAGGATGGAAGAGCTCATCAGGAACCAGCGCATGGCATCGGATCCGTACTTGTCGAAGACCTCGTTCACATCCGGGTAGTTGCGCAGGTGCTTGCTCATCTTCTGGCCGTCGGAACCCAGGACGATGCCATGGCAGATCACGTTCTTGAAGGCCGGCCGGTCGAAGAGGGCCGTGGACATGATGTGCATGGTGTAGAACCAGCCGCGGGTCTGACCGATGTACTCCACCACAAAATCACAGGGATCCCTGTCCTCGAAGTACTGCTTGTTCTCGAAGGGATAGTGGAACTGGGCGAAGGGCATGGATCCCGACTCGAACCAGCAGTCCAGCACATCGGTGATCCTGTGCATGGTGGACTTGCCGGTCGGGTCGTCCGGGTTGGGCCTGGTCAGTTGGTCGATCCAGGGCCGATGCATGTTGATCTGCCCCTTGTCATCGGTCGGGTAGCGGCCGAAGTCCTTCTTGAGCTCATCCAGGGACCCGTAGACATCCACCCGGGGGTACTTGGGATCGTCCGAGACCCAGACCGGGATAGGCGAGCCCCAGAACCTGTTGCGGGAGATGGACCAGTCACGGGCGTTGGCCAGCCACTTGCCGAACTGGCCGTCCTTGACGTTTCCGGGGATCCAGTTGATCTGCTGGTTGAGTTCCATCAGACGGTCCTTGATCTTCGTCACGGAGACGAACCAGCTGGAGACCGGCTTGTAGATCAGCGGTGTGCCGCAACGCCAGCAGTGGGGGTAGGAGTGGACGTAGCTCTTCTCCTGGAAAAGGAGAGCCCGGTGCTCGGCTGGGATCTGTGCCAGGGGGCCATCGCCTGCGCGCAGATTGCGCACGATGGGCATGTTGGCCTCGAAGGCCTGCAGGCCCTGGTAGTCGGGGCACTGCTCGGTGAAGACGGCGCCGGCATCGAGGACGTCCACGCTGCGGATGCCCTTGGCGTTCAGGGTGTTCATATCGTCCTCGCCATAGGGAGCCTGGTGGACCAGGCCGGTGCCTTCCACGGTGTCCACGTAGTCGGCCGTGTAGATGGTATAGGCGTTGGGACCGGGGGTGCCGCCCTCGGATTCGGCCTGCTCCCCGGCGAAGTAGGGGAAGACCGGCCAGTACCGCCAGCCCTCCATCTGGGAGCCCTTGAGGGTGCGGACCACCTGGTAGTCCTCCCCCAGCTGCTTGGCGTAGTCGCCCAGACGGGCCGTGGCGATGTAGAAGCGCTTGCCGGCGAAGGGCCCGGACACCGGGCTGACCTCGGAGTACTCGATGTCGGCGCCGACCACGATGGCCAGGTTGGTGGGGACGGTCCAGGGGGTGGTGGTCCAGAAGACCGCATAGGCGTCCTCGTCCCTGAGCTTTACGGCCACGGAGACGGTAGTGTCCTGCCGGTCCTGATAGACATCGGCATCCATGCGCAGCTCATGGTTGGACAGCGGGGTCTGGTCCTTCCAGCAGTAGGGCAGCACCCGGTAGCCCTCGTAGGCCAGACCCTTCTCATAGAGGGTCTTGAAGGCCCACATGACCGACTCCATGTAGGAGACGTCCAGGGTCTTGTAGCCGTGGTCGAAGTCCACCCAGCGGGCCTGACGGTGGACGTAGTCCTTCCACTCACTGGTGTACTTGAGCACCGAGGCACGGCAGGCGTCATTGAACTTCTCGATGCCCATCTGCTCGATCTGATCCACGCTGTCGATGCCCAGCTCGCGCTGGGCCTCCAGTTCGGCGGGCAGGCCGTGGGTGTCCCAGCCGAAGACCCTCTTGACCTTGTGGCCCTTCATGGTCTGGTAGCGGGGAATGACATCCTTGACATAGCCGGTCAGCAGGTGCCCATAGTGGGGCAGGCCGTTGGCGAAGGGCGGGCCGTCGAAGAAGACGAACTCATTGTCGGCATGGTCGCCGGACGGTCGGCGGTCCACCGACTTGTTGAAGGTGTCGTCCTGATCCCAATAGTCCAGAACGGACTCCTCCATATGGGGGAAGGAGGGATTGGGCGTCACCTTGGCCAGAGCCGGGTCCACCACCGCCTTGGGATAGACTTGGCCGTCCCGATTTGTCGCATCTGAGGTATCAGTGGTCTGATTCACCGTTCACGCTCCTCGCTGGTCGTTCATGTCGCCATGTCGAGGACGAGGGACCCATGGGGCCCACCGCGGTACCACCTCGCTTGCCCGGCCAATGACCCGCGCCGGACCGCTTGAACTGGGCTGTGCGGGCCCACCCGTCGGTTCTACTGAGGACCGCCGCAGGCGATCCCGTTCTTCCGAGGGCTCCCCGCTGATGACGGATCAAGGCCCATTGGTGACCAGATTATACCATCCTCGGGAAACCGGACCCGCCCGTTCGCATAACGAAACAGTCGTCAGGACTGGAAGAGATCGGGATGACGTGGATCGCCCGGAAGATCATCCAGAGTGTCCTCGGCACCCAGCACCTGCCGCCAGAAGTCCAGGGAACGGCCATAGGGGCTGGCCTGGCCCCCGCGAACCTGCAGGTCGGCCTTGGCCTGGAGCACATCCTCCTCGCTCACCCCGTCCAAAAGACCGACAAGTCCGGCGAATTGATCCGGGTCGTAGAAGATGCCACCGACGACCTCAAGAAGTCGGCTGGCACGTTCCATGGGCAGGGAGTCCCAGTGCCTGAGCTCGATGTAGTTCTTCAGACGGACATCATTGAAGTGGGTGGTCAGGATGTGCGCTATCTCGGCATCGTTGAGCCGACGGTCAGGATAGATCTCCCCGGCGTTTTCGTGCCAGGCGATGAAGACCTGCTGCCCATGCGGCCCCTCCACCTCCGGTGTGTGGGAGACATCGGCCACCATGAGCGGGGTGGAGAGCATGTCCACGGCATAGTCCTCCCAGCAGAAGCCGTCCTCGAACAGCCCGGGAATCAGACCTGTACGCTGGGTGTCGAGCCAATCCCAGATCCGCTGACGCCGCAGGGGCATGCGGTTGGGCTTGCCCTCAAAGATTGGGGTGTTGCGGAAAAAGTAGGCCAAAACGGGGCCGATAGCCGTGCCCAGACGGATCTTGGCGATGGCATCGTCCTCATCCTGGTAGTCGATGCTGATCTGGGTGGACGCCGTGCTGCGCATCATCATGGGACCGCACTGTCCGATGCGACCCAGGTAGGTGTTCATGACCGCATAACGTTCCTTGGGATTGACCCCTACATCCGCGTAGGACCCAGCCGGACGGTACCCGTACTCGACCAGCCGGAACCCCAGCCGCTCGGCAATGGGGTCGACCTCGGCACGGAAGCGACGGTAGAGGTCTTCGAATTCTCGGCTGTCACGTACCACACCAAGGGAGCACTCCACCTGGCTCCCGGGCTCCAGGGAGACCACGCAACCCGGCCTGCTCAGCCCGACCAGGTGACCGTCCTCCCGGTATTCCTTATCGCCGTCGTAGCAGGGCTCCAGGGCCGACAGCAAGGCCTCGATGCCCCGCTTCCCCTGATAGGGAACCGGGGCATCGGACCCGTCGTTGCGCACCGGCAGATGCTCGATCTCGATGCCGAACCGCCACCGGGACCGCGGCTTCGCCCCCCGTGAGAAGTAGTCGACCAGGCTGGCCACATGCCGCGGATTGGGGACCGTCAACAGGTGCGCATACCCAGCGCCTACGCTTTTCCTCATGCTGTCATGGTAAGAGCGGGCGAGGGCCCTGGGCAACCAACACGCGAGGAGTTCCGCTGTCGGATGGTGGTCAGCATACGGTCACCGTCACGGCCTGCAGGTCAGCCCTGCGTGAGGAGGACCCCACCAGCACCTGGAACTGACCGGGCTCGACCCTGCGGTTGCAGTCGGCATCGACCAGGGCCCACTCGGACACCGGCAGATCGAAGATCACCTTCCGGGTCTGCCCTGGATCAAGTTGAATCCTTTGGAAGGCCTTGAGCTCCCGATCAGCCCAGCTGACTGAGGTCACCAGGTCGCTGATATAGGCCTGGACGACCTCGGTGCCTGGGCGCCGGCCGGTGTTGGTCAGATCCACGGTCACCCTGACCGTATCCTCGGGTCCAACTGTATCCGGTCCATCGACCCCAGGCTTTCCGTAGGCAAAGGTGGTGTAGCCCATACCCTGGCCGAAGGCGAAGGCCGGTTCCTGGGTCAGATCGGCATAGCGGTCACCATGCTGGCCCCGGATCTGGTTGTAGTAGACCGGCAGCTGCCCGGCATGCCTAGGGAAGGTGATGGGCAGCCTGCCTGTGGGCTCAACCTTGCCGGTGAGAATCCTGGCCAGGGCACGACCGCCCTGCATACCAGGATCGGGCTGCCAGATCAGGGCCCTGGCAGCCTGTGCTGACGGAGGCAGGATCAGCGGCTTGGAGGACATGAGCACGATGACCATGGGCTTGCCCGTCTGCGCCAGGGCATCCAGCAAATCGCGCTGAGGACCGTAGAGTTCCAGGGTGGCAGTCGAACGGCCCTCGCCCACCAGCTGGACCACGTCGCCGACCACGGCAACCACCAGGTCGCTTTGCCTGGCCAGGTCTACGGCCCTGTCGAAGCGGCCCTGATCGATCCTGGCCGGGGCAGCCACCTTGGGCCTGGGCTGGCCATCGGGGAAGAGCGGACCCGCCGGGTCGTCGACCAGACGGAGCACATCGACGCCCTGCTCGCAGTCGAGCCGCCAGTTTTCAGGCAGCTCCTGGCGCAGACCGTCGGCCACGGTCGAGATCATCTCCCGAGGCTGGTCCTTGATCCAGTCGCATTGACCCGAACCGCCGGCCCAGTCCCCCAGCTGGTTCTGGGCATCGTCGATCAGCGGACCCACCAGGGCGATGCTATGCGCTGAATCATCGCCAGGGCGGCCATCGGCATCAACCCCGCCGAACAGGGGCAGGATGCCGTCGTTCTTCAAAAGGACTGCCGACTCCTGGGCCACCTGGAGGTTGAGCTCCTGGTGCTCCTTAGAGTTGATGATCGTCTTCTGGGCTTGGGGGTCGGGCAGACGCGGATCCTCGAAGAGCCCCATGCGGAATTTCAGGGCCAGGATGTGCTTGACCGCCCGGTCAAGGTCCTCCTCGTGCAGAAGCCCGGCATCCAGTGCATCCAAGGCCCCCTGGTAGAAGCCGGGCGTGGTCATGATCAGGTCATTGCCGGCCTTGACGGAGGCTGCAGCGGCCCTGGTGTAGTCGGGCTGCACCTTCTGCTCCCAGACCATCCGGCCCACATTGTCCCAGTCGGTGATCAGGGTGCCCTGGTAGCCCCACTCCCCACGAAGCACGTCGTTGAGCAGCCAGTTGTTGATGGTGACCGGTACCCCGTCGATGGACTCGTAGCCCAACATGAAGGTGGCCACGCCCTCCTTGGCCAGGCGCTCGAAAGGCGGCAGGAACCAGGAGAGCAGCTTGCGGTGCGAGAGGTCGGCCTCGGAGGCATCGCGCCCGCCCTGGGTCTCGGAGTAGCCGGCGAAGTGCTTGGCCGTGGCCAGCACGGCATCCTTGGGCAGGGTCCCGGTCATGGCTGATCCTCCCTGGTAGCCGCGCACCATGGCCGAGGCCATCTCGCCGATCAGGAAGGGGTCCTCGCCGAAGGTCTCATCCACCCGGCCCCAGCGGGTGTCCCTGGCGATGCAGAGCACCGGCGAAAAGGTCCAGTGGACGCCTGTTGTGGCGACCTCCTGGGCTGTGGCCCGCCCCATCCGCTGAACCAGTTCAGGGTCGAAGGAGGCTGCCATGCCCAGCTGCTCGGGAAAGATGGTGGCCCCGCGGAAGAAGGAATGGCCATGGATGCAGTCGTCGCCGATCAGCAGGGGAATGCCCAGACGGGTGCGATGAACGGCCTTGTCAGCCTTGATCATGTTCTGCGGAGATACATGCAGCAGGGATCCGGCGTGCTGGTCCACCACCTCCTTGTCCACCCCCTGGTGGGCATCCAGCTGCATCATCTGGCCCACCTTCTCCTCGCGGGTCATCCGGCCCAGCAGGTCGGCCACTCGCTCATCCACACTCAGATCGGGATTGCGGTAGGGTAGGTCCCCTGTCAATTTGCTTGATGCCATCTGGGCACCTTCCTTTCTTACTGAGCACTCATCCACTCATATACTTAGTCCGATCAGACCGGGACCGGTCTATCGAACGATGATCGCCAGATCCCAGGGTCCGATGGTCATGGGCTGGCCCTGGTCCACATGCGCCTGAGGATCAGCCTGCCCGTCGGCCACCAGCAGCTGCCCACCATAGGGCGCGTCCAGCCTGACCTCCTTGGAGGAATAATTGAGCAGGTAGGCAACCTGCTCCCCCAGGGAGTTGATGCCCTCCCGCACGGTGACCAGACCAGCCAAGTCCCGGGCGGGACCGTTCAGGCCAGCCGCATCCGCCGCATCCGAAAGCAGCATCCGCATGCCCTGGGCCGAGGGTAGGGTGCCGATCCACTCCGCACTGCCGTGGCCGTAATCATGACGGGTCACAGCTGCATACCGCCCCCAGACCGGGTGGTCATAGGAGGCTAGGACCTGGGTTCCGGTTCGCGGATTCAGCAACTCAATCAGCCCCTGGCAGGTCGGTCCGGCCTGGTCGGACCCGTGCAGATCCAGGGTGAGCCCCTTGCCGGGACGGGTGAACTGGTTGTAGTCGATGCCGAACACGTCGGTCAGCAGGTGGGGGGCCTTGTCATGCCAGACCTTGAGGTTCTCGTCCGCCACAAAGGAGCGCAGCGTGGCCACCAGATGACCTCCCTGACGGACGTAATCGGCCAGGGCCTTCAGCGTATCCTCATTGCTGCTGTAGAGGGCAGGAACCAGGACCATGGCATATCGGCCCAGTTGGGACTGGTCAGCCTTGTCGCTGATGAAATCGCACTCGATGTTGAGCTCGAAGAGGGCATCGTAGACCCGTCTGACCACATCGTTGTAGGAGATCTGCCCCTGCTCACGGGGGAAGCCGGTCTCCAGGGAGAACCAGTCCAGGGCGGTCAGGGAGTCGTTGCCCACCATGATGGCGACCCTGTTGCGCTTTCGGAGGTTGATCAGGCGCTCCCCCACACCCTTCTGCGCTACCTGTCTGCCGAACTGGCCGGCCTCCTCATAGGTGGGGTTGGGCTCCATGTCCTGCGAAAGCAGACCCTTCCAGTAGGTCTCGAAGGAGTTGTGGATGGAATGCCAATGCCAGTACATGACTCCGTCAGCCCCCGAGGCCAGATGGCTGTATGCCTGCAGCCGCAGCTGGCCCGGGTAGGGCAGCCATCCGTTCTGCCCCTGGGCCTCGGTTTCCAGGACCAGGTAGTTGGCCCCACCCTTCAGGCTGCGGGTCATGTCCCCGCCGAAGGCGATCTCCTTGCCGGTCAGGTCATCCTCGGTGGGATGGTAGATGTCCACCCCGGCCACATCCAGGCACTCGGCCGCCTCGAAGTGATCGACAGCCGGCTGGACGCCGTATGACCAGCCCGGACCCCAATCGAAATCGAAGTTGTGGGTGACGAACTGGTCGTCGCGGGCATATTCGCGCACGATGCCAGCCTGCCAGGACAGATAGCGACTGACCTGGCTTCGGCGGAAGCGGTCGAAGGCCGACCCCAGGGATGCATTGATGGTCCCGGTCAGATCGGGAAAGTCCTCCCAGGAGTCGATCCTGTTGGACCAGTAGTCCAGGCCGAAGGCCGCATTGAGACGGTCCAGATCATCGTCAAAACGCCGTCGGAGATCCTTGACGAAGAGCCGCTGCATGTCGGGTGACACACAGTCGTAGTACTTGGTCTCGTTGTCGACCTGGTAGCCGATCACCTGGGGGTTGTCAGCGACATGGCTTATCAGCCTGCGGATGACGCGCTCGCCATAGCACCGGTAGGAGGGGTTGACAATGTCCATGATCTGGCGGGCGCCATACCGGTTGTGGCCCTTGGGGGTGTCCGCCAGAACATCCGGGTGCATGGCGACCAGCCAGGAGGGGACCGCATAGGTGGGCGTGCCCACGATGACCTGGATGCCGAAACGTCCAGCCGCTTCCAGCACCCGATCCACATGGCTGAAGTCGAATACGCCAGGCTGGGGCTCCAGGGTGCTCCAGGTGGATTCGGCGATACGAATGGTGGTGATGCCGGCGGACTTCATCATGGACATGTCCTTGTCCACCCGCTCATAGGGCATATATTCGTCGTAGTAGGCGCATCCGAAGATGAGCCTGTCCGGCAGACGCGTGCCGCCTGACGAAGCTGAGTGGTCCTTGGTTCGGACTGCCTTGTCTGACATGATGAACTCCAATCTTAATCTACAAGACTCATTTCATAGGACGAAGGTGTTGAAGGATCGCGGCTCCAGAGTCGCCTTGAAGCCTTGGCTCCCTTCGTTGTCTTCTCCCGACCCGGAGAAGGAGAAGGGCATGGCGCGATCCAGGGCGTTCTGGACCACCACAACGATCGACCCATCCGGGTTTTCGAAGGCTGTGGCCATGGAGCTGAAATGGCCGCGGGTATCCAGCAGGCGAGCGCCCGGGCGCACATAGTGCGAGTAGTGGCGCATGACGTAGTACTCGGGGTTCCGCCTGACCTGGCCGGTGCTGGTGTCGATGGAGAAGAGGGAGTTCTGCCGCCATCCCCAGGTGGATATGCCCTGGCCCAGGACCATGTTCCAATAGGTGTAGCAGGTGGCTCCGGCCCGGAGATACCTGTTGACCAGCGAGAAGACGTATTCGGCGTACTCCCAGGTGTTGCCGCCCATGCCGCATTCGGACTCGGTCTGCTCCAACTCGATCTCTGGCCAGGACTGGTGGGTGCGCTCGATATCATGCTGGCCGGCCCACTGGTAGCCGATGCCGGCGATGTACCTGCGGCAGTCCTCGTCGAAGAGAATGTTGTCCACGTAGCGGTTGTAGTTCTCCAGGATCATGCCTTCGGGACCGAATTTCATATCCTCGGGACCGTTCAGGGTTCCTAGGAAGATGGCCGTGTCCGGCGCCTCCTTGGCGAAGAGGGGACCCAGATAGTCGCGAATGAAGATGCGCATGTCCTCGCTGGACCAGAGGCAGGAGGGGAACTTCTGGTCCGCAAAGACCTCGTTCTGCACATGCAGCTGGTCGATGTGGATTCCGCGGCGGTCATAGTCGCGCACATACCGCAGAAGATAACGGGCATAAGCAGATAGGTTGCGCTCGCTCATGTCGATTCGCCCGAAATTGTAGACCTTGGGTCGTTTCATCCAGGTTGGCGGACTCCAGGGGCTGGCGAACAGTCCCATGTCCGGTTGATATTTCCGGGCCTTTCGGATGTATGGAATCAGGGTCTGCTCGTCGTGGTCGACGCTGAAATGCTTCAGATCATAGTCACCGTCGGTTTCGTCGTAGCTGTACCAACTCGCGGCGAAGTCATTGGCACCGACCGGAGTCCTGTTGAAGGTCAGGTTCAGCTCGTCCGGGCTGAAGAGCTCACGGATGATCCCCTCACGTTTCTCCTCCCCCAGCTCTTGCAAGGGCAGCCACCCCAACTCATTGAAGCAGCCGCCAAACCCTCGCAGCGTCTGCAACTTACCGCCGGTGCATTCCAGATCGGGCGACGACTCCAGAGTCGAAAGTGCCAGGGGTTGTTCCTGCATAGCTTGCTCGCAAGTGGTTGCCACCCAGATTGGTTCTGCATTCCTGTTCATTGATTTTCTGCTCCTTTGCATGGTTTTCCTGTATGTCCACAGAGGCCAGTGTCACTTGACGTTTCTGATCATCAGGATAAAGACGCATCCCAGCAGGGCGAAGGCGATGGCCGTGGGGAAAGCCGCCGCATAGCCCCAGTTCAGAGTGATGAAGGACATGACCAGAGGACCGGTCATCTGCCCCAGTGTGGTGGCCAGGTTGAGGATGCCCAGATCCTTGCCGGCCTCCTCCTTGCTGGGCAGGACATCGACGTTGAGCGCCTGGTCGACGGAAGAATAGACCCCGTAGCCGAACCCGGCGATGCCGGCGTACAGGTACATGCCCATGACCGTGGGGCTGATCCAGGGCATGGCGATGCCAATGGCAAAGAGGACGGAGGCGATGACCACCGGCACCTTGCGCCGCCCGATCAGGTCGGAAACGGGCCCCGAGACCAACGAGCCCAGCAGGGAAACCACCATGGTGATGACGGACATGACCGAAATGGTTGCAGCTGCCTGTGTTACGGTTTGGTCCACATACTTTTCGATGATGTAGAGCTGATAGGCGGAGATCATCTGATAGCTCAGCAGCATGCAGAGTCTTCCGACGAAGGCCTTATAGAAGTCGTGGGCTCCATGGAAGCGCGGAGGCCGGAAAGACTTGAGCACGTCCATGAGGGTGCCCTCATCCTTGGGCAGGTAAGCAGCCGAGCCTTCCCTGGGCATGATCAGAATGGCCACAACACCACCCAGGAACATGAGTACGCCGGCGAGAACGAAGCCAGTGAACATATGGGTCACCAGGGCAGCACCGATCAGAGAACCGATGGGTGAACCGATGGTGGAGCCTGCCCCGTAGAAGGCGGACAGGGTCCCGCGTACACCGGATGGCACGCGGTCGGACAGGATGGCCACCATAGGGGCGATCATGCAGTTCAGGCCGAACATGCAAAGGCAATAGACGATGGTCAGCAGGACCGGGTTGGTGGTCATTCCGGTCAGGAACAGGGTCACACCACCCAGGACTGCGCCGCCCAGGACCCATGGGGTTCGACGCCCGTACCGGGAGCGGCTGCGATCGGAGAAGTTCCCAAAAAGCAGGTTGGAGACCAGCGAAGCCACGGCCGTACAAGCATTGACTATGCCCATCAGCGCCTCGGGAGCGATGCCGGGGACCTGCTTGAGATGCTCGGGAAGCAGCACCATGCTGACGATTCCCAGGCCCGACATCCACAGAATGCCGAAGGCCAGGAAGCTCGCCCCAAAACGAAACAGGGTCTTCTTAGGAACCGGTCTACCAGTCTCAGGCGATAATAGTGGATCATTCTGTGCTGCAGCAAGGGCAGCCTTATGCGCCTGCAGAAGTTCGGAATCGTCCGATGCCGGGGTTGTTGAGTCGCTCATGGTGTCGACCTCTTTCAACTAGTCTTCTCTGACACGTCCAATGTGTGGCAGACAGCCATATCTACCAACCATTAGATAATCATATATCTAGCAGGTATTCGATACCTTTGTCAAGTCATTGACCCAATGCGGGGCCGTGAATGGCCAGGACTTCTTTGCTCTATACCCCACCGGGTCGGAACCCTGTTGAGCCTAAGGCCGTCACTGTCACGAATCCGGCCCCATGTACCATAAGTATCAAACGACCGACAGCACCCAGGCCTTCAAGGACAACGAAAAGGAGCCGCAAGACCAGACAATGGCGAGCCGAACCAGAAAATCACCAGAGGTGAGACGGGCGGAAATCACACAAGCCGCCGCCCATCTCATCAGCCAGCATGGATACAACGGCATATCCCTCAAAGATGTCGCTGACATGGTGGGGATGTCACAGCCGGGCGTCCTCCATTATGTGGGCAGCAAGGAAGGGTTGCTATCCCTCCTGGTCACGGACATTTATGACGTCAATGGCACCCCGGAGGAATTCATGCAGACAGGCCTGCCCGGGTCCGACCCCGATCATCCGCATCTTCCGGCCTATTTCGACTATCTGGTCGCCCACAACGCGGGGCGGCCCGAACTCACCCAGCTATATACGGTCCTGGAAACCGAGGCCATCTCCACCAACCATCCCTTGCACGATTACTTCATCCGCAGGCCGACAGAGGTCTGGGAGCACTATTCCAAATTCCCCTGGCTGCTTCCTGATGGCATAGAGTGGGCGGCAGACATGCCAGGCAAGGTGAGAATGAGTCTGGAAGTCATGGACGGCATACAGATACGGCTGCTGCGTGAGCCGAAAATCGACTACATCCGGGAATGGAGCCGGTTCAAGGCGCTGATCTTCCCCTCCCCGCTCTGGGATGGATATTGCTGATCAAAACCACGCCCGCAGGAGTCAAGACGACAAAGTGATACCGGGCACCGGCCAGCCCGACTAGTCCATCCTGAAGGGCCTGGCATCATAAGGCGCCTGATACCGGCGATCCCTCCAGAAGTATTCATAATCGTGGTCATTGATCGGACGGACGACCTTGCAGGGGTGGCCGTAGGCGACCACGTCGGAGGGGATGTCCTTGGTGACCAGGGACCCCGCCCCGATGACCGTGTTGTCTCCGATGGTCACTCCCGGCATGATGATGGCGCCTGCTCCGATCCACACATTCCTGCCGATGCTGACCGGAACCGTGAACTGGGGTGTTCCATAGGCTCGTATATCGGGGCGAATGGTGTGCCCGGTGGTGACGATGGTGACATTGGGACCGAACATGGTGTGGTCGCCTATGTCAACGCGTCCGTCGTCAACCAGAACCAGGTTGAAGTTGGCATAGCATTTGCTCCCCCAGTAGGTGTTGCAGGCCCAGTTGGCCCGTACCGGTCCCTCGATCCAACTGCCTTGGCCGAATGAGCCGAACATCTTCTTGCAGAGGTCCTGCTTCTTCTCCACCTGGCTGGGACGGCAGGCGTTGAACTCGAAGACCAGATCCTGCTGGGCGTCCTGGACCTGCTTCATTTCGGGTGTATCGGCAATATAGATCTGGTCGGTGTCCAGCAGAGCCTTGATCTGCTCGCGGCTGGTCATGGGAACCCCCTCTTTCCTTGATCCTCGTGGTTCAGCAATTCCGAGGCCGGCGCGTTGGTTCCAAACACCGGCCTCGGCCTGGCGGCTACAGGCTCTCCAGAACCTTCTCCTCGTCCTGGACGGGTGCTGCCTGCCCCGCATCCAGGCCGGTCGATTCCGCCGGCTGGGATTCCACGGCTGCCTTGTGGCCCTGGTTGAGTTTTTGCTGGTCGCCCGGCTTCTTGGCAGCGGCGATCATCAGCTTGATCCTGTTGAGCTGGTTGGCCTCCGAAGCGCCGGGGTCGTAGTCGATCGAGACGATGTTGGCCTCGGGATAGGTCCTGCGAATCTTGCCGAACATGCCGCGTCCGGTCACATGGTTGGGCAGGCAGGCAAAGGGCTGCGCGCAGACGATGTTGGGGGCGCCGGACTGAATCAGTTCGATGATCTCGCCGGTCAGAAGCCAACCCTCTCCCGCCTGAACTCCCAGGGAGGTGACCGACGCGGCCTTGTCCCTCAGATCGCTGATGTGGGCGGGAATGTCGAACTTCCCATGGGAGGCCTTGAAGCCGGCGATCATGGGGGCACGGTAGACATCCGCAGCCTTGAGGACGATCTTCTTGACACCCACCTGGCCGCCGGTGCCCAGCATCTCCTCGTTCCATTCAGCGTTGGAGATGCCGTTGACCATGAAGTCGCAGACACCGGGGAGCACGGCCTCGCAGCCCTGGCTCTCAATCAGGTCGACCACGTGGTTGTTGGCATCGGGATGGTACTTGACCAGGATCTCCCCGACTACGCCAACTCGCGGCTTGCGGGGAATATTGCGCAGAGGCAGCTGGTCGAAGGCCCGGATCATCCGCTTCATCAGTGTGCCATAGGGCAGATAGCCGTGGCCATAGACCTTCTTTGCGGTCCTGGAGTACCCGTGGTGCTCAATGGTCTCCTTGCAGATCGTGTCCCAGAGCTTGTAGAGCCTGTTGGCCGAGCCGGGCTCCTGCTCGTAGGGACGGACCCTGAGCAGGCACTCGATCATGGCATCGCCCAGGTAGAAGGCCTTGACGGCGCGGTGCAGCAGAGCCGGGGTTACCTGAAGGCCGGGATTGGCCCGGAATCCTTGAACGCTCAGGGTGATGATCGGGACGTAGCCATAGCCTGCATCAGCCATGGCCTTGCGCAGAAGGCCGTAGTAGTTGGTGGCTCTGCACATGCCGCCGGTCTGGGTGACGATGACCGCACACTTGTGCGGGTCGAACCTGCCGGACAGGAAGGCGTTGACCAGCTGCCCCACCACGATGATGGCAGGGAAGCAGGCATCGTTGTTGACGTACTTGACCCCGGTGTTGATGTCTTCGGCCGTGGCATGCTTCAGGAGCTCGAAGTGGTAGTCGGCGCTGGAGAAGACCGCCTCCAGAAGGGAGAAGTGCACTGGGGACATCTGCGGTGCCACCACTGTGAATTTGTGCCCCATCTCCTTGGTGAAGCGATGTTCGGTGGCGTACTTGGACAGGGTCGGCTTGGCGGCGGCTCCGTTGGCCTGGACATCCTTGACCTGTCCGGCCGGGCGCTCTGCCGACTTGCTTTCGGCTTCCTTCTGCCGCGATGCCATGGTCTCCCGGATGGGTCTGATACCCATGGGGTGAAGACCTATCAGACCCTGATCGCTTTTGTCGTGCAGGGCCACGAACCGGGCCAGAGCCACGATGTCGGCCTTGCGCTGGGACAAGTTGATCTTCTGCGCGTTGGTGGACCGGAACCCATCGGATTTCGGCTGGTCAGGCGCATCCGCTTCCACTGCTTCAATATGGCTTGCAAGGTCTTGAGAATTCTGAGAATCAGACGAATCCTCCACCTGAACCAGGTCAGGCGATGAACCAACTTCCTTGACCGCGACCTTCGCAGGCGCCTGTTCCATAACGGGCGCTTCCTTCTGGCCTTCGCTGTCCTCCTGGGCCAGATCCCGCTGATGGCGTTCGTCCATGGCGGCCTTCAGCGAGCGCAGACGGATCTTGGCTGCACCCAGGTTGGAGACCTCGTCGATCTTCAGCTGCGTGTAGACATCGCCCTTATCGGCCAGGATCTCCTGGACCTGGTCGGTGGTGATGGCATCCACGCCGCATCCGAAGCTGACCAGCTGGACCAGCTGCAGGTCGGGATACTCGGAGACGAACCTGGCTGCTGAATAGAGCCTGGAGTGGTAGGCCCACTGGTCGGTCACCCTCAGAGGCATCTTCTGATGATCGTCGCCGAATCCCGGCACGGTCTTCCTGAACTTGGCGGCCGTGGGGTTGTTGGAGGCCAGGGCCCGCTCCCCCGCCGCCGGAATGATATAGTCGCTCAGCTTGGGCAGTTTATGCACGTCCAGCTCACAGATCGAGTCCTCGGAGAGCACGGCCATGCCCAGGGAGCAGATGGTCTCGGGAATGCCGTGGTTGACCTCGGGGTCCACATGGTAGGGGCGTCCCGACAGGACCACGCCCTTGACTCCATACTCCTGCATGTAGGCCAAAGCACGAAGCCCCTCCTGGCGGACATCCTCCTTGAACCGGGCATCCTCACGGTAGGCCTCCTGGACAGCGGTCCGGGCCTCCTCCTCGCTGACCTTGGCCCAGTCGAAGACCTTGACGATCCGCTCGACCATCTTCTCCTTGTTGGACAGGTTGAAGTAGGGCCTCATGAAGCGGACGCCGTTCTCCTTGAGCTCGGCCATGTTGGCCTCGATCACCACCGGGTAGTTGGCCACGATGGGGCAGTTGTAGTGGTTGTCCGTATCGGGAACCAGTTCCTGCTCATAGGTGACGCAGGGGTAGAAGATGGTCTTGATGCCCTTGTCGACCAGGGAGTGGATGTGCCCGTGGACCAGCTTGGCC
This sequence comes from Bifidobacterium sp. M0353, assembly GCF_016100645.1. NCBI lineage: Bacteria > Bacillati > Actinomycetota > Actinomycetes > Bifidobacteriales > Bifidobacteriaceae > Bifidobacterium > Bifidobacterium sp. M0353. The sequence goes on along the minus strand of NZ_JACFSB010000001.1, from coordinate 197,928 downwards.
GGGTAGCAGATGTTCTCGGAGGCGATGGACTCCATCCCGCTCTCGAAGAGCTCATGGTTGGAACGCCCGGAGATCATGACCCGGAAGCCCAATGAGGTCAGCAGGGTAAACCAGAAGGGGTAGTCCTCATACATGTTGAGCACACGGGGAATGCCGATATCGCCCCTGGTGGCCTTGTCGGGGGTCAGACGACGGTAGGCGAAGGCCCGCTTGTACTTGAAGTCGTAGAGGTTGGGACGGTCGGAGCGCTTCCTGTTCTTGTCTCCGCCACGTTCGCAGCGGTTCCCGGTGACATAGCGACCGCCGTCCTCGAATTCGGTGATGGTCAGCTTGCAGTGGTTCTGGCAGAGCTTGCAGACATCGTGGGTCGTGGTCATGGAGAGGTTGTCCAGATCATCCCCCGCCAGGATGGAGCTGACCACATGGCCGTTCTCCACCTTCAGGTCGGGCAGGGTCGTCTTGAAGCCCTGGTCGTTCTTGGAGGCAATCTTGTTGACGGCGACCGGTGACACCTTTGACTGGGTGGAAGTCGGAGCCCTGTTGGGCGTGGTCGGCGTGCTGCCCACGGACTTCGCCCCGTCGACCGCGTGAGAGCTTGCCGCGACGATATCCTCGACCTCTTCATTCTGCGGGCAGTGCATGCGGGCCGTCAGCGCGGCGCCGTAGGCTCCCATGAGCCCGGCGATGTTGGGCCTGGTCACCTTGCGGCCGGTCAGGAGTTCGAAGGCCCGCAGAACGGCATCGTTGAGGAAGGTGCCTCCCTGGACCACGACCACCGGCCCCAGGGCGTTGGCGTCACGCAGCTTGATGACCTTGTAGAGGGCGTTCCTGACCACCGAGTAGCAGAGCCCGGCGGCGATGTCCTCCGGGGAGGCGCCCTCCTTCTGAGCCTGCTTGACCGAGGAGTTCATGAAGACCGTGCAGCGGGAGCCCAGATCGGTCGGGGCCTCGGAGGCCAGCGCCTGCTTGGTGAAGTCCTGGATGCTGATGCCCATGGACTGGGCGAAGGTCTGCAGGAAGGACCCGCAGCCTGCCGAGCAGGCCTCATTGACGCAAATCGAATCGATAACCCCGTCGTTGACGGCGATGTATTTCATATCCTGCCCGCCGATGTCGATGACCGAGGTGACGCCGGGGCTGATCTCCTCGGCGGCCCGGTAGTGGGCCATGGTCTCTACCACACCCTCGTCAACATGCAGACCGGCCTTGACCAGACCCTCACCATATCCGGTAGCGCAGGCACGGGCGATGTAGGCGCCCTCCGGCAGGGACTTCCTGACCTCCTTGACGATGTTGGCGGCGGCGATCAGCGGGCTGTCCTTATGCACTCCGTAGGTGGACCAGACGATGGTCTTGTCATCGTTGATCAGGACGGCCTTGATGGTGGTGCTGCCCGCATCGATGCCCAGGAAATGCGGCCCCTCGGCTCCGGACAGATCCCCGGTGGGGATGACCTGGGCACCATGCCGGTCATTGAACTCCTTGCGCTCGTCTTCGTCCAGGAAGAGCGGCCGTATCGTTCTGGCCGTGGAAGGCATGTTCTCCAGGCCCTTCAGGGCGGAGAGGACACCATCCAAGGAAGTCAGATCAAAGTTCATGTCCTGATTTCGGCTGGCATCCGTGGCGGCCTCAGCCGCCGGAACCTTGTTCCCACCGTCCACCAAGGTGGTGGTGCGGCCATCCTGCATGGCATCCTGCAGAGCCATCTTGTCCAGGTTCGAAGCCTTCTCGGACCTCGCCTTGTCGACTTCAGCCTGGTCCAGCCCCCAGGCCGGGCCGAAGGGGTCGTTTACATCGGTCTCTGGCGAGTAGTCGGTCTTGACCTGCTCGGCCTTGTCCTGGTCGTCCTGGTCGTGGCGGCCAGCCATGATGGCGGCGCCATAGGCCACATAGAGGTGCGCGTTCTCGGGAATGATGTAGCGGCTGACCCTGTCCTGGAGGATCCGTTTGAAGGCTTCCCTCAGCTCACTCATAAAGAAGAGGGGCCCACCCAAAAAGATCACGTTGCCACGGATGGGACGTCCGCAGGCCAGACCTGAAATGGTCTGTGTGGCAACGGCGTTGAAGATGGATGCAGCCAGATCCTCCTTGGCGGCTCCGTCGTTGATCAGGGGCTGCAGGTCGGACTTGGCGAAGACCCCGCAACGCGATGCGATGGGATAAATGGTCTTGTATTTGGAGGCCATATCGTTCAGGCCTGAAGCATCGGTGTTGAGCAGGGTGGCCATCTGATCGATGAAGGCTCCGGTCCCTCCTGCGCAGGATCCGTTCATCCGCTGCTCCGGAGTGGGCTTCAGATAGGTGATCTTGGCATCCTCGCCGCCCAGCTCGATGATCACGTCCCCCTCCGGATAAGTGGCGTTGATGGCCTCGGTCTCGGCGATGACCTCCTGGGCAAACTCAGCCTGAAGCTGGCTGGCAAGCTCCAACCCGCCCGAGCCGGTGATCACCAGGCTGATGGGATTGCCGGCCAGGCCAACCCGTGACAGGGAGAGCCTGATGTCGGTGACCAGTTCCGCCACGCACTGTCGCACATTGGCGTGGTGGCGGCGATAGTCGCTGAAAAGCGCCTGATCCAGCCTGTCTCCTGTGCCAAGAACCACGGCCTTGACTGTGGTGGAACCAATGTCCAAACCCACACGCAGGAGATCCCGCGGTCCTGTGCCCTTATATCGACCCGCTATGTCGACGCCATCAGACATGAAACAACCTCAATCCGTGAGACCGCCGCATGATGGGCTCGAAAAGCAGACACCACATCATATCCGGCTTACTTTATTTATGCTACCGCCAGAGCGTGAATAACTTCCGCGATCCAGGGAAACAAGACTGTCTCCTATGACACAGCCTCCTATGACACAGCCACCAGCAAAACCGCCTCTGGTGCAGGCAAGCCGCAGACGAGGGCAGGTGCAGCAAGGCGTTGTTCCAACCCCTCTCTTTCACACTTTGACCTCAATCCAGCCTCCTTGCAAACGGGAGAAATGCCACTGTGCCCTCGGCGAAATCGGCTCAAAGAACAATCGGCAGAGGGCCTGCAGCAGACCGGCAGAGACATGGAATTGTCCCCGTATTGAGAGACCCTGAGAGGACGTTTCCTTCGCTGACCAACCCGCATACCATCCTGTACGGGCTATGCCGGATGAGTTGGTCAGGCTGGCGGAACCGATGGTCAGGAGGCATCAGGTGCGAGCATACATGGGTTCGAACATGCGCGGGTCGATGGGTGCGTCGACTGGCTCAGCCCCATCCGGACTGGCCCCCAGGCCCTTGGATCAGCTGCCCCGCCTGGCACGAGATACCACCGAGGAAGATCCCTGGCCGGTCAGTGTGCTCAGCCAGAAGTACCACGACGCAGTGGCCCGCTGGCCCGGAGCCTGGGTGGAGGGTCAGATCGTGGAGATCAACACCCGCCGGACCGGTTCGGCATACCTGACCCTGCGCGACAACTTCGAGGACATCTCCATCAACGTCATGGGCTTCCGCGCCTTCGCCACCCAGGCCAGGGACTTCCGCCAGGGCGACCGGGTGGTGGTGCACGGGCGGCCCGACCTGTGGATCAAACAGACCCGTCTGAGCTTCATGGCCGACCGGATCAAGCGTGTGGGCACCGGCGACCTGAAAGAGCAGATCGACCAGCTCAGGCGCAAGCTCAAGGGGGAGGGCCTCTTCGATGCAGAAAACAAGGTTCCCCTCCCCGAATTCCCCCAACGCATCGGCCTGATCTGCGCGCCCAAGGCCAGGGCCGAGGGGGATGTGATCACCAACGCCCGTCTGCGCTGGCCCACAATCGAATTCTCCGTGGTGCACGCCCACGTCCAGGGTCCTCAGTGCCCGCCCGAGGTGGTCGAAGCCATCCAGAAGCTGGATGCTGATCCTGCTGTGGATGTGATCATCGTGGCCAGGGGCGGCGGCAGCTTCGAGGACCTGCTGGGCTTCTCGGACGAGTCCGTGGTCCGGGCCACGGCAGCCTGCGTCACCCCCATCGTCTCGGCCATCGGCCACGAGGACGACTGGACCCTTATCGATCTGGCGGCGGACCTGCGCGCATCCACCCCCACTGATGCAGCCAAGCGGGTGGTGCCCGACCTGGTCGAGCAGGAGGGGATCATCCAGGAGGCCCGGATGCGCATAAACGCGCGTATTGAAAATATGGTCGAAGGCGAGACGCGCTTGATTGAGGGATATGCCAACCGCCCCAGCCTGACCAAGCCCCAGACCATGCTGGACAAGCCCCAGCGGTTGGTCGATGAGTCCCTGGTTCGCCTGGACATCGCCCTTCGGCGGATCGTGGACGACGCCTCCCTGACCGTGGAGAAGCTCCAGTCCTCGCTGACCGCCCTCTCTCCCCAGTCCACGCTGGACCGCGGATACGCAGTCGTGCAGACCCTGGACGGGAAGGTGGTCGTCAGCCCCCAGCAGGTCCAGACCAATCAGGATCTGACCCTGACCGTCAAAGAAGGTCGGATCGAGACCAGGGTCGTCAGCGGGCAGTGACCGATCCTACGCGGTCAGCCACATATAATCATCAGCGATAATCATCCTTATTAATTAAAAATTTGATAACGCACCAGATAAGAAGAGGAGCAGGCATGAGCGACACCGACGAGGAGCAGACCAAGGATCAGGGCAAGGAAGAGCCGGTATTGGCTTCGGCCCTGAGCCAGAAGGAACGCGAGACCATCGCCAAACTGCCCTATGAGCAGGCCCGGGATCAGCTGATCCAGGCGGTTCAGGCCCTTGAGGCCGGCGGCCTGGACCTGGATGCCTCCATGCGTCAGTGGGAGTTTGGCGAGGCCCTCGCCAAGCGCGCCCAGGAGCTGCTGGGCCAGGTGCGGGCCAAGCTCGACGCCGCCCAGCAGGAGCAGGCCAGCGCCGGAGCCCAGGCTGGCACCCAGTCCAACTTGGATTCCTGAAAGCCCCTACTCCACCATCACCGTGGCCAGCAGGGCCGCATGATCCGAGCCCGCTATGGGTACGGCCTGCAGCCGATTGGCCCTGATGTCACGGTCCACCACAACATGATCGATGGCCGCCAACCTGGGCAAGGGGGCCCTGTCGGCCGGCCAGGTCATGCTCATGCCATGTCCGGCCTGACGCGCCCCATCGCTGAACCGCTCCCCCAGCATGTCTCGGAATACCGCATGGTCATAGGTGGCGTTGAAGTCGCCCATCAGCACGTATCGCGTGTGCTCGTGCTTTCGCAGTTTCCCCAGGTCGGACACGCTGCGTCGCCAGGCGTTCCAACTACCCGGTTGCGGCGAGGTGGTATGGACCGAGACGAATCTGACGCTGGTCTTGCCCCTGCCGAAGTCGATGCTGGCCGCCGGCATCATGGAGGAGCGGGAACCCACGTCGTCCTTTGAGGGCGACTGCATTGGCGCGGCCGTCCAAAGGCCGTTGGCATATTCCTTCGAGGATGTGGAAAGCTGCTCGTGCGGTAGGTAGCGGTCGATACCGGCCTTGTGCAGACGGTCCACAAAACCCTCGCTGACCTCCTGCAGAGCCAGCACCTCCACCCGGTTGTCGCTGACGGTCTTGACTACCTGATCGGCATCGGCCTGACCCTTGTAGACGTTCAGCGTCATGACCCGGGCCACCTCGTCATAGCGGTCGGGATGCTCAAGGGCCATGAGCTGATCAGCTTGCCCATTGAGCTCGGATCCTTGCTGGTAGAAAGGGTACTGCCAATAGACATTCAGGGCCAAGGCGGCGATAAGCAGCAAAGCCGTAAACCATCGCGAAGCCATCAGGGCCAGGACCAGGGCCAGCAGACCCAAGAGGATGAACCAGGGCGTCAGCGCGGCCAGGTCCGGCAGATAGGGTATCGCTGACAGCCATGCCGGGCAGGCACGCGCCGCCAGAGCCAGCAAACTGGCCAACGCAAGCAGCCTGGCCACCCATCCAAAGACATGCTTCACCAGGAAGGACTGTCTGAATCTCGCCATGGTCTCCTCCAGCAAATCATCGCCGACCCGGTCCCCTTCCGAGGAATGCACAGTCAGCTCGGCCGTTGAGCAATTGTAAACCTTGAGCGCATGGCGAGTAGGGATAGGGGGCCAACTTCTCCAGGAAGAGCACGGTCCCAAGGCCTTCCCTTGGCCCGCACACCAGCGACCTGCCCAAGTCCCACCTCGTGGTACAGTAGTTTCCGTTGCCCCGGTAGCTCAGGGGATAGAGCACTTCTCTCCTAAAGAAGGTGTCGTGCGTTCGAATCGCATCCGGGGCACCCTGTATTTGCCAACGAAGTAAATATTCAGGATAATAAAGAGTTGCATATTCGCACATGACTGACGAGTCTGCGCAAATATGCACTTGAAAACCTGCTCTGGATACTGTCCGGCTCGATCACTGTTGATAAGCCTAATCAGAAAGGAATACCGTGCCTCATCAAATGCACCAGAAAGAGGATGTAGAGGATAATCTCCTCAACTGGAATGACAGGGCAGTTGTGCATGCCAACGGTGGCTATGGAGATCTTGACGCATTTGCGGATGACCCATCGGCCCTGTCGTCAGTAACCCTGCGAGATCTCGAGGTCTTGAAGCCCCATCTGCCAGGACACAGCATCAAAGGGTTGCACCTTTTGCATCTGCAATGCCATATAGGCTCTGATACCCTGTCATGGTGGCGCTTGGGAGCACGAGATGTATATGGCCTGGATTTCTCTCCCACCTCGCTGGATTATGCCAGGAAACTGTCTGAACGGGCCGGCGCATCCATAACCTATGTTCAAAGTGATGCTCGTTGCGCTGCCGATGCCATGCCCGAGCAGAAAGGCTCATTCGATGTAATCGTCACCAGCTGCGGAACCATCACCTGGCTTCCCGATTTGAAGGACTGGGCTCGTTCAATCGCCTCCCTGCTAGCAGACGGTGGAATATTCATGATCCGCGACAACCATCCACTGCTTTTCGCCTTGAACAATGAGGGCATGTCGATAGTTCAAGATTATTTTGGCGGAACAGAAACGACCTACGAGACGGATCAAAGCTACACGTCAGCAACCGACTCGCTCGAAGATGGGACAAAACCCCAAATTACCCACACCACCAATCACAATTGGGCTCATGACTTCCAGGAAATAAGCGGCGCTCTTCTGGATGCCGGACTGACTATAGAGGCCATCGGCGAGCATAATGTGGACGACTGGCAGTCACTGCCAATGCTTGAGTATAGTCCAGACCTCCAGGGATGGATCATGCCCCACAATCAGCCTCAGATCCCCCTGACCTTCTCGATGGTAGCCAGAAAGAAAGCCTGACCGGGCAAGTACGAGCGTGATTTTGCTTAGACATGGTCTGACTTAGCCCGACGACCTTTCAGGCAGATTTGCTGCTGCTCCTATTCCATTGCAGCATACGTTGCGTAAAGGAATAAGCAGCATTCCAAACCGAATTAAGGTAACGAATTATCGTTCACCTTCGATTCAGCCTATGTCGAGGAACAGATGCATGAAAGGCCGGACTTTGTGATTGCGTAAAACGCGTATTTTAGAGTTGCGTTTTTACCGATACACCGCAGGAGCCGACAGCACAATCAATACGTGTCAGTCACCCGCCCTGCTTGAGTCTGCGATACTTCATGGGCGTCATGCCCGTGCTCTTTTTGAAGGATGCACACAGCGAGGATTCGGATGTGAAACCACACTGCTGACAAATCTGTCGTATGGACATCCCGGTGTTTACCAGCAAATACTGCACCGCATGGATACGGGAATCCACCAGGTAGGCATGCGGCGTGATGCCGGTCTCCTGCTTGAACAACCGAATGAAGTGGTACTCGCTCAAAAAGACCCGTTTGGCCAGCTTCGAGACAGTGAGCGGCTCATGCAAGTGGGAGGAGACATAGGCGATCGTGTCCTCAACCACCTCCTCCTGCTTTCGTTTGAAGGATCGCGGCTGCTCATCGGCAAACTCGGTGAGCAGGTCGGTGATATATTTGGACATCCTCGCTTCCGAATAGCCGTTTTCCGCTGACATCAAGGAGGTAATGGTCCGCATCCGCTCCAAGGCGTAGGTCTCGGAGGAAAGCATGAAAACGTTGCTTAGCTTCCTGATGATGTAGTCGTAGTAGGGCCGAGCCATGATGCCGTCGAAGTGGAGCCATTGGGCGGTCGTCGGGACATCGGTGCCGTAGGCATGGTGTGCGTAGCAGTTGACCAGCGCAAACCGGCCCTCCTCGGCCACGAACGACCCTTCGGGCAGATTCAACGTCAGCTTGCCGCTATCGATATGAATGATCAGATAACTGTCAAAGGATCTCCGCTCCAGCCTATAGCCGGGTTCATAGGAGAATTTGCCCACCCGCAGTGGATAGAAGAAAGTCGTTCGCGCAATAGCCGAAGGGGTGTGAATCAAAAAGTCAGAGGCCTTGACATCAATGCCGTGTTCAGCAGGCTTCGCCACAATCTCCCCTCCTTCCCGCAAAAACACGTTCCTACAAGTCAGGACAGCCACTCTTGACGACCCCTAAACAAACGCAGGAATACGCACAAGCAACCGGCAGCTTCAACCTTACGCATGAAGCCACGAGACAATACATTCATCAGTCACAGGGCATCGTCCCTGCCCCTACAGCAAAGCCGTTGCCTCATACTCAAACAATACAAGGCAACGGCAGAGTTCCCATTACTTCATGAAGATCAATGTACGTTGAAGCCCTGCTGCTTACCGTACTCCTTCAGGTGCTTCTGCCAGGCATCCACACCCTGCTTCAGGGTGATCTTCTTGTCGGTATAGGCGGAACCGACGTCGTCAGCGAACACGGTCCGCGCATAGACCTCGAAGGGCAGCGTGGCGTGACCAGGGATCACATCGCTCGCCGCCTTGGCCAGAACCTCGTTGTACTTCTGACCGCCGAAGTATTCGATGTCATCGCCCTTGGTGTTCTTGACGGTGGTGGCCTCCTTGAACTTCTTCGATTCAGTGGTCTTCACATCGTCGGGGAATGAACCGCCTGCCACGCGAGCGTCAATGCTGGCCTGATTCCGCGAGATGAAATCAATGTACTTATAGGCTGCATCGGTCTTCTTGCTTGAAGCCATAATCGCCAGCGACGAACCGCCATGGTTGGAGTTGACCGCAGACCCATCCTGGGTGGGCATGGTAGTGACCCTCCACTTGCCAGCTTGGTCAGGTGCCACGTTGACCAGCGTAGTTGGGATCCAGCAGCCGATCAGCGCAGATGCGAGCTTGCCATTGTTCAGACTCTTGTTCCAGTCCTCGGTCCAGATGACGGTCTTGGTGTCGACCAAATCCTCGTCGATCATCTTCTGCCACCACTTGATGAAACTCTGAGTCCCCTTGTCGGAATCGAGGTTGATGGACAGATCCTTGCCATCTGCGGACAACTTGTAAGGATGCCCGTTGGCCTGCCATATCATGGCGTCGAAGAAGCCCGCGTCACCGGAATCGGCAGCGATGTAGGAACCCACCGCCCGAATCTTCTTAGCAGCCTCGTAATACTGATCCCAGGTCTTGATCTGGGTCGCATCAACGCCAGCCTTGTCAAACACATCCTTGTTGTAGAAGAAGGCCATGGCCCCCGAGCCAAAGGGCAGCCCGTAGGGCTTTTTGTTGACCAGAACCGAATTCCAAGTGCCAGGATTGTAGAACTTCGAGTAACCCTTGGTCCTGTCACTCAGATCGGTCAGCCGATCATTGATGGCATACTGGCTCAGGGCATAGAGTTCGATTTGCGCCACATCAGGTGCTCCCTTGCCTGCCTGGAAGGCATTGTCAAGTGCAGTGTACTGCTCCTTGGCTGTCCCGGCATTCTGCAGTTTGATCTTGATGTTCGGGTACTTCTTCTCGAACTCCTTGGTTGCGGCTTTCAGGGTGGGCTCCCATGCCCAGACGTTCAGCTCCACATTCTCGTCACCACTGCTCTGCTTGCTACCGCCGCAGGCGGTGACACCGAGAAACATGGCCAGTACGCCGGCACAAGCTACTAGACGCTTCAGCCCTTTTGCATGTTTCATTACATCACTCTTTTCTCTTAGTGCTATTCATCAGGTTTTTATTGGGATGAATCCTTGCCGCATGACAGACGAAAGACTCCCTTCCCGGCCACTCACCCTGCGATTGGCTCAACTGGCCGCAATTGCAAAAATCCATTCATTCCTTGACCGCACCTGCAGCCAATCCGGACTGCCAGTACCGCTGGAGAATCAGGAAAGCGATCATCAGAGGAATGACAGTGATCAGCGATCCGGTGATGACGAGATTCTGTATGGCGTGACCGCCGGCAGTGTTGGCCTGGTTCTTCCATTGGTTCAGTCCGATGGTCAGGGGGTACCAATTGGCATCCTTCAACATGATCAGGGGCAGGAAGTAGTTATTCCAGGTGGCCACTATGGCGAACAAGGCTGTGGTGACGATTCCGGGAGCCAGCAGAGGCAGACTGATGGTCAGGAAGGTTCTGAACTCCCCCGCACCGTCAACCCTGGCCGCCTCCAGGAGCTCTGTAGGAACAGCCTGCTCGGAGAATATCCACATGAGGTACAGGCCAAAGGGACTGATAAGGCTGGGCAGGATCATGGCCCAGGGCGTATTGGTCAAGCCCATCTTGGCGAACAGAAGAAACTGCGGAACAGCCAGGGCAATGCCGGGCACACTGATGGAACCCAGCACGACCGCGAAGACTGCCTTGCGGCCAGGAAAAGCGAACTTGGCCAAGGCGTATCCGCCCATGATGGCCAGTACGGTTGCGCCACCCGCTCCCACTACCACGTAGAGCAGCGTGTTCAAAAGCCAACGTCCGAAGATGCCGTCCTCATAGGTGAAGACCGTGGTTATGTTGTCCCAAAGCGCGAAGGTGTGACCAAACCAGAGGCCGAAGGTCGAGGTGAAGTCAGACTGCGTCTTAGTGGCGTTGATAATCAGGTAGGCGAAGGGAAACAGGCAGTACAGAGCGAAGATGCCGGTAACCAGCGTCAGCGTCATCGAGCGACGGGGATTCGCGGGATTGGAGAATCCGTTTTTTGCGGCGCGTTTGCGTTCCGCCCTTTCATCCCTGGCCACTCGCTTGGCACGTCTGCGTTCACGCGCCCGAATCGCTGAAGGCGTCTCATCCAAAATGTCAGAGGTCATTTCATCTGCTCCTTCAGACTGTTCAACTGGACCGCATAAGCGATCGCCATGGTGATCACCGCCATGACGATGGCCAAGGCCGCGGCATAATTCGACTGGTTGCCCGCGAAGCTCAGACTGTAGGCGTACATATTCGGCGTGTAGTAGCTGGTAATGGTGTTCCCAGGCACCATGTTCTGCATGATCGAGGGTTCATTGAACAGCTGGAAGGAGCCGATGATGCTGAAAATCACGGTGATGGCCAGACTTCCACGCAACTCCGGCATCTTGATCCGCCTGACGATCTGCCATTCGCTGGCCCCGTCGATTGCCGCCGCCTCATAGAGCGAATGCGGAATCGTAGACAAGGAGGAATAGAAGATCAGCATGTTGTAGCCGGTGTATTCCCAGGTCACGATGTTGCCGATAGATACCAGAAGAATATTGGAAGCCAGCAGGTCCAGATGCAAGCCGGTCCATGAATTGAAAGAGCCGACCAGTCCATACTTGGCCCCGTACATGAATCCCCAGATCAGCGTGGACACGACGGCAGGAACGGCATAAGGCAGGAAGGTGGAAATTCGGAAGAACTTGGTTCCGTGCAATCTCATGGAGTCAATCGCCAGAGCCAACAGGGCTGCCAGAAAGAGGCAGAGCGGCGCCTGGATCAGCGTAAAAGCACTGACACGGCCGACCGAACTCCAGAAATGACCATCTGCGAACAAACGTTTGTAATTGCTGAGCCCGGCGAAAACCGTGCCGCCAACCATTCGTTTTTCAAAGAAAGAAATATAAATTGCGTAGATGATCGGGATGATGAACACCAGCAGGAAAGCCACAGCGAAAGGCCCCATGAACTTCCAACCGCGCCAATCCCGTCTGTGCTTGTTGACGGTGCTCGACTGCTGATTGTTCGCGACATCAGCTGGCCCTGCCGCCGATTTGGAAAATGTCATTATTCTCCTTTGAGATGTCTGATTGCGTGAACCCAACCCCCTACTGTCAACAACGACGAAGAAGAACTGGGTCAACAACCCGGAATCGAGGGAACGGACGCCCCTGCAACTGGCCGTTGAGCATCGAGATGTCAGAAACTGTCAGCCATTCAGACAACTCTGTTGAATGTAGATGTTTTGCTGTAAAAGGTCACGATTGTTTTTCATATGCACACATCCTTGTGCCTCTTTTCATTACGTTGATAGTACAATCATTAACGTACTTTCAGTCTATAAACAAATAGAACGCTCCGTACATGAAAACTGCTATCTAATATTGAAATATTGCTTTCGCTGTAAGGGGTTTGTCGTCTGACTACCTGAAAGCGGTTCCGGTTCGCCAATTGCAACTTTGGTGAACCAGAACCGCACAGGGTGTTGGAAGACAAGACGCCCGCGGTACCCTTATCGTCTGCTTGACAGGTATCGTCTGCCGAGCAATGCCGCGAACGACGTCAGTGCCAGAGCTCCGACAAGTAGGGCTACCGAGATTATCGAGGCTCCCGAATGCGCCAGAACCGCATGTGAAGGTCCGCCAAGCGGAGAATCATTTCCGTTCAAACCCACAGCGCCTGTGCCGGACGCATTCCGCCCGGTGGCCTTTACCCAAATACCGAAGCTGGCGTTCACCCCGCGGTAGGCCACGACAATGGTCTTTTTGCCGGCCACAGTAGAGTCAAAGCCCGTCACCGACAGCTCGGGATCATCCAAGGCCAAAGGCCTGACTTCTGTGTGATTCGTGTCCTTTGAGATATACACAGCGCTGACCGCCAATCCGCTTGGGTCAAACCGCTCACCGATGGCATAGCTGGTCTTCGTGGGCGGGACGACCTGCAACCCCTGCAAATCGAAGGACCGGTAGCGGACCGAGTAGACTCTGGAGCGCGACCCGTCAGCAGAGGTGACGGTAATCAGGCTCTTGCCACCGATGGTCTTTCTTTCATCAGTCTGAACCACCTTAGCCGCGTTGTCCCTGCTAAAGGCCTGCAAGACCGGGTTGCTTTCGGAGCCAACCGGCAAATCGACTACATAATCATTGCGATCGGACGAGAAATCTGTAATGGTTTGTCCGTCCAAGCGCAGATCAGCCAGGTTGGCATCATTGCCTGGCTCAGGCTCGAAGGCCGAAATACTCTCCGTGCCGTTTACCTCGATCTCGGCCACGTTGATATACGTTTTGGTGTCCTGGAGACTGTTGACAAGCCGCACCGCCTTTGCCTGGACAGGGCTGGCCAGGGTGAAGGTCACCGTAGGCGCATCGGTTTCTGTGGAGGCATCAGTACCACCGGCCTGTGGAAGATACCATCCCGTCTTGGTTTCCAGCCGGTGCCAGCTGTCGGATTGATCGCAATATTCCAAGGTCTGCGACTTTGGCCAGGATGCTCGCCCATCCCAGTGGAAGACGGTCTTGACCTGGCTGATAGTCCGGATTTTGTCGAAGTTGAAGGTGGCTGTCGGATCGACATCCGAAGATGCCGACTGGGTGGACCACCCCGAGGCAACATGTCCGTCAATGGCTTTTCCAGCCGTATCACCATCCTGGACGTTGACCGAGAAGTGGGTGCCGGCGCCCCAAGCCAGATTTCTGACCGGGCCTACCCATGGACGGGCCCAGGCTTCGATTTCCGCCGCATCCATCCAGGCGTTGTCTACCGTGTTGACGATGCGGACCTTGCTGGCCCCTACCATCCCTGCTGCCTGGAAGGTCACGGTCTGACCAGGCTGCGGGTTGTTGACGACCTTCCCCAGCGGCTTCCAGTTGGCACCATCGTTGGTGTACTCAGCCTTGGCCGACACCGGCGGATGGTCCTTGTAGGTGATGGCCACCCGATCCAGCTGACGCACTTGCCCGAAGTCAAGATTGGCAGTTGGGCTATGGCGGTAGTTGCCGGCCGAATTCCATGTCGCCCAGGCTTCCTCCCGCATATTGCCATCAGTGAGTTTCCTCCACTGATCCTCCTTGCCATACTCAACGTCCTGGTCGGTAACGGTCAGGTTATAACTGACATCAGCCACGTTCTGTGGTTTGGCTGCCTCCAGGTACAGGCTGAAAGACAGGGGCAGGGAACGTCCTCCGCTTATGGCCAGGTTGCCTTTCACAGGCACCACATCACCCTCGTGCGCCCGGTCCAGCTTTCCTTGAAGATCAGCCCAATCCCAGCTGACGGCATGAGGGTCGACCTTGATGGCCGGCGAAGCCTTGACATGGGCGTAAACGGTGGTGGCTTCCATCGCTTTGCGGGCCTCCCGGGCATCTGAACCGAAGAGAATAGTGGCGGAAGCAGGATCGGTCACGGTAAGATCGCCCACGAAAACCGATGCCTGGCAAGGGAATGTATTGCCAAAGAAATCAGTGGCAACACCTTGAACCTGATAGGTTCCCTCTCTACCTACATCAACGGCCTCTGTTTTCCAGACCACAGGTACTGGCTCCCCTTGACCCCAGGAATAATAGGGAATCACGGTTTGAGGCATGGCCACGGATCCGCCAAGTGGCACCTGGACCGTGGTCTTCTCGGCCCCTGTCGGCTCCGTAGACCGGAAGTACCATCCTTGGTTGTCGGCACCGGTCGATTCTGCCACAGAGATCGTGGCACCCGCATCGGTCCGCTGGCCAGTCACGTCCAGGGCAACCTTATCTGCCTGGTTGACCAGGCTGAAGGTCTTGCCGTTTTCCGTATTGAGCATCCAGATGAACCGTGCATCGGTACCGATGGATGCCCTGGTACCCGCCCGCATCCGGCCGTCCGCGCAAAGGAACCTGCTCCCGTCTGCAGAAGAGATCAGGTACCGAGGCAGCTTGGGACTGCCGGCAGAGGACTCGACGCTGTGAACAGTGAAGGCCTGGGATCGTCCCTGATCCGGATTCTTGGCCATGCCCTCAAGCATGAGAAGACCATCGGAGGACGCGGTGAGCATCTTTCCTGACTGTTGCCCTTGAAGCTGAATCGTGCTGCCATCCTTGACCTGGGCCTGTGGGGAGACCCCGGATACGCCGGTGAGCTGTATGGAGGCGATGGAACGAGCCGGCAATTTGACTGTGGCCGTCTTGGCTGCCGCATCGATGGTGACTCCATGCGGCTGCTCCTTATTGGAGTACTTGTTCATATAGCTCATATCAGCCGTGTATATGTCCTGCTGATGATCAGGTTCGGTGGTCAGGAAGAGCTTTCCGCTCGCGTCGGAATCGATGCTCCCGTAGTTTGACAGATCGATGACCAGCGTCTGCGGCTGATCGCTGCCGTTACGGTGTATCACCGTCTGTGTCTTGCCATCTGCCGAGCTGGCGGTCATATTGTCCTTGGTTGCGTTATTGGCGGTGATGAAATCCCCTGGATGAATGAATTTGGTGTAGGCGCGAACAGCATTGTACTTCGCGTTGACCACGATCCGGCAGGGGCGAATTCCCGAGGTCTGGCCTCCATTGTTGTCCACTTCCCTGCGAGAGTAGAGCTTGCCGTCAACGCCGGCGACCGAGCAATCATAATCGAGAAAGACAGTGCCCCAATTGGTGTCCTCCCCCTTGGGATTGGCACTGTTGCCATTCATATCCTTGTCGCCAGTGGCCACATTGTAAAGGTCCTCACCGATTTGCCAGAAGGTGTAATCCCTGGACTGCAAGGCGTAGACATCTGCGTTGATCTTACCGGCCATGCCCAAGGCATTGTCGAAACCATAAGGATTGAAGCCTCCGGATTGCCAGGAGCCATCCACCTCGCTCATGGACAAGGCTTTGCCATCCCCCTGGGCAATGTCCCGGGCAGCCCGCTGGCGGTTGGTGCCATACCCGTGGGTGTTGTACTGGCCGATGGCATCCCTGACATCCTGCGGATAGCGATGGTAGGAATCGACAAACTGGCCTGAATCCGTCGCATCGGTAGCTGAAACCAAAGTCTGCTGCAGGCCTTCTGCATCCAGAGCCGATCTGAGCGCGCGTATGACATTGCCGGCTGTCCCAGTATCGACATGCATACCCTCCTGAGGCTTTTTGACCTCGGTGGTATATGGCGTAACAGCCTTGTTCTTACCTTGGTAATACCGATTCCAGTATCGGTCGATCAGAGCTCTGTCCTCGGCTGGCAAGGCATCCGAAGCCCTTCCTCGCGGCGAGCTCCAGTATCCTGTCTCCGACTCGTTGAGCGGCTCAACCGTATTGATCCCAACCCGATTCCCGTTGTCGGCATGGAGCTGTGACAGATGCCGGGTTACCGCAGCCAGATACTGAGCGAATTTGTCCGCATCCGCAAGGTTGTTGGCATTCCCGCTATCGCCTCCGCTCACATACCCGCTTTGTGTCATGAACCAGGGAGCCGCATTGGCTGCAGCCTCGACGTGGTCGATGTCATGGTTCTGAGCTCCCCTCTTCAGCCACCATTCCTGAGCCTTGACGTCGCGGGCCTGCGGGGAATCAGAGGAGGCGGATCCCCACACATAGGAGGCATCGCTGTGAGGATCGAAAGCCCGATCAATGCCGGCCTTGTTAGCCATCGTTGTCGCCAGACCGCCGTAAAGGCCCAAGGAGCCATCCGGGTCCTGGGCCCAGTAGCCGGGCATAGCGGCTCCCTGCCGCATGAACGGATAGCCATATGCCACGTCCGAGGCATTGCCACCGCCTATGTTGTAGCGAGCCTTGTTGAGACCAAGACCCTTCCTACCGAAGATGCTCGTATAGAAATCCTCACGAAGTTGCCG
Organism: Bifidobacterium sp. M0353; assembly: GCF_016100645.1. Taxonomy (NCBI): domain Bacteria; kingdom Bacillati; phylum Actinomycetota; class Actinomycetes; order Bifidobacteriales; family Bifidobacteriaceae; genus Bifidobacterium; species Bifidobacterium sp. M0353. The sequence goes on along the minus strand of NZ_JACFSB010000001.1, from coordinate 181,169 downwards.
TCCATAGGCCAAAGCCTTGGCATCGGTCTGAGGGTCTCCGCTGGATTGACTGATTGAACCGGGTTCTCCATAGTTGCCTGTGGCATTGGCAAACCATGCCAAGGAAGTTCCCCAACCCTGGAAGGGGCCATCGGCATACCAGGGATTCGGCGTCACATTGATCGTTTGTTCATTCTCCGATGCCATGGCCGGAGTCGCCATCGATGCACCAGTCAGAAGAACGGCCCCTGCCATCAATCCTGCAAGGACCTTGTGGGATATGCTCATGTCCTGTACCTTCATTCTTCTCTGAATAGTCAGACTGTCCACCCAACGGCTCATCCCGGGGTCCTGGCATTTAAGGCGCCATTGCTACAAAATAAGGACCCTGTCGCGAGACATGGTTACGTGCACTGCTCTGTCGCAGACCATGCCATGCGGAAGTGGCTAACTTCCAACCACCTACATATGAGCCGGACGGGAAGACTTCCGTTTGCCTATACGGTAAGCCCGGGAATCAGGCATTTTCCCTGCATAGCAAGAAGATGATATTTGTTGCCGAAATCCGGCAATGCACGTCCACCGCGTCCTTGGGCCTATCGAATCTTGAACCGATTCCTTACAGGGTTCTGTACAGGGGATCCGGCAGAGCGACCAATTATCAGAATCTGAACAACTTGTCCATACCCGGAAGATCATTCCTTGGACAGCCAACAATCTAACCGGGGAGAGCCTTTGAACAAAAACTATGGAAAGCGGATCAAACAGGCAGCCAACGTTAGGTCACGATCCATGGATGCTTACGCGGCCCAATACAGGCTCACGGGCACCCAGATGTCCATCATCGACTTTCTGGGCAAATCCCAGGACCGCACCCAGCGGGACATCGAGATGGAGTTCGACATCCGCCCATCCACAACGACAAAAATCCTGCAGCGAATGGAGGCCAGCGGGCTGGTCGCCGCCAAACGCGACCCCAGGGACGGCCGCCAACGCATCATTGCGCCCACCGCCAAGGCCGGTGACCTGCAGAAAGCCGTGCGGGCATATATCGACAACCAGCAAAAGGCCATGGAGCGCCAGTTCGACCATCGGGATCTGGCTGCCTTCGACCGCGTGCTGGCCTATTTCACCACCTTGAATTCCGACGATCCCTCCCAGGCTGGAAAGGAGTCTCGCTCATGAGCGCAACCCGAGCAACGCAACAAGCGCAAAACACAGCAATCCCCCGCAGGGTAATAGGCGCGGTGGTGGCCACCGGCATCATGTCCTTCTGCGGCGTGATTGTGGAAACGGCCATGAACATCACCTTCCCGGCCCTCATGAGCCATTTCGGCATCGGGACCTCCAGCGTGCAATGGATGACAACCCTCTACCTGCTGGTCGTCGCCTCCATCACCCCGCTCTCGGCGGCCCTCAAGCGTCGATTTTGCAGCCGAACCCTCTTTCTTTGTGCCAACCTGCTATTCCTGACCGGACTGGTCATTGACGCGCTGGCTCCGGTCTTTCCCCTCCTGCTGCCGGGAAGGGACGTACAGGGGTTGGGCACCATCAACGGTTCCCAGCATGCACTGATTCTGTTATTGATCATCGGCGGCATGGAGGATCTGTTGACCCTGGCCGCCCTGCTTCGCTCCCAGAAACCGCAGTGCACTTAAGGGATGGCAGAATGGCCTTCAGTCCACGTTCAGGAAAACCCTCATCTCGTTTTCGCCACGGTTGGACCAGGCGAAATAGGGAATCAGGGTGGCCGTGGTCGGCATGCGGCGAACAGGTTGCCGCAGGCGGTAGAGCGGAGCGGCATCAGCCCCCTCTGCCGACTCACGCCAGGCAGGTACCCGCAGTCTGACCATGCTGCGGATGACCGCATCGGCATCCGGATGATGCGCCAGCGAGTACCCAGCGCCTCCACCCGTTTGGAGAAGTCGGTGTCCTGGAAAACGTAGCCATAGAACTTGTCCGGATCGGGATGGTCCGGGTCCTCCGGCAGCCAGTGGAATCCCTGGTTGGTGTAAGTCGGCGGCCGGAAGTCCCCGCTTCCCTCCTGCACATTCAGCCTCTCATTGAGAGCAGCGAAGGCACTGAAGTTGGGCATGCAGTAGCTGGGCGCAGCGCCGGGCACCTGGTCGTTGAGGGCCCTCCATTGGTAGGGCAGGACCGCTGTTCTGACCAGAAGTGGTCGTCGACGCTGGCCTGACTGATGTCGATGGGCCCGCTCATGTTGAATCGCTGACTCATGCTGCCATCTGCCTCTCTATGCGGCGGCTGAACACAATCAGCACCAGCGCAACGGCCAGCAGGGCCACGGCCACGATGGGGAAGAGGTAGACCTGCTGGTCGGCCGTCTGGAAGAATTTGAAGAATATGATGGCTATGGCATTGCCGATGGCCGCGGTCTGATTCCAGGCGGTCTGCAGCTGGGTCTCGTAGGATTCAGGCGAAAGTCCGGACACCAGGGAGCTGCCGATCGGTCCGACCAGCTGGTCGGACAGGGCCATGAAGGCGTAGTAAATCAGCACCCACCAGAGGGAGTAGCCGGAGGATCCGCTCCCGCCCAGAATCAAGGAGGGTATGGTCAGCGTGAAGAAGGCCAGAGCCGTGACCAGCAGCCCCATACCATACTTATAGGTGGTCCGGATTGCCCCGGCACGAGTCTTGGTCCACAGGAAGATGAAGATGGGGCCGGCTATCAGATCCATGACCATGTAGATGACCTGGAGTGAGCCGGGGGCGATGGTGATGCCGAAGATCACCCGGTTGACCTTCTTGTCCAGGAAGATGGCGATTGCGCTGGTCAGCAGGGTGGCGCCCAGGGCCATGATGATCTGCGCGAAGAAGAACCAGAGAAAGGCCCGAAGGTGTGTATGGTCTCGGCCGGTCAGGTCCTTTTTGGCGAACAGGTTGACCAGGAAGCACAGGGGTACCACGAAGGCGAAGGTGGTGACGGCGTTGATGATGGCGTTCAGGTTGAAATGCTTGGTCAGCACAAGGGCGGCGATGACCAGTGCCAGCACAACCAACCCGATGACCAGACCCTTGAGTATCCGCTGGCGCTCCCGGGCCGACAAGGGCTTGATGGGAGCCTCGCCCAGGGGTCCGAAGAAGCGGTACTGGGTGAAGAAGATGGCCGCACCGTAGAGCAGGGCGAAGACCCCGGCCACAGCGAAGCCGATATGGTAGTTGCTCAGACCGATCTGGCCCACCACGACCGGGGTGATGATTCCGGCCACCGTATTGGCGAACTGGTGGATGGTGAAGGCCGCGTCGCGCCTGCGGGCATCCTCCTTGCGGTAGAGCTGCCCGGTCAGGGAGGCGTTGGACATCCCCATGATGGGCATGGACAGCAGCACCAGGGCGATGTAGGCCATGGTCTGTCCGAAGACCTGACTGGTCGGAGGTATGGCCAGGATAAAGAAGGCTATGGCCTTGAGCAGGTTGCCCAGTATCAAGGCCTTACGCATTCCCAGGACCCTGTCGGACAGCCAGCTGCCCACGATGTTGAGCAACCCGTTGGCCGCCCCCATGGCCGCGATCATCAGAGCCGCATCCCCCTGGGAGAATCCCAGCCCCTTGGAGAAGGGGGTGTAGAGGTAGTAGATCATCAGGGCGTAGAAGGCGCCCCAGGCGGCCGAGTTGCAGAAATTGCCCAGGGCCAGGGTACCGATGGCGCGAGGGTGTCCGAAGAAGCCCTTGTCGTCTCTGACCTCCTCCAAGGTGCTCTCAGTGTGTTTCATGATTGCATCGCTCCCGGAATGGTGGTGAATTTATAGAAAAGGTGGAAGATTTTGAGGTATAGATTCTTTACAGGCGCCTGGGTCACCAACCCCTGCGCTGGAATGGTCCGGTCTGCCACAGTCGTCCCGTCTCCTTCTGACGTGCCTAGGCTCCACTGTCTATGCTGTCTTCAATGGTAGCGATGGTCAATTCCGTATCCGGTGGCCTAGAATCCACAATACGTGGAGCATTTTTACCGATTCCCCCGAGGAGAGGTCGACTTTCATGACATTGTTCTTTGACCAGGAAAGCCAGCCCCGACCTGAGCTGGTATCCGCCGGGACCTTCATCGGCGAGCCGGGCTGGCAACACGACAAGCGCGTCATCAGTACCTTCGAAATAATCTGCAACATCCAAGGCACGCTGCCCCTGCAGATTGGCGATACGCGCTATATGGTAGGGCCCGGCACCTTCCTGATCGTCCCGCCCGACCTGAAGCATCAGGGATTCCGCACCATCACCGAGAACCTCAAGTTTGATTGGTTGCACTTCAAACTGCCCGGTCTGAATCCCATCGAGGGTACCGGCGACGACCCTAGGGTGGACGAGACTGCGAGCATCCTTCTGCCTGCCTACAGCGAGAATCTGCTCATGGACCGGATCACCGTCATCACCAACCAGCTGCTGGACGTCTACCAGATGCACGGCGACCAAAGTTATCTGAACGCCATCCTGGCCTGCGTGCTCTACGAGGTGACCATGCAGACCAGGCAGCTGCTTCGCACGCAGTCCATGAACATTCATGAGCTGCAGCCGGTGCGAGATTGGATCCGCATTCACGCTCTGGGACCCATCAGCCTGGGGCAGATCGCCAACTACTTCAATTACAACAAGAGCTACCTGTCGCGCAAGTACCGGCAGAAGTTCGGCATCACCATCTCTCAGGAGATCGAACGTTTCCGCATGGAGGCGGCCAAGTCGCTGCTGGTGGAGACCGACGACACGGTGGAAAGCATCGGGACCATCGTCGGCTACAAGGATGACAAGTACTTCATGAAGGTGTTCAAACGCAGCACCGGCATCAGCCCCACCCGCTACCGCAGAACCTTTCATCAGCGTCACTTCAACTCCCACTGAACCCGACCGCAGGGTTGAGCGAAGGGAACAATAGGTGGTTTTTATTGACTCAATGGTCTCCGCAAAAGAGATTTCGCCCACAAGTCCCATAGGATGAAACCATCAAGGTGATTCCGCGATGAAGGGAGATCCCCCAATGCCTCATACCAATCCACCTCGGGTGATTTTCAGCCAAATGATCGATCCTCGACGCATTGAACTCTATTGGGATCAGGAGGTGCAGGGAGCCGCCGACCCCCGCCACTTCCGCCTTTTCCTGGACGACCATCCCCTGCCGCTGATGGAGAGGACCGACGTGGAGTGGAACCTGCTCAACGTTTACGAACCCATCAAAAAACGGTCAACACTGATTACCAGGGAACCCTTGGATTTCACTGTTCTGGGACGCCTGACCGTACTGGCGGATGCAGCCATCGTCAACCGCCAAGGACAGCGGGCTGATCCGGAAGTCGAAATCGTAGTCAACAACTGGCACTATCAATACACCCAATTCACCAACTGCCGCTGCGGCATCCCCATCGAATCATCTGACGACGTCCAGCACCACACCCGGCTGCTTGCGGCCGATCTGATCGACACCATGCTGTCCGCATCGCCGCAGGTGGCCCAGACCATGATCACCGAGGGTGCCAGGGTCGCCATCTACGGGCTGCACGAGGACGTCTATGACATACCTGAGCACCGCGGAGGCGCCCAGATCATGGATCGGCCGGTGGAAGGCTATGGAGGCATGATCGGCGACCCGATCACTTCCATCTCCGCCGCCAACATCGAACGTATCACTGAGGACGTGCACCAGACCCGCTACCCCAACGAGTCCATACTGGCCCATGAATTCGGCCACGCCATCCACCTGCTGGGCATCAACCGCCTGGAGGATCAGAGCCTGGCCCATCGGATCCAGGCCGCCTACAGCCATGCACAGGAGACTGGTCTCTGGCCGCACACCTACCTGATGGGCAACATCGAGGAGTACTTCGCCACCCTAACCGCCATGTGGTTCAACGTGATGGCCGAGAGTGCCGACGATACCTGGGACGGCGTCCGAGGCCCGCTCAACACAAGGAACGAGCTGCGCGAATACGACCCGACAGGCTACGACGTGCTGGCGGACATCTATCCGCAGACCGCACTGCCCTACCCCTGGAACACCAACCCTGTCAACCATGACTACGGCGGGCATATGGACCAGCTGCCCTGAGGACGCAAATCAGCATGAAAGGAGGCAAGAATCACATGCTTGCATTGACTATCGCCAACATGTTGATCACCTATCCTCATACACACCTGTATTTGACAAATATGAAAATCAACAAGCTGGTGTATTTCGCACAGGTTGAATGCCTCCGGATACACAGGCATAGGCTTTTCGACGAACCTGTACAAGCCTGGGAAAGCGGCCCCGTGGAACCGAGCGTTTATGCAGCATTCAAAGAGTATGGCCCAAATCGGATAACTGCCCCCGCTATAATAGATGCGCATGATCAAACCGATTCTTCAGTCGGACTCCGAGCAGCGAAAAACGTAGTTCAAAGAGTTGCCACTTTATACGGGCCATTGGCAGCCTTCGAACTTGTGGACTATTTACATCGCGACGGTTCAGCCTGGAAAGCTGTATATGAATCCGGCAAGAACAAAGAAATTACTGAAGAAGCCATGCTCCGCTCTCACGATGGCATTGATCATCCTGATTTGCGGAGAACCCTAGCCGGAGGTGTTCGTGCAGTCGATGAGCGATTCCCAAATGCGCTGAAACTGCTGGAAGACACATAAGGCAACACTGCAAGGAACAAGCCGACAAAAGAGCCGTCTTGCAAGATTCGTCTTCTTAGGTTTTCAGAATGGGTATCGAATTGGATATTGACGATTCAGACGAACCTAAGCGCAATGGCATGTATCGCTGGATACAAGAAATAGTCAGCGGACAGAAAACATTCACTGAACTGGCCGCACAACTCAGAAATTCAGCCAGACTCATATAAGTTTTCGAGTAATTGTTTCTGTATTGGTAAATAGCCGGTAAGAAAACAATGTGACAAGCACACACCTTCAGAAACTTGCTCGAAGCAGATCACAATTCCTGTTGTGATCTCAGGATTAAAGCGTGTAGGAACCGCATGCATGGTGCTATTCGATTAATTAGGAGAATGACGGCTAATCACGTAAATATAGCCAGAATTCGACCACGAAAGATACAAACTGGCAAATATTTGTATTTCTTAAATAAAGAGCTAAACTCGTTTTATTTAATTGCCGCTCATCTGAGTTATGAAACTTAGATTCAACTAACAACGTCGTGAACCCTCCTCTACCTGCCTAAGGAGAACTGATGAAGAAGACAAAGGCTTATGAGCAGACGGACTTTAATTCGACAGTGGCGCATCAGCGGGATCCGCACGGACACTTGGGTCGGCTCACGGCATTGCCAGCCCGGTTCCATAGCGAAGCAAGGACGGCTGGCGCCATCTGGAAAAAACAAATAATCGCCCTTGTAGCAGTTTTGATGAGTGTGGCCCTGTTCTCGGGCTGTCAGGGATCCAATCGGTCAGAGCCGTCCGTGGAACAGGCCTCCAATTACCTTTCATCTTTGACAAAGTACGACGTTTCTGGTGACAGCAGCGTCACAACCATCTCCGCGAACAAGCCGGGAACCCTGTATGTACTTGCGCGACGGGCCGATCTTAAGCAGACAGAAGCCGCGCAATGCAAGGTGAACGGACAAGCTATGCAGCGCTCTTCTTCAAACTTGAATTATCCAGCAGACGACGGGCAGAATTTCTTCCCCTTCGCAAAGATCGACATTAAACAGGGTAATCCGCACAAACTCTCATGCGACCAGCCGAATGGTGTCAAATTGATTGCATTGCTCGATCCTCACGTTCGGAGTTTGCCGAAGCAGGCCGCATAATTCCGGGTACAGCCTCCTGCACTGATCCGGCACATCGCCATATTGATGCAATGAAGAAAGTGCGACGCAAAGCTCTACGGGTATTCATCACATCCGCAACGGCCGTATCAGCACTCGCTCCAGCAGTAGCGGCCCACATTCACTGCTGATAATCCCCAATTACAAGCTACTACCTACACCCTATAAGGAAAGCGGTGTAGCTCTAAAGCGATGCATATAGTTTAAGAATAAGTTCTCACGTTTGTGTGTGGCTCAAAGGCCGATTCAAAATGTTATTGACATCCTTATCCACGCCTACACGTTCAGACCCAAGCCGGACCAGATCGCATTCTTGAGCGGGTGCAGCAGAATACCGTAAAGAGACAGCCTTATGGTCGCTCACAAGTAACGCCAGCGGGATGGGAGACCTTCCAAGCAACCGGTCCCGCTGGTAAATCCTCAATCAATCACCCAATGGGGCAGAATTCCCCGGCATGACAGCTACTCGGAGTTGTTTGATCTACCCATTGGTGCCAATCTGTACTTCCGTTACCTCCTTGAGGGGCTGATGGGGCCGCCGGAGCCTGCGAGGCTCCGCCGCCTCCACCGACACGTTGACCGGTGGAAGAGGCGGATCTATCCCATCCACTCAACACAGCGGCGGATTCAATCTTCAGGACTACCCCAACCTGTGGAACCAACTACAGCAGGGCCACGAGGGACCAGCCATTGACAACGAGGGGAACTGCATCGCCGATTGTTATGGATGGGCAGGCTCTAATTAGGCTTTTACAGAACCAGAAAGAGAGCTTGTTGGCATGGCTAATGCTAAAGACCCCCTCCGCTCGGCCTGCGCTGCAAGACCATCCCATCCATTTGCCGGTGCTCCACCTCGCTGATGCCCAACGCCAGCCTCGCCGTTCTTCTGCACATGCCTCCATCCTTTTGCTGCACTCGGCCAAATATCAGCAACCACATGGGACGATCATGGAGATAAAAGGCAAGTGAGTCGACGTGTTCAGTTCTACCTCGCTGCCCCTTTGCCTGTCTCTATGACATCTTGCCGCAGACCGACAGTCTGCTCTTGGCGCCTCATACCCAAGTCAGGACTCGGAAGGTCGCTCTTGTGCTTCCGCATACTGTTGGGCTGCTTGGCGTATGACGGCAGAAAAAGTCAGCATTGATTAACAGAACTTTTGCACGCAAGCATACCGAGTCGTTGCACTTTGTGTCGATATTTGCCATCACCTTGATAAATTGCTGCCGCTAAAACCAAGTTTGATCAAGTAATCAACTATGACCATCTAGCATAAGATCGACTGCAGTCGGAATGTGTGTACTAGCAACCGAATAGAAAGCCTGGATGATACATCACCAGGTCCTGTATTGCTGTCAACACCGCATTCTCAACACATCGACAAACCCGCATCGTCCGCTACGAATCTCTCGCATACCTGCATAGAACTCCATGGTTTCATAGCTATCGGTTTTCCCTAATGAACTTTTGGCATGCATAGCACTGTTTTGAGTTCGCTCTCCTCGCTGATGCATTGATAACAATACCTATTTTCTTGGCATCCCTTCTGTTTCGCTTACCAAATCGGTAATGGACCCTCAGAAACGAAAGGCCAACCATGGATGAAAAGCCGACGAGCGCCATTAAATCGTCAGAAAGTAAACAGAAATTTCTCAATTTTATTTGTTCTAGACCATCAGCGCTTATGCTACTGTGTCATTAGCGGCCAAAGTTGTCTTCGGCGCGTGATTCGCCGGATGTTGGGGATTCTTGACAATATGGCTGCGATTCCTGGGGAAGGGGATCACACTATGCCTCGTCAGCACTCTAATATAACTATATCCGCTCGACCGGCATTGTTGATCAGCCTCCTGCTGGCCATTATCCTGCCCGCAAGTCTCCTGGTCTGCACCTATGCCACGGCAGACAGCGCCACAACCGAATCCAGTGCGGCCCGCGCGGTCGCGCCGACCCCATATGGGAATAGCGGGGAGGAGGGGGATCGTGAAGCTAAGCAACAGTCCAGCAATGCTCCTGACATCACCACCCAGCCAACAGAAACAGCAACAACTCCCGTTTCTCCTATTTCCCCCTCTCCGCTGGCCTCATCCTCCCCTGTGAATCCCACACAACCGACCCCCTCCATCTCCCCCACGCCGGACAAGACCGGGACTCCCGACGACAAAGACAACGCTGGACTGCAATCACGCGCCTCCACATCGCACACCGTCACCTTCAGCAACCCCCAAGGCACCGACACGACGCAAACCATAGCTGACGGCGAGCGCGCGAAACGTCCAGCGAATCCGACCAAAGATGGCTACCTGTTCGACGGCTGGTTCATCGGTTCAACACCCGTCGCCTACGATTTCAACCAGCCCGTCACCAACGATCTGAAGCTCACCGCTCATTGGACCAAGGCGGATGCCTGGAGCATGAGCCCTGTGCAGGGGCCGGTCGCCGGCGGCACGAAAGTCACCCTGACCCCGCCCGGACCCCGAGGAATACGCTTCAGCCAGGTCAGCGCTGGAAGGGGGCACATTCTTGCAGTCGCCTCGGACGGCAACCTTTACTCTTGGGGAAGCAATGATCATGGCCAACTCGGCGACGGGACCATCACTGAACGTCATGAGCCGGTCCCTGTGAAGAAACCCCAGGGCGTATCCCAGGATTTCACCTGGGTCCAGGCCTCAGCCGGATACTTGTTCTCCATGGCTCTGGGATCAGACGGCAAGCTCTACAGCTGGGGCGACAACACCTATGGCCAGTTGGGGAACAACACTACAACCGCGCATTACACCCCCGAACAAGTTAACATGCCACAAAATGCCCCGTCCGGGTTCACATGGAAGCAGGAAGCGGTAGGTAGCCTGCATGCTCTTGGTCTGGGATCCGACGGCAAGCTCTACAGCTGGGGCGACAACGATCATAACCAACTGGGGGACGGCACTACCACTGAACGGCATGCCCCCATCCAGGTGAAGATGCCAAGCGGAGTACCCTCCGGATTCACATGGAAGCAGATGAGCGGATGGGGATGGCATTCTCTGGCCTTGGGATCGGATAACTGGCTCTACGGCTGGGGCGCAAATACCCGTGGTGAAGTGGGTACAGGATCAATCACCGATAATAAAATCACGCCCGTACGAATCGCATGGCCACAAGGGGCTCCCTCCGGATTGACCTGGGGACAATTCCAAATGGGGGACTACTACTCGCAAGCGATCGGATCCGACGGCAACATATATACATGGGGTTACGGCGGAAGAGGCAACGTCGGCAATGGGCTCACCGTTGACGTGTACGGGCCAACTCAAGCGCAGAAACCCAATGGAGTGCTACCTAATTTCTCTTGGAAACAAGTAAGCCTCCTATCTGTTGCATCACTGGCCATTGGCTCAGACGGAAACCTCTACTCCTGGGGTGCCAATAACAATGGCCAGCTGGGCGACAACACCACTACCCAGCGAAACACCCCTATCCGGGTTGCTGCGCCACAGAACGCACCAACTGGACTGACCTGGGTTCAGGTAAGCGCCGGTTGGGACAACAACTCTTTCGGCTTGGCCTCAGACGGAAACCTGTACTCCTGGGGCAAAAACGCCAACGGCCAGCTGGGCGACAACACCACCAACGATCGTCATATCCCCGGCCGGGTGAACCTGCCCGGCACGACGACAGTCACTGCGGTCAGCTTCGGCGGAGCGGCAGGCACAAACATAACCAAGAACACTGACGGCACATGGAGCGTCACCACGCCCGCGCATGCCCGAGGAAAAGTGGACACGGCCGTCTCATGGACTCTCAACGGCCAGCAGCCGGACGCCCACCTGGCCTACAGATATTTGGACTCCTACACCGTTACTTTCACCAGCACGGACAGCTCCTACCCGTCACCCTCCGGCATGCCCCAAAACCAGACCGTCACCGAAGGCAAACAGGCCAAACGCCCCTTCCCCAATCCGAAAGCGGATGGCTGCCTGTTCGACGGATGGTTCACCAAGGACACCAGCAACGACTCCTGGATCGCCTACGACTTCAGCCAGCAGGTCACCGGCAACATCACCCTGGCCGCCCACTGGACCAGAATGGACACCCACTGGGCCCTGAACCCCGACAAGGGCAACGTGCTCGGCGGCCAGCATGTGACCATCACCCCACCCACCATCAACCGGGGCATCCGCTTCAACCAGGCCAGCGCCGGAGGCTCCTTCTCCATAGGCGTCGCCAGCGACGGAAACGCCTACGCATGGGGCAACAACAAATACGGACAACTGGCTCAGAAACCGGCAGATGCCGCCATGCAGAAAACTCCAGTCAGAATCCCCCTGCCCGACGGCGCGGACTCCGGCTTTACCTACACGCAGGTTGCAGCCGGTGACTCGCACGTTCTGGCCATCGGATCCAACGGCATCCTCTACAGCTGGGGACGCAACGATCACGGGCAATTGGGCGACGGCACCACCACAGACCGGTACAAGCCCCAGCCCGTCAAGGACACCAGCGGCCAGCCATTCAAAGCCGTACAGGTCAGCGCCGGCATCGCCGACTCAGCCGCCATCGACTCCGAAAGCCGCGTCTACACCTGGGGCAGCGAGAGCACCGGCAAGGGACAGACGCCCGCATACAGCACGACCAGGAAGAACCCGACTCCAGCCGCCGACCCGGACAATCCGGGACAGACCTTGCATGCGGTCCAGGTCAGCCTCAACTGGAGCTTCGTCATGGCCCTGGACGCCGATGGCAACGTGTACACCTGGGGATACAACACGAACGGCCAGCTCGGCAACGGCACCAGCGACAGCACCAATTACGCATCCAATCCGGCCCGACTGCCCAATCAGTCCTTCCAAGCCACCCAAATCAGCGCAGGGAGTTGGAACGCCCTGGCCATCGATACGGACGGAAACACCTGGACCTGGGGATACAACGGGTACGGCCAGCTGGGGGATGGCAGCACCAGCGACAAGTACAAGCCACAAACCGCGCAGAACCCTACTAATACCAGCCAAAACCTTAAAGCAGCCCAGATCAGCGCAGGTGTGAACCACTCCCTTGTCGTCGGCCGGGACGGCAGCCTCTGGGCATGGGGATGGAACAGCAACGGCCAGCTGGGCATCGGCAGCACCGTCAATCAGAGCAAGCCTGCGACCATCAAGGACCCAGCAAACAAGACCCAAACGTTCAAGGCCGCTCGAAGCAGCGCCGGACAGCTCCATTCACTGGCCATCAGGCAGGATGGCAACCTCTGGGCCTGGGGAGACAACCAGTACGGGCAGTTGGGCAACAACCAAACGGCAGCCAAAAGCACGATCCCCATGGCGGTTGCATTCGATCCGACGCCTGTGGTGCTCACTGGGGTCAAGTTCGGCGGCATCGCCGGAACCAGCCTTTACCGGAACACGGACGGCACCTGGAGCATCACCAACCCGCCCCACGACGCAGGACCCGTCGACGTGGCCGTCGACTGGACCATAGACAACGCCGCGCAGGCGACCGCCCACCTGGGCTACACCTACGAGGGCATCCTACCCAGGGCCGGCAGCACCGGACTCCTGGTCCTGCTCGCCGCAGGGCTGCTCGCCGCCGCAGGCGCCACAGCAGCAGCCTCCCACCAGCGAGAAAGCAGCAGCCGTCGCCACTAAACTCTTTGCACGAGTAAGCGGGGTGGCCCCGCAAACCCCAAGATTGCCGGGCCACCCATTTCCTTAGCCTGTTGCTGTGCTCTTTAGCTAAAGCTACATAATAGCTAAGAGGCAGAGTTGCCTGAACAAAATCGTGACTGGTGGGCGAAAAGGGTGTCCGCTCATGCTTGGCAATCCCCCGGGTCTTCTTCGTTGAAGAGCAATTACCAGATTCCCAACACTGGGCCTATAGGAACTAAACGCGTTGTTTTAGGTTCTGTGTGTGGGTTTGGTTGTGTGTTGGTCAGAGTGTGGTGTTGGGGTATCTGACTGGTGTGTGGAACTCGTTCCAGTTGATGGCGGTGCCGTAGTGTTCGGGCTCGTCCTGTTCCTGTCTGGTTTCCCGTTTGGGTGCTGGTCGTGGCTGGTGGTGTTCGTCCCTGATCAGGCTGGCGGGGTCGGGGTTGTCGGTTTTCATGTAGCAGTGCCATTCGCAGGCGCGTCTCATGTGGCTCTCGGGTAGGCCGTGGTGTTGCAGGAGGGTGCGTTTGATGGGTGGGTTGACTCCTCCTTCCAGCCGGTTGGTGGTGCGTTCCACTGGCCCGCCGGCGGTGAGTTCGGGTTCCGGGAAGGCGAAGAGCTGCCTGTCTTGGAAGAGGTGTTCGAGCCTGCGGTAGCAGCGGCGGAGTTCCTGGTGGGTCCACCACCAGGATTGGTGGCTGGCTTTGGGGTTGGCTGGGTCGTCCTTGGCCATGGTGCGTTCGTCGATGAGGGTTTTCCATCTTTCGTGCCAGGCGTTCAAGGCCTCACCCCAACGCACCGCTTCCTCGATGGTATGGACCCGGGTGAGCTGGTCGGAGAGTCGCTTGAGTTCCTTGCCGGCCTGAAGTCGTGGTTTGAGTGTCAGGTCGGTTTTGGTGTTGCGTTGCACGTGCACCAGGCAGCGTCGGATGCGCGTGCCCGGCCAGCAGGCATGGCAGGCTTTCTGCACGCCGCGAAGGCCGTCGGTGATGAGCACGTCGGGCCCGGGGATGCGGGAGAACAGGGCCGTGCAGGCCGCCGTGTTCTCCTGATGGCACCACTGCCGGTCGATGACCTGGCCCGTCTGCCCGTCGATCGCTATCAGGAGGCACCAGCCGTGTGCCATATACGTGCCGTCGGCCATGAGCGTGTGATGGACCACCCCGTCCGGTGTGATTGCCGGCTTGATGTTCCAGCACCAGCCGACCCGTTTACGCCAGGCCCTGGCGCCCATGGCCCCCATCTGTTCCCGGGTCCTGCCCGTCAGCAGCCAGTCCAGGAACTCCCTCAACTGCGCGGCGCGGGCCCGGTCCTGCCTGCGCGCGGTGGACGTGATCGAGCAGGACGGACACATCCGGCGCTGCGTGCCTGATCTGTTGCGCCCATGCCTGCGCATCCGCCCATGGCATATGGGGCAATGCCTGGCCCTCTTCGATCTGGTTCTCATTCCCCAATCGAACAGGAACGGGCACCCCTGCAAGACCCCTATTAACAACCCGACCTATTAACAACCACCCAACACGCTTACAGCCACAAGGCCAAACCCCCAACATAAACAACGCGTTTAGTTCCTATAGCCCCAACACTGCTAACGAAAATCATAGTACTTGCAAGTCAATGCAAGGCGTATATCCCCGCCAAGCCACATCAGAATATCCGAAAGCTGACGCAGACCACAATGCGGCCCATGAAAACCTTGGCGAGACCAGGTTGTTAACAATGTTATTATAGTTTACATCGTTAATCACTAATGATCGTCAGGAGGTACATCTTGCAACCCGTAAAAAACAATTCGGGGGAATACGCCCTGTCCTGTTGCCAGGTGCGCAAATCATACGGGAGCAGGCAGGTGATCAAGGGTGTGGATCTTCAGGTCAGGCGCGGCAGCATCTTGGGTCTGCTGGGTAGGAATGGAGCAGGCAAGTCAACCCTGATCTCGGCCTTGACCGGGCTGGGCGAGCCGGACTCAGGCCACATCTCAGTAGAGGGGCACAACCCCTATCGAACCCCCTCACGCATCTTCGGCCGGATCATCGGACTTGCGCCACAGGACCTGGGAATCTATCCCCACCTCAGCGTCCGGGACAACCTGTGTGGCATGGCCGGCCTGCAAGGGCTGAACACCAAGCAATGCAGCAAAAGGGCCGACGAACTGATAGAGCTCATGGGATTGGGATCCCAGTCAGGAACAGCAGCCGAGAATCTATCGGGAGGACAAAAGCGCCGCCTCCACACTGCCATGGCCATGGTCCACAATCCCCCGGTGCTCTTCCTGGACGAGCCGACGGTCGGAGCGGATGTAGAGGCCCGCGCCAGAATACTGGACATGGTCAAGGCCATGAGCCGGCAGGGCACCACCATCATCTACACCACCCACTACCTCAAAGAATTGGAAGAGATGGGCGCGGACCTGGCCTTCCTGATCGACGGGCGGATCAAGGTCCAGGGCTCCCTGCAGGAGGTGCTCCACAAATACGCCAGGGCATCCCTGCGTATTAGCTTCGTCGGTCAGGCCCCAGGCCAGATCCCCGGATGGCAGATGACAGACGGCTTCCTGGAGCCCGACCACCCAGTGTCCAGTCCGGAGCAGGAGCTGGCCCGCCTCCTGCAGAAGCCGGTCATGAAAGAGGCCCGTCTGTCGTCAGTCACCATCGTCCAGCCTGACATCGAGTCGGCCTACATGACCGTCATGGGTTCGTCCTCTAGCGACCCTGCCGGGTTACGAGCATGGGAAGACAGGTGAGCGCCGTGCATTTCAACGGATATTTAGCGACATTCCGCCTGAATTTCAAAATCGAGCTGCGGAGCATCTGGCTGCAGGCGGTCATTGTGGCCATTCCCCTGATCATCATTCCCTTCATGCTTCCCTCCTACCGGGACTCGCTGAGGGCCCAGGGGCATCTGGGCGCGAACGGATCAGAGCAGGCGCTTCCGGGGTTCGCCATCCTTTTCGCCATGTTTTCCCTGCAGCTGGTCCTCCAACTCTTCTTTCAGGAGCATGAATGGCACACCTGGGACAGGATGCGGGTGTCGGCGGTCTCCCTCTTCGACCTGGTCATGGCCAAACTGAGCGTGTCCTTCATGGTGCAGGTGGTCCAGGTCTCTCTAGTCATGCTGATCGGGACGGCGCTCTACCACTATCGGCCCAATGGATCAGTCCTGGCCCTGGCCGCGGTCTGCCTGGTCATTTCGATTGTACTGACTCTCTTCGGCCTGTTGCTCTACATCTTCTCGTCCTCGCAGAACATGGCCATGTCCTTCAACAACATTCTTGGCATGCTCCTGGCTGGTATGGGAGGTGCGCTCAGCCCTGTCTCCGGCTTCCCGGACTGGGCGCAGAAACTGGCCAAGGGCAGCCCCGTCTACTGGGCCATGGACGCCGTAGGAAAAATCAATTTCGACCATGCCGGAATGGCGGATGTATGGCCTGACCTGCGTATCCTGCTGGCCTTCCTGCTCGCCCTGGCTCTCCTGGCAACGGTACTATTCAAGAGAGGAGTACAGCGGAAGGAGTGAGGAAGCATGGCTGACCCACCCAAGGCACCCGTCAAGACGACGCTCAACCGAGACTACATTCTGCGCTCTGCCCTATATTTCGTCGACGAGCACGGACTGGAGGCCCTGAACATCCGCGCCTTGGGCAAGCAAATGGGGGTGTCAGGACCAGCCATCTACCGCCATGTACCCAGCAAGGCCGCCCTGCTTGATGGAATCGTCGAGCTCATCTGGCAGTCAGCCACCGACCTGAACTCCATACCCCAGGACATGGGATGGCGGCAAGCGCTTGAAGATGTCATGCTTCAGGTTCACCGGACGCTGCTTTCGCATCCCCGGGCGCTCCCGCTCATGGCCACGCATCCCATCAACACGGACCAGTCCTTCCACATGGTCAGCACCTGGCTGAATCAACTGACCGTTCACGGGCTCAAGGTCGATTCAGACATCATCCACCTGCTCAACAGCCTGGCCGGACTGACCCTGGGCAGCGCCATCGCCCAGGCCTCTCCCCCGGTCGGCGGGGCGGGCGGCCAGACCAACACGGATCTGGCCAAAAGACTTGCCGAGGATACCCAAGGATTCGATGACCTGAAAACGCTCTTCGCCTCTACGGACGACGGAATCAGTGCCCTTATGGAGACCAGCTACCGCAAGGGCCTGCACGCCCTGATCGCCGGTTGGCCTGCCTGATCAGTGGCCAATGGATCGTTCCCGGCCATGCACCCTAAACTTTGATGTCCTACTGCGAATCGCCTTCACGACATTCCACCTGAGAGAGCCTTATCAGTACGTAGTATAGTTGAAAGACGCTAGGCTTCCTGCTTGCACCCTCGCACAGAGGAATGGGGATTTGCGCAACGTCGGGGAAGTCTCCAAGGGTATCTCAACCGGTAGGGGGCCGGTGGGACAGCCTTTGGGGAAGGGGATTTTACTTACCATGCGTCAGCGTCAGCACACGTCTATCGGACCGGCTGCAGCAGTCTGTTTTCTGCTCTCTGTCATCCTGCCTTTCGTTCTCCTTGCCGGCACCAGCGCCGATGCCAGTACTGAGACCAGCGAGCCTGCTACGGTCGGCGCCAACGCGCCTGCCATAGCAGGAGGCACAGGGGGGGGGGGGTCGGCAGACCCCTGGCGTAGCTGAGCAAAATTCCGGCATTTCCCCCAGCAAGGCAACGCCGACAACCGTACCTTCGATGCCCCAGCCACCACTGGCCACACCATCGCCTTTACACACATCGTCGCCCCTGGAGCCAATTCAACCTACAGCAACCGCTGCGCCAAGCACGAACGCCGAAACCCCCCAGGCCCGCTCAGCCACCCAGTACACCATCAGGTTCACTGATACAGAGGGCGGGACCACCACACCTGATCAGACCGTCGATGAAGGCGCCCAAGCACAGAGGCCTAACGACCCAACCCGACCCGATTATTCGTTTGATGGCTGGTTCATCAGCGGCACATTGACCGCATACGACTTCAGCCAACCAGTCACCAGCGACGTGACACTGGAAGCCCGTTGGACCAAAAACGGTGATGTCTGGGACCTCTCACCCACCCAAGGCCCCACAGCTGGCAACACTCTTATCACGCTTACTGCACCTCCTGCTCGGACCATCCGCTTCAGCCAGTTCAGTGCAGGATACCAATACTCAGTGGCAGTGGGATCAGACGGCAGCATCTACCACTGGGGAGAAATGTATGGCTCCGACTACAACTGGCAGCCAAGCAGGGAAGACACCCCAGCCGGACTTCGTTTCATCCAGGTCAGTGCAGGTTACGATCACTCCCTGGCCCTTGATTCGGATGGGAACCTGTACAGCTGGGGCAGCAGCAGTTATGGTCAGCTTGGGCGCGGCACCGGCACCACGCCAGCCGACACTCCGGGAAAGGTGGACGCCCCTGCAGGAGTTCGTTTCACCCAGGTCAGCGCAGGAAAGTACCACTCAGAAGCATTAGCCTCGGACGGCAGCATCTACAGCTGGGGATACAACAGCGACGGCGAACTGGGACGCGAGACCATCACCACGCCGAGCACCAGGCCAGGCAAAGTGGACACCCCGACCGGAATCCGTTTCACCCGGATCACCTCCAGATATGACTACTGCATGGCTTTCGACACTGATGGGAACTTATACAGCTGGGGAGGCAATGGTCATGGTCAGCTAGGCCGCGACACCAGCACCACGCCGGCCGACAGTCCGGGAAAAGTGGATCCTCCTGCTGCCGGAGTCCGCTACACGCAGGTAATTGCCAAAGGCATGCACTGCCTGGCCTTGGATTCGAATGGGGTGCTCTACAGCTGGGGATACAACAATTTCAGCCAGCTGGGACGAAACACCGGCAGCGCAAGGATCAACCCGCGAGGCAAGGTCAACGTGCCCACAAAGACACGCATAATCCAAATCAGTGCGGGAGACTGGAATGGCTTCGCCTTGGACGACCAAGGGATCCTATACACGTGGGGAAACAACAGCCATGCGCAACTGGCAAGGCCATATTGGAATACGACAGATCCCCAACCAACTAAAATCGACCCGCCAGCGAAGAACGTCAACTACACCCAGGTTATCGGAGGCGGCGATCATGCTGTGGCAATCGGCTCCGACGGCAACCTCTACAGCTGGGGACGCAACTCCAACGGCCAACTGGGACGAGACACCAAGAAACGGGATTCCTATCAGCCAGGTACGATTCCCCTGACCAACCATGCCGCGATCACCAGCATCGAATTCGGCGGGACACCGGGCACAGGGCTGGCCGCCAACGCGGACGGCACCTGGAGCGTCACCACTCCGCCGCACAGCAAGGGATGGGTGAATGTCACCATCTCCTGGAGCATGAACGGACCGCAGCCGGACGCATACCTGTCCTACACATACACCGGGCCCAAATACAAGGTGGGATTCACATCCACGGACGCTGCCTGTCCGACGCCTTCAGGCATGCCGGCAGACCGGTCCGTCATAGAGGGCGGGCAGGTCAAGCGCCCTTATCCGGATCCAAAAGCAGACGGTTGTCTGTTCGATGGCTGGTTCCTCAAGGATGCCAAAGGCGGTTCCAATGTGGCTTATGACTTCAGCCATCCGGTCGCCGGAGACATCACGCTGATCGCCCACTGGAGCCCAGCCGACACCGGCGGGTGGTCGATCAACCCGGTCAGGGGCAGTTCCCTGGGCGGCCAGCAGGCGACCATCACGCCGCCCAAGATAAGCCGAGGCATCCGCTTCAGCCAGATCAGCGCCGGCGGCTACCAGGCCGGGGACTTCCGCGGATTCTCCGTGGGCGTGGCCAGCGACGGGAACGCCTACGCCTGGGGTAGCAACCAGCAGGGCCAGCTCGGCCAGGGCACCACCAGCAGCACCCCGCAGAAAACGCCGGTCAAGGTCCCCCTGCCCGACGGCGTGCCAGCCGGTTTCACCTACACGCAGGCCGTGGCAGGCGGCTACCACGTGTTGGCCGTCGGCAGCGACGACATCGTCTACAGCTGGGGGGCCAACGACCACGGGCAGCTGGGCGACGGCACCACCACAGACCATTCCAAGCCGCAACCCGTCAAAGGCGAGTATGGCCAGCCCTTCAAAGCCGTCCAGGTGAGCGCCGGCGCCTACGACTCAGCCGCTATCGACCAGCAGGGACGCGTCTACACCTGGGGCAGCGAAAACAACAACTACACCGCATACAGCAGGTCCAAACCGACGCCGACACTGGCCAAGGACCCCAATGGCTCAAGCCAGGGACTGCACGCGGTCCAGGTCAGCCTCGGATGGAGCTTCATCATGGCCATGGACACGGACGGCAGCCTCTACAGCTGGGGATACGACAACTACGGGCAGCTTGGCAACGGCACGGCCACAGGAGAGTACAGCACCACATACACCGCAGATCCGGCACCCGTGCCTGACCCCGGGAACACCAGCAGGACCTTCAAAGCCGCGCAGATCAGCGCAGGAGCCAACCACGCCCTGGCCATCAGCCAGGACGGCGCAGCCTGGGCATGGGGTTACAACGACCACGGGCAGCTGGGCGACGGCACGAAAACCAGCAAGCCCTCCCCCAGGCGGGTGCCAAGCCCCACAGGCTCCAGCCAAGGATTGCAGGCCGCATGGATCAGCGCCGGCGTGCATCACTCCCTGGCCATCGACCAGAACGGCGCAGCCTGGGCATGGGGATGGAACACCGACGGCCAGCTCGGCGACGGCACCACCAGCGACCAGCCCACACCCACGCGAGTATCGCCGCCCGCCGGCCAAGACAAGGCCGGCAGCGGGCTCGCAGCAGCGCGCGCCAGCGCAGGACGAAACCACTCCCTGGCCATTGGCCAGGACGGTAACGCCTACGCCTGGGGCGACAACCAGTACGGCCAGCTTGGCGACGGGGGCACGACTCAGAGCAGCACCCCGGCCCTGATCGCCTTCAACCCGGAGCTGCTGATCACCGGCGTCAGCTTCGACCAGACAGTGGTCGACGCCCTCCGGCAGAACGCTGACGGTTCCGTCACCCTGACCACCCCCGCCCATAATCCGGGCCTGGCTGACGTGATTGTGGATTGGACACTTGGCGGTACCAGCCAGACCCAGGCGCACCTGGCTTATACCTACGAAGGCATGCTGCCTCGCGCAGGCAGCAGCGGGACCATGATCCTGCTGGCCGCTGGAATACTTGCCGCCGCTGGTGCCATCGCAGCCGGACGCCACCAGCTGGAAGCACGCAGCCCGCAAGCCTGAAGACTTCACACGAGTAAGCAGCCAGGCCATACCCCAAGGTGGCCCGGTCAAACAGGGTGGCCCCGCAGACCCCAACTCAGCGGAGCCACCTACCCCCCCCCCTTATCTCATTCCCCTGTCACATCAACCCCAGCAGCAAAAGGGAAACAACGCAATATAGACACCCACAAGGCAGCAGCTGGCACCGGCACTTCCGCCGAATTCCAGTTCCGCAGTCAATGTGTGTAGAGCGTGGTAGCATGATGAGATAGAAGCCGGGACCGTTCCCGGCATGCAGCTCGTTTTCTTGGGATTTTTATCAACGGGCCGTTGATTTTGAGGAAGGGGATCGCACCCATCATGCGTCATCGTCGGAAAAAGCAGATTCGGTCATCCACTGTTGCTGGCCTTCTGCTCGCGATTATCCTGCCTACCAGCCTTCTGACTGGCCTTGCTGCCACTGCCGAGCCGGTCACGAACGATTCCAGTGCAGCCAGCGCGAGCGCGCAGACTGCTCTGGAAGGCACCGGGGGGGGGGGGGGGTCGACCGACCGCTCGGGTAGATAAGCAAAACCCCGGCACTTCCTCCAGCACCATAATCTCGCAGAGCCCGTCAACAAAACCCGCGACACCTTCTTCACCTACAGCAACCCCAAACACCTCAGCAACACCATCAACGCCTTCCACTGCCCCAGACACATCGGAATCGCCGTCGGCTACTACCGCATCCCAGAATCCCACCAAGCCGACTCCCTCTTCCGACTCCTCCCCTGCTCCTACGGCCACCCCGTCTGACAGTGATTCCAATAATGCTGACAAGGCAGACGAAAGCAACGGAAACTCGGTCCAGCCACGCTTGGCCACAACATACACAGTAACTTTTGACAGCACAATAGGTTCGTCAACACAAAAGTCAACGCTCAGCCGTGGAAGCAGGGTGGTACGTCCCCCAGACCCCTACTGCAAAGGCTATTCCTTTGTCGGCTGGTTCATTGGGGATGTCGCCTATGACTTTACCCAGCCCGTCACCGAAAACCTCACGCTGACAGCCCGCTGGGTCAAGGGTCTCAATTCCTGGAGTCTCAGCCCCAACCATGGTCCTGCCACCGGCAACACGACAGCAACCCTGACCCCGCCGGCCATAGGAGATATTCGCTTCAGCCAGTTCAGCGCAGGAAAAGACTTTTCACTAGCCCTTGACTCGCTCGGAGTGCTATACAGCTGGGGCAACAACAGCGAGGGGCAGTTGGGACGCACACCCACCGCCAGCGAACCTGCCGATCGGCCTGGACGAGTAGACGTTCCAGGTGGCACTCGCTTCATCCAGGTCAGCGCAGGAGACGAATTTGTTGTGGCCATCGATATCAGTAACCATCTATACAGCTGGGGAAGCAATGAAAAAGGCCAGTCAGGACTAGGTCTCGTCCACTCATCAAGTCCCGTGCCAAATCAGGTGGTCCCATCTACAAATTCCTCCAAAAGCTTTGTTCAAGTCAGCGCAGGACCAAACTATGCGCTGGCCACATGCTCGGACGGAACTGTGTACAGCTGGGGAGACAACAGCAGCGGCCAGCTGGGACGCGAAACCGGCGAACTCCATGGTGACTCGTCGATTTATGGGCACGCGTACCCGAACCCAATACCGCTTCCAAAAGGCGTAAAGTTCACCCAGGTGTCCGCGGGCGGCACGGCTTCCTTTGCACTCGCCTCTGATGGCAGCGTCTACAGCTGGGGAGACAACAGCAACAGCCAGCTGGGACGCACACCCACCGCCAGCGAACCGGCCAATCAGCCATACAAGATGGATACTGCGGACGGTTTGAGCTTCACCCAGGTCAGCGCAGGATACCGCCACACACTGGCTATTGATTCAGATGGCAATGCATACAACTGGGGGTATGGCAGCACCAGCCAGCCCAGCAAGGTAGCCCTGCCTGACGGCATCAGAACAAGGCAGGTCGGCGCGGGATACGACTACTCTCTGGCGACTGGTTCCGACGGCAACATCTATAGCTGGGGAGACAACAGCAGCGGCCAGCTGGGACGAGATACAGGTGGTGAAACCACAAACCAGCCGGGCAAAGCGAACATGCCCGACGGCATCACCTATACTCAATTCAGTGCGGGGTACAGGCACATCCTGGCTATGTGCTCGGACGGCTACCTCTACGACTGGGGAGACGACAGCAGCGGCCAGCTGGGTGCCGGGAACACCAGCAGTGTGCCAGTTACCACACCAAACAAGGCCGACTTCCCACAAGCATTCAAATTCATCAGCGCCAAGCTGGATGGAACCCCGATTACCGACTTGACCAAGAACCAGAACGGCACCTTGAGTTTCCGCACCCCAGCGCACGAAAAGGGCCGGGTGGACTTAACAGTCGCATGGATCAGGAACGGCCATCAGCCCGATGCACACCTGCCCTACAAGTATGATGGTTCCACGTACACAGTCACTTTCGACAGCGCAGGCGGTACACCAACACCAGATGCCCAGCGGGTCATGGATGACGATCAGGCCTTCCGCCCCGACAAAGATCCGGCCAAGGACGGCTATCTGTTCGACGGCTGGTTCCTCAAAGACTCCAAGGGCGACTCCAATATAGCCTACGACTTCAATCAGCCCGTCATCGGCGACATCACCTTGGTCGCCCACTTCAGTCCCGTCTCGCACTGGAACATCGACAAGAAGGAAGGACCGCAAACCGGCGGCCAGAGCGTCAAACTCACCCCGCCGCAAGGCCCACGTGGAATCCGCTTCTCTTGGATCCAAGCGGGACAGGATTTTTCCCTGGCTCTCGGTTCAGACGGTAACCTTTACAGTTGGGGAACAAATTATAATTACCAACTTGGACACACCCCCTCAGATAAGCCAGTCGTGGTGGAAACTCCCGCCGGAGTCCGCTATACCCAGGCCGCTGCAGGACAAAAGTTCGCCTTGGCCCTTGGCTCAGACGGCTATGTATATACCTGGGGAAGCAACGATTGTGAACAGCTGGGACGCAACACCTTCGCCAACAATCGCAATCCCCCAGACAAAGTGGCACCGCCTGCGGGAATCCACTACACTCGAGTCTACGCGGGCGATAGCTTCGCCTTGGCATTAGGCTCCGATGGCAATCTCTACGCCTGGGGAGACGATAGGGAGGGCGCACTAGGGCAAGGCAGGTCAGGATTAAAGAGCAGAGACCCTCTTAGAATCGCTGCACCTGAAGGCATCACATTCACCCAGGTTTTCACAGGTCCATTCAGCAAGCATGTCCTCGCCCTGGGCTCGGACGGCAACCTCTACAGCTGGGGATACAACAATTCGTTCCAACTGGGCCGCCAACGTAGTACGACAACTGACCTATATGACCCTCTGCCCTACAAAGTAAAGGCCCCAACCGGCGTCACATTTACACAAGCCAGCACGGGCCTGAACTTCTCGCTGGCTCTCGGCTCCGACAATAATCTCTACAGTTGGGGAGGCAACAACAAAGATCAGTTGGGAAACACGGAACTGATTTCTGCGACCCCTTCCAGGGTCGTCATGCCGTCAGGTGTTCATTTCACCCGGTTTGTGGCGGGAAGTTACTTTGCCCTCGCCACAGGATCGGACGGCAACCTCTACAGTTGGGGATACAACGATTGCGGACAACTTGGACGCACCACCAGTGGCAAATCCGACCATCTGCCCACCAAAGTGGACGCTCCAGCCGGCATCACCCTCATCCAGCCTCAGGCAGGAGGCAATCACTCTTCAGCCATAGGATCGGACGGCAACACCTACAGCTGGGGAAAGAACGACCAAGGTATGCTGGGACGCGACATCAGCGGCGACCATGATCCGCATCCAGGCAAGATCATTTTCCCTGGAGTCGGCATTCCCAAACTCGTTCAGTTCGGCAATACGAGCGGAATTTATCCGACAGCCAACAATGACGGCACTTGGAATGTGACTACGCCGCCTTACACACCAGGGCCGGTTACGGTAACCATCAACTGGACGCTGAACGGGGTTACGCAACTCCCTGACACCAGCAACACCTACCTATACACCTCCATCAGCGTCCTGCCTCGGGCCGGCGGCACCGGCATATTCCTGCCCCTCGCCGTTGGTCTGCTCATCATCACAGCAACCATGGCAGCGCGACGCATGAGAAAGGCCGGAAGCCTGAATCAGTAGACTTCGCACGAGTAAGCAGGCCCGGATTACGTCTATCCCCAAATTATGACGATCCTGGCCCTACAGGGTGGCCCCGCAATCCCCCAACACAGCGGAGCCACCCTTCCTTATTCACCCGGGTGTTGCTCCATCCTTGCCCGTCCGCGCGTGATAGACTGCAATACAGCTGTCGGGATGGTCCCCGGCACACGTCTCGTGAAGCGACTTGGGGATTTTCATCATCGAGCCACCTGTTTGGGGAAAGGGGTTCGCAGCCATCATGCACCATAGGGATGCTTCTGCCCGGCCATGCATTGCCGCGAGCCTTCTGCTTGCCATCATCCTGCCCGCATGTCTGATCATGGGCAGCCTCGCCACAGCCGACACCGACACCGACATCAACACCGACACAAGCCAGCCAACGCTGCAGGCCACGCCGACGACACCCCAGTCCCCATTGACACCAACACCCTCGCCACTGAACACCACACCATCGCCACTGAACACCACACCCGAACACGATCAAACACCTGACAGCCGCCCCCAAGCACGCTCAACAAGGCACACCGTCACTTTCGACAGCGCCGACGGCAGCAGCATCGACCCTCAAAACGTCGATGACGGCGCACTGGCCAGCCGGCCCGCCAAGGACCCGACCCGGGACGGCTACCTGTTCGACGGCTGGTTCACCGGCAATCTTGCCTACGACTTCACCCAACCCGTCACTGCAGACCTCACTCTGACCGCCCACTGGACCAAGGGAACCAGTGCCTGGAGCCTCTCCCCCACCTCCGGGTCAGCCGCCGGAGGCGACAAGATTACCCTGGTCCCACCCGCCAAACCCGGCGTACGATTCAGCCACATCAGCTCGGGTCTATGGCACACCTTGGCGACGGGCTCGGACGGCAACCTCTACAGCTGGGGACAAAACAAAGCAAGTCTGGGACGCGACACCAATGAGACACCAGCCACCGCAGCGAGCAAGGCGCCAGAAGGCACCCCAGGCCTGGTCACCCCGCCGACCGGCGTCCACTTCACCCAGACCAGCGCAGGAATGAGCCTTTCCCTGGCCATGGGCTCGGACGGCAACCTCTACAGCTGGGGACTAAACGACAACGGGCAGCTGGGACGCAGCACCACCATCACGCCAGCTGACAGACCGGGCCTGGTCACCCCGCCGATCGGCGTCCACTTCACCCAGTTCACCGCCGGATACTCGCAATCCCTGGCCATCGGCTCGGACGGCAACCTCTACAGCTGGGGAGACAACAGCCGAGGCCAGTTGGGACGCGACACGGGATCAGCGACCTACGACGCCACGCCAGGCAGAGTGTCAATGCCGACAGGCATCACCTGCACCCAGATCAGCGGGGGAACCTTCTATTCCCTAGCTCTGGGCTCGGACGGCAACATTTACAGCTGGGGAGACAACACTCAGGGCGAACTCGGACGCAACACCAACAGCGAACAGCCAGGAACCCTGCCGAACAAAGTGATCCTGCCGAAAGGCGTTACGAAATACACCGCGATTGCCGCACAGGGATGGTGTTCTCTGGCCATGGGCTCGGACGGCAACCTCTACAGCTGGGGTTACAACAGCTACGGCCAGATGGGACGAGATACCGACACACCCACACAAAACATCGATCCAGGCAAAGTGACGCTGCCCATAGGCGTCACGAGATTCACCCAGTTCGGCGCAGGAAACCAACACACCCTGGCCGTAGGATCGGACGGCAACCTTTACAGCTGGGGAAGCAACAAATTCGGCCAGCTGGGACGTGATGCCAACAGCTTGAGAAATGTCACACCGGGCAAAGTATCCCTGCCGGCAGGCATCAGCTGCATCCAGATCAACGCAGAAAATACCTCCTCCCTGATCCTAGGCTCGGACGGCAACCTCTACAGCTGGGGAGACAACAGCCGAAGCCAGTTGGGACGCACGACCACTGGTCGTTCTGACGCCCTCCCCGGCACAGTCACATTCCCCGAGGATCCCAGACCCGTCAGCGTCAGCTTCGGCGGGACGCCCGGCACCAACCTCATCACCGAGTCGAACGGCACCTGGAGCGTCATTACGCCCCAGCATGCAGCAGGCAAGACCGATGTCACCATCATCTGGGGCATGAACGGCCAGCAGCCCGACGCCCACCTGACCTACCAATACGTGAACACCTACCATGTCACTTTCTCTTCCGACAGTGACTCCCCTACAGCACCCTCGGGCATGCCCGGACCCCAGTCCGTCACCGAAGGCAGGCAGGCCACACGCCCGATCGCAGACCCGACCAAAGACGGCTTCCTGTTCGACGGCTGGTTCCTCAAGGACTCAAAAGGCGAATCCAAGGTGGCTTATGACTTCAGCCAGCCCGTCACCAGCAGCATCACCCTGGTCGCCCATTGGAGCCCTGCAGACAGCAGCAGCTGGGCAATCAGCCCGAATAATGGCGATGCCCAGGGCGGCCAGCAGGTGACCATCACCCCGCCCAAAACCAGCCGGGGCATCCGCTTCAACCAGATAAGCGCCAGCGATAATTTTGCCGGTTTTTCTATAGGGGTGACCAGCGATGGGAATGCCTACGCCTGGGGCGGCAACGACTACGGGCAGCTGGGCCAGGATCCGAGTACGACGGCCACACAGTACGCGCCGACCAAGGTCCCCCTGCCTGACGGCGCAGCTACCGGGTTCACCTACACGCAGGTCGCCGCAGGCGGAACCCACGTGCTGGCCATCGGCTCCGACCAGACCGTCTACAGCTGGGGACAAAATCAATATGGCCAGCTTGGCGACGGCAGCACGCAAGACCACTCCAAGCCACAGCCCGTCAAGGGCCCAGACGGACAACCCTTCAAGGCCACCCAGGTGACCGCCGGCTTCACCGATTCGGCAGCCATCGACCTGAATGGGCGCGTCTACGTCTGGGGCAGCGAAACCACCAACAGCCAGGACACCTATAGCGCGCCCAAACTGACGCCGGCCCTGGCCAAGGATCCGAGCGGCTCCGACAATGGGCTGAAGGCGGTCCAGGTAAGCGCAAGATACAGCTTCCTCATGGCCCTGGACGCCGACGGCAACGTATACACCTGGGGATACAACAACCACGGACAGCTCGGCAACGGCCAAAGCACAGGAAAATACAGCACCGCATATGCTGCCGACCCAGCTCCCGTGCCCGATCCCAAGAACGCCAGCAAGACCTTTAAGGCCAGGATGATCAGCAGCGGTGAAGTCCACGCACTGGCCATCGGTCAGGACGGCACAGCCTGGGCATGGGGAATGAACGCGGATGGCCAGATCGGCGATGGCACGCTGACCGACCGGTCCACACCCACGCAGGTAAAAAACCCTGCCGATGCCAGCCAGGGATTCCAGGCCGTCCAAATCATCGCCGGAGCCACATATTCGCTGGCTATCGACCAGAGCGGCACAGCCTGGGGATGGGGAGAAAACACCTTTGATCAGTTGGGCAGCAACCAGGGCACCTCCGAGCTGCTCGTCCCCTCACAAGTGTCACCCCCAGCGGGCCAGGACAACGCAGGCAAGGGGTTCGCGGTAGCACGAATCAGCGCAGGATCGGCTTCTTCCCTGGCCATCGGTCAGGACGGCGAGAGCTACAGCTGGGGATACAACTACCGTGGGCAACTCGGCACCGGCAGCAACAGCGATACGAAGATCATTACGCCGACGCTGGTGGCGCTATATCCGCCGCAGCTGATTACCGGCGTCAGGTTCGACCAAACGGCAGCCAACAGCCTGCAGCAGAACGCGGACGGGTCGGTCACCCTGACCACGCCAGCCCACAATCCGGGACTGTCTGATGTGATCGTGGACTGGTCCCTGGGGGCCGCCAACCAGACCCCGATCCACCTCAGCTACACCTTCAAAGGCATCCTCCCCCTCACAGGCGAAACGGGAGTACTCCTCCTGCTCGCCTCAGGCCTGCTTGCCGCCGCCGGCGCTCTGGCAGCCGGACGCCACAGGCATGAATTCGCTTCGCTCGAGTAAGCGGTCGGGCCGCATCCCAAGAACGGCCCGGACATGATGGGTGGCTCCGCACCCCCCAACATCATGGAGCCACCCATTTTCATTTTTTATCTCTGCGCCTAGAGGAAAATATCTGCATCCCAACTTGACATAATATTTTTTACTCGTTTTATCCGAGTGTTGCTCCCCGTCAGACCCGAACCTGCATGCTAGCGTTCTTTCTAGCTACCGGGAACGTGCCCGGCAAGCAGCCGATGAAAAAACTTGGGGTTTTCATCATCGGACCGCCTTACCTTGGGAAAGGGGTTTGTAGCGATCATGTGCCATCCGGACGCGTCTTCCCGGTCAGCCATTGTTGTAGACATTTTGAAAGTTATTGTCATCCTTCCAGCCAGCATGATCATCGGCGGCCTCACTGCGGCCGACGCCATCGCGAAACCGATCGGCCCGGCCCAGCCGACCAGACTGGAAGAAACTACAGCAGACCGGCAAACAGACGCATCCGTCGGTACGGCAGCAAGCCGTGCTCAGGCAGGTTCAACTTCGTATCGGGTCGTCTTCGACAGCGCAGACGGCAGCGGCATCGACTCCCAGAACGTCAAGGACGGTGCTTTGGCCAGCCGTCCCGAACAAGACCCGACCAGGGACGGCTACCTGTTCGATGGCTGGTTCGCCAAAGACGCCAAGGGCGACTCCAAGGTGGCCTACGACTTCACCCAGCCCGTCACCACAGATCTCACCCTGACCGCCCACTGGACCAAGGGCACAAGCGCCTGGAGCCTCTCCCCCGCCTCCGGGAAGACCAGAGGATACGCCAAAATCACCCTGACCCCGCCCACCAAACCAGACATACGCTTCAGCCACATCATCCCGGCAGAAGAAGACGGGTCCCAGGCCATAGCCTCGGACGGCAACCTCTACCGGTGGGGGGACAACAACTACAAGTTGGGAACCCCCGAAGAAGAAAAACGCACACCGAGCCTGGTCAACCCGCCGGCCGGCGTCCGCTTCACCCAGGTCAGCGGAGGATCCTCTCATTCCTTGGCCCTGGGATCGGACGGCAACCTCTACAGCTGGGGATACAACAAACAAGGCCAACTGGGACGCGAGACAACCGGCGAATCCAAGAGAGACAATCAGCCGGGGCTGGTCACTCCTCCGGCCGGCGTACACTTCACCCAAGCCTGCGTAGGATCCTGGCATTCCCTTGCATTAGGCTCCGATGGCAACCTCTACAGCTGGGGCGCAAACAGCTACGGGGAGCTGGGACGCGACACGGGTTCAGCCACATATGATGCCAAGCCAGGCAAGGTGAACCTGCCGACAGGCGTCGCGAAAATCACCCAGATCCGCGCAGGGACCTTCTACTCCATGGCTCTGGACTCGGACGGCGACCTCTACAGCTGGGGAGACAATACTTATGACGAGCTGGGACGTTACACCGGCGACCTTGACTTCAAAGACCGCACACCGCGCAAAGTCTCCACCCCGCTTGGCGTCAAGAAATACACGTGGATCGCGATTGGAGAGTGGACATCCCTGGCCATCGGCTCGGATGGCAACCTCTACAGCTGGGGTTGGAACGAATCTGGCCAACTGGGACGCAACACCGGATCAGCAACACAAGACCGCAGACCACGCAAGGTGAACATGCCGGCAGGCGTCAAGAAGTTCACCCAGATCAGTACAGAACGCAGGTACTCCCTGGCCTTGGGCTCGGATGACAACCTCTACAGCTGGGGAAGCAACGATTGCGGCCAGCTGGGTCGCGACACCGGATCAGCCAGATATGAGGCCAAACCCGGCAAGGTGACCATGCCGACGGGCATCGCAAAATTCACCCAGGTCAGCGCCGGCTATTCCCACTCCCTGGCCATCGGCTCGGATGGCAACCTCTACAGCTGGGGATACAACCAGTACGGCGAATTGGGACGCCCCACCAGTGGCAGGTACGACAGCCGCCCCGGCATGGTCGCCTTCCCCGAGGATCCCAAGCCCGATAATGTGAGTTTCGGCGGGACGCCCGGCAGTAACCTCGACGCCAACCCGGACGGCACCTGGAGCGTCACCACGCCCCCACATGACCACGGCAGAGTTGATGTAGTCATCACCTGGAAGATGAACGGTGAGCGTCCAGACGCGCGTCTGTCCTACAGATACCTGGGCAATTACCTTATCGTTTTCGACCCCGACGGTGGCACTGGGTTCGGTTTCCAACCCGTGACCGAGGGAAACCGACTGAAACCCCCCGCCAAGGATCCAACCAAGAATAAACACCTGTTCGACGGCTGGTTCATCGGCGACACAGCCTATGACTTCAGCAGGCCGGTCACCGGCTCGGCGACTCTGACCGCCCACTGGAGCAGTGCCGACAGCAACAGGTGGAAGCTCGACAAGGACAACGGGCCTGAGACCGGTGGCCAAACCGTCACGCTGACCCCGCCACCGGAACGCGGCATCCGGCTCAGCCAAGCCGATGCAGGAGACATCCATTCCGCAGCCGTAGGCTCCGACGGCAGCCTCTACACCTGGGGGGACAACGACAGCCATGGGCAGCTGGGCCGCGACACCGCCGGCAAGCAGGACAGCCACCCGAGCAAGGCGGATACCCCTGCAGGCGTCAACTTCATCCATGTCAGCGCGGGCTACGGATTTTCCGTGGCCCTGGGCTCCGACGGCAGCCTCTACAGCTGGGGAGACAACACCCACGGCGAGCTCGGGCGCACAGTCACCAGCGGCACCCCAGCCAACAGGCCCAACAAGGTTGAGACTCCGGCAGGCATCACCTTCGTCCAGGCGAGCGCAGGAGGATCTCATGCCGTGGCTCTGGGCTCGGACGGCAGCCTCTACACCTGGGGCGACAACGGCACCGGCCGGCTGGGACGTACCGTCACCAGCGGCTCCCCCGCTGACAAACCCGACAAGGCCGACACCCCGGCAGATGTTACTTTCACCAGTGTCAGTGCAGGCCAGGGCCACACGGTGGCCGTGGACACACAAGGCGAGATATACACCTGGGGAGACAACACCCACGGCGAGCTCGGGCGCAACACCGGCAGCACCCCCGCAGACAAGCCCGGCAGAGCCGACACCCCGGCTGGCGTCACCTTCACCCAGGCCAGCGCAGGCGTAAGCCACTCCGTGGCCGTGAGCGACGACGGCAGCCTCTACACCTGGGGCAACACCGGCAGCACCCCCGCAGACAAGCCCGGCAAGGTCGACACCCCGGCTGGCGTCACCTTCACCCAGGCCAGCGCAGGAGGCAAGCATTCCATCGCCTTGGGTTCCGACGGCAGCCTGTACACCTGGGGCGACAGCGGCAAAACCTCGGCAGGCAGGCCCAACAAGGTGGATACCCCGGCAGGGATCACCTTCACCCAGGCCAGCGCAGGTGCATCGTACTGCCTGGCCCTGGGATCTGACGGCAACCTCTACAGCTGGGGGGACAACGCCAAGGGCCAGCTGGGCCGCGACACCGGCGACACCCAGTCCGCCAGTCCAGCCAAGGACAACTTCCCCGAACTAGGCATCCCCACGCATGTCCTGTTCGACAATGTTGAAGCCTCCGACCTGACCAGGAACCCCGATGGCACCTGGACGGTTGCCACGCCGGCGCATATGCCCGGCATATCAACCGTCACCATCGAATGGAGGCTGAACGGAGCAGACCAGACCCCCGACACCAGCAACACGTATCGATACAACTCCATCAGCGTGTTGCCTAGGGCCGGCGGAGGCGGCCTGGTCCCCCTGCTGATCGCCGGGCTGCTCGCCTTCGCATGCGCCGCAGCAGCCAGGCGCCACCGGATGGAAACCCTCACCCGACAACAATAAAGACTTCCCTCGTGTAAGTAGGTCCGGGTTATCACTATCCCCAAACACCCCCGGACCACACGGGTGGCCCTAACTCCCCCAACGCAACGGGGCCACCCATATTCTTCCGCCAGACAACTTTGGCATCGCATGGCAGCCTGCCGGAATGGACAATATATGTAGCGCTACAATTATCATCAGCAATGCCGCCGACTCCGCCATCGCAGGCCTGTCCGAACGGCACCGCAAGGAGGAGCCATGACCGATGCGCGCCATCAATCCCAGTCCATGCAGAACCGTCCCGGGTCGGATCCCCACTTCAACCCGTCGCAGGTCCGTCTGACCCCCGGCAGCGTCTACGCCGATGCACAGCAGGCCGGCGCGGACTACCTGCTGAGCCTGGATCCCGATCGCCTTCTGGCCCCCTACCGGCGCGAGGCAGGCCTAACCGCCACAGCGGATCCATACCCCAACTGGGAGTCCATGGGTCTGGATGGCCACATCGGCGGCCACTACCTTTCCGGACTTGCGGCCTACTGGCAGACTCTGCAAACCTGGCCCTTCCTGGAGCGCGCCGCCCGCATGCTGACCGGCCTGCTCGAGTGCCAGGAGGCCTCGGGCGACGGCTTCCTGGGCGGCATGCCTCATAGCGCCGAGCTCTTCCGGAACCTGCGGGAGGGTCACGTGCAGGCCCAGTCCTTCGATCTTCTGGGCTCCTGGGTGCCCCTCTACAACCTGCACAAGCTCTTCGCCGGCCTGTTGGACTGCTGGCAGTCCTTCCAAACCAAGAGCGCCTCCGAAATGGCCCGCGTCATGGTCCTGCGCCTGGCCGACTGGTGGTGCGACCTGGCGGACAATATCGACGAACATGATTTCCAAACCATGCTGACCTGCGAGTACGGGGGCCTGAACGAGGCCTTCGCCCGCCTCTATCAGCTGACCGGAGAGGACCGCTATCTCCACCAAGCCCGTCGCCTGACCGACCGCCCCTTCTTCGAACCGCTGGCCGCAGGCAAGGACCAGCTGACCGGCCTGCACGCCAATACGCAAATACCCAAGGTCCTGGGCTACGAGCGTCTGGCCGAGATCACCGGGGACAAGGCCTTCCGCACAGCCGTGGACACCTTCTGGCATGGTGTGGTGGACAAGCGCACAGTCTCCATCGGGGCCCACTCCATCTCCGAGCATTTCAATCCGCCGGACGACTTCTCGGCCATGGTCACCTCCCGCGAAGGCCTGGAGACCTGCAACAGCTACAACATGGCCAAGCTGGCCCTGCGCCTCTACGACCGCACCGGACAGGCCCGCTATCTGGACTTCTACGAGCGGGTTCTGGTCAACCATCTGGTTTCCACGGTGGGCATCCGCGAGCACGGCTTCGTCTACTTCACCCCCATGCGACCCCGGCACTATCGGGTCTATTCCAGCGCCCAGCGCTCCTTCTGGTGCTGTGTGGGCACCGGCCTGGAAAACCACGCCCGCTACGGTGCCATGATTTTCGAGCATCGGCCCGGAAAGAAATCCAGCCAGGAATCCGAGTCCCTGGCGGTCAACCTCTTCATCCCCGCCAGCCTGGACTGGTTCCAGCGCGGACTACAGGTCAGCCTGGCCTACGCTCCCGGCCCTGGAGCCACCAACCTGGGCCATCTGGATCTGGAGGCCAGCGACAAGAGTCAGCAGACCTTGGACCTCTACATACGCCATCCCTGGTGGCTGGAGGATGCCGACTACCGGATCGCGCAAGGCCAGGCGGACATGACCGTCGAGCCGGCGAAGTCCGATCCGGATGGCAGCCCCTGCTTCGACCACCTGCATCTGACCTGGACCGGCCGAATGAGCCTGGAGCTGTGCCATCGGGTCCGGGTGACTGCCGAGCCCCTGCCGGATGGGTCGGACTGGGTCAGCCTGCTGCGCGGCGTCAAGGTCATGGCCGCCCGTAGCGACGATGCCGACCTGATAGGCCTGAAGGCTGACGACTCCCGTGCCGGACACATCGCCTCCGGCCCCCTGCGTCCGTTGGGCGACCTGCCTGTACTCCAGGGAGAACCCCAGGACTTCCTGCTGCCCCACCCCCAGGACGACGGTGCCATAGAGGTGGCCATCTCCAGACCAAAAGACGGGAAACCAGGGTGGACCGATTCACGCCTGCTGCTGGTCCCATTCACCTCCATCGAGGCCTCCCGATATTCGGTCTACCTGCCCTGGGCGCAGGATGGCGATAAGGACCGTGTTCACCGGGCCCTGGAAGAAATTGATGCACAGGAGCAGGCCCATGAGCTCCAGGTCTGCGACCGGGTGGACTGCGGGTCCCAGCAGTCCGAAATCGACCACGAGTATCAGGGCAGGAATGACCGGCAGGAGCTGATTGAGGGAATCAACACCCGTCACGCCCTGGCCGGAGGCTGCTTCTCGTACCGGCTGAGGGATGCCACCGGCGGTGCGAAAATGCTGGAGGTGGCCATGCGGGACCAGGGCAGCGCCGCGCCCTACTCCCTGCGTACGGAAGGCCTGGAATTGGGCCAGCCCGTAAGAAGCCGCAAAAACGGCAGAGTACTGGACCGTTACCCCCTGACCGGTCATGGATTGGATGCCCTGCCCGACCGGGCCGTCAGGGTGCAGATCCAGGCCGGAGCCGAAGGTCCCACCCCTGACCTGCTGACTCTGGCACTGATTCGCGGTTGAAGGGCTCAGGACCGGGCTGTGCTGCCAGCCACCACCAGTGAGAAGGGCAGGACCACCTGCTCGGGCTGATGTCTGCCGGGCTGATCCTTCATCCGAGCCATGAGCAGTCGCAGGCACTCGGCTGCCACCCGGTCCGTGTCTACGCGAATGGTCGTTAGGGCGGGTGTGAGGAAGCGGGACACTTCCAGCCCGTCGAAACCGATCAGGGCCACCTGCCCGGGCACCCGAACCCCATGCTCCCCCAGCGCGTGCAGGGCCCCGATGGCCACCACATCCGTCAGGGCGAAGATCCCGTCAAAATCCCTGCGGCGAGACAGCAGGGCGGCCATGGCCTGGTCGGCGTTGCCCTGGTCCCACTCACAGTCGACCACATCTTCGGGCCCTATGCGGATTCCGTGGCCTTGTGCTGCCTGCATGGCCCCCAAGAGCCGCTGTTCCCGCCCCAGGCTGGACTGGGCCAGCTCGTCCGGGGCTTTGTAAGTGGCGCCAAGAACCAGAATCCGCCGGCAACCATGGTCTATCAGATGCCCAACTGCCGCCTGGGCACCCTGGCGGTTAGGACTGCGCACGGTGTCTACTGATCGGTCCAGTCGAGGCCCGTCGAAGACCACCAGGGGATAGCGTCGATTGAGCGCGGCAATGGAATCAGCGGATAGGGTCGGCGCGGACAGGATGGTCCCCTCGCAGAATTGGGTGGCGATGTCTGCCACCATGGATGACTCGTAGCTGGCCATCTGTCGGGTCTGCTGAATCAGGGTCTGATACCCCATGCTGAAGGCTTGATCCGATACCGCCGCCGCCAGGGCAGCAGAGAAGGGCGAACGGTCCAGCTCCACAGTGGAGAAGCCGATGATCCCGGACCTGCCCGAGCTGAGCCGCCGGGCCGCCAGATTGGGCCGGTATCCCAGCCGCTGAGCCGCCTCCAGCACACGACGCGCCGTGGAGGGTTTGACCGAGGATTTGCCCCGTAGGGCGTTGGACGCCGTCATCCGCGACACCCCGGCCTGGCCAGCTACATCATCCAGAGTCGTCACTTTTAGCCGTCGCTTCCCTCGCGCCTGATTCGTCAGCCCATTCTATCGCCGGGCAGACAAGGAACTTGAAGCTGAAATACGGGTTGCAATACGATGTTTGCTTGCTTTGTCTTCAATGAGGCGGTAAATAGAGACGCTGTGCTGGCACGAAGCCCGAGGCTGGCTTGACCTATACGGATCCGATATCACAAACGGCGTCGTGTGTTCTTGTTTTTTCAGGTAGCATGATGAGTGTAGTGGTGTTGGGGAGTTGGCTGGGTTTCGATATGGCTTGTACGTCGGCGTGGGGGCTGGCTTGGGCATTGGAGAGCTGGACGGCATCCTGACGGATAGGACGTTGTAAGCAGGGATTCATCGGCACGTTTCTGGGGATGTTCGAGGTGACTGTGTCCGGTGCGGGCGAAAGGTTGTCGGCTTATGCATCTGGGTACCCGTCTGCGTCGCGCCTCGGCGACGACGATCCTCCTGCTGGGCCTGCTGGCAGGCCTGGCAACGGCATCCGCCAACGCGGACGCTCCCCCACTCATCGAGTGGGGTCGTCAGACCCCCCACACAGCTGAACAAACCCCCGGCATCCCCCCCGGCAGCACAACCAGCACCCCACTGCCCTCACCCTCGCCAATACAAGCCACCACATCATTAAGTCCAACAGCAAGCCCAAACACTCCGTCATCGACGACGGGAACACCCGACAACACAGGATTCACTTCAACCAAGCCGTCCGATACCGCTGATCAAACTTCGCATGTGGTGAACTTCGACCCGGCCGACGGCAACACGCCTACCCAATCAACTGTGAAAACCGGCACCCTCGCCACTCCCCCGCAGCAGAACCCGCAACGTCCCGGCTTCCGGTTCGACGGGTGGACACGTGACGGCCAGCCCTACGACTTCCAGACCCCCATCCTCCAGGACACCACCCTGAAAGCACACTGGTCGAAAACCACGGACTGGACGCTGAGCCCGGAGCACGGGCCCGCCACCGGCACTAGGCTAACCATCAAGCCGCCCAGCCTGCAGGAGCCTTACTATGTCAACGTCCATACCGCAGGAGAGCAGGTTATCGGCCTGACAGGCAACGGCCGCATCCACACCTGGACGCAGGACCACACACCCAAACAGGTTCCTTTCCCCGCCCAGGCTCACGAAGGGTTCCACTACCAGCAGGCCACAGCCGGCAGCCACCTGCAGGCAGCACTCGGATCCGACCAGCACATATACACCTGGGACAACCAGCAGCCCGCGCCTACGCTCTTCGACACCGGACAGGATGTCGGGTTCACCAGCATCAGCATGAACGGAGACCTGCTACTGGCCGTGGACCGGCAGGGCCGAATCCACAGCCACCAGGCCGGCCAAGATCCGAAATCCACTGAGCGGGCCACGTTCAGCCTGCCCGGGCAGGCGCAGGCCGTCGCCGCCGTCGCCTCCGGCATCCAGGCCCTCATCGTGGACGCGGACGGACAAGCCTGGACCTTGGAGACGATCAACACCGGGAAAGCCAAACCAGAACGCATCAAGCAGGACCCGGGCATGCGCATCGTCCAAGTCCAAGCCCTCAACCAGGGATTCCTCCTGCTGGACACAGACGGTCATACCCATCACCTGGCCGACAGCACAACCAGCATCACAGCTTTCAGCCTGCCAAAAAGCATGAAAGCCAGCCGGATCACCACCAACGACAGCCAGGCCCTCATCGTGGACAAGGACGGCCATATCTGGGCCTGGAAGCCCGGCGAAACACCCACCAGTGCGAATAAAGAGAACCAACGCTACATGCAAGCGGTTCGCATCGGCAGCAGGATCACCGCCTGGGACAGGCAGGGCGGCATCTACAGGTGGAGCCTGGACGGGCAGGGCCAGCCCGGCCAGCCAGTAAGAATCAGCACCATCATAGAATCCACCTTGGAATCAGCCAGCATGGACAGCCAGCCGCTTAAACTCACCAGGAACAACGGCTCATGGCAGGCGGACTTGCCCGCACGCAAGCCGGGGCCAGCCGCCATTCTCATCACAGGTAGTCAAGACGGCCAGCCCTTCACCAAGAGCCTGAAGTACACGGTCGACCAGCCGCTGATACGAGGCGCGGAACCAAGATCCACGCTCACGGTCCGATTCAACACGGGCGGAGGAAAACCCGAACCAGCAGACCAGCATTTCCCCACCACCAACGGCAGGGTGAAGCGGCCCTCCCCCGACCCTACGCGCCAAGGCTTCCTGTTCGACGGATGGTTCACCGGCGAGGTAGCCTACGACTTCAGCAAGCCCGTCACTAAGAATCTGACCCTGACCGCCAAGTGGACGCCGGCAAGCCGGAACAGCACGTGGAGCATCAGCCCGGACAAGGGCAGCCAGCTGGGCAGGGAATCCACCACCATCACCCCGCCAGACAGCGCCAGCCGGGGCATCAGGTTCAGCCAAGTCAGCGGATCAAAAAACAATATCTATGCTTTTTCCTTGGCTGTGGGCAGCGACGGCAACGCCTACGCCTGGGGAAACAACAGCAATGGGCAGCTCGGCGACGGGACGGACACCAGGCAGACTACGCCGGTCATGGTGAACAAGCCTGACCGCAACACGTACCCGGACCTGCCAGAGGATTTCACCTACGTACAAATCAGCGCCGGAGGCTATCATTCCCTGGCCCTGGGCAGCGACGGCAACGCCTACGCCTGGGGAAACAACAGCAATGGCCGGCTCGGCGACGGGACGACCACCGAACGGCATACGCCTGTCAGGGTGAACAAGCCTGACCGCAACACGTACCCGGACCTGCCAGAGGATTTCACCTACGTGCAAATCAGCGCCGGAGGCTATCATTCCCTGGCCGTGGGCAGCGACGGCAACGCCTACGCCTGGGGTGTCAACGGCTCCGGCCGGCTCGGCGACGGGACGACCACCGA
>NZ_JACFSB010000001.1:0-140926 GCF_016100645.1 Bifidobacterium sp. M0353 | reverse complement strand
CCACCGAACGGCATACGCCTGTCAGGGTGAACAAGCCTGACCGCAAGGCGTACCCGGACCTGCCAGAGGATTTCACCTACGTGCAAATCAGCGCCGGAAACGATTATTCCCTGGCCGTGGGCAGCGACGGCAACGCCTACGCCTGGGGTGTCAACGGCTCCGGCCGGCTCGGCGACGGGACGACCACCGAACGGCATACGCCTGTCAGGGTGAACAAGCCTGACCGCAAGGCGTACCCGGACCTGCCAGAGGATTTCACCTACGTGCAGGCCAGCGCCGGAGGCGCTCATTCCCTGGCCCTGGGCAGCGACGGCAACGCCTACGCCTTGGGATGGAACGGCAGTGGCCAGATCGGCGACGGGACGACCACCGAACGGCATACGCCTGTCAGGGTGAACAAGCCTGACCGCAAGGCGTACCCGGACCTGCCAGAGGATTTCACCTACGTACAAATCAGCGGCGGAGCCGATCATTCGCTGGCTGTGGGCAGCGACGACAAAGTCTGGGCATGGGGATGCAACTGGTATGGCCAGCTCGGCAACAACACCATCAGCGGGTACAGTGACGTGAATCCTGTTCCTGTGCGCGTGCGCGACCCCGCCAACCCCACCGACAAGAGCAAAGGACTAAAAGCCACACAGGTCAGCGGCGGGTGGCATCTTTCGCTGGCCCTGGGCAGCGACGGCAACGCCTGGGCATGGGGTGCTAACGACAGTGGCCAGCTCGGCGACGGCACAGGAAACACCAAGTCGGCTCCCGTGCCGGTGGTGTTCAACCTGCAGCTGGTGATCACCGGCGTCAGATTCGACCAGACTGCCGTATCAGGCTTGACGCGCGGCGATGGCAACAGTGTCAGCGTGCTCACGCCTGCACACCAGCCGGGCACGGTCACGGTCAGCGTCGACTACATGATGGGTGGCACAGGAATCACCCTGACCGACACTTCCCTCAGATACACGTACCTGCCCGCAGGCGTGCTCCCCAAGGCCGGAGGGGAAGGCATCCTACTCGCCCTGGGCACCGGCATGACCGGCATGGGCGGAGTCCTCGCATCCCGCCGCCACCGGAGGGAAACGCACCGACTGCTTTACGCTTCGCACGAGTAAGAAAAGGCCTGGGGCGCGTATCAATCCCCCCGCCCCCGGCCCATATAGGGGGCAGGGAGGAAAAGTGCCACTTAAGGCCCAACCCCAAGAGAGCCGACACCCCCTCCCATGCCCCCACCGCACATATCAGTCGACCGCCCGAACGGAACAGAGGAAGCGACTCCTCTTATCCAGCTCGGACGGTCGACTACAACTGTTCTACTGCTGGTCGGCAGTCGTGGCGTAGATGGTCTTCTTGCAGACCAAATACACAACCAGGCCCAGCAGGGACACAGCAGTCCCGATCAGCAGCAGGTTGCTGTAGTTGGCGGCCGGACCGGTAGCGCCCATGATGCTGAAGCCCTCCAGGCTGGGCTTGCCCATCAGGCCGCCGATGATGGCGATGCCGATGGAGCCTGTCACGTTCATGACCAGATCGTTCATGCCCACGCCGCGGCCCGACTGATCCTGGGGCAAGGTGTCAAGCACGGTGGAGACGATGGGCGAATACATCAGTCCGACCCCGGCATAGTAGACACAGGCAGTCAGCGTCAGGGCCAGCAGGCCGGAATTGACCACCAGAGCCGTCCCGGCGAAGCCCAGAATCATCAGACAGGCGGCGATGATGATGGCTGTCTTTCGGCCGATCTTATCTACAATGGCGCCCGAGGTGGTGCCCAGCACGGCGGCCACCAGGAAGGCCCAGACCACATGCAGGGAGACCGTGGTGGTCGACACCT
This sequence comes from Bifidobacterium sp. M0353, assembly GCF_016100645.1. Classification (NCBI taxonomy): domain Bacteria; kingdom Bacillati; phylum Actinomycetota; class Actinomycetes; order Bifidobacteriales; family Bifidobacteriaceae; genus Bifidobacterium; species Bifidobacterium sp. M0353. The sequence goes on along the minus strand of NZ_JACFSB010000001.1, from coordinate 139,101 downwards.
TGTAGACGTCACGTCCGATGGCGTTGAAGATGGGCGACATGCAGTAGTTCATGAAGTAGAAGATCAGAATCAGCCCGATGCCCATCAGCCAGCGCTTGTTGCGGAAGAAGTCCGGGGTGATGAAGGGGCTCTTGGCCCGGCTGATGTACACGGCGAAGATCAGGTAGCAGACAGCGGAGGCCACCAGCAGCCACCAGGCCGTGTACGAGAAGAAGAGGGTCAGCAGGGCCGTGGCCAGTCCGAAGATGACGAAGCCCAGCCAGTCCACCTTCTCGCCGTTGCCGCCGCCGGTGGGCAGGCTCTTGAGCAGGATGGGCAGGAAGATGATGGTGACCGCGGGAATCAGGAAGAGGTACTGCCAGGCTATGGAGCTGAGCAGGCCGGCGGCAAAGATGCCGATGGCTGCAGACACCTGGTAGCCTGCCGTGAAGATGCCGAAGAAGATCACCTTCAGGGAGGGCTTGAGGTACTTGGTGGCCACGACCAGGTAGGCCGAGCCAGCCACCTGTTCGCCGGCGGTCTGCAGCAGCCGGGCCGCGATCACATTCCAGATGTTGGGGGCCATGATCGTGTTGGCCACGTATCCGTACACGGACCCGATGAACAGTATGCACAGGCCGAAGGTGACCAGCTTGCGCAGGGATACGAAGTCACCCAGGGACCCGTAGATGAAGCAGACGATGCCCAGGACGATGCTGGGCAGGGCCGTGATCAGCGAGGCCTGGTCGGGGGCGCCGGCATCCTTGCCGACCTGCTGGAAGACCAGGTTGAAGCCCTGCAGGCACAGGGTGCCCAGGACGAAGGTGATCAGCAGCAGGATCAGCGATCGTACGGCTGTCGAATCCTCGGTGGATTGCTTTTCGGACATGATGTCTTCAATTCTCTTTCTTTTGCGTGAACTTGCCGGGGATGGAGGACCTCAGTCGGCCTGGGAGGCCAGCCTGGTGATCCGGGTCATGAACTCGTCCAGGAAGCGGGGCACGTCCACGCCGACGGCCACGCGCATGGTCTTGTTCGGGTCGTTGAGCCGCTGCTCGTCCCCGATGGTACGCCCGCGAGTGGCGCCTTCGGTCTCCACCTTCATATTGATGGGCAGGGTGGTGACCAGGGTCGGATCCACGGCCACGCCCACGGCCAGCGGATCGTGCAGGCCGCAACCACCCAGATGGGGCGAGGTGGTCTCGTAGGCCTTGATGTAGAAGTCGGTCATGTCCGCCAGGAAGTTGCCTGCCGCAGTGCCCAGCTGCCTCCAGCGGGCGGTCTCCTTGTAGGTCAGCAGGGTCTGCAGGGTCACGTCCAGGCCGACCATGGTCACGGGAGCGCCGGAGCGGAAGAGCACATCGGCCGCGTCCGGGTCCTGGGAGATGTTGGCTTCCTGCCAGGCGTCCACATTGCCCGGCACGGTCAGGGCCCCGCCCATGAGCACAATGGAGCCTATTCGCTGGGCGATGTCAGGCTCCTTGGCCAGGACGGCGGCGATGTTGGTCATGGGGCCAGTGGGCACGTAGACCAGATCCTTGCCGTAGGTGTTGACCGCATCGATGATGAAGTCCACGGCCGACTGTGCCTCAGCCTTGCGGTCCGAGTCGGGGATGGCCACGTCGCCGATGCCGTTCTCGCCGTGGATGAAGGCGGAGACGGGCAGCACCTCGAAGGAGTCCGCCTTACAGGCGTGGGACAGGCCCGGGTAGACCTTGACCTCAGGATGACCCAGCAAGTCGGTGATGGCCAGATCGTTGCGGATGCCCTGCTCCAGGAGCACGTTGCCATAGGTGCCGGTTATGCCGATCAGCTCAACTTCGGGGCTGCCTAGGGCATAGGAGATAGCCAGAGTGTCGTCGACACCAGTGTCCAGATCGAGAATCAGCTTACGCATACAATGTTTCCTTTCATCGCCATGGCTGTATGGAACCATGGCCGTATGCATCCACGATGTCCTTGTGGTGGATGCTTGTTTATCATATGCGAAATCGAGCGGTTTCGCTCCCCTATGACATGCGCAAGTCGTGGACAATATCCGCAAATGTTCATATAGCCCGCAACCAGGGCCCGGATAACGAATCCGGATAGCGAATCCAGCAGCTGGTTCTCCGGCTGATTCCCCTGTCCACAATGGCGAGCCTGGTCGACAGACCGCTCCCCCAGATGCCTATGATTACCCTGATTAAGCCCGGATGATCTGGCGAAAGGGGAGCCCATGGCTGCGATTCAAGGGCGGCGGCGCAATCTGCAAGTGATGACCGCCCTGGGTGTGCTGGCCGGCGGCCTCTATGGCTATACCCTGACTGTCATCTCCGGCGCGCTGATCGGCATGAATCTAGGCTCCGGCCCGGGCGGGCATCTGACTGCCGGCGAACAGGGCATGGTCACCTCAGCCCTGCTGATAGGAGCTGCATTGGGATCCTACCTGGCTGGCAAGTTCAACGACCGTTTCGGCCCCAAGCACATCATCCTGGCCGGCGCCCTGCTGGCCATCCCCGGAGCCCTGCTGAGCGCCCTGGCCCCCAGCCTGATCCTGCTTGGTCTGGGAAGATTGATCATCGGGGCTGGCATCGGCATGACCTCGACCATCGTGCCCATCTACCTGGCCGATATGGTCGGCACGGAGGAACGCGGACGGGTGGTTTCGGTCAACTCGGTCATGATTGTGGTCTGGCAGCTGCTGGCCGTCAGTGTCAACGCCATCCTGGACCGGATAGGTGCCGACTGGCGGACCATGCTCTGGGCCCTGGTGCCTCCGGCCATCCTGCTGGCCCTGCTGGCCTGCTTCCTGCATGACAGCCCGGCCCACCTGATCCGCCGTGGCCAATCGGACCAGGCAGCAGTCTTCCTGGAGTCCACCCGCGACCAGGCAGAGGCCCGGGTGACCATGCGGGAGCTGTCACATCCGGCGAGCGCGAAGACCACCGGCTTCAAGGCCCCCTGGCTCCGGCGGGTGCTGATCGTGGGCATCGGCGTGGCCATGATCAACCAGCTGACCGGGCTGAACATCGTCAACTATTACGCGCCGACCATCTTCACCGACACCCTGGGCTTCGACCCCTCCCTGTCCATGGTGGCCACCGTGCCCGTCATCCTGGTCTCCGCCATAGCGGCAACCATCGGAGGGCTGGGACTGATCGACCGCTTCGACCGCCGCGCCATTCTGGCTGTGGGACTTGCAGGCACCATCATCTTTCTGGCGGCCATCGGGGTCTGTTACCGGTTCGTCGGCGCCCCGGGCAGCGGGTCACGGACTGCCGCCTGGATCATGATCGGCATGATGATGATCTACGTGGTCTTCGTCCAGGGCCTGGTGGCCCCGGTCACCTGGCTGCTCCTGTCCGAGATCTTCCCCCAGCAGGTCAAGAGCCGTGGCATGGGCTACGCCAACGTGGCCATGAACCTGACCAACTTCGGGCTCTCCCTGGTCTTCCCCACCCTGCTGGCCCGACTGGGCGGCACCGGCACCTACCTGCTCTTCGCCCTGATCAATGTGTGCGCCCTGGTGTTCGCCTGGGTCATGGTGCCCGAGACCCGTGGCAAGAGCCTGGCCCAGATCGAGCAGGAGGCCCGCACCCGGGCATGAAACCGGGCATAAGAAGAGGGCGGAACCGGATACAGGCCCGCCCTCATGGAATCTGATACTTCAGATTCAGATGCCTTAAATGTTGAAGACCTGCTTGGCCAGCTTGGCGATGGTGTCGCCGCCCAGCTGTGCGACATCATTCTTGCACTGGTTGATCCTGCCGAAGAGCTGGTCCGCGTCGTTGTATGACAGGGGCTGGCCGATCTCCTTGGACAGGTCAACCAGCTGGTCGATGGTCTCCAGGTTGCTCAGCTTCTCTACCAAGGTCTTCTCGTCCATGAATCACTCCTCTGTAAGCGGCGGTGCAGACACCGGGGGCCTTGCGCCATCGATGCCCACCTTTCCCCTCCCATCATAGCCAGCTAGCGGATGAACCAGGCGCGCAGAGAGGCTCAAATCAGGTCGTAGGAGAAATCGTGGATCTGGTCCAGTGCCTGCCGGCTCTCCTCCAGCCAGGTCATGGCCACCGGATAGACGTGTCCCAGGGTCTGCAGGCGGTTGGGCCTCAGGTCATGCAGCTCGAAGTCGCGGCCCTTCCCGCACAGAATCTCGGCCAGCTTGAGCGCGTCACCCTGCAGAAAGTCGTCGGCGCTGGTGTTCAGGAATACCGGCGGCAGGCGGACCATGTCGACCATGGTCGTCAGGTCGGCCACCTGGTCGCCACCAGCCTGCACGAAGCTTCTGAAGAAGGATGGAGCAACCATGGCCAGGGCATTGGTGGCGGATCCAGTTGTATCGGAGTCTTCCGGATCCACCGATAAGTAAGGAGTCAGATCGAACAGGCCTGAGACGAAGGCAGCACCCCGGGGCCGCAGCCCGGCAGGCTTCAGCCCCAGCCTCTGCGCGAATTGGTCATCGGACTCCACAGCCAGCATATAGAGCGCCAGGGTGCCTCCGGCCGAGTCACCCGTCAGAAAGATCCTGTCGGGTGAGACCGGATACTCGTCCAGGTGGTTCTTGATCCAGGTCAGAGCGGTCAGCACGTCAGACAGCTGGCCCATGAAGTCCGTGCTGGGGATCAGCCGGTAGTTGACCGAGAAGACCGCAAAGCCACGCTGGGCCAGGTGGGTACAGAAGTTCCGGTTGAGCTCCTTGTAGCCGTACATGAACCCGCCGCCGTGGATGTCGATGTAGACCGGGGTAACCCTGCCGTTGCGCAGCAGTACATCATGAGGCAGGTAAAGATCCAGCTTGTGGGCTCGCAAACCATCGTCCAAATAGGCGATGTCGTTGAAGCAGTCCACCCCCTCGGGCACCTGCCAGTGACGGGAACGGGGAGCGTCCATGCGTCCGAAGGTCAGCCGGGATCCCAGAACGGCCCGAACCATATCGGGACTGCAACCATCCAGGTCCCCGTCGACCTCGGTCCATCCCTCCAACAGTTCACGTTCCTCGTCGGTTACGCTCATCTGTGCATCCTTGCTCATCATTCAACCCTCATAACTCCAACCCGCACAGCTTTTCGCATCCGGTCTTGCGTGTTTACAGGCAATATACCATGCCGGCAAACGGACACTCCTGGCCCTGGTCGCGCTCCTGCCGGTAGAATGACGGGAACAGCGACAGAAAGGCCAAGGATGACAATCGCAAGCTACGAAGGCGTATCCGCGCTTTCCCTGGGCCTGCCGCCCAACACCGCCATTCCAGCAGCCAAGGGCGAACTGCCCATACGGGCTTTCACCACACGGCCGCCCGTCTCCTCACGGCTGCGTCAGCACTTCTCCACCAGCGTCGACAGAATCGTCATGCTGGCCCTGCTGCGGCCCGGGACCATCCCGGTGGCGGATGGCGCGCACTGCCATGAGGTGCTGGTCATGGCCATCGGGCTGAAGACCCCCGATGTGCCGGAGGACGTGCTGGAACATATCGCCGCCATGCGCTCCTCAGGTATGGTTTTCATCACCATTCACCAGGGCGAAGAGGGTCTGGCCTGCACCCCGGCCGTCCGCCGGGCCCTGCCCACCAAAGCCGGTCATGAGACCAGACATACGCTCCACCTGGGCAGGCCACGCCCTGCCGATAAGACCAAGTTGACCCTGGTCGGCGACGATATGGACCAGGTTTGGGACAGCCTGTGTGCCCAGGTGACCCTGGACCAGGCTGACGGCACGGATCTGGACAGCCGCCTCGCCGTCCGCGAGCGCATCGACCTGCTCAAGGCCCAGGAGGCCAAGCTGACCGGGGACCACGGCCGGGCCAAAACCACCCAGGACCGCAACACGGCCTTCGCCAAGCTCCAGAAGGTCCGTGCAGAGCTGAAGCAGCTTTCCGCCGATAATCAGACGGCAGAGAATCAGGACGCAGAGTCCGGCCAGGCCTGATTCGTCACTTTGGGCCGGTCAGCGGTCCCAGTATGCTCACCCAACTCGGCGCTCTCGTCGGGAATATCCCTGTAGGCCAGATATCTGCGCAGTTCGAAGGCCGTGGCCAGGATGGGATAATCGCTCAGGCGTCGGGGGTTGTACCCTGTCTCTCTGGCCAGGGCATCCAGTCGGTTCTGCATGGTGTTCTTGTGGATGAACAGCTCCTGGGCGGCGTGGGTGATGCTGCCGTTGTGCCGGGTGTAGGCACTGAAAACCCTCTCGAACCGATCCACCCGATCCGACTCCAGACCAGCAAAGACCTGATCCACAAAGGCCCGGCACTGCTCGATGGGCAGTGAGGTGATCAGCCGCCCCACGCCCATCTGCTCGTACCGATACCGCTGGTCGTCGGTAGTGAACCCGGCCCAGCGCGCAGCAACGCAGGCCTGCCGGTAGCTGTGCCAGTACTGGCCCGGGTCCGCCTGGATCATCCCCGCGCCCAGCACCACCTTGGAGCCGACCACCCTACCCAGGGCCTGGCGCAGAGCAGTCACGAACTCATCCAACTCGGCATCCTCCATCTGCGGAGCATAGATGCGAAAGTCCCTGGGGCTCACGGCGAAGAGGGGAACCCCGAAGGACAAGCACGTCTGGCAGAGCCTCTCGTAGAGCCGATCCTGGTTGAGTCTTTCCAGCCGGATACCTGGCGCCCGACCGACCAGAGCCCGCCGTGGACCTGGCAGATCCAGGTCCAGAGCCAGGGCCAGGGCGTTCATCAATTCGTCGTCCTTGTGCTCCAGGGTCAACAGGTTGACCAGGTTGCTGGTCATGATCCGCCGGTTGAATCGGGCGATCTGCTCCATGTTGGCGAAGAGCATGAGCTCGGTCATACGCTCGATGATCCCGCCCAGAGCGCCCACCTTGTTCACAGGACCCGTGATCCCGATGACCGCCACCACCGCATCGTTGAGCACCACCGGCACGTTGACCCCGTCACGGGCCCCCTGATAAGGATGCCGACGATCCACGGCAACGGTTCGACAGTCAACGGCCGCCTGACGGGCCGCGTCATGGAAGCTGCCGATGCGCGAAGGATCAGTGCTGGCCACCATGGTTCCCTCGGTGTCGAAAAAGTTGATGTTGTACTCGATTACATCCTTGAGATTGTCGACGATTGTCTGCGCCGTCGCAGGGTCTATGGTCATGGCGCCTCCCTACGAACATGGTACATGAACCATTTACGCCAGCGCCATCCATCGCTTTTCGGGTATGGGTGCCCTGGCAAAAAGTGCACAACAGAGCCACACTGAAAGTGAGAAAAATTATGGGATCGTTACTGGTCCGGCAACTACGACGATGCTGACCCTGGTCCCTGGCACAAGTTACGGATCAAAGGAACTGACATGGACATTACCCTGTCATGGTGGGCCGCCCTGCTGGGTCTGGCCCTGGCCATCATCCTCATTCTCAAGAAGCTCAACACCACCTATGCGCTCATGCTGGGAGCCATCGTAGGCTGCCTGATCGGGGGTGCCTCCCTGGGCCAGACCGTCAACATCGTGGTGGCCGGCTCCCAGAGCGTCATGGGCACGGTCATCCGGGTCCTGGCTGCCGGCGTGCTGGCGGGGGTCATGATGGAGTCCGGCGCCGCCAACCGGATAGCCCGGGCCATTGTGGACGGCCTGGGCGAGCGCATGGCCATCCTCTCCCTGGCCCTGGCCACCATGATCATCTGCGCCGTCGGAGTCTTCATCCCCGTGGCCGTCCTGATCGTGGCACCCATCGCCATCGAGGTCGGCAGCCGGCTCAAGATCTCCAAGCTGGCCCTGCTGATCGCGCTGTCCGGCGGAGGCAAGGCCGGCAACATCATCTCCCCCAATCCCAACACCATCGCGGTGGCCTCGGGATTCCACATACAGCCCTCGGCGGTCATGATCGGCAGCTTCATACCGGCCTTATGCGGACTGGCCATGGCCGTCCTGCTGGCCACCATCATGCAGCATCGCGGACGGATCGTCACCATGGACGACCTGGGCGAGGACGCGGCTAAAGCCTCCAAGGACAAGGATCTGCCCTCCCTGGGACGCTCCCTGGTGGCCCCGATCACCGCCGTGGTCCTGCTCCTGCTCAACCCCGTGGGTTCCATTCTGCACATCGGCCTGCTGGAGCGGTTCCAGGTGGATGCCATGTACATCCTGCCCCTGGCATCCATCCTGGGTCTGCTGGCCATGGGACAGGGCGGCAAAATCCTCACGTACACCAGCGCCGGCCTGCAGCGCATGGTTGATGTGGTCCTCATCCTGATCGGAGCCGGAGCCCTGGGTGGACTGATCACCAGCTCCGACCTGCCCAAGCAGATCGTCAACCTCATCCACGCCATGGGCGTGCCCGGATCCATGCTGGCCCCCATCGCCGGCATCCTCATGGCCGCAGCCACGGCCTCCACCTCCACGGGCGTCATCCTGGGCAGCAGCTCCTTCGGCAAGTCCATCCTGGCCTTCGGCACCTCGGGGGTGGCCGCCGCAGTCACCATGCAGGCGGGCGCCACGGTCATCGACCAGCTGCCCCACGGCAACTACTTCCACGTCACCGCCAAGTCCATCAACATGACCCTGGGCGAGCGGATGAAGGTGGTCCCCTTTGAGTTCCTGGTGGGCCTGACCATGACCCTGGTGGCCATGCTGGTCTATCTGGTCTTCTGAAACGACGGGTCAGGAAAGGTAACAACCATGAAAATCATCATTGCACCCGACTCCTTCAAGGGCAGCCTGACCGCCAAGGAGGCTGCAAATGCCATCGAACACGGATTGCGTCGCAGCCCCCTCAAGGCCGAAATGGTCCTGGTGCCCATGGCAGACGGCGGCGAGGGCACGGTCCAGTCTCTGGTCGATGCCACCGGAGGCCATATGATCCAGGCCCAGGTCACCGGACCCCTGGGTCAGACCGTGAACGCCAGCTACGGCATCCTGGGTGACGGACGGACAGCCGCCATCGAGATGGCTGCGGCCAGCGGCATTCAGTTCGTCAACGAACAGACCCGCGACCCGCTGGTCACCACCACCTACGGCACGGGCGAACTGATCAGCAAGGCCCTGGACCAGGGCGCGCAGGAGATCATCGTCGGCCTGGGCGGCTCGGCCACCAACGACGGCGGTGCCGGCATGGCCCAGGCCCTGGGTGCCCGGTTCCTGGACGCCGACGGGCATGAACTGACCCAGGGTGGAGCGGCGCTGGCCCGGCTGGACCGAATCGACGTCTCCGGGCTGGATCCCCGATTGGCCCGCACCCGCATTCGTCTGGCCTCGGACGTGACCAACCCCCTGACAGGTCCCGAGGGAGCCTCGGCCGTCTTCGGACCGCAAAAGGGAGCGGACCCATCCATGGTGGCCACCCTGGATGCGGCCCTGGCCCACTATGCAGCCGTCATTCGCGAGGACCTGCATCGGGAGGTGGAGACCAAGCCGGGCGCAGGGGCCGCCGGCGGTCTGGGCGCGGGATTCCTGGCCTTCACTCCGGCTGTCATGGCCTCGGGCGTCAGCATCGTGGTGGAGACCACCCGTCTTAAGGAGCTGGCCCGTGGCGCCGACCTCTGCTTCACAGGCGAGGGCGGCATCGACTTCCAGACCGGTTTCGGCAAGACCCCCATGGGCACAGCCCAGGCCGTCAAGGAATCCTCCCCCGGCTGCAAGGTCATCGCCCTGGCCGGCAACGTGGGCGCCGGGACCGAAGAGCTCTACAAGGTGGGCATCGACGCCATCTTCAGCATCAGCCCGGGGGCCGTCAGCCTTGAGGATGCCATGGCCAAGGCCGCCGACAACCTATCCGCAGTGGCCGAGAACATCGGCAGGCTCCTGGCCTGATCCGACTCTCGGATCAGCAGAACAACGAAAGGGCTCCGGATGCTTTGCGCACCCGGAGCCCCCTGTAATCAGAACCCCTGTCGGAATCCCTGTTCGGCATAACCTTCAACAGTCATGCTGAACAGTGGGAAGTCATCAGTCGAATTTGGTGATGACCGAACGGATGACCTCGCCGTTGACCAGCTGCTTGTAGGCCTCGTCGATCTGGCTCAGCTTGATGTGCTGGCTGACGATGTCATGCATGTTCAGCCTGCCGTCCACAGCGAAGTCGGCATACATGGGAATGTCGTGCTTGATGTTGGTGGAGCCCATCCACACGCCCTTGAAGCCGCGCTGGTGGACCAGCAGGTCGGCCGGGTTGATCTCCAGGGAGACCGTGGCATCCGGCTTGGTCAGACCGATCGGGTAGGCGGTGCCGCCCACGCCCAGCATGTCCCAGGCCTGCTTCATGGTGACGGGCAGACCGATGGCCTCGAAGGCCTGGTCCACGCCGCCGTCAGTCAGCTCGCGCACCTTGGCCACAGGGTCCTCGTTCTTGGAGTTGATGACGTCGGTGGCGCCGAACTTGCGGGCGAACTCCAGCTTGTTGTCCAGCAGGTCGATGGCGATGATCCGCTTGGCGCCGCAGATCCGTGCTCCCGAGATGATGTTCAGGCCGATGCCGCCGGTACCGATGACGGCCACGGTGTCGCCGGGACGCACATGGGCGGTGTTGATGGCCGCTCCGGCTCCGGTGATGGTGGCGCAGCCGATGCAGGCGGCCTCATCCCACTTGACCTGGTTGTTGACAACGGCCAGCTGGTTCTCGTGAATCAGGGCCTTCTCGGCGAAACCGCCGGTGCCGAAGGCCTGGGTGATGGGCCGGCCGTCGGGGAAGGACAGACGGGGCTTCTCGCCCGCGCCGCGCACGCACTCCTGCTGCTGAGTGCAGGACTGCGGCTGGCCCTTGAGGCAGTTGGCGCAGTGTCCACAGACCTGCTCCAGGGAGGCCACCACATGGTCGCCCACCTTGATGCCGGACACCTCGGGACCCACAGCCTCGACGATGCCCGAGATCTCATGGCCGATCACAGCCGGGAAGGGGAAGAACTTGTCGTCATCCTCGACCAGATGCAGATCCGAATGACACAGACCCGAGGCCTGTACATCCACCAGGACCTCCGCGCCAATGGGGTCGTCAATGATGATCTCCTCGGGCTGGGCAAAGCCCTTGCCGATGCCGTAGGCAATCGACGCCTTGATCTTCTGAGGCATAAACCATCTCCTAATCGCAATGCCGCCACCGGCCTCATGCCAGGCAGGGCAAAAAACAACCTTGAATATTCCGCTGTGGCAACGGCCATCCTCAATGTATGCACCGCTGCCGCAGACCACCTTCATGCTAGCAGGAAAGAGGGGCCAATCAGCATTTAGACTGGCCCGGGAAGAAGCCTCCGGCGTTTCCTCGACGGGGACTCCAAGCATCCATAGAATGGGCTTCATGTGTGGACGATTCGCGGCCGACCTGGACTACTCCAGCCTGGCCCAGCATTACGGTGCCCGGCAGGCTCCCGGACTGCCCGAGCCCTCCTGGAACATCAGCCCCGGGTCGGTCATCGCCCTGGTGGCCCAGGACCGACATGGGCAGCGGCATCTGCATCCGGCCCGCTGGAACCTGGTCCCATCCTGGTCCGGAAGCGATCAGATGGCTTACCCCACCCACAACGCCCGGGTGGAGAGCGCCCTGACCAAACGGACCTACGCGGACTCGGCCAGGAGTCAGAGGGCCATCATTCCGGCCAGCGGCTACTACGAGTGGACACCTGACCACCAGCCCTACTACTTCCAGGCCCACGACGGCCACACCCTGAACATCGCCGGCCTCTACTCCTGGTGGCGTGCCGGGCCTGGCCAACCCTGGCTGCTGACGGCCACCATCCTGACGACGCAGGCCACGCCGGAGGCCGCCTGTGTGCACGACCGGATGCCCCTGCTGATCACCGATGAGAACCTGGACTCCTGGCTGGACCCAGGCACAGAGGGCAGTACGATCCTGCCCAAGGCTGTGGAGCCTGGCCGTCATGCTTCCGAAGAACTGACCATGCACCCGGTGGCGCCCCTGAAGGGGGACGGTCCGGAGCTGACAGAGGCCATGGCCCTGGACCAGAGGGTCAAGAGAATTTAGAGGGTTCGAAGGATTCAGATGGTGAAGCCCAGCTCCCGCGCAGCCTCGGTGGGGACCGGGTCGTAGGCCCAGTACTCGCTCAGGTTGTCGTCGGAGGACAGACTGCGAATCTCGGCCTTGTCGATGTAGACCTCGCCCCATAGATGGTCGGTCTCATGCTGGAAGATGCGAGCCGGCCAGCCGTGCATGCGCTGGCGGTGCTTGCGCCCGGAACGGTCCTCCCAGCTGGCCGTGATGTCCAGCCAGCGCCGCCGGACCGCCTGGAATCCGTCCAGGGACAGACATCCCTCATAGAAGGCCGCGGTCGCCTGCCCGATAGGCTCGTAGGCGGGGTTGATGATGACCCTGAAGGGCAGTTCATCGATCTGGCGCGGATCGTCCTCGTCGTCGCGGACATGGTCCTCGATGACGGCGATGGCCAGGCCCAGGCCCACCTGGGGCGCTGCCAGTCCCACGCCCGGGGCCTCAAGCATGGTGGTGCGCATGGCCTTGAGCAGCCTGTTCAGAGTCTTGGCTGCCAGCTGACCCTTGTAGGGCTGGGCCTGCTGACGCAGGACGGGCTCGCCCATCTGCACGATAGGCAGGAGCTCCTCTTTGCCAGCCTCGGCCAGCATGGATTCCACCCGGTGGTTGAGATCGGCGTCGAAGGCCGCCTTTCTGCCGAACATGGATGATTCCGCCTTTCCTGGGTCGTCGGTTCAGATGGCCAGCTCGTCGGCCACGACCGAGGCCAGCCGCTGGCAGACCTGGTCGGCCTGCTCCTGGGTGGCCGCCTCGACCATGACCCTGACCAGGGGCTCGGTGCCCGAGGGCCGCAGCAGGACCCGCCCGGTGTTGCCCAGCATCCGCTCCTCCGCCTCGACCGCATCCTGGACCTTGGCGTTGGTGCGGGCCGCGTTCTTGTCCACGCCTGAGACGTTGATCAGTTGCTGCGGCAGCTGGGGGAAGTCGGCGGCCAGTTCCTTGAGGCTCTTGCCCGAGCGCACGACCTCCTTGGCCAGGGTCAGGGCCGTCAGGGTCCCGTCGCCGGTGGTGGCGAACTCCCGGTTGATGACGTGCCCGGACTGCTCGCCGCCCAGGGTGTAGCCCCCGCGCAGCATCTCCTCAAGGACGTAGCGGTCGCCCACAGCCGTCTGGACGGTGACGATGCCCATCTGCTTCAGGGCCAGTTTGAGTCCCAGGTTGCTCATGACGGTGACCACCAGGGTATCGTTGGCCAGCTTGCCCTCGCGCTGCTTGGCGCGGGCCAGGATGCCCATGATCTGATCGCCGTTGACCATGTTTCCCTCTTCGTCCACGGCCAGACAGCGGTCGGCATCCCCGTCGAAGGCCACGCCCATGACCGCGTCCGAGGCCTTGACCATGGCCTGCAGCTGCTCGGGATGGGTGGAGCCGGCGTGCTTGTTGATGTTGTAACCGTCGGGCGAGGCGTTGATGACCACCACGTCCGCTCCGGCCCGGCGTAGGGCCTCGGGGGCCACCACCGAGGTGGCTCCGTTGGCGCAGTCGGCCACGATCCGCAGACCGTCCAGGGGCTTGGGCTGGGTCTTGTCGGGGGCGACAGGGGCCACGGCCTCCACCAGATGGTCGATGTACATGTTGGTGGCGGTCACCGTGTCATGGGAGACACGGCCCACGCCCTCGCCCACCGGGCGCTCCCAGTCCTGGCCCAGGACCGCTTCGATGGCGTCCTCCTTGGAATCCTGGAGCTTGAAACCACCCCGGGCGAAGAACTTGATGCCGTTGTCGGGCATGGGGTTGTGGGAAGCGGAGATGACCGCCCCCATCTCCACGTTGAGCACGCTGGTCAGGTAGGCGATGCCCGGAGTGGGAATGATGCCCACGTCGATCACGTCGAAGCCGCCCGATGACATGCCGGCGGCCAGGGCCGAGGCCAGAAAGTCCCCGGAGACCCGGGTATCGCGGCCGATCAGGGCCCGTCGGCGGCCCGCGGACCGATCCGCGCCACGACCCAGGACACGGACTGCCGCATCGCCCAGATCCAGGGCCAGCTGTGCAGTCAGGTCTCTATTGGCCAAACCGCGTACACCATCGGTACCGAATAATCTGGGCATTTGCTCTCCTCCGAACGTACCATCCTGCATGCAGGCAACAGATTCATTATGGCCCCGACCCTGACCCGTCGCCACCCGGGCCAGGGTCAGGCGTAATACTCAGCGCAGCCGCTCGTTGTATTCGCGGACCTTGAGAATGCGCCTGGAGGACTCCGTGTTCTGGATGATCATCCCGCGCAGGGCCTTGGGGGCCTCGGCATGGTCGGCCAGCCAGGCATCACCCGCCTTGACCAGGGCGGCCGGGTCGGCCTTGGTCGGGTAGAGCCCGCCTGCCGACAGGGGGTTGAGCAGGGTCTCCGCAATGTGGAAGGTCTTATGGGTCCAGACCTCGTCCACGGCCGCGAAGAAGCGAGCCACATAGGGCGCGAAGAGCTCCTGGTCACCCGAGCCGGAGAAGCCGTCGGCCAGAGCCTCGATCTGCGAGTTGGTCAGATCCTCGTTGTGCAGGGCCTGATCCCAGGCCCAGGCCTTGGCCTGATCCGTCGGACGGGCTGCCCGGGCTCCCATGGCGAACTCCCGGTTCTCCGTGGTGTCTTTCGCGGCCAGCTCCCGGTCGATCTCGCCGTCAGCCAGCAGGTCGTGGGCGGACAGGGCGTGGATGATCAGCCAGCGGGTGTTGTTGTCGATGGTCAGCCCCTCCAGCTTCAGGTCGCCGCTCAGCAGACCACGGGCGTGATCCTCGAAGTCGGCGTCGTCCCCGTAGCCCAGGTAGGCGCGGACCAGCTGGAACTGCTCGTCCGAACCGGGCTGGGCCTTCATGGCCAGATCCCAGAGCGTGCCGGCCACCAGCTGCAGCATGGGCTGGCGGCGACGGGAGGCGGTGAAGTGGTGGGCTGCCGTGGAGATCTGAGACAGGGCGTAGCGGAAGGTGGTGGACTGATGCTCGGTGGCCAGGGCCTTCAGGCTCAGGCTGATGAAGCGCTCGGCAGGGAACTGCGCATCCCGGGTCATGTCCCAAAGGCTGAGCCAGACCACAGCCCGGGCCACACGGTCCTCAATCCGGTAGAGATTCTGCGTGGCATACTCCAGGGAGTCCTGGTCCAGACGCAGCTTGGCGTAGGTCAGGTCGTCATCGTTGATCAGGATCAGGGCCGGACGCTTCTTGCCAACGACCTGGGGCACTTCGGCTCCCTGGCCCTCCAGATCCAGCTCGAACCGGTCTGTGCGCACCACCTTGCCGGACTCGTCCTCGTCGTAGAAGCCCACAGCCAGGCGGTGCGGGCGCAGGACCGGATGCTCCTCGGGGGCGGTCTGGTCGATCCGCATGGCGGTGATGGTCCCCTGCTCGTCGGTCTGCACCAGGCTGGTCAGCGTGGTGATGCCGGCCTCCTCAAGCCAGAGCCGGGACCAGTTGCCCAGGTCGCGGCCGCTGGTCTTCTCCAGCTCGGTCAGCAGATCCTTCAGGGTGGCGTTGCCGTGGGCATGGGCCGTCAGATAGTTGTGGATGCCCTGGAAGAAGCGCTCACGGCCCACGTAGGCGACCAACTGCTTCAGCACAGAGCCGCCCTTGGCGTAGGTGATGCCATCGAAGTTGACCTCGGTATCGTGCAGGTCACGGATGGGGGCCACCACCGGGTGGGTGGTAGGCAACTGATCCTCGGTCAGGGCCCAGCTCTTCTCGCCGGAGCAGAAGGTGGCCCAGTCGTCGGTCCACTCGGTGGCCTCGGCGGTGGCCAGGGTCGACATGAACTCGGCGAAGGACTCATTCAGCCACAGGTCGTTCCACCATTTCATGGTCACCAGGTCGCCGAACCACATGTGGGCCAGCTCATGCAGGACGGTCTCCACACGGCGGTTGATCTGGGCCCCGGTGGCCTTGGACTCGAAGACATAGGAGTCGCGGAAGGTGACCAGGCCGATGTTCTCCATGGCGCCCGCGTTGTATTCGGGCACGAAGATCTGGTCGTACTTGGCCCAGGGGAAGGGCAGGTCCCAGGTCTTGGCGTAGAAGGCGAAGCCCTTCTTGGTCACGTCGAAGAGGTATTCGGCATCCCCGTCCAGGGAGTCCTTCAGTGCCTGGCGGCAGTACAGACCCATGGGGATGGTCCGTCCGTCCTCGTTCCGATACTCACTGGTCCATTGGGCGTAGGGGCCGGCGGCGAAGGCGGTCAGGTAGGAGCTCATGACAGGGGTGGTCTGGAAGATCCAGCGGGTCACGCCCTCGGTGCGGCCGCCCTCCAGGGTTCCCTCGGCGGTACGGCTGTCCAGGTCCTGATGGGAGGCGGGAGGCATGTTGGACAGGACCGTCCAGGATGCCGGGGCGTCCACGGTGAAGTCGAAGACCGCCTTGATGTCCGGCTGGTCGAAGACGGCATAGACCCGGCGGGCGTCGGGCACCTCGAATTGGGAGTAGAGGTAGACGTTGCCGTCCGAGGGGTCCACGCTGCGATGCAGTCCCTCGCCTGTGCGCGAATAGCGGCAGAGGGCCTCCACCCGCAGCTGGTTGTGCTGGCGCAGGTCGTTGAGCTCAATCCGGTCCTCCCGGAAGGCCAGGGCCGGGTCCAGACGCCGGCCGTTGAGCTCGATCAGGCTCACCTGGTCGGCGATCAGATCCACAAAGGTGGACTCCCCCGGCCGGGCATCAAAGTCGATCAGGGCCGTGGAGGGGAAGGTGGCAGGCCCCTTGGTCAGGTCCAGATTGACCTTGTAGCTGACATTGGATACGACGACGGCTCGCTCTTCGGCTTCCACACGAGTCAGATTGGCTCCGGGCATGAATTTCCTTTCGCGCATGGATGCCGGTGCCCCCACCGGCATCGGCATAGGTCCTGTATGGATATGGCATGTCAAGTCTAATGCGGGCACCAGCCGACGGGCCAGCGCGACGATTCCCCTCTTTTCTGACGGCGCAGTCCGGACGGGAATAGTCGGGCCTTAAGGCGGTTGTTCATGGTCCATGCCTCACGAGTCTGGCAGAAAGGGAGCGTCATGCAGGTCCGGACCGGGTTCACCACTCAGCAGCTCAACATGCTCTGCCAATACTCCTACGGGATCGGTCGGGGGGATGTCAAGACCCGGCCGGGCCTACACCTGTTCGAGGATCCGGCCCTGGGAAGCTACTGGGTACTGCGGTCCCGCTACTGCCCAGAAAACGGCTTCGAGGGGATGATCGCTGCCCCGGACCTGGAGGGCGGCCCGGACTATGCCCATTTGGTCGTGGTCTACGCAGGCACCAACCTGCGCGATGACCCCCGCCACGACATCCACGCCGCGCTGACCTGCTTCCTGCCGCCGCTGAACGGGGAGCCGGGACAGACACAGCAGGCAGGCATCCTGGCCGAGCAGGCACTTGACCTGGCCCGGCGCAGGGCGGGAACCGACCGTGGGGTGCTCTTTACCGGGCATAGTCTGGGCGGAGGCCTGGCCCTGATCCAGGCGGCGGAGCAGGACCTGCCCGCCCGGGTCTTCTGCGCCGCCGACCCCTGGCGGGTGCTGGACCAGGAGCAGCGTCAGCGGGTGGCCCGTCACCACGGGGACGGAAAATTCCTGGACTATCGTCTGGGCAACGACCGGGTGACCGGGACCGCCAATCGACTGCTGAGCGGACAGGCCGACCGCAGCGCCTGTGTGGTTTGGTGCGGCAAGGGACCCAGCAGGTTCGGACACTGGCTGGGCGACTTCGACTTCGACCAGGGCGGCGAGGTCCTGGTCGAAACTCCCCTTACGGTGACCGCATATCCACGGTAGTATGGAAACCGGGCGGTCTCCAATGAGGGAGCGTCACCCGCCCGCAGGGATGTCATGTTGGGTTATTCAACTTCGTCCGTGCAGGGCCTACACGCATATCAGAGAGGATATACGATATGAAAGCATTGATGTACTACGGCAAGGAAGATGTACGTCTGGAGGACGTACCCGAGCCTGAGCTCAAACCGGGGACCATCAAGATCCACCCCGCCTTCACGGGCATCTGCGGTTCCGATGTCCATCTTTACTACGACGGAGCAGTCAACGGCGGCGGGAATTCGCCCGACCATCCCCATCCCCTGACAGGAGAGACACTGCCGGTGGTCTTCGGCCATGAAATCTCGGGTACCGTCGAGGCCATCGCCGACGATGTGCACACGGATATGAAGGTGGGCGACTCGGTCGTCGTCGAGGCCGAACTCGCATGCGGCGAATGTCCAGCCTGCAAGGCCGGCAACTACAATGACTGCGACAAGCTGGCCGGCATCGGCATCAACGGAGGCGGCGGCGGACTGAGCGAGCATATCGTGGTTCCGGCAGAGCACGTCTTCCCCGTAGGTGACATCCCACTGGATCAGGCTGCCATGATTGAGCCCTTCGCCGTGGCCCACCACGCCATCCGCGCCATGGATCCCCACGAAGGACAGACCGCAGTGGTCGGCGGCGCCGGGCCTGTGGGATTACTCATCGGCACCATTCTGCGCGCAAAGGGAATACGGGTGATCATGTCCGAGCTCTCGTCGGCTCGTAAGGAGAAGGCCCTGCAGTCGCATTCGGCCGACATCGTTGTTGATCCCAGCAAGGAGGACCTGGCAGAGAGGGTCCGCCGCGAGACCGACGAAGCCGGGGCTGACCTGGCCTTCGATGCAGCCGGAGCCGAGCCGGTCGACCACCAGCTTTTGGAGGCCTTGAAGGCCACTGGCGGACTCATGGTCGTTGCCCTGCATGGCAAGCCCATCACGTTGAATCTGACCAAGGAGCTAGGCTTCGGAGAGAAGTTCATCCGGGGCACCATGGGATACGCCAACGATCATGCCGACGCCATCAAGCTCATTCATGACCGGGACATCGACCTGTCCACCTTTATCACCGACCGGATCAAGGTCGAGGACATCGTGGACAAGGGCTTCCGTCCGCTGCGTGAGGACGCGGAAAACCACGTCAAGATCATCGTGAGCATGTAAACGCTCCCTTCTGCTGATAACACTGAAGGCTCCGGCCGTCCTTCAGGGCGACCGGAGCCTTCGGTATTCAGTATGCAGGCAGCGGCGATCAGTCCTGCGGCTGCACGTCGGTGGCGATGTCGGCCACCACGGGCACGATCATGGGCCGGCGGTGCAGCTTGCGGGAGATCCAGCCGCCCAGGGTGCGGCGCATCATCTGCTGGAGCTGGTAGGTGCCGGTGGTCCCCTTGGACATGGCATCCTCAAGCTGATCAACTATCTGGGAGTTGATGGACTTGAACTCGCTCTCGTCCTCGGCCACGGCGTTCAGGTAGAGCTTGGGGCCGGAGACGACCTTGCTGGTCTCGGTGTCGACCACGGCGAAGGCGGAGACGAAGCCCTCGGTGCCCAGAATCCGGCGCTGCTCCAGCTCGTCGTCGGTCAGCTGACCCACCGAGTCGCCGTCCACATAGACGTATCCGCAAGGCACGGATCCGACCACGGCGGCCTGGCCGTGGTAGAGATCAACCACGTCGCCGTCCTCGGCCAGGACCACATTCTGCGGATCCACGCCGGTCTTGACGGCAATCAGGCCGTTGGCCACCAAATGCCGGTTCTCGCCGTGGATGGGCATGGCGCACTTGGGCTGCACGATGTTATAGAAATGCAGTAGCTCGCCCTCATCGGAGTGGCCGGAGACGTGGATGGCTGCGTTGTCTCGATTGACCACCTTGGCGCCCAGACGCACCAGCTTGTTGATGACCTTGTAGACCTCGTGCTCGTTGCCGGGAATCAGTGAGCTGGCCAGGATGACCGTGTCGAACTCATTGATGGTGATGTCACGATGGGTCCCGTCGGCGATGCGGCCCAGAGCCGCCATGGGCTCGCCCTGGGATCCGGTGCACATGTAGACGATCTTCTCGTCGGGAATGCTGTGGGCATCCTTGAGGTCGACCACGGTGTCCTCGGGCAGGTGAAGGTAGCCCAGGTCGGAGGCGATGGACATGTTGCGGACCATGGACCGGCCAGCGAAGACCACCTTGCGACCGAACTTGTGGGCGGCGTCGACAACCTGCTGCACCCGGTGGACGTGGCTGGAGAAGGAGGCCACGATGATCTTGCGCTGAGCCTCGGCGAAGGCCTTGTCCAAGGCGGGGGCGATGGAGATCTCGGGCTTGACGAAGCCGGGAACCTCGGCGTTGGTGGAATCGACCATGAGCAGGTCCACACCGGACTCACCCAGCTTGGCGAACTCCCGCAGGTCAGTTAGACGATGGTCCAAAGGCAACGGGTCGATCTTCATGTCGCCGGTGTCGATGATGTGACCCGCCGGAGTGCGCACCGAGACGGCCAGGGCGTCAGGAATGGAATGGGTGACCGCCACGAACTCCAGGCTGAAGGGGCCCACCTTGAGCTTGTCGCGGCCCTTGACCTCAACCTCGGTGGGCTTGAGATGATGCTCCTCACACTTGGCATCCACGAACCCCAGGGTCAGCTTGGAGCCAATCAGGGGGATATCAGGACGCAGCTTGAGCAGATAGGGCACGCCGCCGATATGATCCTCATGCCCATGGGTCAGCACCAGGGCATCCACCTGATCCAGCTTGTCCTTGATATAACTGAAGTCGGGCAGAATCAGGTCCACGCCCGGCTGCTCCTCCTCCGGGAAGAGCACACCGCAGTCAATCAGCAGAATGTGTCCGTTGTACTCGATCACATTCATGTTCCGGCCAATCTCCCCCAAGCCACCAAGGGGGACAATACGCATAGAGCCCTTACGGTACTTGGGGGGCGCCACCAGACGCTGCTCGGTCTGGGTGCCCTTGCCGCGGGCAATGGCGCCGTTGCGGCGGCTGCGGGATTCACCCCGGGACCTGCCAGACCCCTGCTTGCCGTTCTTGGAGGAGGACCGACGATTTCTGCTCTTGCCGGTCGTGTTTGATTCTTCTTGTTTTCTTGCCATTCTCACTTGTGTTTCTATCATCTGTGCCCCTGCCTGATACAGGGACGACGCTTGGTTGCTTGTCAGGAACGCATCAGCCCTGCGGCCTTCATGCCTTTCTCGGCTTGGGTCAGCTGGTCCTTGCCAGGCCCAAGATTAGGGAGTCTCATCGTCGTGCTGTCCAAGACGCCGGCCACTTTCAAAGCGGCCTTGGCCATGACCGCCTGCTGCCCTTGGCCGTTCAGAGCCTGGACCAGCGGGTCCAGACGCAAGGCCAGATCCCTTGCGCCGTCCAGGTCGCCAGCATCGAAGTCGTCGGCCAGGCGCCTCATGGGTCCGGACGCCACATGGGCAATCACCGAAATGACACCGACCGCACCCAGGGCCAGGAAAGGCAGAAAAAGCCCGTCATCACCCGAGTACCAGGTCAGGCCGGTCTCCCGACGTTTGCGAGGCACGGAAGCCAAGTCACCCGTAGCATCCTTGACGGCCTCCACATGCGGCAATTCGGCAAGACGACGGTAGGTATCCACAGTCACGTGCAACCCAGTGCGGCCAGGTACATCGTAGAGCACGATAGGACGATCCGCAGACCGGCAGACGGACCTGAAATGCGCTACAACCCCATCCTGGGAGGGCCGCGAATAGTACGGCATGACCACCAACAGGGCATCCGCCCCGGCTTCCTGGGTCATCTCGGCCATGCGTACCGTGTGCGCCGTATCATTGGAGCCTGCTCCAGAGATGACGGGCACATCGACGGCATCCTTGACGGCTCGTACCAAATCGACTTTCTCTTCCATGTGGGTGGCCGGAGATTCACCGGTGGTGCCGTTGACCAGCAACCCATCCGCCCCATCAGCCACAAGCCTGCGGGCCAGTTTGCCAGCGGCCTCAAAATCCACGGACCCGTCATGGTTCATGGGGGTGACCATGGCCGGCACGACCCGCCCGAACGGGGCCTTATCCAATAGATGGGTTTGAAGCTCAGACATACTTCAACGCTACTTGCAGACGGGGACTCATCACCTTCGCGACACCCCCCCACTGTCAGTCTTGGACAAGTAACGTGCGCCGAACCTCCATGAACCCTGCCCAAATCAACAAGAGGGGAAAGAGACGGTCCCCAGCAGCATAAGCCAGATGGCAGGGCCGGCCAGGCCACCCTGCTGCCTCCCACGCTGCGCGTTCGATCCGTGCCTATAAGCAGAGAGCAGCATCCCGGGGCAAGCTCATTGTTGGTCCTGCACGGCGGTGCTGCCGCGTGCCAGGGCGGCCACCAGGGTCATCAGGTCGAAGATCAGCGCCCAGGCCGCCAGCCACTCGAAGGAGGCGTCACGGTCGTCGCCCGCGCAATAGTCGATTGCCCACAGGTCCTGCAGAAACCACAAGGCGCCCGTCGCGCCCACCGCCACGCACCAGGGCAGACACGACAAGGGGGAACCCCCGGACAACAGGCACAGCATCCACGACGGCAGCACACACGACGCAGCCGAAGCCGCCCACGCCGCCACACGGCCACGCACCAGATCCGACACGAACCGCAGCCAGGTCACCCCGGCCACCACCAGCACAGCCACCGACACGAACACCCAGCGCATCACCCCCGGACGCTCGCCAGTCATCGCACCGAACATCACCCCCCAGCAGGGCATCGTCGGCATCGTCAGCGCTAGGCACCAGAACCCCGGACGCCCCCCACGGCTCTCGAACCGGCCCAAAAACCACCACATCGCAAAAACCGAGAACAGGCCCGCCAAGCAGAACTGCACAAAACGGTCGCGCATCCACTGCTCATCCCCGTACAGGAACGCCCAGCCCGGCACAAACCCCGCCAGAAAGGCCGCCCCGTACACCGCCAGCTTGCGCACCACGCCGGCACGCGAAAAGGCACGCTCACCCGCAGGCGCATGACGCGCGCACCCCGCCACCCGCGACATGATCGAAGACGCGCTCTGCAGCCAGGACTTCCCTGCAGGAAGCCGCAATGAACCGGAAACACCACCAGCCATCACACACCATCCTCCCGCTCAAAGCATCGAATCCGCCACTCGACCCGCCAGAGCGTTGATTCCGTTCTTATATCAGTGTCGTTCATGCAGGCCTCTTCCCATCCCGCATCGCCGGAGTTCGTCCTACTCCTGCACAAGCACGGACCCCCAAGACCCGGCCAACGACGAGAAGGGCTTCGAATAACCAAGGCCCTCAGACACCAGCGTCTTCCACCCGACACCGCCTTTATCCTGATTATAGACTTGCCGCTTCAAGGCATCGACATCGTCTTTGACCACGGAGGAAACGGACGGGTCCAGCCCGGCCTGGGCATCCGGGGTCATCGGCTGGCATCGTCGTCATCATTGGAGGCTCCCAGGAGGGAGGCGATCAGCATGATCAGATCGAACACCAGCGCCCAGGCCGCCAGCCACTCGAAGGCCGCGTCACGATGCGTGCCCGCGCACTTCCCGATCGCCCACATGTCCAGCACGAACCACAAGGCGCCCACGACACCCACCACGCAGCACCAGAACAAGGACACGCCAGCCGACCCCGTCACCTTGGCCAGCATCCAGGACGGCACCACGCACAACACCACCATCGCCGCCCACGACAAGAACCCGTTGCGCACCAGCCGCATCACCAACGGAAACAGCGACACCCCAACAACCACCAACACAGCCACCGACACGAGAATCCACCGGAACACGCCACCGGAATAGCGGGCGCCGGAACCCGATATGACGCCGAACCCCGGAGCGCACGGAAGCGACAACACCACAAACCAAGGCCCCGGACGCCCCTTCCCATCCTCATACCGCCCCAACAGGACAACCACAGCAAGTCCGGAAAGCACAGCAAGCAGCAACCCTTGGCCTATCCAGGTGCGCACCCAATCCTGGTCCTGGTCAAACAGGAGGAGCCAGCCGCAGGCGACCCCGGCCACATAGGTCAACGCGTACAGCACCGTCTTCCACAGGACCCCACCCAGGGAGAACTCACGGGCGCCGGGCCGCGCATGCGGGATGCTCCCGACCACACGCGACATCACCGACGACAGGACGAACGCATCAACCCGATCCCCAGCGCCATCCGACACCCCGCCGACACCAACACCCCCGCCGCTCGACTCAGACATCACCACAACCCACCCTTCGTCCTACACCTTCGCTAGCACGGGACCCAAGACCCGGCTATAGGCGAGAAAGGCTTCATATAGGCACGGCCCTCAGACACCAACGTCTTCCGCCCGACACCGCCTTTATTCTGATTATAGTCCTGACACTTCAAGGCATTTACAGCCTCTTTGACCACGGAAACGGGTTCCGCAGGCAGCGGTCCCGTACAGAGGGTCTTCCCGCATCGCGGGAAACGAGTTTCAACCCCCTCGTTGTCGAACGTCGCATATATATAAAGAACGGCAGCTTTTGCAGATGACCACACTCCGCGCCCGAATCCCTTCATGAACAGCAGGGGCATGCCCGTATGCTTGGGTGAAGCCGCCACCAAGGACTTGGCCCCCTCCGCCCTTTTCGAAACCGGCAGGTTCCCTGTCTGGTCACCCTCCAATCCATCCGCAATGACATCCAAGCCGGGGACCTCGGCGTTGGTGGAATCGACCATGAGCAGGTCCACGCCCGGCTGCTCCTCCTCCGGGAAAGCCACGAACAGCAGGGCACAGCCACCAGCAGCGCATCCGCCCCTGCCTCCTGGATCATCTCCACCATACGCACCGTATGCGCCGTGTCATTGGAACGCATCCGAAATCACCGGCACATCGACAGCATCCACGACGGCACCACACGCGACATGGCCGAAGACGCGCTCTCCAGCCAGGACCCCCCCCCCACAGGAAGCCGCAAGGAGCCGGAAACACCAACAGCCATCACACACCACTTCCCAGGCCAGAGGATGGGGAACCGCTCCACGATCCCGTCGCCCCTTCCCGGTCAAGCTCCTCGATTATGAAGTCGGAATCAGCAAGAGAGAAGGCGCCCGAGGGGCCGACAGGCGCAGTTTCACCAGGGGCGAGCAGACGGCCGGACACCCTGGTTCCATTGGAGGAATGCCGGTCTGTTATCTCGAACCCGCCACCAGGAAGGCGGCGGATTTGGGCATGTATCCTGCTGACGTTCATGTTGCCGCCCATATGGATGTCAGCCTGGGCGGATCTGCCTATGGTGGCCGTATTCTGGCTGCAATTCACCCGGTATCCATCTCGGATTCTGGTGACACGGAAGCGGGGCCTCCTACTCATGTTGAGGCTGGCCGGCCCCTCATCGCCGGAAACGCCGGAGGTTTCACCCGCCCCGCATATATCCCGGTCTGGATGAGGGGACATACCCAGAACGGTGCCCCCATCATTGCCCCTATCCGAAAGTCGAATTCCCGGATTGCCATCCGATTCCAGAGACCGATCCCCAGAGGGAGCCTCCGTGGTAGCTCCCTCCTCCGGCAGCTTGAGAATCGTTTCCGAGTAGTACTCATCCTCATCGCCATGGGATTCACCCGCATGGTCCCCGGTTGGATCCGCGCCGGATGGGCCCGTCCCGGCACCAACCTGGCTCCGAGCTTCAGAGCCCGAGGACTCGACGCTGGCGCCATCACCCCCCGGCAGGGTCCGGAATCTGCCTGCCGGGAGGATTGATGCCAGCATGGCATGGTAGGCTTCCGCATCGAACTCCTTGCTTGTTTGCACGAACGCCTCAACCGACCGAGACCACTCCGGATGCCCAAAAGTGCCAGTATCGACCTTGCTGAGTCTGAAAAGCAGGGACAGGGGACTGGCATCGAAGCGGGGCCCATCGATGATGGGAACCTGTATCATTCGCGGAACCGTGTCATCACCAGCAAAGTACAGATAATCTTGATGCCAGAGCACCGTCTGCAGAACTGCGCGCTCCTCTGCGCACACCTGCGCCACATCCCCTATGGCCTGCAAGACCCCGGCATACCGATCAGCGGCCATGCCATGCCGCAGAACACGGTCCAGGGATGTGGCTCCGGTCAAATCATAGTAGAACCTGGCTTCTCGCAAATCCCCCTCATAAGTGAAAGGAAGCAGGTAATCCACATACCTTCCCGAAAGCAGAACCTGAGCCAGCGCCAGGTCAGGCATTTCACCCCGGGTGGGTTTTACCGCCAGCGTACATGCCCCGGCAGCACGGTCACGCCTAACCCTGCACTTCACCCTAGCTCATCCTTATCTTCGACAGCTGCCCTTGGGCAAAGCCAAGGAAACCGTCCGACCCCGCCATGGCATACTTCATCAGGCGATCGAACTGATCATCATCCATGCCGCCCTGGCAGTTCACCACGAATACCGTGCGGAAGACCAGGCCTTCCTCGGAACTTTGCAAATAGGCAGCCGGCCCCTCATAGTCCCGGTTCCAGGCATTACAGACATCCTCAAACAACTCACGCTGGCCATTCGGATGGCTGCCCTTCTCAGTCCCACGAACCACCAGATACTCTTGATGCTCGCCATCCATAGCGAATGTGAGCATGATATTGGCCCACATTCCAATCCAGGCATGCTCATAATACTCGACATGGAAATCCTGCTGATCCATCCACCGCTTGATCCGGTCATCATCGACGACGGCAGCCGGTCCTACATCACGCTGTGTCACTATTCAGCCTCTCTTTCCATAGGGCCCGCTGGGGATACGTATGGGATCCGGGTATTGCTCGCCCAACCAGGCATAGAAGGCCTGCACGGTATTCAGCGAATCATCCAGCCTTGCCCCGAAGACATCCTCTCGTTCATCCCACATAATCTGGCCGACACTGAAAACCCGCACGGCTCTGTCTTCCTCCACCGAGGGTTCGCTGGCATAGGCCTTGGTCCAGGCCGCAACGCTGTTCCATTCATTGCAGACATCGGCGGCATCGCGGTACCGGGCCGAGCTGAACCCGCGGCTCCACAGACTCCTGAAACTGATGGAGTCCAGACCAGCCGTCAGCGTATACAGCACCTCACCCTCGAGCAGGGTGGCCAGAACCGACTCGCCGCCGGCATCAATGAAAACGGGCACGCCCCTCTGGCCGAGCATCTTAGCAAGGCGGGCAAGAGGGGCCGGGAGCCCTTCCGACAATTTCTCGCTCAGTGTCGGCAAGCCGCCCATCGTCGATTCTGGTTTTGTATCAGTGCCGTTCATGTTGGTCTCTTTCCATCTCGCATTGTCGGGGTTCGTCCTTCCCTCTTACAGCAGGGGGTCACTGTCCGTTCGGGTCCACTGGGTACTGCGCCGTGCCAGTCTGACTCGTACCTAAGCTCCCGTTATCGACAACTGGATGACGACGACGCGAGGGGACGCACATGATGACCAGCCGGATGACCACGGCCAGAAGGAGGATGACGATCCCCAGGGGCGAAGGGGAGGACGGGTCCAGCCCTTCCAAGGCATCCGACACCATCGAACCGACAACCAGACCAAAGCCCACCACAATCAGCACGTAGAGGACGAGCGCCAGCCACCCCGACAGGGCCAGATCATGCAGACGCCGCACCGTCAGGGCATACATAGGCACCAGCATCGCCAGGGAGAACAGCGCCGGTATGACGACCAAGGGACCAGAAGAGAACACGCGGGTCAGGCAGGTGTCCATGAACGAGACGAACAGGGAGAAAACCCACATCTCCTTGCGGCAGGAACGCCCCTTCCCCCTAGCGTACAGGTAGAAGGGCCGTTGCAGGCACTCCTGCAAGGTAGCATCGTACATGGGCTCGTACCCCTTCATCACATCCACGCGACGCGGCCTCTTCGAGAACAGGGCACTGGCCATAATCCTCACCTTTCCTTTCTTCATAAACCCGTCCCGACGGTCCGCCGGGACGGGACAACCGATATCGGCATCAACCCGAGCACACCCATGGCGCAGCCCGCCGTCCGGCATCATCGGCTGGCATCGTCGTCATCTTTGGAGGCTCCCAGGAGGGAGGCGATCAGCATGATCAGATCGAACACCAGCGCCCAGGCCGCCAGCCACTCGAAAGCCGCATCACGATGCGTGCCCGCACACTTCCCGATCGCCCACATGTCCAGCACGAACCACAAGGCGCCAACAACGCCCACCACACAGCACCAGAACAAGGACGCGCCAGCCGACCCCGTCACCCTGGCCAGCATCCAGGACGGCACCACACACAACACCACCATCGCCGCCCACGACAAGAACCCGTTACGCACCAGCCGCATCACCACCGGAAACACCAACACCCCGACAACCACCAACACCGACACCGACACGAGAATCCACCGGAACACGCCACCAGAGGTGCGACCGGCAGCCCCAAATACGACGCCGAACCCCGGAGCGAACGGAAAAGACAACACCACAAACCAAGGCCCCGGACACCCCTTCCCATCCTCATACCGCCCCAACAGGAAAGCCACAGCGAATATGGAAAACAAACCAAGCAAACCAGAGTAAGCTATCAAGGCGCGTACCCGATCCTGGCTGTCGTCGATTAGGAGGAGCCAGCCGCAGGCGACCCCGGCCACATAGGTCAGCCCGTACAGCACCGTCTTCCACAGGACCCCACCCAAGGAGAACTCACGGGCGCCAGGCCGCGCATGCGGGACGCTCCCGACCACACGCGACATGACCGACGACAGGACAAACGCATCAACCCGATCCCCAGCGCCATCCGACACCCCGCCGGCACCAACACCCCCACAACTCGACTCAGACATCATCACCATTCACCCTTCACCCTACAGACTCGACAACACGGACCCCAAAGACCCGGCCATCGGCGAGAAAGGCTTCAAATAACCAAGGCTTTCAGACACCGACGTCCTCCACCCGGCACCGCCTTTATCCTCATTATGGACCTGACGCTTCAAGGCATCAACCTCGTCTTTAGCCACGGAACGGATTCCGTCGGTAACGGTCCCATACAGAGGGCTTTTCCGCACAGCGGCAAGCGCACCTTTCACCCCACCATTATTGAAAACAAAACACTCGACCCCGAAAGCCGCTCCTCTCGCATCGCTGGAAACGAATTTCAACCCCTCGCTGTCAAACCTGACATACGTATACAGCATTGAGTCATAGGCCTTTATGCCGACAGCTTTTGCAGATGACCACACTCCGCGCCCGAATCCCTTCAGCCACAGCAGGGGCATGCCCGTACGCTTGGGTGAAGCCGCCGCCAAGGATTTGGCCCCCTCCGCCCACTTCGAAACCGGCAGGATGCCGTTCGGTTTACCCAGCATCTTCGAAAAATGCGAAACCAGATACCCGCCCTTCCGCGTCGGGTCACCCAAAAGCCTCAGCCTTGAAAGAACCGACATGCCCTTCCCCCCGCTTTTGAATGCTTCAAGCCCTTTCGAAAGACCCTGACCCACACCTTTTAAACCAATCGCTGCTAGACCAAGAGAAGCAAAAGAAAGAGCGAGCTCCCCCCATGACTCGTCACCCTCCATAGCAGCCATAAAGTCGTTGATGAACCCAATCGCGGCGAAAGCGAAGGCAAGTATACCGATAATACCGCCGCCGCCCAGAACAAGAGCAGCAATGCCGAATATCGTGCCGCCTATCTCGGCCGCTTTGACAACAACGCTCCAGGCACTGCTGTAATATACCCTCTCCCACAAAGAAGCCGAAGGCATCTCCTCCAGAAAACCCTGCAGCGAGGACGCGGTACTCCTTGCTGTTTCACTGTACTCATCGCTCGTCGAATCCAGACGTTTCTTGGCATGCTGATACGAATCATGAGCGGAATCCACCCGACTGCGGAAAGCAGCCACACTCCGCTCAGCCCGCCGGACACGATCCAAGGTGTCATTTTCATCCGCCTTGGGAACATCCTCGCCTATCCGCTGCCTGGCACGCATCAGATGTTCAGCGACATGCGCGCTGCGTGCAGCGGCAGAAGCGTCATCAAGCCCATACTCAGCCGCTTTCCAATCCTCAACCGCCCGCCTGGCCTCTTCATACGCATTGTGAGCCTCCCCCTGGTAATACTCCATGCTTGACTTCCAGGAATTGAGAGTGGAGCATGCACCCTCCAACCCCCGGGACAGGTTCTTCATATCTTCAGGAAAATGAGACAGCTTCCTCGCATACTGGTCCGCAGCATCCCCGACAAACACCGACCCGCCCCTGCCGGGCACAATCCTGTTCAAGACAGTAACCAACGAGTCGACCGACTCTTGTTTGCCTTTCAACCTCGCAGCGCAAGCCCCAACACCATCAGGATCGCCCGGCACAGGATCAGCCGTATACCCGATTACGCTCCAGTCGACATTCAAACTCATCGCTGACCACCACCATCAATCTTCAACGACAACGTACCAGTAACCAGATCAAACAACTCAAAAAGCTGGGTTTCCACATCCGTGCAAAAAGTCTGCCCCATCACCAGCACAATACGACCGCCAAAAGGCACATACGTTTGGAAAATCGAGTATTTGACCCCCTGGGCAGCTTCCTGAGGACGCAAAACACGATGCCCCAGCACCCGCAAGGCCATACCCGCCTCCGGAATTGAGACCTGGGAAATGTCGGATTCGCTATCTCCCGACGACTCATCGTCATTCTGATGGACCGTGGCGGCAATGGCATCAAAAACGGAAACGTTCTCTTGGTTGGGAGGCGGAGGCAGAACAGACACCGTAATAGAGGCGCTCAGCAGACCATCCGTGGTGGGCGCCGCCAAGGAGGCTCCGTATCGAACACCCATAGCCCAGGATGATGTCAGCTCCTTGAAGAGGACGTCTTCAAGCTTCTTGCGGTAAATATGCAAGGCAGGAACCTGCTCAATGATTTTCATGGACTGCTCCTTGGCGTAATCCTGCCTTCCCTTGCGAGAGAAATCCATGACCTTCCAATCGGCTGGTATGTCCATGCTGAACTGTATCTTAGCCTCTTCCATAGCTGCTTCCCTCCGACCTATCTTTGAGCGCGCACGTCCGACCGCTCAATTTGCTGCCTTCTGCCCCAATTGAGAATCAAGCTCCTTAAATTGATCTATAACGTTTTGAAGCATCGAAGCGAAGTCTCCGGCTTTCTTGGAGTACTTGCCACTGGCACCTTTGAGGCGGCGCACATATGAGTCATACGCGTCAATGACCAGCTCACTGCCCAAGGCATTTTCGTCCCCCCTCACACCTGCAAAATCGTCAAGAATCTGTTTGACTTGTTCCAGACCCTGTTTGGCTTTGTCCAATTCATCATAGGAAACAACAACCCTGTCAGCCACGGTCAGCTCTCCTCTCCACCTTGGCGCTCAGCCCTCCGAACCTAATCACATCATTGTCAGCCAGAACAGTTCGCTTCTTCTCAGGCAGTTGAGCATAGGTGCCGTTCGACAGAACGAAGGTCCCGTTGGCCGATCCCAAATCCATGACCCATACCTGACCTATGGAAGTCACTCCAAACTCGAAATGCCTTCTTGATGTCTGCTGAGATGGATCATCCACCACTAAGTAAGCGTCATAGTTTTCACCAGGTTGTTTCGGCATTCTGCCAACCACGCAGCGCTGGGCACAGGGCACACGGCGGCCGTCCGAAAACACCAGGTCATATGATGAGCCATCTCCACCTGCAGGACTTTCATGAACCTGCCTTGGCGTTAGGGACCCATCATGTAAATCCCACTTGTCAACAGCTTCTTGCTGCATAATGGGCGGCAGATTAGGAATCTCCGGTATAATTCTGGCAGGCTGTGCGGTTTTAGCCAGCCCTGTTTTCTTTTTCCTGTGGCTCACGGTATATCATCGCCCTTCATATGAGGTTGGAAGGGGAAAGTCAGTTCACTTCCAGGCTCGGGAAACTGCACAGACACCGTTGTTGTTCCGAGTCGTGCGAAACCCCTGCCTTGAGGCATGTCAGAGCTGAACTGCGAGCGCTTTAATCTAGCCCCAATCAAATCGGCATTCAGCATCTCTTCAGGCCTGATGAGCACCCCCTGCTTGATCTTCTTCATGGAAGACCCCCAATTGCCGAAGCCCTGGGGGAAGTCGATGATGTCTCCAGCAAAGATGCATGAGGCGTCACTCTTCGATAATGATCCGACCAGGTTCTGCATCCACTCACTGGCGGGAATCTCCTTGAGCAGCTGACAGTCATCAAACACCAGAAGATTGCCTTTGAACCCCGTTTCGGTGCTGCTTTCCAGAGCCTTCTCATCGCCATTGCGCGCGTATGGTTCAAGATTCTCCTGCGTCAGGTCCGCAGGGGTCGTGAACAAGCGCACGACTCCGGGCACCCCCTCGAAACGCCTCAGGGCATTGTCCTTAGGGGCCGCGATGACCAGATGATACCCAGCGGACAACGCCATGTTGGCCAACCAAATCAGCAATGTCGTCTTGCCGCTCTGCATGCCGCCGAAGACCGGAAGAATCGGCGTTGCCACCGGATCATAGGCAATAAGATCGTTGTCTTCGCCGCCGATGCCCAAAGGCAACAAACCATTGTCCAGGGACCCGGATTCCTTGACCAAGGCGTATACCTGATCGAAGGATATCTCATCGGGCAACTGTTCGACGTTGAAGGGCAGACGGGACCGCGAGAGGCCGGCATCCCTGCCGGTAGCCAGTGCGACACCGGCGGTGCGGATGGCCTCGGATTCCTGTTGGCCCACCTCCCCCCGGCGAATCTGCGCAATCTGAATCTCGGCATCGTCAACGGATTGGTAACCTCGCCCATCCGCCATCTTGTCGGGTACCTCCTTGGCGGGGATTCCGATTTCCGAATAGTCGGTCTTGTCGACCAGCCGCAGCATGATCTTGCTGTCTGCCAGCAGGGTCATCCGTCCGGACAGGAGGGAGCGGTCGCCGGAGAGGATGAAATGCACACCGACCGACGGCCCTTCCCTCATCAGGTTCTGCATGCGGGTGATCAGGGAACCGCTGTCATAGGATTCGAAGGTGGAGTTGTACCCGTCCCATGAATCCAACATGACCAGCATATGCGGCAGGGCCTCTTCCTCATGATCCTGGTCAAGCCCACGATTGAACTCGTCAATATTGCTGTATCCGCCCTTGGAGAGGGTGGCTGACCTGGCCTTGAGCACCCTTTCGACCTTGTTCAGGAGCCGTTCGATCTTCTGCGTTTCGCTGCGCAGGGCCACAACGCCCACATTGGGCAAGGCTGTGAGAGGAGCGAGGCCGCCATTGCCACCATCGATGCAGTAGACCTGGACCTTCGTGGGTGCATACTTTTTGCAGGCGGAGAAAGCTATGGTCCGAAGGGCCGTGGTCTTGCCGCTGCGCGACGTGCCGATGATGAAGAGGTTACCGAAGGTCGCCATATCAAGGAAAACCGTGCTTTGCTTCTGCAGTTTGGGGTAATCCCCGATGGCAAAAGGAACTCGAAGGCCCGCCTGTGCATCACCATCTTCGCTGTCGGGCAAGTCATCCAGACCAATCTCATCGGTCAAGGCAGGCAGCCACGGCTGCCGCTGCTGGGGAATGCCCTCATCCTTGGCCACCTCGCAGATACTCTCGACCAACTTCATAAGGTCGGTTACGCTTACATCCCCCTTGTTCTCTCTTGACTTGGGACGCGCAGGAGCCGGCTGGCCGATCTGGGGGAAGGAAAGCACGCGGACAAAGGGCTTCTCTGTCTTTGTCCCAGCCTTGTCGTTCGGGTCAATATACCTGCCTCCAACTCTTGCGGATTGGAAGGGCACCAAGGAATTCGACCCGAGCCTCACCACGGCCCTACCCGGAGTGGACTTGCTGATCAGCGATGCATCCTTGGCATCGATCACATCCTGGCTTTCGCTGTCGTCCGTCATGCGCAGGGCTATACGAAGGTTGGTGTTGGCCCTGATTTCCGGCGAGACCACACCTCCTGGTCGCTGAGTCGCCAGGAGAAGGTGGATACCCAATGACCTGCCCCTTTGCGCAATGTTCACCAGGCCGGTGACAAAGTCGGGAAGCTCCCTGGCCAGGGAGGCGAACTCGTCGATAATGATCAGCAGACGGGGAATCTCCGTCAGATCAGGGCGGAGCTCCCGGAAGTCCATATAATCGTCAAGGTCCTTGGCACCGGCAAGGGCCAGAAGATGTTCGCGGTAGTTCAGTTCCGCGCCAAGCGAGACCAGAGCTCTGGTAACCAAATGGTTGTCCAGATCCGTGACCATTCCGACCGTGTGGGGGAGCTTGACGCAGTCCTTGAACGCCGCACCGCCCTTGTAATCGACGAGCACGAAGTTCAGCGATTCCGGCCTATTCGCCACGGCCAGCGAAGCCACCAGGGACTGGAGCAGCTCCGACTTGCCCGAGCCGGTTGTACCGGCTATCAACCCATGGGGCCCGTCCTTGGCGATGTCAAGGCCGAAGGGGCCGTCGACCGATTCACCGATCGTGCAGAAGGTCGAGCGAGGTTGCAGGGCCCATCGGGCTTCGATCTCTTCAGGAGTCGGCGTCAGCTTCAGCAGGTCCAGGAGTCTGCTCTGCGAGGGAATTGCGGACTGGCTCTCGTCAGGACTGCCATCCTCCAAAGGCGCGAGGGACAGCGAAAGAGCATCAAGCCATTGCTGTGTGACCAGATCGGGCATGATGTCATTGACATCATCAGAGACATTGCTGCGGACCTTCAGCTGGCCAGCCTCCCCTGTCACCACGGTCTGGCATTCCTCAGGCAAGAGCCTCTCATCGATCTCCACGCACAGCATGTACATGCCGACAAGGGGCCCTTCCTTGAGGAGTCTGATGGTGCCAGGCATGGATCTGAGCACATGTGCATGCTCCATCACCACAACTACCGATGGCCCAGCCCACTTCTGCATGGACTGGGAATGCATCAGCTCCTTGCGATCGTCCAGCATGGCGATGAGTTCCGAAATCCTCATCGCTATGTCTTCGATGCCGGTAGCCAATGTGCGTACTGCATTCTGCCCTTGCTGCGGAACCAGCTGCGGGAGCCATTGGGCGAAGGACCAATCAATCTGCGCTGGTATGGGAGCAGGCCGACCCCCTTCTTGTTGCTTTCTGGACCTGGGCGAAAGCAGATATATCGACAAGTCCCGGTCTGAGTGCAGAGCTGCCATTTGAGCGACAATCCACTGCACTGTCGGGAAGATGACTGCTTGCTCACCTGTGCACCCCAGGCAGCCGGCAGCCGGCAAATTCACAACGACAGGGAAATGATGGAGCTGCCATGTCTTGACACGCTCAAAATCAAGGTTATCGGGCATTTCCATGGATACATGCGACTTGACATCTCCCGTGCCTATGCGCAATCCAAGCCATGAGTCGTCCGTGGCCCTTCTGTTCCATAGCTGTGCACTATGACTGGCGCAAAGATCAAGCAAGGCTGTAGGATCAGGGTATTCGGCCCGAACATCACTGACTTCCTCTTCAAGCGCATGCTTGGCCTGTTCCTTGATGCGGTCCCGGCTCTGCTCGTAACGTTTGACCTGCGCCTTATATTTCTTCCTCATGCCGTTATTGCCGGAGAAATACGAAGCTATCATCATCACCGGTGACATGATGCCAAAAGCAAGATAAGAATAATTCTTCAGAATGACCGCCATACCCACGGACATGGCAAATGGCAACAGGGTCGACAGGATCGGTATAGGGGCCTTGTCAGGACGGGTCGGGGAGCCGGGGAGCGTATATCGTCTGTTTCGTACTTCATTCCTGATCTTCGGCGGCCGGGTATACAGCCAGTGCCCCGGGCTGTCTTCCTTGTCGACCGGCACGGAATCCGGATGCCCCTTGGTCACGCTGATGATGCATTCGGGAAGCACAAGCTCCTGTCCATAGTGCAGCTCGGTCGGCTCTATCAGCTCATGCCCGTCCAGCCAGACATCGGAATGCAATTGCCGCTTGGGCCTGCGCAGGAAGCCGACTTTCACCACGGCGCCCTCGCGTATGTTTGGCACCACCATCAGACGGCCATCCGGATGAACGTCAAGAAGAAAATCAGCGCTGATCGACACTTTTTCAGGATCCATCAGGGAACTTATCCTCAAGATACCTGGAAGTACGTCATATATGGCACCTGCATTGAATCCACTGAGAAAGCGCAGCTGAACTGCTGCTGGGTCATCAGCCGGACGAACCCGCGGGTCGACAATCGTCGCTCCCTCGCACAGCAAGGAAATCCATGATCCTTCATGCAGACCTACCTGGTCAATGCTCAGACGCGGGTCCACCCGGCGCCCGTCGATACCGACATCGACCTTCCTGCCTGTTGCTCCCTCTGTAAATCCGGCCAGCGAGGGAAGCAGGTCAGCCAACGACGAGTCTCCCGGCACATCAAAGTAGGCCGTAAACCGAGCCTGCGACCGGGCATCATGAATATTGACAAGGCCTTTCATGGCTCACCGCTCCTGCCTGCCAAATGGATTGCGCCTATAGGCCATTGCCGCATGATGCCTGACAATCAGAGCCGCAAGGATGATGACCGCCAACGTCATGAGAATTCCGAGGCAGATGACCAGCACAAAAAGCAATCCGTTCTCACGTATGTATTGCCACCAGTCTGAAGCGACGACCACATCCTGATAGGTAATCAAGGATATGTTGCCCGCCGCATCTTCGGTCCTGACCGTCACCGTGTGCCTATGAGCATCCGCCGGCAGATCAATGGACTGCGCACCTCTGAGGAGCTCATCACCAGACCACCGTCCTTGTGTCCTGCCATCCACATCAATCCGTGCGGAGCGGACTTTCATGTTATCCTTGGCATCTATTCCCACACCATGCCGTTGCCCGTAGTACACTCTGTTAGAGGCAATGCCCAGAGCTGAGACTGTTGGAGCTTGCGAATCCACTGCGAAGTTCACCGAGGCATCCCCCTTGCGCTTCGCATCCTTGTGCTGCATGGTATTCTCGGACAGATTCCCTGCTCGATCAGTGGATGTGAACATCAGGCGGTAATAGCCGTCGCCCTTAAATAACCTGGCAGGAATTTCATAGGTTCGTTTGCTCCATCCACTGTCGCTATCGTCGACAATCCGATAATCGGATCCAGGAACAGCATGGATGCTTCCGTCCTTGGCCAACCTGATGGCTGACTTACCCAGATCAATGCCGCTGACATTCAGCTCGGTGACTTCGATAGGCACCGCCTTCTTCAAATACGCACCCCTGACCGAGGACGTTCCCGCTGAAAACAGGTAGGTCGAGCCAAACCTGTTGACCGAGAAGGTCTTGCTTACAGATGTGGAATTACCGGCCATGTCTTCGCTTGTTGCAGTCAGCGTGTACACATCGTCGTTTGCTACCTTGCGCTTGAAATCAGGAATATCGACCGTTCGGGTGTTATCTTCCTCATGCTCGTTCGGGTCCAAGTCCGCGGATTTGACCTTGCCCCGCCTGTCCCCGACAAGCGCATAGGTCGTTCGGCTCTGATCCATATTCGTGTCAGCGACCTGTATTCGTGGCGCCACCGTGCCCGCATAGGCTGTCTTGTCCTCCACTTTTTCGATATGAAGATCGGGCTTGGTCATATCGATGACGAATTCCGGCTCCTTCACCGCCTCCGCAGTATTTCCGGCCAGATCAGTGGCATTGGCCTCGAGCGTGTAATGATACTCACCCTTGAACGATACCTGCTGGACCAGGGTGTACTCCTTGGGATCTCCTGCATACGACCAGCCATCACCTGAAGAAGCCGGAACCTCATGGCCGGCGTCATCCTTGGCCGATGTCGTTACCGTCGATTCCCCCCTGCTGAAATTACGCTCCACCAATTCGATGGTGGCCACTCGGGGAGCCTTATAGTACATGCCATTTTTAGAGTCATTGTTGTCGAATTTCAGTGAGAGCACCGGCCTGGTTGTGTCGATGACGAATTCATCATGGAATGCAACCGCTTGGTGTTCGCCTGGGTCGGTCAACGAGGCATCGACGGTCCAATCTCCATCACTCTCACAGGCCAGCTTTGCCAGATAAGTGTGCTTATCGCCGCTTGGGTTTGAAAAATCCTTGGCGGCAAGTCGGGCCCTGCGACCATCAACATTTGATTCAACGATGATGCGCCCGCCGTCCTTCGCACTTATGAAATCAAAGTTCGACTCGTCTACAACAATGGTGGCCACCCTATTGGCCTTGTAATACTTGCCGTTTCTTACATCATTGTTGTCATAGGTCACAGTGATCTTCGGACCGGCAAGATCGAGGGCAGCCCCCGTATATCCCTGGGTATCGTTGACTATGTCGCTTCGATCGCCGCCATATGAATTCAGCGCATGAGTCGATGAGGGGTTGCCGGCTAAATCCTTGACGGCCATCGATGTGGTATCAAACCTGAGACGCTGGCTGTCGGCGTTCATATCGAAAGCAATGACCTCATCAGATTCGAATCGCAAGGTGGATTCAGGGGTCTGCGCATCCTTAGGGGCCAGCCAAGGGTCATACCCAAGCATAGGAGTCGCCTCATCCCCCTGGTAATCCGTAAACGACACGCTCTTCTCATCCACACCGGAAACCTGGTCTTTAACACCGTCCAAGGACACATGCAGAGGCGATGTAGGGAATATCCATTGCCATTGATGGGGGGTGGTCGCCGATAAGTGAAGACTGCCCAGCTGGGGACCCGTATAGTCAATGACGAATTTACGCTGTGCTGCAGCGAACCGGCTGCTGTCGCACTGGAGGCCAGCATAGGATAGCGTCAACTCATACACCCCTTCATGGGGACTGTTCTGGTTGGCGGAAGAACGGGGAACCCGATATCCTCGGAACACCCAGGTGTCCGGACTCGCGGAGTCAGGAACCCAGGCGTCTGGTTCGAACGACACTGCGTGGAATGGTGTCGGAGCGGCCGGACTGACGGAGCCATGGAAGAAATTCTTATTGCTCTCGTCGCCGACAGCCTGATACAGCGGGAACCACCTGTCTTTCACCTTGAAGTCGACAAGCGCTTCGCCTCTGAAGTAGTATGCAGGATTCGTGGAAGCGGGATTGGACTCGGCCTGTCTAAGTATTATCTCAGCCGTCCTCTGATTCTGAGGGTTGTCGATCACCAGGGCATCGTAGGCTTCATTGAAGCCTCCGGCATCAGGGTACTTGTTGACCAACTCGTCGAGGCTGACTTTCAGCACATTCCGCGCCCGGTCACCATCACCGCTATTGACCGGATGCTCTGCCCAATCAGCAACAGTCAGCACGATTTTCGACAGATCGTATAAACCTTCGTCTTTCAGATCGATCTTGAACCAGCCGGATTCATCCACCGGTAAAGTCATGTTCCTTGCAGCAGAGTCGCCAATGGCATTGCCCTGCAAATCGGTTGGAGCAGGCATGGAAATCTGGACCGTGCCATGGCAGGTGCCCGCAGCGCAATTCCCGGCAATACCTGATGCTCCCTCCTGCGAGGCTCCCGGGACTTCATCAGCACCCACCTGCTCCTTTGGCAGAAGATCCTGAACCCTGAACCGGATATGATTTTGTCCGGGACTGGTCACAATGGTCTTATGGGAACCCTTGATAGGGAATCTACGGATTATCTTCAATCCGTCACCACGCGGACCCTCAAATCCATCTGCCACAGGAGCGTTGGTATCGATACCGAACTGAGTCCTTGAGGAAGCGAACCAAGCAGGCATGATATCCGCATTGAGCACAAAGGTGTATTTACCATTGGTCGGATAGGTTCCGCTAGCTCCATTGATCTGCTCGACACTGTCGGCACAGGCCAGACTCCACGTCCAGTTTTCGTCGCGATTCTCAGTTATGTTGGATTCCTCCACCTTGCAGGCCGTCTTGGCCTCGTTGGACCCATTTGGCAGATCATCGCGCCAATATTTCAATACGCCGACATTTCTGCGGGGATCATTGGCCAGCGTATGGAGGTAGTAGGCCAAATACTGGTCTTTGGTCTGCACGGCCAAGCGGACATCTGAATTGAAATAATACCTGTCCAGTCCACTGCCGGAGGGGGCAGGCGGCACAGCACCTGGCTTCCTGGGAGCGTCGGAGGAACGACTCGCAACCGCAATCCTGGGCTCCCCGATTGTTTCATAGCTGACATCAATCAGAAGTTTGCCAATCATTGCATTCGTGTCAGGAGACTTGGAGCGATCCGTCTGCCCACTCTTGAGGGGGAAGAGGTCATCTTCATTGCCGGCTTTATCAACGACTTTGGCCTCTATGGCGCTGAAATCGTAATATCCGGAGGATCGAAAATCAACGTCATAGTATTCGCCCTGTTCATCAGAACCTGTGGAGATAGAGTAATCACAGTCGTCATCGTTCCGAACGCCGGTGTCAGCGGAGCACTGTTTCAACGGAACCGGAGTCCGGGGATTGCCTTGACTATCGACACCGTCATAACGGTTCCCTTTCAACATGAGCCTTGCCAAGCCGGAGGCGAAGGGATCGCTGGGACCGTCATTCCTGATTCGCTGCGGGTATTGTTGGTCGCCATTCGAATTGACGATTGGTCTGGATGGAAGAATATCCTTGGCCCTCAGCCTGATGACGCGATCCTTGAAGGCCATGACTCCGTCGGAAACGGGGAAATCAACATCTCCAGGGTGTGATTCAAGACCGTGGGACAAATAGCTGGCTGAGGTCAGCATAGGCTTTTCAGTGTCATAAATGAATGAAAGGTAGTTGTGATCCTGCCCGGCATCCGCTGGATGCAGATAACGGGCGAGCTCCTCTTGGGGGCGGGCCTCATAACGGGCATTGGAATTGTATGGCGGCCTGCCCAAATCGGCTTTACATGATTGATTGAGCACCTTCCAGACCCCTGAGTGATCCCCATGGCCCTTGTCGATTCGAGTATCTCTTTGCGAGTATGAGTCGTGGCGCCCGCAAGGAAAGCTGGCAGGAGGCAGATGATTGGGGTCATCGGCCTGGTCATGCTGAGGAATCCGACTTATGGTCATGGGAGCAAAATCGGCATTGGGATTGGCCTTCTTGTGGTTGTTGAAGGCAATGTTGACTACACGGTCCAGCCACGGGTCGCGTGACGAAAGAGATATTGCGTCAACTTTGCGGAAATAGCCAGAAAGCGGGTCGGCCTTCGGAACCCCGGATACCCATAGTCTGAGGCTTCTGTCAGATGTTGAATCCACAATTATGGAATCGGGATGTTCAGCAAAATCGATATCCTTGCCTTCGCTATCGACCGCAGCCATACTTATGGAACTGAGCGTTTCCGAAAAGTCTCCGCTGAGGCTTTCGGCCTTCTCGCCCTCCTTGTCCGAAGTTAATGTATAGCTGAATTTCAGCCGACACTTGTCCAACGAATATTCCTGGCCATCATGGGAGTTGCCTCCGCCATCGGTGTAACTAAGCGTATAGGTCCGGGAAGGCTGTTGTCCGGGATCGTCGCTTTGCAGGACCGGACATGGTCCCTTGCCGGAGATACTGATGCCTTCGATTGCCAGCGAGCCATCGTTTGAAGATTGCCAATCGACACCATCCGCCGAACGCGGAGTGATAGTCAACGTAACAGAACGCGGCCCTGCGGCAATCCATGTTTTTCCGTCTGTAAGGTCATCTTCGGACTTCATCTGCCGATAAGTCATCGATACGGATATGCGGTCCTTGGCGCTCTTCTTCTCCGCCGCCAAGG
This sequence comes from Bifidobacterium sp. M0353, assembly GCF_016100645.1. Classification (NCBI taxonomy): domain Bacteria; kingdom Bacillati; phylum Actinomycetota; class Actinomycetes; order Bifidobacteriales; family Bifidobacteriaceae; genus Bifidobacterium; species Bifidobacterium sp. M0353. The sequence continues at coordinate 97,843 of NZ_JACFSB010000001.1, read as the reverse complement.
CACGGGTGGGGAGCAATAGCTGCCATACGAGCAAGGTGAGACAGAACAGAACTGAAAAACTCATGATGCAGCAGAAGACCTTTATCGCCTTAGTGCTTTTTACGGACTCCACCATGGTGTCAAAACCTTTCTGCAAGCGTGGTTTGGGCCTCATCATCGCGAGCGCTGGTTTCGGCATGCTCATGGCCGATCAGAGAGGTCTGCTGTTCGTCATCATCAACCCCTGATGATTGAGCGCCCATTTGCCCGGATTCCGATGATGTATCGGCCGAATGCACCACGAATTCGACCGGATGCTCGCGGGAAGATGCGAAATCCTGACTGTTCCCAATTCCTGGGTTGAAACTCAGATCGCCAGTCTGCAGTTGTGAGCCGGCCATTGCCCATGTACCTGCCCTGGCTGTGCGCATCTGTTCAATTTCAGTAGCCGCGCTGCGGCCAGTAAGGGCATCCCGCACCTGGCGTATATGCAGGACCCTATAGAGCACAATCGCGGCAACCACCAGAACCAGGGCAACCGCCAGAAATACCAGAGCCAGCATTCTCCAGGACCAGGTGCTCATCGCTTATCCCCCTTGATATCCACAAAGGCGTTGTCTATAGAGGCGTGCACCCGTTTTGAGGATTCATTGGCCTCGTTTTTTCTCTCGTCAAGCAACGCAGTCGTAGGGGTTACCGAGGCGGCCAAGGAGATAGACCGATCCGCCAAGGCATTCATCTGATCCTTGCCGATGCCATCCGCTCTGAACTTCCTTGGAAAGATCTGCAAGGCGTCCAGCGTCAGATTGGCGGCCTCCAATCGAATAACGTCATTGCTTTCATGACGGGAAGCATCCAGCAATTGTTGCAAGCGTCTTGCATACGGTTTGTATTTGCCGGCATCCGATCCCTCATTGATGAGTGGAACGATTTGCGTATTGAAATCTGCCATGCCTGCGTAGATATCCGCGAGTTCAGCCTTCTTGTAATCCTTGTTCTTGGCTGCCTCATGCATCCAAGGAGAGGCCGCCCTGATGCGTTCCATCCTCATTGATTCCTGATCCGTCATAGCGGAGCCTGAGGCTGTTTTCGCTTCTTCAGGCACCTTGAAGTAGTACCAATACAGCTTTCCTGTTTCATAACACAATCTCGACCAGTCCTCGGAATGTTTACGCAGAGAATTGCTGTGCTCTGTGATTACAGCATTGAATGTGCGCTCCTCTTGTGAATCGAATGCACCGTCTGCCGTATACAAACTGATCAACCCCATATACGGGTCGACAGAGTCCGGTTTGATGGAGGCAGCATGGACAAAATCGTTTTCGGCTCTAGCGCTGACCGTTGTCTGAGCGGCTTGGTCCATCCAATAACTGAAGTCGCCATTGCGCGTTTTATACACCATGCCCAGCGAACATGCCGAAAGCCCAAAACAGACCGCTGAAGCAATTATGACAGCGATGAACGCACGCCATTTCCTGGTGAGCGCTTGACGATGAACCTCATCAACCTCCTTGTAATGTCTCAATGCATAAGCCATCTGAGCACAGTTCTGGAATCTTGCCTCAGGGTTTGTCTGAGTCGCGACAGATATGATCTCTTCAAGGCCAGCGGACAAGGAGGGAACGATGTCCCGGATTGGTTTGAACGATCCAGAACGCGGGTGTACGCCTGTCAGCAGGTTGTATAGTGTCGCACCCAAAGCATAAATGTCGGTGCGCTGATCCACGTGACCTGTCTCGCTGAATTGCTCGGGAGCACCATAACCTTGCGTGCCCAACTGCCTGTCGTCTCCGATCAGTGAGGACCGGTCATCATCAGATCCCATTTCAATGGCAATGCCAAAATCTATCAGTTTGATGGCTCCGTTTGGAGTTACCATAACGTTCGATGGCTTCATATCCCGGTAAATGACCGGGGGCTTCCGGCTGTGCAGGTAGTTAAGTGCATCGCAGAGCTGGATGCCCCAATCAGCTACACGGTCTTCGGGCTGGGGTCCCTCGTTTTTAAGGATATCCGCGAGCGTCCGGCCCTCCACATAGTCCATGACGACATACAGCGTGCCATGGTCATCGATCAGATCAACGATCCGAGGAATAGCCGGATGGTCCAAGCGCTTGATCATATTGGCTTCAACGGTGATGCTCTTGATGATCATGTCCCGCTTCACGGGATCGGTTACCTGTCTGATCTCCTTGACAGCCCATTGCTTGTTCAATGATGTATCCAGTGCAAGATAGACAGTGGACATTCCGCCCCTGCCTATCTGCGTCAAGATACGATACCTCCCGCCGATTACCGTATTCTCAGCAGCCACATCTCTCTCCAGCTATTGCACGTATTTTGAGTTATTGACCAACTTCGTAACAGAAACCGCATTGTTCAGGAATCAGCCACAGTCCCGATCCCGACATCAATGTGGAATCAAGCCGACCCCTCAATCCTCAACAAGGTTTCTGATTCCTGCGGAGGACGCATGCACGCGAACATCACAGTCTGGCAAGCCAAGATTGTTTATTCCGCTGGCAAGTACACATCCGACAGACTGATTCTCATAACACAACAACGAGCCATTGGAGAGAGGCAATCGCGGTTCCTTCTGATCATGGCTAATGAGAAGGAACCGCGATAGGCCTAGACAGCTCCATCGCCTGCGATGTCTTGTCTTAGAGACAAGAATGCCAGAATGCACCTATACACGTCTTAAGCAACTATGCCCCACCTGCTAACACACCCGCAGGCGCAAAGGCGCATATTTCCCTCGCAGACAGAGGTTCTATTGCAAAGAACTGGCCAGCTGGCTATCCAGATCAGACAGCGACTGCTTGGTCTTGTTCAGGAAGTCCTCCATGCCGTTCAAACCATCGACGGTCTGGGTGGCTCCTTTTGTGAATTCCTCATAAGACTGCTGGAAAGCGCCGGAAGCACGGTCCGTCACGAATCCGCTTGCGACAAGGGCATCAATCTTGCTCTTCAAGGCATTCAATTCGGAGACGAGGGTATCGTGCCCATTCTTCAAATCGTTGACAGCGCCGTCCAAATCACCATAAGTAACCGATACATTTGCCATAGCATTCCCTCCTATGCACGAATCAGCTGAAAGATACCGCCAAAAAACAATCAGCTTCCTCAACCAACAAGAAAAGTTTATCACTGACCGGGCATTTCGCCTAATCGAGATGGCAGTCGAATCCGCAAAATCGCAAATATATTGGTTTTTATGACCCGACTGCCTTTCGGAATCCCGCCGATGTTGTTACCACATCTGCCGGGCTATCGCTATGTCCGCATTTTGGACAGATGGACCACTTCGTCCGTGTGCTGCATGAGCAGGAGGCTCCTTCACGCCCGGTAGCCGTCAAGGCAAGCGCCTGCAGCCATGATGCCCATGAACTCTTCTTGAGAAAGAAGCAGGCCATCGATCTGGGAGTGAGGATGGCGAGTGCCCTCTACATCGCCCGCACCGGCTGGCATCATCCACCGCAATGCCAGCCGGAGAGAGCCCATGAGACAAGTCGGGGCAGGTCCCCGTCTGGTTACCCTCCAATCAATCCGCAATGACAGCCAAGCAGGGAACATCTGGAATCCGCGGAAATCCAAGAAGATGATTAAAATCCAGTGACGGACCATGGATATCAGGAAGACCAGAGCCACAAACCAGCGGGAGGATTCAGCCAACAACAAGCAACGGTTTGCGCCCATCTGCTGCGCCCGGTGGACGTGGCTGGAGAAGGGGCAATGGCACCGTTGCTTGCTTTCAGGACTGATTCAGATCAGCCCGGCAGCTTTCATGCCCTTACGGGTGAGACCCACCTGACCCTCATCGGAACCCAGATCGGACAGCCTCATGGCAGTCTGATCCAGCCTGCCGGGCGCCTTCAAAGCGGCCCTGGCCATTCAGCGCCTGGACCAGCAGGACCAGACACACAGCCAACCGCCGGTAGGTGTCCATCTCGATGTGCAGACCGGTCCGTCCAGGCACATCATAGAAAATGATCAGCCGCTCAGCCGACTCGCACACCAAACGGAAGCGGGCCACCATCCCATCCCGGGAAAGCCACGAACAGTAGGGCGTCGGCCCCATCTGCCACCAGAGTCCAGGCCAGGTTGGCGGCTGCCCCGTAATCCACGGATCCGTCCTTGTTCATGGACGTGATCATGGCGGGGATCACCCGTCCGAAGGGGCAGGAGGAAGCAGATGGGACGCTCTTGCGGATATCAGAACAGGTAGTGGTCCAGGCCCACGGTCAGTCCGGGAATGCTTCCAGCACGGCGGACTGCCAGGAGAACTCCGGGCATGAAGGAGACACGCTCGAAGCTGTCTGCACGGATGGTCAGCTGCTCGCCGGGATTGCCCATGAGGATCTCCTCGTGCGCGTTCAGTCCCCGCAGCCGGACGGCATGGACGTGGACACCGTCAACCACCCGGCCCCTGGAGGGATCAGGTTGTTGGGTCGCGTCAGGCATGGGACCCATGCCAGCCTGGCGACGGGCTTCGGCGATTGCGGAAGCGGTTCCCAGAGCAGTGCCGGAGGGGGCGTCGACCTTGTCGGGATGGTGCAGCTCGACCACCTCGGCCGACTCGAAGTAGCGGGCTGCCATGGCTGCGAACCGGTCGGCCAGCACTGCTGAGATGGCAAAGTTGGGAGCGATGAAGACGCTGAGTCCGGGATGCTCGTCCAAGGTCTGCCTGACCTGGTCCAGGCGCTCCTTGGTCCACCCGGTGGTACCGATTACGGAGTGGACCCCTTGCCCTATCAGGGTCAGGGTGTTGCCCAGGACGGCATCAGGGCTGGTGAAGTCGACCGCCACATCCGTATTGCTCGGATTGATGGCAGCCGGATCGTCATCCGGACCCAGCAGCAGGGCCGTCTGCATATCCTGCGCGCCCTTCAGAGCACGCACCACCTCGGTTCCCATGCGTCCGCCTGCGCCCAGCACCGATACGCGGATCATCGGCTGCCTCCTTCTTGCCTAATTCATTTCACTGTGCATTTTCGGTCTTTTCCACGACCATACCCCTCCTGCGGCTCCTGGCCCAGCCCAGCAGAGCCAGAGGAACAGCGCAGCAGGTGACCATAGCCGGAATGCTCATGCCACCGTGGGGCCCGAACTGATCCAGGGCGACACCGGCCAGGGTGGATCCCAGTGAGGTGCCGATGGATCCGCCGGTGGACAGCCAGGAGAGTCCCTCGGTCAGGGCCCGGGCATCCACGTTCTCGCGCACGATCAGGTTGCCGGTGGCGAAGATGGGCGAGACACACAGGCCGGTCAGCACCTCGGCCAGACCCAGCAGGACCAGGTTGTCCATGACCAGGCGGAAGACCACGTAGCCCAGGGTCAGCAGCACCAGGAAGGTCGCCAGATAGCGCCAGCGGGATCCTTTGAGCCTGACCGAGCCGAAGATCAGAGCCCCGCAGAGGGAGCCAAGGGCGAACAGGGCCAGCTGCAGGCCCACAGCACCCTCGCGGCCCATGGACTTGGTCAGGGCGGTCACCGAGACGTCCACCGCCGAAAAGCTCATGTTGAAGACGACGAAAATCACGACCAACAGGAGGATGCCCGGGTAGACCAGAGCCGAGCGGGAGCCCTGGTGGCTGTCAGCATCACTCGGCAGGACGTCCCCGTGGGCATCCACCGGGGAATGATCCGCCGCAGACTGGCTGACGGCCTCCATGCGAACGACGGCCGGAGGCTCGGTCGAACGCATGGCGAAGAAGGTCAGTCCGCCGATCAGCAGGGCCAGGGCAGGCAGGTAGAGTTGGGAGACCGGGCTGACCGAGGTGGCCAAGTAGGCGGAGAGGATGGGCCCCAGGATGAAAACGCACTCGTCCAGCCCCGACTCCAGGGCATAGGCGGTGTTGAGCAGGTTGGTCTTGTCGTCGCGCAGCACCCAGGCCCAGCGGGTGCGCACCAGGGCTCCGAAGGCGAACTGGGTCAGGCCCATCAGGGCCGCCAGCACAAAGAGCACACCCAGGGGAACCCGGCGCATGGCACCCACGGCAAATCCCAGGATGGCCAGAGCCTGCACGATCAGGGCGGTCACCCCGACCCGACGTTGGCCGAACCGATCGAACAGGCGGGCGTAGAAGGGGGTGACCAGGGCCGCGCAGAGCGTGTAGACGGCACTCATCAGACCGGCCGAGGTCCAGTTGTCATAGATGTGGTTCAAGGCCAGTACAATGCCCAGACCCATCATGCCCAGAGGCAGGCGGGCCAGAACGGCCGACAGGCAGAAGCCGGCGGCGCCAGGGTAGGTGAACAGGCGCAGGAAGGGGGATTTAGCGGCCGCCATGATCACCGTCCTTGCCCAGCTGGTCGCTCACACGGCCGGCATAGATGAAGATGTCGTCGATTCCCTCGAAGAACTGCGGGTCGTCGGAGGGGTCGCGCCCGGCGAAGGCGGCATGGTCCCGCCCCTTGAGCTCGGCCAGCCGCTCCATGCCCTTGTGGTCGTAGAAGCCCACATCGCAGGAGGAGTCCGTATGCAGGTAGAAGCGCTCGATGCCCGCCTGGTCCAGATGCTCCAGGGTGTCCCGCCATAGCGCGCCGCCCACGCCGCGTCCCCGGGCACGGCTGGAGACCAGGAAGAGCCTCAACTCGGCCTGGGGCGGGACGGCCAGACCGCACTTCTCCTCGAGCTTGACCTCGGTCAGCTGCCACTGGCGGGCCCGGTCCAGGGTCTGGGCGCCCAAGGTCGTGGCAGACAGCTGCTGGTCCACCTTCTCCAGCTCCGCTTGGGCCTGGGGGAAGCAGGGTTCGCCGCGCCCCTCGGCCAGCAGGGTCACCCCCAGGAAGTCCTGCCCATCGACGGCTATCCGGGCCCTGGTGGCACCCACCAGGTAGTGCAGGATGAAATGTGCGGCGCTCAGCCGGGACACGGTCCCCTCGGGATCCTCCTGAACCTTCCAGGTGGCGTCGAAGGTCCCCACCAGGTCGGGCATATCCGCCCAGACCATGGGTCTTATTGCCACGCTCCCCTTCCGCCGGGAGGCCTGGTCGTGATTACTGGACGTAGTCATCTGTCTCATTGCTCCATTCGGGCGTGCCCGGCCCCACGACGGCCCTTGGCCGTCCGCCGATCGCCTGCTGTTCATGATTGCTGATGCGCGGCACCCATCGCCCTTGTCTGGCGGGGTCTGCCGCAGACTCAGTCCTCGTCCGACTGCTCGGGTATGCCCTCGGCCAGGGTTGCGAGAATTTCTTCTTCGGTCCTGGCACGGGCCCTGATGAGTCGATCCTGGGGCCGGTCTTCGCTTACATAATAAAGGCAGGCGTCGATGGTCGACAGGCCGATACCCTCCAAGCGTGACAGGAGCAGCCGGTAGAAGTCCAACTGGACCAGACGGCGGTTGGTCGACTCATCTCCGTGCGGTCGTGCTCCGGTCTTCCAGTCCACGATGGTGTAGCGCAGATCCGGGCGATCTGAATCAAGTCCGCCGGCAAAGACCGCATCCAGCTTGCCCTTGACGATGGAGCCGGCCAGCACCGCTACGATGGGCCGTTCCACCCAGACGGGGGTGCGTTGGGCCCAGTCGGACTCGGCCAACCGCCGCTCCCAGGTCAGCAGACGGGCCTTAACGGGATCGGCCTTGGAATCCAGGGACTCCCGCTCCTGGTCAAGCCCGGCCAGCATGCGGGCCCGCTCAGCCATGGCCCCAGGACCCAGTCGGCCATCGAGCAGGTTGGGTGCTTCCGCCTGGTCAGGCAGGTCCACCAGTCCTTGGGGGGCGGAGATTTCGGGCAGGATGAAGCGCCTGGCCCAGTCGTGGAAGCGGGTGCCTGCCTCGGCCTGCGGGGAGGCCACCTGGGGTATGGGCCTGACCAGCCCCTGCCAGTAGTCCCTCTCCATCTTGGGATCGCCCCCTGCCGAACCGGCCTGGATGGCGGTGACGCTGCTCGCCCCATGCCCCAGAATCCGACGGCCGGTGCGCCGCAGCAGATCCAGGTTCGTAAGCAGCTGGTCGTCGGCAACCCCCAGGCGGCCGGTGCTGACCTGCAGGACGCGGACCGCATTGGCGTAAAGCCCGTCATCGCCCTCTTCAGGCATTGCGGGGTTGCCCGGTTTTCCGGCGCGCACCCAGGCGGCCGAGCGATTCAAAGCTGCGCGTGTGCGCGCATTCAGGACCGGGGGCCATAGCGCCTGATCCCGCTGACCGTCGCGGGCGGCGATCTGGTCCACCTCTTCCAGGGCGCGGTCGACGATAGCCTGGCGGTAGGACTGGGCATGCTCACCGACAAAGAGCCCCAAGGGCGGCGTTGGCTGGCCCTCCTGGGCATCCTCTGTCTGCTCCAGCTTGACCGCATCGGGCTCTTCCTGGAAGAGCTCCACCAGCTCGGTCCAGAAGTTGGAGGCCTTATCCGGGTCCGGAGCCGGAGTGTTCAGGGCGGCAGCCTCCGCCTGGGAATCCTGGCTGAAGGTCAGCAGCAGGTCATGCCGGGCCCTTGTCGCCGCCACGTAGATCAGCCGTCGCTCGTCGTCCAGCAGCCGACGGCCGTACTGTTCGCGCTGAGAGGGGGCGATGGCATCGGCCCGGACCGGGCGGGCCTGGTCGTCCATCCCGCTCTCCCGAGACAGGCCCATGGCCTCCTCCTCCAGGCTTGTCAGATCCAGCCGACCCAGTAGATCCTCAGGGTCGGCTCCCAGGGGGGCGTCGTGGGGAAAGCGGGGCAGAATCATGGCATCAGCCCGGACCGGCACCGGCACGGACTGGGGATCGACCAGCCAGGTACGGGCCGTGCAGCTGTACTGGTAGACCGGGCCGTCCGGGGATTGGACCACCGGCTGGTCCAAGGCGGGCTTGACCGTGAGCCGGTCGCCCTGGCTGCTTGGGAAGGCTCCACGCTTGAGCCCGACAACCGCCACAGCATCCCACTCCAGTCCCTTGGCCTGGTGGACGGTCATCAGGGCCACGTCGGCCCGGCGGTCGTCCCCGTCAGTGGGCATTTCTGGACTCTGATCCAGGGAGGACAGCCAGGAGACGAACCCGCGCAGGCTGGGCCCCAGGCCCTGGGGCAGCTCAGACAGGTAGACATCCACCTGATCCAGCAGGGCCTGGATGCCCGCCTTGGCCTGGCTGGGCTCCAGTGGCCGTTCAGGATTGGCCAGGGAGCGGGCCAATACCAGGTCCACGTCCAGGTCCAAGGCACGGATGGCGGCGATGACCACCTGGCGCAGGGGGGCCGAGGACTCGGCCTGGACCTGGCAGATGACCCGGGCGGCCTCGGCGGCCAGGACCCGTCCCCTGGGGGAAAGCCCGGAGTTCTCCAAGAGATCTGGCAGATCGTCACGCAGCAGCAGGTCCACCAGGAAGACGTCGTTGGGGACCTGGTCACGGTAACGGTGCAGATCCTCACGACGACGGCGAGGATCGGAATCAGACTCGACCAGACCGGCACGGACCAGGGCCCGATACTGGCTGTCCTCGTTGACCTTGGCGGCCAGGGAGGCCAGGGCGCTCAGGTCGGCCGCGTCCATGCCGAACCGGGCCGAGGCCAGCAGACGCATCAGGGAATCGCTGTCGGTATGGTCGCAGATCAGGGAGAGCAGGGCTCTAAGGTCCATGACCTCGGGCCTGTCGAAGAGGGAGGAGTACCCGACGACCTGGCAGCTCAGCCCTGCGGCCTCCAGGGCCTGACGGTACCTGGGCAGGGCGGCCTTGGAGCGGAAGAGAACAGCCACGTGCGGTGCGTCGCCCTGATTGCCATAGAGCTCGCGGGCCCTGAGGGCGAACCTGACCACGCCATCGATCTCCTGGCCGCCGGTGCTGTAGCCCAGGAGGCCCACGGTACCCGGGTCGGCATCCTCACGGGGACGGAGCCTGGCCACGTCCACCTCGCGCAGTTCCGTCTCCGATCGGCTCTCCTGGCCTCGATGGCGCAGGGGGACGGTCAGCTGGTTGGCGGCCTTGAGCACCCAGCTGGAGTTGCGGAAGGTGCGCGACAGGGTCAGCGGGTCCTGGTCCTGCGAGCGCCCAAAGGCTGTCACGCCAGACAAGGGGCCGCTGCCGGAGTCGGGTCGGTCGGCCAGCATGCCGAACTGGGCCTGGAAGGTGCGGAAGGCCCCGGGACTGGCCCCGCGCCAGGCATAGATGGACTGGAAGGGGTCGCCCACGGCGGTCACGGCCGACCTGCCGGGAGCCTGGTCAGCACTCCCCTGATCCTCCTTGAGACGCTGCGGATGGAAGATGGCCGCCAGAAGCAGGGCCTGGGTGGTGGAGGTGTCCTGGTATTCATCCAGAAAGACGTGGCTGTAGCGGCGTCGCAGCTGGGCGCTGATGGAGGGGAAACGCTCGACCAGCTGGAAGGCGGCCAGGGTGAAGTCGCCGAACTCGGCCATGTTGGCCTGACGCTTGGCCCGCTGGTAGTCCTGGACCAGGGTCAGCAGCTTCTCACGCGTCAGAACCGCCCGTCGCATGGTATCCACCCGGTAGAGGCGAATGCTCCGCCGCTTGTCTCGGAAGTCCTTGATTTTGCCCTGGTAGTGCTCGTCGGTCTCCTTCTTGCTTCGCTTGGGCGGCGAGGTGCTGACTGTGGGCTCGGCGGCCGGCACGGGCTGGTCGCCAATGAGCTGGTCCGCACGATCCACAAAGGCGCGGTCCCAGGCACGGATCCGCTCCACGGCCTGGTCAAAATCTGGGCAGTCGCTGCTGATCATGGAGGTGGTCACCGCCCCGGTCAGCCCCAGGACCCGGTTGACGGTGGTCGAGAAGGTCGCGGAGCCCAGGTCGTCGGATTCGCCATCCTGCGCCAAGGAATCGGCGGGAAAGATCAGATCCAGATGGTCGGCGACCACCTGGGAGGCCAGCTGGTAGGCCCCCGCCGAGCTCAGGGGACGGGTGTCCTGGTCCATGCCCACCAGCAGGCCGTACTGGCGCACGATGGACTGGAAGAAGGCGTCATAGGTGGACACGGTCGGCTTGAGGAAGTTGCGCTCGGGGTCCACGCCCGAGGCTCCTCTGCCCTGGTCGCGTCGGATGACCGCCGCCCCCACCCTGGACTGGAGCTCGGAGGCGGCCTTGCGGGTGAAGGTCAACCCCAGAATCTGCTCGGAGGGCACTCCCCGACGGATCAGCGCGATGATCCGGCTGGTCATGGTCATGGTCTTGCCCGAGCCGGCCCCGGCCACCACCAGAAGATCCTCGTTGACATCCGCATCGACGATGGCGGACTGTTCGGCAGTCTGCTTCATTCCTGATCCTCCAGTAGATTGGGCGCCACCAGTTGCCATGCCTGACATTCCTGACCATTGCCGGCCCGATGGCAGCGGGCAGGGTCGAAGACCGCGTCATCCCGGCCAGCCGTCAGCTTGACCCCGGCAGCGAAGAAGACCCTGGCTATCATGGTCAGGCCCCATACAGCCTGGGAGGAGACCCGGGCGGCCCGGACCATGGCCCACAGGTCCGCATCCACCCCAGGCGGAACCTGATCAGGCAGGTCCGCAGGCTCTGCCTTGGACTTGAGCGGGGAGGGCATGCCGGTTCTGGGCTGAGCGATGGTGACCAGCCTGTCGCGCTCGAACAGTGGCGGCTGGTAAGCCATCTCCTCCCGGCGCAGCCCTGTTTGCGCATCCTTGGGTGGCGTCTGCAGCTGCAGGAGCAGGGACTGGCTCAGCTTCATCCCCTCGGTCCTTTCCAGATCGGGGGTTTGGGGCAGACTCCAGGCCGCCCCCACCTCCGGGCTGCTGCCGGACGTGGGTGGGAAGGCCAGGCCCAGTTGATAGCAGACCAGCTGCAGGTCGTTGAAGAGCTGCCCCTGGGTATAGGGGACTCTGCCGGTCTTGTAATCCACCAGCCGCAGACGGATGCCCTCGGGCAGGGACCTGACCTCAAGACGGTCGATACGGCCGGTCAGCCTGACCGTCGTCCTGGCATCCAGGGCTGTGGGGAAGCCGTCGACCAGGCCGGACATCAGGGCGAAGAGCCCATCGGCATCCAAGGGCCTATCGGGGAAGGTGGCCTTCCAAAGAGGGACCAGTTCCTCCACGGACAGGCTGACATCGAAGGAGCGCTCGCTCTGCACCCCCAGCAGGTCGCCGACCGGGACCGGGCTCTTGCCCTCCAGGCCGTATTCGGAATCCGAGGAGCGGACGAAATAAGAGGCCAGGTTGTCCAGGATGGACTCCACCCGGCTGCTGCGGCCGCGCTGGTCATAGAGCTCGTCCGGGTCCCGCAGCCGCTGTTCCTGGGGAGCCAGATCCTGGTAGATGCCCAGAAGCGCATCCCGCACCTGCTGCTGGCGGGCGTCCGGATCGCCCTGGCCGGGACGGTCCAAACCCTGGGCTGTACCCTCGCTGGCCACCTTGTGTATCAGTGAGCCGAACTCCGTGGGCACCCTGGATGGGGATGGGCCGGAGAACTGATCGCCCAGGGCCCACTCCAGCGGACAGTTCCAGATGGCATCGACCGCCGAGGGCGAGAGAAGGACCACCTGGCGGTCGGACCGGTGTTCATGGCGCTGCTCATGGCCCCGGTCACGGTCTTGTATTCGATCTGCCTGACCGGCTTGATTGATGGAAGCAGGCGCGGGCCGGGAGGCATGGTCTCTTTCAGTAACCGATGCGACGCCCGCGGCAGCGGCCACAGTCCTTGACCCGGCGGCCTGTTCAACCGAAACCTCTTTATCCGGGACTTGGCCAACTGCGGACTGTTTATCTGGGGCATGCCGATCCGAGGCCGGCCCAACCGTGGACTGCTCGTCTGGGACATGCTGATCCAATGTGGGCTCGGCGGCACCCTCCTCACCATTGTTGTAGAGGAAAGGCCAATGCCGTGGATCGGCCGAATCCTGGCCCTGGTCGGCCAGCAGCCGCAGGGTTTGCACGGCATCGTCCACTCGGTCACGGTCGACCTGGTCCTGCGGAAGCAACGCCTGGACAGCCAGGATGGATCGGGCGGCTGCAGTCAGGCCCCTGGCAGACACCTCCAGTCCCCCATAGCGCTCACTGCCGCCTGAGCCAGCGCCGACCATGCTGAACTCGGCCTGACTCATATCGGCGGTGCGTGGATAGCGTTCGGGCAGGTAGCCGTAGAGAAAGTCCGAAGGAACCAGGTCATCGTTCCAGACCGCACTGATGCGCACCTGGGTTCGGGCCCGGGTCAGCGCCTCCAGAAAACCCTTCTTTTCGGCGTAAAGGATGGAGCGCAGGGCAGGATCGTGGCTGAGCGTGTCCGCCAGGGGGTCGCCGATGCGGTCGTGCAGGACCAGGTCGGCCAGCTCCTCGGCTCCGAACATGGTGTCGCGGGGAATCAGATTGGGCCAGACCCCGTCCTGGACGGCGGGTAGCCAGACCAGGGGCCAGTCGGTGGCCAGGGCGGCAGCGCCGGCGGGTGTGGTCAGGGTGACGGCGTGCTCGATGGGCCCGATCCGCGCCAGGGAGTCGGCCTCGATCTGCATGGTGCGCACCTGGTCCATGAAGGCCTCGACCGTGGGGAAACGACGGGAGCCAGCCGCGTACTGGAAGAGCCGCATGAGCGCGTCCAGACGGTCGTTGGCTTCCTCCCCCTCCTGGGTGGCCATCAGGGCCCTCCGCTGCCAGTCATCGGCCAGGTCCAGGCTCCGCCAGGCCTCCCAGAGCACGTATTGGGGCTGACGGTCCTCCAAGGCGCTGATACGGGTGGCCGTCAGACGCAGAATCTGCAGGGCCTTGTCCAGGACCTGTACGTCGGGATCCTCCCGGCGACCTCCTGCGATAGCGGTCATGGCCTCCAGGATGATTCCCGAGGATCGGCCATCCGGGTCCAGAACCAGCAGGGTCTCCAGGGCCTGAACAGAAAGAATGGCCGGCCGTTGAGCATCCCGGTCGCCCAGGTCCACCGGCTGGTCGGGGGCCGAGGCAGTGGAGAATGGACCAGACCCGACCCCTGGCTGGGAAGAATCGTGCTTGGTCAACAGGGAGTCGTCGACGCTGATGCCGGATGAACGGTCCCGCTGAGCCCGCCGCTCGGCCAGGTCCTCCACCCAGGTCTGCCAGGCCTGTCCAAGGAGCAGCAGGTCGTCCAAGGAGCCCGGCGATTCCGCTTTGCTCCCCTGCTGGCCGGACAAGGGGGCCAATGCGGCCATGGTCTCCAGGATGGACTCCAGGCGCTCCATTCTGACGGGACGCTCTGCACGAGCGGCGGTGGCGGGAACCCGGAAGAGGGGGCCGGCTATCAGGGTGCGAAGGCGCGAACGGATCCAGGCGGCCACCTGGGCAGGATCGTCAGGGTCGCTTCCGGCAGTGACAGGGTCCATTACCGACTGGGCCAGTTCGACCAGGGCGAAGAGACCCTGGATGGCGGGCTCCTGGCTGAGCGGACGGGTCACCGAGGAGAAGCGCACCGGCACGCCCTGCACACGCAGCTTGCGGCCCAGGGTGCGCAGGGTCGTGTTGTCGTGGGCGATGACGGCCATGTCGTTCCAGTCACGCTTCTGGGCCAGGAACTCATGCTTGATTTGCCAGACCAGGTCATCATCCTCCTGGTCGGGGGTGCGGAAGAGCCTGGTCTGCACGCTGCCGTCGCAGATAAGACCGTCGCCCTCGGTCAAGGGGGCCACCGGTCCGGCGCCTGGCCAGGCGGGCAGCTTGCCGGGTCTGGCGGGCAAGGGGGTATCGTTCTCTTCAACCCCGGCGATGCCCAGGCTGACCCTGGCAGCCACCAGATCGGCATATGAACCTGGAGCCGCCGAATCGGAACCCCGGCCGTCTTCGGCATGCTCTGCATCCGCTTTCGGAATTACCATCCTCCGGGGTTTCAGGGTCACCATGGCGGCGCCCAGGCAGGCGAAGTCCCGGGCCAGAAGAGGGGCGGAGGCACCTTGCATGGGCTTGGACAAGGCCGTCAGGCGAGTGGCCAAGAATTCCGGGTAGGAGCCACGGAAGGACTGGACCGACTGGTCGGGATTGCCCACCAGAAGGAGTCGGCAACCGGCCTGGTTCAAACCCTGCAGCAGGCCCATACCAGCCAGGGTGATGTCCTGCCAGTCGTCCACGACCAGCAGGTCAGGCAGGTCGTCATCAGCCAGCCCGTCCAGGCTGCGGGAGGCTTCGACCATGAGCATGGAGGGGTCCAGACGGAATTCATCCGGGTAACTCTCGGTGATGCTCTGGCGGTATTCGTCCTCCAGAGCGAAGGCCAGCCGCCACTGCAGGCCCAGCCGGTCGCGGCGGTCGGGGTCCATGGGCTGGACTGCCAGGGCATCCAGAAGCTGGTCTCGGTCCCCCCTGTCCAGTCCCAATTCCGTCATGCGGGCGAACATGTCCCGCAACTGGGCGATGAACCTGTCGGCGACCCCTACGACCCGGCCCTGTCCGTCGCCGACCAGGACGGAGGACCAGCCCGCACCGTTGCGAAAGTAGCGTTCCAGGAGTCGGCAGACCGCGCAGTCATCCCCGGCCTGGACATGCTCCAGATGGACGGTCATGACCTGTCTGAGCAGGGCATCCTCCTCGGCGCCGTTGAGCAGCCTGGGCAGGAGCGGATCGTGGCCCGCCTGGGCCAGCCGGGACCGTGTCAGCAGGCGAAAAGCCAGGGCCTGCAGGGTGCCCACAGGTCGGGTGCGGTCGGACCTGCCCCGCGTGAGAATGACCTGACGGCTGACCTGGTCGGCCGCGATCCTACCTGATACGGCCATACTGGCACCGTCGCCGAACTGCTCCATACCAGCCAGCAGGGCCTGAGTAGCCAGCCTGGTCTTGCCACTGCGGGGAGGACCAGCCACCACCAGGGCCCGGGTGGGCCGACCCTCCTCGTTCTGGAGCCGATCGCCGATAAGGGCGCGGACCGGTTCCATGGCCTCTTGCGGATCCACCGGTGGCTGCTTGCTCATAGCTACAAGAATAGGGTCCGGCATGGTCCATCTACAGGCCCCGGAAGCCGCTTGTCCGGGACCGTCCTTGGGAGGTTGAAAGGATGCCTGATCGGGAGCGGCGTGCTGTTATCGTGGATAGCAGTTGTCAGGCAGTCCTTAGGAGGTGATGTCCCTTGCAGCAGAATGGTTCCCAGGCCCGGCGCCCGAGTGCGGTTCCGTCCATGGACCAGGCGCCAGCGCTGCCCGGGCTGCGGCTTATGCGCCCCTTGGACCTGGGAGGCACCGCCGCCGTCTACCTGTACGAGCAGGAGGGACTCAACCGACCTGTGGCGGTCAAGGTGGCCCTCCGAGGCAGCATGGACCAGCAGACCCATCAGCTCTTTCTGCGCGAGGCCAAGACCCTGGCCAAGCTCTCCACCCACCCCTGCATCCTGAGCATCCACCAGGCCCTGGTCAGCGATGACGGACGGGATTGCCTGGTGCTCGAATACGCTCCGGGCGGCAGCTGCAAGACCATCATGCTCAGGGGGGGCATGGACCAGGAAGGCGTGCTGGACCTGGGTGTGCGCATGGCCTCAGCACTCTGCTGCGCCCATGGGCGCGGAATCCTGCACCGGGACGTCAAACCCAGCAACTTTCTGATCACCGACCAGGGTCTGCCGGTCCTGGCCGACTTCGGCATCTCCTCGGGCATCTATGGAAGCGAACGGGCCGGTGGGCTTTCCATACCCTGGGCTGCCCCGGAGGTCCTGGCGAACCGCTCGGGAGGGTCGGAGGCAAGCGACATCTACTCCCTGGGAGCCTCGCTCTTCGGCATGCTGGCCGGCCGCTCCCCCTACGAATATGCCTACCGGGCCCGGGATGAGGATGACCTGACCCGGCTGATCCTGACAGCGGAAACCCCGGTTCTGCACATGGACGAGGCCTCCCCCATGCTGGCCGCCGTCCTGGAGAAGGCCATGGCCCATGACCGAGACGACCGCTATTACTCGGCGCTGGAGTTCGGGCGGGCCCTCCAGGAGGTCCAACAAGAGCTCTACGGGCATGCGACGCCCTTCATCGGCGAGGGAATCGGCCCCTACCCCACGGAGGATGTACGTTCACACTCCCGGATCGGAGACATTGCTGGCCGACCCATTGCAGGCCGAGGGGGAAAGCGACCAGAGAATAAGGAATCCGGCCACCCCTGGGCTGGTGCACGGGCCAGCTCCCAACCGCGTCTGCGCCCAGACAGGGATGCGTTCTCTGACTATGAAGGCAGCCAGGCCAAGCGGTTTTTTGGCGGCCGCCGCCGTGTGGTCCTTTTGGGACTGATCCTCGCTGTCATCCTGGCCCTGGTACTGGTCTGGGCCCTGGTTGTCGGCCTGCCAAACAGATCCGAGCGTCGTTCACAGCCGACTACTACAGGTTCCTCCCAGGCTCAATCCCGACAGGCGCAGTCCCCGGACCCGACGGATTCGAGCGACCCCCAGGATCTGCAGGAGGGCCCGGTTCCCTCACCCACCCAGGGCCAAGGCCGCTACCAAGGCACCGCGGCAGTTTTCACCTGGGCCAATCCCAACCCCAAACCGGGAGACACCTATGTCTGGCATCCCCTGGATCAGGGCGGCGCCGGAGACCGTGGCCGCAGCGTGCAGACCCGACAGCCGGCCGCCCGTATCGACAGCCCGCAGGGGGGTCAGACCTGCATCAGCGTCACCCTGGTGCGGGCCGACAGGAGCATGTCCCAGGAACCCACGATCATCTGCGCCGTCCAATGAGCCTTCGGTGGATGAATTTCCACATTCGACCACCCCGACTCTCACAGACCGCCAAGACCTGGCAAACCAGCTAAAATCAGTCGTCAGAGAGGGCATCGACGGCGGTCCGGGATCAATTAACCAACAAGGGCACAAGGTAAAGGTATAGGAAAGGTATAGGTCAGGCATCCTGGCCTGTGCGGCAGAACAGGAAAGGAACCCAGGGGATTATGGACTTGCAGGGACGCTTCCTGCGGATGCGCCGGGCCGGGCTGCGTCTGCGGCATGCCCTGGCCGTCCGCGCCAAGAACCCTGCCACCATCCTGGCCGTCACGCTGACGGCTCTGGTCCTGCTCATACTGGGCGCCTTGTTCATGCATGGAGTGGACCGCCGTGCCGTTCAGGTGGATGACGGCAGCATCTGGATCACCTCCGAAAACGAGCGCAAGGTCGCCCGGTTCAAGCCCGACATCGGCGAGGCGGACGTGGCCCTGTCGACAGGCACGGACCACTTCGACCTGGCCCAGAGCGGATACGCGGTCATCCTGGGCCGTGAAGGAGGCATGGCCCCAATAGCGGCCTCCACCGCCACACTGGGAGACACCACCCGATCGGATGCCAGGGTCCAGCGGATGGTCAACGGGCCCACTCTGGTCCTCTTCCAGGCGCGGACCGGCAAGGTCTGGGTTGGTCAGGCCACTTCTCCGGGAGATATGGACCAGCAGCGCCGCGACCCCGTGCTGACCCTGGGCTCCGGGGCCGCCGCTACCGTGGATGCCTCCGGAACCGTCTACGCCTACCGGCCCTCGGACGGGGTCGTGCTGAAAATCGACGGACCCGACTCCAGGGCCCATCGTGAGTTGGACTCCCTGACGGACCACACCCCCGTCCGGGCCAATGCATTCAGCGTCATTGGTGGAAGACCCGTCCTCCTGGCCGGCGATCGGCTTTACTGGCCCCAGGGATCCGTCCGGATACCGCACCGGGGAGACCTGCAGCTCCAGTCCACTCCTGTGGATATGGACCGCCAGGGACCCTGGGTGGGGCTGACCGATCAGGAAAGCGTCCACCTGGTTGATCTGGACCACCCCCGGAATCAGGTCGAGACCGTACGCACCGGGGGCAGCGGCCAACCCGCCCAGCCGGTCTCCTCGGGCGGATGCCTTTGGACGGCCTGGGCCTCCTCGGGAAGCAATTTCCTGCGCCTGTGCTCGACAGGGACAGCCGTGCCCCAGGTTCGGTCACCCCAGCCGCGCCCCACCACCCTGGAGGCCATCAGCCCAACCTCGGATCTGGTCTTTCGGGCCAACCACCGGAGGGTCATCCTCAACGACGTGCTGACCGGTGATGTTTGGAACCCGCAATCCTCCACCAAGGTGATCCGGCCACAGTGGCAGACCATGGAGGTCAAACACACAGACAAAACCGATCAGCGCCAGGACTCGGCCGACAATCGCCAGCGGTTCGCGGCCACCTGTCGATCAGGCTCCCAACCCATCCAGGCCGAGGACGACAGCCTGGGCATTCGTGCCGGTTCCAGAGCCCTGCTGGATCCCTTGCGCAACGATCGGCAGACCGACTGCTCGGTTCTGCGAATCGAGGATGCGCGCAGCTCGCAGGGCAATCTGCGCCTGACTCCGGTCATGAACGGCCGCTACCTGCAGGTGGATGCCAGCGACGCACCTGCCGGCCGGGCTCGAATCAACTACTCCATCACCGACGGCCGCGGCCAGGTCTCCTCGGCTGGCATCGACCTGAACATCGCCCCGGCCAAGATGGATCGAGGCGACCAAGCACCGGTCCAGAACGATACCCCACCCGAGTATGAGGTGGAGCAGGGCGCCACGACAACCGTCAACGCTCTGGCCGGCTTCGAGGATCCCGACGGAGACCCGCTGACACTGGTCGGTGCCGAATCCGTGAACTCCGATCGAATATCCCTTTCCACCAGGGCTGATGGGCAGCTGACCATGAGCGCTGGGTCGGCCACTTCCGCTCGGCTGGCTGTCAAAGTCACCGTTTCGGACGGACTCATGAGTGGCCAGGGACTCATCTATTTCACCGTCCGACCCGTCAACACCCTGGCCCCACTGGTCGATCCGGTCATCCGCCAGGCCACTCCCGGCCGAGAGGTAACCGTGGACCTGAGCAGGAGCGTGCATGCCAATGCCGCTCAGCCCCTCCGCCTGGTCCGGGTCGACAAGCCCGATGGGATCCAGGTGGAGGTCAACGCCGAGAGCCTTTCCTTCACCGCCACCGCCGCCAACCCGGGCACCTATTATGTGCCCTACCGGGTGGCCCAAGGCGACCAGGAGGCCCAGGGGCTGGTCAGGCTGGAGGTGGAACACGACCAGGGCGGATCCGCGCCGCCGGTTCCTGTCAACGACGTGGCCCTGCTTGGGGCCGACCAGACCGCCATCGTCGATCCGCTCGACAACGACCTGGATCCCATGGGTGGACTGCTGGCCCTGACCGATGTGCGCGTGGACCCGGACTCCGGCATCAAGGTCGGCATCGTGGACCACCGTCGGGTCTATCTGTCAGCCAGAAAAATTCCCACACGCCCACTGAGCATCGCCTACACTGTCGCCAACGCAGAGGGCAGCGCTCAGGGGACCATCGTCCTGCAGCCCCCTTCCCTGAGCAGGGCAGCCTCGGCTCCCAAAGCCCCGAATCTGACGGTTGGGGTCCGATCATCGGGCCTGGTCACGGTTCCGGTCATGGACAAGGTCGCCCACGCTGACGGGACCAGCGTCACCCTGGACCAGCAGCTGACAACGGACCAACGGACCTTTGCAGGCCTGACCTTCGTGTCCGGGGATACGGTCAGGTATCAGGCCAGCGAGCGCACCGGGGACTTCCCGGTCACCTATACGGTCAGGGATGATCTGGGCAACGCAGCCTCTGGCACCATCACCTTCCGGGTGCATGCCTCCGACCCCGCCAGCAAGCCCGCACCCACCCCCAAGGACCTGCGGGCCCAGGTGGCTGCCGGGACCAAGGTACGCATCCCCGTCCCGCTGACCGGCATCGATCCGGATGGAGACTGTGACACCCTGTCCGGCTTGGGCAACCAGGCGCCCAGGCTGGGAAGGATTGTCAAAGCCGGGGCCGACTACCTGATCTATGAGGCCTATCCCGACTCGCACGGCACCGACGAGTTCACCTACGCCGTGGAGGACTGGGTGGGGCAGCGTGCCCAGGCGCGCGTCCGTATCGGTGTCTTCCCCGACTCGTCAGTGACCGGAGTCTTCGCCCGGGACGACAAGGTCAGGCTGCGGCCTGGGACCGTCGCCGACGTACCGGTCCTGCTCAACGACATCTCCGGGGACGACGACCCCCTGAGCCTGGACCCCCACCTGGAGCGCCAGGGGCTGGACCAGGCCAGTACAGAGGACGACATGATCCGGCTGACTGCTCCTTCGCAGCCAGGCACCTCCTATCTGGTCTACGGGGCACGAAACCGGGCAGGGCTGAGCGACCAGGCCACCCTGACCGTGGTCTCGGATCCCCAGGCCCCCATCCAGCCGCCCATAGCCCAGGATTACCAGGTGGCTCCCGAGGACACGGTGGATAAGCGCAGTGTGGAAGTCAATCTGGCCGACTCCATCAGTAACCCGTCCGGCACCCTCGATGACCTGCGCCTTGGGATTCATCCCAGCGCCCGTGCCCATGCCAGGATCGTGGGCGAAGCCGGCTCCACCAAGCTGGTCATCGACCTGACCGACCAGGCCAGGGCGGTGCCCTACACCGTGACCAACACCCGGTACAAGATCACTTCAATGGCCTTTGTGAAGGTCCCCGCCTACGGGGTATTCCCCCCGATGCTAAGACCCCGGGCTCCGGCTCTGAAAGTGCGGGCCGGGCAGAGCATCACCATCGACATCGCCGACCAAGTCAGGGTGGGCGCAGGCAAGACCGCACGGATCGCCTCCCGCCAGTCCGTCTCGGCCACCAAGTCCGACGGATCCGACCCCTACGTAGACGAGCACACCCTGAAGTTCACCGCCGCCAGGAACTATGCCGGCCCAGCCTCACTGACCTTTGCCGTCCGTGACGGGGATCCAGGGGGCCAGGCCATCGTCAACGAGTCGGTACTGACCCTGCCCATCACCGTGGTAGGCGGCAGAGCCTCCCCGCCGGTCCTTTCTGCACCGGTCATCGATCTGGAGGCCGGGGAGCCGGCACAGACCATCTCCCTGACCGCCATGATCCGCTGGCCCCAGGGAAGCGACCCGGCCGACAGCACCTTCTCCTCCGGGGACCCACAGGGGCCGATCCATGCCAAGCTGAGTCCTCGGGGCCAACTGAACGTAGCCGCCGACAAGACCGCGACGCCCGGCACCAAGGCCACACTGCCGGTGACCATCACCAGTTCCTCCGGCGATGTGCATACGGTCCTGGTCTTCCGCATCGTCGCCACCACCCGACCCCTGGCTTCGGTCCCCTCGCGTCAGCTAGGGCTCAAGGCCGGGCAGAGTCTGGAACTGGACCTGTTCGACGGCGCCCTCAACCCCTTCCCTGACACTCCGCTACGCTTGGTCGGCCTGGTCAGCGACGACACCTCACGACTGACAGCCACCAGCCTGGGCGACGGAAGAATCGCCATCAAAGCCGATCGCGACATCGGCGCCTCCACCAACACCATTCTGGCCACGATCGAGGATGGCAGCCGGGATCCGGGACGCCGGGTCAGCGCCACCATCACCGTGGGCATCATCGACCGCCCGCAGGCCCCCAGAATGCTGGCAGGCGCCGCCCAGGCAGGCGACGGAACGGTTCTCCTGTCCTGGGAGCCGGGCGCAGTCAACGGCAGTCCGGTGGACGAGTACCGGGTCACCTACACCTCATCGGCAGGCTCCGGACAACGCTCCTGCGGCAATGCAGTCACCTGTCGAATCGACGGACTGGCCAACGGCCATGACTACTCATTCACAGTCCAAGCCCACAACCAGGTCGGCTGGTCCCCCGCCTCCTCGCCGGCGGCAGCCAGACCTGATGCGCTTCCCGGAGGCGTGCAGGCACTGACCGTGGACGGCGGCAGCAAGGAAACCCTGACCGTCACCTGGCGTCCGCCGGAGAATCATGGCTCACCCATCCAGGGCTATACGGTCCACGGCGAGGGTTCCGGATGCGGTTCGCAGCGATGGCGGTCGGCCACCGCCACCAAGGCGGTCTTCGACGTGGACCATGACGAGGCAGGAGGCACCTGCACAGTGAGTGTGACCCCCGCCAATATGGCCGGATCAGGACCTGTGGCCTCAGCCTCTGGAGCCACCTGGTCGCATCCAGATCCGCCTGCATTCCAGACTTTGGAGTACCAGGGCAAGGACCAGGTCAAGCTGGTCCTGAACCCCGGTTCCGAACACGGCCGACCCTGCGCAGATATCCAGGTGAGCATCGATGGCCTCGACACCGACAAGGCTTCCTGGACCCTGCCCTGCAACCAGCCGGAGGTCAGTGAAGTCATCACCCTGCCCGCCGGGTCAACCAAACCGGGCGCCACGCTGAACTTCCGGGCGGTCGCCCGCATCCGTGGGGTGGGATCCGAAGGCCATTCGCCCGCCGCCACCAAGGAGCTGACCCTGCCCAAGGATGCCGACAAGCCAAGCGACAAGACCCTTAACCCGTCAGTGGTCCCCTCAGCAGACAAGGATGAATGACCATGGATGAACGAAACGCACAGGAACCCATCCAGCAGGACGGCACCATCCCCGATGACGCGACCAGGAGGAGTACCCCCAAGGCCGCCCGCGAAGCAGGCAGCAAAGGCCGACGGATCCCTGCCGACCGACTGGATGTACTGAAGCGACAGCGCCAGGCCCTCATGGCCGGTCTGGGCCAGCAGGAATCCTCCCAGGCGATGAGCGACGACCGGACCCGCCCCGGCCGCATCCCTGTGGCTGCCAGGCAGGAAAGGACTCAGGAGTCCGAGGCGGAATCCGTCCCATCGGATCGCACCATGGTGGAAGACGGGACCATCCCCGTCCACCAGCCGGTCCGTGACCTGTTCACCCGGTCCTCATCAACCCCTGCCAGGCCCGACCTCGTCGATGTCACCGATCAGTCCCGACACCCCCAACTGGAGCGGATCTCGGCTCCCAGATACGAAGTCAGGACCGACGAACCCAGGGGAGCAGAAAAGACCGGTCAGAACCAACGGTCTTTCACCGAAGCAGGAGATCAGGCAGAAGAGGCCAGGCGGAAGAGACGATCAGACCAAGCAGGAGGCAGCAGCCAGGCAGTAGACCGCAGCCAAGCCGCCGTGGATGTGTCGACCTTCGCCAGCCTCTTCCGCTCCATAGTCGACAACGTCGGCCAGGCGGTGCTGGGCAAGGAGGAGACCATCGCCCTGTGCGTCACCGCCCTGATCGCAGGAGGCCATGTGCTCCTGGAGGACAATCCGGGCACCGGCAAGACCCAGCTGTCACGGGCACTGGCCGCCTCAATCGCCGTGGACTGCAAGCGGATCCAGTTCACCCCCGACCTGCTGCCCTCCGATCTGCTGGGCGTGACCTTCTACGACCAGTCTCAAGGACGATTCTCCTTCCGGCCCGGGCCGGTCTTCGCCTCCCTGGTTCTGGCTGACGAGATCAACCGAGCCTCCCCCAAGACCCAGTCGGCCCTGCTGGAGGTCATGGAGGAGGGCCAGGTGACCGTGGATGGCCGTACCTACCGCCTCCCCCGGCCATTCATGGTTATGGCCACCCAGAATCCTATCGAGCAGCTGGGCACCTATGCCCTGCCCGAAGCTCAGATGGACCGCTTTCTGATTCGCACCTCGCTTGGGGCACCGGGGCACGATGCCAGCATGCGCATTCTTCAAGAGGCCGACATCCGCGACCGGGCTGGCCTGGTCGAACCGGTGGTCGATGCCGGTCAGGTGGAGGCCATGGCCGCCTGCGCCTCCAAGGTCTTCTGCGATTCCTCCATCATGGAATACGTCATCCGCATCATCGAAGCCACACGACACAGCTCCGCCATCCGGGTCGGCTCCTCCATCAGAGGCGGACTGGCTCTGGTCCGTTGCGCCAGGATTCGGGCCTGCGCTCAGGGCCGCGACTACGTGATCCCCGACGATGTCAAGGACCTGGTCGATCCCGTTCTGGCCCACCGGCTGATTCTGACCGCCCAGAGCAGGCTGGCGGACATGGATGAACACCAGGCGCTGGCCGAAGCCCTGGCCAAGGTCCCCGTCCCCACAGGAGAGCAGTGAGCCATGACCGCCTTCGCCCGCCGACCTGCCCCGGAGGCAAGACCGGCATCCTCGACAGAATCCAGACAGGTCTTGCGAACCCTGGCCGCTGACCTGTGGCAGTCGATCACTGCCCTGGGCCGGGCCATGGCTCTGGCCGCACTCCTGTGCGCTTTGGCCTTCGTCCCTACAGGCTGGCGTGAACTGCTGGCGGGCACTTTGCTGGGCGCGGGCATGCTTTTGCTGGGATTGCTGATGAGCCTGGGCAACCTGTCCTGTAGCGCTGAAACGAGTCTGGACCAGGGCCGTCTGGAGGTGGGGGGCCAGGCTGAGCTGGTCCTGGTTCTAACCAATCCGGGCAGCCGTTCCACCCGCCGTGGCCGAATCGGTCTGGCTCTAGGCCAAGGAACCATTATGGCGTCGCTGCCAGCCCTGGCTCCCGGCCAGAGCCACCAGATCCGCTTGAAGCTGGAAGCCAGGTCCCGTGGCGTGATTGACCTGGGCCCGGTGACCATGGAGGCCGGGGATCCGCTGGGACTCATCCGCCGCCGCCGAATCCTGACTGGGGCCCGAAAACTCTACATCCATCCCCGCACGGTGGCCCTGCCGCCCCTTGAAGCCGGACTGGAACGCGACCTGGAGGGGGATCCTGGTCCCGGCATTGTCGACGACGACCTGGAATTCCATGCCCTTCGCCCCTATGCTCCGGGCGACGACATGAAGCGGGTCCACTGGCTGTCCACCGCCCGGGCCGGTACCCTGATGGTCCGCCAGTACGAGCCCACCCTGCGCACCAGGACCGAACTGATTTTGGACGGCCAGGCCGCCTCCTACCGGAACGCGGATGAGTTCGAACTGGCAGTTGAACTCTTCGCCTCCCTGGGCTGCCGATGCCTGCTTGATGGACGTCGGCTGCAAGCGTTCGCCCCGGAACCCGAGGGTTTAGATGCCCATGGAACCACCCTTCCCACGGAGGATCCCCGAAGCTTTCTGGATGCCTGCAGCGCCATCCGACCCAGCCAGGACAGTTATGACAAGCCCGACCCGGCTGATGCTCCCGAGCGGACCAGCCTGACCATTCTGGTGACGGGTTCGTTGGGCGACCGCCAACCCTCAGCACTGATGGGCGAATCGGTTCAGGGCACCTCCCCGGTCATGCTGCTGGCTGCTGACCTGGACGCTCAACCAGACCTGCAGATGCAGCCAGGCCTGGTCAGCGCCGTTCTGGACAGCCTGCAGGACCTTCCCCCCCTTTTGGAGAACCAGCCATGAGCACATCTACATCCGCATCATGGATGGACCAAGCCCGGAGGGAGCCGATTCGCCTGATTGACCGGGCAGGCCTGCAATCCACAGTCGACCCGACCAGGCACCGCTCTCCCGTCATTCTGGTCGCGGCACTGGCGCCCCTCGACCTGCTGGCAGGGCTGCAGCTGCTGCCGGTCTACGGCAGCCTGCTCTTCTGGTTGACAGTGGGAGCCGCGGCCTGCCTGACCGGACTGCTGATCGCCCTGCTCCCCCGCCGTGGTATTGCCACAGCCCTCCTGCAACCTCTGTTGCTGATCGCGGCGCAGTTCCTGCTAGGCCCCATCCTCGCTCTGAACGGGACCACCCTGGCACACGTCCTGCCTACCTGGACAACCCTGACGCAAGGGTGGTCAACCACTTTCGGCGCTTTCAAGACCCTGGCGGCCATCGATCCCCCACTTGGCCAGGAAGCCGGCGGACTGATGGCCCTATGGACGTTGATGCTCTGGACCTGTTATCTGGCCGTGCTGCTGGCCCGTCATGGCCTGGGCCGCAATCTGGGAAGGCCGACACACCCCGTGGCCGTCCTGACAGCCACCCTGCCCATCCTGGCCACCCTGGCTGTGTCAGCCGCTCTAGGCACCGGCAAAGGCCTTTACCCGGCGTTGACGGGCGGCATCCTCTGGCTGCTCCTGCTGATCTGGTGCGCCGGCGGAATGGGCCTGCTGCGTCTGCAAGGATCCGCATCCACTCTTATGACCCTGGCATTGACAGCCGGACTGATTTTCTCCGCTGGACTCCTGCCCGCCCCGCCCCGGCTGGTCATCCGAGACCACTATCAGCCCCCCATGGACCCCTACCGATTCACCAGCCCCTTGAGCGATTACCGCGCCTATATCAAACGCCATCGCGACGATACCCTGGTCACGGTCCGCAACCTGCCCGCCGGCACGCCGGTCCGAATGGCCGTCATGGACCGTTATGACGGCAAGGTCTGGAACCTGTCCGACTCCTCGGGCGCAGGAGCCGCCGACTACCGGCGCATCGGCGCGCAGATCCGCACAGAAACCCAGCAGGAGAAGGCCAAAGACGGCGAACAGACCGGACAGCCTTTTACCGCAACCTTCCAGATTCGAGAGGGATTCGACCACGCCTGGCTGCCCTCCGCCGGGCAGGTCGACGGCATCGACCCGGATCAGGGCCTGCAACGAAAGGACCTCTACTTCAACAAGGCCACAGACACCGCACTGACCGATGAGACCCTGCAGGCCGGGGCCAGCTATACGGTGCGCGGCGTGGCCGAAGACCGACCAGCAACCCGCCGCATAACCGACAGCGATCCAGGAGATGCACAGGTGCCTCCCCTGGCGGATGCCCCTGAGAGCCTGCCCAAGGCGGCTGCCTCCATGACCTCCATGCAGGCGCGGGGCGGCGCCAGGGCGCTGGCCATCGAGGAACGGCTGCACCGGGAGGGATGGTTCTCCCATGGTCTGGCCGGCGACTATCCCTCGCCCTCCGGCCATGGCGACTATCGGATCAATCAGCTCCTGCAGGGCCAGGCAATGGTTGGTGACAGCGAACAATACGCCTCGGCCATGGCCCTCCTGGCCCGGCAGATGGGTCTGCCATCCCGGGTTGTCCTGGGATTCGTGCCCAAGAACCGCGATGGCTCCATCAGCCGGGCAAGGACCAGGACCCAGGCGGACGGGAGCACCCGAATCGACTTCACAGGACGCGATGCCCAGGCCTGGGTGGAGGTCAATCTGAAGGGACTCGGGTGGGTCCCCTTCTACCCCACGCCACCGGAGACCAAGACCCCGGACAAGTCACTGGACTCCACACCACCCGATCCGCGCACCCTGGTCCGCCAGCCGCCTCCCCCGCTGGTCGATCCTCCCCGTGACGACCGGACCACCCAGGGTCGAACCACCGTTGGCGGGCAGGAAGCATCCCGGCAGTCTTCGCCCTCCTTCTGGAAGCGGTACGGACCCCTGATAGCCAAAGTGACGCTCTGGACCATGCCGCTCTGGCTGCCTGTTCTGCTGGTTCTGCTCCTGCTGGCCTTCAAGTCCTGGCTGCGCCGACGGGCCCGGTCGACCGGCGACCCGAAGACACGTATCCGTGCCGGCTGGCGACAAATCAGCAACCTAGGCAGACAGACCGGTCTTTCCCTGGACGGCACCCGTAGCGAGCAGGAGGCTCTGATCATCCGGAACCTGCTGACCGACCCCACAGGGTCTTCGTCGGCCGGACTGTACGGCGATCTGGATCGACTGCGCAGCATGGCCGATCAGGCCTCCTTCGACCGGCACCCTTCGGATGAGCGGGAGGCCGAGGACTGCTGGCAGCTGGTGGACAAGCTTCGATCCGCCATCCTGAAATCCCTGCCACGAACCCGACGCTGGCGCACCCTGCTTTCCCCCAGGCACCTGCGCTGACCTGCTGCCAATAACCTGGACCCCGAGAGAAAAACAAAACGAGGGCCCGTGCGATCGTTGAGATCGCACGGGCCCTCATCTGGTAGCACATAACCTGCAGTAACCTGCAGCCGAATCCGCCAGGCCGGGTCATCCGGCCCAAGCGGATCTGCGGCTACTGGCCTTGCATGCGCTCACTGGTTGGAGTGCTGGTCCTCCGAGGAGGAGAAGGTGGCTGAGCCAGGCTGCTGAGGCGGCTTCTGATCGGAGTCACTGCCGTCTGCGGCATCCGGGGATCCCGCGCCTGTGGCAGCCGTCTGATCGCCCGCCCCGGCTGACGGATCCTGCACGTTGGGGGTGTCCAGATGGCTCTGGCCGCCCTGGTCGTTGAGGAAGTCGTCCGGGTTGAAGTCGTCGCCCAGCTTCAGATCTCCGAAGTCGATGTTGGAGAAGTCCACATCGTTCAGGTCGGCGTCGCTCAGATCCACGTCGCCGCCACCCAGACCGAAGTTGGGGTAGATAGTGTCGCGGATGGCCTTGTCGGGCTCCACTGTGGCGTTGCGGTACCTGGCCAGGCCGGTGCCGGCAGGGATCAGCTTGCCGATGATCACGTTCTCCTTGAGGCCCTTCAGGTCGTCGACCTTCTGGTTCAGGGCGGCCTCGGTAAGCACGCGGGTCGTCTCCTGGAAGGAGGCGGCCGACAGCCAGGAGTCGGTGGCCAGGGAGGCCTTGGTGATGCCCATGAGCTCGGGGCGTCCAGCGGCCGGCTTGCCTCCGGCCTTGACGGCCTTCATGTTGGCGGCCTTGAACTTGGCCTGGTCGACCAGCTCGCCGGGCAGCAGGTCGGTGTCGCCCGAGTCGATGACCGTCACGCGGCGGAGCATCTGGTGGACGATGACCTCGATGTGCTTGTCGTGGATGTCCACGCCCTGGGAGCGGTAGACCGTGTGCACCTCGTTGACGATGTTCACCTGGGCAGCACGAGGGCCGAGGATGCGCAGGATCTTCTTGGGATCCACGGAGCCCTCGATCAGCTGGGTGCCGGCCTCGACATGCTGTCCATCCTTGACCATCATGGGTGCACGGCGGGTGACCGGGTAGGTCAGCGCCTCCACGGAGGTGTCGTCCGGGGTCAGGGTCACCTGACGGCCGCGGTCGGTGTCCTCCACCTTGACGGTGCCGGGGAACTCCGCGATGGGAGCCTCGCCCTTGGGGGTACGGGCCTCGAAGAGCTCGGTGACACGGGGAAGACCCTGGGTGATGTCGGAGGCCGAAGCCACACCGCCGGAGTGGAAGGAACGCAGCGTCAGCTGGGTGCCGGGCTCGCCGATGGACTGGGCGGCCACAATACCCACGGCCTCGCCGACGTCCACCAGCTTGTTGGTGGCCAGGGACCAGCCGTAGCACTTGGCGCACACCCCGCGGGTGGACTCGCAGGTCAGGACCGAACGGGCCTTGACCTCCTCCACGCCGTGGGCGACCATGTCGCGCAGCACATCCATGGACAGGGCGTCGCCGCGCTTGTAGAGCACGGTCTTGCCATCCTTGGGGTCGATGACGTCGGCGGCCAGGAGCCTGGAGTAGGGTCCGCCGTCGGCGGCCTTGACCAGGACCAGGTTGCCCTGCTCGTCGCGCTCGGCCACCTTCATGGTCAGACCGCGCATGGTGCCGCAGTCCTCCTCGCGCACGATCACGTCCTGGGAGACATCGACCAGACGACGGGTCAGGTAGCCCGACTCGGCGGTACGCAGTGCGGTGTCGGCCAGACCCTTGCGGGCACCGTGCTGGGAGATGAAGTACTCCAGCACCGACAGACCGTCGTGGTAGTTGGACTTGACCGGTCGAGGAATGATCTCGCCCTTGGGGTTGGCCACCAGGCCTCGCATACCGGCGATCTGGCGGATCTGCATCCAGTTGCCTCGTGCCCCGGACTGGACCATGATGTTCACGTTGTTGTCCGGAGTGAAGTGCTTCTGCATGGCGTCAGCCACCTTGTCGGTGCATTCGGTCCACAGGTTGATCAGCTCCTGACGGCGCTCCTCGTCGGTCAGCAGACCCATGTCGTACTGGGAGTTGACCTTGGCGGCCTGCCCCTGGTACTCGTTGACGATCTCGCCGCGCTCGGGCGGCACCACGATGTCGGAGAAGGCCATGGTCACGCCGGACCACTGGGCCCGGGTGAAGCCCAGATCCTTCAGGGCATCCAGGGTGGCCGCCACCTGGGCGGTCGAGTACCGGGTGGCGATGTCGTCCACGATGCCGGACAGCTTGCCCTTGGGTACCTGCTCGTTGATGAAGGGGTAGTCCACAGGCAACGTCCGGTTGAACAGGACCCGCCCATAGTTGGTGGCGAAGAGCCTGGAGCCGTCCTTGAAGACCTCCTCCTTGACCACGTCAGGGCTGCCGGGCTCAGGGTCGACGACCTTGAGGTCACCGGGATTCCAGTCCTTGGGCATGACGAAGTCGGCGGGCACCCGCAGCAGGATCTTGGCCTGCATGTCGATCTCGCCCAGGTCCAGAGCCATCCGGGCCTCGGCCAGGCTGGAGAAGATCCGGCCCTGGCCCTTGGCGCCGTCAACCACGGTGGTCAGGTAGTACAGACCCAGAATCATATCCTGGGAGGGCATGGTGACCGTATGGCCGTCGGCGGGCTTGAGGATGTTATCGGAGGCCAGCATGAGCGAACGGGCCTCAGCCTGGGCCTCTGCCGACAGGGGCAGGTGGACTGCCATCTGGTCGCCGTCGAAGTCGGCGTTGAAGGCCGCGCATGCCAGCGGGGGCAGGTGGATGGCCTTGCCCTCGACCAGGATGGGCTCGAAGGCCTGGATGCCCAGACGGTGCAGCGTAGGCGCACGGTTGAGCAGGACGGGGTGCTCGGAGATGACCTCCTCCAGCACGCCCCAGACCTCGGGGTCGCCGCGGTCGACCAGACGCTTGGCGCTCTTCATGTTCTGCGCGTAGTTGAGGTCCACCAGCCGCTTGATGACGAAGGGCTTGAAGAGCTCCAGGGCCATGGGCTTGGGCAGGCCGCACTGGTGCATGCGCAGGGAAGGCCCGACCACGATCACGGAACGGCCGGAGTAGTCCACACGCTTGCCCAGCAGGTTCTGACGGAAGCGGCCCTGCTTGCCCTTGAGCATGTCTGCCAGGGACTTCAGGGGACGGTTGGAGGCTCCGGTGACGGGGCGGCCACGACGGCCGTTGTCGAAGAGGGAGTCCACAGCCTCCTGGAGCATGCGCTTCTCGTTGTTGAGCATGATCTCGGGGGCGCCCAGCTCGATCAGGCGCTTGAGCCTGTTGTTGCGGTTGATGACGCGCCGGTAGAGGTCGTTCAGGTCGGAGGTGGCGAAGCGGCCGCCATCCAGCTGCACCATGGGGCGCAGGTCGGGCGGAATGACCGGGACGACGTCCAGGACCATGGCCTCGGGCTTGTTGCCGGTGTTCAGGAAGGCGGAGACCACCTTGAGCCGCTTCAGGGCACGGGCCTTGCGCTGGCCGGAGCCGGTGTCGATCTCGTGACGGAGCTCCTTGGCGGCAGCCTCCAGGTCGAAGTCCTGCAGGCGCTTCTTGATGGCCTCGGCGCCCATGCAGCCCTCGAAGTAGTCACCGTAGCGGTCCTGCATCTCCCGCCACAGATCCACGTCACCCTCCATGTCGCCGGGCTTCAGGGTCTTGAAGCGGTCGAAGACGGCGGTGATCCGCTGAATCTGGTCGTCGTAGCGCTTGCGGATGGCGGTCATGTCCCGCTCGGCCCCGTTGCGCAGACGTGCCTTCATGGAGCCTTTGACCTCGTCGGTCTTCTCCAGCTCGGCCAGGTCCTCCTCCAGCTTCTTGGCGCGCTTGTCGATCTCCAGGTCGCGCTTCTTCTCCAGCTGGTTGATCTCGTTGTCGAACTCGTCCTGCAGGTCGGGCAGGTCCTTGTGGCGCTGCTCCTCATCCACCTTGGTGACCATGTAGGCCGCGAAGTAGATGACCTTTTCCAGGTCCTTGGGCGCGATGTCCAGCAGGTATCCCAGCCGGGAGGGCACGCCCTTGAAGAACCAGATGTGGGTGACGGGGGCGGCCAGTTCGATGTGGCCCATACGCTCGCGGCGGACGCGGGAGCGGGTGACCTCCACACCGCAGCGCTCGCAGACGATCCCCTTGAAGCGCACGCGCTTGTACTTGCCGCAGGCGCACTCCCAATCGCGGGTGGGTCCGAAGATCTGCTCGCCGAACAGGCCGTCCTTCTCGGGCTTCAAGGTACGGTAGTTGATGGTTTCCGGCTTCTTGACCTCGCCATAGCTCCAGCCGCGGATGTCATCGGCCGTGGCCAGTCCGATTCTCAGTTTGTCAAATGCATTGACGTCCAGCACTCTGTGTCCTGTCTCTGATCTTGTAACTGCTCTGAAGTTTGCCTCTTGGCGGGATGCCCTTCAGGCGGGCATCCCTGTGACTTGTGGTTCAGCGGTACTCCGGCTCGGGAGCGGACTGGTCGGCCTTGGCGGCGGCGTCCGGGCGGGCGCCGATGTTGAAGCCCAGGTCGTCGGAGGCGGCGCTCGGGTCGTCGTCCTCGTCCTTCATCTCGATCACGTTGCCTTCCGCGTTGAGCACCTCCACGTTCAAGGAGAGCGACTGCATCTCCTTGAGCAGCACCTTGAAGGATTCGGGGATGCCGGCCGCCGGCAGGTTCTCCCCGCGCACGATGGCTCCATAGGCCCGGACACGGCCGTCCACGTCGTCGGACTTGGTAGTCATCATCTCGTGCAGGGTGTAGGCGGCGCCGTAGGCCTCCAGGGCCCAGACCTCCATCTCGCCGAAGCGCTGGCCGCCGAACTGGGCCTTGCCGCCCAGGGGCTGCTGGGTGATCATGGAGTAGGGTCCGGTGGACCTGGCGTGGATCTTGTCATCGACCAGGTGGTGGAGCTTGAGCATGTACATGTAGCCCACGGAGATGGGCTTGGTGAAGGGCTCGCCGGTGCGGCCGTCGTAGAGCACGGCCTTGCCGTCATCGCCCACCAGGCGCTCGCCGTCACGGTTGGGCAGGGTGGTCTTGAGCAGACCGTTCAGGGCGTCCTCACGCACGCCGTCGAAGACCGGGGTGGCCACGGCGGTGCCGGGCTCGGCCTTCTCGGCGCCTGCCGGGATGTGCTTCTTCCACTCGGCCTCCAGGTCGGGATCCAGACTGATGTCCCAGCCGGAGTGGGCGATCCACCCCAGGTGGAGTTCCAGGACCTGTCCCAGGTTCATACGGGAGGGCACGCCCAACGGGTTGAGCATGATGTCGATGGGGGTGCCATCAGCCATGAAGGGCATATCCTCCTCGGGAAGGATCCTCGAGATGACGCCCTTGTTGCCGTGGCGGCCGGAGAGCTTGTCGCCCTGGGTGATCTTGCGATGCTGGGCGATGTAGACCCGGATCATCCGGTTGACGCCGTTGGGCAGCTCGTCGCCGTCCTCCTCGGCATCCTCGCGGGTGACCTCCTTGACCTCGATGACCGTTCCGGTCTCACCGTGGGGCACCCGCAGGCTGGTGTCGCGCACCTCGCGGCTCTTCTCTCCGAAGATGGCCCGCAGGAGCCGCTCCTCGGGTGTCAGCTCGGTCTCGCCCTTGGGGGTGACCTTGCCGACCAGGATGTCCCCGGCCTCGACCTCGGCGCCGATGCGGATGATGCCGCGCTCGTCCAGGTTGGCCACCGCATCCTCGCCCACGTTGGGCAGGTCGCGGGTGATCTCCTCGGCGCCCAGCTTGGTCTCGCGGGCGTCGGTCTCGTACTCCTCGATATGGATGGAGCTCAGGGTGTCGTCCTGGACCAGCCGCTGGGAGATGATGACGGCGTCCTCGTAGTTGTAGCCGTTCCAGGGCATGAAGGCCACCAGGACGTTCTTGCCCAGGGCCATCTCGCCCTTCTCGGTGGCGGGGCCGTCAGCCAGGACCGTGCCGGCCTCGACCCGCTCCCCGTCCTTGATCAGGGGGACCTGGTTGTAGCAGGTGGTCTGGTTGGACCGCTGGAACTTGGCCAGCTTGTAGGAGGACTGGGTGCCGTCGTCATTCATGACGCGGATGATGTCGGCGGAGACGTAGGTGACCACGCCCGGCTTCTCGGCCAGGATGACATCGCCGGAGTCGATGGCGGAGCGCCACTCGGAGCCGGTGCCCACCAGGGGACGCTCGGACTTGACCAGGGGGACGGCCTGACGCTGCATGTTGGTGCCCATCAGTGCTCGGTGGCCCTCGTCGTGCTCCAGGAATGGAATCAGGGAGGCGCCCACCGAAACCATCTGCCGGGGGGAGACATCCATCAGGTCCACCTGGGAGACGGGCACATCCTTGGCCTCGGCCTCGGCGTCACGCACCAGGGCCTCGTCCTCGACGAAGTGTCCGGTCTCGTCGATCTCCTGGTTGGCCTGGGCGATGGTGTGCTCGGACTCCTGATCGGCGGTCATGTAGACCACGTCGTCGGTCACCTGGCCATCGATGACCTTGCGGTAGGGGGTCTCGATGAAGCCGAAGGGGTTGACCCGGGCGAAGGTTGCCAGGGAGCCGATCAGGCCGATGTTGGGGCCTTCAGGGGACTCGATGGGGCACATGCGTCCGTAGTGGGAGGGGTGCACATCGCGCACCTCCATGGAGGCGCGGTCGCGGGACAGGCCGCCGGGGCCCAGGGCCGAGAGACGACGCTTGTTGGTCACGCCGGCCAGCGGGTTGTTCTGATCCATGAACTGGCTCAGCTGGGAGGTTCCGAAGAACTCCTTGATGGTGGCGTTGACCGGGCGGATGTTGATCAGGGACTGCGGGGTGATGGCCTCCGCGTCCTGGGTGGTCATCCTCTCACGGACCACGCGCTCCATACGGCTCAGGCCGGTGCGCAGCTGGTTCTGGATCAGCTCGCCCACCTGACGGATGCGGCGGTTGCCGAAGTGGTCGATGTCGTCCACGTCCACCCGCAGCTCGATGTCCTTGCCGTCGCGGCGGCCGGGGAAGGTCTGCCCGCCGGCATGCAGGGTCACCAGGTACTTCAGGGTGGCGATGATGTCCTCGGGATGCAGGCTGCGGTCGTTGAAGTCGGCCTCAAGACCCAGCTTGCGGTTGATCTTGTAGCGGCCGACCCGGGCCAGGTCGTAGCGCTTGGTGTTGAAGTAGAAGGAATCCAGCAGGTTGCGGCCGGCCTCGGGCGAGGCTGTGTCCGCGGGCCGGATCTTGCGGTAGAGGTCGGTCAGGGCCTCGTCCTGGGTCTCGATGGTCTCCTTCTCCAGGGCGTCCAGCACCAGTGGATAGCCCTTGAAGGCCTTGCGGATCTGCGGCTTGGTCATGCCGATGGCCATGAGGAAGACGATGGCGGACTGCTTGCGCTTGCGGTCCACACGCACGCCCAGCACATCGCGCTTGTCGATTTCGAACTCCAGCCAGGCGCCCCGGCTGGGGATGATCTTGGCCCCGAAGATCTCCTTGTCGGAGTTGCGGTCCTGGGTGCGGTCGAAGTAGACGCCGGGAGAGCGGACCAGCTGGGAGACGATGACGCGCTCCGAGCCGCCGATGATGAAGGTGCCGTGGGGGGTCTGCAGCGGGAAGTCGCCCATGAAGACGGTCTGCGACTTGATCTCGCCGGTGTCCCCGTTCTCGAACTCGGCGTTCACGTACAGGGGGGCGGAGTAGGTGTAGTCCTTCTCCTTGCACTCCTGGACCGTGTGCCGGGGCTCCTCGAAGTAGGGATCGGAGAAGGTCAGGCTCATGGTCTGCGCGAAGTTCTCGATGGGAGAGATCTCCTGGAAGACCTCATCCAGGCCGGAGACGGGGGCCACGGTATGGGTCCCGTTGACCCGATCCTCCTCGACACGCTTCTTCCAGCGGTCATTGCCGACCAGCCAGTCGAAGCTATCGGTCTGCACGCCCAGGAGGTAGGGCACCTCGATGGGTTCGCGGATGGATCCGAAGTTGACACGATCGGTGGCCTTGTGCAGTTTGATGTCGTGTTCGTCAGCGCGTGCCTGCGTTGCGGTGGTACTACTTACAGCTTTATTGGCAGCCAAAATGGACGTTCCTTATCGCTCGCCGTACTCGATCATTCCTGTTACCCCAGGGAGATGCCGAATGGCCGCCATATGCCTATTCGCGGGCATCTCCTCGATGATGCATGCCCGCTATATGACACACCTCATGCAAAGATAAAACTATAGCAGACAAGAACCATGGACGCAATCGGCGTGTCGTCTTGGAAAAGCTGCTATTGGACCATGACCGGCACTGGCGGGGAGACCACATTGGAATCGGCCTTGAGCACCAGCTTGGCCTGGTAGGAACCGGCCTTGACCCGGGGCAGCTTCTGGTCGGGCTGACAGCTCTCCTGGCTCCTGTCAGCATGCCAGGTGATGGTCTGCACATCCTTGTCTCCTGTGGCCATGAGCAGGGTGCGCGCCCCCACCGGGCAGGCATCGGAGCGCCAGACGGTATCCTGACCGCTGGTGATGACCAGCACCCGGCCACCGTCGGAACCGTCCACCAAGCATGAGCCCGTTCCCTTGTGCCGGATGGTCACCGTAAAGTCGATGGACCCACCGACCCCAGTGCTGGGATCGGGCGCAGCCAGCTCCAGGGCCAGATCCCCCTTGTCGCAGTCAGGAGCCCCGGAGGAACGCTTCTTGCCGGCGTCCTTCTTCTGCTTGTCCTTGTCCTTGGATTCGGTCTTTGTGGTCTGCTGGGCGCTGGTCGAGGCTCCCTGGCCCCCATCACCTCCACGCAGGGCTCTGATGCCGGCCCCCACGCCCCAGAACAGGCCAGCGCAGACCAGCAGGAAGAGCACCGCCAGCAGGGCGGCCGCAATCCTCCGGCGACGATACATCCGCCGCTTCTTCTCGCTCATGCGTCGCTTGGCCATACTTCTCCAGTCTAATCGCCGGGGCGGCCTTCACCTCGGCAGACTCAGACTGCCATCCTGGCCGATCTCCAGAAGACCATCCTCGTCCAGGGATGCGATGCACCGATCAAGCCGGATTTCGTCCTTGCACAGGGGTTTCAGATCCTTCCTTGGGACAGGTGCGCCCGAAGCCTGCCGCAGGGCCTGAAGGATGGCGCCGCGGACCTGCCGGTCGGTGCCTGCGAAGCGCTGCCGGGGCCTGGTCCTGCCTGCACCCAGACCGGGCAGTCCGGCCTTGAGAAAGCGGCAATGGCCGGCCAGAGGACAGATGTCGCAGGCCGGCTTGTGGGCGATGCAGACCGTGGCACCCAGCTCCATGACGGCCTGGTTCCATCGGGCCGAGGGCGGCTCCCGCCAGGCTGCCGATCTGACCTTCGGATCAGCCAGTCCCAGACGGCCACTGCCACCATCTTCCTGGACACCGCTGTCTTCGGCACCGATATCCTCCGGCCCTCCGTCCTCGGGCAGGACCTGCCAGGCCAGCTGGCGCTCCTCTCGACTGGCAGCGCCCCCGGTGGATTCATGCCCCAGAAAGACCCTGGAAAGCACCCTGCGGATATTGGTGTCGATGACGGCGATCCTCTCGCCGTAGGCAAAGCTCATGACAGCGCTGGCCGTGTAGTCGCCGATGCCAGGCATGGCCACCAGCTGGTCGTAGTCACGGGGCAGCCGGTCTGCATACTGGCCGGCCACCTGCTGCGCACACTCCTGCAGGCGCAAGGCTCGGCGCGGGTAGCCCAACCGGCCCCAGGCCGTGATGACCTCGGCCTTGGGTGCAGCAGCCAGGGAGGCCGCATCCGGCCAGATCTTCATCCAGGCCGTCCAGTAGGGCACCACCCGGCTCATCTGGGTCTGCTGGCTCATGACCTCGGAGACCAGGACCCCCCAGGGCGTGGTTCGTCCGAAGCGCCAGGGCAGGTCGCGGGCGTATCGGCTCCACCAGTCGAACAGCCGCAGACGGATGGGCTCAGTCTTCGCAAAGGCCGTCTCCGCGTTCTCCATGGTCACACCACCCTTCGCCATCCGGTTCCGCCTCATTCAACGGCCGTATTCTGCCCGACGGTGCCGACCAGCCCTGCCAGGCCTGTCGTTTGGCGACGGTAGGTTGGCCTCATGAACAGGCAGGAGCAGGAGCGGTCAGGCGACCCATCGAAGGCCGTCGAAAGCATGTACGAGTACGGATACCGCAAATCGAATTATGGTCCCGACGAGCTGGTCACCGACGCCCACGGCAACCCCATCTCCGTGGTGGATGCCATGATGAAGGCCGATCAGGCCAGCCGGGTGAAGACCTCCACCCCCCACCTGTGCTACTACTCGCCGCGAATCCCCGGCAACACCGGATCGGCCATCCGCCTGTGCGCCGTGACCGGCACCATCCTGCACCTGATAGAGCCCCTGGGCTTCAACCTCAAGGACACCAAGCTGCGCCGGGCCGGCCTGGACTACCACGACATGGCCCACGTGGTCCTGCACCCGGACTTCGACGACCTGGTCCGCTCCATGTCCGACAGCCGGATCATCGCTTTCACCGCCCACGCCGAAAAGCTCTACACCGAGGTCGACTACCGGCCGGACGACATCCTCCTGTTCGGCCCCGAGCCCGGCGACATCCCCGACCCCATGGACATCATGGCCGGCCCCCACGTGGCCGAACAGGTCAGGCTGCCCATGCGGCCCAGCCTGCGCAGCCTGAACCTGACCAACTGCGCCTCCATAGCCATCTACGAGGCCTGGCGGCAGCTGGGATTCCAAGGCGGCCGCTGAACCCTGCGAGCGCGCTCAGTTCTTGAAACTGTGAATGGGCGCCGGGATGTGTCCGCCCCGATTGACGAAGTCCGCGCAGGAGCGGGTATTGACGGGCACGACCGGACCGCCGCCCATGAGCCCGCCGAACTCGGCCCACTCGCCCACCTGCTTGCCGATGACAGGAATGACCCTGACTGCGGTGGTCTTCTGATTGATCATCCCGATGGCCGCCTCGTCGGCGATCAGGCCGGAGATAGACTCGGCGGAGGTGTCCCCGGGGATGGGGATCATGTCCAGCCCCACCGAGCAGACGCAGGTCATGGCCTCAAGCTTCTCCAGGGTCAGGCTCCCCTCTTGCGCAGCCTGGATCATGGCGGCGTCCTCGGACACTGGGATGAAGGCCCCGGACAGCCCGCCCACCGAACTGGAAGCCATGATGCCGCCCTTCTTGACCTGATCGTTGAGGATGGCCAGGGCCGCAGTGGTCCCGGGTGCGCCCACCTGCTCCAGGCCCATGGTCTGCAGGACCTCGCCCACCGAGTCTCCGACAGCCGGGGTGGGTGCCAGTGACAGGTCGATGATCCCGAAGGGCACGTCCAGGCGACGGCTGGCCTCCTGGGCCACCAGCTGCCCCACCCGGGTGATCTTGAAGGCCGTGCGCTTGATGGTCTCACAGAGCTGCCCGAAGTCGGCTCCCTTGGCTGATTCCAAGGCGGTCTTGACCACGCCGGGCCCGGAGACCCCCACGTTGATGACGGCCGACCCCTGGCTGACCCCATGGAAACCGCCGGCCATGAAGGGGTTGTCATCCGGGGCGTTGCAGAAGACCACCAGCTTGGTGCAGCCGGAGCTGTCCGAGTCGGCGGTGCTCTCGGCGGTGGCCTTGACGACCCGGCCCATCAGGGCCACGGCATCCATATCGATGCCCGTCCTGGTGGAGCCCACGTTGACGCTGGCGCAGACCCGTTCCGTCTGGCTCAGCGCCCTGGGCAGGGACTTGATCAACAACCGCTCGGCCGGGGTCATGCCCTTGCCGACCAGGGCCGAGTAACCACCAATCAAGTTGACACCGACCTCCTGGGCCGAGCGGTCCAGGGCCTTGGCCACGGTTACATAATCCTCCACGGTGTGGCAGGCTCCGGCGGCCACCAGGGAGATGGGGGTGACGGTGATGCGCTTGTTGACGATGGGAATGCCGTACTCGCGGGCGATGGAGTCCCCGGTGGACACCAGGTCGCCGGCCAGGGAGACGATCCTGCGATGAATGTTCCGGCAGAGCATGTCCACATCCCCGCTCACACAATCCAGCAGGCTGATACCCATGGTGATGGTGCGCACGTCCAGGCGCTCCCGATCGATCATGTCGTTGGTCTCCAGGACCTCGTCACGTGTGATCATGGCTGCCTCCTCAGACCCGGTGCATCCTGGTGAAGATCTCCTCGCGCTGGCAGCGGATGGAGACTCCGATGTCCTCTCCCAGGGATTCCATCCGCTGGCTCAGTGCATCGAAATCATCCCGGCAGGCCGTGCAATCCACAATCATCATCATGGTGAAGAAGCCGTCCAGAATGGTCTGCGAAATGTCCAGCACATTGATACCCTGCTGGGAAAGGTCTGTGCAGACCTTGCCGATGATGCCTATGGCATCCTTGCCCACCACCGTGATGATCGCCTTGTCCATGGCCGTCCTCCTCATCCACCTCACCCTTGACCGGACCCACTGAAAACCGGGACCCCGCTCCTCCAGCTTAGAGGAGCGCCGGGAGAAGCGGGGGCGTGAGGTCTGCAGCCTGATTCAGGATTCGCGCGCAGCCGCCGAGGAGGGCAGGGCGATCAGGGCCCTGGGGGCCTTGAATCCCTTGGAGGCGAATCGTCCGGCGATGTCACGGGCAAGATCGGAACCCTTGCCGGCGTCAGCCAGGGCGATGATGGATCCGCCGAACCCGCCGCCGGTCATGCGAGCCCCGTAGGCCCCACCCTGGCGTGCTGCGTCCACGGCCTCGTCCAACTCCGGGCAGGTGACCTCGTAGTCGTCCCTCAGGGAGTCATGGGAGGCGTTGAACAGGCGGCCCGCCAGGACGTAATCGCCCCTGCCGAAGGCCTCGATGAAGCGGTCCACCCGTCCTATCTCGCTGACGACATGACGGACCCGCCGACGCATGGTCTCATCGGGCAGCCGCTCCAGCAAGGCAGCCAGGGCGGATGGCGGATCAGCAGCCCCATTGACCCGGTCTGCCGCCTGGCGCAGGTTGGCCACCCCCAGCAGATGCGCAGCCTGCTCGCAGGTGGCCCGCCGCTGATCGTATTGACCATCGTTGAGCTGGTGCTGGGCCCTGGTGTCGACCACCAGCAGCTCCAGGCCCGCAGCCTGCAGGTCGAAGGGAACCTGGCGCACGTTGCTCATGGCATCCAGTTCCGGCCGGCAGTCCAGCCGCAGGGCGCAACCGGATCGACACCGCATGGCGGCGCTCTGATCCATGCCGCCGGTGGACGCGCCGGCCATATCGTTCTCAGCCGTGATGGCGGCCTGGATCAGCCTGACCCGGCCAGCCTCGTCACCGCCCAGCCCCAGACCGAACAGGTCATCCAAGGCCAGGGCTACGGCACAGGTCATGGCCGCCGAGGAGCTCAACCCGGACCCGACTGGCACGCAGGAGGCCAGGGCCAGGTCGAATCCTCGAACCTGGGGGAAGCCATCCCGCTGCAGGGCCCAGGCCACGCCGACCGGATAGGCCGCCCAGCCGCTGACTCCCCTGGCCTGAAGACCATCCAGGTCAGCCTGGACCGGGTTCTCCGGATCCATGCTGGAGACCAGGCGGACCCGGCTGTCCGTCCTGGGACAGGCGGCCACATAGGTACGGTTGGGCAGGGCGATGGGCAGGCAGAGCCCGGCATTGTAATCTGTGTGCTCGCCGATCAGGTTGACCCGGCCTGGAGCGCTCCAGACGCCCTGGGGATCCTCGCCATAGACCTTCTGGAAGAGCTCGCGGGCCTTGGTAGCCCCTTGGCCGTCAGCGCCCTGGGTCCAGGCCTGTATGAATTGGACTGTCGTCGTCATTGATTCTCTCCATTCTCCAGGTCCAGGGGCCCCAGCTGGCGGAATCGGTCGGCGATCCGCTCAGGGGTGGTGTCCGACACCCAGGCGGCCATGCCTGACTCGGACCCGGCGAGATACTTGATTTTGTCCACGGCACGGCGGAAGGAGAAGAACTGCAGGTTGAGCCGGTAGTCCTCCCGCCGCGGATCGTGCAGCGGGGCCTGGTGCCAGGCAGCGATGTAGGGCAGATCCATCCCCCTGCCGTCGCCCTTGTCGAAGAAGGCGTTGCCCCGCTTGAGCAGGGTGGAATACATGACGGCCAGATCCCAGCGCTCCTGGTCGTTCAGCTGGTCCAGGCTCAGGATCCCGTCGCGCACGGGGGCCATATGGACCTCCAGCGGCCAGCGGGCGGCGGCTGGAACATAGGCCACCCAGGTGGCGTTGCGGAAGACGACCCGTCGACCGGAGTCCAGCTCGGCCTTGAGGATGTCCGCCAGAAGGTTGCCACCGGTGCGTTCCCGGTAGGCGGCGCACTGCCTCAGCTCCTGCTCAAGGCGGGGGGCGATGAAGGGATAGCAGTAGATCTGTCCGTGGGGGTGGGCAAGGGAGACGCCGATCTCCTGTCCATGGTTCTCGAAGGGGAAGATCTGTTCGATGCCCTCCATGGCCGAGATCTCTGCAGTGCGGAAGGCCCAGGCCTCCACCACCGTCCGCAGACGCGAGACAGGCAGATCGGCAGGGAGTGCATGCTCGTCAGGGTCGAAGCAGACCACCTCGCAGCGTCCGTTGGCCTCGCGCACCGGCCAGAGGGGATTGCCGTCCACCAGGGATGGCTGGTCGGCCGCCTGCATATCGGGCACCTGCATCATGGAGGGGAAGCGGTTCTCGAAGACCGCCACGTTGTAGTCCACATCGGGGATCTCCCCATCCTGGTAGGGGTCTTCGGGCTTTCTGGCGGCCAGGGGGTTGCCCTTGGCGGTGGCCTGTGGCCCGGCGGTGATGGGCCGGTTCATCCGGGCCGTGGCCATGGGGATCCAGTCTCCGGTCAGAGGGTCCCGGCGCATCTGCGGCGGCTGGAAGGGCACCGTCCTGCCCTCCTGATCCTGGTGCGGGGCGAACCGGTCGGTCAGCGGACGAGGATCGTCCAGACGCCTGGTCCTGCGGCCGGATACATACTCGGGATCATCGTCCAGGTAGAAGAACCGACGCCCGTCGGCCAGCCTGGTGGGGGTGATGCGGATGTGCCCCCTGGCATAGTCGCCGGGAACATACCGTTGGGGGACATACTGCTCTGACTTCATGCTGCTCCTTCATCGTCCGTGATGATTGACAATCCATGGCAACCCGCTATGACAACCTGCGCACCCCTGTGTGACCGGTCGTTCATTGAATCTGGGCTGCTTTCCCGGCATCGGCCTTAGACACGTCGGAGGAACCCTCTTGAGCCTGGCCTTCCTCGGGGTTGACCGGGACCAGGACCAACCGCTTGACCAGGGACCGGGTTGCCTCGGCCGACTCCTGGTCCAGCTGGTCGTCGGTGATGACGGTGTCCACCTGGTCGAAGGATGCGAACAGGGAAAGGGAGGTGCAGCTCCACTTGGTGTGATCGGTCAGGATGATGGTCCGGTCGGCGATGTCCATCAGGGCCATATCCGTAGCCGCCTCCAAGGAGTTTGGCATCAGGAAACCCCGCGGAATGGAGACCGAGTGGGTCCCCAGGAAGACCGTATTGACCCGCAGGGAGGCGATGACCTTGTCTGCAATGGGGCCGACCAGGGAGTTGGACCGGGTGATGACACCGCCGGTGACGATGACCTCCACATCCTTGCTCTCCATGGCCTGGACCAGTTCGGCCACGGGGATGGAATTGGTCAGCAGGGTCACGCCCGCGCACTGGCGGCTCTCCAGCAGGTGCTGGGCGAAGACATAGGCCGTGGTCCCTCCCCCGATGGCGATGACGTCGCCCGGGGAGACATAGTCGATGGCGCGACGGGCGATGGTGTCCTTGAGGCCCATGTCCATCTGCGACTTGACCGAGAAGAGCGGCTCAGCCAGAAGCGAGCTGGTGGTGACAGCCCCTCCGTGGACCCTCTTGAGCAGGCCCTTGTCCGCCAGGTCGGCAATGTCACGGCGGATGGTCATGGCGGAGACGCCCAGCTCCTTGGAGAGGGCGGTGATACGGACTGCGCCACGAGTACGCAACCGGTTCAATATCAGGTGTTGGCGTTGTGACGATATCATTCGAACATTATCGCACACATTCGCCCAAATTGGCAAGCTGACTATCGGACTGCGGTCGCCACCACAAAACATAGGCGAAAAATCCACATTTCTCAGTTACTGGGACCATTCTTCCATACGCCTGAGGCCTGCCGGAGCTTTTGCAGGAATCCATTCATCAAGGCGTAGTTTATCCCCTGGGACTCAAATAAGGCCTACCGGGTCGCTTATGAAAGCGAACACGAATGTGAGCCAATGTCAGTTTCGACGGGTCAACCGTTCAAGCCCCCACAGGGTCACCTGGACCATGGCCTCCAGAACGATCCCGGCATCCATCTTCGAGCTG
Source organism: Bifidobacterium sp. M0353 (assembly GCF_016100645.1). NCBI lineage: Bacteria > Bacillati > Actinomycetota > Actinomycetes > Bifidobacteriales > Bifidobacteriaceae > Bifidobacterium > Bifidobacterium sp. M0353. Next base: position 53,233 of record NZ_JACFSB010000001.1, on the reverse strand, counting down.
CCGCGAACCCGCTCAACGAAGACTATAGGCACTTCGACCACGCTGACGCCCATGGCCTGGACCCGACGCAGCATATCCACCTGGAAGACGTAGCCGCTGGATCGGACCCTTCCCAGATCAATCCGCCTCAACACGTCCGCTCGATAGACCCGCAGGCCGGCGGTCATGTCCCTTACCGAGGATCCCAGGGCGGTGCGGGCATACCAGGATCCCGCACGCGAGATCAGATCCCGATACCAGGGCCAATCTTGAGTGCGTCCTCCGCGCACCCGGCGCGAGCCGATGACCAGCCCCGGATGTGCATGACCTCGTGCCACAGCCAGCATTCCTGCCAGATCCTCGGGCCGATGGGAGCCATCCATGTCCATCTCGCAGATCAGATCATAGCCCTGTTCCAGCGACCAGCGGAACCCCTGCACGTAGGCTGGACCCAACCCACGGCGGGCATGCCGATGGAGGACATGCACATGAGGGTTGCGACCGGCCATGTCCTCGGCCAGGGCGCCGGTGCCGTCCGGCGAGTCGTCGTCGACGACCAGGACATCGACCTCGGGGCAGCATGCCAAGAGCCAAGGAAGGGTCACCCCGATGTTGTCAGCCTCCTGATAGGTGGGCATGACCACAATGGTCCCTGCTCCGCCACGAACAACGTCCATGGCCGCTCTCAGCGTGCGATGCCGTAGGCCCCGCGCCGGTAAGGCTCAGGGTAGGGGGCCTGCTGAGCGGACAGCCCCAGTTTGTAGGCGGCCCTGAGAGGCCAGTAGGGGTCGCGCAGGCTGGCTCGACCGATCTCGACCGCATCGGCCAGACCCTTGCGCACAATCCGATCAGCCTGCCTGGGCTTGGTGATCAGCCCCACCGCCGTGGTGGGAATCAGCACCTGGCTGCGCACCTGGTAGGAGAAGGGCACCTGGTAGTTGGGAGCGGCCGGAATCTTCACGCCCGGCACCAGACCCCCGGTGGAAACGTCGATCAGGTCCACCCCATGCAGCTTGAGCACCTTGGCGGTGCGGATGGTCTCGTCCAGGCCCCAACCGCCAGTGGCCCAGTCGGTGGCGGACATGCGCACCAGCAGGGGCATGCCCGAGGGAATGACCTCACGCACGGCATCGGTCACCTGGATCAGCAGGCGCATCCTGCCGGACAGGTCGCCCCCATACTCGTCGTTGCGTCGGTTGATCAGGGGATCGAGGAATTGGGAGAGCAGGTAGCCGTGGGCGGCATGCAGCTCCACTCCCAGGAAGCCGGCCTGGATGGCTCGCACGGCAGCGGAACGGAAGTCGGCCACGATGGAGGCTATCTGAGCCCGCGAGAGCTGGACCGGGACCGCCATCCTGCCAAAGGCGATGGGGCTGGGGCCCACAGGCTGCCAGCCGCCCTCGGCCACGGGCACGGTGGCGTTGATGTAGCCCATGGAGGAGCACCCGGAGGAGCCCTTGCGCCCAGAGTGGTTGAGCTGGACGATGGGCACTGCTCCAGCGGCCTTGACATCCCGGACGATGCCCTGCCAGGCCCTGGTCTGCTCGTCGTTCCACAGTCCCACATCGCAGGGTGAGATCCGCCCCTGGGGATTTACGGCCGTGGCCTCCCCAATGACGACTCCGAAGCCGCCCAGGGCCCGGGACACATAGTGCTGGTAGTGGAAGTTGGTAGGAACCCCGTCGTGCCGAAGGGCCGAATAGGTGTCCATGGGCGGCATCCAGATCCTGTTGCGGATATGCTGGTCGCGCAGTTCCATGGGCTTGAAGAGCGCAGGCAGGGCCATCTCCCGCCTTCTGCCTGATTTTGATTTCCCGACTTTTTTGACTCTTTTGTCCCTCTTGCCCTTCTTGGCCGATTTGACCCCCTTGGCAGCCTTGCCGGCCTTTTTCTTTCCGTCGGCGGCATCCGACTCAAAGGGCCAGATCGGTTTGGAGACATCCAGCCTGCCGGAGCCGCTCACCGGCCCCGGCATCGCCTGATCTTCCTTGACCCGGCCGTCGGCCCGAGGGGCCTTGTCATCCAGCTCTGAATATTCCTGGACCATCAGTTCCTGCCTCTCCCGGCGGGCGGCCGCACCCCTCGTGGTCCGCCCGTTGACGAATCCCTCATGGTCTCCATTGTAGGCACAGGCCCTAGTCCTCTGGCGAATCCACCGTCTGTGACTGGTCCTGACCGGCCCCCTGGTTGCCCTGCTGTCCCCCCTGGCTGTGACGGTAGCTCTGCCGCTGTCTTCCCGAGGACCGTTGCTGCGACTGCTGGGATGGCTGAGGCTGCTGGACCCCGCCGGTGAACCGGGGGTCGGGATTGCCGTAGGAGTTGTCCGGCTGGATATTGGCTGCGGCCAGGTAGGTGTTCATGAAGTCCTTCCAGGCCGGTGTGGCGATATACATGCCGTACCAGGTGTGCATGGACCTTCCGTTGATGGTCCTGTTGGTGAAGGAGACCTGACCCTCCGCATTGCCCACGGTGACGAAGGCAGCCACCTGGGGCACGAATCCGCCGGTCAGCATGTACTTGTCCTCGTGGGTGCCGGTCTTGGCGAAGGTCTTGCGTCCCCCGTCCAGCTGGGTCGTGGACGCCTCGCCTCCGGGCTGGACGACGCCCTGGTTGAGTGCATAGGCGGCGGTCTCGGCGATGCCCGGATCGATGGCCTGATGGCAGTTGGCCTTGGGCACCTTGACGGACTTGCCGTTCTTGTCGACCACCTTGGTCATGGCTATGGGGCTGCAGGCCACCCCCTTGGCGGCGATGGTGGCGTAGACATTGGCCATGGTCAGCGGGGAGGCCTGGACCGCACCGATGACCATGGGCGGCTGGAAGGTGTTGACCGAGTGGATGTCCATCTGATCCTTGGGGGAATTGTGGTAGCCCATCTCCTTGGCCGTATCGGCTATGGTGCACAGACCGATCTGCTGGGCCATGGAGGCCTGGGTGGTGTTGTGCGAGCGCACCAGACCCTGCAGGGGGGACTCCGGCGACGTGGTGCCGCCGCCGGAGTTCTCCACATGCCAACTGCCGGTGCCGAACCCGTAGGGGGTACCGTCCGCCATCTTGCAGGCGAAGGAGGTCTGCGGGTAGCTGGTGGAGGTGCGCAGGGGCTGGTTGATGGATTTGCCGGCCTTCATCCAGGACACCAGGTTGATGGGCTTCCAGGTGGATCCCACAGGGAAGCCCCAGCCGCCGCCGTCGACCTGATCCACGGCATAGTTGATGGCCGTGCGTGTGCCGCCGCCCGAGTTCTGGGTGGCATCGTAGATGCGGTTGATGCCGAAGCCTAGGACCTCGCCGGTGCCCGGACGGATGGAGGCTATCGTGACCTCGAAGCCGCTTCGATCATCCACGGGGATGGTGTCCCGGGCCGCCTTCATGGCCGCTGCGTTGGCGTTGACGTCCATGGTGGTGTAAATATCCAGGCCACCCTCCTTGAGGAGCTTGTTGCGCTCCTCCTGGCTCTTGCCGAACTCCTTGGAGTTGAGGATCTGCTTGGTCACGTAATCGCAGAAGAAGGCTGCGTCTCCAGCCGCCTGGCATCCGGCATCGACCGACTGCACGTGCAGCATCTGGTCCAGAGGCTTGGCCTTGTTCTCGTCATACTGGCGCTGGGTGATGTAATTCTCCTGGCGCATCAGATCCAGGACGATGTCCCGCTGCTCCTGGGAGGCCTTGATGTTGACGGTTGGGTCGAAGCGGGCGGGATTCTTGGTCACGGCGGCGATGGTGGCGGCCTCGCCCGGGTCCAGGTCCTTGGCCGACTTGCTGAAGTAGCGCCTGGCTGCCGACTCGACCCCGTAGACGTTGGTGCCGAACTGGGCTATATTCAAATACCCTTGAAGAATCTCGGCCTTGGAGTACTTCTTCTCCATCTGCACCGCGATCAGCATCTCGCGCATCTTGCGGGCTATGGTCTCCTCCTGGGCGTGGTACTCGGCGATGGGGTCGTTGTTTTCCTCAGCCTGGCTCATGAGCACGTTTTTGACATACTGTTGGGTCAGGGAGGAGCCCCCCTGGGTGTCACCCTGCTTGATGTAGGTCTGGATGAAAGCCCTGAGCACGCCCTGGGTGTCCACGCCGGCATGCTCGAAGAAACGACGGTCCTCGCGGGCCACCACGGCCTTCTGCATATAGTCGGAGACGTCCTTGATGGGTACCACAATCCTGTTCTGCGCATAGAAGGTGGCGATGACCGTGTGCCCGTCGGAGGCGTAGAGCCGGGACTGCTGGGGCAGATCGTTGACGTTGAAGTCGATGTTGTCCGTCTTCAGAGCAGGCATCAGATTCCTGGAGGCGGCGTTGATACCGAAGACAGCGGGAAACAGGAAACCAGAGACTACCACGCCGCCTGCGACGCAGAAGATGAGGTAAGCCAGCAACAGCGTGAAGAAGCGCCTGACCGACATGGATTTCTTTTGTTCGGGCATGGTCTCCATCCTAGGCCGTCGGCTCTACCGAACAGTGGCGTTCACATGCGCGAGCGTCGAATCAGCGGTCCGGGTTGGAAAATGATGATGGTGCGGCCCTTGCGAGAGATCCATCCACGGTTGGAGAAGTCCATCAGGGCCTTGTTGACGGTCTCGCGTGAAGCGCCGACCAGCTGGGCCAGCTCCTCCTGAGTCAGATCGTAGGGGACCATCAGCCCCTGCTCGAAGGGTTCGCCGAAGCGTGTGGCCAGATCCAGCAGGGTCTTGGCCAGGCGGGCCGGCACATCCAGGAAGACCAGGTCGGAGATGCGCTCGTTGTCGGTCCGCAGGCGGTGGGCCAGCACCTGAAGCATATCCACAGCCACCTTGGGATGCTGGTTGAGCCAGTCGAAGAGGGCATCGTGGTCCAGGGCTGCCACCTTGGTCTTGTTGACCATGACCACGGCCGAGGCGGTACGCGGGCCGCCGGAGGGGTCAAAGACGGGAATCTCGCCCAGGATCTCCCCACGCCCGTGGATGCTGAGCAGCTGGATGCGGCGGTCGGGCGACTGACGGACCAGCTTGACCCGGCCCTCCTCCATCAGATACATGCGGTGGTCGGTGTCCCCCTGTCGAAAGACCGTGGACCCCTTGGCGTAAGTGGACTCGTGCATGCTGTCCAAAAGCTGGTCGGCGTCCTGCCTGGGCACTTGTTTGAATAGGGCGGTCTGCCGGAGGGCATTCCCGTCATCGGGAATCTCGTTGGGCTTGTGAACCGCCATACTCCGCACTCCTTTTCGCCATGTCTGGCGGGTCTGCACCGACTCACGCATAGTTGATGACCTCACGCCGGGTTCGACGCGACTGAGCACGATTATACCCACACGCATCAACCCACTTTTTTGGTCAGGCGATCTGGGCGGTCCACTCCTCACGGCCGTAGCGATGCCGGGCCAGAGTGCGGGCCCGCTGCTCGACCTCGGGCGCCGGACTGGATGTGCGCAGATCCGCCACCAGGGAGGGCAGGGTGTCCAGAAGGGCATCGATCAGGGGTTGACGGGACAGACCGGTCTGCCTGTCGATGGGGTCCACCCGGCTTCTGACCGAGGTCACGGCCTTGTCATGGAATTTCTCCGGGTCCACGTTGAGCACCTGGGCCATCAGATCGGCATCCACAGAATAGGAAAGCGTGGTGTGGTGGAGCAGTCCGCCCGGTCCGCGGGAGCCTGCCGGCAGCCTGCGCTGGGCGGCGCCACCCATCTTGCCGCGTGGGGAGGCGATGTCATTCATGCCCTGCCAGCCGGCCTGAATCCCCTGCATGCGCAGACCACGAACCAGCCAATAGTCGCAGATACGGTAGGAGTCGATCAGGTCGGCCCCTTTGACAAAGTCCAAGGGAAGATAGAGGGAATAGGTGATGGCCCGGTCGGGCTGAATGACCATGGTGCCACCGCCCGTGCAGCGGCGAACCAGGGTAAAGCCCATACTGCGTGCCCGCTCGACGTGGACCTCCCGGCTCAGGGACTGGAAACGCCCCAGGATCACCGCCGGCGCCGCCCAGTTCCAGATGCGCAGGGTGGGCGGCAGCCGACCCTGGGCCACGGCGTCATTGAGAGCCTGGTCCATGGCCATCTGCATGGCCGGCTGACGTGGACGGTCCCTGATCAGGTCCAACTCCAGGCCGGACCAACGGCGGCGGCATTCGGCCTCATCCGGTTGGGACTGCCTGGAAGAGGGCTGGCCCGGCGCTGACGAGAGTTGGTCTGGATCGCCTTGTCTGCGAATGACCAGCCCATCCGGCAAGGCACGCTCCAGCGCGGTCACCAGGGTCCATGGGGACACACCGACCACCCGTTGACCGTCCCCTTCTGCCATGACCCTGTCCAGCCTTTCCAGAGCCAGACCAGGGTCCAAGGGCAACGGGAGGTCACAGATTGCGGATTCCAGCCGGAATACAGGCCCATGATCCCCTGCGGATTCCTGAGAGGCTGCCGGGGCTGGCTCCGTGAAGAAATCGCCGTCAATCCTGCATGAGGCGATGAACGGGCGGGAGTCGGATCCCCGGCCCAGGGTCAGGGTTACGGCCGCCAGTTTGCCGCCCATCTGCTTGCCGACGCCGCGCAGACGGGCCGGATTCAATCCGTCAGCTCCCATCCGCGTGCGTCACGATGCCAGAAGGAGCCGGTCGAGGATGTCAGAATCAGGATGCCTTCGATAAGCCCCCAGATTATGGCGATGGTCGGCCCGATGAAGAAGAAGAGGAAGCCGATCAGGGTGAGCATGAGCTGGGCCACGCCCCGCCCGGTCCTGCCCAGGTAGAAGTTGCCCACGCCGAAGCAGCCCAGAAAGATGCTGAGCAGACCGGCTGCAAGCTTGCTGTGCGGGGTAGGCGATATGGGATAGGGGCCGTTGCCGGTGGGCATAGCCCCGGGGTAACCGCCCTGGGGCATGCCCGGGTAGGGCCAGGGCATGGAGGTCTGCGGCGGATACGGCCCGCCGGGATACTGATTGCCGGGATACGGGCCTGCCGGGTATTGATTTCCCGGGTACCCAATCGGCGGGTATTGGCCGGACGGATACTGGCCGGGATAGCCCGGTCCCGGCTGATATGGCCTTTGAGGATACTGACCGCCAGGATTCTGACCGCCAGGATACCGGCCACCGAAATACTGTCCATCAGGATATTGCTGACCGGTTGGATATTGCTGACCGGTTGGATAACCGGCGGTCGGATACTGATTGGGCCGGTAGGGCCCTGCCTGATAGGCCCCTGGATATTGGCCGCCATTCTGAGGGGCGAACGGGTATCCGGCATTGGCCCTCTGACCGGTCGGATACCCACCATAAGGGTTCTGACCGGAGGAATACTGACCGGCCTGATAGGGGCTCTGATTCCCGACGCCAGCATCATGACCAGCAGGATAACCCTGAGCCTGCCGCTGACCGTCAGCCGCCCCGGCAGGAGCATCCCCACCGGCGGGCTCCCGCTGCTCGGGCGGTTTCTGCGGGGAGGGGGAGGAGCCGAAGCCAGGATTCCCTGTCGGCGTATCGCTGGGCTGCCGGTCGTCCGGCTGGGGGGCATCATCCATAGTCATGCCTTTCAGTCTAGCCGCCAACCGGCCCGATCACAGACGGGCAAGAATATCCCTGCCGATCTGCTCGGTGCTCCTCTGGGTGGAACCGGAGCGCTCGATGTCATCCTCCACGGCCCGCTCAATGCTGGCCGCCTCGTCCTCGAAGCCCAGATGGTCCAGGAGCATACCCGCCGAGAGGATGGCCGCCGTGGGGTTGGCGATCCCCTTGCCGGCGATGTCGGGAGCGGACCCGTGGATGGGCTCGAACATGGATGGGTAGGTGCCCGAGGCGTTGATGCAGCCGGAGGCCGAGTAACCCACGCCTCCCACCACAGCTCCTGCCTCGTCCGTGAGGATGTCGCCGAAGAGGTTGTCGGTCACGATCACGTCGAAGCGACTGGGCTCGGTCACCATGAATATGGTGGAGGCGTCGATGTGCAGATACTCGCGCTCCACATCGGGATACTCCTGGCCCACATGGTCGACCAGTCGCTGCCACATGTCTCCCGCATTGGTCAGCACGTTCTTCTTATGGACCAGCGTCAGGCGGCGGCGACGCTTCATGGCCAGCTGGAAGGCGTAGCGGATGACCCGTTCCGCCCCGTAAGCAGTGTTGATGGAGACCTCGGTAGCCACCTCCTGGGGAGTGCCCCGGCGAATGGAGCCGCCGGCCCCGGCATAGAGCCCCTCGGTGCCCTCCCGCACGACCACGAAGTCGATGTCGCCCGGGTTGGCCAGGGGCGACACCACGCCCTTGTAGAGCTTGGAAGGCCTCAGATTGACATACTGATCCAACTCGAAACGCATTTTGAGCAGCAGTCCCCGCTCCAGGATACCGGCCTTGATGCGGGGGTCGCCGATGGCCCCCAGGAGGATGGCATCCTGCTGCTTGAGCCGGTCCAGATCCTCGTCGGGCAGAACGGCTCCATCACGCAGATAACGCTCAGCGCCCAGATCGAAGTCTTCATAACGGATATCAGCCTTGCCCCGGGTCACCTTTTCCAGGACGGCCTGAGCCTGGGGAACGATCTCCTTGCCAATGCCGTCACCGGCAATGACCGCAATGTGATATGTCTTCTGCTTGCTATTTGTCATACCCCGAGCATAACGAGCCAGCCGAGCCGCTTTCATGACCCCGACCGAATCCCGGACAGACCATAATGGACAGGCACCAGGCGTTCTCGAAGGCCAGTTCCTCCCACTGCCGGTAACGTCCGCTGATGCCCCCGTGGCCCGCCTGGACCTCGATCCTGATCAGCGCATCGGCCCCCACCTGTGGCTCCTGCAGCCTGGCCACCCACTTGAGCGGTTCCACGTAGAGCACGCGGGTGTCGTTCATGGATGTGGTCACCAGGATGGCGGGAAAGTGGTCGCTACCGAAGAGCCGGCGCCTGCTATCAGCGTCAGGAACGTTCTCGTAGGGCGAGTAGGAACGCATGTACCGGTAGACCTGCTGATCATGCAGGGGGTCTCCCCACTCGTCCCATTCGGTCACGGTCAGCGGCAGGTCCGGGTCCAGGATGCTGGTCAGCGCGTCCACGAAGGGCACATCCGCCTCGATGCCGGCATAGAGCTGGGGAGCCATATTGGCCACAGCCCCCATCAACAGCCCGCCGGCCGACCCGCCATTGGCCACGGTGTGACGGGGATCCGCCCAGCCCTGAGCCTGCAGTGCGGCGGTCACGTCTATGAAGTCCAGGAAGGTGTTGACCTTGTGCAGCCGACGGCCCTGCTCGTACCAGGCACGGCCCATCTCCCCGCCTCCGCGCACATGGGGGACGGCGTAGAGCACGCCTCGGTCCAGCAGGCTGAGCCGACCTGTGGAGAAACCGGGATCCTGGCTGATCTCGTAGGCTCCATACCCGGTGATGAACATGGGCGCGGACCTGTCCGGATCATGGTCCGGCCAGGGACGGCGCTCGGGATGGTCGGGGGCCTGGATGACCGTGTCATCCGGCCCAGTCCTCCCGCTGGCATCCAGCCCCGGATGCATGCCCCGCCGCCAGACCAGGGAGACCGGCACCAGGGCTCCATCCCTGACCCGGACCAGAATTCGACGCTCGGCGTAGCGCTCGGGTCTGAAGTCGCCCAGAACACGGGCCCGCTTGAGTATTCGGTCCACGCCCCGGACCGGATCCAGCTCCCGCAGCTCAGCAGGGGTTCCATAACTGCCCCGGATGTAGCGCAGACCAGGGGCCTGGTAGGAGGGGTTGTCGGTGGGACCGATGCTGTAGAGACGGTCAATGCCGTCCCCTCCTTGGTCGGGCAGGACCTCGCGGAAGCGCCAGGGTCGGCCCGCCCACAGATCCTCCAGGGCCTGGTCCTTGGCGATGACGGCCATGTGGGGCAGGCTGTCGGCCCGGTAGGTCAGGACCACGAAGCTGCGGTGGATGCCCAGCCCCTCGATGCCCAGCCCGCGAGCGCCTTGGAGTATGGCCGGATTGCCTGGATCCCGATAGGGCTTCTCGGGCGGCAGGGAGGCCAGGTCTCCGGAGCGCTCGCAGCCGTAGGGACTACCCTGGGCCAACCGCACCCCTTCTCCAAGACGGAAGGGCGGACGGTGGCTGCGCAGGTCGATCAGATCCACCTCAAAGTTGGGGTTGTTCACATTGTGGTAGACCACGGCCACCGGCAGGTCCTCCCCCGCCGGACCGGCATTTTCGAACCGGGCCAGGCTGATGTCGTACTCAATCCCCTCCTTGCGGGGGATCAAGGGCACAAACTCGCCCTGCGTATCCTTCAGGTCCAGCATGAGCACCTCACTGGTGGTCTTGGACCCGGTGGCAATCAGCATGGCGGATTCGTCGTAGCTGAGTCCCAGCCCCACCCAGAAGCGCTCGTCGTCCTCCTTGTAGACCATGACATCCTGGTCGGCCGAAGTGCCCACCTTATGCCGCCAGACCGTGTCCGGACGCCAGGCCTTATCCAGGCCGGTGTAGAAGACCCAGCGTCCGTCGGGGGTCAGCACCGCCCCTGAGGAGACCTGGTCGATCCGATCAGGCAGGTCTCGACCGTCTTTCAGATCCCGGATGCGCAGGTCGTAGCGCTCATTGCCCCTGGTGTCCAGTCCATAGAGCATCCACCGGCCGTCGGCGCTCAGGTCCAGGCATCCCAGAGAGAAAAAGTCATGCCCCTTGGCCTCGGCGTTGGCGTCGAAGATGACCTCCTCGCCCGGCATGGAACCAGGCGCCGCATCGGCTTTAACAGCAGGAGGGTCCCAGTCATCCTGGTCGCGCACCGGCAGGCGGCACTGCACCCCATACTCCTGGCCCTTGAGCGTCCGGGAGAAATACCAGTATCCATGCATCCGGGTGGGCACCGACATGTCGGTCTGCTGTACCCGGTCGGTGAACTCCTTGAGCAGGGTGGCCCGCAAACCCTCCTGACCGGCAAGCCGTTCCTGGCAGTAACGGTTCTGGTCACGCACGTAGGACTTGGTGGCAGGATCCTCCCGGTTGCGCATCCACTCGTAGGGATCTTCGAAGTGATCCCCATGGAAGCATCGATCAGTGGGACGGCGTTGTGCACGAGGAGGCGCGGAATTGACGGCCGAAAAACTCATGGGGCGATTATATTCGGGCGCGACGACGCAGATAGGGCAGCAGGGTTCGCATCAGATTGGCACCCGTGGTCCCGTAGAAGACCGGCACCTGCGTCACCGGTACCGGTTGTGTGGCAGTCCGCTTGACCAAGGTTCCCAGCCCGGTCTCCTGGGGGCTCAACTGACGGATGCCGATGGCCAGGACCCGTCCCGGATACTGCCGCACCACCTGGGCGAATGTGGAGGGATCGCTCTGCCCATCGTCGCCCATGAGCACGAAGCGCATCTTGGGAAAGTCGGCCATGAGCTGGCGGATAAACTCCATCTTGTGCTGCACGATGGAGGGCACGAAGGTCTTGGGTCTGGGATCCAGGTCCCGCAGCAACAGGGGGCCGGCCGGAAAGCCGTGGTCGCGAATGAAGCCGCGTATGGATCCCTCCACATTCCAGGGCGAGGCCGACAGATAGAAGAAGGGTATCCGGGGGTCCAGGTCACGGATACGGTTGTAGAGCACGGCCATGCCCGGCACCGAGGCCCGGCGATGTGGATCTGACAGGAGCAGGTTCCAGGCAGCCTTCCAATGATTGGGCACCTGGCTGATCATGATGGTGTCGTCCACGTCGGATATGACGCCGACAGGGGTCTGACCGGGCACGATGTATAAAGGCGCGTCCACCGGCCGGCGGCCCCGCACCTGGTAGGAGACCCGGTGCACGCCTGGGGTCAGTCGATGCTCGGCCACCAGATCCAGGTAGCCCGACCGGTCGGAAAAGACCGCATCCGCACTCAGGCTGCGACTGGGATCGACGGCATCGTAGACCGCGGAGTCTCCCACCTGGACCCTCCCGATGGCCGTGCTGTCGATGGCCAGCCTGACCCTGGTCCTGGGTGCGGGTACGGTCAGCAGACCGCGGATGCCACGTATGGCCGGATCCTCACGTCTGCGCCCGTCGGTCAGAATGGTACGGCAGACCAGCCGGGAGTAGGACTCGGTACCGTAGCCCACGTATGGTTGAACGTCGGCCGACCAGCCCAGACGCCCGGTCATATTGATGGACAGCCCTACCCAAAGGTCGAAAGCGCCAGTAATCAGCCGCCTCAGCAGGCGGACCGGGGCCGGCCTGCTCTCGATGCCCTCCCCGGGCGCAGCTGAATCGAAGGTGGTGCTGACCGAATGGACCCGTAAGAGGTCTTCATTGCGGCCGGATCGCCTTGTCATAACCGGACCCGTCAGTTCAGGGTCTTCAGCAGCTGACCGTACTCCTCGGCGCTCATCAGATCGGGCTCATCGTCCTCCAGGTCGATCTTGGCTATCCAACCTTCCCCATAGGGATCGGAGTTGATGACCTCAGGATCGTCCGAGGCTGCCCTGTTGACGTAGGCGATGGTGCCTGCCACCGGGCAGACCACCGGCTCAACTGCCTTGGAGGACTCCAGCTCGATGACCTCATCGCCGGCATCGACGTGGGTGCCAGTCTCGGGCAGGTCCAGAAAAACCAGGTCTCCCAGCTGGTCCGCCGCATATTCGGTCACGCCCATGGGCGCCGGGGATTGGCTGGGGTCGATCCAGACATGATCCTGGGAATACCGCAGGTGTTCGGGCACATCCAGGCGGGAGGTTCCATCACTGTGTTCATCGCTCATGGTTCCAGCCTACTCGACCGTCTGTCAGAGCAAGTGCTCCTAGCGGGCCGGACCCGACGGAACCTGCCCTTCCACCTTGACCATGGTTCCGATGGGGGCGTTGTCGAAGATCCACTTGGCGTCCTGCTCATACATGTTGATGCAGCCGTGGGATCCGTATTGGGCAGGGTCTCCCTTGGCGATGCCGGCAGAGTTCCAGCTGGCCGTATGGAAGCCCTCGCTGCCGTTGTAGTAGGACACCCATTTGACATTGGGAGTGACGTAACCCTGCCCACGCATGGTCTGGACCGCGTAGCGCACATTGATGAAGAAGGTGCCGGTGTCGGACCATTTCCCGTTATCAGGCTTGCCTGAGCATATGGGGAAGGTCTTGACCTGGGTGGTGCCGTGGTAGGCGGTGGCGGTCTGGTCGCTGAGGTTGACCTGAATCCAGATGTCGCCGTCGGGCACATCGTAGCGGGCCACCCTGGTCTGCTCCTTGTGGGGCGTGATCTCGGCGCTCGCTTGGACCGGATTCGTGTCGCCCTCTTCCAGGGCCTTGACGACCAGGTCCGCCGTGGCGGACACATCCGTGACCCGGACACCGTCCACTCCCTTGGTGGTCTCGGCCACCACATCACCCTTGGTGTTCTTGACGTTGACGGCGGTGACCATATCCCGGTCCAGCTGCCGGGCCAGCTCCTGGTCCAGATACTGCTTGATGGCCTGCCGATCAAAGCCCAGCTCCATGGTCCCCTTGTCAAGATCGGTGACCGGTTTGACCCAGGTGGCCACTGTTGCCGCCGGGACGGTCATGAGATCATCATCAGCACCCTTGATGACCAGGTCCTTGGCCAGTCGTTGGTTGGCTTGAGAGGCCACCTGATTGGCGGTGTCCAGGCTGATGGGCATGGTCACATCCTTGTAGACCACCCCTACGGCCAGACGCCTTCCAGGTTTGTCTATCAAGGATGAGACGGCATCCTGCACGCGGCCCAGCTCAGGCGCCTTGCCTCCACGACCCTCCTGGGGCCGGAAGGCGTGTGCACCTTGATCAAAAACGATGGTGGAGGGAACGGAACGATCCTGGCGGGGAATGAACCGTTCAGTCAGATATTTGTCCATGGCCAGCTGATCCCGCTCGGCCACCAGCGGCACCGCCTCGCCATGGAATGGGTTCAGCCGGGAGAGGCCTGCAGAGCCCTTGGCGTTCATGATCTTGGTGACCGTGGCATCCGAATCCACGCTTACGCCCAGGTCCTTCAGTCCTGCCCGGGCAGAGGTGCCTTCACCCTTGAGTTCCACCTGGGAGTCACGAACCTGCCGATCGACGATCTGCCTGACCTGGTCCTTGGTCCGCCCCATCATGACCTGCCCACCCAGGGTGACGCCGGGGGCCACCCGATCACGGAAGAAGGCGCGGACGCCAAACCAGCAACCCACCAGAATCAGCACAGCCAGAAGCAGCAGGGCCAGGATGGTGCGTCCTCGATGGCCGGTCGAAGGAGCCTTGTGGGCGGCACCTGCCCCGAAAGCCCGCTCTGCCTCTTCGTCGGCGAACAGGTCCACAGGGTCAGGCCCCTCCCCGATCGTCGGCGGCATGGTCACTGTTTCGGCCTGGTCGACATCCGAGATACGAGGCTCTTCTTGCCCCTCCATGGCCATAACACACCTTTCGCTGCTGACAGTTCCTTGAAATATCTTACGACGAGACCAGGTCCTGGGGCGCAACACCACTCGGATGAATCAGAGCTCGCTGCCGTACCACTGCTCAATCATATGCCTGGCCACACTGGCCGCCTGGGGTATGCGCAACCGGCCCGAGGCCAGAGCGGCGCTGAATTCCTCCCGTGTGAACCAGTCGGCCTCATCGGTCTCCTGACCGTCCACCCGGATGTCCGTATCCAGGGATCTGGCTCTGAAGGCCACCATCAGGGAGGCGGGGAAGGGCCAGGGCTGGGAGCCCAGGTACCGCATCTCCCCCAGGTTCAGGCCCACCTCTTCCAGGGTCTCCCGCCGGACTGCATGCTCCAGATTCTCGCCAGCCTCGACGAATCCGGCAGTGACCGAACGAAAGCCGGAAGGCCACTTCTGGTTGTGCTGGAGCAGGAGCCGATCGCGGCCATCCACCACGGCCATGATCACTGCGGGTTCGATGCGGGGAAAGAGCGTGTGTTGGTCCCCTGATTCATCCCCCTGGCAGATTTGGGCCCATCCGGCCTGGCAGGGATGAACCGGCGCGCCGCAGTGGGGGCAGAAAGCCTGACGTCCATGCCATACGGACAGGGCGACTGCGCAGGTTGCCAGGCCCACCTGACGCGGACGGCCATGAGGGGCATACTCGCGCAGGCCAAGCCAGTCGAAGCGCTGATTCGCGGCCTGAGCCAGATCACGAAGAGGGTCCTGAACAGCTTGATTGGTGCAGGCAAGATCCAGATCCAGGGCCAGCCAGGCCTGCTGGTCGGCCTTCCCAAGGTAGTAGCAGGGCGGCTCGCACTGGTCTGCCGAGCCTGTCAGAGGATCCCGCAAGTATGCAGCAGGCAGGGTGGCCAGACGGATGCTGGCTCCAGTGCGACCAGCCAGCGCCCCCTTGCCCTTGGGCACAGCCACCTTCTCGCCCCGCACCAGGATGACCCCAGTGCCGTCCTGGTCCAGCAATTGGTCAAGCAGACCGGGCTGCTGCCGCGCTACCGTGTCGTAGTCCACATCCCCCTGAGCCAGGGGCAGGAAGGGCAGGGGTTCGGTAAGGGCCAGCGGGGAGAAGACCGTCTCAGAATCGCTCATGAGAGCCTCCCTACACGATGAACCAGATCCAGCAGGGCCTTGGCCACCTGATCCGGATGTTCGACGGCGCTGAAGTGGCCGCAGTCGTCAATGGCAGTGAAGGTAACGTCGGTGCCGGCCTGACGCATGGCCTGAGCCAGAGGCTCCATGGCGCGTGGAGGGCTGAAGGGATCGCAGCGGCCGCTGACCAGGGCCACGGGAACTCTGATGCGGCCGACCAGATCGCTCTGATCCGGGCGACCCGCAGCCATCCGCTCCCGCCAGGCGATGCCCCGGGGATCCTGGGACTGTATCCATTCGGTCATGGTCTGCACGAAGGCAGGAGAACGCTTGACCGTGGAATCACCCTCCTGGGGCCTGGCGAAGTGCATGACCGGATCAAGCGTCCCCTCCTCCTCGCAGGTTCGGGCGATCTGCAGCCGCCTGGCCCGGGAGGCCGGACGGTCAGCCATCATGGTGGTGTCGCACAGGGCCAGACCGGCCACCATCTGCGGGTAAAGCCTGGCTACGGCCTCGACCAGGTAGCCTCCCATGGAAAGCCCGACCCAGATGGCCTTCTGCGCCCCCGTGGCGACAATCATGTCCACAAAGGCTCGAGCCATGGCATCCAGCGCACCCGGCAGGGCACCGTCAGAGTCTGCCTGGCCGCAGGATGCCGGCCCGGGCAGGGGGCAATCGCCTGCACCGGGCATATCCGGGGCATAGACCGGGAAGGGGGTCATACCCACACGATCCGACTGGGCGATCAGTGAGGCCGCGCACCGATCCCACATGCGGTGGTCCACAGGGAAGGCATGGACCAGCACCAGGGGCAGCCCCTCCCCCTGGCGATATACGGTATTGACAATGCTCATGCCCGCCTCCAAGGATTCGCGGCTCATAGTGCACCGGCCCAGGTCAGGGCGCTCATCAGCACCTTGCCATGCCCGCCGGGCATCTGGCTCATGAAGGACTCCAGCATATCCCCCTTGGGATCGATCCATTCCACATCCAGGGTCTCATCCTGGGGCTTGCAGTCCCCGGCCACCGGCACCAGATAGCACAGAGCGATGGCATGCTGACGCGGGTCGTAGTACTCCGAGACCCCCGGCGTGGGGAAGAACTCAGCCACAGTGAAGGGCTGGGGGCTGGCAGGCAGCATGGGCAGGGCCAGCTGGCCCAAATCCTTGGCGATGTTTCTGGCCAGAGCCTCCCTGATGGTTTCGTGGTAGAGGATTCGTCCGGTGATCAGAGTGCGCTCGATGTTGCCCTGATCATCCACTCGCAGAAGAGTGCCCACCTGGGTGACGGCGCTCATCTCATCCACGCGAACCGGCACTACCTCCACATAGGGCATGGGCAGGCAACGCCGCGCACGGTCGATGGCGTCACGGTCCAGCCATCCGGGAGGATTCGAGCCCGAAAAACCGCGGTTGAAGTCCTCTGGGGTGATGTGTGAGAAGGCGCCACGGTCGCGATCGGCATCGAAGTCGTCATCATCGGGAATCTCGTCGTTCAGCACTGGCATGATTCCATTATCCGTACCAGGCTTGACCGCTCACGGGACCCCGGCGGACATCTCCACCCAGAGCATATTCGGGCGCTTTCTCCAGCCTTGATGGAATGCTGATGATTGAAAGCGGTTGCTAAGCACGGGAGCTTCCCGCGCGACAGTCAAACGACTTCAAGGAGCGTTATCATGGCCACCACGACTATTACTTCGGAAAACTTCGAGCAGACCATCAAGGACAACGACCTGGTGCTGATTGACTTCTGGGCCACCTGGTGCGGACCCTGCAAGGCCTTCGGCCCTATCTTCGAGAAGGCTTCGCAGGCCAACACCGACATCGTCTTCGGCAAGGTGGACATCGATCAGAATCAGGATCTGGCCGCGGCCGCCGACATCCAGGCGGTGCCCACGTTGATGATCACCAAGCAGGGGCAGATCATCTTCAAGCAGGCCGGTGCTCTCAGGTCTTCGGACCTGGACGACCTGATCGACCAGGCACGCAAGGCCGATTTGTCAACCCCGGCACAGGCCTGAGTCAGTCGAGTTGGTTCCAAGACCGATTTGCACTAAAGTAGTGATGTGTTTGTCCAGTGACCCTTTCGGCGCTACCGGAAGCATGCGGTCGATAGGAAGCGTTACGTCGACTGATCACTGAGGATCTGTCGGTCCAACAGAGGAGAGTAATGGCGAACCACCGTAGAGGACGGATGAGTGCGGTCAAGGCTCTGACCAGGCGTCAGTGGCTGCGGTTGGCTGCCGGCGTCACTGTTCTCGGCATGGTCGTTGGCGCGGGCTTCGTCTCGCGCGACTTCTACACATCCACTGAGAGCTCGGCCAAGTCAGGCGTAACATCCTATTCAGCCACCCAGGATGTGGACACGGTGTCCCGCAGCAGCACCAGGCAGGCCATCCGCAATGGCGCGGGCGGAGCCAACGCGAACACATCCTATGTAAATGTGCAGATCAATGGGAAGAACAAGGTGGTCCTGGGTACAGGCTTCACCGATGTCAAATCCGTGCTGGAGGCTGGGGACATCACCCTGCAGCCTGGGGACCAGATCACCCCGTCCCTGACCACTCGCGTCACTGAGAAGACCGTCATCCGCATCGACCGGGCCGATGCCCAGGTCAAGACGGAAGAGTCGCCCATTCCCTTCAACACCATCGAAGAGAAGACCAACTCCCTCCCGGCAGGCACCACCAAGGTCAAGACGGAGGGACAGAACGGCGTCATGGAGACCACCAGCCTGGTCACGGCAGCCGGCAACAAGCACCTGACCAGCAACATTTTCGCCTCCTTCGTCAAGACGGTCCCCGTCGACAAGGTGGTTCTGGTGGGCACCGGCGGCGGTACTCCCGCAAAGTCAGGTTCGACCACCACCACGGTCCCCGTGGGTACGGCCCAAAGCATCGCCCACGGTCTGGTCACCTCCCGAGGCTGGGGCGAGGACCAGTTCACCTGCCTGGTGCAGCTGTGGAACAAGGAGTCCGGCTGGCGGACCAATGCCTCCAACCCATCTGGTGCCTATGGCATTCCTCAGGCGCTTCCCGGCAGCAAGATGGCCTCGGCCGGTCCCAACTGGCAGACCGATGCCCACACCCAGATTGTTTGGGGACTGGGCTACATCCAAGGCCGCTACGGAAACCCCTGCGGAGCATGGGCCCAATCCCAGGCGACCAACTGGTACTGATCCGATTTCATAGGACCTGAACCAAGAATCCCCGGTAGACTTCCCGCAGCCTGCCGGGGATTTTTCTATGCAATACCGATAACAATCCAGAATAGTCCGGCCGTTTTGGTCATCCGCTCCAGGTTTACTAAACCTAAGCCAGTAGTTTGGGTCGACAACGACCAAGGATCAGCGTAAGGTATATCGGCGGTTTGCTCCCTCTGACCAGTATCCCCCCCCCCCATTAAACCCAGCATCTTATCTTTCTATGGTGCCCGATGACACATTGGAACCAGCCGTCTTTCTACAGACAAGAAACGACTCCATGGACCTCACGACGGCAGACCCCTCTTATGGAAGCTTGATGAGGCTCTAGAACCCAGCGACGAGACTATTGCCCGCATAATTCACTCAAGCATCTTCGTCTGATCTTCCATGTCGGAATCGCCGCATGCAGTCATTGGCCCGATGGCCAGGCGGCAGCACGTTGAAACACAAGGCAAGAGACGGTCGCTCGAAACGAGTGCTGCCGCACAGAAGCAAATTCAAGGACACCTTTTTAGAAAATCACCTCTCATCAGACCAAGAACAAGTGAAGCTCCGCCACTACACACGTGGCGGAGCTTCACTGCGGTCTCATGTCAAGCTTTCTCTATCAGCCTTCCCGGTCTGCAGATCGCTAAGATCACAACCTACAAATCGGGATGGTTCTGATATGCCGAATTCCTGTTCTAAAGCACGGCCTGGAGCACGAAGTCCAGGATGAAGAGGGCCGAGACCGCCCAGATGATGGGGTGGACCTCCTTGCCCTTGCGCTTGCAGACCATGGTCAGGCAGTAGGTGATGAAACCTGCGGCCACACCGTAGGAGATGGAGTAGGCAAAGCCCATGAAGATGGCCGTGAAGAAGGCCGGAATGGCCTCAGACAGCTCGCCCCACTCAATCTCTGCGAAGGAGCTCATCATCATGCAACCCACAATGACCAGGACGGGCGCAGTGGCCGCCGAAGGCACAGCCGAAATCAGCGGAGCGAAGATGGCGCTGAGCGCGAAGCAGGCGGCGATGACCACCGAGGTCAGTCCGGTCCGGCCACCGGCTGCGATGCCCGCAGCGGACTCCACATAGGTGGTGGTGTTGGAGGTGCCGAAGAGGGCGCCGATGGAGGTGGCCGTAGCGTCGGCGAACAGGGCCCTATCCATCTTGGAGCTGAAGCCGCGACCGGTTTCCAGAGCCTGCTCATCCTCGGCCGAGAAGATGCCTGAGCGCCGACCGGTGCCCACAAAGGTACCGATGGTGTCGAATGTATCCGACAGGGAGAAGGCAAAGATGGTCACCAGAACCACTGGCAGCTTGGCCGGGTCGGAGAAGAGGGCAGGGAAGCCCTCCGGACTGAAAATGGCCAGGAAGGTCTGCGGCAGCTGTGACCAGGCCTGGCCCAGATCGACCGACTTGGCCATGCTGGTGACCCCCATGGGAATGCCCAGGAGCGTGACCGCGATGATGGCGATGACAAAGGCGCCTTTGTTGATGAAGGCCAGATGGCCCTTGAACTTGAAGATCAGGAGGAAGACGGTCAGCAACAAGCCGATGACGAAGAGGATGACACCGGGGGTGTTGAAGGTGGTCAGCCCTGGGTTGGCGCCGGCTGCCGAGGTCTTGTCAGGAGTGAACTTGATGATGCCCACATTGAGCAGACCCACATAGGCGATGAAGACGCCAATGCCGCCGCCGATGGCGTGCTGGAGCAGGGGCGGAATGGCCTGGATGATCATCTTGCGCAGCTTGGTGGCCGTGACCAGGATGTTGATCAGGCCGCACAGGAAGACCATGCACATGGTCTGTTGCCAGGTGAAGCCCAGCCCCTTGACCACGGTGAAGGTGAAGAAGGCATCCAGTCCGACTCCTGGCGCCACGCCGTAGGGCACGTTGGCCACCAGACCCATGATCAGGGTGCCGATGATGGCAGCGATCAGGGTGGCGAGAAAGACGGCGCCCCAAGGCATCCCCGCCGTGGAGAGCACCGAGGGATTGACCACGATGATGTAGGCCATGGCGAAGAAGGTGGTGATGCCTGCTACCACTTCCGTAGAGACTGTGGTATTATTATCCGAAAGCCGAAATAGCTTATGCATATTCGATTCCTTATTGTCTTATTTGGCGATGAGACAAGGAAAGAATATCACGAGCACTCGGCTTTTTCTGTTACAGGTCCCTCTTATTGAGCTCCAATACCGCTGCAGAACCTTCCGCTCACCTATAATCGGCATACCGGCACGGCCCTGAAGCCCTCCCGCATGGGGATGAGTTGAGGGGCACGGCGCTTTCGAGGAGGGGCATATGGCCAGGAACAATCATTGGGATCCGGACGATCAGAAGCAGTATCAGCACGTGCATGACAGCGAGGTCGATCGTGGTCAGGATGAACGAGCTGCCGAACGGATTGCAGCCGCCACGGTCAACAAGCAGCGCACCCGCGAGGGCCGCACCCTGCGTCAGGAGCAGGAGCGCCGCGACCAGGGCAAAGACAACAAGAAGGACTGAAATCTTAGAGGACACCCATCAGCAGGTGCGCCACAACCATGAGCACGGCACCGATCACCGCAGTCAGAGCCAGGGTGAATCCCGCCAGACGGGCGTTCCCAAGGACCTTGTCGGTGAACATGGTGGCAAAAACCGCCGTCGGAGCCAGGCAGCACAGGGCCACCGCCTGACGGATCAGCGGATCGAAGGGCAGCAGATACCATGCGGCCACCGCGAACAGGATGCCGAAGGGCAGTCGCCAGGCCAGGATCTGCAATACTGATTTGACATCATCCCGTCCGCCGGGCAGGTCCATGAGCATGCCCACCATAAGCATGGAGCAGAAGGCGTTGGCGGCCGAGAATGGACGGGTGATCTGGGCCGACCAGTCCGGCAACGAGATTCCGGCCAACGTAAAGACCACCATGACCATGTAGGTGTCGAAGGATGGCGAGCTCAGGAAGCCCTTGGCTATGGAGATGGCTGCAGCCTTGCGATGGAGTTTGCGGGCATCCGGGTCATCCAGCTTGACCGGCTCCCCCGCATCGGGATCCAGGGATTGGCCCGGTCGAATATGCAGAAGCCCCTGGGTCATGACGTTGGTCCCGGCAGAGACCATGATCGAGTTGCCGATGTCGAACATGGCGGCGGGCACCAGGGCCGCCGTGCCCAGCAACGACTGGAGCATGGGGAAGCAGAAGCATCCGATGTTGAAACCCGATCCGTTGAGCATAAGAAAAGCCCGCTGAGCCGTGGGCCGATGCCTGCTGGTCAGGAAGATGGCCAGGGGCGGAATCAGCGAGGCCATGAAGGCGAAGGCCGAGACCAGAAGAAGGCTGGGATCGTGTGGGTTGGTGGCGAAGGAGTAGATGATGGCCCCGGGCAGGACCAGATCAAACACAACGGTCTGCAGCACCCGGTAGTCCAGTGGACGAAAGAGTCCAAAACGCTTGAACAGGTAGCCCACCAGGATGATGCCCAAGAGGGTGGCCGGTTCCAGCAATACTCCCATGCCCTCGCTCCTTCCGTGGATGCCGGAACCATGATACCTGACGGGCGGGTGCGCAGACCGGTTCCGTCTCAGCCGAAGCGACCGGAGATGTAGCGCTCGGTGTCCGGCTCGTGCGGGTTGGAGAAGATGGTGGTGGTGTCGTCCATCTCCACCAGGTGACCGGGCTGACCCACGGCCTTGAGGTTGAAGAAGGCCGTATAGTCCGAGACCCTGGCCGCCTGCTGCATGTTATGGGTGACGATGACGATGGTGTAGTCCCGCTTGAGCTCGTTGATCAGATCCTCCACAGCCAGGGTGGAGATAGGATCCAGGGCCGAGCAGGGTTCGTCCATAAGCAGGACCTGGGGGTGTACGGCCACGGCACGGGCGATGCAGAGCCGCTGCTGCTGACCGCCCGAGAGCCCGATGCCCGGCTTGTCCAGGCGATCCTTGACCTCATTCCAAAGGTTGGCTCCGCGCAGGGCCCACTCCACCAGATCGTCCGCGTCCGACTTGGCGATGTGCTTCTTGTTCAGCCGTATGCCGGCCAGGACGTTCTCCCGGATGGACATGGTCGGGAAGGGGTTGGCCCTCTGGAAGACCATGCCCACGTCCCGCCGCACCTCGACCGGGTCTACATCCGGTCCGTAAAGGTCACGACCCTCCAAGAGCACCTGCCCGCTCACATGCGCCCCCGGGGTGATCTCGTGCATGCGGTCCAGGGTGCGCAGGACCGTGGACTTGCCGCAACCGGAGGGGCCGATGAAGGCGGTGACCTTGTTGGCCTGGATTCGCATGTTCACGTCCTGGACGGCCAGGAAATCGCCGTAGTAGACGTTGAGGTGGTTGATGTCTATGCGTTGGCCCATTTCCCGGCCTCCGTTTCTCTCATAGCGGCGCTCAACGCGTCCGCCCAACAGCAAAGATGCGCGAGACCAGCCGCCCAAGCAGATTGAGCAGCAGGACGATAAGAATCAGCACCAGGGCCGCAGCCCAGGCCCGCTGCATGTGGATGTCGCTCAGGCATCCCGGATCAGCCCCCGGTCCGCAGACGGCCAGCCCCTGGGAATACTCGTTGTAGACGAAGACCGGCAGGGTGGTCATCCTCCCGGAGAAGAGGTTGGGGTTGGTGGTGGCGATGAAGCCCGAGGCGATCAGCAGGGGCGCCGTTTCACCAATGACCCTTGCCACAGCCAGAATGGTGCCCGAGACGATGCCGGGCAGGGCCGTGCGCAGAACAATGCTGGTGATGGTCCGTTGCTTGGTCACTCCCAAGGCGTAGGCCGCCTCGCGCAGGTCGTCGGGAACCACGGCCAGCATATCCTCGGAGGTCTTGACCACCGTGGGCAGCATGAGCAGGGAGAGGGCCACCGAACCGGCCAGGCCGTTGACGGTGCCCGGTCCGACCACCAGGGCGAACATGGAGAAGGCGAAGAGGCCGGCCACGATGGAGGGAATCCCGCTCATCACGTCCACCATGAGACTGATGGCCTTGGCCAGGCGGCCTCCATGGGCGTACTCGACCAGATATACCGCGCACATGACCCCCACCGGAATGGAGATGACCATGGAGCCAAAGGTGATCTCCAGGGTGCCGATTACCGCGTGCAGGATGCCGCCATAGCCTCCGGTCGGCGTGGGGTTGCCCCCTACCACCCCGCTCATATTGTGGGTGAGGAAGTCCGGTGTCAGCCTTCGCACCCCCTTGGACAGGCTGACCCAGAGCACCGAAACCAACGGAATCAGGGCCACCAGGAAGGAGAGACCGATCAGGACGGTCATCAGCCGGTTCTTACGCTTGCGTGCCCGGATGGAGGACCTGGTGGGCCTGAAGCGGTCAAAGTCGATGACCGGTCCTCGATCAGTTCGGCTTGCCATCATGCACCCGCCTTTGCTGTAATCCTGCGCGCCAGATAGTTGACGATGAAGGTGATGATGAAGAGGACCAGACCTGTGGCCACCAGGAGGGCCACACCCTGGGAGTCCGCCTCGGGGAACTGGGCAGCGATGTTGGCGGCGATGGTCTGACTCTTTGAAGCCTGCAGCAGCCGCAGGGAGTAGCTGAAACCGGGCGAGAGGATCATCAGCACCGCCATGGTCTCGCCCAGGGCCCGCCCCAGCCCCAGCATGGAAGCAGAAATGATGCCCGAGCGACCGAAAGGCAGGACAGCAAGCCGGATCATCTCCCACTTGGTGGCGCCCAGGGCCAAGGCAGCTTCCTGCTGCAATCGAGGGGCCTGGATCAGGATGTCTCGGGTGACCGAGGTGATGATGGGCAGGATCATGACCGCCAGCACCAGGGCCACCGTGGCCACGGACCGGGCCGGTGCTGCAGCGGGTCCGGAAAAGAGCGGGATCCATCCCAAATGGACGGACAGCCAACGCCAGAAGCCGGTGATATTGGGAACCAGAACCAGAGCCCCCCAGAGCCCGTAGATCACCGAGGGCACGGCGGCCAGCAGGTCAATCACCGTGCTGAGCAGCGTAGACAGACGGGCGGGGGCGTAGTAGCCGATGAAAAGGGCGATGCCCAGGGACACAGGGAAGGCCAAGAGCAGGGCCAGGCCAGCAATCAGAATGGTGCCGAAGACCAGCGGGCCCACATAGCCCAGGAAGCTGCTTGCCCGTCCACCGCTCAGGGAGCGTATGGCCTGGGTGCGGGAATCCGGGTCCCCGGTGAAGGCCGGAAAAGCCCGCAGGATCAGAAAGAGGGTGACCGCGGCCAGGGCCAGCAGGATCAGGATGCCCGTCCCGGTGGCACAGGCCTTGAAGATCCGGTCCACCCGTTTGGCCTTGTTCAGGGTTGCAGCCTCGTCCGGTTTCTCGCTCATGACTTCCCCCCAATGGTCTCCACCGAGGCCATGGCCTGACTGCGGAGCCCCTGCCCCAGCTCGGCGCTGCCCGCATTGGCCGCAGCCATGCGCTGGCCCTGCTCGCTCAGCAGATAGGTCAACCAGGCCTTGGCGAACCGGGCCTTGGATCCGTCCTGATCGTTTCGATAGACGGTGCAGGCCACATCATAGGAGACAAGGACGATGGGATAGGTGTGTTTCCGTGTGGTGCGATGGTCCACGGTCAGGACCACCCGGCCGGGCTGGCTGGCCTGGGGATCCCGTTGGGCCGAATCCAGCAGGTTGGCCACGGTCTTTGCTGTAGGCGGCTGCCAGGTCTTCCCCACCTGGACGGCCACGGTCCCCAACCCGGTGGTCTGTGCCGCGTCCGCATAGCCAAAGGTGCCCTCTGCCTGGTTCATGGTCATGATCACCCCGGCAGTGCCCTTGGCACCCTGCCCCAGGTCGTTGGGCCAATTCTCACCCGCTGGATAAGGCCAGGCGGACCCGGCGGTGTCGTGCAGATAGGACAGGAAGCTTTTCGTGGTGCCGGACTTGTCCGAACGATGAATCACCGTGATGTCCAGGTCGGGCAGATTGGCCTCCGGGTTGAGGGCTGCGATGCGCGAATCCCGCCAGTTGGTGACCTTTCCAGAGAAGATCATGGCGATCAGAGCCGGGTCCATCCGCAGATGGCCGTCTGAACCCTTGGGCCACAGATCAGGAAGATTGTAGGCCACGGCGATTGGAGTGGCATAGACGGGCAGGTCAATGGCCGTACCGGAACCGCAGACCTTTCGCGAGCGCTCAAGCTGATCGGCGGTCAGCGGTGCATCGGTGCCGGCCCAAATGGTCGAACCCGAAAGGAAGGCATTGACCCCGGCACCGGAACCTGCCGGGTCATAGGAGATACGCGCCCCCGGATGCTGCTTGCGGAAGCCGGCTATCCAGGCCTCGTCAGCGCTCTGCTGGGAGGATGCGCCAGATCCGGCGAACTCGCCCTGGAAGAGGACTTGATCTGCCGCATCGCCCGTACCGCCTCCATCGACGGGGACGTTGTCGCCGCAGGCCGCCAGGGAAATCATCATTGCCAAGGACATGAGGAGGGCCGCGAATCTACCACGACCATGACCATGTGCGTGCATGCTACCTACCTTGACCGCCGTTGCATTTCAAACGTCCGTCCTCATCAGCCCGTGCTTGACCTTCCCGTATTCACATTACCGAAGCTCGCCTCACACAGCATACTGGAAACGCTGACCGCCGGACAAGGTCGCCACATCCGCGTCAGCCATGTGGAAAAACTCAATCACAATCCACAGACGGGTATATTATAAGGTCATTGTCAGACGCTTAGCTCTCTTGTTCTTTTCTTAGTGTCACCGGTATCGGTATGCCCTGATTTGCTTTCTAGGACGGCACCGCAGGGAGTGGTATGCGCAGTGAGGACTAACCCGAAGGAAGTGGTGATTGCATGAGGAAGCAGGAGCTCGCCAAGCAAGGGCGGACCCTCAGCAAGGATGGAGCCTTCGTCAACGGAAAGCTCACCCATGAGGCCTTCCTTTCGTTGGCCATCCTGACCGTAATCACCTTCCTGGGCAACTTCACCCAGCTGCAGCTGGCTTCGGCCCTGCCCACCATTGTGGACGAGTTCCACATCACCCTGACCACCGGCCAGTGGCTGACCTCGGTATTCCAGCTGGTCATGGGCGTCATGGTGCCATTGACCGGTTTTCTGACCAAACGCTTCTCCACCAGGCAGATCGTCATCACCTCCATGGCCGTCTTCACCCTGGGGTCCCTGCTGAGCTGGCAGTCGCAGACCTTCGCCCTGGTTCTGCTGGGCCGCATCCTTGAGGCCATAGGCACGGGAACCATGTGGCCCGTCCTGCAGATCACCGTCTTCTCCATATATCCTCTGTCCAAGCGCGGCATGGCCATGGGCACCGTGGGCCTGGCAATGAGCGTGGCCCCGGCCATCGGCCCCACCCTGGGCGGATGGCAGACCGATGCCAACGGCTGGCGCTCCATCTTCCTGACGCTGAGCATCTGCGGGGCTGTGGCGCTGCTCCTGTCCATCTTCGGCCTGCGCAACTTCGGCCAGCGCGACACCAGCGTCAAGGCGGACTTCTTCTCGGTGGCCCTGTCCATCTTCGGATTCGGCGGCCTCATGTTCGGCTTCACCAACATCGAGAACTTTCCCATCACCTCCTTCATGACCTGGCCCTTCATGCTGGTCGGCCTGATCGGGATCGTCTGGTTCGTTCTGCGCCAGCTCCATCACGACAAGCCCCTGCTGGACCTGCATGTGCTGCGGATCAAGAACTTCACTGTGGGCACCATCATCGCCTCCATGTCCTTCTTCGCCTTCAGCTCGGTCACCGTCATCCTGCCCATGTACATCCAGACTGACCGCGGCTTCTCGGCCACCATGAGCGGTCTGGTCATGCTTCCAGGAGCTATCGGCACCGCCATCGCCCAGTTCTTCGGCGGCCGGCTGCTGGACCGCTGGGGCGCACGTCCCGTGGCTATGACGGGCTGCTCGGTCCTGCTGCTGGGCACCATCGCCATGAGCCTGATCGGCGCCAATACCTGGATCGGCCTGGTCTCCATCTGCCAGTTCATCCGCCAGATCGGCATGGGCTTCACCCTGATGCCCTTGACCACCTGGTCCCTGAACAACCTGGCTCCCAAGGACGTTTCAGCCGGTTCGGCCGTCACCAACACGGCCCGGCAGATCGCCGGCGCTGTCGGCGCACCCATCCTGGTCATCCTCATGGAGACCATCACCACCCTGCGCCACAACGCCATGGGCGGCGGTCACTCCACCCAGATCGCAGCCAACATCTTCGGCGTGCAGTGGGCCCTGCGCATCTCGGCACTGATCTGCCTGGGCATGGTCTTGCTGGTCTACTTCGGCGTTCGTGGAAACGGCGCCGGCTCCGGCCGCCAGATGACCCGGATGCTCCTGCGCCACATGCACATCATCCACACCGAAGCCCCTGCCGTCACAGCCTCCACCGCCGACACCAAAACCCAGGACTGATCACCGGGGTGTCTTTCTCCGGTACCCGCTAGATCTGACCAGATTCACCGCAAGGTGCAGGATCGACAGACTGGTAAACACAAGACGTCAACTGAAAGATGTCAGTTGTCAGCTTGTTCTTTCGGCGGAAGTATCGGTCTCCTGTAGGCCAGCGATCAGCGATCCTGCGGAAGAGGCTGGCCCGGGCAGGTATGCAGAACAGCCAGCATGGCCTGCTTTTCCGAACTGGTGACACTCAGGGAGTACTTGTCCTTGACCGCTATCTGACGGGCCACATAGGAGCACTGATAGTCCTTGTTCTCGGGCAGCCAGTAGTCGGCCGAGGCACTCCCCTTGGCCTGGTTGGCGGGGCCGTCAACAGCAAGAAGATTGTAGGGGTCGTTGCCAAAACGGTAGCGGCGGGCCGTGTCCCACTTACTGGCTCCTGACCGCCAGGCATTCTCCAGGGCGACCACATGGTCAATCTGCACAGCCGAGCTGGTCTTCGGCCCTCTGACGAATTCGATGGTCCGCCCGGTATAAGGGTCCTGCAGACGACCACTGGCCACCTTGCATCCGCCGGGAGTAGTGGTACGCAGATCAGTCAGATCGCGGGTCAGCACATCCTCGCGCACATTGCAGCCGTTGCCGTCCTCATCGGTCTCCTTGAAGCCAAAGGCCTCACGCCGATACTGACGGCCAGGGCGTGCATGATCATCCACTGTCAGACTCTGCAGGGTCTGAGCCGCGTCGCCGGTTGCCGTATATCGGCCGGTCAGCCGTCCGACTCCACCATTGACCCTTGGCAGTATCAGACCGATGGTAATGCCCAGAACCACAGCCACTACCAGAAGAATCAGCACCCGTTCCGTGAGTGATTCGCGACGGAAGCGGGCCGGGGCAGGATTCCTCCAAACCGAACCGTACCGACTGCGGCCTCGATACCGATATCTTCTGCGTCTCGGACCGGTCATCTACCGCCGATACCTCCTATGTCGACTGCTTGCATGAATCATCCATCATAGCGGTCAGGCGTATGCATAGGTCATCGGGTCGTGTCCTGCGCGCACCGGGGAGTCCATGGCATCGATGGCGGCATGCTCCTCAGGTGTCAGGTTGAAGCCGAACAGGTCCAGGTTCTCCGCCTGCCTTTCCCTGTGGACAGACTTGGGAATGATGATGGTCCCGTTCTCGATGTGCCAACGCAGCACCACCTGGGCCGGCGTAACCCCGTGGGCCTGGGCTATTTTCTCCAGCCTGCCGCCACCGGCTCTCAGGTCTGCGCCTCGCGCCAATGGAGAGTATGCCTGGACGGCTATGCCATGCTCCTTGCAGAAGGCGGTCACTGCGCGCTGCTGCCAGCTGGGGTGCAATTCAATCTGATCCACGGCAGGGTACTCCCCTGTCTCCTGGTGCAGCCGTTCCAGATGTTCCGGCAGGAAGTTGCAGACCCCCAGGGTCCGCACCCGTCCCTCATCGCGCAACCGATGGAAAGCGCGCCAAACCTGGTCGGCCCGCCAATCGAACGGCGTTGGCCAGTGGATCATATACATGTCGACATAGTCAGTGCCCAGCAGTGCCAGCTGGCGGTCAAAGGCCCGCAGAGCGCTGTCATAGCCCTGCTCGGAGTCGCGCAGCTTGGTAGTCAGCCACAGCTTGGTACGCCCAGGACCGCTCTGGCAACCGAATGCTTTGAGGCCACGACCAACGCCTCCTTCGTTGCGGTAGCCAGCCGCCGTATCGATGTGGCGATAACCCAGTTCCAGGGCAGATTGCACTACTCCAGCGGTTTGATCATCGTCGATCCTGAGCACGCCCAGGCCCACCTGCGGAATGCGATTGCCGTCAGACAATAGGATGTCAGGAACTGCTGTCATGGTCCACACCTTCCCAGGATGCGGCCCAGCAGTCTGCCGGGCCATGCTCGCTCCATTCTAGAGCCAGGCAAAAGCCCGGTTACGACCAAACAGGCACATGTGGTCAAACCTACCCGCCCATGCACCGGCTTAGAATTTGCTGATGCCGAAGAAGTACAGCAGGTGGGTATCGAACCAGTGGTAGCCAAGGTCGAATACGGGCAGCAGGCTGATTCTCATCATCATGCCGACCGTACCCCAGGCGAAGAAGAGGCCGAGCACTGCCAGCAGCCACATGAGGGCGCTGCAGATCCGCCGGGTTTTGATCAGCCGGCGACGGCGGGTTGCTTCCGATCGGGTCTCCTGCTCATGGCTGACCATGATCGTGGCCAGCGGCTCCCCCATGGTCCCAGGCCCGGTCGCCCGGGATTCCAGATGTTCCATCTGCTCCAGTTCGTGGCGACAGTTGCGCCGACGACGTGAGAGCAGGTACCAGCCCACCAGGCAGGCCAAAAACAGGGCCAGAAGCACCCAGACCATGTAAATGGGTGCCCCTTCAGGCTGGGTGGGAGGTACGTCATCGCCGATATAGTGCCCACGCACAATCAGACGGTGGGAATTGACACCATAGGGGTAGCAGGTCAGTAGGGTCACATAGTTGGAATTCTGGACTGGCTGCAGTGCGCTCACATCAGTAGGCAGGATGATCTTGATCTGATCCACCTTGTAGCTCATATGCCGTTTGAGTACTCGTATCTGGAAGACGTCCCCCTTGCGCAACTGCGTCAGGTTGTCGAAAAGCATGTAGCCGACTTCGCCGGTGTGTCCGGTAATAACGGAGTGGATTGTTCGGTTGTCTGTAGGCACGTGGGTTGTGGCGATGTGCCCGGTGCCGTCCTTGAGCACCTCATCGCTGGTGCCGTGCCGCACGGGCAGCTTGACATTGATCTTGGGGATCTCCACATAGGCCATCATGCCCTTGCCGTCCACATTGAGGATTTTGTAGTAGCGGCCCAGTGGTTCCTTGACTTCCTTGTACTTGAAGGGGTCCCTCAGCGTAGGCTTGCCCAATTCCTCGTCATACTTCTTGGCATCACGCCACATCGCCCTGCGCTGTGCAGGCGAGAGTGCATCCACGATTTGATCGTAGTTGTCTACTGCGGAGGAATCCTTGGAATAGTTCACATAGGCTGCCAGCAGGGGATAGAGAAAGATTGCCAGACCGATCAGGAAGGCCAAGGTCTCTAGGAGGCCGAACCCCCGCCCTGACTTGCTAGCCTTGCCGCCCTTCTTGGCCTGTTTGGATGCAGTCGCAGCTTCCTGATCTGCTTTACCTTGTTGATCTGTGTCCTGGGAATGATTTCCCGAAACGACAATTATCGGAGCAGACGTTGTAGCGTGGCCTGGAACTGTCACTGGAGCTGCTATTGCATCTGAATCATCCGATTCTGAAGCTCCGCGATCCTCAGGTGTTGCCGAAGGTGGATAGGAGGGCGGCACCTCGGAACTAGGAGCATAAGAAGGTGGCATGTCCCCTTGCTCAACAGGCATGTCTGACGAGGCTGACTCAGCCGGGATGGATACGTTGGCATCACCGTTTCCGGTCGTCTGGGATGGGCTCATAGTAGCCGAGTCAGTGTACTGGTCCATCTATAGCCTTTCTCATGCCCGCTTCAAATAGTCCGATTGTTAGTTCTTGACATACAAAGACCGGCGGCACCTGTATGATACCGCCGGTCTTTACACATCCTCACAGATGTCTACGATGCCGTTTGATGGCATCACACCGACATTGCCATGAGAATACCTAGCGCTCATCCCTGTTCCAGGATCGTGCGACTACCGCCAAGTAGAGGCCCATCATGGCCAGGATTATAAGCAGAATACCAGGCGCTACCATGGAGACACCGGTAGCTGCCAGCTTGCCATGACCTCCAGATCGCACGACTGGGACGACCTGAGGTATGTCCACAAGTTTGGGGCTTATAGTCACATCATAAAGTGGATGGACTTCACCCTGCTCGCGGTAGAGCGGCAACTGTACGACCACTGGATCGGTTTTTACCTTTGCATTCTTGGGTGTGGCCACCAGAGTGACCAGCCAGTATGAAGCATGGAAATAGTCGCCATCAAAAACAGCGGGACTACCTCCGGTCAGACTGGATGCGTCTAAATCAAGATTGGCTCCTGTAAGCCAGACACCTTGTGATTTGGCTTCTGATGCGTTGGTTATAGTGCCATTTTGATCAGAGACACCGTAGTATTCAGCGGGTTGTGTCTTGTCCTTGAAAGCATCTGGGTTGGCTGCAACCTCATTGCTGATGGCCGCCTGTGCCTTATCAGCGCCAGGATTGTGGTCTAGTGCCTCCACCCGGCTCTTCAGAGTACCGGCATCCAGCTTCAAGGCACGAAAGACATACCCTGCTCCAGCAGATACAGGAGCACTCGGCAGGATGTCGTTCTGACCACCTTGACCTGAATGCCCTCTCTTAAGTTGCACCGTCAGGGTCGGGTTGACCGTCTCCGCCTCTGCCGCCGGCGTCATATCGAAAGCGGTGAGACCTAAACAGGCCAAAGCCGCGATCAGACAGGGCAGGACCCGGTGGGTGAGGCATTTCGGCAAGGCAATTCCCTTCATAAACCTTCCCTTCCAAGGCCGCCTTTCGACGACGTGGTTGCGTCAGTTCTGCTGATCCAAAACCAGACCAGCATCCCGACATGTGCGGACCGCAGAAGTTCAACGTTCCGTATTAAAATGGCGGACGATTCACGGAGGAACCGTCCGCCATCGGGTCACCTCACATGATTCTTGATGTGACCGTGATCATCAGGCCCGGGCGGCGTTATTGCGCCGATTGCGGGCGTAGAGGGCACCACCCATGATCAGGGCACCGACAACCAGCAGCAGCAGGATGCCACGACCACCAGTCAGAGGCAGGGCCAGAGGCGCATCAGCATCAGAAGTCGCATAATGTGCCAAGTAAGTTTGTACTGGCACATTATTGAACTGTATCGCTGTGCCACCACCGTCAGTGATCTGCTGAGGTGTCCTTCCGAACTTTCCAAACCCAAGCTTTGTATAATCAGGCTGAATTGTGGCATGAGGTCCATACTCCTGAGCGACTTGCTCCTCAGTCTTACCGGCATCCCCAAATGTTACTGTATGGAAGGGAATGCCAGGGTTACGCCAATCCTTGGGGGTCTTGGTCTCTTTCAGCAGCCAATTGCCGGCCTGCACTGTCTTGCCGGCGTCTCTAGGTGCTGGAGCTGGTGTGCCGAAGACAGGCAAAGCAGCGAACGCTACCAAACCATTCTTGTTGGCCGTGGCCTTGTAGAGCTGAACACCATCTGGTACCTTACCCTCGGCATAGAAGTTTCCATCAGATGCAAGGTACTCATCCGGCTCTTTCTCAGACTTGATCAGACGGAACTCAGTGTCGGGCAGAGCTGCAAACTTTGTCTTTTCATTCTGCACAGCACCGAAAGCAATAACAGCATTGATCACATTCGTATGCTCACGGATGGGATCTTGGTGGTTACCATCTGCGTCAACGTTTTCGGTGAAATCGGAAGCTGCATCGTTGGCCACACCATCGGTGCCAGTCGAATCACCATCTCCAGTGACCGTGGCATCATAAGTTATGACAAGCAGGAAAGCCTTTGGAGTGAAGTTCTTTACTTTGGTTAGAGTATTGAAGAAATCAAACTGGTAATAAGATACATTACTGCTCGGGGCTTCATTGGCGAACATCTTATTATCCCCAAAAGAGTTAGGATTTGATGTTGGCTGTGACTCCGTATAATCAGCAGTAGCACCTTCAGCCAATTGCACATCATCAACTCCATCTGCATGAAGCACAACCTTGAATTCGCCCTTCAGCTTCAGAGAGCTGGACATGCGATCAACAATACGCAGATCCTTACCGTCGCCATTCAGCTCACTGACATCAAGCTTGCCGTCTTTTGGTGTCTTCGCGCCAGTGTTGTAGAGCTTCTGAGTCAGCTTGTAGCTAATCGTATCGCCAGCAACAGCTGTCCGCTGAGGCTTCACATTATTCTGCGAATCCTTGACCGACTGGACGGTCTTGGAGAACTGCGTGATGTTCATGTTCTTCGGATACAGGTGCAGATGGTAAATGTATCCTTGAACCTGGCTTGCAGTATCGGTGGCATCGAGTGAGTTAGCCGCATAAGGCAGACCAAAGAACGACGGTGCTGCATCTTGATACTTGTTGCTATCAAGCTTATTCGGATTGTTAGCCTTGAAAGCCGGCGACTCATCACGATTCTCTACCAGCACATACCAATGGTTGGCACCTCCAGGGAAGCTGACAGCTTTCGACGAATCTGAAATATCAACCGCTGGAGCGTTGGTTGCAGTGTCAGCCGGATACCAGGTATTGATCACACCTTGGCCGTCAGTGATACCGATATAGTTGGCCGTGACCTTATATGTGTTCTCATCCGAGGCACTAATGTCAGATAGATTTTGACCGGGTTGGGGAACGACTTGCCTGACATTGAAAGCAATGCCCTTGGCAGGAACCAAGTCGGCATTCGCGTTCAACTTGACTGCATCCTTAGAAGAACCCGTGGGGCTGTACCCCTGAGCCAACGACAGGTACTTGGTAACTGTCAGTTGGGGGTGCACGTCGCTCTGAACTGCACCCGGCCTGAAGTCATCTTCGGCATTATATCCATAGTCTTCAGCGGCCGAAGCCTGGGTGGCTGGCAAAACGACCATGCCCGCCAGGAGCGTCGCTCCGGCAACCGCCAAGCCTAAAAGCTTAGGGAGCCTTATCCCTTCATTATCTCGTTGCATGTGCATGCACGCATTCCCTTCTTTGTTAATAGGCACAGGATGGCCAGGCACATCTTCGCCTCCCCAACCGATCACTTCCCCGACTCAGGGGGGTGGGCAATATGTCAACTTTGGGACATGCCACTGTTCCCATTGCCTAATCATCACTGTACCGACAAAGTAGGGACAACGCAAACCGACAAGCCGAATGTCAAAGGCCCCACCACATGCGCAGTGGCAGGGCCTTGCAACCTTTTCTGAAACAGGCAATCAGTGCCGGTTGTCCAGCCGGTGGTAGAGCTCAGCGGCTCGCAGATCGGCCTCAAAACGGCGCGGTTCGGTGTTCTCGTCGATGACGGCGAGCTCCACGCCGGCCATCCGGGCGAAGTCCTCCCAGGCCTCGCGACCCACGGTGGTGGTCATGCAGGTATGGTGGGCCGCGCCGGCGCGCAGCCAGCACTCAGCCGAGACCTTGAGCGAGGGCCGGGGCTTCCAGAGGGCGCGTGCCACAGGCAGCTTGGCCAGGGACCCGCCGGGCTCGACCACATCCACCACGTTCATGACCAGGCGGAAGCGTTCGCGTACATCCGCCAGGGAGACGACCACAGCATCAGTGCAGGGGGTGGCCGTGAAGACCAGACGCACCGGGTCTTCCCTGTCGCCGATGGACAGGGGGTGGATCTCGAGGCGGGGCCGTCCCTCAGTCAGCAGCGTGGGCGAGACCTCCAGCATGTGGGCGCCCATGATCTCCTCATGCCCGGGCACGAAGTTGTAGGAGTAGTCCTCCATGAGCGAGCAGCCGCCCTTGAGACCGTAGCCCATGACGTTGCCGATCCGAATCAGAACCGAGGTCTTCCAGTCGCCCTCTGCCGAGAATCCGTACCCGTCGGCCATCAACCGCTGGGCTCCCACGCCGGGCAGCTGACGCAGGGCTCCCAGATCCTGGAAGTTGTCCACGGCGGCGGTAGCACCCACCTCTTCCATCATGGCCCGCATGCCGAGCTCCTCGCGAGCGGCCACCACCAGGGAGTCGTACCGGGAGTCCAGAAGTTCGGGAGCCACCTCATAGCTGCGCTTGTAGTCCTCGATCAGATCCTTGACCTGGTCGTCGGTGACGGCGTTCACATGGTCCACCAGCTCGTTGACCGGCCAGGTGTTGACGGAGACGCCGAAGACCCTCTCAGCCTCGGTCTTGTCGCCCTCGGTGACGGCGACATCGCGCATGTTGTCGCCCCAGCGGCAGACCTTCATGTTGTTGGCGGCATCCCAGCCTGCGCATGCACGCGCCCAGACGCCGATCTTGTCGGCAACCTCGGGGTCGGTGTAGTGGCCGACCACAATCTTGCGCGGGATTCCCAGCCTGGTCAGGATGTAGCCGAACTCACGATCGCCATGGGCCGACTGGTTCAGATTCATGAAGTCCATGTCGATGGTGTCCCAGGGGATCTCCACATGATGCTGGGTGTTCAGCTGCAGGAGCGGCTTGCGCAGCTTCTCCAGACCCCTGATCCACATCTTGGCCGGGCTGAAGGTGTGCATCCAGGCCACCACGCCGATGCAGGCCGGGTTCGACGAGGCATCGACCATGAAATTCAGGATGGAGTCCGAATCCTTCAGCGTGGGCTTCAGGACCAGCTTGACCGGGATCCGACCCGAGTCGTTGAGGGACTTGGCGATGTCCGCAGCCTGGACGCCCACCTGGCGCAGGGTCTCCTCGCCGTAGAGGTCCTGCGAACCAACGGCGAACCAGAGTTCCTTGCCCTCGAAGGGATTTTTCATGCTCATACTTCTTGCTCCTTTGCTTATGCTTTCCGACTCAGTGCTGGCCGTAGACGTGCTGGTACCGGTCGTTGAGCTTGGCTATGTCGGCTGGATCGATGGGCTTGGGCGTGCCGATCTGCTCGGCTGCCCAGACCGTGTGGGCCACCTCCTCGGTCATGGCCGCTGCCTTGACGGCAGCCTCGGCATCGGCTCCCACGGTGAAGGGCCCATGGTTGCGCATGAGCACGGCCGGGCAGCCCGGGTGATCCTTTAAGGTATCGACCACGCCCTTGCCGATGGCCTCGGAGCCGATCAGCTCGAAGGGACCCACCGGCACGGGGCCGCCGAACTCGTCGCCCATCATGGTCAGCACACAGGGAATGTCCCTGCCGGTGGCCGCCCAGGCGGTGGCATAGGTGGAATGGGTGTGGACCACGCCGTAGACCTCGGGCATGTGCCGGTAGATATAGGCGTGGGATAGCGTGTCCGAGGACGGGGCCTCAGCGCCGTCCACCACGTTGCCATCCAGATCGGTGACCACCATGGATCCCGGGGTCAGGTGCTCATAGCGCACCCCCGAGGGCTTGATAACCATCAGATCGGCGGAGCGCAGGCGCTGCGAGACGTTGCCCGCCGTCCAGACCACCAGATTCCACCTGGTCAGCTGCGCATGCAGGGTGGCCACCTGCTCGCGCACCAGTTTCACCTCGTCGCGCACCTCGGGCGAATAATCAGCCAAGGACACCATCAGCAACTCCTTTTCCCGGCCCGATCCCGCTGATCCGGCCGCTTGACGTTTTCAGCTCCCGGCCTCATCCCTGCAGGGGAATGGTCTTCACGGCCGCCTGCTCGATGGGCAGGCCCTTGGTGAAGCGGTCGAAGAAGGTTCTGAAGCCCTTCACATCAGCCGGGTCCGGCTGCTCGGTTGTGGACTGGACGCCCGCAAAGACATTGGCATCCAGGTAGTCGGCCAGGGTCTGGTCGGCATGGCCCAGATAGTCGGCCAGGACGGCCATGCCCCAGGCGCCCCCCTCCACAGCGGTGGACATGACCTTGATGGGGGCGTTGAAGGCGGCGGCCAGGATCCGCTGGGCCACCTTGGGGGTGGCGAAGATGCCGCCGTGCCCGACCATGGTATCCACCTGGACATGCTCCTGACGGGTCATCACATCCATGCCGATGGTGACCGGCGAGAAGGCCGAGAAGAGCTGGGCGCGCATGAAGTTGGCCAGGGTCATCCGCCCCTCGGGGCCGCGGGCAAAGACGGGACGACCCTCCTCCAGGCCAGCCAGGAACTCCCCGGAATAGAAGCAGTAGTTGATCAGCCCGCCGGCGTCCTTGTCTGCCAGAAGGGCCTGGTTGAACAGGGTGGCGTAGAGCGCATCCCCCTTCAGGTCCAGACCGGCAGCCTTGGCGAAGTCCCCGAACAGACCCACCCAGGCGTTCAGGTCCGAGGTGAAATTGTTGGCATGGCTCATGCCGGCCGGATCCCCAGCCGGTGTGGTGACCGGATCCACCTCGGGGTGGAAGTCACGCAGGGGATGTTCCAGGACCACCATGGCGAAGATGGATGTGCCTGCAGACACGTTGCCGGTGCGGGGACGAACCGCGTTGGTCGCCACCATGCCGGTCCCCGCATCGCCCTCGGGCGGGGCCATGGGCACGCCGGGCTGCAGCTGACCACTGGGATCGAGCAGGGCGGCGCCTTCTGCGGTCAGTGCCCCCGCATCGCTGCCGGCGGTCAACGGCTCAGGCAGCAGGTCGTGGATGTCCCAGGGCTGGGCCTTGACCTGGGGCAGTCGGGAGAAGATGTCCAGCAGGCCCTGGTCGAACTCCTTGCGTGAGGAGTCAATGGGGAACATGCCCGAGGCGTCGCCGATGCCGATGACCTTGCGGCCGGAGAGCCTCCAGTGCATGTAGCCTGCCAGGGTGGTGATGTAGGCCACCCTGGGCACATGCTCTTCGCCGTTCAGGATGGCCTGGTAGAGGTGGGCGATGGACCAGCGCTCGGGAATATTGATCTTGAAGGCCTGCGACAGCTCCTCATGGGCCTGGCGGGTGTTGGTGTTGCGCCAGGTGCGGAAGGGCACCAGCAGCTGGCCATCCTTGTCGAAGGCCAGGTAGCCGTGCATCATCGCCGAGATCCCCATGGCGCCGATCTTGGTCAGCGTCACCCCGTACTGGCGACGGACATCCTCGGCCATGGCCTTATAGGCCGCCTGCAGACCCTGGTGAATCTGGTCCATGGAGTATGTCCACAGGCCGTCCTCCAGCCGGTTCTCCCACTCGACGTCCCCGGTGGCCAGCGTCCGGTAGTCGTGGTCGATCAGCACAGCCTTGATGCGGGTGGAGCCGAATTCGATGCCCAGACTGGTCGCGCCCTCCTGTAGTTCGCTTACGATGACGCCTTGTTCGCCAACAGCCATGTCCGCTCCTTTGCCTGATATGTTAACGCTCACATAGTATGGTTCCAATTGTATCTGAGACCAGAGCATCAGGCAAGCCAGCGGGTGCTGGCCAACAGTGGTCAGATGCGCTCGACTGCGTAGCCCAGGGACCGACGCTGGATCACATCCGCCTGGATCAGCCCCACACCGTGGTGGGTGACCGGGAAGTCCACCGGCTGCCCCTGGTGCAGCAGGGCCAGGACCTGCCGCATGGTGGCCACCCCCAGATCCTCAAAGCGGGGACGGACCGTGGCCAGCGGCGGAAACATGTTGTCTACCGTGGGTACGTCGTCGAAGCCCACCAAGCTGATGTCACCGGGAATGCGGATGCCGTGCTCCTGCAAGGACCGCGCTACGCCCACGGCCTGGTTGTCGTTGGCGGTGACCACAGCCGAGGGCAGGGAGGTGCCACTCATGCCCCGCTGATCGATCAGGTGGTTCATCAGCGTGTAGGACTCCCCCGCCTCCCAGCTGCGGGCGTGGACCACGGCCGTGCGTATGCGGCAACGGGCGCAGGCCACCTTCCAGGAGGCCAGTCGGGTGGAGGCATCCCGCCACTGAGAGGGACCGGCCATATAGAGCACCCGCCTATGGCCCCGGGAGACCAGCAGCCGGGCCAGCCGCTGCACGGCGCCCCACTGGTCGATTCCGGTCAGGGCTATCCGGCCTTCACCCCGCCGGCGGCTCAGGGCCTCTTCGACGCTGGTGATGCCATGCGTGGAGGTGACGATGACCCGGGGCTGGCTCACCTCCACCTGGCAGGCGGCCTGGAACATGGTGTCGGTGGGGGTCAGAAAGATGAAGGCATCCACATTCTGCTCCAGGAAGGTGCCGCAGAGCTCCTGGAATCCGGCAAGCGTACAAGCTGACTCGTCCACCATCATGACCGACATGAACAGACCATGGGAACGGGCCACGGTCTCGATGGCCGTGATCGATGAGACAGGCCCGAAGAGACTGACGCCGCCAGCCACCAGTCCGATGGTCCGGCTGCGGCTGGATGCCAGGGCCCGCGCGGAATTGCTGGGTCGGTAGCCCAACTTCCTGATGGCCTGCTGGACCTTGATCCGCGTCGCCGGAGAAACGTCCTTGGAATTGTTGATGACCCTGGAAACGGTCTGGTGGGAGACCCCGGCCAGCCGGGCAACCTCGAACATGGAGGGGCGCTTGGACCGTGACCTGCCCCCGTTGCCTGCGGGCATGTGACCTTCTTCCGATAGCCGTGTCGACCGTTCCGATATTAGCCCCTGCCGGGACCGGACGAGGGCAAATGCCAGCTGACCCGATGCAGACGGCTGGGCCCCAGACGGCGAATGGCCTCCAGGTGTGCAGGCGAGCCATAGCCCTTGTTGTGCTCCCACTGGTATGGGGCCAGGGCGGGGTCGGAGGCGACCAGGCGGACCATAAGCCGGTCACGGGTGACCTTGGCGATGACCGCTGCGCAGGCCACACTGGCACAGTGGGCGTCGCCCTTGACCTGGGTGGAGACCTTGGGCAGAACCGGAAGGTCGGGGGCGTCAAAACTGTCGGCGGCCGGGGTGATGTAGTCATTGGGGCCGTCAAGGATGGCGGCCAGACGGCGGCCAGGCCCCAGGTCCATCCCCTGCTCCAATTCAGCCAGCGCACGCAGGGCGGCGATGCCCAGGGCATGGACGATGCCCCACTGATCGATCTCATGGTTGGAGCAGGACCCCACCGCCCAGCCAGCAGCCCAGTCCTCCAGGTCACGGTACATGGCCAGCCGGCGCGCAGGAGTCAGCATCTTGGAATCAGCCACCCCGTCAGGGACCTTCAAATTGGGCAGGTCAGCGGACCGGACAGCCACCACGCCGACCATGGCCGGACCCGCCAGGGCTCCGCGGCCGACCTCATCCAGACCAAGCACATACTCGGCTCCCTGGCCGGCCAAGGCAGCCTCGGTGGCCAGGGTCGGCAGGATCCGCCTCACAGCCGGTTCAATCCTGCGTCGGCTCGGGCACGGCGTCGAAGACCTTGTGCTGGTTGTTGAGTAGCTTCCAGCTGCCCACCGGGTAATAGGTAAGCAGCGCGGTGCCTTTGATGTTGTCCATGGGGACCAGGCCATTGTGGCCGTCGTCCTTGTGCAGACGGGAATCGGCGGAATTGGAACGGTTGTCGCCCATGACGAAGACGTACCCCGGGTCCACCTTGACCTTGAAGGCAAAGGAGCTGGGCTCCACTCCTGGGCGCAGGTAGGAGCTCTCGTCCAGGGCGACGCCATTGACGGTAACCGGAGCGCCATGACCCTTGCAGGCCACCGTGTCGCCGGGCATGCCGATCAGGCGTTTGACCAGGTGACTGCCACGAAAGCTGGGTGCGGACTCTTCACCCAGCCAATTGGCAGGGTCGGTGAAGACCACCACATCCCCTCGGCGGGGGGCCACCATGGATCTGGTCAGCCGGTGAGTGGTCAGGATTCTGTCCCCGACGCCAAGGGTGTTCTCCATGGAGCCGGAGGGGATGACGTAGATGCTGAACAAAAATATGCGCAGGACAGCGACGACGGCCAAGAGGGTAACCAGCTCGAACAGAAACTCGGGCAGGAAACCACGCTCACCCAGACGCGGGTGGCTGCCCTTGGTGGAGCCGCGTCCACCGGGACGGTCGAAGGCATGACGGGGCGGCACCGGGGCTGAGGTGGCCTGTCTGCCGTCCGGGTACCAAAGTCCCGACGAGGTCGCTTCCTCATCCCGAAAGGCCATATCCACTCCTTGTCATCCGCCGGAACCCGCACGCGAACAGGTTCCGCATGCCTCATAGCGTACACACCCAAGCATGGAAAAACCCGGGAGAATTGCATCCCGGGTGTTAGCGGCCAGCCTTGGGCTGGGTCGCCCTGGTCGAAACCTACTTGTTGGACTCGGCCTTGTTGTCGCGACGCTCGACAATGCGGGCTGCCTTGCCGTGCAGACCACGCAGGTAGTAGAGCTTGGCGCGGCGGACACGGCCGTGGCGCAGCACCTTGATGGAGTCGATCTGCGGGGAGTGCAGAGGGAAGCGACGCTCGACGCCCACGCCGAAGCTGACCTTGCGCACCAGGATGGTCTCGCGCACGCCGGAGCCCTGACGGGCGATCACCACGCCCGTGAAAGCCTGGATACGAGAGTTGTTGCCCTCAGTGATGTTGACGTTGACCTCGACGGTATCGCCGGGGCGGAAGTCTGGGATCTGCTCCGCAGGCTTCATGTGGCTGGCGTCGAATTCCTGAATCGCGTTCATGCTGTTCCTCCATGGCCGCCGCACATCGACCCATGACATGGACCGCAACCATCAAAGGAAGCAATCCTGGACGGAACCCGACGGTCTGCCGTCGGGGGTGCCGATCCGCCGGAGCATCCGGCTGGACCTGAAAGGAAGGGAGCCCATGCGGCAGCTACCCTTCCGGCAAACAACTGTCCAATAATATACCACGAGCCGGACCTGCATGGGCCCGGCCGGACATCAGCGGCGGTGGGCCCTGTAGAAGGCGATCAGGGACTTTGTGGACTGATCCTGCTCAGCCAACGCCTGGTCGTCCCGGGAGATGGCCGGCGTAATCTCGCGGGCCAGCTTCTTGCCCAGCTCAACGCCCCACTGGTCGAAGGAATCAATGCCCCAGACAGTGCCCTCGGTCAGGGTGATGTGTTCGTAGAGGGCGATCAGCTCGCCCAGGGCGGCCGGGGTCAGTGCATCACCGAAGATGGAGGTGGTGGGCCGGTTGCCGGTGAAGACACGGGCCGGGACGATGGCCTCCGGGGTGCCCTCGGTGCGGACCTCGTCGGCGGTCTTGCCGAAGGCCAATGCCTTGGTCTGGGCCAGGAAGTTGGCCAGGAAGAGCTCATGCACGTCCTGGTCGCCGTCCTTGGCCGGATTGGGGGTGTTGGCGAAGGCGATGAAGTCGGCGGGGATCAGGCGGGTGCCCTGGTGGATCAGCTGGTAGAAGGCGTGCTGTCCGTTGGTGCCGGGCTCCCCCCAGAAGATTTCGCCGGTCAGGCTGGTCACCGGGGTGCCGTCCCAGCGCACGGACTTGCCGTTGGACTCCATGGTCAGCTGCTGCAGGTAGGCCGGGAAGCGGTGCAGATACTGGTCATAGGGCAGCACGGCGTGCGAGTGGGCGCCGAAGAAGTTGACATACCAGACGTTGAGCAGACCCATCAGGGCCACCACGTTCCGATCCAGAGGGGTGGCGCGGAAGTAGCGGTCTACAGTGTTGAAGCCCTTGAGGAACTCCTCGAAGCGGTCCGGGCCGATGGTGATGGCCAGGGAGGTGCCCACGGCGGAATCCACCGAGTACCGACCACCGACCCAGTTCCAGAAGCCGAAGACGTTGCCCGGATCGATGCCGAAATCGCGCACCTTGTCCAGGGCGGTCGAGACGGCGATGAAATGCCGGCGGATGGCCTCGGCCGAAAGGTCCTCGCCGTCCTTGGACAGCAGGCCACGCTCGCCCAGGCTCTTCAGGAGCCAGGCGCGGGCCTGGCGGGCGTTGGTCAGGGTCTCCAGGGTGGTGAAGGTCTTGGAGACGATGATGAAGAGTGTGGTCTCCGGATCCAGATCGCGAGTCTTCTCGGCCAGATCGTTGGGGTCGATGTTGGAGATGTAGCGGGCGCTGATGCCGGCATCCGCGTAGGGCTTCAGGGCCTCGTAAGCCATGACCGGGCCAAGGTCGGAGCCGCCGATGCCGATGTTGACCACGGTGGTGATGCGCTTGCCGGTCAGACCGGTCCAGCTGCCCGAGCGGACCTGGTCGGCAAAGGCATAGATGCGCTTGAGGGTGTCGCGGACGTCGCCGACAACATCCTGGCCGTCCACGATCAGCCGGCCGCGATCCTCCTCGGGACGGCGCAGGGCTGTGTGCAGGACGGCCCTGTCCTCGGTGTTGTTGATGTGCTCGCCGTTGAACATGGCCTCGATCCGCTCCTCAAGGCCGACCTCGCGACCCAGCTGGGCCAGCAGTGACAGGGTCTCGGGCTGAATCAGGTTCTTGGACAGATCAATATAGAGATCACCCAGCTCGAAGCTGAGCTTTTCGGTGCGCTGCGGGTCCTTGGCGAACCATGCGCGCAGATCGATCCCTTGGCGCTGCATGTCGTCGAAGTGCTGGTGCAAGGCCGCCCAGGCCTTGGTGCTGGTAGCGTCCACTGGAGGATTGATGGCCATGGTTGTTCGGGTCCTTTCATGAGGTGATGCCCGGTCTACCGAGCACCCGGTTCTGTAACCCAAACTACTCACAAAAGCAGACAGAAGACAACAAAATCAGTCAATCTACTTGACCGAGCAGAATCGCTGTCAAAGTATGTCGTCACAGCCGTACTGGGCCAACTTGGCCACCATGTCCTTGACTTCCTGACTGCGGGCCCGGGGGGCCACCAGGAGAGCATCGGGAGTGTCGACGACGATCATGTCATCCACACCCAGAAGGGCGACCGTGCGTTCAGAGCCTGGCACGACCATATCTCCGGCTGAATCCAGATACATGACCCGGTCGGCATCCCCAAGAATCTTGATGTTGCGCCTGTTGGAGGACGGCAGCAGGCCGGCCACTGAATTGAAGTCGCCGATGTCATCCCAATCGAAGCCCCCTGGAACAACCGCCACGCCGCCGGCCGCCGAAAGGGGCTCGGCCACGGCATAGTCAAAGGCGATCTTCTCAATGCCCGGCCAGTGCTCCTCCATGGCCTGGCCGCGGGTCTGCTCGCCCTGGTCCCAGACCTGGGCGATGGCCATGACCGCGGCGTGGAGCTCCGGCTTGTAACGACGCAGGCAGTCCAGAAGCACTTGGGCCTGCATGACGAACATGCCGGCGTTCCATCGATACTCCCCTGTGGACAGGTAAGCCTGGGCCGTAGAGGCATCCGGCTTCTCGACGAATTCGCTGACCAAGCGGGCATCAGGGGCCCCGGGAATGCGATCGGCCAGGGAGGGGCCTTGGTGGATGTAGCCGAAGGCGGTGGAGGGACGGGAGGCGGCGATGCCGATGGTAGTCACATAACCGGCCCGGGCCGCCGCCACCGCCTGCTCCACTGAGGCCGCGAATGCTTTGTCGTCTCGGATGACGTGGTCGGCGGCAAAGGAGCCCACGATGATTTCCCCGCCGTGCCGCTGGGCCAGTACAGCAGTCGCCAAGGCTATGGCCGCCGTGGAATCGCGAGGAACCGG
This sequence comes from Bifidobacterium sp. M0353, assembly GCF_016100645.1. Lineage (NCBI taxonomy): Bacteria > Bacillati > Actinomycetota > Actinomycetes > Bifidobacteriales > Bifidobacteriaceae > Bifidobacterium > Bifidobacterium sp. M0353. The sequence continues at coordinate 8,285 of NZ_JACFSB010000001.1, read as the reverse complement.
CTCGGCGAAGAGCGCGTCCTCAGCCAGATCCGGAAGTTGCTGACGCACCTGGTCCACATGCCGCTGGCCAGTGGAGACGACCACATGGTCAGCCCCGCAGATGCCGGCCAGACGGTCAAAGGTGCCCTGGATCATTGTTCTGCCTGATCCCAACAGATCATAGAGGAACTTGGGCCGGTCCTGGCGGCTCAATGGCCAGAGCCGGGTGCCCACGCCACCGGCCGGAATGACGGCATAGAAATCATTGAGATCCATGCCTTCCATTGTGTCAAGAAGCTTGTACACCCTCGGCCCGAAGTGCAAGGCGTTTTTATCGCGCGCATCCAGTATGATGTGACATGTTGTCTTCTTCCGGCAGGTCCGGACGGGAGGCGAAGGCCACTTTAGCTCAGTTGGCAGAGCGTCTCACTCGTAATGAGAAGGTCGACAGTTCGATTCTGTCAAGTGGCTCTTTCACTAGCTGCCCTTTCAACGGCAGGGCATGTCGTACGCGCGAGTGGCGTAATGGTAGCCGCGCAGGATTTAGGTTCCTGTGTCTTCGGACGTGTGGGTTCGAGTCCCATCTCGCGCACGGGAATTAAGAACAGGGCCCGCAAGTACAGGCCCTGTCTTACGTTGCGGGGATCAGCGTCGGCTCTCCTGCTTGTTCCTCAGGCAGGCCACGAAGCCCACCAGGCCTAGGGCTATCAGCAGCAGGATCCTGAGCACGGAAAGCGGCCATCCGCCGGTAAGCGGCAGGGAGGAGGTCGAAGGCCGGAACTCCAGCATCTGCGACACCGAGGCCGACTGGTTCCCGCCTAGGAACCTGCCCTGCGCGTCAGGGCCCTCGGCATCATCCGAAAGCACCTGGACGGCGACATCCCCCTGCTTCATTCCCTCAGGTGGGACCGCCTGCCAAATGCCCTGGTCCCCCACAGCCACATCCGTGCCAGTGTTGTCAGGCCAGGTCACATGCACCATGGTCCCCTTGGTCTCAGGAATCTTCCTGTCCCCGTCCACATACTTGTAGGCCCTGCCGGCCACCTGGAAGACGTCATGGCGGTCAATGGTCAGCGTGGTGGGCGTCATGTCGATTTTCCGCTCGATGGATGCCGGGCCCGAACGGAGGTTCATCGGGTTGACCATTTCAACCTGGAAAGTATAGGTCTGCGTTTCGTCGTCACCGTTGTAACCGGTGAACTTGTCAGCAGGGATATTCAGCGACCAGGACCAGGTGGAAGCCGCCGTCTTGGTCAGGTTCAGCGTGAGGCCTGATGTGGGGTCAGTGACGGAAGGAACAGCGCCGACCGCCGCATCCCTCTGGAAGGTGTTGGCCGGAGTGGTCAGCAGACTGGTCCAGCCCGAGGCAGCATTCTGCTTCATCGAAACAGCCATCCTGGAATCAGTCATCCCCAGCCCGCCCGACGACCAAGCCGTGTACACAGGCGACACCTCACCCTTGAACACAACGACCGAATCCGCCGGCAGGCTCCCGTTGACCGTATGGGGCACAGTGACCGAGAACTTGCTGGCATCCGGGACGTTTTCTCCCGAAACGAAATAGGCAGTTCCAATATTCGAGAAGAACGAGGTCAGGCCGAACCCGGAGACAGACTCAGTCACCCAGGCATGATAACGCCTGTAGCCGCTGTACTTGTTGCCAGGATCCGGCGACGGATACAGCTTGTTCGTGTCCTGTATCCGCCAGGAACCCCCCTGCTTGCTCTTGGGATCGACCTGGCACTCAGCCTCGCCCAGCCTGAACCCCCACGTGTCCGTCCCTTTCACCAGGTCATCGCCATTCGTGCCCTGCCCCTCCACAATGGGATTGCTGGGTCCTCGCCGTAGAGAACGACCTTGTTGGGACGCGCGGCATCCTTGGAGGGCATGCACTCACCACTGATTACCGGATCAAGCTTGGTCGTATACACGCTTCCAGAAGCATCCAAACCGGCATCAGCATCGTTTTCGATCTTGGTGATCGTAGGATCATCAGGACGAGGCACGTCATACTTATAAAAGGCGCTATTGATCGTCCAGCCCGCAGAGATATTCGTATCCTTCTCCACGGTGGACATACCATCGTTTATCCCTACAAGACCAGCGCTCTTGGGGTTGTACACTTCAGGGCTGACGGTACAAGCGCTGCCATCCCGATTCGTGGTGACAGGCCAGGTGACCATCTTGAAATAGCCGTCAAGATCCTGCTTCTCCTTGGCCTCCTTGAAATCAATCCCGCCATCAGCTTTCTGGGCAGGCATGGGATTGCCATCCTTGTCAGTGGCAAAAAGCACGTTGGGGTTGTCGAGATATTGAGGATCCTTCGGACTCACGTTGAAAGCGGAATACTTGCTGACTTGGGACGCCTTGCTGGTCGTGGTAGTCGCCGTATTGGGGGACGGTTGCTGGCCTGTCACCAGGACCGGCTCGGGAGTCAGCTCATTGACAGGCACCCACTCGCTATCCTTCAGAGCCACCCACTGGTAATAATACGAATTGGTCTCAGAACATATGCCATCAGGATTGTCATTAGTACTGCCACGCGGATTCAGCCAGTACACGAAGAAAGACCGTGCCGGAGCTGTTCCCGGAGCAGTGCCGGCGATTGGCCCAGTAGCATTGCTCTTATAGTCAGGAAAACCGTAATCGGTTACCATGCCCCAGTTAGCCTGATTGTTTTGGTAGAGATTTGGGTTGCTGTCCCAACCAACCCAAGAATACGGGCCGCTGCACTTCATATCCGCTTTGCTATCCAGGCAGTAACCCATATACACTTTCATCTGTTTGTCCTGGGACATGCTCGCTGTGATATTTGAATATCTATCCTGAGCCTGTAAATCACTCATGGAAGCCGGATCAAAGCTTGTGCAGTTATCGGTAGTCCAGGACCAGGAAGAATTGCCACAAGACAGGGCCTTGTTCTGGTCACCAACGATGGCAAAGACATTCAAGGGCTCGGGGTGACCGCCAACAGCAAATTTTGCGGGATCTGTAGACGTATCCTTAATGTTCATATCACCCTCGATGGATATGGTCAGGTAGTCATACAAACCAGAATTGATAATCTTATGAACGGTGAAGAACTCAGCCTGGTTCCTGGCCCAGGCTAAGGCACCATCATAAGCGTAGGCATTTTTATTGCTGTCTACGTAATCATCCGGGGTGATAGTGTTCATATACCGCACGCGCCTGTAATAGTCAGGGTTTTCGGAACCAACAAACTGATATATGAAAGATAAATTGCATTGTGACGGATTTTTGGTGTCAGTCCCACCAACACCGACACAATCCGGCTTAAATTCATTGTGCTTCACGCGCAGGATGAAGTCCATGCGCAGCTCATCCTGGTAGGCATCGATCCTGTCGTTGAAGGCCATCATCCTATAGAGCAGGGGTTTTCTGCTGGCCGTTTCGTCCTGTCCATCGATGGCATTGGCCCGATTGGCCGAAAGGGCGCTCAGCCCAAACGGAATAACCATGGCCAGCGTCGCCAGAAGGGTTACCAGAACGGCAATTATCGGACGGCTCACACGCTGTGAACCCTTAGCGTCCCGTTCTTGTAATCGCTTCAATCCAATACCCCCAAATCAAGATATAATTATTCGCCAGAGCAGCTCTACTTTGCTTTTTCATTTGTCCCCAACTGTTTAGACTCTATCATAGAGATAAAAAAATAGCATCTTCGCCTTTTCCATACATGCTCCAGGAGCACTGGAATTGCAAGCATTATCAAGGATTCCCATAGGGTGTTTCACGAAGGGCATTTCACAACCGTTTACGGTCTTCATCTGGCTGGTCTAATTGGACGGGGAGGCCACCTTGTCATGGAAAGGCAGACAGTTCGACGCTGCCAAGCGGCTCTCCCGCCAGCTGTCCTTCAGATGTCTGGGCTCGAGTCCCATCTCGCGCACAGGAAACACAAGCAGGGCCTGCCCTCATCCCCCGAATTCCGCGGAGATGAGCACAGGCCCTGCCTTATGCCGCCCGAAAATCAGTATCGGCTCTCCTGCCTATTCCTCAGGCAGGCCACAAAGCCAGCCAGACCCAGTATCAACATCAGCAGGATCCTGAGCACGGAAAGCGGCCATCCTCCGGCGAAGGGCAGGGATGAGGTGGAGGGCCGGAATTCCAGTGCGTGTGACACCGCAGCCGACTCGTTTCCACCTCGGAAGTTGCTGCTTTGAGTATCAGCGCTTTCGGCATCATCGGAAGAAACCTGAGCGGTGAATTTTCCCTGGTTTATCCCCTCAGGCGGAGTCGCCTGCCATGAACCCTGGTCTCCCACGGCGACATCTGTGCTGCTGTTGCCGGGCCAGGTTATATGGACCAGAGTCCCTTTGGTCTCAGGAACCCTGATGTTTCCGTTGACATACTTATAGGCCTTGCCTGCTACCTGGAAGATATCGTACCGCTCCAAGGTCAGCGTGGTCGGCGTCATGTCGACCGTCCGGTTGATGGAAGCCGGGTCCGAAGGGACATTCAGAGGGTTGATCATCTTGACCTGGAAGGTATACTTTTGCGTTTCGTCGTCGCCGTTGTAACCGGTGAATCTGTCAGCCGATATGGTCAAGGTCCAGGACCAGGTGGAAGCCGCCGTCTTCGTGAGATTCAACGTGAGTCCCGAGGCGGAATCCGCGGCGGAAGAAGCAGTGCCGACCGCCGCATCCCGTTGGAAGGTGTTGGCCGGAGTGGTCAGCAGGGGCGTCCAGTCCGAGGCAGCATTCTGCTTCATGGAAATGGCCAGCCTGGAATCAGTCATCCCCAGCCCACCCGAGGACCAGGCCATATTTATAGGCGAAACAGTGCCTTTGAAGGTGACGACCGAGTTCGCCGGTAAAATCCCGTTTTTCGTATGGGGGACTGTCACAGAGAGCTTGCCGTCCGGAGCATTCTCGTTGGAGACGAAATAGGCTGTCCCTATGTTCGAGAAGAAGGAGGTCAAGCCGAACCCGGAGGCGGACTCAGTCACCCAGGCATGATAGCGCCTGTAACCGTTGTACTTGTTGCCCGGATCCGGCGACGGATACTGCTTATTGGTGTCCTGTATCTGCCAGGAGCCTCCCTGCTTGCTCTTGGGATCGACCTTGCATACGGTCTCTCCCAGCTTGAACCCCCAGGAGTCCGAGCTTTTCACCAGATCGTCACTGCTCTTGCTCTGCCCCTCCTTGAAAGGATTGCCAGGATCCTCTCCGAACAAGGTAACCGTGTTGGGATGTGTGTCATCTTTGGAGGGAGTGCACTCACCGCTGACCACCGGATCAAGCTTGCCAGTATAGACGCTTCCCGAGGCATTCAAGGAGCCATCAGCATTATTCTGGATATTGGTGATGGTCGGATCGTCGGGACGAGGCACATCATACTTATAGAAGGCAGTATCGATAGCCCATCCTGCATCCAGATTCGTGTTTTTCTGGGCTGTAGACATATCGTCTGTTATCCCAACAAGGCTATCCTGTTGAGGGTCATATATCTTAGTGGTGACTTCAGGAGTGCTTGCCGTCGGCTTGCACTGGGTGCCATCGGCATTAGTAGTGACAGGCCAAGTAACTAGTTTGAAATAACCGTCAAGATCCTGCTTCTCCTTGGCCTCTTTGAAATCAATCCCGCCATCAGCCTTCTGGGCAGGCATAGGCTGGCCATCCTTATCAGTCGCAAAAAGCACGTTGGTGGTATTCGCATACTTTGGGTCAGTCGGATCGACGTTGTAAGCCGTATTGTCATTGACCTGATATTGAAGACCCCAGGAATTGGTCAAGCCGTTTACTGCTGGCTTCTGACCAGTTACGAGCACCGGTTTAGGCGTCAGCGCATCGACAGGCACCCATTGGCTATTCTTCTGCGCCACCCATTGGTAGTAATAGGAGTTGGTCGTGGAACATATTCCACCAGCGCTGTTATTTCCACGCAAATTGAACCAGTATACAAAGAAGGACTTGGGGGGCGCTACTCCTGGAACCGGATTGGCTCCTATAGGAAATCCATAATCCGTTACCATGCCCCAATTGGCCTGGTGACCACCATAAAGAGGGGGATTACCATTCCAGCCAACCCAAGAAGCAGGTCCGCTGCACTGAGGGTGGGGACTGTTACCTAGGCAGTTGCCCATGTAAAGCTTGATGCCCTTACCCTGGTCTGCAGTGATATTGGCGACCCTGTCTTGGACGTTGCTGCCGATAGAGCTCGGATCGAAGGATGTGCAGTCATTCGTAGTGTAGTCCCATGGAGAACCTCCACACGAGAGCGTATTGTTTTGTTGACCAACAATTGCGAAGACGTTCAAAGGCTCCGGATAACCGCCAGTCACATAATATTTCGGATCCAAGGAGGTATCCATGTAGGACAAATCACCCTCTATGGATACAGCCAGGAAATCATATAAACCAGAGTTGATCACTTTATGAACCGTAAAGAACTGCTCCTCATTTTCCGCCCATTGCTCAGCACCGCCAGTGGGGTCGTTGGGATTTGTTGAAATAGTATTCAGGTACCGAATCCGGGTATAGTGGGACGGACTTTGCGCTCCTTCATATTGATATGCGAAAGACAGATTGCACTTTACTGAATCATAGGGAGAAGTATCACGCATCGGAACGCATTGCGGATTGAAATCGTTGTGCTTCACGCGCAGGATGAAGTCCATCCGCAGCTCATCCTGGTATGAATCAATCTTGTCGTTATAGGCCAGCATCTTATAGAGCAGAGGCTTCCTGCTGGCCGTCCCGCCCTGCCCATCGATGGCATTGGCCTGATTGGCCGAAAGCGCGCTCAGCCCTAGCGGAACAACCATGGCCAGCGTCGCCAAAAGGGTTATCAAAACAGCCACTATAGGGCGATCCACATGCCGTGGACCCTCATTGACCCCTTCTTGCAATCGGTTCAACACGCTACCCCCCACACCTCAATGCAACCATCTCCAGAATCAGATGGACTGCACGCTTGATTGGTCCCCGGTGCAGGCCACGAAACCCTGGAGCACAAGTACCGTATCCTCACTTATGGCATCTTCTTGTCCCCTTTACATGCTTTAAGAGTACCGAGACTGAAAGCGTGATCTGGGATTCAGAAAGGGTGTTTCGCGACCGTCCTTAGTCTTGACTAAGAACAGTCTGAGTTAGGGGTGCGGGTGACTGGCAACGGCAGGGCCCCACTCATCCTCTCAACTTCATGGGGCGGGGGCGGATCCTGTCTGATGCTGCCGGGGTCAGTGCCGGCTTTCCTGCCTGTTCCTCAGGCAGGCCACGAAGCCGGCCAGGCCGAGGGCTATCAGCAGCAGGATTTTGAGCACGGAAAGCGGCCATCCGCCAGTAAGAGGCAAAGCCGAGTTGGAAGGACGGAACTCCAACTCATGCGACACCGAGGCCGACTGGTTCCCGCCCTGGAACCGGCCCTGGGCGTCAGGGCTCTCGGCATCGTCGGAAAGCACCTGAGCAGAGAACTGCCCCTGGTTGATGCCCTCAGGAGGAACCGCCTGCCACGAACCCTGGTCCCCCACAACGACATCCGTACCACTGCCGCCGGGCCAGGTCACATGCACCAGGGTGCCTTTGGTCTCGGGAACCTTCCTGTCCCCGTCCACATACTTATAGGCTTTCCCCGCCACCTGGAAGACGTCGTACCGCTCCAAGGTCAACGCGGTGGGTGTCATATCGACCTTCCGCTCGATGGATGCCGGGTCCGAACGGATGTTCATCGGGTTGACCATTTCAATGCGGAAATCATACAGTTGTGTCTCGTCGCTGCCGTCGTAGCCGGTGAACCTGTCAGCAGGGATGTTCAGCGTCCAAGACCACGTGGAAGCCGCCGTCTTGGTCAAGCCCAGCGTAAGGCCCGTTGCGGAATCCGCGACGGAAGACGTGGTGCCGGCTGCTGCATCCCGCTGGAAGGTGTTGGCCGGAGTGGTCAGCAGACTGGTCCAATCAGAGGCAGTGTTCTGCTTCATGGAAACGACCATCCTCGAATCCGTCATCCCCAGCCCTCCCGAAGACCAGGCCGTATATATAGGCGACACCTCACCCTTGAACACGACGACCGAATCCGCCGGCAGGCTCCCGTTGACCGTATGAGGCACCGTGACCGAGAACTTGCTGGCATCCGGGACGTTCTCACTCGAAACGAAATAGGCCGTCCCGATGTTCGAGAAGTAGGAGGTCAAACCGAATCCGGAGATGGACTCGATCACCCAGGCATGATAACGCCTGTAGCCGCTGTACTTGTTGCCAGAATCCGGCGACGGATACAGCTTGTTCGTGTCCTGTATCCGCCAGGAACCCCCCTGCTTGCTCTTGGGATCGACCTGGCACTCAGCC
>NZ_JACFSB010000128.1:0-282 GCF_016100645.1 Bifidobacterium sp. M0353 | reverse complement strand
ATCATTTAGTTTAGTTGCAACATCAGTATCAATTTTTGTTAAAAAATATTTATCATTTGAAATAAAATAAAAGAGATAATCAGTTGATCCTACTTTGGCCACAAAAGATAATGGTTGATCATAATAATCAAAAATTAATTTATACTCCATGTTTATCAACAATTCTTCATAACTAGGTAGTTTCATTGCATCCCTCCTAAAACGGCAAATCGTCATCCGTAATATCAATTGAATCTCCTGATTCTGCAAAGGGATCAGGTGCCTGACTTTCATTGCTTCTAC
>NZ_JACFSB010000127.1:0-282 GCF_016100645.1 Bifidobacterium sp. M0353 | reverse complement strand
AACTTGAGTAAAGCTTCTACAACACGACGTTTCATCAGTCTGAAATCACCGGCATTAGGTGTCAGCTCATACCGGTGAGTATCCTGCATAAAATGGTAAAAGCCATTTTTCAATATCCGGGTTAATAAGCCTTCATGTTCACGTGAAGCCTGTACGGCAGCCACCACATCCACATTATTGGTCTGAATTAATTCAAGCATTTGTTCCAGCACTGAAACCGGATGCTGTCCGTCAGCATCCATCATGGTAACCAGTTCACCCTGAGATTGCGCTAATCCGGCT
>NZ_JACFSB010000126.1:0-283 GCF_016100645.1 Bifidobacterium sp. M0353 | reverse complement strand
CCTAGCAGTTATGTCTATTATAGGTATGAGGGCTATACTGCTGTTTGCAAACAGATATTGTCAGAGCAGTTTATGCAACGGAATCAAGGAAAATTGATTCAGTTATAATTTGCTGATTAAAAAATAGGCAGTTAAATTTAATTTATATATACCAAGGATATAAATTACTTATCCACAGTTTATGTGCAACACCATCCCAATAATCACAGGAATAATGTGTATTTATTCATCTTATCGCATACACTGACAGATACGTGGATAAAAACTGGGGAAAACAATATCA
>NZ_JACFSB010000125.1:0-283 GCF_016100645.1 Bifidobacterium sp. M0353 | reverse complement strand
GGTTCACCATATAAATACCAACCTTTAACATTAAAGTTAATATCTTCATTATTAAGAACCGCCCCGCTTGTAGTACTTTTGATTTCCATTGCCATACGCTCAGGCAAAAACTCTTCAACTTTAAAGCTCCAGTAACGATAATCATCATCGCCTAAATTAAAACGAATTGCCCATTTACCTGTTGCGGCATCATAAGGAATATCAAACGTTTGCTGATATAACCCATTTAAATCAGCATTACTTTTTAATTGGTAATTTTTAATCACTCGACTATCAGGAGAAA
>NZ_JACFSB010000124.1:0-283 GCF_016100645.1 Bifidobacterium sp. M0353 | reverse complement strand
ACTGTCTTTTTTAAGTACAGCCTCACTGGAAGCAGGAGAGCATCAGGCCGGTCAGGGTGAAGATGCCTTGCAGTTAATGACTGTGCATGCAGCCAAGGGGCTGGAATTTGACGGTGTATTTCTGACTGGGCTGGAAGAAGGTTTATTCCCCAGTGAATACAGCATGGCCGAACGCGACGGGCTGGAAGAAGAGCGGCGCCTGATGTATGTAGCCATCACCAGAGCACGTAAGCGCCTGTATTTAACAATGGCAGAACAACGCCTGTTACACGGACAAACGCAT
>NZ_JACFSB010000123.1:0-284 GCF_016100645.1 Bifidobacterium sp. M0353 | reverse complement strand
AGAGTCGAAAGTATTTCCGATCTACGTAAAATTATTGATAGCAATCCTTCTGCTATTGCCTTAAACATTGTTAGAGGCGATAGTCGTCTTTATCTGATTTTACGTTAATTATTTAGCCAGATATCGTCGGTGCTTCGCATCGACGAAAACGCCTTTTTAACCCTCAGTTATATATGATAGAATCTTATTAATCATTCTTATCCTGCTTGTGACAATTATGCTTAAAAAAATTCTATGGCCGATATTAATCGGTGCTGTTTTAGCGATAGTGTTACTCATTATTT
>NZ_JACFSB010000122.1:0-284 GCF_016100645.1 Bifidobacterium sp. M0353 | reverse complement strand
GTGCCAATTTAGTTGTTTAAGTTCAATTTTACTGTGAATAGATTGATTATCTATAGCATCTCCATTTATGAATGCATCACCAAACAGTGCTTTATCTATACCTTGATAATCTATATCTATATTTGCATTACCTAAGTTCTGTTGTCCATATAAGATTGAGTCAACACTGCAAGTGAACGAGCCATTAAGAACGCGAGTATCACTTAAATCGATTTTTTGCTTAATAGATAGTTTGTCTAATTTAGTAGAGGGTAGTTGTTCATCTGATTCAGCCATTAAGCTGA
>NZ_JACFSB010000121.1:0-284 GCF_016100645.1 Bifidobacterium sp. M0353 | reverse complement strand
AGTTCCTAAAGTCGATAAAATATTTGGTCCCGGTAATGCTTATGTTACCGAAGCGAAACGCCAAGTTAGCCAACGATTGGATGGCGCAGCAATAGATATGCCAGCCGGCCCATCAGAAGTCTTGGTGATTGCTGACAGTTTTGCTAATCCAGCATTTATTGCCGCTGATCTACTTTCTCAAGCTGAACATGGCCCCGATTCACAGGTTGTACTACTTACACCAGATGAGAAGATCGCCCAAGCAGTCTCAATCGAAGTTGATAAGCAACTTGCTCAACTTTCAC
>NZ_JACFSB010000120.1:0-284 GCF_016100645.1 Bifidobacterium sp. M0353 | reverse complement strand
ATTGCTGACCTTTTAAAAATAAATGGTTAACTTCATTTCCATTAATATTCATTGTTTCACTTCCCTAACTAGAGCCTACTAGAACTTGTGGATTATTTGCAGAATAAGATTTTGCATCGCTCAAAGAACTTGAGTAATGAAAAGTTTCTTTGTTTTCAAGCGCAGAAATCCTATTTAAAGCGGTATTAATGTTTGTTTTAATGGAAGATATATCTAACTGCATCGATGATATTGGAAGCTTATTAATATCAGCTTGCAAGCTATCATGTGCAGTTTTAGCATCG
>NZ_JACFSB010000119.1:0-284 GCF_016100645.1 Bifidobacterium sp. M0353 | reverse complement strand
CAGATGTATTTCGGAAATACTTAAGCCTGCAGCCATAGCATGTCCGCCAAACTTCTGGATAATATCCGGCCGGCGTTTACTGACCATATCCAGTGCATCACGCAGATGTAAACCGATAATAGACCGGCCGGAGCCGCGTAATGTACCATCTTCTGCCTGAGCAAAAACAATACTAGGTCGATGAAAGGTTTCGCGTAACCGGCCTGCTAAAATTCCGGTTACTCCCTGATGCCAGTTATCATGATAAGCAACGATGCTATAGCTGTTTTCTGTATTGAAGCCGG
>NZ_JACFSB010000118.1:0-284 GCF_016100645.1 Bifidobacterium sp. M0353 | reverse complement strand
AAATGATTAAAAAAACACTCTATTTATTAAGTTTATTGATAATTGTTTTCCCTGCTTACGCTCAACAAATTAAGCAAGAAAGAACTATTCCTAGTATTGATCAAATTGCCTCTCCTTACTTATCAACAACTTTGTTAATTAATTCATGTTTGGATATTAGCTTATCAGGTTTCAATGATAAAGATGATAATATTATTAGGATGGTCGATGAGGCAAAAGCGGCATATCCAGCTAATACGTGCAATAACTCTGCATTAGCAAATAAGTTATTTAAGGCACGCTTT
>NZ_JACFSB010000117.1:0-285 GCF_016100645.1 Bifidobacterium sp. M0353 | reverse complement strand
CAACCCAGAAATTGGTTTTTACTGCACCGACAATGACCATAAATTCGCCCACAAATCCTGATGTACCGGGCAAACCGGCATTAGCCATAGCAAAGAACAGCATGAAAGAAGCAAATACCGGCATACTGTTTACGACACCGCCGTAAGCTGAAATATCGCGGGTGTGCATCCGGTCATACATCACACCGATACTCATAAACATAGCGGCTGAAACAAAACCGTGCGAAATCATCTGCATAATGGCACCTTTAAAGGCCCAGTCGTTCAGATAGCCGCCGGTAAACA
>NZ_JACFSB010000116.1:0-285 GCF_016100645.1 Bifidobacterium sp. M0353 | reverse complement strand
AAAGCAGTTGGCATATTATCCAACCAAACTGGCTTTAACTCTCAACAGCCCGTGGTTGATCAAAAAGAAAAAAAGGAAGAACACGAATTCAGACAGGCAGTATTATTACTGCTGCAACAATTAGCAAACAAAGATGGTTCAGCCAACATTACTTTAACTACACCCGATGGGCGCACGTTATGGGAAGTTGTTGAACCATTTTTTAAAGAAAATCAACGCTCAAACCAAATAAAGCAAAGGAGGGGTTTAAGTGGTAATTTCTAATAACGTTTCAGGTTTGATCTT
>NZ_JACFSB010000115.1:0-285 GCF_016100645.1 Bifidobacterium sp. M0353 | reverse complement strand
GCAAAAATGACAAAGAAATAAATTGCAAGGAAAACCATAATTCTGAAGGCCCAGAATGTAACAAAGACATTAGGGACAATATCATTCTTAGTTTTTTCAATAATAGTCGATTTATACTCTGACGTAATCTTTGCTATATCCTGATCCGGAGCATATTGACTTGCCAGAAAACCATATCCCATATCTTTTTGATGAGCCTTAAATATATCAAGATCGACCTGTCGATGGCCTTCCCCATAACGTTTTAAAGCCGCTACCGCCTTTATACCCGACTCAATTCTTGGA
>NZ_JACFSB010000114.1:0-286 GCF_016100645.1 Bifidobacterium sp. M0353 | reverse complement strand
AGACAGAATCAAACGCGAATGACCGCCACGACCAAAAGTTCCGTCAACATACACGCCGGCCGGCTGTACCTGTAAACCGGCAACTGCTTCATTCAGTAAAACGGTAACATGACCGCCATTATTTATCTGTTCACTCATAATTGCAGTTGAGTCTTACCCAACTCTGCCGCCAGCATATCTTCATCCATATCTAGTGCAGCATTATTATGCTCTTCCCATAGCGCCCTGCCCCACACTTCAATGCGGTTGGCACGACCCACAACATAAACTTCACGCTCAAAATTCA
>NZ_JACFSB010000113.1:0-286 GCF_016100645.1 Bifidobacterium sp. M0353 | reverse complement strand
GGAACAAGAGAAAAAATATTGGAAATCGGTAAATAACTGGAAATTATCAATTGAAACTTTATAAGATTTTACTTTATTAAGGTAAAAAACCGCCATTTGAAGTGACCCCCCAATAGTTGGACAACCAATTACTGGGGGGCTTTTTATTTGTCGATAACAGTAGAGATTATAGAGTTTTTAACCTAATCCAATAATTTTCCACCATAAAATACCAACGGTGAAAACAATAATTAGATTAACTACACTACAAATAAAGCCTACTTTCCACCAAGTTTTTACCGGTACA
>NZ_JACFSB010000112.1:0-286 GCF_016100645.1 Bifidobacterium sp. M0353 | reverse complement strand
GATAAGTTTATTTTTTTAGCAATCCGCCTAATATATCGGTTGCTTTAGACTTTAATTTATCTTTGTCTTTGTCTTTGTGATTTTCCAATTTATCACGGAGTTTATCTAAACGTTGTTGTAATTTATCACTCAACACATCAGACAGTATTTGAGCGATATCTAATTGATAGCGTAAATTAGAAAACTGACCATATATACGTAGTGGTATAGTAACTTTCTGTAATTTGGCAATGGTTTCACTTTTACTATTCCATCCACCAAGTAATTTGATGTTTAAATTAACATC
>NZ_JACFSB010000111.1:0-286 GCF_016100645.1 Bifidobacterium sp. M0353 | reverse complement strand
CCACGGTTCGGGGTAATGCGTGCCCGTGAGTTTGTTATGAAAGATGCTTATTCATTCCATACCTCATTTGAATCATTGCAACAGACTTATCGGGATATGTTTGATGCCTATTGCCGCGTTTTTGACCGGCTGGGACTGGATTATCGTCCTGTGGCAGCAGATACCGGCAGTATTGGCGGAACGGGTTCGCATGAGTTTCAGGTTCTGGCGGAAAGTGGTGAGGATGTTATTGCCTATAGTGATACATCTGACTATGCAGCTAATGTTGAGCTGGCTGCTACTTTGC
>NZ_JACFSB010000110.1:0-287 GCF_016100645.1 Bifidobacterium sp. M0353 | reverse complement strand
AAACTTCGACCGACTATGACAATGCTCAGGATTTTATTTACGCACAACTAATTAATATAGACAGCATAGACCGCTTTGCTGCTTGTATTGGAGAAGACGGCCAGGACATTAACTTTTTAAAAAACTTAGTACGGAACGACCGCAATATATCTTTTTGGATTGATCTAGCTAAAAAATGGTTTAAGGCAGAATGGATGGCAGATGGCAATGAACAACTCTAACGGATTACTAATTTCAGAACCACCACTGCAAGTGATACCTAGTTTAGCTGTGGCTTTAAAAAGCAG
>NZ_JACFSB010000109.1:0-287 GCF_016100645.1 Bifidobacterium sp. M0353 | reverse complement strand
CACAATGTTCAATGAGACACCGCCAAGTGCTCGGGTATCACGTATCTCAGATAATAAGTCAATGGGTTATGGTTTCTACCGTGTAAAAGGACTTCATAACGCCAATAGCAAGAAACATAAAGGTCCAACCAAGAAGCTTTTAGCATTAGCGAAAAAGGAACTTGGCTCCAAAGCTATTGCGTGGATTAAGAAGCACCTTAGCGAAACTATCAGCTCGTTTAAGATTACAGGTGACATTGGCACACGTGCTAATGTGTTGGCCAAAGCTTTAAAGCAACTTGATTCAC
>NZ_JACFSB010000108.1:0-287 GCF_016100645.1 Bifidobacterium sp. M0353 | reverse complement strand
AAATGAGATGCAGGCATTACCGTTCCAGTCCATTGCCGATATTGAGTATGGTTTGAAAATTGTACCGTATTTAATGGCCAAACATTCACACCTAAGCGACGCATTGGAAATACAGCAGCACTATTACCTGCATGACCAAATACAACATGAGACTGAATCGATAAAATATTTTTCATGAAATCATCTCCAAATAAGCAAGCAATAGTATTTTTTACCTCGACGCAGTAATGTGTAACGATTAAATAACTTATCACTATCAGAAAAACGATAATCTGTTGTTGAGTTAC
>NZ_JACFSB010000107.1:0-287 GCF_016100645.1 Bifidobacterium sp. M0353 | reverse complement strand
CACCACCACTTAAATAATCATTTCCGTTTCCTCCGTACAGCTCATCATCGCCTTTACCGCCAAAAAGATTATCGATACCATCGCCGCCATAAAGCTTATCATTGCCCGGCCCTCCGGCAATTACATCATTTGAATCCCAGCCTCTGAGTACATCATCTCCTGCTGTGCCGCCTATAGCAAAAGACATGGCTGCAATATCATCAACACTTAATACTTTATCTTCAAAGACAAAGTTAAATGCACAATTGTCGGTATAGCTTAGATCGAAAAAATTTTGTATGGTTACA
>NZ_JACFSB010000106.1:0-287 GCF_016100645.1 Bifidobacterium sp. M0353 | reverse complement strand
TGGATCCTGGTAAATGTTGGCCACATTGTATTGCTCCCCATTCAATTCCGCATGAGTAATGCCAGACCAACTTTTACGGTGGTGGACGATAACAATAGAGCTTTGCTTTTTATCTAAACCATCCATTTGAATGATTTGATTGGTTGTTAATTGCCAGTTGCCACACAGAGTTGGTTTGCCAATTTGGACAAACTTTTTAACGGGTGAGCCGTTAATATCTTCACCATCGGCAATCGTGCCAAACTTAATTACCTGGTTCAGTCGATCCGGATTCTGAAGTTGAACCA
>NZ_JACFSB010000105.1:0-287 GCF_016100645.1 Bifidobacterium sp. M0353 | reverse complement strand
CAACTAATTCGGCTATATCACTGACTGAATTACCGGCATTATGACGGGCACCAAAATGCGGACCTCCAATATAAACTGCATCAGCCCCATGTAAGATTGCTTGTTTGGCAATGTCTATGTTTTTCGCAGGACTAAGTAATTCAAGTTTATTATTGTTGGTTTGCAGGTACATATTAAATCTCTAGGAATATTATCGATTGATAAAATAAATGGCAAATATTATTACTATTTGCCATTAAGGTTTTATTTGTTTATTAAGCCAATATTTAAAGTTTTATTAACCAATA
>NZ_JACFSB010000104.1:0-288 GCF_016100645.1 Bifidobacterium sp. M0353 | reverse complement strand
AACTTTTGGTCGTGTACGTGCCATGGTAGATGAGAACGGCAAAACCATTACTGATGCTGGTCCGTCTATTCCGGTAGAAATTCTAGGGTTGTCAGATGTACCTAATGCCGGTGAAGATTTTATTGTACTGGCTGATGAGAAAAAAGCACGTGAAATTGCTCTGTTCCGTCAGGGTAAATATCGTGATGTACGACTGGCTAAACAGCAGGCCGCGAAACTGGAAAACATGTTTAACAACATGGGTGAAAATCAGGCGCAAAGCTTGCCGATTATTATTAAAGCAGATGT
>NZ_JACFSB010000103.1:0-288 GCF_016100645.1 Bifidobacterium sp. M0353 | reverse complement strand
AGAAGCAAAAATCGTGTTTATCACCAGCGATATTTGCGCTACCGATACCCCCAGAATAGCCGGTGCCATTTGTCTGAGTACCCGGTTAACTGCTTTGTCCTTAAAGTTGAGTCTGGGCATAGTCAGAAAACCCAGTTTAAATAAATAAGGCAGCTGATACAGCAACTGTAATAATCCACCTACAAATACTGCCCAGGCCAGCGCCAGAACCGGAGGATGAAAGTAAGGTGCCAGCCACAGAGCAAATACGATAAAGGAGATATTCAGAAAAGTCGGCGTAAAGGCCGG
>NZ_JACFSB010000102.1:0-288 GCF_016100645.1 Bifidobacterium sp. M0353 | reverse complement strand
TACTACTAATACAACTTCGGTACACCGTATCTAATCATTTTAAAATTGTTTAAATGAATAATAAAAAGCTAGCGATGTGCTAGCTTTTTTTTTAACATGCGTTATGCTGTTAGATATTCAATTTGTGGACTGGACCAAATAAGACATGATTATAGAAAAAGTATATTTACCCAAAGAACTCAGTTGGTTATCCTTTAATCAACGTGTACTACAAGAGGCGGCTGATGAAAGTAATCCTCTTATAGAACGAATCCGTTTTTTAGGTATTTACTCCAGTAATCTAGACGA
>NZ_JACFSB010000101.1:0-288 GCF_016100645.1 Bifidobacterium sp. M0353 | reverse complement strand
ATATTCGTTCAGCAGATAGCTTCAAAAAAGGGCATATTACTGAATCACACAACATTCTACCCGTTGATATTAAAAATGCTAGTGCGAAAACTATAGAAAAATTTAAAGAAAATATCATTATTGTGATTGATGAAAATGGCTTAACATCAGCAGGTATTGGTGAAGTATTAGTCAAACAAGGTTTTTTACATGTATTTACATTAAAAGATGGTATTGCTGGTTGGAACGGCGAAAACTTACCATTGGTTAGAAAATAATATAATTTTAAAATAAGGTTTTATCATGACA
>NZ_JACFSB010000100.1:0-288 GCF_016100645.1 Bifidobacterium sp. M0353 | reverse complement strand
AAAAGTATCTAACGAAACGCTAGCAAAAAGAATAGTAGATGAATGGCAAAATGCCGGTTGTAAAAAAGGAGATATTTTTTCATTTGATTCTTTACCCATTACGCGAATAATCAGTACTCTTATTGAAAAAATCAAACCTGATCGTAAGAAATATATTGATGTCCTTCTTCCCTATGTAAATGGTGAATTGCTTTGCTATCGTGCGGAAAAACCTAAACAATTAGTAAATAAACAAAATCAGCTATGGCAACCTATTTTGCAATGGATTGAAGAGTTTTTACATATAAC
>NZ_JACFSB010000099.1:0-289 GCF_016100645.1 Bifidobacterium sp. M0353 | reverse complement strand
ATTGAAGCTAGATTTAGAATTCCGTAAATATATGGCTCTACATTTATTGTCATTGCGAGTTCCTTTATATGGATTTGCCTTTGAGTTATCAGTCATATTAATATTTAGTGTACCCGCAACGTTTACGGTGCCACTACCGGTAATAGCAATAACAGTAAATGGTCTCCCCCATTCACCATTTGAACCATGAGAACCGTCATACTCTAATAAGGGCGTCAAATTAACAATGGCACCTTGATCAACCGTAACAACGTCATTATCGCTTTCCATTTCAATCATGCTGCCGCCA
>NZ_JACFSB010000098.1:0-289 GCF_016100645.1 Bifidobacterium sp. M0353 | reverse complement strand
AAAAGCGGATTAAATCTTATTCCCCTCTTGCCATAACCGGTCAGCAGGATAGACAATCAAGTATGCACATATTATTAAAAGGACTACACCATGTCAGAAACCGATATTGAAACACCGATTATCTTTACTGAAAGCTGTTGTACCAAAGTAAAAGATTTAATTGCAGAAGAAAACAATCCGGACCTGAAACTGCGCGTATTCGTAACAGGTGGGGGATGCTCAGGTTTCCAGTACGGTTTTACTTTTGATGAAATCGTTAATGATGATGATTTTGAAATCCAGAAAGATG
>NZ_JACFSB010000097.1:0-289 GCF_016100645.1 Bifidobacterium sp. M0353 | reverse complement strand
AAGTTATTTGCGAGAACTAGAGGATCGTAAACAGACGATTTTAAAATCAATTGAGGAACAAGGAAAATTAACTCCCGAATTAAGTCAAAAAATCACTCAAACACTTAGTAAAACCGAATTAGAAGATCTCTATCTCCCTTATAAACCAAAACGTCGCACACGCGGACAAATAGCCATAGAAGCGGGTCTTGAGCCACTTGCTGATGATTTATGGCAACGCCCAGATCTCAATCCAGAAGCAGAAGCTGAAAAATATATTGATCCAGAAAAAGGCGTAGCTGATACTAAA
>NZ_JACFSB010000096.1:0-290 GCF_016100645.1 Bifidobacterium sp. M0353 | reverse complement strand
AAACTAAAAATGAGGCTAAAAAGCTTCACGGTCAAAACAAAAAAATTGCCAATAAATCAATAAAGGAAATAAAAGACTGGTTTGCTGATAAAGGTGATTTATCGTATACACAATATCCGTCACTATTAGTTGGTAAATAGTTGTTGTTTATAAAAATGCGTGTAAAAGTATCAAACTTTTACACGCATTTTGTTTCAAATAGAACAATTAAAAGACTAATAATTCAAATCAACTGGTAATAAATTTTAAGCTAAAACTTTTTGTCTTTTAGTTTCTAACACTTTAAAGTC
>NZ_JACFSB010000095.1:0-290 GCF_016100645.1 Bifidobacterium sp. M0353 | reverse complement strand
AATAATTTTATTACAGCCGCAATAGTAACAGATGGTATTACAGAAAGGCACATGTACGTACAGGGAGACTGGTTTGTCACCAATATTTTGCTGTAAAGCAGTTTGTAACTGAGTTGCGGTGAATGAAGTATTAAAACGGTCTGCTGTAGGGTAGGAAGTATAACGCGGGCCGGAAGACGGTAAGGAAGCAATAAGGGTACGGTCGAATTCTATGTTGATGCGTGGTGTGTTCATTGGATAATGATGGTTATTCTTGTGTTGGTCTGGTGAAATAGATAGGAGTGATAACT
>NZ_JACFSB010000094.1:0-293 GCF_016100645.1 Bifidobacterium sp. M0353 | reverse complement strand
AATTGCTGGATCAGGGTCAGGCAGGTGATAACGTAGGTGTATTGCTGCGTGGTACCAAACGTGAAGAAGTAGAACGTGGTCAGGTACTGGCAAAACCGGGCAGCATCACTCCGCACACCAAATTCAAAGCAGAAGTATACGTACTGAGCAAAGAAGAAGGTGGTCGTCATACACCGTTCTTTGCGAACTACCGTCCGCAGTTCTATTTCCGTACAACAGACGTAACTGGCGCAGTAAGCCTGGCAGAAGGTGTGGAAATGGTAATGCCGGGAGAGAATGTAACGATAGACGTA
>NZ_JACFSB010000093.1:0-293 GCF_016100645.1 Bifidobacterium sp. M0353 | reverse complement strand
CATCATTGATTTAGCTTTTGATAATTATTTCAAAGCAATAGATAAGGATAAACTTAAAGCACAGGTAATTAAACCGGTTTTTCTGGATGAAAAAGCGGGTAAATACATGAATGTTAATGCTTATGCGAAAGAGGCCATGGGATTGATGACTCGCTTTATTGTACGCAATAAACTGCACTCACCTAAAATGCTGCATGAATTCAATGAGCATGGTTACCAGTTTGCTGCACATGAATCAAGTGAGGATGAACTGGTGTTCAAACGTTCAGAAAAAACAGCTCAGCAATACCGTA
>NZ_JACFSB010000092.1:0-296 GCF_016100645.1 Bifidobacterium sp. M0353 | reverse complement strand
ACGATATACAGGAAACAGCTGAAGTTTGTGGTACTGTTTACAACTGCCTAGACCATCATTATGTTCAAATTCAACTGGGACAGCCACCTGAAAGCTATTTGCACTTAATGCAAAAAGAGATAGAAGATAAGTCCAGTGAAAAGTTTAAACGTGCCAAAAATTCAATTAATCACGTTAAAGACTTTGCTGGTTATATTAACAAGGCTCTAAAACTTGAAGGTGAAAACCGTGAACTAGCTTTTAGAAAGCTGGCTAAAGAGCTAGGTGACGAAAAAGAAGACCTAGAAGTTTTCGAA
>NZ_JACFSB010000091.1:0-297 GCF_016100645.1 Bifidobacterium sp. M0353 | reverse complement strand
AAAAATGTTGTGCTGGAAATGGGGTGTTATGGTATCGGGATTACGCGTGTGATTGCTGCGGCAATTGAACAGAATAATGATGAACGCGGTATTATCTGGACAGAAGCTATGGCACCGTTTACGGTGGTGATTGTGCCGATGAATTATAAAAAGTCAGCTGATGTAAAAGCTGCCGCAGATAATTTGTATGCGCAATTGCAGCAGGCCGGAATAGATGTACTGCTGGACGATCGTGATGAACGTTCCGGTGTATTACTGCATGATTCTGAGCTGATTGGTATTCCGCACCGGATTGTG
>NZ_JACFSB010000090.1:0-300 GCF_016100645.1 Bifidobacterium sp. M0353 | reverse complement strand
TATGATTTTTTTAATTAAAAATCCCATATTGAATCAGTTAGTAATTTGCTCTACATTAAACCTCTTGAACAAACCCATTCAGACGAAGGGCGATATATCTACTTCTGACGATGGTCTTACTCATGTGGGCAGAGAGTTAGCCGTAGCAGGAGACAAAATAATACGTATGGGTGACAGTAGTTATAATTTCCACCATAAGATATGTTTGTCTCAATACATCAACCATCAACAAAGTGGTCAGAGTATCACCGCATAGGTCAGATTAACCAGTTTTCTGGAAATCGAATGCTGGAAAGGGGA
>NZ_JACFSB010000089.1:0-300 GCF_016100645.1 Bifidobacterium sp. M0353 | reverse complement strand
TGATAATTCCGAAATTCCTGTGAATCTTGAATTCAAATCAATGAAAGATTTTCATCCTGAACAGATTGTTCAGCAAGTACCTGAACTGAAATCGCTGCTAGCTATGCGAAATCTGCTGAGAGATTTGAAGTCCAATATTCTGGACAATGCAGTTTTACGCAAAGAACTGGAAAAAATTCTGCAGGACAAAAATCTTTCTGATGAGTTGCGCAAAGAACTTGAAGCAATCTCACCAATCATTTCTAAAGAATAAATACCGCAGAGGAAAATTAGTATGCAAAAAAATATGCAGAATGCTGG
>NZ_JACFSB010000088.1:0-301 GCF_016100645.1 Bifidobacterium sp. M0353 | reverse complement strand
CTCTGACTTCTGACGGGTTGAGCTGCCAGTGCAGAGATGAATTGGTCCAGGCCAGAACAGGAACAACTTTGAAACCGCTGGGCAGATAACATTGAGGTAAGGTTCCGACCAGCCGCCACTGATTACGGATTAGTCCGGTTTCCTCTTCGCTTTCGCGAAATGCTGCATTGATACTGCTTTCATTATTTTCCAGTTTGCCTCCGGGAAAAGCGATTTGTCCGCGGTGCTGGCGTAGTTGCTGACTGCGCTGAGTAAGCCAGATTTGCGCGTTACCATGATTCCAGTCAACAGGCATCAGCAC
>NZ_JACFSB010000087.1:0-304 GCF_016100645.1 Bifidobacterium sp. M0353 | reverse complement strand
AAGTGTCGCAGTAGACAGACAGGCTGATGATCCGCTGCACACATTGAAAAATTTTCTCCAGCAATGGTCAGGACGGGTACTAATTTGTGCAGAAAGTCTCGGACGCCGGGAAACTATGCTCAATTTTATGCGCCAGTACAGTTTACAGCCAGATATTGTCAATAGCTGGCAGGACTTTCTGAACAGTAATTCAGGCTTGTGCCTGACTATTGCACCGTTAAGTTACGGTTGCCTGCTGACAGATCAGCAACTGGCCATTATTACTGAGGCTGATTTATACCAGTATGTTATTCGCGGCCGGCGT
>NZ_JACFSB010000086.1:0-307 GCF_016100645.1 Bifidobacterium sp. M0353 | reverse complement strand
ATTATTTATTTTTGTTTCATTTATAAAAAAATCATCTTAGCTTAAGAAGTTTCTTAAATGCAGGGCAGTAAATATAAAAATCTGGTTTAACTGATATAGAAGATATACAGGTATCAATAAAGCAATACCAGATGAATCAATCATTAAAATACCGATGAAACCAATTTGTAAATTGTGAAGTTAGATATATTCATTTTGATATCGCTGATATAACACAGATAGCAGCAACTAAGACATAGCATTAACCACAAATTCAATAAAAATATTGTGTTTTGATGGCCGTTGCCTGTCGGCTGTATAAAGCAGA
>NZ_JACFSB010000085.1:0-309 GCF_016100645.1 Bifidobacterium sp. M0353 | reverse complement strand
CTTTTGTAAAGAAGAACACTGATAACTCGAAAACAGCATCGGTTATTTGCTGTTTATTAGAAATAATAGCCCCTTTATCCCCTCTTAAAAAATCACCATTTTTAATATTAATAATTTGCAGATTAGGTTTTTGATTTTGACAATTTTATAATCGTTTTTAGAAGGTATTTTGCGTTTCAAAAACCCCTTTCCTCAATTTTTTGGGTTTGATGAGTTTCGGACGTTTTGTTGTTTTGTGGTTATTTCTATACGGTGAATACGTCCGAGTTAAGAGGGTTGGCGCGAACCCTCTTTACAATCTCCCGCGGC
>NZ_JACFSB010000084.1:0-310 GCF_016100645.1 Bifidobacterium sp. M0353 | reverse complement strand
GATATGTTCTTGTCTTACCCGATGCAAATGCACAGGCTAATTACCTGGCTGATATCATTTTGCACCAGATTGAGGAAAAAAAGGATGCGGTTTTCAGGATAGCGTTATCAGGAGGATCCACACCTAAAAAATTATATGAATTATTAGGGGGAGAAACTTACAGTCATCGATTGCCTTGGGAACGGTTGCATCTGTTTTTCGGTGATGAAAGAATGGTGCCCTATACGGATGAAGCCAGCAATTTTCGTATGGTTACCGAGGCTTTGCTTAATCATGTGAATATTCCATTTAGGAATGTTCATCCGATGCC
>NZ_JACFSB010000083.1:0-310 GCF_016100645.1 Bifidobacterium sp. M0353 | reverse complement strand
ATGATGTGGGCATCAATTAAGTTTGAAGGAATAGGTGGAATTATTGTTACTTTGTCTACTATGACATTACAAGTGGGGCTAGGTATTGTTGTTTTACTCGGAGTAACTTTAATGGTTTCTGGAAGTTTGGATCCAATTACTTTTATTGCCTTTGTAATTATTAGCTCGCGAATTTATAGTCCTTTAATTTCAGTTTTAACATTATTACCTGAACTGTTCTATATGCTGGTTTCTATCGATAGAATGAAGAGTCTGCAAAATGAACCTATTATGGAAGGTAAAGATGATGTGACTTTTACTAATTATAATA
>NZ_JACFSB010000082.1:0-311 GCF_016100645.1 Bifidobacterium sp. M0353 | reverse complement strand
GGAATCTGAATCGGTTACTCCTCAGATTACAGTTATTGAATCCGCCCCTATACCGGTAAAAAGTGAAACGGATAAAACAGTCAGTGAAAATGGAGATAGTTTACAAGATATAGCCGAAACTGATAATGAATTGCTGGTAATAAAGGATAACCCTTTGTTTCCGGTTAAACTGTTTAAATCTTTAAAAGAAGATGCAGCCGATGGTAATGATATTCATGCCGAAGCTGTGGCCGAAGAAAATATCCTGCCGGATACAGACGAAGAGACTGATATCGATAATGATGATCAGACAGATAAAAACATACTGATTA
>NZ_JACFSB010000081.1:0-315 GCF_016100645.1 Bifidobacterium sp. M0353 | reverse complement strand
AAAAACGTATACACATTTATACTGGTTCAAAAGCCAATTGGGATACAATTTGCGGTGGAGATACTGAATATGAGGAAAATATACCACCTAAACTGTGATCATTCAGTTTCAATTTAAGCTATTAGTGGGTTTTAGTTTGTGATTAGATAATGATTATGCTAAAACCTAACATTCCATTTATCAAATTAATGATCTTTCAGTTTTGCGTCTCGTTGCCAATAGCTTTTATGTGCAAAACCAAGTAGATTATTGGTCATCTTAATTTCTTGCAATCGTAGTGACCAAATCGGCGCTTTCATGACTCTTGCAAAAGGA
>NZ_JACFSB010000080.1:0-316 GCF_016100645.1 Bifidobacterium sp. M0353 | reverse complement strand
ATCGGCAGTAGCACGTTCCATGCCTTTGGCTGATTGCGCCATTCCGCGAAAGATGTTACCGCCGCCAATAACAATAGCCACTTCTACACCCATATCGACCACTTCTTTAACCTGTGCAGTGATTTGCATAATAGTATCGCGATTGATACCAAAAGCATCCGGCCCCATCAGGGACTCTCCGGATAATTTCAATAATACACGTTTGTATTTTGCTGGTTTGGTCATGATCATTCTTTCTGTCAGTTTGCTATTAGATGTTTAACAGCGATCGATAAATTTTAAAAAAATGGGAACTTTTATTTCAGCTATCTCAACC
>NZ_JACFSB010000079.1:0-316 GCF_016100645.1 Bifidobacterium sp. M0353 | reverse complement strand
ACCTCTGGCTTTTGCACTGGGTTATATTGCTCAGAGCGGGGATGCTGCTCTGGGCGGCATGGCTCTGTATGTTATGGCACTGGGTACCGGCATCCCGCTGATTCTGATTTCTGTATTCGGTGTGCATATTCTGCCCCGTGCCGGTAAGTGGATGATTGGTGTCAAATATCTGTTCGGTCTGATGCTGCTGGGTGCCGCTACCTATATTGCCACTCCGTTTCTGAATTACTATCTGGTAGTCACTATTTATACTTTACTGATGCTGATACCCGCAATCTATTTAGGCTGGCAGTGGTATCATTCATCAGCACGCCAG
>NZ_JACFSB010000078.1:0-317 GCF_016100645.1 Bifidobacterium sp. M0353 | reverse complement strand
ATTTCATGTATATAGCAAATACAACTTTGCTTTATTGAACTGTGTTTATTGTTATTAATAATTATTTAGTGTTATTTTTTACTAATGATTTGATTATTTTAGAATTTATTATTATAAGAAAAACGCTTTAATGAATTCACGTTAAAAAACAACCTAAAAAAGAGTATAAAAATACCTTAATCTGCATATTTTGCAACCTTTTTTTGAAATTTTCTTTAACTTAAATTAGATGGATAACTTACTGATATCATTAATTAATTATCAAAATATAATTAAAATATATTGCTTAAGAATTATCAAAAAAGGATTAACAGAAT
>NZ_JACFSB010000077.1:0-319 GCF_016100645.1 Bifidobacterium sp. M0353 | reverse complement strand
ATTTGTCCGCCGGCAATTTCGCGTAAGGCAATGACAGTCGGTTTATCATGATCTTCTTCGACCAGTGCAGTAGCGCCGTTGGCAAGCTGACGAGCGCGTAAAGCAGCTATCATGGTCAGGTCAAAATGATTCGTAATACGTCCGATACAATCTTCTACAGTGATACGAGCCATAATCTGAGTTCCATTCCTGATATCAGGATAAGTAATAAAAGTTAAATAAATTATTTTTCGGATAAAATTTGTATAATTGTCTGGCTTTGTGCTTTGGCACGCAAGCCAACTGAGCGAAGAATCGCCAGCAGGTCATTTTCTGCCTG
>NZ_JACFSB010000076.1:0-319 GCF_016100645.1 Bifidobacterium sp. M0353 | reverse complement strand
CAGAACGGGAAGATTATTCAGACCGGTACTCAGGGTTTAACGCTGGATCTGAATAAGCTGGATAATAGTAATAATGGCCTGATTGGTTATGCCCCTGAGCCGGATAAGCCTGCTCCGTCTGACCCGGAGCATAAACCGGAAACGGCAATACCTGCTTCTCCTCCTACTACAGCCGCTGGTAGCGGACAAACAGTCTCTGCTGTTAATACCCATAAAACACAATTTGAAACCGGAAAAATTATTAGTAGTGAGGGAATAATTAATGATAATGGTCAGATTATTGCCAATGGCGGTATTGATTTAACCTCGAAGACTGGTC
>NZ_JACFSB010000075.1:0-320 GCF_016100645.1 Bifidobacterium sp. M0353 | reverse complement strand
AAGCCGTTTTAGGTATTTTACCTAAGCCTCGCTATGCGCATTATTTACCTTTTTTAGCATCGGATGGTACAACCTTAGATGAAGGTATTGCTTTATTCTTTCCTAATCCACACTCATTTACGGGTGAAGATGTGCTTGAACTACAAGGGCATGGTGGTCCAGTTATTTTAGATCTACTGTTAAAACGCATTTTAGATATTCCTAGTGTGCGGATTGCAAGGCCGGGCGAATTTTCAGAGCGAGCTTTCTTAAATGATAAATTGGATCTAGCTCAGGCCGAAGCGATTGCAGACTTAATAGATGCCAGCTCTGAGCAAGCA
>NZ_JACFSB010000074.1:0-322 GCF_016100645.1 Bifidobacterium sp. M0353 | reverse complement strand
AAATGTCCTTTTGGCTCCTAAAAAAAGTAAATGTCTCTAACTCATTGTTACAATTAAATTTATTTTGTAAATTTTTGTCCTCACAACGTAAAAATAAGTTGATCTGTTTTTCTTGGGTTAAAATAGAAGGCAAAGTAATTTTCTTTTTGCAAATAAAATCATAATACTCATGGATAACTTGCTCCTCAGGAACCAGCATTTGAGTAAAATCTAAATTAGTTAAGGTATATTCATGTCCTGCACAAATAAGGGTATCATCAGGTAACTGCTTTAATTTATTCAGCGAACTTAGCATTTGCTTATAATCACCTTCAAAAATTCT
>NZ_JACFSB010000073.1:0-322 GCF_016100645.1 Bifidobacterium sp. M0353 | reverse complement strand
AAGGTATTCCAGCAAGGTATCACACTCTAACGGCTGAATATATGAATCTCTGGCTAATACGTAGTTTGTTAAATCAATAATACCAGACAGGTTATAGCCGTATTCTGCATTAATCAGCGTCCATTCAATATCATTTAAAATACGTTCTACACGGGTTAATAGCATAGAACTGTTTGCATGCATATCATGCTGGCTTAGCCCTGATTTACTTCTGTCGACTACGCCTCTGGATTTAATCCATTCCTCAATGCGCGCAGAATTACTTTTACCCATGATTAGCGTATTTTTTATGAAAAACACTTCACACAGCATGTGATCTATT
>NZ_JACFSB010000072.1:0-324 GCF_016100645.1 Bifidobacterium sp. M0353 | reverse complement strand
CAATCCATACCATTAATTGAAAACACCGTTATTACACCTTTATTATTAGGTATTAGCTCTGGTGTCATATCGATTGATTTTAGTGCAGCAATAATTGATTCAGTAGATGAAAGCTCATGATCAACAGTGAGAATACGTTGCATTAAATTAAACTCAAGATGAGTAATCCCTTGAATGCTGCCAAGTTTTTTTCGAATAAGCGCTTCTTCCATTGGGCAATCCATTTTCATGATGCGGTAAACAGCTCGAGTATCAGAAGCATCACTAATAGGGGATATGTCTAATAAAGGAGAGGTTACATGTTCATGCCCACAACATCCTCCA
>NZ_JACFSB010000071.1:0-326 GCF_016100645.1 Bifidobacterium sp. M0353 | reverse complement strand
CCAATTGCATTCTGAACATAAAGTTCAGCACCAACTAGCAGGCTTTTAAGTCGTTCCTCTGATTGAGCATCGAAAGCTTCATCATCTGGCAAGAAGCCTAATGTACGTTTAAGCTCGGCATCGACTTCCAAAAAGGTTGCCATAATTACTTACCAGTCTTTGTATCAGTCGATTTTGAGCTAGTAGTAGATTTAGTATCAGCTTTGCCATCAGCACTTGCATCACTATCGTTTGTACTGTTTGCTGCTCCTGATCCACCAGTAATTACTCTTGATTCTTGGTCTTTAATTTTAGTAAACGTGGATATTACGTATGCTCCTTCATCA
>NZ_JACFSB010000070.1:0-326 GCF_016100645.1 Bifidobacterium sp. M0353 | reverse complement strand
GAAAATTTGTGGTACTTAAAAATATTTAGAAAAGTAATTTTTAGAGATTCAAGAAATCGCTCAAATAAAACAATTTTGATGATTAATGATTTTAGTAATAGATCAAAAAAAGTATTTAAAATCCTTAATAAGATCTTTACCTGCTTGATTAATATCAACCAAGTTAGGCATTGCACTACGCCCTCTTTTCTGTTTGTTGGCTGCTACTATGGCTAGATTGGCAAACAAAATTGTTTTCTCTAATGGCCAACCATAACTAATACCGTAAGCAAAAGCCCCCTGAAAAATATCATTTTCAGTAATGTCATCAACAGCTTGTTTGTTAA
>NZ_JACFSB010000069.1:0-334 GCF_016100645.1 Bifidobacterium sp. M0353 | reverse complement strand
AAAAGGGTAGCGGTCAGATTATTGTAAATGGTCGTCCGCTGGATGAATTTTTCGGTCGTGAAACCGGCCGCATGATTGTTCGTCAGCCTCTGGTACTGACTGAAAATCTGGAAGCTTTCGATATTAAAGTAAATGTTGTAGGCGGCGGTGAAACCGGTCAGTCTGGTGCGATTCGTCATGGCATTACCCGTGCACTGATTGACTACGATGCAGCTCTGAAACCAACTCTGTCTGCTGCTGGTCTGGTTACTCGTGATGCACGTGAAGTTGAACGTAAAAAATTCGGTCTGCGCAAAGCACGCCGTGCAAAACAGTTCTCAAAACGTTAATCTGT
>NZ_JACFSB010000068.1:0-336 GCF_016100645.1 Bifidobacterium sp. M0353 | reverse complement strand
AACCAATGATGTGATTTCGCAATCAATTCTCGGGGAATATTTGTTACTAGATTTTTTTCAACATCGAGGGGTGTCTTGCCAGGAGCTAGACCCGTGCGATTGCCTATTCGAAATATATGCGTATCAACTGCCATGGCAGGTTGATCAAAAGCAACACTTAATACTACATTTGCTGTTTTTCTTCCAACACCGGGTAAAGCTTCCAAAGCCTCTCTCGTTTGCGGGACTTGCCCATTATAATTTTCGATCAATTGTTTGGAAAGCGCTATAACATTTCGGGATTTGGCACGCCATAAACCGATGGAATTGATAAAGGGAACTAATTTTTCCTCACCA
>NZ_JACFSB010000067.1:0-337 GCF_016100645.1 Bifidobacterium sp. M0353 | reverse complement strand
TTAAATTACATATGTTGAAATTATTTTAATGTTAAAATATTAATCTTGATCTGAAAACAAGCCAATCTAATTTAATTATTTTGTATAAGAATTTTATATTTATTAAGTTATGATATTTATTTGGTTTTTTACGGTATATGAGAGGTGGGCATGCGATATTCACAAGTGGTTTATTCATTTTTTGCATGAGGGGATGGGAGGGGTTTGGCGCTGGATTTCATGTTGGTTTTGCAGGTTAGTGTTTGCAACAATTCATGATATTTTCAAGTGATACGCCAGCCTCGGAATAAAGACTGCCCGGTGGCCATATTGTTTGCCAAGATTGCCATACAGGACG
>NZ_JACFSB010000066.1:0-337 GCF_016100645.1 Bifidobacterium sp. M0353 | reverse complement strand
AGGGATATTTAGCAAAAAAAGCCACAAAAAAACCTTTCCTCAACTTTTTTGCTTCATTAGCACCTCTTGGTGCTAATCACTTTGGCAAACTTATTTAACAGCAATAACTTCTATTTCAACTTTAGCATCTTTCGGAATTCGAGCTACTTGCACACAAGAACGCGCTGGAAAGCTTGCTTGATTTTCGGTAAAAAATGCTTCATAGACACTATTAACATCAGCAAAATCATTCATATCAGCTAAAAAAATAGTTGTTTTAACGATATTTTTAACTTGATAACCCGCCTCAGTAACAATTGCTTTAACATTAGCTAAACTTTGCTTAGCTTGTTCTTTC
>NZ_JACFSB010000065.1:0-338 GCF_016100645.1 Bifidobacterium sp. M0353 | reverse complement strand
AATGCATCAAAAGGACCGGCAGTACGTGCAACACGGGCACAGGCCGACCGTATTCTGTATAAAGCAGCTATCCGTTCCATGCTGGAGAATCAGCCGAACCTGCAATTATTTCAGCAGCAGGTAGAAGATATTGTTGTGGAACATGGCTGTGCTGTCGGGGTAATGACGGCAATGGGTGTTATATTCCGTAGTCGTGCAGTGGTGCTGACGGCAGGTACCTTTCTGGCTGGTAAAATTCACATTGGTCTGGAAAACTATGCCGGTGGCCGTGCCGGTGATCCGGCTGCCCAGCGTTTATCAGGCTGCCTGAAAGAACTGAATTTGCCGCAGGGACGTCT
>NZ_JACFSB010000064.1:0-339 GCF_016100645.1 Bifidobacterium sp. M0353 | reverse complement strand
TGATGATGCTGATGTATTAGCTTGTTTAAGTAATAAATTATTTTCAATAGGCATTTTGCCTTATTACATCCATTTATTGGATAAAGTGCAAGGGGCTGCTCATTTTTTAGTGGATGATGATAATGCTAAGCAAATTATGAGACAACTTGCGAAAAATGTATCAGGTTATCTTGTGCCAAAATTAGCTCGTGAAATCGGTGGTGAAAAAAGTAAGCGAGTCATAGCGATTAATGATTAATAAAGGCGATATATTTATTTAATATAGTCCTTACAATTTATGTATTAAAATCTCATTGACGAAAAATAAAATAGCCTCTATAATTCGGGCCTCTTTAATTA
>NZ_JACFSB010000063.1:0-341 GCF_016100645.1 Bifidobacterium sp. M0353 | reverse complement strand
AATGATGCCACTTTGCAGTAAACGGGTAATGAACGTACCTGTACCTGTGAATGGGTCAAGACTGTGGACATTCTCATCAGCCATGCTCTTGCCGAATTCGGTCTTCAATACATGCTCAACACTGTGAATGATGAAATCCACCACTTCAACAGGCGTATAGACGATGCCCAAACGTTCAGTCATACGAGGGAAGGCATTGCGGAAGAATTTATCGTACAACTCAACCACACTCTTTTGTTTGCCTTCAGCACTGTTAATGCCTTCAGCTCGCATTTTTACCGAATCATAGAATGATTGCAGTGTGTCACGTTCTTTCTCAAGATGTTGCTCTTGTAAGATAT
>NZ_JACFSB010000062.1:0-341 GCF_016100645.1 Bifidobacterium sp. M0353 | reverse complement strand
ATTTCTTATCACACATTTGCTATTCTTATTTTAATTATTAATAATTCACCATTGTTTTACACCTATATCAATTCCTCACAATTTTGCTTATAAAGAAAACAGCATAAAAATGCATATCACAAATATAAAAGCTAATCAAAAAAGCTTGATTTTGTTTTTAAAGTGAATTATTATTCATAATTATTGCATAATTATTATAAGGAATTTATAGAATGAAAAAATTTAGTCATATCATTGCAAGAACACCAGCAAAGTCACTAATCAATGGCCTGACGTCGGCTAATTTAGGCAAACCTGACTACCAAAAAGCGCTAGATCAACATAACAGCTACATACGTGCA
>NZ_JACFSB010000061.1:0-343 GCF_016100645.1 Bifidobacterium sp. M0353 | reverse complement strand
AAGGATTTTCGAACCATTGAAATCTATTATTTTATTTATCTCATGTGTTGTAATACTTATGCAGGTTGGATGTCAAAGCCAAACTAGAATACCACCAACTATTGTTTCACCTGAAGGAGTTAAAAGCTTATCGGAAAATGATATATTGGCAATTAGTCAACAAGCTTGTATTGAAAATGACAATAGAGCGATTATTCCTCCTGATTATCATCATCTTAATCGTCGATTATCTAAAATAGCCCAAAGTTTACCAAAACGAATAAATAATATTGAATTAAACTATAAGGTTTATATTGATACAGACCCCAATGCTTGGTCAACAGCTAATGGTTGTATTCGAATA
>NZ_JACFSB010000060.1:0-345 GCF_016100645.1 Bifidobacterium sp. M0353 | reverse complement strand
AAGAGATCAACAGTTTCTTCAGACAGAACGATAGGTAATAAGCCATTTTTGTAGCAGTGATTGAAAAAGATATCAGCAAAAGAAGGTGCAATAATGGCACG
Organism: Bifidobacterium sp. M0353; assembly: GCF_016100645.1. Classification (NCBI taxonomy): domain Bacteria; kingdom Bacillati; phylum Actinomycetota; class Actinomycetes; order Bifidobacteriales; family Bifidobacteriaceae; genus Bifidobacterium; species Bifidobacterium sp. M0353. The sequence continues at coordinate 244 of NZ_JACFSB010000060.1, read as the reverse complement.
GAAGCCATAATCATCCAGAGCCCAGGGAGCGTGCTCACGGCTGGAGCCGCAACCGAAGTTTTTCCGTGTGAGCAGAATATGCGCGCCCTGATATCGTGGCTGATTAAGCACAAAATCAGGATTTAGCGGACGTTTACTGTTATCCATACCTGGCTCACCATGATCCAGATAACGCCATTCATCAAATGCATTCGGCCCGAAGCCGCTGCGTTTAATGGATTTAAGAAATTGTTTGGGAATGATT
>NZ_JACFSB010000059.1:0-345 GCF_016100645.1 Bifidobacterium sp. M0353 | reverse complement strand
CAAACAAAATGGCGATCAATACATTCTTGTCGATCCTCAATATGATCAAGCTAAGCAAATTTCAATGATGGAAGATGTCATTAATCAAAAAGTTGATATTATTTACTTAATCGCCGTTGATTCTGAAGGTATCCGCCAAGGATTATTGGCTGCAAAACAAAAACAGATCCCGGTAGTGGTGATTGATAATCCTATTAGTGATGATGATTTAGTGGTTAGCACTGTGGCTTCAGATAATTTCTTGGCTGGTAAAATTAATGGTGAACAAATGGCTAAAGATTATCCTAATGGCGCTAAAATTGCTGTTATTGATTGTCCTTTCAACCGTGCTAGCGTTTTAAGAGC
>NZ_JACFSB010000058.1:0-347 GCF_016100645.1 Bifidobacterium sp. M0353 | reverse complement strand
ATATAAATATAGTTGCGTATATTATTTCTAGTGGGATATGAAAGAAGTAATATCATATTACTGAGTGGAGACTATTTATATACTCGATAATATAGGTACTAATAAAATATACATGATGTCATTTTTTACTTAGTCTTTTACGCCGCCTTTTTCTTTCTTTATTTGCCTTTAGAAAAGAGCTGAACTGATAATGTCAAATATTTCAAGAAAATATTTTTATAACCAATCAAACGATTGATTCTCCCTTTTATATTTATAATGAAATTTTTACGATATAAGTATTAATAAAAGCAATATATCAATATTGCTTTCCAGAGTTATGGAATAACAGAGTTTATTATTCAGCA
>NZ_JACFSB010000057.1:0-348 GCF_016100645.1 Bifidobacterium sp. M0353 | reverse complement strand
CAATCATTTTTAAAACTTGCTGCAGCCCAATCATCAAAAATTGTTGAATCGATGCTAAGTGAACTAGCTTAATATAGAGATTGGTGTCAGAGTAATTTGACACCATTTAACTAAAATTTTGTCATTCTTACATTATGGCTTAATCAATTAGGCAGGTCATATTGTTCAAATAATGGTTTACGCCATCCTGACAGAATTTCTGGAATTTCACCTTTCCTATCATTTTGCCATTTTACATACTGATTGATTAATCGTCTTGAAAGTATTAATTCGCTGTTAAGCCCTGTTTGTGATGCTATTTTTTCAGCGATTTTTTTCAATAAATCAGCAATGTTTTTATAATTTGGA
>NZ_JACFSB010000056.1:0-349 GCF_016100645.1 Bifidobacterium sp. M0353 | reverse complement strand
AACTTGAAGCGCAAGGTGTGATTTGTGAAACCTTCTTTGATGTTGAAGCTGACCCAACATTAAGTGTCGTCCGTAAAGGTACTGATTCAATGACAGCATTCCAACCTGATACTGTTATTGCTTTAGGTGGTGGTTCACCAATGGATGCGGCGAAAATTATGTGGGTTCTTTATGAACATCCAGAAACTAAATTTGACGAATTAGCATTGCGTTTCATGGATATTCGTAAACGTACTTGTCATTTCCCTAATATGGGTAAAAAAGCAAAACTAATTTGCGTGACAACCACATCTGGTACTGGTTCTGAAGTGACACCGTTTGCGGTAGTTACTGATGATGCAACTGGTCA
>NZ_JACFSB010000055.1:0-354 GCF_016100645.1 Bifidobacterium sp. M0353 | reverse complement strand
GTTTACAACGTTATGAAGCCGAAGTTGCTGAAGCAGGTGATATTATTGCGATCACTGGTTTAGGCGAACTTGGTATCTCTGATACAATTTGTGATAATAGTTGCGTTGAAGCATTACCAGCATTAAGTGTTGATGAACCAACTGTTACTATGTTCTTTAATGTTAATAGCTCACCATTTGCTGGCAAAGAAGGTAAATATGTGACTTCACGTCAAATTCTTGAGCGTTTAAACAAAGAACTGGTACATAATGTGGCTTTACGCGTTGAAGAAACACCAGACCCAGATGCATTTAAAGTTTCTGGTCGTGGTGAATTACATTTATCAGTACTTATTGAAAATATGCGTCGTGAAG
>NZ_JACFSB010000054.1:0-358 GCF_016100645.1 Bifidobacterium sp. M0353 | reverse complement strand
AGGTAGTTCTTGACATTAGACTATAAATGTCCTGCTTATCCTTACCAGTTTTTGCTGCATAAGCATCGACAATGTTTTGGTCTAACTTATCTAAAGCCTGCTTCCCGCTTGCAAAATCATCAGTATTTCCATCAGCGGAGCTTATTGCTCTGTGAATCATCATCATCGCCATTGGTGACATTAATACCTTGTCACCAGCCATTGCGACAATAGAAGCAGCTGAATCTGCTTCACCAACAATATGTACTTCTATATTTCCTTGATAATTTTTTAAATCTGTATAAATTTCAGCAGCTGGTGCTGTGTAGCCTCCAGGACTATTAATTTCAACAATTACATCTTTTTGATTACTTTTTGC
>NZ_JACFSB010000053.1:0-358 GCF_016100645.1 Bifidobacterium sp. M0353 | reverse complement strand
TTAATTAGAATATCGCCATCCATACTAGTAACTTTTAATACGGGTTTATTTTTAACTTTTTTTGCAAAATGATTGGAATGGTAAGAACCTTTAAAAATGATTTTATCATCCGAGTGATTTGTCAATACATAGTTGATCTTAGGTGCGTTTGACATTGAAAAGTCACCGTCATTCAATATAATTGAGCTGTTATTTAGTATTTGAGAGTCGCTAATCTTAACATCGCCATCATTTAGTTTTAGTGAACTACGTGAAAAAGTCGACTGGTTTACTTTGAGGTCACCGTCATTTGAATTTAGGTCAAGGCTTTTCGCAGCAAGCTTATTAATCAAAACGTCGCCATCTTCTATTGTCAAAT
>NZ_JACFSB010000052.1:0-360 GCF_016100645.1 Bifidobacterium sp. M0353 | reverse complement strand
AGTTCGCCCACGTGAATTGGTTCTTTGAATATTACCTGATCAACAGATAATGTTACTACATATTCGCCAGAATAACGACTGGCGCAGGCATAGGCTACCTGATCCAGTAGCTTGAGTAAATCTCCGCCATGTACATTTCCGTGAAAATTTGCTAATGCCGGAGTCATAAGTACAGACATGGAAAGCTGATGCTGCGCACCTTGCGGTGGTAAAGGTGTAGGTTTCATGGAATAGCCTCTGATGTGTGTTTCTGTGTTAATTATTGTCTTTCTATGAAGACTGGTTGTTATTATAGAAGCTATTGATAGTTATAACCAGCGACGTCTGTAAAAATAAATTAATAAGCTAATAATTATAGTC
>NZ_JACFSB010000051.1:0-362 GCF_016100645.1 Bifidobacterium sp. M0353 | reverse complement strand
AGATATCATCTCTTTAACCGATATCCTACGGCATTTTTTCCGGATTGTAGACCCTACTACCCTAAATCGTCAGGCACACGATACAGGCACCCAGTACCGCAGCGGTATTTACTATACAGATCCGGCTGACCATGATGTCATTCAGGCAATGATTAAAGCTGAACAAGGGCGTTATACTGCACCTATCGTAGTAGAAAACTTGCCTTTACAACAATTTTTTCCTGCCGAAGAATATCATCAGGATTATCTGGACAAAAATCCACAAGGCTACTGTCATATTGATTTACGAAAAGCCCGGGAGCCTCTCCCTGAACTGCCTCCATCTCAGACTTCCACAACAATATATGATGCAAACGCTTTCC
>NZ_JACFSB010000050.1:0-362 GCF_016100645.1 Bifidobacterium sp. M0353 | reverse complement strand
AGGAAGAAGTGAACCTGATCTAAAAACATTGGGGAGAATCTTAAAATTCTCTCCTGATTTTTTTAAAAGGGATGATTTACCTGTTATTAGTGAGCATGCAGTCAGTTTCAGATCTTATGCCAGAATGCCTGCAAAATACAAAAAAATGGCTTTAAGCTATGGTGTAACTGCTTTTATTTTGGATGATTGTATTAATAAAAAGTTTGAACTAAAAACAGCAAATCTTCCTGATTTATCCTCTCTTCCCCCTGAAACAGCCGCACAGATATTAAGGTTAGAATGGAGCTTAGGTAATAAACCTATTCCTAATCTTATTGCACTACTGGAATCAAAAGGTATAAGAATTTTTTCTATATCTGTAA
>NZ_JACFSB010000049.1:0-365 GCF_016100645.1 Bifidobacterium sp. M0353 | reverse complement strand
ACTACTTATTTTTGATAATGACATATTTTCAAGGTTACGCGGTTTAGTATTTTGGTAAACAGCTCTGACACCAGGAACTAAATAAAAATTATTACTGTCATTAACATTAAAGCTTATCCGATCTTCGAAGAAGCCACCAAGTTGATAACTACGGCTATCGGCTTGTGGTTTACTGTAATCGCCATCAGGGAATACTCTAGTATTTGGTGATTTAGCTGATGAAAAGAATGGTGATTCATCTTCACTCCATTTACCATTTAAACCACCACTAATGCGTTGGTTATCATAACTTTTGATTAAAGTCGTAATAAAGTTATAAGCTTTGGTATTGTAGTTCGTTTGGGTATTAAAATTACCTTTAGTTT
>NZ_JACFSB010000048.1:0-367 GCF_016100645.1 Bifidobacterium sp. M0353 | reverse complement strand
ATCGGCTGTGATAATGAGAAAGATTTCTGCATATACGCCCAAATCGGTCAATAATATCAGAATCTGATAAATCGGCCCAAGTCGACTTACTAAGGGGCTGCCCTACTACGTTACAAAATTTCATTTTAGCCAACGATCCAATCAGAGGACTGGTTGGAATTAATGTATCGATCTTCTTCATAGCATTATCCATTAGAAATGCGTTTTCTAGCATTTGACTCCGTACTACTGAAAGATTTATTCGCATACTTGAAAGATAGCCCAAAAAGCCGAAAGCATGCTTGGATAATTGGTTTATATAAATACTTCCTGCTTGAGACCATACATAAAAATGACATTGCCATAAATGAACAAGATAATATTTCCA
>NZ_JACFSB010000047.1:0-368 GCF_016100645.1 Bifidobacterium sp. M0353 | reverse complement strand
AACGAACTGCACAGCAGCCGGGTAAAGATTACAACTATGCTGATAAAACCCATTTCTCAAATGGAAACAGAAGCGGAAAGTTTAGACTCGAATAAATGAGGATTGTTAAATGAATGAGCTCAAATTTTGAAATGCGGATAAAAATTCTGTAACAATTCTGAAACAGAATTCAGTACATATATTTCCGCATAGTACATATTAATTACTTTTATGAATTGCTCCAGCAATATGACCATAGATACCAACCGTCCGCCCATTATTCAGTCTTTACTGGATACAGATTTATATAAATTCACTATGCTTCAGGTAGTATTGCATCAATTCCCTCAGGCAACCGGTGTCTATGAGTTTCGTTGCCGTAACAATCA
>NZ_JACFSB010000046.1:0-369 GCF_016100645.1 Bifidobacterium sp. M0353 | reverse complement strand
CTGAACTTCATATAATGCTGCTAACTTCGTATGCAATTTAGCCAAGTCATTAGCATATTTGCGAGCCTCTCTGTAATAGATATTTTGGAAAGTTTCATCAACTTTGGTCTGGGTAAAATCGTCTAATTGAAGCTCACGCTTTTTAATTGCAGTTTTTAAGCTGTCATATTGTTTCGTGTAATTGTTGTATGAGATCGGATAGCATGTTAAGCACTTATTCTTGCTAGTTTCATAAACTATTATGATTTGTCGACATTTGACTAGCTTAATATCGTCATTATTAGGTTGAGACTCTATTTCTGAGTAGTCTTGTAGCAATCCCATTGCCCATCTAGTAACATAATCATGATTTTTAGCTTGATCATGAAG
>NZ_JACFSB010000045.1:0-371 GCF_016100645.1 Bifidobacterium sp. M0353 | reverse complement strand
AGCAATATCTGCTTTATCAACAACAGATAATTGCCGCTCAGTTTCTAACTGCGCCAGCACATGTGTAATAGCCAGCTTTGCCTGTGCGACTGCATTTTGCACGATTACATCATGAGTTTCACTCAACGTATTCGTTTGCGCTGAATAAATACTAATACGATTAATATCTTTTTCAGGATTGAGTACATGCTCAGTAGTTAGCTGTATTTGTGCAGTAATAGCGGCAATATCAATATTTCGACTTATTTTTCTGGCAGAAACAATGTAATTGCGTTTTTTCTTACCATTCTGTCGACGACTATTTTTATCATGCCGTGCTTTATGCCGTTCACTTTTCGATCCGGTATCTGTCAGAGTAATAATCAGAGGAT
>NZ_JACFSB010000044.1:0-373 GCF_016100645.1 Bifidobacterium sp. M0353 | reverse complement strand
AAAAAAATTGATGAAATATTGGCCTTATACCAAAAATCTTAAGCTATTTTTAAGTATAAGGTGTTTATGAGTAGAGGTATGTTATGAATGAATTTATTATTGCACCATCAATACTATCCGCCGATTTCGCTCGTCTTGGTGAAGATACCCAAAAAGTATTAGATGCAGGAGCGGATGTTGTCCATTTCGATGTGATGGATAATCATTTTGTTCCCAATTTAACAATGGGTAGTATGTTTTGTAAGGCACTGCGAGACTATGGAATTAGTGCACCAATTGATGTCCATCTAATGGTTTCTCCAGTTGAAGAGCTAATTACCTCTTTTGCCAAAGCTGGAGCAACAAACATATCTATTCATCCAGAAGCGACAAT
>NZ_JACFSB010000043.1:0-375 GCF_016100645.1 Bifidobacterium sp. M0353 | reverse complement strand
ATTTAGAGCTTGCGCATATTGACTGCCCATCATTTTCAAACTTGATTGTTGATCGCCCTGACCATTTAAATAACTGTCAGGAATACCATATACTTTAGCAATTTGCTTACTAGTCCAATCTACCTGGTTTAGCAACTGAGCTATATTAGATTTTATTTCTAACGGCTGATAATCTTCTAGATCATCAATAACAGCTGGTCCGCCATCACTATGGTGTAATTGCCAAATAAATTTACGAGAACGTGCAGCTTTGTCTTTTTCGTCTAATAAAGCACTTTTTGTAACTTTTAAAATACCAGGTGTAGTTACAGATTGTTTCAAAGCTGACATTGTCAGATCATTAGAAGCATCTTTAATGTCTAGTTCATTAGTAAG
>NZ_JACFSB010000042.1:0-377 GCF_016100645.1 Bifidobacterium sp. M0353 | reverse complement strand
AAACATCGGTATAATTTTTAATGCCCTCATACGCTATTAATGTTGAACCAACATGGATTGTTCTATTTGACCCGTAATCTATGTCTATAACACTACTGTTCTCTTTACCGTCAGACTTTTCGGACATTTTTCTATCTGTGTGAATTTTTGCCTTGCTAGTTTTGATCTCATCTATTTTTTGACCATTGAAATCATAGGTCGATATTTGTAACGGCAAGCCAGCAGTGTTTTGCTTTATTTCAATTTCAGCATTCTCGAAAAAAGCACATCCTGATAGCACTGGTGTTAAGACTAAGCATAAAGCTAATATAGCTATTAATTTTTTACTTTTGGAATTACTTTTCAATTTATGCATCCCTCCCTAACTAGTTCTTGCC